>NZ_JBYNWG010000001.1:4807500-6685000 GCF_057786095.1 Mesorhizobium sp. P160219
GGCCGCGGCCGTTCCGGCGCCGGTCCCTGATAGCAGCCGATATGGACGAAGCCGACAACACGTTCCTGTGGCGCCACTCCCAGCAGCGCCCTGCCCTCCGCCACGTCGGAATACCAGTTGCTGATCATGTTGGTGCCGTAGCCCAGCGCATTGGCTGCGATCATCAGGTTCATCGCCGCCATGCCGCCGGACAGGAACATTTCCCATTGCGGGATTTTTGGATTGTCCTTCGGGCTCGAGACCACGCCGATCACCAGCGGCGCACGCGAAAACCGAGCCAGTTCCTGGTTGCGGCGGTTTTCCGGCAGCGGTCCTTCGCGCTGTTCGGCGAGCGCCGCCAGCTTCCTGCCGATCTCGAGTCGCGCCTCGCCGCGATAGAGGATGAAGCGCCACGGCTCCAGTCGGCCGTGATCGGGCACACGGCTTGCAGCCGCGATCATGGTCGCGATATCGCCATCGCTGGGCGCCGGTTCCTTCAATTCAGGAATCGGTGCGGAGTTTCGGGTCAGCAGGAAGTCGATGATCGGCGACGCCATGGGGCCAGGTCTCCTAAAGCACTCGATTTTGAGCTGAAGCGCGCCATTGCGGGTGGGGCGGCTCGTGCATTGGCGCGGACGCGCCGGACGAAAGAGCCGTTGCCAAGGCGGATCGGACTCTTAAGCCTTGAAATTGCCACCGCCTTGGGCTTCAACGCAAGGCATGTTTGAGGGGACATCGCGCCTTTTCCTGATTTGGCTCGCCGTAGCGCTGTTTGCGCCGGCCTCGATGGCCATGGCGCAGAATGCCGACGGCATCGGCAATCTGAAACTCCCCGATATTTCGAGCTATGCACCGCCCAAGGGCGAGACGCCGCTGGCACTAGGTGGCGGCGGCGCCATAACGCTGTCGGCCCAGTTGACCGACAAGGGCGCCGACATCACGCGCGGCATCGTCTGGCGCGTCTTCAAGCCCGAGGCCGCCGGCGACGGCAAGCTGCCGATGGTGGCTTCCGCGCATGGCGGCAGCGCCGTGTTCCAGCTCGAACCCGGCAGCTATCTGGTCCACGCCTCATACGGACGCGCCGGCGCCACCAAGCGCATCACCGTCGGCAAGGACGCCAGGCGCGAAAGCCTGGTGCTCGATGCCGGCGGCCTCAAGCTCGACGCGGTGCTGTCGGGCGGCGTGCGTATTCCGCCGAAAAAACTGCGCTTCTCCATTTATGAGGGCACCGCCGAGGCCAATGGCGACCGCGCTTTGATCATTCCCGATGTCGAGCCGAACAGCGTCGTGCGGCTCAACGCCGGCGTTTATCATGTCGTCTCCACCTATGGCGCGGTCAATGCCGTCATTCGCTCCGACATCCGCGTCGAAGCCGGCAAGCTGACCGAAGCCACCGTCGAGCATCGCGCGGCGGAGGAGACCATGAAGCTGGTGCGCGAGACCGGCGGCGAGGCCATCGCCGATACATCCTGGTCGCTGCTCAACGAATCCGGCGACCCGATCAAGGAGGCCGTCGGCGCCTTCGCCTCGATGGTCTTGGCCGAAGGCCAATACACCATCATCGCCAAGAACCGCGACCGCATCTACCAGAAGGATTTCACCGTCGTTGCCGGACAGAACCAGGAGATCGAGGTCCTGGCCACCGAGGCGTCGGCCATCGATCCCGAGGAAGGCGCCGACTGACCGGCGCGCCCATTGGCCTCGGTTTGGCCCTCAGTTGAAGTGGTAGTTCAGGGCTACGTCAGGCGGCCTTGCGCAGGCGGCGCTGCAGGAAGTGGACCCGGCCGCGCGGCGCGTCGGGCGCCAGATCGAAGACGCCGCGATGAAGACGCTCAAGCAGCGCCTTGCGATCGCGCAGCGATTCCAGCTCGGCCCAGCTCAACAGGTTGCCGACGCGCACGTCGATCGTCTTGCCGGACAGCCGCGCGAATTCGCGGATGAGCATTGAAAGGCGCAACGTCAGCGACGCCTTGCCGACGAATTTCGCCACCCTTCCTTCGCGCTCCGCCATGTTCATCGGGCCGCTGACCAGATGGAACAGCCGGCCGTTCTGCCCGGAAAAATGCATCGGCACCACCGACGCCTTGGCGTCCTGCACGAGGCGCGCCGGAAACATCTTCCACGGCAGGTCGCGCGCCCGGCCAAAGCCTTTCGGCGCGGTGGCGACGCCGCCGGCCGGAAATACGACGATGGTGACGCCCTCCCTGAGCAGCCGCACCGCCTCGTGGCGTACCGCCAAGTTGTTCTTCACCGCGTCCTTGGTCTCGGAAAAGTCGATCGGCAGCGAATACGGTTCCATCTCGCGGATCTTCAGCAGATCCTTGTGGATCATGACGCGGAACGGACGCCCGAGCTGCTCGACGAGCGACAGCACGGCAATGCCGTCGCCAATGCCGAACGGGTGGTTGGCTACGATCACCAGCGGCGTGTCCGGCAGCCCCGCCGGCGGCCACCGATCGGTGCTGCGCACCTCGACGTCGATCAGCTCCAGCATGCGGCTGAACACGCGCTCGCCGGTCGGCGCCACCTGGCGGCGCCAGAAATCATAGAGCGCGGCATACCGGTCGCGCCCCGACAGACCTTCAATGGAATGGATGAACCAGCGCGTCAGCGCCGGCTGGCTCGCATTGGCGTAGGAGAGTTCGGGAAACGGCCTTTCCCGTATCTTCAGCTTGAGCATGGGGGCTCGTTACAAGGTTGGCGTGACAGGCATGTGAAAATGGCGGTGGATCGCTCCACCGCCATTTCTCCGAAATATTGATTGCTCAGGCCGCGCTGCGCCTTCGGTCGGGCGAAACAGCCTCGTCGGAAAGCAGCTTCAGCGCGTCGGCCAGCTTGAGCAATTCCTGATCGCGCGAGCCGAGCCGGCGGATGTTGACCGTCTCCTCTTCCGCCTCGCGCTTGCCGCATACGAGGATCACAGGAACCTTGGCCAGCGAATGCTCACGCACCTTGTAGTTGATCTTCTCGTTGCGCAGATCCGGTTCGGCCAAAAGTCCTGCCGCCTTCAACTGTGCGACGACCTTTCGCGCATAGTCGTCAGCATCCGAGGTGATCGTCGCCACAACCACCTGCAGCGGCGCGAACCACAGCGGGAAATGACCGGAATAATGCTCGATCAGGATGCCGAGAAAGCGTTCCATCGAACCGCAGATGGCGCGATGCACCATCACCGGCTGCTTCTTTTCCGAATCCGAACCGATGTAGAAGGCGCCAAAGCGTTCCGGCAGATTGAAGTCGACCTGCGTGGTGCCGCACTGCCATTCGCGGCCGATGGCGTCCTTCAGCACATATTCGAATTTCGGCCCGTAGAAAGCGCCCTCGCCCGGTTTGATCGAGGTCTTGATGCGGTTTCCCGAGCGCGTCCTGATTGTATCCAGCACGTTGCCCATGATCGCCTCGGCATGATCCCAGGCCTCGTCGGTGCCGACGCGCTTATCCGGCCGCGTCGACAGCTTCACGCTGACATCGTCGAAGCCGAAATCGGCGTAGGTCGACAGGATCAGATCGTTGATGCGCAGGCACTCCGCGGCCAGCTGCTCCTCGGTGCAGAAGATGTGCGCATCGTCCTGCGTGAAGCCGCGCACGCGCATCAGCCCGTGCAAGGCGCCGGACGGTTCGTAACGATGCACATTGCCGAATTCCGCAAGCTTTACGGGCAGATCGCGATAGGATTTCAACCCATGCTTGAATATCTGCACGTGGCCCGGACAATTCATCGGCTTCAGCGCGAACACGCGGTCGTCGTCGGTGTCGTCGCCGGCCACCGTCACCTTGAACATGGCATCGCGATACCAGCCCCAGTGGCCCGACGTCTCCCACAGGCTCTTGTCGAGAACCTGCGGTGCGTTGACCTCCTGGTAGCCCTGCTCGTCGAGGCGGCGGCGCATGTAGTTGACCAGATTCTGGAACATCTTCCAGCCCTTGGCGTGCCAGAAGACGACGCCCGGCCCCTCTTCCTGGAAATGGAACAGGTCCATCTCGCGGCCGAGTTTGCGGTGGTCGCGCTTCTCTGCCTCTTCCAGCATCGTCTGGTAGGCATCGAGTTCAGCTTGCTCGGCCCAGGCCGTGCCGTAGATGCGGGTCAGCATGGGGTTGTTCGAATCGCCACGCCAATAGGCGCCGGCCACCTTCATCAGCTTGAAGGCGTTGCCGATCTGCCCGGTGGAGGCCATGTGTGGGCCGCGGCAGAGGTCGAACCAGTCACCCTGGGAATAGATCTTGAGATCCTGGTCTTCGGGAATGGCGTCGATCAGCTCGAGCTTGTAGCGCTCGCCCTTCTCGGCAAAGACCTTTTTCGCCTTGTCGCGCGACCAGACTTCCTTGGTGAACGGCTTGTTACGCGCAATGATCTCGCGCATCTTCTTTTCGATCACCGGGAAATCGTCAGGCGTGAACGGCTCGTTGCGGGCGAAGTCGTAATAGAATCCGTTCTCGATCACCGGCCCGATGGTCACTTGCGTTCCCGGCCACAGTTCCTGCACGGCCTCCGCCAGCACGTGTGCTGCATCATGACGGATGAGCTCCAGCGCGCGCGGACCGCTGCGGGTGATGATCTCGACCTTGCCGGACTTGCCAAGCGGGTCGGAAAGATCGCGAACGGTGCCGTCGATGGCATAGGCGACAGCCTTCTTGGCCAGCGACTTCGAGATCGATTCGGCGAGGCCCGCACCGGTCATCGCCGCGTCATAGTCGCGGACGGAGCCATCGGGAAATGTCAGGGAAACGGAATTCAGCATCGGGTATCTCCTATCCAGTCCCGCAAACGAGCGCGGGTGGTCGTGGTGTGAAGCCGGAGGCATCCGGCAGCGGGCGGGTTTTAGAGGCCACGCGGCATCAGGTAAAGAGCCGTCGTTGGCGCAGCTGTCAGGAAATGGCGCGACAGATGTCGCAGGCCAGTCGCACAGGCTTGCGAATTTCCCCGACACGAGGTTGGAATCCCCGGCATGGAAGACGCAAAATCCAGCCGAACCGCCTTGGGCGTCGCGCGCATGCGGGCCCTCCACCAGTTCTCGCAGCAGGCGGCGCTGTTTCGCGACCCATATGCGAGTGCGATACTGGGCGATGCCGCACCGACGGTGCAGGAGCTCGAGCAGGAAGGTGAGCGCAGCCGGCGCATGCGCCTGTTCGTGGCAGCGCGCGCCCGCCTCGCCGAGGACTGGCTGGCTGCGGCGGTGCGCCGGGGCGTCCAGCAAGTGGTGGTGCTCGGCGCCGGCCTCGACACTTTCTCGCTGCGCAATCCGTACCCTGATGTCGCGGTGTTCGAAGTCGATCACCCGGCGACACAGGCCTGGAAACGGAAATGCATCGCCGATGCTGGTCTTGCCGAACCGCGGGCCACCATGTTCGTGCCGGTCAACTTCGAGCGCCAGCGCCCCGCGGATGGCCTGGCATCGGCCGGTTTGCGGCAGACCGAGCCCAGTTTCTTCATCTGGCTGGGTGTCGTTCCGTATCTGAGCCAGGACGCAATCTTCAGCACCCTGTCCTGGATTGCCGGCATGCCCGGTTCGGAGGTCGTCTTCGACTACAGCGAGCCGGCCGAGAACCGCGATGCGGCTGGACAGGCTGCCCTCTCTTTCCATGCGGCGCGCGTCGCCGCTGCCGGAGAGCCCTGGATCAGCTTCTTCGTGCCCGCGGCACTGGCGCAATCGCTGCGCGAGCTCGGCTTCGATGAGATCGAAGATCTGGAAAGCAGCGACATCGCCGCCCGCTTCTCCAGGACGCCAAAGGCGGAGACAAGGAATTCCGGCGGCCACATCCTTCGTGCCCGCCGGAGCACTTGAAGCTAAAGCAAGTTCACTTCACCAGTTGCGGCAACTCCCTCAGTAACGCCGCGCGTGTCGCCGGGCCTTTCGGCATGTCGATCGGCTTGGTGTCGACGACCAGCCGGGCGAAGACGATCCGGCGGCCGCCCTTTTCGGCCCAGCCGACGAACCAGCCCAGCGCGCGCTTGTCCTTGCTGTTTCCCAGCCTGGTGCTGCCGGTTTTGCCCCGCACCGTCCAGCCGCCGGCCTGGAAAGTCGGCAGGATGGCTCGGGTCATCTCATGCGCCTTGGCAGAAACCGGCATCTTGCCGGCGAGCAGCTGGCGCAGGAAGGCTGTCTGTTCGACCGGCGATATCTCAAGCGAGGAATTTATCCAGGATTGCGTGAGCCCGTTGTCCTTGTCGGCATCGCCCGAGACATCCATGTTGCCGTAGCCGAATTTCGAGACGTAGAGGGCAAAGCTTTTTGCGCCGAGCCGGCGCACGATCTCGCGCGAATACCATACGATCGAGTCGCGCTCCCAGATCGTCGGGTCGACGGCCTTGTGGTCGCGCTTCACGGCGTTGAACTCAGGCTTGTAGTCCCAGCTCGGTGTATGCGCGTCGCTGAGGACACCGCTGTCGTAGCCGATCAGCGCCAGCGGCACCTTGAAGGTCGACGCCGGGCTGACGCGTTGGTCGCAGACGCCGCTTTGATAGAGCGTCTCGCCGCTCGCCGCGTCCTGGATAAGCGTGCAGGCGAAATCGCCAAGCGGCGCCGATTGCGCCCGCATCGGAAATCCCAGAAACCAGGCCAGCAGGAAGAGGACCGCGGCAATGATGAAGGGATGGGTTTCGATCCGACGCATGTGGGCTCTCCTGGGAATGAACAGGAGGCGCTTAGCGAAGTGTCTTGGCTCGATTTTGACTCAAATGCGCAGTCTTTGTGCAGGCCGTTGTTAACCCTACCGGATCGTAAAGAAATGCCGCCCTGGCGATCTATATCAGGGACCCAGCGCGTCCGCCGTCAGGCCTCGCCGCGCTTCCTGCCGATCTGCCAATAACGCCATGGCGTGAACCAGACGTAGCTCGGAGCGAGCACCTCCGGCACGCGGTCGACACCATGCGTTCCGAACGGCCCGCAGCGCAGCACGCGAAAAAGCCCCATCCAGCCGCCGGCCCACAGGCCATGGCGGGCGATTGCCTCATGCGCGTATTCGGAACAGGTCGGCAGATGCCGGCAGGAATTGCCGACAAAGCCGGACAGCGTCAGCTGGTACAAGCGCACCAGCGACGTGCCGAAAATGCGGCCGGGTGTTTTGCGCCAGGGACCGGGCCAGTTGCGCCCGCGCCGGGTCTGTCCGGCGGCATGCACATGCCGATGCTGGTCGCCCACCGCAGTCTCTTTCCGAACGCGACCCCGAAACCGGCTTCCGGGTCAGCTTGCGTTTCCAAACCGATAGATGTGAGCTTCGGCCGGCAAACGCAATCCTCTTCACTCGCCTCTTTGTCGGCTTCAGGGTCGCGAGCGGCGAAAGGGATGCCGCTCCGCTGGAGCCGCCCAGCGGGTGGCCGGCCTTTGCTCGGTGCGCTGCACATGATGCTGCCTGTCGCCATGCCACTGAAATGTCGCGATCCGCATCACATCGCAAAAGATTTCCAGTAACTGGATCATGGCCGCATCTCCTTTGAGACGGATTAGACGCCCGCTGGCCTTCGCCTTCAAACGAGTATAATTTCCGGTTCAGATAACTTCGGGTTATGCGAAATGAAGCGCGGACGGCTGCCCCTGACGGCATTGCGAAGTTTCGAGGCAGCCGGCCGGCAATTGAGCTTTAGCCGGGCCGCCGAGGAGCTGTTCGTCTCCCAGGACGCCATCAGCCGGCAGATCCGCGAACTCGAGCAGTTCCTGCGCCAGCCCTTGTTCCACCGTCATCACCGTCGCGTCGAGCTGAGCGAAGCCGGCCAGCGCCTGCTCGATCAGTTGGTCAGGAGTTTCGACGACATCGACAGGCTGCTTTCGGACCTGGTGGCGGCCCCGGCGCAGTCGGTGGTTCGCGTCAGCGTCGAGCCGTCGCTGGCCTCTGTATGGCTGTTGCCGCGGCTCAACCGCTTCAGCCAGTTGCGGCCCGATATCGACGTTTCCCTCGAAGTCGACCCAAGGCCGATCGAGTTCCGCAGCGATCAGCCCGAACTCGCCTTGCGCTTCAGCGCGCGCGCCACCTCATGGCCGCGCAGCGAGGCCGAATGGCTCGCCTCGACCGTCGATTCACCGGTCTTGTCGCCGGCCTTGCTGGCATCGGGCCCTGCCCTCGAAAAGCCGCTCGACCTTGCCCGCTACACGCTGTTGCACGAGGAGAATCGTCAAGGCTGGGCGCGCTGGTTCGAGGCAGCCGGCGTGGCAGCCGACACCATTCCGGCGCGCGGCCCTATGCTGGCGGATGTGTCGCTGTCGAAGCAGGCGGCCCTGCTCGGCCACGGCGTGGCGCTGGGCGACCTCTTGCAGATCGGCGAGGAGATTGCATCCGGCGCGCTGATCAAGCCGTTCGACATTGATGTCGCATCGGGCGCCTACTGGCTGGTCGGCAGGAGTTTGAAGGACCTGGCGGAGCCGGCCAAGGCCTTCGCCGACTGGGTGAGAAGCGAATTTGCCGAAAGCAGACGGGCGCAGCAAACCAAGAGCCGCCTGACCGGCCTCAGCTAATTTGGCTTCTTGCGGAATTTTTCGAGGGCTTGGTCGAGCTTCTTCGCATCGATGCCCAGAGCCCTGTCCGAAGTATCCTGTCCCGGGTCGAATGTCAGCACGACATCACGCCACAGATCATAATGGGCCGTATAGGATGTCAGCCTGGAAAATGGTGCGCAGCGCGAGATGGCCCGGACAGCGGCCTCGGCAACCTTGTCCGGCGTCGGTGGCGCAGGGCTGAGGATTTTTGGCGGACCGGCGAGCGAACCGTCCTTGTTCAGGCTGAACTGGACGCGGACTATGCTGTGGGCGTCTACAGGTATGCTCCAGCAGAGCTGGATGGCCTTCTTGAGATACTCGCCGATATCGCGCTGGACCGCCACGTCCGCCCGGCTCGCGCCGCTGCTCAACGCAACTGCGCCAGCAAGGCTCGCGGCGAACACCAGGCTTTGGCGATCAAATGGCAAGGGTCACGCCGCCTCTTCCGCGCGCTTCTTCTCGATCTGGCCGATGGCGTCAACGACCGCATCGAAGGTCAGCATGGTCGAGGCATGGCGCGCCTTGTAGTCGCGCACCGGCTCCAGATATCTCAGATCGGCAAAGCGGCCTTGCGGCGGCGCGCCGTTTTCCTTGAGCATCTTCAGCACGGTGTCGCGCACCGCCCGCAATTCGTCGGCGCTGGCGCCGATGACATGTTGAGCCATGATCGAGGACGAAGCCTGGCCGAGGGCGCAGGCCTTCACGTCATGAGCGAAATCGGTGACGACGCCATTGTCCATCTTGAGGTCGACGGTTACCGTCGAGCCGCACAATTTGGAATGAGCCTTGGCGCTCGCATCCGGATGATCGAGCCGGCCTATGCGGGCGATGTTTCCGGCAAAACCCAGAATTTTCGCATTGTAGACGTCGTCAATCATATTTTTCCAATCCGTCGCCGCCAAGCGAACAGCGATTGCCGCTGTGACGTCTTTCATTCGCTGCGCACGACCATATATAATGCTGGCAGTCGGGTATCGACAAGGCAACGAAGAGCCATCGTCCTTGCCCATTTCGTTCACGCCGCTTGCGGGCTGGAAACCGGGCGAGTTTTCAGCACCCGAAAGGTCGTGGTCCGTTCAACTCGTTCCTCCTGAGAGAGGAACTACGGGAGACGCCTTTATGGATGCCGTCATCAAGAAAATCATGCCCCCTTCCGACTATCTGGACAGGCCGGTCACCGACAGGCCGAGCGAAGCCGAGGTCGAGGCCGCCGTGCGCACGCTGTTGCGCTGGACCGGCGACAATCCGGACCGCGAGGGCCTGATCGACACGCCCAAGCGCGTCACCAAGGCCTTTCTCGAAATGTTCAACGGCTATGACATGTGCCCGGCCGAAGAGCTCGGCCGCACCTTCGAGGAAGTCGCCGGCTATGACGATCTCGTCATCGTCAGGGACATCCAGTTCCACTCGCATTGCGAGCACCACATGGTGCCGATCATCGGGAAGGCGCATGTCGGCTACCTCCCGGACGGCAAGGTCGTCGGCCTTTCCAAGATTGCCCGTGTGGTCGATATCTTCGCCCATCGCCTGCAGACTCAGGAGGCCATGACCGCACAGATCGCCGGCGTCATCCAGGACGTGCTCAATCCGCGCGGTGTCGCCGTCATGATCGAGGCCGAGCATATGTGCATGGCCATGCGCGGCATCCGCAAGCAGGGCTCCACCACGCTGACCTCGACCTTCACCGGCGTGTTCAAGGACACGCCCGAGGAACAGGTCCGTTTCGTCACCATGGTGCGCGGCCTCGGGGCGTAAGCCCCTCGCCGGCATCGCTAGATCAAGGACCCGCGATGTCGGCACTAACATTTCCCAAGGCTCCATCGGACAAGAAGGCTCTCGAAGAAGGCGCGGTGTTTTCCCCGCGCTTCGATGCTGCCGGGCTGGTCACCGTCGTCGTCACCGACGCCGCTGACGGTATGCTGCTGATGGTCGCGCATATGAATCCCGAGGCGCTGGCGCTGACGCTCGAAACCGGCATCGCGCACTACTGGTCGCGCTCGCGCAGCACGCTGTGGAAGAAGGGCGAAACATCAGGCAATTTTCAGACCGTCGTCGAGATGCTCACGGATTGTGACCAGGACGCCATATGGTTGCGCGTCAAAGTGTTGGGCCACGACGCAACTTGTCACACCGGCCGGCGTTCATGTTTTTATCGGACGGTGGGGCTAATCGGCGGCAAGGCAACGCTTGCCGACGATGGCAGCACGCCGCTGTTCGATGCGGAAAAAACGTATCGGAAGCCCGCGTGAACCATTCAACAGTCGCAAACCACTCATATTCACTATTCTCAAACGTCCTTCCTGTAGAACGGACGCGGGACAAGGGAGATCATGATGCTCGAGTGGGCGTCATTGCGTAGCAGACCGGACGTGCGGGAGGCCAATGGCCCCTCATCGTCCGGCGGCGTGCCTGACCCGCAACCCGCGGGCAAGACAGGCATTTCGCTCGCGCTGGGCGGCGGCTGCGCACGCGGCTGGGCGCACATTGGCGTGCTGCGCGCGCTCGACGAAGCCGGCATCGAAGTCTCGATGATCGCCGGCACCTCGATCGGCGCGCTGGTTGGCGGCTGCTATCTCGCCGGCAAGCTGGACGAACTCGAGGAGTTCGCCCGCAGCCTGACCAAGCGGCGCATCTTCGGCCTGCTCGATCTCAATCTGCGCGGCAGCGGCCTGTTCGGCGGTATGAAACTGGACGTCAGGCTGCGCGAGCACATGGCAGGCATCCGCTTCGAGGATCTGACGAAACCGTTCGTCGCCGTTGGCGCCGAAATTCGCACCGGCCATGAGATCTGGCTGTCCAGCGGTTCGCTGATCACCGCGATGCGGGCTTCCTATGCGCTGCCCGGCGTGTTCGAACCGGTGAATTGCAACGGCCGCATTCTGGTCGACGGCGCGCTGGTCAACCCGGTTCCGGTTTCGGTCTGCCGCGCCTACGAGCAGCCGCTGGTCGTCGCGGTCAACCTTCACTACGATCTGTTCGGCCGCGCCGCCGTCATCAAGCACAGCGCCGGGGAACTGCTCATCGAGAAGGACGCTCCCCGGCCAGGCCAGGCCAGCCCCGACCACCAGCCGCACCAGAGCCGTCTCGGCATCACCGGCGTCATGGTCGAAGCCTTCAACATCATCCAGGACCGGATTTCACGCGCAAGGCTGGCGGGCGATCCGCCCGACATGTCGCTCCAACCGAAACTCAGCCATATCGGCTTGACCGAATTCCACCGCGCGGATGAGGCGATCAGCGTCGGTTACCAGGCGACGATGGCGCAGATCAGCGAGTTGAAGCGGCTGCAGACGGTTCTCGCTTAAACCAGTTCGGCAATGTCAGGCTTTGGCCGCATCGGTGATGCGGAACTGCACCGTGCGGTTGCCGTTCCAATAATTCCCCGACAGCGAGCCGGCTACATGGATCGTGTTGCCCCTGTTCTTGAACAGGAATTCGCCCAGCGCGGTATCGACGGATCGAAAGGCGATGCCCTGGATGCGGCCGCCGCTTTCCGACTGCAGATCAGCCCGGATGTGGTTGGTGCCGACGGCCCGCGCGTCGGCCAGCCGATGGCGCGGCAGCGCGAACACCGGCGCGACATGGCCGGCGCCGAAAGGCCCGGCCTTCTCCAGTGCATCGAGCAAAGCAATCGTCGCGCCCTCGGCGGCGAGCGCGCCGTCGACGGCCAGACTTTCTTCGTCCTGCAGCCGGAACACTTCGGCCGCCGCGCGCTCCTCGAAGAAAGCACGGAGTTCGCCGAGCTTGGCGCGTTCCACCGTGATGCCGGCGGCCATGCCGTGGCCGCCGCCCTTGACGATCAGCCCGGCATCGGCGGCTGCGCGCACCAGCCGTCCGAGATCGAAGCCCGACACCGAACGGCCAGAGCCGGTGCCGATGCCATTGGCGTTGAAGGCGATGGCGAAGGCCGGCCGCCGCGCATGGTCCTTCAGCCGCGAGGCGATCAAGCCGACAATGCCGGGATGCCAATTGGTGCTGGCGGTGACGATGATGGCCGGCCCGTTGCCGCCGGCAAGTTCGGCGTCAGCCTCGGCGCGCGCCGCTGCCAGCATCTCCAGTTCCATCTGCTGGCGTTCCTGGTTGAGCCGGTCGAGTGTCTCGGCAATGGTCCTGGCCTCAACCGGATCGTCGGTGGCGAGCAGCCGGCTGCCAAGTGCTGCATCGCCGATGCGGCCGCCGGCATTGATGCGCGGCCCAATCAGATAGGCGAGATGAAAGGTGCTTATCGGCTCACCGATGCGGGACACCCGCGCCAGTGCGGCGAGCCCCTCATTCTTCTGCTGCCGCGCCATCTGTAGTCCCTTGACGACGAAAGCGCGGTTCACGCCGATGAGCGGCACCACATCGCAAACCGTGGCCAGCGCCGCCAAGTCGAGCAACGACAACAGGTCCGGTGGCGCTGCGTCGGGCAATCGGCTGCGCAGGACCCTCGCCGTCTGCACCAGAGTGAGGAAGACGACACCGGCGGCGCACAGATGGCCTTGCCCGGAAAGGTCGTCCTCGCGATTGGGATTGACGACCGCGGTCGCCTCCGGCAGCGGGCCGCCGACCTGATGGTGGTCGAGCACCACCACATCGGCGCCTGCGGCCTTGGCGGCATCGATGGAGACAGCGCTGTTGGTGCCGCAATCGACGGTGACGATCAGCGTCGCGCCGCGCGAGACCAGTTCGCGCATAGCCTCCGGATTGGGGCCGTAGCCCTCGAAGATGCGGTCGGGAATGTAGATCTCCGAAGGCACCGAGAAATGCGTCAGGAAGCGCTTGAGCAACGCCGAAGAGGCGGCGCCGTCGACATCGTAGTCGCCGAAGATTGCCACCTTCTCCTTGGCCATGACCGCTTCGGCGATGCGGGTCGCAGCCTTGCCCATGTCGGTCAGCGAAGCCGGATCCGGCAACAGATTGCGGATCGTCGGATCGAGGAAGCGCTCGGCCTGGTCCGCGGTGACGCCCCGTCCGGCGAGCACGCGCGCCACAATGTCGGGCACGCCGTGGCCCTGCGCTATGGCGAGCGCAGTCATGTCCTGCCGCTCGCTCAACCGGTGTTCCCAGGAAACACCGGTCGCCGACTGCCTGACATCGAGGAAGAAGCGTTTGTCGCCCGTCATAGGAGGCGTAATCTATAGATTGTCATTTCCGGCAATATGCGACGGCTAAACAGGAAAGTCTCAAAACTTTTCCACATCCTGGTGACGCGCCTTGATCTCGCGGCTCACGCCTCCGCCCGAGCCCGATGATGATTGGTGGGTTCGACCTGAAATCTCAATCCGGCTCCAAATCAAAAAGATAGAGCATTATGGCGTCTGAACCACTTTTCAGCAGCAGCATCAATCGGTTAAAGGAGAAAAATGACTTGGCTAGCCCGCACGCTCGATGCGGATAACCTGCGGCTTGTCTGTGAGGTGGCCGTCCTTGGTGATGCCGTCGACAGCCTTGTGCACGGCTGCTTCCGTGGTCTCGTGGGTGACCAGGATCACCGTCTTTTGCGCATCCGTCTCGCCGCTGACGGCATGCTGGACGATCGATTCCAGCGAAATATCATTGTCGGCCATGCGCTTGGCGATCGCGGCAAAGACACCGATGCGGTCGTGCACGGTCAGCCGGATGAAATAGCCGCCGGCATGGCTGCGCATCTGCGCCTTCTTGTAGGGGCGCAGTTCCTTGGCCGGCAGGCCGAACACCGGACCGTGCTGGAAGCCCGGCCGGCTCTTGGCAATGTCGGCGATATCGCCGACCACGGCGGACGCGGTGGCGTTGCCGCCGGCGCCCGGGCCGGAGAGCAGCAGTTCGCCCAGAATGTCGGTTTCGATGGCCACTGCATTGGTCACGCCATGCACCTGTGCGATCACCGACGCGGTCGGCACCATGGTCGGGTGCACGCGCTGCTCGATGCCGCTGTCGGTGCGCTGCGCGACACCGAGCAGTTTTATCCGGTAGCCGAGATCGGCGGCAGCGCGGATATCGGCCTGGCTGATATTGGAAATGCCTTCCATGTAGATGTCGTTGGCGGCGATCTTGGTGCCGAAGGCCAGGCTGGTCAGGATCGACAATTTATGCGCCGTGTCATGGCCCTCGATATCGAAAGTCGGATCGGCTTCGGCGTAGCCCAGCCGTTGCGCGTCCTTCAGGCACTCGTCGAAGGAGATGCCCTCGGCCTCCATGCGGGTCAGGATGTAGTTGCAGGTGCCGTTCAGGATGCCGAAGACGCGGGTGACCGAATTGCCGGCCATCGCCTCGCGCATCGTCTTGATGACCGGGATGCCGCCGGCAACTGCCGCCTCGTAGTTGAGCAGCACGCCCTTCTTCTCGGCGATTTCGGCAAGCGCCACGCCGTGCTTGGCCAACAGCGCCTTGTTGGCGGTGACGACGTGGCGCCCAGCCTCAAGTGCTGCCTTGACCGACGAACGCGCCGGGCCTTCATCGCCGCCGATCAACTCGACAAAGACGTCGATGTCGGCGGTCTGCGCCATCTTCACCGGATCATCGAACCATTTGGCGGCGCTGAGGTCGACGCCACGGTCGCGCTTGGCATTGCGAGCCGAAACAGCGGTGACGATGACATCGCGTCCGCACTGGCGCGTCAGTTCCGCTGCCTTGTCGCGCAGCACGCGCGCCACCGAGGCGCCAACCGTACCCAGACCCGCAATTCCAACACGCAACGCTTCAGCCATGCCCGGCGACGCCCCTCAAAAAATCTGCTCGAATAAGATGTGCGGCGACTTTAGCGATGCGCGGCGAGCGGCACCACATTGTTCGGCTGCTTGGCGCTGGACGCCAGGAAGCGCTTGATGTTGCGCGCCGCCTGCCGGATCCGGTGCTCGTTCTCGACCAGCGCGATGCGGACATGATCGTCGCCATGCTCGCCAAAGCCGATGCCCGGCGCCACCGCCACGTCGGCGTGCTCGATCAGGAGCTTGGAAAACTCAAGCGAGCCGAGATGCTTGAACGGCTCCGGGATCGGCGCCCAGGCGAACATCGAGGCAGCCGGTGCCGGAATGGTCCAGCCGGCGCGGCTGAAGGCATCGACCATGACGTCGCGGCGCTTCAAATAGACCTCGCGAACTTCGGCGATGTCGGCGCCGTCGCCATTCAGCGCATGCGCCGCCGCCACCTGGATCGGCGTGAAGGCGCCGTAATCGAGATAGGACTTCACCCGCGTCAACGCCGAGATCAGCCGCTCATTGCCGACGGCGAAGCCCATGCGCCAGCCAGGCATGGAGAAGGTCTTCGACATCGAGGTGAACTCGACGCAGACATCGATGGCGCCCGGCACCTGCAGCACCGAAGGCGGCGGATTGCCGTCGAAATAGATCTCCGAATAGGCAAGGTCCGACAGGATGATGATGTCGTTCTTCTTGGCGAAGGCGACCACGTCCTTGTAGAAATCGAGCGAGGCGACCAGCGCCGTCGGGTTCGACGGATAGTTGAGGATCAATGCCAGCGGCTTCGGGATCGAATGACGGACACCGCGCTCGAGCGCCGGGATGAAGCCGTCATCCGGCTCGACCTGCAGCGAACGGATGACGCCGCCCGACATGATGAAGCCGAAAGCATGGATCGGATAGGTCGGGTTGGGGCACAGGATCACGTCGCCCGGCGCGGTGATCGCCTGCGCCATATTGGCGAAGCCTTCCTTCGAACCGAGCGTCGCCACCACCTGCGTGTCGGGATTGAGCTTCACGCCGAAGCGGCGCTGATAATAGGCGGCCTGGGCGCGGCGCAGACCTGGGATGCCGCGGGAGGAGGAATAGCGATGCGTGCGCGGATCGCGCACCACTTCGCACAATTTGTCGACGATCGCCTTCGGCGTCGGCAGGTCCGGATTGCCCATGCCAAGGTCGATAATGTCGGCGCCGCGCGAACGGGCGCTGGCCTTCAGCCGGTTGACCTGCTCGAACACGTAGGGCGGAAGCCGGCGGACCTTGTGAAATTCTTCCATGTCAGTTCCAGACGATTTAAGATTGGCTTTAGCACAGTTGGCTTGGCTAGGCGCCTTGGCAAAGACCGCTTTCGGCGCGCGATATAGCCTTATTTGCAGGTAGGGTCGAGGGCGGGATCGCATTTGGCTTCGATCTGCTTCAGCGTGTCCTTGCCATGGTTCTTCGCCAGCGAGTTCAGCGCCGCCGGGCTGGTGGACGGGGCACCGCCGCCGCCCTTGGCCACTTGCCCCTGCTGTTCGCCCTTCAACTGGGCAAGCTTGGCCTGCGTCTCCTCAGGGGTGAGTTGCCTTGCCGCCACCTGCGGCGGGATGTTGAGATTGGGATAAGAGCCGGTGTCCTGCGCGCCCTGCGTCAGGCCGACATTCATCCCGTTGCCGGTATTGGCGCTCGTGCAGCCACTTGCCGCCAGCAGCCCTGGCGCCAGACAGGCGATTGCAACCGCGACGCGGCAAAAGCGGCCTGCCCCCGAAAAAATGGTCTTGCCGGTGTTAATCGTCATATTGTTTTCCTGGCAGCCGGGGTACAGCGCATTGGACCCGGTCAGATGTCCCATGATAATATGTCAAGAAAACGCCTCGGGAGGAACCCCGCGAGCCATGTCCAAAACACCTGATTCGAGCAAAGCGGAAGATGATCAATCTTCGACCGTCGAGCAATATCTGGTGAAAGACCCGGAACGCTTCGCGTTGAACATGGCGCGCATGGTCGAGCAGGCCGGCAAAGCCGCCTCCGCCTGGGCCGAGCCGCGCGAAAAGGGCGAGGTGCGCGATCATGTCGCCGAACCCGTGGTCGACATGGTAAAAACCTTTTCCAAGCTCAGCGAATATTGGCTGGCCGACCCGCAACGCGCGCTGGAAGCGCAGACGCGACTGTTCGCCGGCTACATGACGGTCTGGGGCAACGCCATCCAGAAGGTTAGCCCGAATGCCGAGGCGCCCGAAGATGCGGTCAAGCCCGAGCGCGGCGACAAGCGTTTTCAAGACCCCGAATGGGGTCGCAACGCTTTCTTCGATTTCCTCAAACAGGCCTATCTCGTCACCTCGCGCTGGGCGGCCGACCTGGTCGAGCACGCCGAAGGCCTCGACGATCACACCCGCCATAAGGCCAGCTTCTACGTCAAGCAGGTGTCCAATGCCATCTCGCCGTCGAACTTCATCCTGACCAATCCGGAGCTGTTTCGAGAAACCGTTGCCTCGAATGGCGAAAACCTGGTGCGCGGCATGAAGATGCTGGCCGAAGACATCGCCGCCGGCAAGGGCGACCTGAAGCTGAGACAAGCTGACTATTCGCCCTTCGAGATCGGCAAGAACGTCGCGACATCTCCCGGCAAGGTGGTCGGGCGCAGCGATGTCGCCGAAATCATCCAGTACGATCCGACGACGGAGACGGTGCTCAAGCGCCCGCTGCTGATCTGCCCGCCCTGGATCAACAAGTTCTACATCCTCGATCTCAACCCGCAAAAGTCCTTCATCCGCTGGGCGATCGAGCAAGGCCATACCGTGTTCGTCATCTCCTGGATCAATCCCGACGAGCGGCACGGCGCCAAGGGCTGGGAAGCTTACATACGGGAAGGCCTGCAATACGGCCTCGACACGATCGAGAAGGCGACCGGCGAGAAAGAGGTCAACGCCATCGGCTATTGCGTCGGCGGCACGCTGCTGGCGGCCGCACTCGCACTGCTGGCACAGGAAGGCGACAACCGCATCAAATCGGCGACCTTCTTCACCACGCAGGTCGACTTCACCCATGCCGGCGACCTGAAAGTCTTCGTCGATGAGGACCAGGTGGCAGCGGTCGAGAAATCGATGAACGAAAAGGGCTACCTCGACGGCACCAAGATGGCGACCGCCTTCAACATGCTGCGCTCGGGCGACCTGATCTGGCCTTATGTCATCAACAATTACATGCGCGGCAAGGATCCCCTGCCCTTCGACCTGCTCTACTGGAACGCCGATTCCACCCGCATGGCGGCTGCAAACCACTCCTTCTACCTGCGCAACTGTTATCTCGAGAACAATCTGACTCGTGGCGTGATGGAACTCGCCGGCCGCACTGTGTCGCTGGCCGACGTCACCATCCCGGTCTACAACCTGGCGTCAAAGGAAGATCACATCGCGCCGGCCCTTTCGGTGTTTCTCGGCTCGCAATATTTCGGCGGCGACGTCGAGTTTGTGATGGCTGGTTCCGGCCACATTGCCGGTGTCGTCAACCCGCCGGCAGCCAAGAAATACCAGTACTGGACCGGCGGCAAACCGACGGGCGATTTTGGCCAGTGGCTCGCCTCGGCGGTGGAGCATCCCGGCTCCTGGTGGACGCACTGGCAGCACTGGATCGAAACCCAGGACGACACCCTCGTTCCGGCCCGCAAACCGGGCAAGAATATGAAAACCCTGGGTGATGCCCCCGGCACCTATGTGAAGGTCCGCGTGTAACGCCGGCACCTTTTGCAGGTGCCTGTGTGTAACGGAATGTAATGTCTGGTGAGTTGACGGGCCGGCAAAACGGGGCGAAATGGTGTCGTCAACCTTCAAGAAGCCTCAATTGGCCTCCAACGAGCAAATAATTCAGAGGCTTGCAGAATTGACACAAGTCTCGTTTCCGGTTTGGGAACACAAGGTTATTGGATGTGAACGTTTCGACGCCGCACCAATAGCAGGCCGACCGGACACCGAGGGGGAATTTAGTTTTGAAATCAGTAGGATCGCGTCTCGCGGGGAGAGAAGGTCGCACTATAGCGGCAGCGCTTTTCTCCGTGCTTCTGGCGTCCTGCACCTCCGCTGGCGACCCCACAATGTCCGTCGGCATGCCTGGCTACAACGCGACCGCTTCTGACATCGCCGCGGCTTCCGGCGCCAGCCCTGCGGCGCCGGGCGATTCGACCGTGCAGGTCACATCCACCGGGCCGCAGATGATGATGACGGCAGCGGGCGATGCGACACTGCCCGAGCAGGTCGCCTATGTGCCGGTGGCCAAGCCCGGCACCGGCTTCCCGGTCAATGTTCCCGCCGGCTCCGAAACCATTGTCGGCCAGACGCCGCAATCGCTGCAGCAGTCAGCACAGACCGCGGCCGCAACGGACGCCGTGGCGCAGAAGATCGCCGCCGCCGATGCCGGCGTGATCGCACCGAAACCGACTGCCGCGGCACCCGCGCCCGGCGAGGTCTACGTGACCGCCGCGCCCCAGCAGATCGACACGCCGAAGAAGGGCTTCCTGGCCTCACTGTTCAGCACCACGCCAACCTCGGCGGCACCTGCTCCGCTGGTCAACTCGCGCTCGGGCGAACAGCCTGCGGTTGCTGCCCAGAAGGCCGCCCCGGCAAAGCCGATCATCACGTTGGCCTCAGCCAGTTCGGCCGACAAGCCCTTGCAGCTTGCCTCGCTTGGCAACGAGAGCAACCACATCACCGGCAGCGATGCCTTGCCCGGCGTGCGCCAGACGGCGCTGTTCGAGATCAAGCGCAAATCCGGCCTCGACGACGAAAGCGACGTCGACCTGAACGAGGACGAGGGTTCGGGCGGCGCCTATCAGGTGGCTTCCGCCGCCGGCCTCGCCCGGTTGGCGCCCAACGGCCTGTTGAAGCAAAACGAGAGCGTCGACGTCGCCTGCCTGAAGCCGTCGCTGGTGCGGGTGCTGAAGACCATCGAAGGCCATTACGGCCGCAAGATGATGGTCACATCAGGCTACCGCGACCCGGCCCGCAACCGCCGCGCCAACGGCGCCAAGAATTCGCTGCACATGTATTGCGCCGCCGCCGACATCCAGGTTCCCGGCGTCTCCAAATGGGAACTGGCGAGCTACATCCGAACCATGCCCGGCCGCGGCGGCGTCGGCACCTACTGCCATACCGAATCCGTTCACGTCGACGTCGGCCCCGAGCGCGACTGGAATTGGCGCTGCCGCCGGCGGGGGTAGCATCCCCATTCGGCAAACGGGCCGAGGGGCTGTTAGCAGCCCGCCGTTTTTTCCGATTAGCTATCAGCGACGTTCGAGATTAGCCGAGGCACCCGCGACTTCGTCATCCTATGGCGAAGCAAGGAGCGCAGCGACGCGGCGCAGACGCGAGGATGACGACTGCGCGGCGCATTCGTCCAAAGATGTGCAACGACGCGAGGCCAGAAAACCTGCGCTTGCTCACCAAACTGGCCGTTTTCGCCCCTCTTGAAAAAAGTTTCCGCATCTGGCGGCTGATGGGTTGCCGGTTGGCAACAACGCAATTATAAGCCGCTTCGTCTGAGCGCGCCCATCGTCTAGCGGTTAGGACACCGCCCTTTCACGGCGGTAACAGGGGTTCGATTCCCCTTGGGCGTACCAGATCTTTCAGGAAAACAGGAAGCCTCGCGGCAGCCGCCGAACTAGCAGCGGCTGGAAGGGTGGCGCGGCGCATCGGTTGAAACGGCGAACAGCGGCTGCCGTGCCGAGGTTTCCCTCGGCGCCTGCTCGCGGCAATCTCCGGCCACTCACCCTTGGTCGTGCGCTACCTGCGGCCAGCGCTGTAACGCCGCGTGGCCACCCTCGGTCAGCGCGTAGACGCCGCGCTCGGCCCTGGCGAACCAGCCATAGACATTGTCCAATAGGATGCTGGCCGCGCGCGGCGAAATCGCTTTCAGATCGCGCGGGCGTTTCGGCCCGTCGGTCATGGCTGCGGCGCAGGCCAGCGCATCCTGCCGGTAGGCCGTCATGATCGGGGCTCGCGAGCCACCGCCGACCACCGGATCGCCGCGCCGGCGCCGGTGTTCCTCCATCAGCCGCGAGCGCCGCTTTGGATCGCGACGCGGCGGCAGAGCGGCCGGGCTGAGCAGCAATTCGACCTCCCCCTTGCCGCTGACAGCCAGAAGCCCGAAGCCGAGCCGCCGGCACAGCGCGCGAAAACGGCGGTCGTGCTCGCGGCCTTTGCCACGCGCCGACATGCGCGCGGCCAGCCACACTTCGTCGCATGCCGCCGCGCGATCGACACCTTGCAGCACCAGTTCGAGGTTGAACTGCAATTTCAGTTCGCAGATGACCAGCACAGGCGGCTCGCCGTCGCGCACCGCCACGATATCGCAGTGGCCGACTTCGCCCTTCACCGTGAATTCCAGGCTCTCGAGAAACCGCTTCACCGGGATGTAGAGAGACGTTTCCTGCATCGCGCAGGCATAGCCGATTCGGATCGGGTCGGCACAGGGATCGCCGAGAGGCCGACGCCTTGCGCTAAGCCGCCTTGAGACCCACTGTTTGCAAAGGCGGCCGTCAGGCAGGTCTCCGGCATGATAGTCCCGCCATAGCGCTCGACGATTTCCTTGGCGATGACCGACGTCGCCAGGGCCGAGCGCGACCAGTATTTCATCGCCTGTCTCGCGTTCAACAAGGCGCTCGCCGTGGCTGGGACGGCACAATCGACAGCGTAAGACCCGAGATACGTCGACGCCAAGACCGGTCCACGGTTGGCCACACAATGATGAGCGCGTGTGTTTTGAGGCTAGGGGCGGGTGCGCGTCCGGCGCTGCCCTGGTGCGGCATCGTCCGCCTTGAAATGCATCTCGTCCTGGACCGCGGCGAAAAACCGGCGGACATCGTTGGCCGCCGAAGCCGCATCGCAGCCGGCCGCGACCGCCTTGTCGAGGAGTTCGCGCGCCGTGGCCTTCCAGAACGACGTGGCCGTGTCGCCGTGCAGTCTGCCCAGCCTTGCGGCGACCTCGCGCACCAGCACGGTCTGCCGATCTAGCGGGAAGGTACGCACATTGGCTGAAGACATATTCTGCACCATGAGACTGACGCAACGAATCAGACGCTGCTCTATGGCTCATGCCTAGCTGTGAAGTCGGAAACGGAACCTTAACGCCGCGGAGTCCGCGCCGATTGGAACGAGTCGGTTGGCCGGCCTCCAGGCCAAGTAGAACTCTAGACCCTCAGGCCCCTCGCCTCGCCGGCGCGCTTGGCTGTAACCATCATGTCCCTGGCCAGCAGGCCACTGACCCGGCAAAACGCCATGAAGGCGCGCCATGCGTCCTCAGTCCTGACCACATCCACCGTGGCCCCGAAACAGGCATTGAACGCCGCTTCATAGACCTTGCCCTGTCGCTTCTTTGGCCAGTCATGCAGGATATCCAGCGCCTGTTCGACGCTGTATATTTCCTCTACCGGCAGCCCGGGC
Organism: Mesorhizobium sp. P160219; assembly: GCF_057786095.1. NCBI lineage: Bacteria > Pseudomonadati > Pseudomonadota > Alphaproteobacteria > Hyphomicrobiales > Phyllobacteriaceae > Mesorhizobium > Mesorhizobium sp. P160219. Next base: position 4,830,019 of record NZ_JBYNWG010000001.1, read on the forward strand.
GCGGGCGCGATGCGCACCGGCACCTCGAATTGCAATCTGTCCATTCTATATATCCCGAACTGGCGTCGACCACAGCAACGCCATTCGTCGTCAAAAGTTGCTTTAGCTGCTTTTGCGCGAAAATGTGTCGTCAGTGCGATCTCGGCATTCGGAGGAGATCGCGCACCTGGATGTCATCTGAGCGGCCGCGCAAGCCAGGAATATCGCCAGTATCAGTCCATTGCCGGCAGTTCTTCCTTGAACCTTGCGGCTTGCAGTGCCAAATCTGGGGAAATTTTCTAACGGGCTGATATGCGCCGCCCGCTTACAGGCAAACGGACACTATGGTCACCTATCTCGACGCCGCCACGGCACCCCTCAGGAATACCGGCCAGATCCGCCTCTATGGCGAAGAAGGATTTGCCGGCATGCGCAGGGCCTGCGATCTCACCGCGCGCTGCCTCGATGAACTGGTGCCGATGGTCCAGCCGGGTGTCACCACCGAGACCATCGACCGTTTCGTCTTCGAATTCGGCATGGACCAAGGCGCGCTACCGGCGACGCTCAACTACCGCGGCTACACCAAATCGTCCTGCACCTCGATCAACCACGTCGTTTGCCACGGCATTCCAGACAACAAGCCGTTGAAGGATGGCGACATCGTCAACATCGATGTCACCTACATCCTCGACGGCTGGCACGGGGATTCCTCGCGCATGTATCCCGTCGGCACCATCAAGCGCGCCGCCGAACGCCTGCTCGAAGTCACCCACGAGTGCCTGATGCGCGGCATCGCGGCGGTCCGGCCCGGCGCCTGCACCGGCGCCATCGGCGCCGCCATCCAGACCTATGCCGAGGCAGAGCGCTGCTCGGTGGTGCGCGATTTCTGCGGCCACGGCGTTGGCCAGCTGTTCCACGACGCACCAAACATCCTGCACTATGGCACCGCCTCGGAAGGCGTCGAGATGCGGCCGGGCATGATCTTCACCATCGAGCCCATGATCAATCTTGGCCGGCCGCATGTGAAAGTGCTGTCGGACGGCTGGACGGCGGTGACGCGCGACCGCTCGCTGTCGGCGCAGTACGAACACACGATCGGCGTCACCGAAACTGGCTGCGAGATTTTCACCCTGTCGCCAAACAAGCTCGACCGCCCCGGCCTGCCGGCGGTCAGCTGAAAACAAGATCACCTCAAGCCGCGGCTTTGAGGCGCCGTCGCCGAAAAAACTCGACCGCGCGCTGCTTACCGCTCTAATCTGCCGTCGAAGCCTTCGGGGAGTGTGGGGGGGTCGATGGGGAAGAGCGGTGACGACGAACGGGGGTTCTTCTCCGAGCGGTGGCTTGAACCGCCGGCGAAGGACAAGACGCCCAAGGACAAACTGACCGAGACGCCACACTATCACGGCCATCGCGACCGCTTGCGCGAGCGCTTCGTTGCCGGCGGCGCGGACGCCCTGCCCGACTACGAACTTCTCGAACTGCTGCTGTTTCGTCTGATCCCGCGCGTCGACACCAAGCCGATCGCCAAGGCGCTTTTGGCGCGCTTCGGCACTTTTGGCGAAGTGCTTGGCGCACCGGTGGCGCTGCTGCAGGAGGTGAAGGGCATCGGCCCCGCCGTGGCGGTCGACCTGAAGGTGATTGCCGCTGCCGCGCAGCGCATGGCGCGGACCGAGGTTCGCGACCGCGAGGTGCTGTCCAACTGGACGCAGCTTCTTGCGTACTGCCGCTCGGCGATGGCGTTCGAGAACCGCGAACAGTTCCGCATCTTGTTTCTCGACAAGAAGAACGTGCTGATCGCCGACGAGGTACAGCAGGTCGGCACCGTGGACCACACGCCGGTCTATCCGCGCGAAGTGATCAAGCGCGCGCTGGAACTGTCGGCCAGCGCCGTCATCCTGGTGCATAATCACCCATCAGGCGATCCGACACCATCGCGTGCGGACATCGAAATGACCAAGCAGATCATCGACAGCGCCAAGCCGCTCGGCATCGCCGTCCACGACCACATCATCATCGGCAAGAAAGGCAATGCCTCGATGAAGGGCCTGCTGCTGATCTGAGCCCGACGCTCGCCGGCGCCGTCAACCCAAACGCCACCGCTCGCGAGCCAATCAGCAACATTCCGCTTTGGCTCAAATGCCCACGGTTGCGGTGTAGAAGTGATATTGCGACGGAAGCGCCCGCTTCGGCGACAATGTGGTAGACCCGCGAATACGAAGCAGCCAGTTCCCGACAGCCATTGCAGGAGATCTATTCAATGACGCTCGAATGCATAAATCCAAATGACCTGCCGATTCCGGAAATGTACTCCCAGGTCGTCGTTGCGACAGGAAGCAAGCTGGTGTTCGTCTCGGGCCAGCAGCCAGAAGACATACACGGCAAGCTCGTTGGCCATGGTGATTTCGCAGTCCAGGCGCGCCTGGCGTTCGGGAATCTCGGCCGAGCGCTTGCTGCCGCCGGCGCTCGGCCCGAGCAAGTCTGCAAGATCACGATCTACATCGTCGATTACAAACGCGACGAACACGTGCCGATCATCGAAGCGGCCCAGGTCGAGCTGTTCGGCGATCACAAGCCGGCAAACGTAGTGGTCGGGATAGCAGTGATGTCTCCCGGCTACCTGATAGAGATCGATGCGATCGCGGTCATCGACCCGTAGGCCAAGCGAGGACGCGTCAAGTCGCCCAAACCAATCCCGGAGCTCGCTGCGAGATTGCCACGACTTTGATCTCTCCATCCATCCACGATCACATCGTCATCGGCAGGAATTGCGATGTCTCGATGAAGAGCCTGCTGCTCACCTGATCAACGTCGGAAACAGGAAACGAGCAATGCCCCAGCCCGGCGACGAACCATGGCCGTTCGACAAGCAACGCGCAGCCCTTCTGGTCATCGACATGCAAAGCGACTTTGTCGATGAGGGCGCCGTCATGGAAGTGGCCATGGCCCGCCATCGCATTCCGGCGATGCGGCAGGTGGTCGAGCTTTGCCGCGCGCAAGGCGTCCCGGTTATCTACACCCAGCATGTGCTCAGCGACCATTTCGATATCTCGCCGCTGGAAACCGGCTATCAGCCGAAGCTGAAAACCAAAGGAATGCGGAAAGGCAGCGCCGGCGTGATGTCGAGGGTTGCATTGTGCGATGCCTCGTCCAGTCCGCCATTGGCGTCGCTGATGAAAGCCACCTTGTAGTCGCGCATGAAGGCGCGTGATGACGGTTGCCGAGCTTGGGAACCTGTTGCGGAGTTGAACCCCAGCGTCAGCTGGCTGCGTCTCAAGCTCCGGCGCCGAGCCTGCCCTCAAGAAGGTCGCGCCGCTGCTGCAATTCGCCGGAGACGAATTTGGTGAAGGCGTGGACGCGCGCCGTGCGGCGCAAATCGTCGTGCACCAGCACCCACAGCGCCGAGCCAATCTCCTCGATCAGCCCTCCGACCCTTACAAGCCCGGGCAGGCTGTCGCCGAGATAACAGGGCAGCGCCGCAACCCCGATACCGGCGCCCGCCGCATACGACATCGTCACCAGGGAATCGGCGCGCATGGCGATCTCGACATCGGGCAGCGACGACCGCATCCAGCGGGCGACGCCGGTGTTGGCTAGGCTGTCGTCGGGCGCGATCCAGCGCAGCGCACCCAATCTCGGCTCCGGGGGTAGCGTTTCGGCATAGGAACGTGTCGCGTAGGCGGCGAAGGCGACGCCCGAAATGCGCCGGCCGACCAGGATTTCCTGCGGTTGCGACACCGGCCTGATCGCCACGTCTGCATCCCTTTGCGTCAGGTTGGCGATGGAATTCTGCGTCATCGCCTCGACCCGTATGCCGGGATGGAGCTTATGAAACGCCGCCAGGATCGGCGGCAGCACCGACGCCATCAGCGTATCGGTGGTGGTGACCCGCAACCTGCCTTCAAACCTGAGATCCTGCCCCGACAGTTTGCGCGCCAGTTCATTGACCGTCTCGGCCATTGTGCGTGCCGCGCCCAGCAGTTCCTCGCCGCCCGCGGTGAGGGCATAGCCAGTCGGCAGCCGATCGAAAAGGCGGATACCCAGCCGCGCCTCGAAGGCGTTGACGCGCCGCAGCACAGTCGTGTGGTTCACGCCCAGGATCCGAGCCGCCGCCGCCAGCGAAGCGCCATCGGCGACGGCCAGCACCATGCGCAGATCTTCCCAGTCGATATCGCGTGAGCTGTGCATTCTTGCAGAAAGATAAAAGAAAGCGATGCGCTCTGCGAGTCAAAATGACGCTTCGCTGTGCAAAAACGCAGAGCAAGCGGGCGAATCGGCATGTCGATCTGCGCATGCACGCACGCCATATGGAGTCCGACGACAAAAGAAACAGTCGCGGAGAAGAGCAATGACGCCGATAGAACTCTACACCTGCCAGACACCCAACGGGCACAAGGCCTCGATCATGCTGGAAGAGGTCGGCCTGCCCTACTCGGTCCGCTTGGTCGACATCGAAAGGGGCGACCAGACCAAGCCTGATTTCCTGGCGCTCAATCCCAACAACAAGATCCCGGTGATCGTCGACCGGGACGCCGGCCGCACGGTCTTCGAATCCGGCGCCATCCTACACTACCTGGCGCGACGGTCGGGCAAGCTTCAGCCGGTGGGCGCGCAGGAGGCGGACGATACGCTGACCTGGACCTTGTTCCAGGCGGCCCATGTCGGCCCGACGCTTGGCCAATTGTGGAATTACAAAATCTTCGCGCCGGCAAAAATCCCTTACGTGATCGAGCGTTTTGAGCGCGAAACCGGACGTGTCTTCCGCGTTCTCGATAGCCGGCTCAAGCACCATGAGCACATTGTCTGCAAAAGCTACGGCATCGCCGATGTGATGACATGGCCATGGATCAACGCGGCCGTCACCAAGCTCGGCCTCAGCCTCGATGACACACCAAACCTGGCGCGCTGGTATGCGGCCATCGGCCGCCGCTCCGCAGTTGTCAGAGGGATCGCTGTTCCCGCCCTGCCGGAAGCGTCAGCGGCCGCTTAGATCATGATGAGATTTGGTTGAAATCTCATCATGACCTAACCCTTTGTTGGAGCATGATCTTTTCCAAAAACCGGCACCCACTTTTTGGGATCATGCCCTAGCCGCCGCACCCCGCATTCAAGGAATACGATCGTGGAAATCCTCTTCGTCCCTCTGGCGCTTGTCGCCGGTGGCCTGCTTGCGGTGCAAGCCGGCGCCAATGCCCAACTTTCAAAGGCGGTCGGCTCACCCTTTGCCGCGACCACGCTTCAGCTCGCGGTCGGCGCCATCGTGCTGTTGTCAATCATGGCCCTCACCGGAACGACACCGGCTCTGCTTGCCGTTCGGCAAGCCGAATGGTGGCATGCGATCGGCGGCATGGCTTCGGCCTTCTACGTCGTTTCGACCATTCTTGTGTTCCCTCGCCTTGGCGCCGTCGTGTCCGTCGGGCTCTTCATCGCCGGGCAGATGCTTGCATCCTTCGCCCTCGACACGTTCGGCTGGCTCGGGATCCCCGAAGCAGGACTGCGAGCCGGGCCTGCCTTCGGCATGCTCGTCTTGCTTGCCGGTGCTGCCCTCATCGTTCTGGGACAGAAGGGCGCGGCGGACAATCTGGCGCCCTCGAAACTCGGCTGGATCGGACTGGCGCTGCTGGCAGGCGCCGTGCTTCCGGTGCAAGGCGCTGTAAACGCCTTGCTTCGGCACGACCTTGGCGGCGCGCCATTTGCGGTCGGCACCATCTCGTTCCTGGTGGCGATGCTGGCCATGGCCGCGGTGCTTCTGATCACGCTTGCCTTGACGAAGACGCCCCGCCCTCGCCTCGCCGGCCTGTCGTCGATGCCCTGGTGGGGCTGGCTCGGAGGTTTTGCCGGCGCCACCTATGTCACGACCGTGTTCACTGCCATCCCCGTCATCGGAGCGGCAGCTGCCGTCAGCCTGACGGTGGCCGGCCAGCAGGTCGCCGGCATCTTCGTCGACACCTTCGGCTGGTTCCGCCTGCCGCAGCGGCTTGTCTCCGGCATGCGGCTCGCCGGCGTCGTGCTGCTTTTGGCCGGCTGCATCATCATCAAGGCGCTTTGATCCCGCTGGAACAAGGCAAGCCGAATCAAACCAGCCCCTGCCCTCCCTGATTTGGGGGGTCGGGTGTCGCTCCGGCGTCACCAACGAAGCAAGGTCCGGCGCCGCAGAAGCAATTTTTCGCTCCTTCCACAACCGGCTCTAGAATTTCGATCGCAAATCACGCATGATGCACTTGGTATTTTCCCGGGACGGCTTCGCGCCCCCTGAAATACCGGGAGGAACGGGACATGCCCATAGTGGTTGTACTCGTTTTGATCGTCGTGGGCTCGGTGTTGTTCCACTTCCTGAGCCCATGGTGGTGGACTCCGATTGCCTCGAATTGGGACTATATCGACAACACCATCATCATCACCTTTTGGATCACCGGCGTCGTCTTCGCCGCGGTCGTCCTATTCATGGCCTATTGCGTCTTCCGCTTCCGTCACCGCGAAGGCAACCAGGCGGCCTACGAACCGGAGAACAAGCGGCTCGAATGGTGGCTGACGATCGTCACCGGAGTGGGTGTTACCGCCATGCTGGTTCCCGGCCTGTTTGTCTGGAGCCGGTTCGTCAATGTTCCAAGCGACGCAACCGTGGTCGAAGTCGTCGGCCAGCAATGGCAGTGGAGTTTCCGCTTGCCCGGCAAGGACGGCAAACTCGGCACATCCGACACCCGCGACGTCACCGCTGAAAATCCGCTGGGCGTGATCGCTAAGGATCCCAGCGGCCAGGACGACGTCGTGGTCGAAGCGGCCGACCTGCATCTGCCGGTCGGCAAGCCGGTCAAGATGCTGCTGCGCTCGATCGATGTGTTGCACGATTTCTACGTTCCGGAATTCCGCGCCAAGATGGACATGATACCGGGCTCGGTCACCTATTTCTGGTTCACCCCCACCAAGACCGGGACCTTCCAGGTTCTGTGCGCCGAACTGTGCGGCCAGGGGCACCCGATGATGCATGGCATCGTCATGGTCGATACCGAGCAGGACTATGTGGCCTGGCTCGACCAGCAGCAGACGTTCGCGCAATTGTCGGCGCCGCAGCAGACGGGCTCGGTGGAACAGGCGCCGGGCAACGCGACGGCGTCAGCTCTAGAAGTTGCGGCAAAACTCGAAACTGTCGGGTCCCGCTGAAGGGCACGGAGGTGCTCCGCCTATGGTCGATATCACGCCTGCAGATGCCGTCCCGCCCGCCGAAGTCGCGGAAATGGAGCTTTACCATCCGCACAGCTGGTGGACGAAGTATGTCTTCTCGCAGGACGCCAAGGTCATCGCCATCCAGTATTCGGCGACCGCAACGGCCATCGGCCTGGTCGCGCTGGTGCTGTCCTGGCTGATGCGGCTGCAGCTCGGCTTCCCCGGCACGTTCGATTTCATCACCCCCGAGGCCTACTACCAGTTCATCACCATGCACGGCATGATCATGGTGATCTACCTGCTCACGGCACTCTTCCTCGGCGGCTTCGGCAACTACCTGATCCCGCTGATGGTCGGCGCCCGCGACATGGTCTTTCCCTATGTCAACATGCTGAGCTACTGGATCTACCTCCTTGCCGTGCTGGTGCTGGTGTCGAGCTTCTTTGCGCCCGGCGGACCGACCGGCGCCGGGTGGACGCTCTATCCGCCGCAAGCCATCATGACCGGCACACCTGGCGGCCAGGAATGGGGCATCATCCTGATGCTCGTCTCGCTGATCCTGTTCATCATCGGCTTCACCATGGGCGGTCTGAACTATGTCGTGACGGTGCTGCAGGCCCGCACGCGCGGCATGACGATGATGCGCCTGCCGCTGACCGTCTGGGGCATCTTCACCGCCACCGTCATGGCGCTGCTCGCCTTTCCGGCGCTGTTCGTCGCCTGCGTGATGATGCTGCTTGACCGCGCGCTTGGAACCTCCTTTTTCATGCCCGCGGTCGTCGAGATGGGGGAACAGCTACAGCACAATGGCGGCAGCCCGATCCTGTTCCAGCATCTGTTCTGGTTCTTCGGCCACCCGGAAGTGTACATCGTGGCGCTGCCGGCCTTCGGCATCGTCTCCGATCTGATCAGCACGCATGCGCGCAAGAACATTTTTGGCTACCGGATGATGGTCTGGGCCATCGTTGGCATCGGCGCGCTGAGCTTCGTGGTCTGGGCGCACCACATGTATGTCAGCGGCATGCACCCCTATTTCGGCTTCTTCTTCGCCACCACGACACTGATCATCGCCATCCCGACGGCGATCAAGGTCTACAATTGGGTGCTGACGCTGTGGCGGGGCGACATCCATCTCACCATACCGATGCTGTTTGCCATGGCTTTCATCGTCACCTTCGTCAATGGCGGGTTGACCGGGCTGTTTCTCGGCAACGTCGTCGTCGACGTCCCGCTGTCGGACACGATGTTCGTCGTCGCTCACTTCCATATGGTCATGGGTGTTGCTCCGATCGTCGTCATCTTCGGCGCGATCTACCACTGGTACCCGAAGGTCACCGGCCGGATGCTGAACGAGACGCTCGGCCGGTTCCATTTCTGGGTCACATTTCTCGGCGCCTACCTGATCTTCTTTCCCATGCATTACATCGGCCTGATGGGCGTGCCGCGGCGCTATGCCGAACTGACCGACGTGACGGTCATGACGGAGTCGGCGCATCACCTGAACTCGTTCATCAGCATCATGGCGTTTATCGTCGGCTTCGCCCAGATCGTTTTCCTGTTCAATCTTATCTGGAGCATCCGCCATGGGCGCGAGGCCGGTGGCAATCCATGGCGAGCCACGACACTCGAATGGCAAACGCCGCAGACGCCACCGGCGCATGGCAATTTCGGCAAGGATCTGCCGATCGTCTATCGCTGGGCCTATGACTACAGCGTGCCCGGCGCCAAGGAGGACTTCATTCCGCAAAACATGCCGGGCACGTTCGGCCCCTCCAGGGAGCCGGCATGAGCGTCATCCTGGTCTTCCTTCTCGTGATCGCCGGCTTTGCCGGCTGGTGGCTCTCGCATCAGCGGCTGATGGCGAAACCATGGCTCGAGCAAGGTGTGGCAGGAGATTTTGTCGCCTTCGACCGATCGAGCCTGCCGACCGCCAAGATCGGCCTCGGTGTCTTCCTCGCCGTGGTCGGCTGCCTGTTTGCGCTGTTCACCAGCGCCTACTTCATGCGTATGGCGCTGTCGGACTGGCAGCCGCTGCCCATCCCACGCCTGCTCTGGCTCAACACCGGCATGCTGGTGCTGAGCAGCATCGCGCTGCAATGCGCCTCGATCGCGGCGCGCAAGCGCCAGATGGACACGGTCAGGCTAGGCCTTGCCGCGGCTGGGCTCACCGCGATCGCCTTCCTCATCGGGCAGCTCATGGCATGGCGGGACCTGACCGCCGATGGTTATTTTCTGGCCTCCAATCCGGCCAACAGTTTTTTCTACCTGATAACCGGGATGCACGGCCTGCATATCGTGGGAGGGCTGGTGGGCCTGAGCAGGACAACCGCCGGCGCCTGGAACGGTGCACGCCCGGAACGGCTTCGCCTCAGCGTCGAATTATGCGCCATGTACTGGCATTTCCTGCTTTTCGTCTGGCTCGCCATCTTCGCTCTTTTGGCCGGCTGGGCCGTGACGTTCATCGATATTTGCCGGCAGTTGCTGACCTAGGAGGTCGAGGAGCATGGCAGAAACCACACTGACGCATACCGGCCAAACGGAGACGCGGCCCGCAGGCTGGCAAGGCATCGCCGCCGACTGGTCCTCGGATCAGCGCGCGTTCAAGAACGTGTCCTGGGGCAAGGCCATGATGTGGATCTTCCTGCTCAGCGACACCTTCATCTTCGGCTGCTTCCTGCTCTCCTACATGACAGCGCGCGTTTCCACGCGCGTGCCGTGGCCCAATCCGAGCGAGGTCTTTGCGCTTCGCATCGGCGGTTCGGACATTCCACTGATCCTGATTGCCATCATGACCTTCGTGCTGATATCGAGCAGCGGAACGATGGCCATGGCGGTCAATTTCGGCTATCGCCGCGACCGCCGCAAAACCGCAATCCTCATGCTTCTGACGGCAGCGCTAGGAGCCACCTTCGTCGGCATGCAAGCCTTCGAATGGACCAAGCTGATCACCGAAGGGGTACGGCCGTGGGGCAATCCCTGGGGCGCGGCACAATTCGGCTCGACTTTCTTCATGATCACCGGCTTCCACGGCACGCATGTGACGATCGGGGTGATCTTCCTCATCATCGTGGCGCGAAAGGTCTGGCGTGGAGACTACGACGTCGGTCGCCCCGGCTTCTTCACCAGCCGCAGGGGTCGCTACGAGAACGTCGAAATCATGGGGCTCTACTGGCATTTCGTCGACCTGGTCTGGGTGTTCATTTTCGCATTCTTCTATCTTTGGTGAGAGGCTGACATGGCTGAAGCAACCGCAAACGGCCTCGGGCAACACGCGCTGCACTCTGATCATGCGCATGAAGGGTCATCGACCGGCGTCGCGGAGATTCATCAGGAACATCCGATCAAGCTCTATCTGGTGGTCTGGGCGTGGCTGTTCATCCTTAGCGCCTGCTCCTACATGGTCGATTATCTCGGCATCCACGGCTATCTCAGATGGTCTCTGATCCTGATCTTCATGATCCTCAAGGCCGGGCTGATCGTCGCCGTGTTCATGCACATGGCCTGGGAGCGGCTGGCGCTTACCTATGCGATCATCCTGCCGCCGCTTCTGATACTGGTGTTCGTGGCGATGATGCTCTTCGAAGCGGACTACACGCTTCTCACCCGGTTGTCTTTCTTCGGACCGGGGCCCTGACGCACAGTCTTCATCTCCGGTCAAAGACCGGAGATGAAGCTTCCCATCAGCTGATCTGCAGGGTCAGAGGCCTACCCGCGTCGGGGACGATGGCGGCTCCACAACCTTGCGGTAGACATGCCAGGTGGCGTGACCCAGGATCGGCAGCACGACCGCCAGCCCGGCAAACACCGGCAGCGAGCCTATGATCAGGGCGACGGCGACAATCAGTCCCCAGACAGCCATGGGGATCGGGTTCGCCAGCACCGCTCGCACCGACGTGTGGATGGCTTCGTAGGCGCCGACGTCGCGGTCGAGCAGCAATGGGAAGGCGACAACCGTCGTGCACAACACCACCGCGGCGAAGACGAAGCCGATGGCGTGCCCCAGGACAATCAGAGACCAGCCGCGTCCGGTGGCAAATATTTCATTGATGAAGCCCGAAATCGATGCAGGCGGAGCCGGGCCGAAGAGATATTCGTAGAACACCTGCGCCGCCAAAAGCCAGGCGATGAAGATTGCAACCAGCATGATCCCGACTGCGGCGATGGCTGGCAGGGCCGGAGAATTCCTGACCTCGAAAGCGTGCGTCCAGGAGGTGTCGAGCCCGGCTTCTCGTCTGCGGCTGATCTCATAGAGGCCGATCGCCGCGAATGGACCGATCAGCGCAAAGCCGGACACCAGCGGAAACAACATCGGCAACGCATTGGCGCCCGAAGTCCAGGCAGCGAGCACCACGCCGACAAGCGGATAGATCAGGCAGAGAAAGACGATGTGCGACGGTTTGACCATAAAATCGTCAACACCGCGCTTGAGCGCATCGAAAAGATCGGAAACACTGATTTTTCGGATTTTGGTGTGTTCCAGCGTTTCGCTGGCGCCTGCAATCACGTGAAAACTTGTCATGCCCGTTCCTCCAGACCAGGTCCGGCAAGGTCGCGGTTTCACGGTGCTGCCGTTCTGCATGACTGGCCACGCGAACCGCGACCTGCACCGCAATCAATATACTCCATTGACTGGAGCTTGTCGCCCGTTCTTACAAAAGGCTCCCGGAAGGCGAGGTTTCCGAACACAGCGTCATGCCGTCACCCTCCGGCTGACATGAACGCGCGTATCGCTATGGTGTCGGCAAGCAGCACGGCAAAGATCGCGAAAAGATAGAAGATCGAATAGGCAAACAGCGCCTTGGCCGGCTTCATCTCCTTGTCGAGGATGACCAGGGCGTTCCAGGCATGCCAGATGAAACCCGCGCCCAATGCAGCCGAAACAATCCCATAGACCCCGCTCGTAAATCCGAACGCCCAGGGCAGCACTCCGATCGGTGCCAGGAGCAGTGAATAGGCGAAGATCTGCCTTCTGGTCGAGGCCTGGCCGGCCACGTTCGGCATCATCGGGATGCCGGCAGCGGCATAGTCGCCGGCCTTGAACAGTGCGAGCGCCCAGAAATGCGGCGGCGTCCACAGGAAAATGATCAGGAACAGGATGAGGCTTTCAATGCCGATGGCGCCGGTGGCCGCCGCCCAGCCGATCATCGGAGGAAGGGCACCCGCCGCGCCGCCGATGACGATGTTCTGCGGTGTCGAGCGCTTCAGCCACATCGTATAGATGACGACGTAGAAAAAGATGGTGAAGGCCAGCAGTGACGCGGCAAGCCAGCCCACCAGCACGCCGAGCGTCATGACCGAAAGTGCGGAAAGCACCAGGCCGAAGCCGAGCGCTTCGCCGGCCGTGACGCGGCCCGACGGAACCGGCCGCTTTGACGTGCGCGACATCAGCGCGTCGATGTCGGCGTCGTACCACATGTTGAGCGCGCCGGCCGCTCCCGCTCCAACCGCAATCGCACCTATGGCGATCACGGCGATGACCGGGTTCATCGCGCCGGGCGCCACCATCAGACCGACGAAGGCGGTAAAGACGGCAAGGGCCATGACCCGAGGCTTCAAGAGCGCAAAGAAATCACTGGCCGTCGCTTCCGAGAGGCGGACGCCGGTATCCTTAACGCTTTCCTTGACCGACATTTGAGACGACCATCGATGGAAACCGGGCAGCCTAGAGCAATTCCAGAAAGAGCGTATGCGGTTTTCCGTCCGGAATTGCGTAAGAACAAAGAGATCGAGCGGATCGCCGTTTCCGTGAGACGGTGAAACGCTCTGGCCGGCCGACGAGCCAGGTTACGGGGAAAATTGCTTCAGATAGGCGATGACGTTGGCGACGTCCTCGTCCTTCTTGAGACCGGGAAACGCCATCTTCGTCCCTTTGACCATTGCCTTGGGGTCGTGAAGATACGTCGTCAGTGTCGGTTCATCCCATTTGACGCCGGATGTGCCGGCCGCGATCATGGCTTCGGAATATTTGAAATCCGGATGCGTGCCGGCCGTCCGGCCGATAACGCCATGCAACGAAGGGCCTATCTTGTTGGTGTCTTGGTCTGCGACGTGGCAGACCTTGCATTTGGTGAAGACCTTCTCGCCCGCCGCGGCGTCCTGTGCCCGCGATGGATTGGCGATGAAAGTTGCAACGGAAACGACGGCGAAAAACGCAACCAAGCGCATGGCATTCCTCCCTGATCGTCAAATTTTCCTCAGACGGTCTGCACATGCCGGTAGCACCAGCATGCGCCCTGCACGGCAGAATAGATTCTCCGCTCCTCCCCAGATGGAATTGCGGCACTTGTGTACCACAGAATCTGGCCGGTAGGTAGAACAGGTCGACCGTACAAAGGTTCAGGTGGGCTGCGGTGGCTCAAGGCACATCCGCCACAACGAAAAAGGCCGCCTCGAGGGCGGCCTTTTCTGATCTTGTCGTCAGGCGCTATTCGGCGTCCTTGGCGGCCTTCTTCTTCGGGGCTGCCTTCTTCTTCGGCTCTTCCGCGTCGTCGGCCTTTTCAGCCTTGTCGGCCTTCTTGGCAGCGGCCTTCTTCGCCGGCTTGGCCTTGGCTGTATCGCCCTCTTCGTCGTCAGCCATCAGCTCTTCCTTGCTGACCTTGACGTCGGTGACCGAGATCTGGCTGAGCAGATGGTCGACGACCTTCTCCTCGAACATCGGCGCGCGCAACGTGTTCAGGGCTTCCGGATTGCTGCGATAGAACTCGAAGGCTTCCTGCTGCTGGTTGGCCGGGTAGCGGCGCACCTGCTCGAACAGGCCGCGCTGCAGTTCCTCGTCGGAAACGGTGACGCCGGCCTTCTCGCCGATCTCGGCCAAAACCAGGCCGAGACGCACGCGGCGCTCGGCAAGCCGCAGATATTCGGCGCGTGCCTCTTCTTCCGTCGTCTCCTCGTCGGCGAAGGTACGGCCGGCGGCTTCGAGATCGCGGTTGACCTGGGTCCAGATGTTGTTGAACTCGGCATCGACGAGCTTCGACGGCGCCTCGAACGAATAGGCCGCGTCAAGCTGGTCGAGCAGCTGGCGCTTGACCTTCTGGCGGGTCATCGAACCGAACTGGTTCTCGATCTGGCCGCGCACCACGTCGCGCAGGCGCTCCAGCGATTCCAAGCCGAGGTTCTTGGCCATCTCGTCGTTGATTTCCAGCGCGCCGGGCTTGGACACTTCCTTGACGGTGACGTCGAAGGTGGCTTCCTTGCCGGCCAGATGCGCTGCCTGGTAGTTTTCCGGGAAAGTGACGGTGACCTGCTTCTCGTCGCCGGCCTTGGCGCCGATCAGTTGGTCCTCGAAGCCCGGAATGAATTCCTTGGACCCCAGAACCAGCGGCTGGTCGGTGCCGGCGCCGCCGGAAAAGGCCTCGCCGTCGATCTTGCCGACATAGTCGATCGAAACGCGATCGCCTTCGGCGGCCTTGCCGGTCTTCGGCTCGAAGCTTCGCGCCGATTCGGCAACGCGCTGGACCTGCTCGTCGATCTCGCTGTCCGGCACTTCGAATACCTGGCGCGTCACCTTGATGTCGGAGAAATCCTTGATCTCGATCGCCGGGATGACCTCGTAGTTGAGGCGGAATTCGAAGTCGGCGCCGCCGGCCAGGATCTTCTCGGCCTCTTTCTCGTCTTCCGTCATGATCACTTCAGGCTGCATGGCGGCCTTTTCGCCGCGCCCCGTGATGATCGAACGGGTCGAATCGTTGAGGATTTCGTTGACCACTTCGGCCATGAACGACTTGCCGTAGACCTTGCGCAAATGCTGCACAGGCACCTTGCCGGGACGGAAGCCGTTGATGCGGACCTTGTTCCTGGCGTCGGACAGCCGCGCCATCAGCTTGGCTTCCATATCACCGGCCGGCACGGTGATCTTGATCTCGCGCTTGAGACCGGAGTTGAGCGTTTCGGTGACCTGCATCGTAAAACCTTTATCTTCACCAAAGAGGCTGCCACGGCGTCTTGCCGTTCACAGCCTGCCGGTACAATCTTGCCGGGAATGGCTTTTGGTACGGAACCTGGCGATTTGACCGAAATTACGGCTCAAATTGTTCCAAACTGCGTTCCAAGATGTGAATAAGTTCTTGTTTTTCCTACTTCTTATCACATTCTGCAGAAGCGGATCGGCGCGTCCCGTCACATTTGACACGCCTTTTGTCACAGGCGAGGCCAATTTTCAACCATCTTCGCGTTGCAGCGAATGACCGCCCCAACGGCAGACATTTTCGCCCCGACATTGACAGAATGATGGCTACATGGGATTGCCGAAAAATGCGGATGTGGCGGAACTGGTAGACGCCCTGGATTTAGGTTCCAGTGCCGAAAGGCGTGGGGGTTCGAGTCCCTTCATCCGCACCACCCTTCGCTCTATCGAGCTTCGGGTGGCAGGCCACCCAGGAGCTTGATAAAGCGAAGGGTGTCCTCCGAAGCCGTGGCGTAGGAGGACTGGCGGCGACGGCCTACACTTCAAACACTTGACCGGTAAACCACTCCGCCAATTTCGCCAGCTCCGGCCCCAGCACCCGGTCGGCGTCGACCGGGGGCACGATCTTCCTGATATCCGCGACAAAATCCTGCAATGCCGGCGGCGCGGCGCGTTCAGTCACGTACAGGGCCTGCGAGGCGATCATGGCCAGCATCGCCATTGCCGCATCGAGGCAGCGGCCGGCCGTCGCTTCCTTGGTCCAGGCGAAGAATGCGGTGGTGGCGACGTCGTCCTGGCCGGCGCCGGCCGATTCGGTGCCCGGAATGAAGGTGCGCTGCGCCGCGAGTTTGGCCTGTTCGAGATAGCCGGTGATCGCCATCGGCACATAGCCGACATTGCCGTGCCCGTCGCTGTCGGCCCAATGCCGCCCGGTCATCAACAGGTCGGGCAGCAGCGACACCTTGCCGTTCAGCAGCTTTGAGGCGTGGCGGTCGCAGAGCAGGCAGAGATCGGCCCAGATCGCCGCCAGATCGTCGAGCGCCGGCGTCGCCATGGCATTGTGATAGCCGCCGGTCGAGATGCAGCGCCCCAGCGGGTGCGCCGCGTCGGGCGGGATATAGACTGGATTGTCCGAGATCGAGGCCAGCGATACGGTCGCCGCCTGCTCGGCGACGGCCAGCGCCCGATGCGCATGGCCGAGCACACGCGGCACGATGCGGTAGCTGACCGGCGCCTGATAATTGCGCCGTCCATCCCCTGCGCCGACCAGAAACTGCCGCAACCCTTGCAAGGCGGCCGCTTCGTGTTCGTCGCCCCAGAGCCCGTCGAGCGCTGCATCATAATGCTCGAGCGGCGCACGAAACGCTTCGATCGACAGCGCGAACACCTTGTGCGCCATGGCGAGGCGACGACGCGCGGCAAGTGCTGCGTCCGCCACCAGTGCCGCCGCGCAGGGCGAGCCGTTGATCAGCGAACCGCGCTCCTTCACCTCAAGCTCAAGGCTGGCGGTAAGCGCAGCAAACAGCGGATAGAGCGCCAGGATCTCGCCGGCGCCACCCTGCCCTTGCGACGGCACCACCGGCATCGGGCCGCCGTCGAGCATCGCCGCGACCGCCCGTGCGATGCGCGGCGTGGTCGCGGCATTGCCTTCGATAAAGTTGGTCAGCCGCGCCAACACGATCGCCCTTACGACGCGCTCAGGCAATGGCTCACCGAACGATGTGGCGGCAGCAAAAGCCTTGATGCGCGCATGGCGGTCGCGCTCGTCAAGTTCGAGCTTGCGGCTTGCCAGCTCGCCCATCGCGGTGGTGACGCCGTAGATGACCGGCGGCGGATCGGACTCAATGAGTTTCAGGAACGAGGCGCGGCATTCGGCAATGCGTTGCAAGGCCTTGTCGCCGATTTCGACCGTGTCGATTCTCCAGGCGACGCGCAAAACGGCATCGAGATTGATATCTTCGCGCGTCGTCACCGTAATCGGCATTGTCTTCGCCCGTCTGGTTTGCATGAGGGCGAAGCGATCGATCGTTGCCGAAGTCCATGCCCTGGGTAATGTCTTCTAGTAGAGCGGTTCCTCAAACAATGTCTTGTCGCCGTCCATCAACGCCTTGATCTGTGCCTGGCCACTGGCGGCGAGCGCGATGCGCACGCCGAATGGCCGCACCCGCATGTCGTTCTGGATCGCCATGCCCTGGCCCTCAGGTAGGTAGAAGCGGTCGATGCCGTATTGCGGTGCGATCGTGGATTCAGGATCAAGCGTCCAGCCCGGCGCGACCTGGCCGACAATATCGGCTTCGTCGGCGGTCGCCGGCGTCGGAGCCTTGCCGAACCAGGCCGTGGTCGCATGCCAATAGCCGTCGGCACCCGGCTTCAGCCGGACCACGATCGGCGTGTTCTCGCTCACGAGCTGGCCGGCCGGGATGTTGGCGATCAGCTTCACCGGCAAGCGCGATATTTCATAGCCGAGGATAATATAGTCGCCGCGCAGCAGATCGCGCGGATCGACCGGCTCGACTTTCAGCAAGACCTCCTTGCCGTTGCGCAGGATCGCCGCGCGGCCGGCGATGATCCAGCTCAGGAAGCCGATCTGGACGAGCGCCAGGACCAGCGCCGAGATGACAAGTTTCTTTCCCGACATCATGCTGCCGCTCCTTCCGGGGCCTTCATGCGTTTTTCCACACGGATGATGACGAGAGCCAGGATGCCGAACAGCACTGCGGCAGCCAGGAAGAAGCCGGCCGTGCCGAGCATCGTCTGCAAGGTCACGACATAGATAATGGCGAGCTCGAAGGCAAAGCCGGCATAGGCAACCCAGCGCAGCCCCCTGCTCTCGCGCCCGCCCAGCATGATCGCCGCGGCAATGCCGGCCAGTGCGATGACCGACGCAATGGCAAAGCCGTTGCTGAAGGCGTTGTCATCGCCCAGTTCGATCTGCATCATCGCCAGCCCGGTGAGAAAGCCGATCAAGGCGTGCAAAGGCAACCGCCCGCCGAGCTGCAAGATCCGGTCGGCCGGCCCAGCGGCGAAGATCGAAACCGCAAACAGCAGCGCCGACACCACGACGAGAGGAATAGCCAGGGCGAGCGTGTTCTGGTCCAGGCCGCGCACCGCGATATAGAAAATGACCGAGAGAATGATCAGGTGGCGTGCCGGCTGGCTGCGCGTCCACAACGAGACGACAAAAAGCACCGGCGCCATGATAACGAAGAAATCCGGAAATACGGGGCGGTCATAAAAGTCGAACGCGCGCACGAACAGCCAGGCAACGGATATGCCGACGGCAGCGACCGTCAGCGGGTTCGAGCGCAACGCCACCGCGGCTAATGCCGTGCCGATGCCCCAGGTGACGATGGCCGAGGCTTCGTCACCCGTGAGATGGTACATCTGGCCGATCAGCGCGATCGATCCGCCGAAGGCCGCGGCGGCCACGATCCACAGCGCCTCGCCGATCGCCGCATGGTCGCGCATCTTCAACACCGCGCCGCCGACATAGCCGGCGAGAATGACGGCAAACAGCGCCGCGACCCGCACCAGCCGCGGGATCGCGTCCCAGTTGGCGGCGACGAAGAGCAGGATCGCGGCGCCGAACAGCAGCGCTGCCATCATAGCCAATATAGTGCCGAAGCTCAGCGATTTGCGCTCGTTTGCGTCGATGTCGCACTTAAGCGCATCGGCCGTCTTGGCGTCGATCAGGCCGGCCTGCAGCCACCGCCCGATATCGGCCCTCGCCCGTGACGAATAACTCGCCATGCCGCTTCTCCCCCAGCTTGGTCTTTCTGACAGCCGATCCGCCCAAATCGTTGACGCAACGTCATTTTCCGATTCGGGTTTCTTCATGACGAAGCCGTGAACGCGCGTTAATGTTGCATTGCACAATTTGCATTGCTGCCATGCGCCAACAGCACTTTTAAATCGATATTACCCAGCCTATTTACTGTTCGTACACAAACGGAATGATCCGAAGAAAGACGAAACGAGCACTACCATGAACCTGATCCGCAACTACCGCAACTGGCGCCGCTACCGGGACACCGTCTCCGAGCTGAGCCGCCTGTCGAACCGTGAACTGACCGACCTCGGCATCAGCCGCAGCGACATCCACTACGTCGCCCGCAAGGCGGTCTAATCCTCTTCGGATCGCAAATGATCCGAACCAGTTTTGAAAAAGAGAACGACAATGAACCTGATCCGCAACTATCGTAACTGGCGCGTTTACCGCGACACCGTTACCGAGCTGGGTCGCCTTTCGAACCGTCAGCTCCATGATCTCGGCATCGTCCGTGACGAGATCAAGATCATCGCCCGCAGGGCTACGATCTAGCCAGAATTTCGCCAGGGTCGACCTCCTCCCCGACCCTGACGGATACGGTCAGCCTTCACCTCCTCCCGAGGGTTGACCACCAAAACGGCGCCCGCCGCACCTCCTCCCGCGGCGGGCGCTGTTTCCAAAGCGAACGCAGTTCGTCTTTCCGAAGCGAACGCTAGTTCGTCTTCAAAGTGAACGCAGTTCGTCTTCCAGGGATTTCGCCTCCCTCGATCCGGCGAAAAGAATTTCGTCAAAGCCGACCTCCTCCCCGGCGATGGCGAATACGGCCGATCCCCACCTCCTCCCGAGGATCGGCCCCAAAAACGACACCCGCCGCACCTCCTCCCGCGGCGGGTGTTGTTGTTTTTGGGCAGGCTTTTCAATTGCGCATGCAGTCGATCGAGGCGCTTTACGCCGCCATCAGACCGTCGCTGCGGACATAAGAAAGTCGAGCTCCGTCGTTGCACGACAATGACCCACGCTCGCACCGGCCAATTGCAAACGGCGCGCCAAGCGATTATTCCGGCGCTCATGAGCAAAAATCCAATCCATATCGTCGGCGGCGGCCTCGCCGGCTCCGAAGCCGCATGGCAGGCAGCGCAAGCCGGTGTTCCCGTCATTTTGCATGAGATGCGCCCGGTGCGCGGCACCGATGCGCATAAGACCGATGGCCTGGCCGAGCTCGTCTGCTCCAACTCCTTCCGCTCCGACGATGCCGAAAACAACGCGGTCGGCCTGCTGCACGCCGAAATGCGGCTGGCCGGCTCGCTGATCATGAGTGCCGGCGACGCCAACCAGGTGCCGGCAGGCGGCGCGCTGGCCGTCGATCGCGACGGTTTCTCCGACGCGGTGACGAAAAAGCTTGAAGCGCACCCGCTGATCACCATCGAGCGCGAGGAAGTGCCGGGCCTGCCGCCGGCGGAGTGGGACCAGGCGATCATCGCCACGGGACCGCTGACCGCGCCGTCGCTCGCCCAGTCGATCGCCGAGGCAACCGGCGCCGACGCGCTGGCCTTCTTCGACGCCATCGCCCCGATCATCCATTTCGACACGATCGACATGGACACCTGCTGGTTCCAGTCGCGCTACGACAAGGTTGGGCCCGGCGGCACCGGCAAGGACTACATCAATTGCCCGATGGACAAGGACCAGTATCTCGCCTTCGTACAGGCGCTGGTCGACGGCCAGAAGACCGAATTCAAGCAGTGGGAAGGCACGCCCTATTTCGACGGCTGCCTGCCGATCGAAATCATGGCCGAGCGCGGCGTTGAGACGCTGCGCTACGGGCCGATGAAGCCGATGGGGCTGACCAATGCCCACAATCCGACGGTAAAAGCCTATGCCGTGGTGCAGCTGCGCCAGGACAATGCGCTGGGAACGCTCTACAACATGGTCGGTTTCCAGACCAAGCTGAAGCACGCCGAGCAGGTGCGCGTCTTCCGCACCATTCCGGGCCTGGAAAACGCCGAGTTCGCCCGTCTCGGCGGCCTGCACCGCAACACCTACATCAATTCGCCGACCTTGCTCGACGCCTCGCTGCAGCTGAAGTCGCGGCCGGGCCTGCGCTTTGCCGGCCAGATCACCGGCTGCGAGGGCTATGTCGAGAGCGCGGCGATCGGCCTGCTCGCCGGCCGCTTCGCCGCCGCCGAGCGGCTCGGCCACGCGCCATCGCTGCCACCGCTCACCACCGCCTTCGGCGCCTTGCTCAACCACATCACCGGCGGCCACATCGTTTCCGACGACGAGCCGGGCAAACGCTCGTTCCAGCCGATGAACGTCAATTTCGGCCTGTTCCCGCCGGTGGAAGCACCGAAGACCGAAGGCAAACGCCTGCGCGGCAAGGACAAGACGGTGGCCAAGCGCCACGCGATCACCTCACGCGCGCGGGCAGATTGTCGGGAGTGGCTAGGGCTGCCGGCGCAAACATCGGAAGCTGCTGAATAGCCAAGTCTCAGAGTCCTAACGCGATTGACGTTTACGTTAACTCGCTGGCCAACCCCGCGTTGCGCGCCTGAGCAACAGCCAATGCCGGCGCAGAGCCGAAAGCCGGGCTGCGCCACCAAGCGGAGAGCGGCCATTGGCCATCTTGCCGAGATAGGCGCTGGTCAGCGCCAGCGGCAGGAACGCCGGACGCAGCGTTTCCGGAAGTGCGGACGCCCCTTGCTCGAAAGCGCGGAGATGCTCCTGCGCCAATGCAATCATCGCAGCCACCGCGCGCTGAGCGCCGGGGCCGCCGTCGCCGCTGACGAACTCCTCCGGCGACGAGCCGGCCGCTGCAAGGATATCCGCCGGCACGAAGCATTGCCCGCGTCGGCGATGCAGCGGCAACAGCAGCAACAGGCCGGTCATCGCCTGGGCGCAGCCGGCCCTGCCCGCCAGTTCGGCAAAGCGCGGCGCCTCATTGGGATCGAGCACCATCGCCGCCAGCTGGATCAGCGCGGCCGCCGTCTCGCCGCAATATCCCTCGAGATCGGTGCGCGACGGCATCGGATCGTCATAGAGGTCGAAGATGCGGGCCTCGAGCATGTTGTCGAAGGCAGTTTTGGGCAGGCCATGGGCAGAAATCGTCGCCTTCAGCGCATCGGCGAGCGGGTTGCCTGTGGCTGCGGGTTCAGCAGCGATGACATCGCGCCACCATTGCAGCCTCACTTCGCCCGGCAATGCCTCGTGGATGCGGTCTCGGACAGACGCAATCTCGGCATTGAAGGCGTAAAGCGAAAACAGCGCCGCGCGCTTGTTGGCCGGTGCATAGAGTGCGCTGACATAGCGGTCATGGTCGCCGGCGCGCACCGTCTCCATGACGATGTCAGCTGTATCGGTCACGTCAGTCGACGGCGATCAGCGCCGCGGCCACGGCGCGGTCTTCGGCAAGCAGAACATTGTAGGTCCGCACCGCTGCCCCCGTCGACATCGGGTCGGAGCCAATGCCAGCCGCTTTCAGCGCCGCCCGAAGTGCTGTCGGCAAGGGCCGCAAATCCTTGCCTGTACCGACCAGCAGGATCTCGACCTTGCCGGCCTCAGCCAGCAGCAGGTCGAAATCCGCCGCCGTCAGGGCCAGCGGATCGGCCGGCTCCCAGCCATGGATGCCGGAGGGCAGGCAAAGAAGCGAGCCGCGATGCGACATGTCGGCGAAGCGGAAGCCGCCATTGCCGTAGGCTTCGATCGGCGCCCGTCCGGGGAAATGCGCCTCGCGGATGACGATGCCTTTTGCCACCAGCGCAGCCGTCAGGTCGCCATGGCCTTGCCGCCACCAACCGGCTTCTCCTCATCGGCGCTCGCTCCCTGCGGCCTGAGCCTGAACAGGATCAGCAAGGGCGCTGCGATGAAGATCGACGAATAGGTGCCGAAGACGACGCCGAACAGCATCGCCATGGTGAACGAGCGGATCACCTCGCCGCCGAACAACACGAGCGCCAGCAGCGCCAGGATGGTCGTCACCGAAGTTAGCGTCGTTCTCGACAGCGTCTCGTTGATGGCGTTGTTCAACAATTGTGGGAGCGGCATTCGTTTGTATTTTCGCAAATCTTCTCGAACACGGTCATAGACGACGATCGTGTCGTTGAGCGAATAGCCGATAATGGTCAGGATCGCCGCCAGCGAAGACTGGTTGAACTCGAGCCCGGTGATGACGAAGAAGCCCAGCGTCATCACCACATCGTGCACCGTCGCCACGATTGCGCCGACCGCGAACTGCCATTCGAAGCGGAACCAGACATAGACCAGGATGCCGATCAGCGCGATGATCATCGCAATCGTGCCTTGCTTGGCCAGTTCGCCCGAAACGGTGGGACCCACCACCTCGACGCGGCGGAAATCGTAATTGTCCTGCAGCTCGCCGCGCACCTTGTCGATGACGGTCTGCTCGGCGTTCTCACCGCCATCCTGGGTGCCAACGCGGATCAGCACGTCATTCGGCGCGCCGAATTGCTGGACCTGCACTTCACCGATATTGAGCTCCGACAGCCGGCTTCTGATATCGCCAATATCGGCGTCGCCTTGCTTGGACTGCACCTCGATGATCGAGCCGCCCTTGAAGTCGATGCCGTAGTTGATGTCGATGGTCAGGAATCCGATAACCGACGCGATCGACAGCAGGCTGGACAGTGCGAACGTCCAGCGGCGGATGCCCATGAACGGGATTTTCGTGCCGGCCGGAACGAAGGTCACCGGCGCACGCGGCAATTCCTTCGGACGCGCACGGCGCAGCCAGATCGACACCAGCAGACGGGTGAAGGTGAAGGCGGTGAAGACCGTGGTCAAGATGCCGATGGCATAGGTGATGGCGAAGCCCTTGACCGGTCCGGTGCCGAGATAGAACAGCACGACCGTGGCAATCAGCGACGTCACGTTGGAATCCACGATGGTCGCCAACGCCTTGGTGAAGCCTGTGTCGATCGACTGGATGACCGAACGGCCGGCCCGTCGCTCCTCTCGGATACGCTCATAGATCAGCACGTTGGAATCGACCGCCATGCCGATGGTCAGCACGATACCGGCAATGCCGGGCAAGGTCAGTGTCGCGCCAAGCAGCGACAAGACCCCGACGATCATCGCCACGTGCACGGCGAGCGCAATGTTGGCGAGGAAGCCGAGAAGTCCGTAGGCGACGAACATGAAGGCGACGACGAGAATGGAGCCGATGATGCCGGCGACCTTGCCGGCATGGATCGAATCCTGGCCGAGGCCCGGGCCGACGGTGCGTTCTTCGATCACGGTCAGCTTTGCCGGCAGCGCGCCGGCGCGCAGCAGCACGGCGAGGTCGTTGGCGCTTTCGGCGGTGAAATTGCCTGAGATCTGGCCGCTGCCGCCGAGGATCGGTTCGCGGATCACCGGCGCCGAAATCACCTGATTGTCGAGGATGATGGCGAACGGCTTGCCGACATTCTGCTGCGTCGCCTGGCCGAATCGTGTCGCACCGCGCGAGTTGAAGACGAACGAAACCACCGGCTCGTTGTTTCGGGAATCATAGGTTGCCGTCGCCTTGGCAAGATCTTCACCGGACACGATGACGCGATTTTCCACCAGATACGGAACCGGCGGATCGTCCTGCGAATAAAGCACCGAGGAGCCTGCCGGCGGGCGGCCGTTCAGCGCATCCTGCACCGACATCGAGGTATCGACCATCTGGAAGGTCATCTTGGCGGTCTGGCCGATGATCTCCTTCAGCCTTTGCGGATCCTGCAGGCCCGGCACCTGGACGAGTACACGGTCGTCGCCCTGCCGCTGCACGATCGGCTCGGTGGTGCCGAGTTCGTTGACGCGACGCTCGACGACTTCGATCGACTGCGCCAATGCGGCCGAGGTGCGGTATTTGATGCCGGCGTCGGTGACGGTGAATTTGAGCAGCCCGGCTTCGGAATCATCCAGGGACATCTCCTGGATGGAGCCACCGGTGAACAGGCCGGCGGCGACCGGATCGGTCAGCGGCTTAAGCGCCGCCTTGGCGGCATCGATCTGGGTTGGATCGGTGATGCGCACTTGTACGGTCCTGCCGGTGCCGCCAAGGCCGGTATAGCCCACCTTGGCATCGCGCAGCAGCGTGCGGATCTCGTCGCGCGTCGTTTCCAGCTGCGCCTTGACCAGGTCGTTCTGGTCCATCTGCAAGAGGATGTGCGAACCGCCCTGCAGATCGAGACCAAGCGTCATCTGCCGCTTCGGCACCCAGTTGGGCAATTGCGCCAATGTGCTGGCCGGGAAGAGATTTGGCGCGGCAAGGATGAATGTGACGGCCACGGCGATCCAGATCAGGATCATCTTCAGGCGCGAAAAATACAGCATATGGCGTTGTCCGTCAGGGCGTACTGGCGGATCGTTCCGCCGACAATTCGGTTATTTCTTGGCGTTCTTATTTGCCACCGGCTCGCCCTTAACCCGCACTTCGCCGATTGTCGAGCGCGCTGAGGTCAATTTGGCGCTGCCGCCGGCAGCGGTTTCGGCGTCAATCGCCTCTGTCGGTTCCATTCTAATTCTGATCACCGCCGGGCGCTATCGTGCGCTACTCGACTATTTTCAATTGTGCAGGCATCGGTCCGGAACGCAAAAGCAAGGCCAGATCATCGGCGTTCTCCTTTGTAAGGTTGCCCGATATCTGGCCGCGGCCGTTAAGAATTGGCTCGCGGACGACTGGCACCGAAAGCACTTGGTTGTCGAGGATCATCGCAAATAGCTTGCCGACATTCTGCGAGGTCGCCTGCGCAACGCGTGCCGTTGCCCTGGAATCGAAGGTGAACGAAACCGCCGGCTCATTTGTGACGGAGTTGGAAGTCGCCTGAGCATTGACAATGTCGTCACTGGAAACGATCGTTCGGCTCTCAACCAGATAGGGAACCGGTGGATCGTCCTTCGAATAAACCACCACCGAGCCAGCGGGCGTCCGGCCATTGATCGCATCAGCGACCGGCATCGACTCATCAACCCACTGAAAAGTCAGCATTCCGGTTCGGGTGAGAATTCTCCTCAGCCTTTGCAAATCCGCAACGCCCGAGGTCCGGACCAGCATACCGTCTTCGCCCTCTGGCCGCACTACTGGGTCGGCTACACCAAGATCACGCAGGCGATTCTTAATGACCACGATCGACTGCGCAAGCGCGATCGACATCCGATACTTGATACCTGTGTCTGTTACCGTGAACTTGAGCAACGCTGCTCCGGTATCATCCAGGATCACTTCCTGGACCGGACCAGCGCTGCCAAGGACAGGATCAGTCACCGCCTCCAATGCCATCTTGGCCGCGCCGACCTGAGCGGCGTCGGTGATATGCACCTGAACGGCCCGACCCGACTTAGCAAGACCAGTATAGCCGATCCTTGCATCGCGCAGCAGCGTCCTGATTTCGTCACGCGTCGCCTCCAACCGGCGATCGATCACATCGGTCGCGTCCAATCGAAGCAGCACGTCCGCGCCGGCAGCGTGAAGACTGGGCGCGTCGACGAGCATTGTGGCCATAGCAAGCCAGATCAGGATCATTTTCAGGCGCGAAAAATGGACCATACGCCGTCTTTGTCAGAGCTCTGCCCGCGGATCGCTCCGCTTGGGAAACTGGCTTACTTCTTGGCGTTCTGGTTGGCCACCGGCTCGCCCTTGACCCGAACATCGGCGATCGTCGAGCGCAGCGCCGTCACCTTGGTGCCGCCGCCAAGGTCGATCTCAAGCTCATTGTCGTCGATCACCTTGGTCACCTTGCCGACGAAGCCGCCGCCGGTGATGACCGTGTCGCCACGGCGCACGGCCGAGATCATCTCCTGGCGCTTCTTCAACTGGGCGCGCTGCGGCCGGATGATGAGGAAATACATGATCACGAAGATCAGAACGAACGGGAGTATCATGCCGATATCCCCGAACGGACCAAGCGGAGTTCCGGTAGCTTGGGCGTATGCCGGTGTGACGAACATCAAGAACTCCTGGTTACGAAGAAGGCCGTAGGGCGGCCTCGCCAAATTTGGCCGGAATATAGTGGGTAAAGTTACCAATGCAACTGCGCGGCCGGGCTTTCAGCTGCTTTTCCGGCCGGTTGACCCGTGTTAGAGCATGCTCCCGGAATACGGGCGTGGTTTTCGCAAAAGATCATGCCCAAACAAAAGCTTGGAACCAGTTTCTATCTCGCCCGGATCAAGACGATTTCGGCCCCTACGCACGTTCGTGCGGAAA
This sequence comes from Mesorhizobium sp. P160219, assembly GCF_057786095.1. Classification (NCBI taxonomy): domain Bacteria; kingdom Pseudomonadati; phylum Pseudomonadota; class Alphaproteobacteria; order Hyphomicrobiales; family Phyllobacteriaceae; genus Mesorhizobium; species Mesorhizobium sp. P160219. The sequence goes on from NZ_JBYNWG010000001.1 coordinate 4,857,016, forward strand.
CATAAAAGACGAGACATGACCGACAGCACCATCGAGGCCCTGAACCAAAAGCTCGACCGCCTGATCGAGGCGGTCACCCGCCTCGCCCCGCCGCCGGTGCCGCAAACCGATCTTGCGGTTGCCGATTGCTTCGTCTGGCAGGCCGACCCCGGCTATCTCGAGCCGGTGCGCAAGGTCAACCGCGTCGACATCGGCCTGATCCGCGGCGTCGACCGCGTGCGCGACATTCTGGTCGAAAACACGGAACGCTTCGCCGCCGGCCATGCCGCCAACAATGTGTTGTTGTGGGGTGCGCGCGGCATGGGCAAATCCTCGCTGGTCAAGGCCGTGCATGCGCAGATCAACGCCCAGGCCAAATCCGACCTGCCGCTCAAGCTGATCGAGATCCATCGCGAGGATATCGACACGCTGCCCAGGCTGATGGGCCTGCTGAAGGCGGCGCCGTTTCGCTTCATCCTGTTTTGCGACGACCTCTCCTTCGACCATGACGACACCTCCTACAAGTCGCTGAAGGCAGCCCTTGAAGGCGGCGTCGAGGGCCGCCCGGCCAATGTCATCTTCTACGCCACGTCGAACCGCCGGCACCTGTTGCCGCGCGACATGATCGACAATGAGCGCTCGACCGCCATCAACCCGTCCGAGGCGGTCGAGGAAAAGGTTTCGCTGTCCGACCGTTTCGGCCTGTGGCTCGGCTTCCACAAATGTTCGCAGGACGAATATCTCGACATGGTCAACAGCTATGCCAGCCATCACGGGCTCACTATCGACCCGGAGCAGCTGCGCGCCGAGGCGCTGGAATGGGCAACGACGCGCGGCAGCCGCTCGGGCCGCGTCGCCTGGCAGTTCACCCAGGATCTGGCCGGCCGGCTCGGCAAGCCGCTGAACGACTGATTGATTTGCGTCAGGTCACTGAAAAAGCCCGCCCCTTGCGGAGCGGGCTGAGCCGGCGGGCCGGACTGGAGGTCAGACGGCCTGCAAAACGTTTATTGTTCTATTCGAGATAGCCAGAGGGGTCGACCGGGGCCGAGTTCTTGCGCACTTCGAAGTGCAGTTTCGGCGAGTCGGTGGTGCCGCTCATGCCCGACAACGCGATTTCCTGGCCGCGCTTGACCTTCTGGCCGCGCTGCACCTCGATAGAACTGGCGTGGCCATAGACGGTGACCAGCCCGTTTTCGTGGCGCACCAGCACCGTGTTGCCGAATTCCTTGAGGCCGTCGCCGGCATAGATGACCACGCCATTCTCGGCCGCCTTGACCGGCGTTCCCTCAGGCACGGCGATGTCGACACCGTCCTTGCCGCCACCAAAATTGGAGATGACGCGGCCACGCACCGGCCAACGCATCTTGCCGATGCCGGTGGCATCAGGCGCGACAGCATCGTCGTCCTCGGCCTGCTGGATGACCTTGGCATCCTTCTTCGGCGGCGTGTAGGTGGCGAGCGTCTCCGTCGGCTTTGCCGCAGGCTGGGTTGCGGCCGTCGTCACCGGATCAACTTTGGCCGGCTTGGCGCTTGCAACCGTTGCGGTGCCACCGGCGGGAACCTTCAGCGTCTGGCCGATCTTGAGCAGACCGTCCTGCATGCCGTTGGCCTGCTTCAGCGCCACGACGCCAACCCCGGTCTTCCTGGCGATGGAGGACAGGCTATCGCCCGACTGCACCGTGTAGGTGCCGGCACCTGCCTTTGGCGCCGCTGCGGCCGTCTGCTGCGCCGGCTTGTCGGTCTTCGGCTTGTTCGCGGCCGAAGCGTCGACCTGCGCGGCGGACTTGCCGTCCTTGAGCTTCGGCTGCTGCGGCAGCACGGCGACCTTCTCCGGAGCCGGCGTCTTGGGGCTGTTCGCCGGCTTGCCGTCGGCAACTTTCGGCTCGGTCCCCTTGCTCGAATAGGCATAGGCCGGGATGACCAGCTTCTGGCCGGTCTTCAGCCCCTTGGTGGCGCTCAAGCCGTTGACCTTCATGATGACGTCGGCCGGCACGTGATAGCGATGGGCGATGCCGGAAATGGTCTCGCCGTCCCTGACGACGATCTCCGTGGCGTGCGGCGTGCCGGCGGCAACTGGTTTCGGATCGGAGTCACCGGCATTCTTGAACGGCCTTGCCGGCTGCACGGTGCCGGTGGTCGTCCTGTCGACATGCGGTGCCGGCGCAAGTGCAGGCGCGGAAGCGGTGCGCATCGGAGCGGCTTTGGGCGCGCTCGGCGGCGGCAGCTGCTGGACGGTGACCGGCTCCAGGCTGGAGCGGCTGACCGACTGGTTATGGCTGCCATCGACAGGTGCTGCAGCGATCGGCTCGGGCGCCACATCGCCCGGATAGGGCTGCGCGGTGCTCTGCTTGTCGATGATGGCGCGCTGATTGTTGGTCGAGGAGGTGAAGACGTCGTCGACACCGTTGAACCGCGAGACCTGGGAGCTACACCCCGCTGCCATTCCGGCTAGCATGAGGACAGCGCAGCCCCGCGACAGAGTACGCCCGTTTGCCTTCATAACACTGAATTGCATCGCACTAACCCGCAGACCCGGTACACACTGGTCATGATTAAAGCGCGTTAATGTTACTGGCGGGTTAACCCCATAGAATCGGACGCAAATTTTCTTAAAACATTTTGTAAGGCGCCTTCACCAACGTCGTCATCCCTGGGCGAAGCAGGCGCGAAGCGCCGTCGCGGAGACCCTGGGATCCATTCCGTGACATTGGCCGAAGAATGCAGCAGAGCAGAATTCTGCGCCGTAGCTACGCCTTGATGGCGCGGCATGGATCCTCGGGTCTGCGCTGCGTCGCTACGCTCCTTGCTTCGCCCGTGGATGACGAAACGATCGGCTTCGGCTTACCTTCGAAGCGCGTGACAGGCAGAATTCAGATAACCGCCGCAACGCTGCGCAGGATCGGCTGCAGGCGCACGGTGCCGATATCCTCGCGCTCGAAGCGGCTGCCGACCTTGGTCAGCTTGGCCAGCACCTGCTCGCCCTCCTCCGGCCCGATCGGGGCAATGACGATGCCGCCGCTCGACAATTGGTCGAGCAGGAAGCGCGGCAGGCTGTCGAAAGCCGCCCAGGCTACGATGCGGTCGAACGGCGCTTCGTTGGCAAGGCCGGTGGAACCATCGGCCTGGCGCACGATGACATTGCCGATGCCGAGCGCCTCGAAGCGTTGCCTGGCCTGCTCGGCCAGCGTCTTGTAGCGGTCGACGCTGACGATGCGAGCCGCGAGCCGCGACATCACCGCTGCCGTGTAGCCCGAGCCGGTGCCGATCTCGAGCACCCGGTTGCCGGGCTCTATTGCCAGGGCCGCAATCACCGCCGCCTGCAGGTCGGCGCCCTCGATCGCCTCGCCGCACTCGATCGGCAGCATGCCGTCCGACCAGGCGATCGAATGGAACTGGCCGTTGAGGAAGCCGCGCCGCGGCGTCGCCTCGAAGGCTGCGATCAACGCCTTCGGCACCGCGCCTTGGCCGCGCAGGCGCAGCAGGAAAGCGGCAAAACCCTCGCGATCGTCGAGCGGCAAGTTCATGCCAGAACCTTCTTCATGCGAACACCTTATTCAGCCAGCGCCTTGGTCAGTTGGTCACGGATTTCATGCGCGGTGAGGTCAAGCTGCAGCGGCGTCACAGACACGAGCCGGTTGCGCAGAGCATGGAGATCGGTGCCCTGCTTGCCCTCGACCGGCTCGCGGCCGAAGCGCAGCCAGTAATAAGGCAGGCCGCGCCCGTCGCGGCGCTCGTCGACCCACAGGCTGTGCACCAGCTTGCCTTGCGACGTCACGACGGTGCCGGCGACCTCGTCAGGCAGGCAGTTGGGAAAGTTGACGTTGAGCAGCACGCCGTCCGGCAGCGGCATGGCGACGAGCTTTTTCAGCAGCGCCGGCGCCAGCACCTCGGTGGTCTCATAGGGAACGACGCGGTCCTCGCCGACATAGGAATAACCCTGGCTGAGTGCGATCGAGCGGATGCCGAGCAGCGCGCCTTCCATGGCGCCGGCGACGGTGCCGGAATAGGTGACGTCGTCGGCGATGTTGGCGCCGGAATTGACACCGGACAGGATCAGGTCCGGCGCGCCAGGCAGGATCTTCTTGACGCCCATGATGACGCAGTCGGTCGGCGTGCCGCGCACGGCGTAGTGTTTCTCGCCGATCTTGCGCAGCCGGAGCGGCTCCGAGATCGACAGCGAGTGCGCGTAGCCGGACTGGTCCTGCTCCGGCGCCACGACCCAGACATCGTCCGACAGCGTGCGGGCGATGCGTTCGAGCGACGCCAGGCCCTCGGCATGTATGCCGTCATCATTGGTCAGAAGGATGCGCATTACTTCGATTCGATCTTCGCCAGACCGCCCATATAAGGCCGCAGCACTTCAGGAATGGTTACGCTGCCATCCTCATTCTGGTAGTTTTCGATGACGGCAATCAGCGCACGGCCGACAGCGGTGCCCGAACCGTTCAGCGTGTGCACAAAGCGGTTGCCCTTGCCATCCCGGTCCTTGTAGCGGGCATCCATGCGCCTGGCCTGGAAGTCGCCGCAGACCGAGCAGGACGAGATTTCGCGATAGGCGTTCTGGCCGGGCAGCCAGACCTCGATGTCGTAGGTCTTGCGCGCGCCAAACCCCATGTCGCCCGTGCACAGGACCATGGTGCGGAACGGCAGCTCCAGTCGCTTCAGCACCTCTTCCGCGCACTGCGTCATCCGCTCGTGCTCGGCGAGCGAAGACTCCTGGTCGGTGACCGAGACCAGCTCGACCTTGTAGAACTGGTGCTGGCGCAACATGCCGCGCGTGTCGCGGCCGGCGGAGCCCGCTTCCGAGCGGAAGCACGGCGTCAGCGCCGTATAGCGCAGCGGCAGCTTTTCATGGGCCGTGATTTCTTCGCGCACCAGGTTGGTGAGCGGGACCTCGGCGGTTGGAATCAACCCGAGCCGGCCATCGCCATGCTGCACGAAGAACAGGTCGTCCTCGAATTTCGGCAGCTGGTTGGTCCCGAAAAGCACTTCGTCGCGCACCATCAGTGGCGGGATGACTTCTTCATAGCCATGCTCGGTCGTGTGCAGATCGAGCATGAACTGGCCGATGGCGCGCTCCATCCGCGCCAGCCCGCTCTTCAGCACGGTGAAGCGTGATCCCGACAGCTTTGCCGCCCGCTCGAAATCCATCATGCCGAGCGCTTCGCCGATCTCGAAATGCTCCTTCACCCAGTTCGGCCGGGTCGGCACCTCGCCGACGATATGCTTGACGACATTGTCGTGCTCGTCCTTGCCGACCGGCACGTCGTCGAGCGGCACATTCGGCAGCACCGCCAGCGCATCGTTCAGCGTCTTGTCGAGCTCGCGCTCGCGCGCCTCGCCATTCTGGATGAAGGTCTTGATATCGCCGACTTCGGCCTTGAGCTTTTCGGCAAGTGCCGTGTCGCCCGAACGCATGGCGTTGCCGATCTCCTTCGAGGCGGCGTTGCGGCGTTCCTGCTTGGTCTGCAGCTCGGTGACGTGCTCGCGCCGCGCTTCGTCCTTCTTGATCAGCTCATCGACCGTGGACTGCGCCTCGTCAGCCGACCACGAGCGCTTGGCCAGCGCCTCGACAAGGGCCTTCGGGTTGTCGCGAATCCATTTGATATCAAGCATGGTTGGTCGTCCTCGAGCTAAGGCCTGAGGGCGTAAACCGCATCCTTCATCGATGCAAGATGGCGGCTGTCGCGTTTTTCCGCTAACGCGGATACCCGAACGCGACAGCCTATGAACGAGCCTGCTTTGAGGACGCGTCCGCCGCCTTTTCGGCCACGGCTTCGGCGGCTTCCTGCTTCTCGCGCGCCAGCTTCTGCTTGACCTGATCGCGCTCGATCAGCCGGGCCGCCCAGATCGACACCTCGTAGAGCAGGATGGTCGGGATGGCCAAACCGATCTGGCTCATCGGATCAGGCGGCGTCAGCACCGCCGCGACGACGAAGGCGATGACGATCGCCCATTTGCGCTTCTCGGCCAGCGCCTTCGACGACAGCATGCCGACGCGCGTCATCAGGCTGGTCACCACCGGCAGCTGGAACACCAGGCCGAAGGAGAAGATCAGCGTCATGATCAGGCTGAGATATTCCGACACTTTCGGCAGCAGCGAGATCTGCACCTGGTCGTCGGTGCCGGCCTGCTGCATGGCGAGGAAGAACCACATCACCATCGGCGTGAAGAAGAAATAGACCAGCGACGCTCCCATCAGGAACAGGATCGGCGATGCGATAAGGAACGGCAGGAAGGCGTTGCGTTCGTTCTTGTAGAGGCCTGGCGCGATGAATTTGTAGATCTGCGTGGCGATCAGCGGAAAGGCGATGACCATGCCGCCGAACATGGCGAGCTTGACCTGGGTGAAGAAGAATTCCTGCGGCGCCGTATAGATCAGCTCGACCTTGTGCGGATCGAGCCCGGCCCACTGCGTGGCCCACTTGAACGGAACGACCAAAAGATTGAACAGCTTCTTGGCAAAGAAGAAGCAGACGAGGAAGGCGACGAAGAAACCGCCGATCGACCAGATCAGCCGCCGGCGCAGTTCGATCAGATGCTCCATCAGCGGAGCCGACGACTTCTCGATCTCGTCCTTTTCGCTGTCCGTAATGCTCACTTGGCGGCCCCCGCCGTCTTCTTGGACGCGGGCTTCGTGGCCGGCGCAGGCTTCGGCTCAGCCTTTGCGACTGCCTTCGGTGCAGCAGCGGGCTTGGTGGCGGCTTTTCCAGGTGCAGCCTTGGCGGGCGCCGCTGACGGCTTGGCCGCAACCTTCGCCGCAGGCGCCGGCTTTGCCGGTGCTGCCTTGGCTGCCGCTGTTTTGGTTGCCGGGGCCTTTGATATCGCAGCCCCCTTGGCGCGCGCGTTTCGTGGCGCTGCTGTTGCTGCAGCCGGTGTCACCACCGCCTGATCGGTCATCGCCGGAAGGATCGGCGCCGCCGGCGCTGTTTCCGGTCCGTTGACACCCGGCATCACCGTCGCGCCGTTCTTGAGCGGCTCGGCCGGCTGTGGTGTTTCTGCCGCGGGCGTTGAGGGGTCGACGGCGGGCTTCGCCTTCATCACCGCATCGACGCCGGAGCGAACCTCGGCTGCCGCCTGTTCGAACGGATTGAGCTGCTTGCGGATTTCGGCCGCCGGATTGAGGCCGCGCAGCGTATCGACAGACTTCTTGACGTCGTCGAGCTCGGCTTCCTTCAACGCCTCGTTGAACTGCTTCTGGAAGTCGGAGGCCATGGCACGCAGCTTCGCCGTCGTGCGGCCGAAGGTGCGCAGCATATTGGGCAAATCCTTGGGTCCGACGACCACGATCATGACGATCGCGATCACCAGCATTTCGGTCCAGCCGACTTCAAACATGGCAATCAGTTCCGACTAGTGCTTGTCGCCCAACAGTGCGAAGCGGTTTTGGGACAACGACTTGCACAAAAGCAACAACCTTCGGCTCAGCTCTTGCTGGCCTTTTCCTTCACTGCCGAAACGGTCTCGTCCGGGCGGTGCTCGACGGTGCGCTTGTCTTCGGCGGTATCGTCGTCGGCCATGCCCTTCTTGAAGCTCTTGATGCCCTTGGCCATGTCGCCCATCAGCTCGGGTATCTTGCCGCGGCCGAACACCAGCAGCACGATCACCAGCACGATCATCCAGTGCCAAATCGAAAATGAACCCATTGTAACTCTCTCTCGAATGTTTTCCCTGGCGATGATCTATGCGTTTTCGCGTTGGGATTCAAACACAACAGCGACAAAGTTTATGAAGGCGCGGCTTATGTCACGCATTTTCGGCAAAGCTGCCCGCTACCAATCGGCGCATCTACCGCAGCAATGCAGCTTTTTGACAGCGGCTTGCGGTCAATCTTCCGTGACGCGCGGCGTCAGCAGGCCGAGTTCCTCGAGATCGATGTCGGTCAACGCATCCTCGTCCTCGGTCAGCGCGTCCGGATCGGCCGGCGGCAACGGGATGGCGAAATTCGACGGCATTCGGCCGGAAAGCAGCCCTGCCCCCTTCAGTTCGTCCATGCCGGGAAGATCGCGGATATCCTCCAGTGCGAAATGGTCGAGGAAAGTGTCTGTCGTGCCGTAGGTGACGGGACGGCCGGGCGTGCGGCGGCGGCCGCGCATGCGCACCCATTCCGTTTCGAGCAGCGTATCCAGCGTGCCCTTCGAGGTCTCGACGCCTCTGATGTCCTCGATCTCGGCGCGCGTCACCGGCTGGTGGTAGGCGATGATCGCCAGCACTTCGAGCGCCGCGCGCGACAGCTTGCGCTGCTGCACCGTGTCGCGGCTCATCAGGAAGGCGAGATCGCCGGCGGTACGGAAAGCCCAGGCATCGCCGACCCGGACCAGATTGACGCCGCGCCGCGCATAGATCTGCTGCAGCTCAGCCATGGCAGCGGCTATGCTGATGCCGTCGGGCAATCTGGCTGCGAGCTGCTTTTCGCTGACCGGCTCGGCGCTGGCGAACACAATCGCCTCGGCCATGCGTATGGCTTCGGCCATATGCAGCCGTTCGCCAGGATTCAGAAGCAGGGTATCAGTCGGATCCTGGGCGATAATGCCCTCCTCGGTCTCTTCTTCGACCTTGAACGGAATGACCGAAGCGTTGGCGCGTTCGCTCATGATGCCACCTCGACTGCCTTGATTGGTTGCGCGCGGCCGCGCAGATAGAGCGGCGCGAACACCTGGTCCTGTCGCATCTCGATGCTGCCTTCGCGCACCAGTTCCAGCGACGCCGCAAACGAGCTGGCAATCGCGGTACGCCGTTCGTCCGGGCTGGTCAGGTAATTGATCAGATAGCTGTCCAGCGCCGTCCAGTCGCGCAGCGAGCCGATCAGCCGGGTCAGGATATCGCGCGCATCCTTGAGCGACCACACGCCACGCCGGGCAATTGTCACATTGGTGATCGCCTGTTTCTGGCGCTGCTGCGCATAGGCGGTGAGCAAATCGTAGAGCGAGGCCGAATAGGCGTTACGCTTCTCGACGATGACCATCTCAGGCATGCCGCGTGCAAACACGTCGCGGCCGAGCCGGTTGCGGTTGACCAGCCTTGCCGAGGCGTCGCGCATGGCCTCCAGACGCTTCAGCCGGAACTGCAGCACCGCGGCCAGTTCCTCGCCGCTTTCGCCTTCCTCGCCGGGCTGCTTGGGGATGAGGAGCTTCGACTTGAGGAAGGCCAGCCACGCCGCCATCACCAGGTAGTCGGCGGCAAGCTCAAGCCTCAGCGCCGTCGCCGTCTCGACGAAGGTCAGATATTGCTCGACCAGCGCCAAGATGGAAATCCGCGACAGATCGACCTTTTGGTTGCGGGCGAGATGCAGCAAGAGGTCGAGCGGACCTTCGAACCCGGCGACGTCGACGACCAGCGACGGGTCGCCGGTGACCCGTGAATTGTCGTTCTCGGCCCACAGACGGTCCATCGGTGCGGCCTTCGCAGCCTTGCTGTCCAATGTCTCCGCCACTTGTTCCTTTACCTCTGGTTAGAGCATGATGCCAAAAAGTGTGAAGCGGTTTTCGGACGACATCATGCTCTCTCTATCTAATTTAGAGACGGATTCAGATTTCAGGTCGAACAGACCTGAAATCATCCGTCTCTAGGCCACCGCATCGAAATAGGTGGCAAACTCGGCGCGTATCTCGGTTTCGTCGGCCCGGTCGCGATCCCTTATATAGGTCAGCGCCCGGTTGGCGCGCTCCAGCGACGTCCCTTCAAGTCCCGTGGTTCGCGATGCGATGCCTGCCATCTCCTCGAAAACGCCATTGCAGTGAAGGACCAGATCGCAGCCCGCCGCAAGGATCGAGGCCGCCTTTGTCGGGAAATCCCCAGAAAGTGCCTTCATCGAGGTGTCGTCGCTCATCAACAGCCCGTCGAAGCCGATCTCGCGGCGGATGATCTCGTCGATGACCTTGCCTGAGGTGGTCGCTGGGTTGTTCGGATCGATGGCGCTGTAGACGACATGCGCCGTCATCGCCATCGGCAGATGGCTAAGCTCGCGGAAAGGGGCGAAATCATGCCGCTGCAGGTCGCTCAGCGAGGCGTCGACCACAGGCAGCTCGAAATGCGTGTCGGCGAAGGCGCGTCCATGGCCCGGAATATGCTTCATGACCGGCAACACGCCGCCGGACATCAGCCCTTCCGCGGCGGCGCGGCCAAGTTCGATGACCGGGCGCGGCTCCTTGCCATAGGCGCGCGCGCCGATGACGTCGCTGGCGCCCTCGATCGGCACGTCCAGCACCGGCAGGCAATCGGCCGAGATACCGAAGCGCAACAGGTCGAAGGCGTGCAGCCGCGCCATCAGCCAGGCAGCGCGGGTGCCGGCATCATGGTCCTTGCGCCACAATGCACCGAGCGCGCCGCCGGCGGGATAGTTCGGCGCCAGCGGCGGCCGCAGGCGCTGCACCCGGCCACCTTCCTGGTCGATGAACACCAGCGCATCGGGGCGCCCGATACAGTCGCGCATTTCGGCGACCAGATCGCGGATCTGCTCGGTTTCGCCGATGTTGCGCGCAAACAGGATGAAGCCCCACGGGCATTCATTGCGATAGAAACGGATTTCTTCGCGGGTCAGCGATTTCCCGGCACAGCCGAGGATCATGGATTTTGATTCGGTCATTCCACCAGTTTAGGGCTTCGCGCCGGCAAAGGGAATCTCCCCGGACGGCAAGCGCCTCAACCTCTCGCCCATCCACATGAAAAAGCCGGCGCGACCCTTGGGAACGCACCGGCTCTGATAATTGGATCCGGCCTTACCGAGACACGAAGCAGTTGCCGCCGGCAGCCTTGTAGCTGGTGCACAGATTGATCGCATCGTTGCGCGATTGCGCAGGCACCCGGACACGGTAGAAGGTGCCCTTGCCGGCGATCTCCGCCTTGACGATGTTGGCGGTGCGACCGGCGAGCACATTTCCATAGCGGCGCTGCAGGTCGGCGTAGTTGGCCTGGGCGCTTTCGACCGTCGGCTGCGAAGCGATCTGCATCGACCACGAACCGCCCGATGTCGAAGCCGTCGCCGGAATGGAGGCAACCTGGTCGGGCTTGACCTCGCCGACCACGTCGACCGGCTGGTCGGACGGGCGCTGCGGCGCTACGGCAACCGTCTGCGGCGTGTTGGCGGACTGGGTCTCAGCCTTCGGCGTGGCCGCCGGCTTCACCGGCTTGACCGGCTTGGCGGTCTCGGCACTTGCCTGGTCGCTATTTGCCTGATCGGCAGGCGCCACGGTGCCGGTCTGCTCGGCATCGGCCGAAGGGGCGACGTGCTGCGGCGCCGGGTCAAGCGGCTCAGTCGCCGCAACCTGTGGCGCGGCCGGCGTCGAGTCCTCGCGGGCCACCAACGAGCCGTCGGGCTTGACCACCATGGTCCGCACCTTGCGCGGGGCAACGGCGACCGTATCGGGGTTCTTGTCGGCTTCCTGCAGCACCTGAGCGATGCGGTCCTCGGACTTTGGCGCCGGCGCGACAGCCGCGTCGGGGTTGACGGCAGCTTCGGGGTTGCCGGCAGCGTCGGGGCCTGGGGCAGCGTCGGTATCGTCGGGCGACAGATCGACGACGCGGCTTTCAGGCTCCTGCGCCTTCACATCGACCGGCTCTTCGGTGTTGGTGACCAGCTTCTCCTGAACCGGCTCGGCCGGCTTGGTGCCCTTGGCGACCGCATCATAAACCTTGTTGTCCTGGTTCGGCACCACGGCGCCGCCCGGATTTTCGGGCTTGACCTTGATCGGCCTGTTGTCGGCTTTGACAATGACCGGCGCATCGCCGCCGCCCTTTCCGCCGAACGACAAGGCGAAGGCGCCAAGGCCGCCGGCAATCGCAACCGCAGCAACGACCCCCGCGACCAGCAGGCCGCTCCTGCGCGGCCGTGCGGCTTCCTGCTCGGCGAGGCCCGGCACCGCCATTGCCTCGTCCAGATCCGGATCGTAGTCGAGTTCGTCGACCGCGAAATCGTCGGCCTGCGAAACCGGCTGGCTGCCGGGCAGATCGTCCATGTCGAAGCCGCCGGCGGAATCGGCGTGGTGAGCTTGCGTGGCTGCAAGCACTTCGGCTGGCCGCGCAGCATAGGCGCGCTGGTCGAGCTCGTGGCCCGAACTGAAGCCGGAACTGTAGGAATCGTCATCATAGCCGGCACTGCGTGCGGCAGTGGGCGGCGCCACTTCCACCGCGTTCATCTCGTTGAGCATGCCGGCGAATTCGGCGTCGATGTCGTCATAGGCGGCCGGCTCGTCTTGCTCGAAGCTGAGTTCTGGAATGTCGAGGTCGTCGGCAATCGCCACCACACGCTCCGGCACATCGACCGTCTCGACATCCGGCATCTCGTCATAGGCCTGAGGCGGCGCCTGGCGCGATGGCGTCGGCGCCACATAGGCAGCAGCTGCAACCGGCTGGTCGCGATAGCTTGGCGCTGCCGCCGGCGGCATGGACGGCTTTTCTGCAAAAGAAGGTTGCGGCTGCGCTGCAAAGGAAGGCTGGGCCGGGGTGGGAGTCACGCGGCTCCACGAACGCGCCGGCTCCGGCGGCGTCGAGCGCCAATCGCCAGCGACCGGTGCTGCCGTGTCATTACCGAGATCGATGCCCTTGGCGAGCGCCGCATCGAAGGCATGATCATCGAACTCGATCTCGGGCTCATGGCCCTCGAGTTCGCCGGCAAGCAGATCGTCGAAATCGGCATCGTCCGCCCGGGCCTCCTGAGGAGCCGGCGCGTGTTCGTCCAGGTCCCAGTCGAGATTATCGACCGGAGCGACCGGCGTTGCGACGGACCGCTGCACCGGGGCAACCGGCTCATAAGTCCTGGCGGGCTCGATGGCGGCAGCCCTGGTGGGCTCGGTGACGACCGGAATCGGCGCGACTGGCGCCGGGCGTGGTGTGGTCATGGCGCCAAGCAGCGCGTTGAGTTCATCTTCCAACGTCCGTTCGTCAGCGACCGGAGCGGCCGGGGTCGCCATATTGGTAGGCGCCACATAAGCTGGTGCGACCGGAGTTGGCTGAACCGGAGTGGGTGCGATCTCGGCAACCGGCTCGTGATCGGCAAGCGCATCATCGATGCTCAGATCGAAATCGTCGAATGCTTCGTGCGCAGTCTCATGAGAGGGGCTGGCCTCCACAGTCCAGGCCGGCGTCTCGTTCACTTCCGGCGCATCCATCTCAACCGGCGCGCTGGCCTGCAGATCGCTGACATCCAGATCGCGCTCTTCCGGATCCTCGGCCTCAACAGGCTGAGCCTCGAAAGCCTGAGGCTCGAAATGCTCGGCCGCAAAATCCTGGGCTGCAAAATCCTGGGCCGCAAAGTCCATGTCGACATCGGCCATCGCGTCATCGAAATGACCCGCAAAATCCTCGTCGGCAACAGTGTGGTCGGCGACTCCGACGGCGTCGAAGGTATGGATCGGCGCCTCGGCTACTGGCGCGGCATACTGGTCCTGCGCCGGCGCAGGACCGTCCAGCGTCAGCTCGTCTTCCAGCGACATCGAGACGGCATTGTCGAAATCATCGTCGAACGCGACATCGTCGGCGGGCGCAGCAGCAACCTGGGCGACATCTGCGGCATGGGCGACGGTCGCATCGTCATCGAGCAGCAACCCCTGCTCGAGCGAAGCGGCAAGCTCGTCATCCATCGGCAGGTCGTCTTCGAGCGGCGATACGTTTTCCAGTGAACTGGCCACGGCATTGTCGAAATCGTCATCGAATGCAGCTTCGTCGAATGCGGGCTCGGCAAACCAAGGTTCGGCAACCGAGGGTTCAACGGGAGCAGCCGCAGCCTGCGGGCCAGCGCCGAAATCCAGATCGGCGGCATCGTCGAAGACGAAATCATATTCCAGCGAAGCAGCCAGCGCATCGTCCATCGCGGCATCGGTGGTTTCGAAAGCCGGCTCGCGAATCTCGGCAGCAGGTTCGTAGGGCTCAGCGGCAGGCTGGTGAACCTCGGGAGCCGGCTGGCTGGCCTCCATGGAACCGACTTCATCGCCGAATTCGCCCATCAACTCCTTCTCGAGGTCGATGTCGAAATCGCCCTCGTCTGCAGCCGTCTCGACGGCTGGCGCCTGCGGCTTGACCGGCTGGCGCGGATCGAAACCCATGATCCTGGTCAGTTCAGCGAACGGATCATCTTCGGCGATGTCGTTGTTGTCGGCTACTCTCAGCTGGGTTCTGTCTGCCATTATTGTTCCCGAACTCGCACTCATTCGGACGCCATGGACGTCGCGTAGGGTTGGCCCTTACCAGCGCAATGTGGGCAAATGGTGACAGGTGTTTTAGTTAAACCTAACGCATCTCAGTGGGCGCATCAGCCCCAATCAGCGTCAGGCCGGAGGTCAAAACATCCGAAACAGCCTGCACCAGCCCTAGTCTGGCATGAGTCAATTGTCGGTCGTTAACCTTAACAAAACGTAAGTCGGCATTCTCGGTGCCCCGATTCCAGTGTCCATGGAAGCTGGAAGCCAGATCGTAGAGGTAGAATGCCAGCCGGTGCGGCTCCAGCGCAAGGGCCGCAGATTCGACCAGCCGGGGATATTCAGCCAGCTTCCGGATCAGGCCGATCTCGCCCTCGTCGGTGAGCGACGCCGAGGCCGCGGCCAGGCTGTTGCGGTCGAAATTGGCCTCGCCCAGTTGCTCGCTCGCCTGCCGGAACACCGAATGACAGCGCGCCGAAGCGTACTGCACGTAGAACACGGGATTGTCCTTGGACTGTTCGGTGACCTTGGCGAAATCGAAGTCGAGCGGCGCGTCGCTCTTGCGGTAGAGCATCATGAAGCGGATCGCATCGCGGCCCACCTCCTCCACCGCTTCGCGCAAGGTCACGAAGTCGCCCGACCGCTTCGACATCCGAACCGGTTCGCCATCGCGAAACAGCTTCACCAGATTGCACAGGAGCACCGTGAGTTGCAGCTTCAGATCATCGCCTGCAATCGCCCGCGCCAGCGCTTCCAGCCGCTTGACGTAGCCGCCATGGTCGGCGCCCAGCACATAGATCAGGCCGACGAAACCGCGGTCGACCTTGTCCTTGAGATAGGCGACGTCGGCGGCGAAATAGGTGAACGAGCCGTCGGACTTGACCAGCGCCCTGTCCATGTCGTCGCCGACCGCCGTCGAGCGAAACAGCGTCTGCTCGCGGTCTTCCCAGTCGTCCGGCTTCTCGCCCTTGGGCGGCGGCAGCTTGCCCTTGTAGATATGGCCCTTCAGCGTCAGATCGTTGATCGCCGAGCGGATTTTTTTGGCATTGTCGGCATGCAGCGTGCGCTCGGAGAAGAAAACGTCGTGATGCACATTGAGCAACGCCAGATCCTCGCGGATCATCACCATCATGGCGTCGATCGTGCGGTCCTTGACGATTGCCAGCGACTGATCGTCGGGCATCTGCAAGAGCTTGCGGCCAAATTCGGCAGCCAGCGCCTGACCGACCGGCACAAGGTAATCGCCGGGATAGAGACCGGCCGGTATTTCGCCAATGTCGTCGCCCAGCGCTTCGCGGTAGCGCAGGAAGGCCGAACGCCCGAGCACGTCGATCTGCGCGCCGGCGTCGTTGATGATGTATTCCTTGGTGACGTCATAGCCGGCGAAGGCCATCAGATTGGCGAGCGTGTCGCCGACAACCGCGCCCCGGCAATGGCCGACATGCATCGGCCCGGTCGGATTGGCCGAGACATATTCGACATTGGTCTTCTTGCCGCCACCAATGGTCGAGCGGCCGTAGTTTTGGCCCTCGCCCAGCAGCGCAGTCAGATGCGCCTGCCAGAAACCGTCCTTGAGCCGGAGATTGACGAAGCCGGGACCGGCGACGTCGGCTTCGGCAACATCGGCGTCGCTGCGCAGCACTTCCACCAGCCGCTCGGCCAGCGCCCGCGGGTTGTGCCCTGTCGGCTTGGCCAGTACCATCGCCGCATTGGTGGCGAGATCGCCATGGCTGGCGTCGCGCGGCGGCTCGACGGCGATGCGCGACAGGTCGGGCGAAAAGCCATTACTGTCTTTCAAATCAAGCGCTTCGACGGCTTTTGTGATTCGCGCGCTGAAATCGGCGAAGATGTTCATGGGTCTTGCTCTGGCGGACTGTGCAGGGGAACCGGCTCATTGGCCGGCAAATCGCGCCCGCCCTAGCTTAAATCGGGCGTATGGTCAAACAGACGGCGGTGTTCCTTCAAGGCGTAGGTATCCGTCATCCCCGCCAGGAAATCGGCGACGCTGCGCGCCTTGATGCGGTCCTCCGCCCGGTCGAGCCCCTCCCGCCAGCCGTCCGGCATGGCGCGCGGATCGGCGAAATAGACATCGAACAGGTCGCGCACGATCTGCTCGGCCTGAGTGCGAACGCGCATCACCTCGTCATGCCGGTAGAGGTGCTTGTAGAGAAAGGTCTTCAATTCCTTCTCGGTCGCCGCCATGTCTGCGGAAAAGGTCACCATCGTTTCGCCCGCCGCCCGCACCGCTTCGGCGCTGTCAGGCTTGATGCGCTCAAGATTGGCGGTGGTGGAAACAATGACATCCTCGACCATCATCGTGATCTGCCGGCGCATCAGCTCATGGCCGGTGCGCACATCGTCCAGGCCCGGATAGCGCGCGCGCACGCTTGCCAGGATCGATCCCGGCAGCGCCACCGTTTCCAGCATGTCCAAGGTCAGGAAGCCGGAGCGCAGGCCGTCGTCGATGTCATGGGTGTTGTAGGCGATATCGTCGGCGATCGCAGCACATTGCGCCTCGATGCCGGCGAAATGGTCGAGTTCGAGGTCGTGCAGCTCGGAATAGTCGCGGATCGCCTGCGGCACCGGGCCTTTGAGCCCTTTTCCCTTGGCGTCGGTCAGCGGGCCATTGTGCTTCACCAGGCCTTCCAGCGTTTCCCAGGTCAGGTTCAGCCCGTCGAACTCGGCATAACGCCGCTCCAGCCGCGTCACCACGCGCAGCGACTGCGCATTGTGGTCGAAGCCGCCCCATTGGGCCATCCGCTCGTTCAGCGCGTCCTCGCCGGTATGGCCGAACGGCGTGTGACCGAAATCGTGCACCAAGGCGACCGCCTCGGCCAGATCCTCGTCGCCGCGCAGCGCTCGCGCCAGAGCCCGCGCAATCTGCGCCACCTCGATCGAATGCGTCAGCCGGGTGCGATAGTGGTCGCCTTCATGGGCGACGAACACCTGCGTCTTGTGCTTCAGGCGGCGGAAGGCAGTCGAATGAATGATACGGTCGCGGTCGCGCTGGAATGGCGTGCGAGTCGGGCTCTCGACCTCGTCATAGAGCCGCCCGCGCGACCTGGCTGGGTCGCTGGCATAGGCCGCGCGCGGCCGATAGCCGAACCCAATGTCGCCAAGCTCATTTGTCATGGCTGATGCCGCCGCAGTTGACTTGCCCCTTCCCGCTTCATACCTATCATGTGAAACCGAAAGCAAGGTGACGCCCATGGGCGCTGATGCCAAGACTGCCATGAAAGTCGAGATGACCGGCGCCGCCGCCAGGCGGATCGCGAAAATCGTCTCTGGCGAGGCCGGCAAGACGGCGCTGCGCGTCTCCGTAGAGGGCGGCGGCTGCTCCGGCTTTTCCTACAAGTTCGACCTGGTCGATACGCGCAACGACGACGACGTCGCCATCGAAAAGGACGGCGCCACCGTGCTGATCGACGATTTGTCGCTGGTCTATATGGGCGGCTCGGTGATCGACTTCGTCGACGATCTGATGGGCCAATCGTTCCAGATCCGCAACCCCAATGCAGTCGCCTCCTGCGGCTGCGGCACCAGTTTCTCCATCTAGGCAGATGTCCGGCGTCGGCGCGGTCCGTCAGGTCGCACTGTCGGCCGGGCGCGATCTCGACGTGACGCTGGCCTTCTGGCGCGATGTGCTCGGCCTCAACGTTCACGCCCGCTACGATCCGCCGGGCATCGCCTTCATCATGGCCGGTGATATCAGGTTGCTGTTCACCGATGGCGTTCCGGCCGGCACCGTCTATCTCGATATAGCCGGGCTCGAAGCCTTCCACGCCGAGGCGAAAGCGTCCGGCGTTCCCTTCACCGCACCGCCGGCGCTCGTCCACAACGACACCGAAGGCACGTTCGGAACGGCGGGGGAAAGCGAGTGGATGGCCTTTCTAAAGGACCCGGCAGGCAATACGATCGGGCTTGTCGAACGTCTTTCGCCCGAACATCCCTGAGGCCGCCCATGAAAATCGTTACCTGGAACATAAACGGCATTCGCGCCCGCATCGGCAACCTCACCCACTGGCTGAGCGAAAGCCAGCCCGACATCGTCTGCCTGCAGGAGATCAAGTCGGTCGACGAGCAGTTCCCGCGCGCCGAGATCGAGGCGCTTGGCTACAACGTGGAAACCCATGGCCAGAAGGGCTTTAACGGCGTCGCCCTGCTGTCGAAGCTTCCCTTCGACGAGGTTATCAGAGGCCTGCCAGGCGACGAGACTGATGAGCAGGCGCGCTTCATCGAGGGCGTGTTCTCGACCGACCAGGGCGCGCTGCGCGTCGCCTCGCTCTATCTGCCCAACGGCAATCCCATCGATGACGAGAAGAAATTTCCTTACAAGCTGGCCTGGATGGAGCGGCTGCATCGCTGGGCCGAGCAGCGGCTGCTTCTGGAGGAGGCGCTGGTGCTGGCCGGCGACTACAATGTCATCCCCGAGCCGGTCGATGCGCGCTTCCCCGAGAACTGGCTTGGCGATGCGCTGTTCCAGCCGCAGACCCGGCAGGCCTTCCGGCGGCTGAAGAATCTCGGCTTTACCGAGGCGGTGCGCGCCGTCACCGATGCGGCCGACGTCTACACCTTCTGGGATTACCAGGCCGGTGCCTGGCAGAAGAACAACGGCATCCGCATCGACCATCTGCTGTTGTCGCCCGAAGCCGCCAACCGCTTTTCCTCGGCCTCGATCGAAAAGCATGTGCGCGCCTGGGAAAAGCCTTCCGACCATGTGCCGGTGGCGATCGATCTGGCGCTGCTGCCGGCCTGATATCAGCCGAAACCCTGATGTCGCCACAATCGCGCCATTCAGTCAGAGATCAGCATGGCGGCTGGGGTTCCATGGCACTACGATTCCTCCTTTGCCCGATCGGTCTGGCATTTGCCATGGCCTCTCCTGCAGCGGCACTTGCCGATCAGCAGTGCCTGGCCAATGGCAAGTCCTACCAGGTCGGCCAGGTCACCTGCCTGACGGTTTCAGACAAGAGCCATATGGCCCGCTGCGACCTGGTGCTCAACAACACCTCATGGATCAAGATCGGCGATACCTGTCCCGACAGCACGATTAAGCCGCATCTGCACGTCACGCCGATCTCGATGCCGGTGTACAGAGCGGTGCTGGCGGAACTCACCGAGAACTGATGGATGTGAGCTAATCTCCCCCCTTGAGGGGGAGATTGGCAATTTCACTGGTCGTCACCACCCTTGGTGAGAATATCGTCGGCAAGCGAAATCGCCGTGCGGCGGTCGGCTTCGCCGGCGGCGGCAAATGCCTCTTCCTGCATGCCGCGGATCCACGGCTGGTCGCTCGGCGAGGCGCGTTCGAGCGCGGCGGTCATCATGGCCAGCCCGCGCACGATCTTGCCGCTCTGGAACAGAAGATTGCCGAGCGTCGCCTGGGCGCCGGCATGGCCTTTTTCGGCGGCGAGTTGGAACCAGCGGCCGGCCTGCTTGACGCTGGCCTTGACGCCGCCCTCGCCCTTCAAAAACATCTGGCCCATCTCGAACTGAGCGTTCGGGTTGCGGTAATTGGCGGCCGCGCGCATGTAATATTCCTGCGCCGCGACCTCGTTTTCCTCGACCGGGCTGCCGGGGATGCCTGTCCGGAGATAGTCGCCCAGCGCCACCAGCGCGTCGGAGACATAGCTTTCCTCCGGCGATCCCGGCTCGACATCCTGATCGACGATCTCGGAGAAGAATTTGAAGGCCGCATAGTCGTCGCGCGTCACGCCGTCGCCTTCGGCGTACATGCGCGCGAGCTTCCAGGTGGCGCCGATCTGGCCGTTCTCGGCGGCGTATTTATAGGCCTCGACCGCCTGTTCCTTGTGGCCGCTCTTGTAAGCGGAGAAGCCGAACTGGAACACGGCCCATGGGCTCGATTGCGGCTTCACGCCGGTCTTGTCGTCGAACACCTTGTCGTCGAAGGCCATGGCCTGGCCTACGGCGCCAAAGATCGCAGCAGCGACCAGTGCCGGAAGGACAGACGACCTCAACAACTCAGATATCCGCATAGCAATGTGTTTCTTTGGCACCGCCCGGATGGGTGACCGCGCCGTCGCGGGCAGGCCCTACCGTCTGTGCGTATTTCCAAATCGCGCCCGACTGATAGTCGGTCGTGCGCGCCTTCCAGGCCTTCGCCCGCGTTGCCAGTTCGGCATCGGACAAATCGACCGCGATCGTGCCTTTGGTTGCATCGATCGAGATCACATCGCCGTCTTTCAAGAGCCCGATCGGGCCGCCCACGGCTGCTTCGGGCCCGACATGGCCGATGCAGAACCCGCGCGTCGCGCCCGAAAAACGGCCGTCGGTGATGAGAGCGACCTTGCCGCCCATGCCCTGGCCGTAGAGAGCCGCCGTCGTCGACAGCATCTCGCGCATGCCCGGACCGCCGCGCGGACCTTCGTAGCGGATGACGAGAACCTCGCCTTCCCGGTAGTTGCGGTGCGTGACCGCCTCGAAACATTCCTCTTCCGAATCGAAACAGCGTGCCGGACCTGAGAATTTCAGCTCCGTCATGCCCGCGACCTTCACGATCGCGCCTTCGGGGGCAAGGTTGCCCTTCAAGCCCACGACACCGCCGGTTTGGGTGATTGGTCGGTTGGCGGGACGGACCACATCCTGGCTATCATTCCAGGCAACATGCTCCATGTTTTCGGCCAAAGTACGGCCAGTCACCGTCAGGCAATCGCCATGCAGATAGCCATGGTCGAGCAGCGTCTTCATCAAGAGCGGAATGCCGCCGGCCTCGAACATGTCCTTGGCGACATATTTGCCGCCGGGCATCAGGTCG
This sequence comes from Mesorhizobium sp. P160219, assembly GCF_057786095.1. Taxonomy (NCBI): domain Bacteria; kingdom Pseudomonadati; phylum Pseudomonadota; class Alphaproteobacteria; order Hyphomicrobiales; family Phyllobacteriaceae; genus Mesorhizobium; species Mesorhizobium sp. P160219. The sequence continues at coordinate 4,877,902 of NZ_JBYNWG010000001.1, forward strand.
GCGATGTAAGGCGTCTTCTCGAAAATCGCGGCGACGTCGAAGAGGTCGAACTTTATCCCGGCCTCGTGCGCAATGGCCGGCAGATGCAGCGCCGCATTGGTCGAGCCGCCGGTTGCCGAAACCACGGTCGCCGCATTCTCCAGCGCCTTCAGCGTGACGATGTCGCGCGGCCGGATGTTCTTGGCGATCAGCTCCATGATCTTTTCGCCGGAGGCAAAATTGAAGCGGTCGCGCATCTCGTAAGGCGCCGGCGCGCCGCAGGAGTACGGCAGCGCCAGGCCGATCGCCTCGGCGACGGTGGCCATGGTGTTGGCGGTGAACTGGGCCCCGCAGGAGCCGGCGGACGGGCACGCCGCCTGCTCGATCTCGAGCAGTTCGGCATCGCTGACCGTGCCGACCGAATGCTGGCCGACCGCCTCGAACACGTCCTGCACAGTGATCTGGCGGCCGCGATAGGAGCCCGGCAGGATCGAGCCGCCATAGATGAAGATCGACGGCACGTTGAGCCGCACCATAGCCATCATCATGCCGGGCAGCGACTTGTCGCAGCCGGCAAGGCCGACCAGCGCGTCGTAGCAATGGCCGCGGATGGTGAGTTCGACCGAATCGGCGATGACCTCGCGCGACACCAGCGACGACTTCATGCCCTGGTGGCCCATGGCGATGCCATCGGTGACGGTGATGGTGCAGAATTCGCGCGGCGTGCCGCTGGCGGCGGCGACGCCCTTCTTGACCACTTGCGCCTGGCGCATCAGCGAGATGTTGCAAGGCGCCGCCTCGTTCCAGCAGGATGCGACGCCGACCAGCGGCTGTGCGATCTCGGCCGCCGACAGGCCCATGGCATAGAGATACGAACGGTGCGGCGCACGCGCCGGACCGACGGTCACATGGCGGCTAGGGAGCTTAGCCTTGGAAACGACTTTGGCGTCCATTCTCTTCCTTGCCGCGGGCGGTGCGGCCTGCCTCATCGCCGAGCCTTCTGACGCGTGTCCCGAGACGAATTCGAGGTGCGCCGGGTTTATGGCGGGAAATGGGCAATTTCTTCGGGCGGGGCTGTAGCGCGGGGGTTGGTCGGGAACTGTTGCCAAAACGTCACAATTACGAGAGGTGAAAGTGATGCGACGGATTTGCAACGCTGGCCCTTGCCGATCCGATCTGACGCTAACCGCGCAAACAAAAAGGCCGAGCGCTACCCGGCCTTTTGTTTTTATTTCCAAAGACTTAGAACTTAATTTTAACGCCACCAGAAATAGCTGTGACCAGATCGTTGCCGAAATCATAGCTGGAGTCTTCGCCAGCAACATAACCATTCTCTCCGGCCAATGTGCCGGAATGGCCGCTGGTCAGCACGCCGACCGCACCGCCCAAGCGAACTTCAACGTTTGGGGTCGGTGTATAGGCGACGCCGCCACCCAACGTCCAAGTGTCGGTCTGCGCACCGTAGCCATGCGAAGTTCCCCTATCCCAAGCTAGCTGACCGGCAGCACTCCACTGATCGTTGAACTTGTGACCAATACCGCCCGAAACAGTCCAGCCATCACGATACATCAGATCGAGCGACGTCACTTGACCCGGACCGTTCGTGAAACACACCGCTGGGGGAGCGAGGCCGGTCGGGCAGATTGGAACACTTTGCAGCACACTCCAGTTCACCCACTTGATCGAACCGAAGGCTAGCCAGCCTGGAGCGATACCCGACTGCAATTTCAACTCCAAGGAATCAGGCATGTACTGCGTGGAGCCGTAGATGGGCCTGACGATGGTCCCTCCCAAGCCATCCGGCAAAGTTAGCGAGCCAGAGATATTGTCGAGCTTAACCTGTGAATTGTAGACCAGACTCGCGCGCAGCGCGATGTCGGGGATTTCGTAAGCAACGCCAGCGCGCCAGCCCCAACCGCTGGTCTCCAGGTCGACACGACCTGTCAACGCCGGAAGGAGGTTCACTAGGCTTTCCTTGAAGCCCGAGATATCCTGATAGAACACGCCACCGATAAAACGGAGCTGACCCTTACCGGCATCAAACTTGTATGAGCAGGTGCCGGCGTAGTTGTTGCTCTTGATATCGGTTTCTGTATTGGAAAACGCACCGTTCCAAGCGGCACCCGGCGCAGTGTGGGCACCCCAAGGCTGCGAATAGTCGACCATGCAGTCGACACCCTGCACAACCTGAACTTTCATTCCGATACGCGGCACCCAATAGCCCTCGGCACCATCGGCCGAAGTGCCCAGGCCAAGGTCTTGCTTCGCTGGACCGAGGGCATTCTTGTACTTGCGATCCGGCATCACATAAGTCGCTTCGGCTTCCGTCGCGAACGGCGAGGCATCGAACAGCAGATCGATATCGTAGCCGCCGCGCTCCAGGCCGCCGGCACGCGCCGGATGCATCGCGGAACCGATCAAAGCCAGCGAAAAACACCCCGCCCCCAGCAGTGTTTTCAAACGCAAATTGTTCATGGATGTCCTCCCCGAAATACTAGTGCGTCAAGCTAGAACCAATTCGGGTTAACGGCGCAACAATGAATTCACATAGCGTACATGTACACTCTTGCGGACCGCATTTCGAACACAGTGGCGGCCTGGCCGGTAGGTTCGAAAATGACCATTTGGGCGGCAGACTGGGGAACAAATCAGAAAAAACCGCTCAAAACGGCACCAAAACCGGCTATTTTGCTGGCATTCGGCCCCATTGTTACATTATGGCAACAATGGGGTCGAAACTTTCCGTTTACGTCAATATTAACGCAACGGAACGCCTATTTTTCGAGCAAAAGAACCTTCGCGAAGCGCTGCAAGCGTCTCGCGAATCCGGCCGTCAACCGGCGTCGCGCACCCTGGTCAGCGCCACCGAAAGCTTCTCCTGCTGATCGCGGTATTCGTCGAGTTTTTCGCGCTCGGCCGCGACGATCTCTTCCGGCGCGCTGGCGACGAATCTTTCGTTCGACAGCTTCTTGTGCAGCCGCGCGATTTCCTCGGTCACCTTGGCCAGTTCCTTCTGCAGCCGCGCCGCCTCGGCGGAGAGATCGATCAGGCTGCCGAGCGGCAGGCAGATCGTCGCCTCGTTGAGCACGATCTGGGCCGAGCCCTTGGGTGCGGCATCCTGCAGCGAGATGTCGCCGACCCGCGCCAGCCGCTTGATGGCGGACGCATGGCGTTCCAGCCTCTGGTAAGTCTCGGCGCTGGCGCCGACCACCACCAGCGGCGCGATCGCCGCCGGCGGCACGTTCATTTCAGAGCGCACGGAGCGAATACCGGAGACCAGATCGACCAGCCAGTTGATGTCGGCGGCTGCATCGGCGTCCTCGAAGTCGGGCGACGGCCAGGCGGCGTGGCACAGCAGCGTTGCGCGCGTCCTGCCCTCACCTGCCGTCTGCGCCCACAGCTCCTCCGTCATGAACGGCATCATGGGGTGAAGCAGCTTGTAGATCTCGTCGAGCACGAAGGCGACGCAGGCGCGGCTTTCGGCTTTGGCCGCCTCGTCAGTGCCCATGAACACCGGCTTGAGCAGTTCGAGATACCAGTCGCAGAACAGGTTCCAGACGAAGCGGTAGGCAGCCGCTGCCGCCTCGTTGAAGCGGTATGAGGTGATGCCCTCGGTGATCGCGTGCGACGCCCGGGTCAATTCGGTCAGGATCCAGCGGTTGACCGGCAACTTGGCGTCGTTCAGCCAAAAATCGTCATTGCGCGCGACCTCGTTCATCTCGGCAAAGCGTGTCGCGTTCCACAGCTTGGTGCCGAAATTGCGGTAGCCGGCGATGCGCGCCGGATCGAGTTTCACGTCGCGCCCCTGCGCCGCCATCACCGTCAGCGTGAAGCGCAGTGCATCGGCGCCAAACTCGTCGATGAGGTCGAGCGGATCGATGACGTTGCCTTTCGATTTCGACATCTTCTGCCCGTTCTTGTCGCGCACCAGCGCATGCACATAGACGGTGTGGAACGGCTCCTCGTGCATGAAATGCAGGCCCATCATCATCATCCGGGCGACCCAGAAGAAGATGATGTCGAAACCGGTCACCAGCACGTCGGTCTGGTAATAGGTCTTCAGCTCCGGCGTGTGATCCGGCCAGCCCAGTGTCGAGAACGGCCACAGTGCGGACGAGAACCAGGTGTCGAGCACATCCTCGTCGCGGCTCAGGATTTCGCCCGGCTTGAAGGTCTCGAGCTTGTCCTCGACCCAGGCCTTCCACGGGCCTTCCAGCGCCAGATAATATTCAATCGCGGCGCCCAGCGCCTCTTCCTCGGTCTTCTCGACGAAGACGCGGCCGTCCGGCCCGTACCAGGCCGGGATCTGATGACCCCACCACAGCTGGCGTGAAATACACCAGGGCTGAATGTTCTCCATCCAGTCAAAATAGGTCTTTTCCCAGTTCTTCGGCACGAAGTTGGTACGGCCTTCACGCACCGATGCGATCGCCGGCTTGGCGAGCTCGGCGGCGTTTGCATACCACTGCTCGGTCAGAAACGGCTCGATCGGCACGCCGCCGCGGTCGCCATGCGGCACGGCGTGGCGGTGCGGCTCGATCTTGTCGAGGAAGCCGCCGGTCTCCATCAGCTCGACGATTTTCTTGCGCGCGACGAAACGGTCGAGACCGTCGAGCTCGTCCCAGACGGCCTGACGCTCCGGCGTCACGTCGAGCCCGGCGAGAAAATCCTCATTATCCCTGAGCGTTATTGCCGCCTCGATGGTCAGGATGTTGATCGCCGGCAGCTTGTGGCGCTTGCCGACCTCGAAATCGTTGAAGTCGTGCGCCGGCGTGATCTTGACCGCGCCGGAACCCTTTTCCGGGTCGGAATACTCGTCAGCCACAACCGGGATTTTCCGGCCGACGATCGGCAGCACGACATTTTTCCCGACCAGATGCCGGTAGCGCTCGTCGTCCGGGTGCACGGCAACCGCCGTATCGCCAAGCATCGTCTCGGGCCGTGTCGTCGCCACGGTAATGAAGGTCGCCGAATTTTCCGGATCGAAAGTCTCGCCTTCGATCGGATAGCGGAAGTGCCAGAGATTGCCGTTGATCTCCTGGGGCTCGACCTCCAGGTCGGAGATCGCCGTCAACAGCTTCGGGTCCCAGTTCACAAGGCGCTTGTCCTTGTAGATCAGCCCTTCCTTGTAGAGGCTGACGAATACTTCGAGCACGGCCTTGGACAGGCCTTCATCCATGGTAAAACGTTCGCGCGACCAGTCCGCCGAGGCGCCGAGCCGCTTCAGCTGGTTGAAGATGGCGCCGCCGGACTCGGCCTTCCACTCCCAGACCTTCTCGATGAACTGCTCGCGGGTGAGATCGCGGCGATGGATCTGCTCCTCCATCAGCTGGCGCTCGACCACCATCTGGGTGGCGATGCCGGCATGGTCCATGCCCGGCTGCCACAGCACGTTCTTGCCGCGCATGCGCTCGAAGCGCACGAGTATGTCCTGTAGCGTGTTGTTGAGTGCGTGGCCCATATGCAGCGAGCCGGTGACGTTGGGCGGCGGGATGACGATGGTGAAGGCCTCCGCCCCCTCCTCGGCGCCGGCGCCGGCGCGAAATGCGTCCGCCTCTTCCCAGATTTTGGCGATCCTGGGCTCGACGGTCTTGGCGTCGTAGGTCTTTTCAAGCATGGGAAAGTGGTCCGCGCGGTCGGGAGTTTTGCTGACCCGGTGTAAATCGGAAGGTTTTGGCCAAGTCAACCGCGAGGGCGGCCTCAGTCCTTCAACGCAATAGGCGGGGCCCTGGTCATTTCAACGGGAAGGCCATACCCGTCACCTTCATCGTCAGCGATCCCGACGGCAACCTGATCGCGTTCGCGACATCGGCCGGAAGCTGAGATGGAGCGAGAAAGCACGGCCTGAAGGCGGCGCCTTAATCCGGAACGGGCTGTGGTGATGCCTACTGCGCGCCGCGCGCGACGCGCTCGATTTCTTCGCGTACCAGGCGCTCGACCAGCGTCGGCAGATTGTTGTCCAGCCAGTCCTGCAACATCGGCCGCAGCATCTCCTCGGCCATCTCGTCGAAGGTCTTCTTGCTGCGGCTGGCGAAGGCGTCGGAGAGCTCGCCGAAGGCGGCTGCGACCTGCCGTCCCGTATGTTCCGAAACGATCGCCGACCGAACCGGAGTTGTATCGGCCGGGCGCGCGCGCTCGCCGCTCGAAGGACGAGGCTCGAAAGCCGGCTCGGCAGCGAGATCGTCCTCGAAAGCCTCGACCTCCGCGATTGCTGCCTGCCGATTTTCAGTCTCCGGCTGCCTGATCTCCGGCTGCCTGATCTCGGGCCGCCGTACTGTGTCAGCCGGTTTTGCCTGATTGCCAACGGACGCGATTTCGCGGCGCCAATCCGTGACGATCGAGTCGGTGGTTTCCGCCTTTGCCCGCACTGCAGCTTCTGCCCTGACGGCGGGAGCTGGCTCACTGGCTATCCTGGCGCTTACTTCCGCCAATGTCATCGGAGCATGCGCGGGTGGCGCGGCGGTCGTGGCATTTGCCGCAATGGCCGGCTTCACTGGCGACGGCTCGGAGCGCGGCTCCAGCCGCGCAACCACCGGCTCGGCCAGTTGGGCCTGCACCTCGGCCAGCGTCACCGGCTTCTTGCTTTCGGTCGAGCTGTGCAATTCGCTGCGGAAGGCCTCAACATCCGAAACAGGCCCGGCGGCCGGCACAAGGTCCTGGCGCAACTCATCGGCGTCGCCCGGCAGCTTGCGGCCGGTGTCGCTGTCTTCGATGATCCTCCTGATGGAAGCCAGTATTTCTTCCATGGAAGGTTCGCGCTGTGCGCTGCTTGCCGTCGCCATCGTCACATCCGCCGCCCCCGCGCATGATCCCGAAAATCGATCTTCGATTTTCGAAGAGGATCAGGCGCAAAATCAAAGTTCTACAGCCTCCTTTGCGCATCCATCGGACGCGTGGCGCTGTAGTGACCCGTTCCTGGATTCCTGTCCGGCAAAGCCGGATACGAATCATGGCGACAGCGTAGCCGACGGATCGCCATCCGAGAATCCCCAATCTCGGAAGACGCCGGATTTCAACAATTTAGGCTACAAAAGACAAACGCCGCGCATCCATGGGAAGCGCGGCGTGAAATGCTTCAACCCTGGCGGGACTTGAGCCGCCCAGGTGGGCTCAACGACCGTCCGGCGTACGCAGCCCGATCCATTTGTCCTTGACGGCTCTGTAGTGCTCTTCAGGCTTGTACTTCACCACATTCAACGCCAGGCGATCGGCCGACAGGCGGCCCATGGCCGACAGGATGGCGTAGCTCGCTACAACCACATCGCGCTCGGAGCTGGCGAGGTCGATCTTTGCCGAGATGACGGCGTTCTGGGCATTCAACACGTCGAGCGTGGTGCGCTGTCCGACATTGCGCTCCTCGATGACGCCGTTGAGCGCCAACTGTGCGGCCGCGATCACCTGCCGATTAGCGTCGACGCTTTCACGCGCTGCGATGTATTGCGTCCATGCCGAGGTCACGGCCTGGCGCACCGAGTCACGGCTGACATCCACCTCGATGCGAGCCTGGCTGAGCGATTCCTTCGACTGACGAACGAGTGCGGAGGTACGGCCGCCCGAATAGATCGGAACGGTCAGCGTCGCGCCGACGGTGGCGGCATTGGAATCGCCGTCCGAATCCCCCGCGCCAGGTACGGTATTTTGATAGGCATGGGAAAGGCCGGCACTGGCAGTCAACTGCGGCAGCAACGCACCCTCCTGCGTCTTTACATCAAATCCGGCTGCATCGACGGAATGTAGGGCGGCCAGGATGGCCGGATGCTCGTTCGATGCAATGCCGATCGCCGCCTCGAGACTCCTCGGCAACAGCTTCGCCAACGGCGACGCGGCCTTGAGCTTGCCCGGCTCGTCACCGACGATCTGATGATAGGTTGCCGCACTGGCCAGAGCCTGCGCACGGGCAGCACTCAATTGCGCCACCGCGGCTGAACGCGACGCGTCGGCCTGCGCCACATCGGTGCGCGTGCCCTCGCCAACCTCGAAGCGCGAGCGTGCCGCGCGCGCCTGCTCGGTCAGGAACTGCAGATTCTGTTCGGTCAGCACCGCCACCTGGCGGTCGCGAATCACGTCCATATAGGCGCTCGCCGCGTTGAACAGCGTGTTCTCTTCGGTGTTGCGCAGGCCCTCGACCGAGGCCCTCACCTGTGCAGCGGCCGACGCGACCCTGTTCTTGGTCTGGAAGCCGTCGAACAGCGTCTGATCAATCCGAACGCCGAAGCTGCCGGTGGTCAATGCCAGGCTCGCGTTCCTGCCGTTCAGGTGCCTGGAGGTGTAATCGATATCAGCCGAACCAGTGATCACCGGGCGATAGCCCGACTTGGCGATCGCCACGCCCTCATCGGTGACGCGCACGCCGGCACGGGCCGAATTCAGCGAGGAATTGTTTTGGTAGGCCTTGGAAAGCGCGCCGAGAATGGTTTCCGCCGAGGCGGCTATCGGCGAAAGCGCTGTCGCGGAAATGAGGACAGTAACAAACAAACTCTTGGCTAAGGACGGCACTTTATATCCCTCATTCGTTTTGCACGGGAACCACGCCACGCCAGCCCATCCCTAGGGATCGGCCAGCGCCGCGTCGATGTATCGTTCCCCCGCTGACAGCCTCCCGAAACCCCGGTTAACCAATCAGCAACGATTGTTCAATCGCAAGCCAACATGACAGAGTCTTTGCTGCAAGGCAAAATCACTTAGAACTCGAAGGCATGAATGCGTTCAAATCCGGGTAGTGGCTTAATTGCCGCATTAAATGCCCGTCTTCCGGTTACAACCCCCCCTGCATTGAAAAAGAGCCGGGCTACGCCCGCATTGCCCTGCCCTTCCACAGCCACCAGCCGGCCGCCTTCGGCAAGCTGGTCAAGCAGCGCCGCAGGCACTTTCTCGACGCTGCCGCCGATGAGAATCACATTGTAGGGCGCCTTGGCGGCATGACCTTGCGGCAGTGGGCCGGTGACCACGGTGACGTTATCGCAGCCCTGCGCCGAAAGCGCCGCTTTGGCTGCTTCCGCCAGTGTGGTATCGCTTTCCAGCGCCACGACGGATTTGGCCAGCCTGGACAGCAGCGCCGCGGAATAACCGGTGCCGCAGCCGACATCGAGCACCGAATCGCCGGCGTCGATCTCGGCCAACTGCAAAAGCTTGGCCAGTGGCGACGGCTCCATGAGGTAGCGCGCACCGCTGCCATCGGCGCCGTCGGAGATGCGGATATCCTCGTCGATATAGGCGAGAGCCTGTTGGCCGGCCCCGACAAAGGCCTCGCGCGGCACGGCAAGCATGGCATCGAGCAATGCTGCGTCGGTCACATCGGTGGTGCGGACCTGGCCGTCGACCATCTTGACGCGAAGTTCGGAGAAATCAGCGCTCATGTCCCAACCAATCCGTCAAAAGCCAATGCGCTGAATGCGCTTGTCGCGCCGACACTGCGGCGCATTCGAACTCAAGCCCCCGGCATGCGGGAGTTGAAGCGATTGGAGGCCTCGCCCGGAATCGAACCGGGGTGCAAGGATTTGCAGTCCTCTGCGTAACCACTCCGCCACGAGGCCTCATCGCTCCCGGCGAGCGAACTCAATATGGTGGCAGCGAAAGGTCGTCAAGCGTCCGCGCGGCATTCCGGCGCGCTTTCCTCATCAGCCGCCGCAACGTGGTTCCCGAGCGATTTCAGCGCTTGGCGCACCGGCATATTGGCCGCTCCTCAAGCATGGCTGCGCGACCGGCGAAACTCGAACCCGCAGCTTTACGCAGCGGGTGCAAACTGGTTTTCACCGTAAACGCGCGGCTGACACCAGGGGCTGCCGTTCTCAAGGAGATATTCGAGGGGAAGGTCTGCGGGGGGCTGGAAGCGAAGCGTCCACTGAACCGGGACCGCGCGCCATCGCTTTCAATTTGGCCGGCGACGCCGTTCCCACCAGACGACGAACCGGCGCCGCAGGCGGCGCACCGCGGCAAATTCGTAGGAAAGCACCAAAAGGCCGAGCGGAATCATCCAGAAGCCGAGAATCGGCAGGAAACCGAGAAGGCCGAAAAACACCAGCATGATACCGATGGCGATCCTCAGCCCGCGCGAGCGCGGCATGGTGAACTCGCGCCCGAACACCGAGATTTTCCGCGCCGGTGCCTGGTTTTCGTCTGCTGCAGTCATGTCGAAAGTCGATCCGGTTGCCTTCGATAAAGCCATATGCGCTAAAGGCTGCAATCGCCTTTCAGGTTCCGCCGACCAAGGTCCGACGGCGCCCAAGACGGCTCATATGTGGTGTCATCCGGCGATTGCCAGAAACCATTGGGTGAAAATGCGCTAAAAAATGCGAAATGCTTCTTTGCAAAGCCGAAAAGGGTTTGCTATAGGCTGCGCCACTCACATGAGAGCCTCTATTCCCCGGTAGCTCAGTGGTAGAGCAACCGGCTGTTAACCGGTTGGTCGCTGGTTCGAATCCGGCCCGGGGAGCCACCGCCTTTTCTAAGCCGTGGTGCGATCTTGTACACTACAGCGCCATTGTCCGCGCACTTCGGTCCGCTTAGCTTCTGCCAGAACGGCTGGTAACAGCTACGAAGCCGATCGAGGCAGTTTGGTGGGCATCGCGCCCCTGCCCTCGCCCGAAGGCAGCCTGATAACGCCCGGTATCACCTATGAAAATACCAAATCGGGAGGACGTTGGTGCAAACCAAGAAGATCATCAATGACGGCAATCGGGCCGTCGACGAGATGCTGGAAGGCATCCTGGCTGCGCATCCCCGCCATCTCAAAGCCGTTGACGGAAGCCCGCGCTCGATCATCGCCCGCGATGGACCGCGCCAAGGCAAGGTAGGCCTCGTCATTGGTGGCGGCTCGGGCCACGAGCCGAGTTTTCTCGGCTTCGTCGGCAAGGGGCTGGCCGACGCGGCGGCGATCGGCAATGTCTTCGCCTCTCCGCCGCCCGACCCGATCCTCGAATGCGCCAAGGCGGCGAGCGGCGGCGCCGGTGTGCTGTTCATGTACGGCAACTATGCCGGCGACGTCATGAATTTCGACATGGCGGCCGAGATGGCCGCGATGGACGACATCGAGGTGCGCACGGTGCTGAGCACCGACGACGTCGCTTCCGCGCCCGTTGGTGACAGGCACAAGCGGCGCGGTGTCGCAGGGAACTTCTTCATCTTCAAGGCGGCAGGCGCCGCCTGCGACCGCATGTTGTCTTTCGATGAATGCGAACGCATTGCCGGGAAAGCCAACGACCACACCTTTACCATGGGCGTCGCATTGGCGCCCTGTTCGTTGCCGCAAACCCGCCGGCCGAATTTCGAAATCGGACCCGACGAGATGGAGATCGGCATGGGCATCCATGGCGAACCCGGCATCGCACGCGGAAAACTCAAAACGGCCGACGAGATCACCGACGAAATGTTGGACAGGATTCTCGCCGAGATGGCGCCGGCACGCGGCGAGAAGGTCGCCGTGCTGGTCAATTCGCTGGGTTCGACACCGCTGATGGAACTCTACATCATGAACCGGCGCGTGAAGCAGCGGCTTGACGATATCGGTGTATCCATTCACGCAAGCTGGGTCGGCAATTACTGCACCTCGCTCGAAATGGCCGGCGCTTCGATCACGCTGCACCACCTCGACGACGAGTTGCAAACGATGCTCGACCACCCTTGCGACTGCGCCATGTTTCGCGCCGGGTAAACTGGGGACGGCAAGGAACAACAGATGACAACAATCGACACCACCCGCCTTGCCGCGATGTTCGTTGCCATCGCCGACGCCATGTCAGCCGACCGGGACCGGTTGTGCGCGCTTGACGGGGTGATCGGCGATGCCGACCACGGCATTGCCATGGAGTTGGGATTTGCCGCGGCACGCGACGCGGTGGCCGCATTGGACGACGGGACCACCGATCCGACCATCTTGCTGAACACGGCGGCGAAGTCGTTCCTCAACGCCGTCGGCGCCTCCTCGGGCCCGCTCTATGCCACGGCATTCATGCGCGGCGCGGCCGCCGTCAAGGGCAAGGCGACGCTCGACGACGCCGACGCGGTCGCTATGTTCCAAGCGATGGCCAGAGGCATTCAGGATCGCGGCAAGGCCGAGCCTGGGGAAAAGACGATGATCGATGCGTGGGCGCCGGCCGCGACGGCTGCGGGCGAGGCACTGGCCGCCGGCAAGGGGCTGGCCGGCAGCCTCGCGGCTGCAGCCGAGGCGGCAAAGGCCGGCGCGGAGGCGACCAAGGCGATGATCGCCACCAAGGGCCGGGCCTCCCGCCTCGGCGAACGCTCGCTTGGCCATATGGATCCAGGCGCGGCGTCCGCCGTAACCGTCATCGAGGCGATGCGGATCGCCTTGACCGGCTAGGTCGGGAGCGGATCCTCAGCGCTTCGCGTCGAGCTTGTCGACAGCCTGCACGTTGGCGGCAGAGGGACCGTTCGGATCGAACTCCGAGGCCAGCCAGGCGTCGGCGATCGATTTGGCCAGTTCGGGGCCGATGACGCGCGCACCCATGGTGATGATCTGGGCATTGTTGGATTTCGCAGCGCGTTCCGCCGAATAGGTGTCGTGGGTTAGCGCGGCACGGATTCCGGGCACCTTGTTGGCCGAGATGCTGACGCCGATGCCGGTGCCGCAAAACAGGATGGCGCGGTCGTAATTGCCGTCGACAATTTCGTGGCCGACCGCAGCGGCAATATCGGCGTAGAATCCGGCCTGGCTGAGATCGACGACCTGCAGTTCTGGCTTGGTGGCGAGATGCTTGGCGATGACATCGAGCAGCGGCTTGCCGGCGCTGTCGGCTCCGAGTGCGATCTTCATGGCAATGAACTCCTTCGTTTTCGTGGTCAGCGCGCGATGGCGGCCGACGCCTTTTTGAGAATGTCGATATAGCCTTCCGCTTGCCATGCCGAGCGGCCGATGAACAGCCCATCGATACGCGGCTGGCCAATCAGTTCAGCCGCGTTGCCGGGATTGACGCTGCCGCCGTAGAGCACAAGCGGGGCGGTCGGCAACCGGGTTGCTGCGACCTGCTTGATCAGCGCCTGCTGCTTGTCGGCATAGTCGGCGCTGGCCGGAATGCCTTTCTCGCCGATCGCCCACACCGGTTCATAGGCAAAGAGTATCTCTGCCGACAACTCATTGTTTGCGAGACCCTGCAGCGCGCCCAAGACCTGCGCGGTCAGAATTTCGTCGGCGCGGCCGCCCTCGCGCTCGGCCAGCGTCTCGCCGACACAGATCAGCGGCACAAAGCCGTGCCTGACCGCCGCCGCCGTTTTCAGTCCTACGGTCCTGTCCGTCTCACCAAAATGCTCGCGGCGTTCGCTATGGCCTAGTTCGATCAGGTCGAGCCCGCAATCCCTCAGCATCACCGGCGAAATCTCGCCCGTCCAGGCACCGGCATCGGCCCAATGCATGTTCTGGGCGCCAACCTTGACGCGGGTGTTGGCGAGCGCCGCCTTGACCTGCCGCACCGCGGTGAAGGGCGGAATGACGAAAGGCTGTATCGCCGGATCGAAGCCGGGCACGAAGGCAGCCAATGCCTCGGCGAACTGCAGCGCCTCCGCCAGCGTCTTGTTCATCTTCCAGCTCGTGCCGACCCAATATGGGGCCATTCTTCTCTCCTTCGATCCGAAATTCGAATGATGCGTGTTTCCGGGTCTGCGCCGGCCTTCGGGCCGGCGGTTTGCCTCAAGCGCGAGGCTTGAGACTTTCGCGGCCGCTGTCGATGTAAGGCGCCCAGAAATCCACCGACTCACGGATCATTGCAATAACCTGATGATCGACCGGTTCCCTCTCCCGGAAGGAAAGTTCAAGGCAGATTTCATTGTCGGTTCCGCCACCCGCCCGCACGGCGTCGAGCAGCTTCTGCGGGATGATGCGGCCATCCTTGTTGTAGGCGGCGGTGAACGGCCAGTGCCCGCCCTTGTTCATCGACGATTGCTTGATGTGGATGATCGGCGATTGCAACGGGAACGCTTTCGCCCAGGCATAGGGATCAGTGTCGTCAGGATTGGGCGAGGTCACGTCGCCATGGTCGATGTCGACCATCATCTGCATCGGGATCGGCAGCTTGGCCGCATCGATGGCGCCCTGCAATTCGACGCAGCTTTCGATCGTGTGGCCAAACTCGCGGCCGACCGACATCGGTTCCCAGAAAAGGTAGGTCAGGCCCGCCGCCTTGGCGTGCTCGGCCACTTCGCGCCAGCATTCGAGCGCGATGTCGAGAAGCGCCGCGCGCCGCTGCGGATCGTCAAAATCCTTGTAGGTGAATATGGCGAACTGCGTGCCCATGCCCGACGCGCCGAGTTCGGCGGAGATGTCGGCGAAGGTCTTGAACCAATCGACATAATAGCGGCGCACATCCGCGTCCGGATGGCCGAAATGATTGAGCCGGCCATAGGGACCGGTCATACCCGAAGTGATCCGCACGCCGGTCCGCGCCAGGGCGCTGTTGAACAGGCGAACGAACTTGGCGATCGTTGCCGCCGGCCAGCCCGGATTGACGAATTCATGCGTCAGTTGCACGTCGCGGATGCCGATGCCATAGGCAATGGCGTCGATCAGATCGTCGGGATCGGCGAAGCGATTGACCAGCGGGTTGGTGTTCAGCGAAAGCGTGAAGGCCATCAGTTCACCGCCGCCATTGTCTTTGTGCACCAGTCTTCGAATGTTTTCCGCTCGGCCGCATTGATATGCAGCCCGTGTTTGGTCCGGCGTTCGAGAACGTCGGCGGCGGTCATCGCCCATTCGGTCTCGAACAGGAAGACAGCTTCGAGCTCATAGAAATCCGGGCCGAAACGACGGCCGAGATCGGCTTCGCCTTTTACGCCTTTCAGCAAGGCGCGCGTGCGCGTGCCGTAGCTGCGGGCATAGTGCTTCACCAGCGACGGGCTAAGCCACGAAAACTCGGCGTGCAGATCGCCCAGGAACTGCTCGAAATCCGCGTTGGGCAGGTCGCCTCCCGGCAGGGGAATTTTGGCTGTCCAGGCCTTCTTCATGGTCGGAAAGAAGGGCTGGATCTTTTCCAGCGCATGTTCGGACAGTTTGCGGAAGGTGGTGATCTTGCCGCCGAACACAGAAAGCAGCGGCGCGCCACCGTTCGGGGCGTCGAGTTCGAAGATGTAGTCGCGCGTCACCGCGCTCGGGTTGTCGGCATTGTCGTCATAGAGCGGCCGCACGCCCGAGAAACTGTAGACCACGTCCTGCGCGGTGAGTTGGCGCTTGAAGTAGCGGTTGACCACCTTGATCAGATAATCGATTTCGCTGGCTTCGGCCGCCACTAGCTCAGGCCTGCCTTCATAGGGTATGTCGGTGGTGCCGATCAGCGCCAGATCGTTCTCATACGGATTGACGAAAATCACCCGCTTGTCGTTGTTCTGGATCAGATAGGCCTGCCGTCCCTCCCAGAATTTTGGCACGACGATATGGCTTCCTTTTACCAGGCGAACGTTGCGGGTGGAATTCTGTCCGGCGACGCGGCTGACGATGTCATTCACCCATGGCCCGGCCGCGTTGACCAACCCGCGTGCGCGGACCCTCGTCACAGCGCCCGTGCGGCCGTCCTGCATGTCGATCGACCACAGGCCGTCTTCGCGCCAGGCAGCAATACAGGCAGTGCGAGTGAAGACTTTTGCGCCGCGCTGACTGGCATCGAGCGCATTGAGCAGCACCAGCCTGGCGTCATCGACCCAGCAGTCGGAATATTCGAAGCCACGCTTGAATTCGTCCCTGATCGGCGCCCCTTCCGGCGCCGTTCTCAGGTTCAGTGTCCTCGTTCCCGGCAGCCGCTTGCGGCCGCCAAGATGGTCGTAGAGAAACAGCCCGAGCCGCACCAGCCATGCCGGCCGGTCCTCGGGGCTGTGCGGCAGCACGAAACGCATTGGCCAGATGATGTGCGGCGCCGCCTCAAGCAGCACCTCGCGCTCGATCAGCGCTTCGCGCACCAGCCGGAACTCGTAATATTCGAGATAGCGCAGGCCGCCATGCACCAGCTTGCCGGAACGCGAGCTGGTGCCTTGCGCCAGATCGTCCTTCTCGCACAGGATGACCGACAGCCCGCGACCCGCGGCATCGCGCGCTATGCCGGCGCCGTTGACGCCACCGCCGATCACGAAGAGATCGACAATATCCGTTGTATCGCTCAAGACTTAGCTCCTGTGCGGTGCGCCATCGATTTCCACACCGGATGCAGCGCCTGACGCGCCGCGACAAAAGACGGAAACAGCGCATCGTAGGTTTGCGAAAGCGCCTCGTCATAGGCGTCGCATTCGCCCAGAAGCGGCGTCACCCATTCGGCGCAGCAATCATCCATCGAGCGATAAAAGCCGAGCCCGACCGCGGCCATCATCGCCGCACCCGCGGCACCTGCTTCTTGGCGGCTGCTGGTTCTGACCTGCGCGCGGGTTGCCGCGGCGATAATACGGCGCAGCGACGGACTGCGCGCCGCGCCGCCAGACAGGCGGATCTCGCTGGGCATGCTGCCCATGGCCTGGTAGCAATCGCGGGCCGCGAAGGCCAATCCCTCGAGAACGGCGCGCGCCAGATCGCCAAAACCGTGCTTGACCGAGAGGCCGATGAAGCCCGCGCGTGCGTCGGGGTCAACGAACGGTCCGCGTTCGCCGGCGAGCGAGATATAGGGCTGATAGACCAGCGATCCCGGCTCCGATCCTTCGACCCAGACATCGAGCGCTTTCAGCAGCTCGTCGCGCGAAGGTTTTGCGCCGCTGGCGGTCAGCACGTCGCGCGCCAGGCCAAGCAGCCAGTCGATGTTGAGCGTCGCCGCCATATTGGATTGCAGCTGCGCATAGGCGCCCGGAACCGGCATGGCGATCGTGTAGCCGGAGGCATTGTCGTTGAGGACGACATCATCAGGAGTGCGCGCTAGGCGTGTGTGGATGCCGGTCGAGCCGATGACCGTGCAGCCGACATTGCCGCTTGGATCATAGAGGCCGGCGCCGAGCGCGGTGCTGACCATGTCGACGTAGCCCAGCACCACCGGCGTGCCCGCAAGCAGGCCGGTCTCGCCTGCTGCCGACGCAGAAAGCGGATGATGGTCGGTCGTGCCTTCGAGCATGGGGGGCAGCAGGCGGCGGTGCGACGTCAGATCCAGAATGTCGAGCACCTCGTCGGAATAGCTGCGCGCGCGGAAATCGCCGAAGGTGAATGTTCCCTCCGAAGGATCGGTGGCGCGCTCGCCGGTCATCTTGAAATAGAGCCAGTCCTTGCAGTGAAAGGCAGTGGCGGCGCGCTCCAGGATTTCCGGGCTGTTTTTCTTCAGCCAGCTGAGCTGAGCGCCCTGCTGGCAGGCGTTGAGCCCGGTGCCGGTGATCTCGAACCGCGTGCGATCCCGGGAATCGCCGCGCATCTCGTCCACCAGATGTCCGGCGCGCGCATCGAGCCAGAGCCACGCGCGCCCGACCGGCATGCCGTCGCCATCGATCAGCCAGGTGCCGTCGCCCTGCCCGGTGACCGCGACGGCCGCGGTTCGCCGCGCGAGGTCTGGAATTTTCGTCGCCAGATCGAGAACGGTCAGCACCATGTCGCGCCAGGTCTGATTAAGGTCCTGTTCGGCGCCGCCGCCTTCCAGCGTGACGAAGCTGTTGGTCACCGATGCCATGGCGAGCTGCCGCCCCGATAGATCGAAAGCGACCGATTTGATCACGGACGTTCCCGCGTCGATCCCGATCAGCAGGTCTTTCATGCCGCAAGTTCCGGATGGTTATGAAGGCAAGTCACAAGGAGCAGTCTTTGTTGTCTCGAAGCCATGGAAGAGCCAGGGAGTGTCCGCGAAGGACACCCCCTGAGCAGGTTTTTATTCCGACAGCACGAAGGGTGCGGTGTACTTGTCCACATTGTCCTTGGTGATGAGCAGGCAATCGAACAGTTGCTTCTCGCTGGTGGCGCCGGTAGCGCCCGTCTTGATGAACGAGTCGGCCTGCTGCACGGCCTTGGCCGAGAAGATGGCCACCGGCTGAAGCACGGTGTACTGCAGTTCGCCGGACTTGATGGCCGCAACCGCATCCGGGGAGCCGTCAAAGCCGCCGACCTTGATGCCGGCGAGCTTGCCGGCTTCCTTCAGCGCCGCAACCGCGCCAAGCGCCATTTCGTCGTTGCCGCTGATCACCGCGATGATGTCGGGATTGGCCTGCAGCATGCTCTGCATCTTGTCGTGTCCCTGGGTACGATCCCAGTTGGCGACCTGCGAAGCGGCCTTTTCGAGATCCGGATACTGGCTCAGCACAGTCGCGTAGCCGTTCGAGCGCGTGGCGGCGTTGTTGTCCGAGGGGGCGCCGAGCAGTTCGACATACTTGCCCTTTTCACCGACCGCCTGCACCCACTGCTGGGCGCCGAGAGCCGCACCCTGGGCGTTGTTGGAGACGAGCTGTCCCTTGGCAAGACCTTCCTGGTTGATCTCGGCATTGACGAGGAAAACCGGGATGTTGGCGGCAATCGCCTTCTTCACCGCGCCGACCGAACCATCGGCATTGGCCGGGTCGAGGATGATCGCCACCGACTTGTTGGTGATGGCGGTGTCGATCAGATTGCTTTCGGTATTGGTGTCGCCCTTGTGGGCGGCGACGTTGGCTGTATAGCCAAGCTTTTCGGCTTCGGCCTTGGCGACGTTGCCTTCGGTCAGCCAGTAGGGGTTGGCCGGATCGTTGACGATGATCGAGATCAGGCCCGCGGCCGATGCGGCTGCGCTAAACCCGACCACCATCGCGGCGGCAAGCAAACTTCTAAGCACGATTTTCATGTACATTCCTCCAATGATTTTACGCGGTCTTGCTGCCAGTCAGCTGGCAGTCTTCCCTTGGGCAGGATTGGCCGGTTCGGCCTTCCCCCGTTTCTGAGAAGTCGGTTGGCCGCCCGTCGAAGCTGGAAGCTTGCTACGGCGGCGATACTGAACGGCATTGAGGAGCACGGCGAGCACGATGACGGCGCCGGTGAACACTGTCTGCCAGTAGGATGAGATGCCGATGATCACCAGACCATCGGATAGGAAGCCGATGACGAAGGCTCCGAGCAAGGTGCCGCGAATGTTGCCGCGCCCGCCGGTGAGTGCGGCGCCGCCGATGACCACGGCGGCGATGGCCGTCAGTTCGTAGGTGGTGCCGGCGGTCGGCCCGGCCGAGGTCAGCTGCGAGGACAGGATCAGGCCGGCAATGGCGGCGCAGATGCCCGACAGCACATAGACCGAAATCTGCACGGTCTTGACCGGAACGCCGGAGAGTTCGGCGGCGCGCTCATTGCCGCCCGAGGCGTAGAGCCAGCGTCCAAAGGCGGTGCGGTTCAGGACGATGCTGCCGATCAGCGCGATAACCGCCAGCACCACCACGCCGGTCGGCACGCCGAACAGGCGGTTGAAGCCGAGAGCATCGAAACCGGTGTTGCCCAACTCCGGCTTGCCGCCGAGATTGTTGTAGGTCAGGCCGCTGGTCATCAGCAGTGCCAGGCCGCGCGCCATGTACATGACGCCGAGCGTGGCGACGAAGGCCGGAACCTTGAACCGCGCGATCAGCACGCCGTTGATAAGCCCGACGGCCGCACCCAGCATGCAGGCCAGCACCGCGACCATCCAGACCGGCGGGTAGAGAACGACGCCCAGCCAGGTCAGCGTCACGCCCTGCATCAGAAACCCAGCGACGACGCCGGCAAGCCCGAGCGTCGACCCCACCGACAGGTCGATGCCGCCATTGAGGATGACCAGCAGCATGCCGACGGCGAGAATCCCGAAGATGGCGACATGCGAGGCCATGGTCAGGAAATTCGCCACCGAGAGGTAATAGGGCGACAGGATCGAGAAGACGACAATGATGACGATCAGGGCAAAGAAGGCCCGGCCTTCGAGCAGCAGCTTGGCCACGTCGAAGCCCTCGCCGCCCGCATTGGGGCTGGACTGTTTGCTGGCCTGGCTGACATCGCTCATGGGTCGGGGCTCCGAAATTCTATGGTCAGGCGACCACGGCTTCGCCGGAGGCGGCCATGATCTGCTCTTTGGTGGCGTTGGCGCCGAATTCGGCTGAAATCTTGCCGCGCCGCATCACGACGATGCGATGGGCGATGCTGAGGCACTCATTGACCTCCGAGGTCGAGAAGACGACCGCCAGGCCTTGCGCGGCACGCTCGCTGAGCAAGCGAAAGACTTCGGCCTTGGCGCCGACATCGATGCCGCGGCTCGGCTCGTCGAGAAGGATGACCTTGGGATCTGTCGTCAGCATCTTGCCGATGACGACCTTCTGCTGGTTGCCGCCCGACAGCGATCCGATCATGGCGTTGCCGCCCGCGGTCTTGATGGTCACCTTGCGGATCGAATCGTCGATCAGTGCGCGTTCCCTCGGCCGGGAGAGGAACAGGCCTTTCGCGAACGCCTCGATGCTGGCAAGCGACAGATTGCGGCCGACGGTCATGGTCTGAACCAGGCCGTCGCGCTGGCGATCCTCGGGGACCAGAACCAGACCTCGGGCGATGCGCTGGGCAATGGTCAGCCCCGAAACGTCCTCACCCTCCAGCAGCGCCCGCCCGCCCGCCATGGGCACACGGCCGGCGACGGCCTCCAGCAATTCCGTGCGGCCCGCGCCCATCAGCCCATAGATGCAGACGATCTCGCCCGCTTTGACATCCAGCGACAGATGATCGACGACGTAGCCTGAACCCGAAGCGTCGGTGACGCTGACATCCTCGATCGACAGCGCGACCTCACCAAACGCATGGCCGGTCGGCGGCGAGCCGAGGTCGAAATTCTCACCCACCATGTTGCGGACGATCCATTCGAGGTCGATGTCCTTGGCTTCGGCCGTCGCCGTGATCGCCCCGTCACGCAGCACGACGGCGTAGTCGGTGATCTGCAGCGCCTCTTCGAGGTGATGCGAGATGTAGACGATGGAGACACCGCGGCTGGTCAGATCGCGGATCACCTTGAACAGCACTTCGACCTCCGTGGCGCTCAGCGCGGAGGTCGGCTCGTCCATGATCAGGATGCGGCTGTCGACCGATAGCGCGCGTGCGATCTCGACGATCTGCTGCTGCCCCAGGCGCAGGTCCTCCACCAAGGTCATCGGATCGATGTCTTCTTCGAGGTCGGCCATCAGCGCCCGCGCTTGGCGCGACTCCTCGGCGAAGTCGAGGCCGGTTCTGGTGCGCAGTTCGCGGCCCATGAAGATGTTGTCGCGAACGCTCAGATTCGGCGCCAGGCTGAGCTCCTGGTGGATGATCGAAATGCCGCGGTCGCGCGCGTCCGAAGACGAGGAAAAGCTGACGAGATTGCCGTCGAGCACGATGTCGCCGGATGTCGGCGTGACCACGCCGGACAGGATCTTCATCAGCGTCGACTTGCCGGCGCCATTCTCTCCGAACAGGGTGGTGACCTTGCCGCGATGGATGTCGAAGTTGACGCCCTTGAGCGCGTGGACGCCGCCATACGACATGACGACATTGCGCGCCGAAAGCACGGCATCGCCAGTCGCGGGTTCTGTGCCGGCAGCCATTGTCATTTGACGTCCAGCCTCACCGGCGTGACCAGCCAGCTCTTCGGATTGACCAGCTTGAAGACGCCGACCACCGCTATTGTCTTGCCGGTCAAGTCACTGGTATCGACTTTCGCCAGCACCTCCTTCTTCATCTCGTTGTTCAGCGCCGAGCCGGCGTCCTGATACTCGATCTGGTTGGTGAACTGACCAAAGGTGATCTTGCCGGTGGCGTCGCGAAGCTCGGTGCCGTTGATCGCCGGCCCAGTCTGTACGCGGACGGTCAACGTGTCCGGCAAACCGTCGACCGCGACCTTGTAGATGCCCGATTTTCCCTCGCCGACGACGCCGGTGAACTTGACCGAGATGACCGGTCCGACTCCCGCCGGCACGCCATATTCCTTTTCGGCCGTCGCCCTGTCCTTGGCGATCGCCGTCGCCACCGTTGCGGCGTCGGCGGCACGCGCTTCGACATCGGCCTGCACCTTGGGAAATTCAGACTTGCCGTAGTCGGCGGCCGAAAACACCGCGTTGCGAACATCGCCGGCAGAGCCGATCTTGATCACCTTGGTATCGAGCGCCATGGCGCCGAGCAGAACCACAACCGCAGCGCCGGCAAGCACCCGGCGCAGGCCGGGCGAAGCTTGCCGGGCGGTGGCCTTCGCGCTCATGATGCAACCACCAGCGGTGCGGATTGTCCGTTGTCACGCATTCGAAGTTCCTCCGTTCACGCAGCGCTTCGCGGTCCCGGCTGCATCGTCGAGCTCGACCAGCGCGCGGGCCGTGCATTCGTCGGTGATCAGGCCGCTGAGATAACGGCTTTCGAGTACTGCCTTGATGGCGCGCACCTTCACCTTGCCGCCGGCGACGGCAACGATCCTGCGGCCCTTCAACTGATCGCGCGGAAGCGCCAGTATTCTTTCCGACAGCGCCGTTTCGACCGGACGCCCCTTGTCGTCGAAGAAATGCGCCAGCAATTCACCAACGCCGCCGTCACGCTTGACCTCGTCGATTTCGGAAGGCTCGATCATGCCGGTGGCGACCAGCGACGCCTCCCGCTCGGCCGTGCCTATTCCGACGAACATCAGGTCGGACCGGCTGGCGAGAGCGAACACATCGCTGATGCCGCGCTGGCCAAGCAGCACTTCGCGGTCCTCGGCGGTATTGGCGACAAAAGGCACCGGCATGACGAAAGCCTGCGCGCCGGTCCGCTCTGCCAGGCGATGCATGACGTCGTGCGGGTTGGCGGCGAATTTGCGCGTCACGCCGCCAAGCAGCGAGACGAAACGGATGTGAGCAGCAGTTGCGCGCGTCAGATATTCGACGCTGGCGGCAAGCGTGCGGCCATGGCCGACGCCGATCAGCATGTCTTCGCCGCGATCGATTTCGCGCTTCAGGAACTGGGCGCCGGCAATGCCCAGCCCCTTGAGCGGCAGTTCGTCCTGATCGAGATCGGGAACCACCTCGCAATAGTGGAGCCCATAGGCGGCGATCAGGCGCTGTTCCAGGTCGACGCATTCGGCGACGTCGCCGTCGATGAAGACCCTGACCAGACCTTCCTGGTTGGCCTTGGTGATCAGCCTATGCGCCTTGAGGCTGGTCAGGCCAAGCCGCTTGGCCACCTGGGCCTGGGTCAGACCACCGGCATAGTGCAGCCAGGCCGCGCGCGTGGCGAGGCTGGATTCATGGTCGCGGTTTGCGCTTCCGCCGGAATTCAAGCCATCCCCTCCCCAGGGTGATAATATTATCTTTGTGTGCAAAAATTTTCATACCTTTGCACCGCTGTCAATCCCTCCGCAGATGGTTGCCTCAGCCGACGTTCGGCAGCCAACGCGAGCCTATTAGAAGGTAAGCATACAATATGACCATACGGTAGTGTTAATTTAACGTCAATTTGTGTTACCGTATCCAGTGACGGCATGAGCCCGTAGGCGCCGGCAAATCCCAATCCGGGTGCAAAATGGGAAGGTTGATGCACAGGGCGCAACAAGGGCAAATCGATCGGATTGCCTCAGGAAAAGCTAGGCGTCGGCGATCAAGCGATCAGTCCAGCCGCATCAGGTTCCTGCCTTCGAGCTCGACAACAGCGGCTTCGACCTCCCGCGTGAGGCGCTCGGTGCTCCACCCCAACGCCCGCCCCGCGATCGCGGCAATCTCCTGCAGGTCGCGGCTCGTCAGCGAGCCGCCTATCGCCAACGTGCTGCGGCGCATAACGACATCGGCCAGATGTTCGACGAACTCGTTGCGCGCGATGTAGTCGATTTCCGCCTTGCCGTAGCCGCCGGAGTCCGGCAGGCAACCCTCATCATCCGACCCGTGCCTGGCGATCTCAACGGCTCTGGTCCCGTAGCGCGACAGCAATTGATCAAGGCGCCCTTCCCCGGCGCCCGTTGCCTGCTGTGCCTCAGCCAGCCAGTCCGCGCGCGCGGCGGCATTGGCCGGAAAATCCCGCCCACCGCCGATCGGCATCGACTGAGTCGACATCTTGCGGCTGCGCTGCAAGCGCTTGAGTACGGTATCAGTGACTTCCTCGGCAAAGCCGCGGAACGTCGTCCATTTGCCGCCGACCAGCGAAATGACTGCAAAGGGCCTGTTGCCGTCCGGCTCGGCAACGGGCGCCGAATGATCGCGGCTGATCAGTCCGGGCGTCGCTGCTTCAGACGTCGGCAGCGGCCGGATGCCGCTATAGGCGTAGACGATCTGGTCGCGCTCGAACGCCATGCCCGGCAGCAGCGTTCGCACGCTGTCGAGCAGATAGTCGACTTCTTCGGGTTCGCAGCGGACCGCGTCCGGATTGTCGGCCTTGATGTCGGTCGAGCCGACCAGCGCCAGGCCGAGATAGCCGTAGACCAGGCAGATGCGGCCGTCATCGGCCTCGAAATAGAGCATGCGCCCGGCGAGGCTTTTGACCAGTTCGTCATGCCTTAAAAGGATATGCGAGCCCTTGGTGCCGCCGATCATCTTCGATGGAGCACCAAGCAGCGCGTTGACGTCGTCGATCCACGGACCGGCGGCGTTCACCACCAGCTTCGGCCGCACCGAAAAGGCCGCGCCGTTTTCCGGCTGGAAGGTGAGCACGCCATTGGCTGAAGCCGCCAGTGTCGTGTAGTTGGCACCGGCAGACGCCGCGTGAGCCTGCAAGCCGTCGAGGATCAGTTCCAGCACCAGCCTTTCCGGGTGACTTATCTTGGCGTCGTAGTAGGTGCCGGTGGCGACGATCGCCGGATTGAGCGCCGGCATCTCAACAAGCGCCTGCCGCCGCCCGACCATGCGGTGGCGCGGCATGACCTGGTTTCGTGAACCGTAGAAATCGTAGATCATCAAGCCGATCTTGATCAGTATGGCGCCGCGGCTGCGCGGCGCGCTGGTCGAGCCGAACAGCGTTCGCAACGCCGCGAGCATGCCCTTGCTCCACGAGAAGATCGGGATGACGGTCGGCAGCGGGCTGACATAGTGCGGCGCGTTTTGAAGAAGCAGATTGCGTTCGAGCGTCGACTGCGCCACCAGCCCGAACTCGCCGGTCTCGAGATATTTCAAGCCGCCGTGGATGAGCCTCGACGGCGCGGCACTGGTGCCCGAGCCGAAATCCGCCTTTTCGACGATCAGGCAGCTGACACCTTGCGCGCACAGATCGCGAAACAGCCCAGCCCCGTTGATGCCGGCGCCAAGAATGACGACGTCGACTTCGCCGGTCCCGGCCATCGCGGCGAGACGCCCTGCGGGATTGTCCGCCCCGGCTCCATCTGCTGGGTTCATGGCGCCTTCGTCTTGACGATGCGCAACTTCACCCCCGCCCGTTCGAGGCTCTGCGCCTGCGCATCGCCCAGGCCCTCGGTCACCAGCACGGCGTCGAAACTGGTCAGATCGTCGAAGACATGCAGCGCGATCCGGTCGAATTTTGCGTGGTCGACCAAAAGGATGCGCTTCACGGAGGCGGTCATCATCGCCTGCTTGACCCGCACGACATTCGGATCCTGGATGAAAGCAGTGGTTCCGGTGACGGCCGAAGCCGAACAGATCAGCACATTGGCGCGCAACTGCGCCACGGCGTTCTCGCAGACAATGCCGATATAGGCATTGTAAGTGGGATGATACTGGCCGCCGAGGCAGATGAAATCGATATCGTCCACATTGATCAATTGGCCCGCCGTCGAAACGCTGTTGGAAATGACGGTCAGCGGCTTGACGTCGAGCAGCAGCGTCGCGACCGCGTTTGCCGTCGATAAATCGTCCAGCATCACCACCTGGCCGGCCTCGATATAATCCAGTGCCGCCCGCGCCAGTGCATCCTTCTCGGCTCGATTGACGGTCACCCGGTAGCGGAAAGCGCTCTCGTAGAGGCCGGAAGGCTGGACCGTCACCGCACCGTGCAGCTTGCGCAGCACGCCCTGCTGCGCCAGCCGGTCGATATGCCGGTGGATGGTCATGCGCGACACGCCGAAATGCTCGACCAGATCATCGATGCGCACCTGGCCGAGCTTGATCACATAATCGGCGATCTCTTCGCGTCGTTCGTCGGCCTTGATCATGCGTTTACCCCCGCCAGCCTTTCGATATCAGGCCAATGCGACTTCAGCTGCTCGGCTATGCGGCAGTAGAGCGAAAACCGCTCATTGAACACAGCACTGGAGGCGGGCACGGGTTGATACGTCCGCTCCGTCATCCCGACCTGCCTGGCGCCCTGTTGCGGCGTCGCGAAGATCCCGACCGCGGCACCTGCGCAAAGCGCGGCACCGAGGGCCGCGGTCTCATCCGTCGAGGTGACGGTGACCGGGGCGTTCAGCACGTCGGCAAACATCTGCACGAAGGCAGGATTACGCGAGCCGCCGCCGGTCAGGCGGATCTCGCTGATAGCAAAGCCTTCGCGCAAAGCCTCGACATGGGTGCGGTGATTGAAGGCGATGCCTTCCAGAACCGCCTTCAGCATGTCGCCGCGATTGTGCCAGCCATGCAGGCCGACAAAGCTGCCGCTGGCCAAATCGCCATAGGGAGAGCCGAACAGATAGGGATGAAACAGGATGGTCGAAGGCTTCTTCAACGCCGCGTCGATCTCTCCCGCCAGCAATTCGTGGAGGGAGCCGCCATCCGTCCTGTCCTGCTCCGCGCGGCAAAACGTGTCGAGAAACCAGTCGTAGTTCGCGGTCGAGGCCGGCGAGATCGACATGTTGTTCCAACGGCCCGCGTCGATGGCGTTGCGGCAGAACCAACGCCGGTCGACGCGCGGTTGCGAAGAGACGACTTCATTGATGGAATAGGTGCCGGCGACGATGGCGAGCACGCCGTCTTCATGGCCGCCCATGCCAAGCGCCGATGCGGCCACGTCGTGCAGGCCGCAGGCGACCGGTGTTCCCTTGCGAAGGCCGGTCCTTTCGGCGGCATCGGCTGTGACTTGACCGGCGATGTCAGCGGAATGCGCCACCGGCGGCAGCGCGTTGAACAGATCCTCCAACCCGAAGATGCGCAGCGCTTCAGGCGCATAGGCTTGCGTGCGAAAATCCGTGAATGAAGTGCTGGCCTCCGTGCGGTCGGTCCCGATCGTGCCGGTCAGGCAAAAGCGCAGCCATTCCTTGCAGGCCAGCACATGGCCGATGCGGCCATAGCGATCAGGATCGTTCTGCTTGAGCCACGCCAGCAGCGCCGACGGCGCCGAAACATGCGGCGTCTGGCCCGTCGTCGCCAGCGCATCGGTGAAAACGGTACCGGCGGACCACCTGTCGACAATGTCGCCGGCGCGGCTGTCGAGCGACAGGATGCCTGGTCCCAAAGGCTGACGATCATGATCGAGCAGATAGAGACCATCGCCATGCGCGGTCGCCGCCACCGCCTTGATGTCTTCCGCCGGCCTGCCGGAGAGCGCGATCGCCTCCTTGATGGCGTCGGCTGTTGCTTGCCACAGGCCTGACATGTCGCGCTCCACCCAGCGCGCGTGGGGCATCGATTGCGGCACCCGGCGACGCGCCACGGACAATTGCGTGCCGTCGGCATCGAAGATGACCGCCTTGGTGACCGTGAGGCCGTTATCGATTCCGAGCAGGCTGGGCATGATCACCGCCTCTTTCAGCATTGGCGATTGCTACAGGGCGATCCTGCAGTCTGATGCAAGGGCGAAACACATGGCGACAACCCCGATAGAGCAAGGCGGATAAATGGCAAAAGTACCTTGCCCGGACAAAACACCCATATCTTTATGTGAATTTAACGTCAACATGCGCGACAAAAACCGCTACGGCGCCGTTAGAGGGCATGAATGGATCTCGCCGTTGCCAGGCGACGCGTAATCAGCTGCTAAGGCCGTCACGGATGGCGCTGAAATAGCGGTCGGTTCCAACCTGCCCGCCCTTGAGTGCCACCTCCAGCCCATCGATCGCCTTGACGCGCGAGTGAGCGACGCAAAGCGGCGAGCCCGGCGACGCCGGCAACGGCATCCGCACGGTCAGCGCATCGACACCCATCTGGCCGAGCGCGTGGCTCGACGTATCGCCGCCGGCAACGACCACGCGCTGCAACTTCTGCTCGATGGTCAGCGCGCGAAGCAGTTCGCCGAGGCCCCGCCCGAGCTTGTGGCGGGCGCCTTCCTGGCGGTCGATTTCGCCCCCCCTATCGGCCGCGGGTCCAAGGGCCGTGTAGAGAACGACGCTGCGCCCGGCTTCCAGACTGGCGCGACCGGCTGCCGTCGCGCGTGCGATCGCATCTCCGGAAGCATCGGAGATCAGTTCGACGGGATCGACCTCGATGCCATCGAAGCCGTCGGTCAAAGCGTGCCGGATCTGTCGTTCGGTCGTCGGCGAACAACTGCCCGAGACGACCGCGATCCGGTCGGCGGCACCTGGCGGCGAAAATCCTGGCTCAGCTCTGACTGTCCCACTCGACACCCATTCGGCCAGCAGCGCATATTCGATCCCGGACGAGCCGACGACGAACGAACCGCCCGGCTTGCGGGCGCGCCATATCCCCTTGCCGGCAAGCGCCTGCGTCTCGAGGCTGTCGACATCGACAAGTACGATGTCGGTGCCCTCAGCGAGCAAGCGGTCGAAGGCTTCCGAGCGCGACACCGACTGCAACGTCGCGAGATCGACCAGCCCCGATGTGAGCTCCGTCTGCCGCGACAGATGGATCAGCAGGTCGGATTCATCCATCGGCGTCGTCGGGTGGCGGCTCATCACCGGATGGCGGTCGATGCGGAAATACTTTTCACGATAGGCCGCGAACAAATGACCGAAGGCGGTGTAACGCTTGAGCTGCGGCGCCCCAACCAGCAGCGGCACGCTGTCCTGAGCGAAAACCGAGCGGCCGATCTCGATGGCGCGACCGATGCTGCCGATCGTCGGACTGGAATCGAAGGTCGAGCAGACCTTGTAGTGACAGATCGCGGCATTCAGCGTCTTCAGCCAAGCGAAGGCATCGCTCAGATGCGTGTCCATCCATTGTGGCGTCTCGCTGCGGCTGGTGCCGGCCAATCCAATGGCGCGGCAGTGGCTGAACTGCGCAAGCATGGCCGCGTCCGGCTGGCGCATGAACAGCACGGTCGGCACGCCGCCGAGTTCGAGCGCTTCCATGGCGTCGGTCGAGCCGGTGAGGTCGTCGCCATAATAGCTGAGAAGCAGGTCTTGCATTGCTTCAGGCCGCTTTGCCGTCGCCGAATTTTTCGATCGACCGCGCCAGCTCCGGATGGCTCAAGGCGAAATCCGCCAGCGGAATGCCGTCGACCGCCGCCTGCCAGGCTTGCTGCACGGCACGCACCCCGGCGCCCGGTCCATCCGGATGGCTGACGATGCCGCCGCCGCACAGATAGAGCAGATCGACCGTCCGGCCGGTCCGTTCATAGGTCTCGGGTGCTTGCCCGCCCCATTGGCCGGAGCCCGCCACAGGCAAGGCGCAATCCTCAGGCGCAAAAATCGGCGTCGTCACCGCCTTGAAGGACTCGACGAAAGACGCGTCCGGCTCCCAGTATTTCGATTGGATGCCGTTGATCTGGAACTGGTCGACGCCGAGCAGCCGCCAGAACTGTTGCCAGACCTTGAAGTTCATACCGAGGCCGGGATGGCGGGTGAGGATGTCCCAGCCGTTGCGATGAGCGTGAAGCACCAGGCTGGAGCGTTTTCTCAAGAAGGCCAGGCCACCGAAACCGACGGAGTTGATGTTGACCACCGCGCAATTGCCGCCGGCCTTGGCCACCAGATCGTGTTTGCGCATCATCTCGTCCGGGTCGGCATGCGAGATGCCGAAGGCATACATCACCTTCTTGCCGGTCCTCTGCTCGTGGTCGAGGATCAGCGGCATGATTGCCTTTACCCGCTCCGCCAGCGGCGAATAGGCTGGGCTCATCAGCTTCTCATCGTCCTTGATGAAATCGACACCGGCGGCGATCAGCTCGCCCACCATCGCGGCGGTCTCGGGGGGCCGCAGCCCCAGCGCCGGCTTGACGATGGTGCCGATGATCGGCCGATCCGTGACACCTGTCAGCCTGCGGCTGCCGGCGACGCCGAATTGCGGACCTGGATGCGCGCCGCGGAATTGCTCCGGCAGCTTCATGTCGACAACGCGAATGCCGGACAGGCCCTTGATCGAATAGGCGCCGCCGATGGCAATGGTCATCAGAGCCGACAGGTCGTGGCCGATGGCATCGAATGGAAAGGCGATGTCGACATCCGCGCGCTTGAACGGCCCGTTACCGGCCTCGGGAATGGAGGGGCGAAGTGCGTCCGGCAGGTGCCGAATGGCCAGGACACGCGCGGCCACCCGGGCTTTCAGTTCCTCGGTCTCGCCGGGCAGCGCGACGAAGGTTCCAGTCGACTGGTCGCTGGCGATCTTGGCTGCCAGCGTCTCGATGCTGCCTGATGTCTCGATGCGGTAGGTGAGCGTGATCATGGTTCGTTGTCTGAGGCCGCAGGGGGTTCGAAAAGAGTTCCTTGATCGTCGGAATCTGGTATAATGAGTACATGAGCTTTGCAAGCGATATCCTGTCTAGCGGCTATGGGCGATCGGGGCGACAGCCATTCCGGGAACAGCTGCGGCAGTGCTAGATAGACACAGGTCAAGGGAGTGATTCGCGACGATGAACCGTTCGGAGCCGATCGTCCGGCGCAAACTTTCCGACGAAGTGTTTTTGCGGCTGAAGCGCCTGATCACCAGCGGAGAATTGACGCCGGGCGACGACATGCCGTCGGAGCGCGAGTTGATGGAGCGCTTCGAGGTCGGCCGTCCCGCGATCCGCGAGGCGATGCAGGCGCTGAGCAATATGGGCCTCGTCGCGATCTCGCATGGGGAACGCGCCAAGGTGCTGCAGCTGACCGCCAAGTCGATCATCAAGCAGGTCGATGGCGCAGCCAAGATCATCCTGTCGTCGTCGAAGGACACGTTGGAACACCTGAAAACGGCGCGCATCTTCTTCGAGCGCGGCATGGTCAGGGAAGCCGCCGAAAACGCCACTGCCGAGGACGTTGAGCAGCTGCGGGCCACAATTGCCGAACAGCGTGGCTTTCGCGGCGATTCCGAGGCTTTCATTTCAGCCGACATGAAGTTTCACACCCAGATCGCGGCCATTTCAGGCAACCCGATCTATATCGCCGTCAGCGAGGCGATGCTCGGTTGGCTGAAGGAATATCACACCGAAATGCTGATCTGGACCGGCAAGGAACAGTTCACGCTGACCGAGCATGAAGAGATCATCGGCCGCATCGAGAAGAAGGATGCCGACGGCGCCGAGAAGGCGATGATCAAGCACCTCGAGCGCTCGCGCGCGCTTTATGTGATGAACTCCGGCAACTGATTTCAGCCGATCCGCGTGATCGCGTAAGGGGTCATCACCAGTTGGCCTCGGCCAAACGCTGAGATGTCGACCGTCACGTCGTCCGCCGTCAGGTTCGCCAGCCACGCCACGGTCTTGCCCGAAGCGGAGCGGCCGGCCAGCGCCAGCACCTTGGTCTCGTCGCTCGTTTTCGTCGCCACATACGTAAGGCCGGCCAGTTCGCAAAGCCCCTTGATGGCATCGAAGATCGGCCGAGGCGATCCTTCGGCGACGGGTTCGCCGGATGCTGCGAGCACGCCGAAAGGCCCGGCGAAGCCGGACAGCGTGAGCAGTTCCAGCCCGGCCGGCGCGACACGCGCGGCATAGCCGATCGCCCATGCGGCTGCGAACAGGCCGGCATGGCGAGGGTCGCGATCGGCCATGGCGATGCGCTGGCCCCCGGGATTGCCCTTGGTCGCGCCGCCATAGGGGTTCTGGCGCATGGCGATCGTCGATGGACCGATGCGGTAAGGCTTTTCCCCGAAGATCGCCCGCGCCGACGCGGTGATGAAGGGCAGCGCCTCCAGCGACTGCATGACGCTGAGATCGTCGGCGGCGTGCACGATCGGGCACGTGCAGTGGGTGACGAAATCGAGTTGGCCCGCCGGCACGCGCTTGCGGTTGAGCTCGGTGAAATAGCTGAACATGCCGCCGCCGAGCCGGATATCGGGAAAGGCGCGACGGGCCGCGGCATAGACGTCTTCGAGCGGCGGACAGTCCGGCCACGCGCTGCCCGGCGGTGTCGACTGCCGGTCAACCGAAGGCGAGACGGCAATGGCCGAAAGCTTCAACCCGGCTTGACGCACCATGTCGGCAACGCCTGACAGCTCGGCATCGAGGTCGCCCGCGCAGGCAACGACGCATTCCAGCGTCGTCTGCACCGGATAGGCGGCGGTGAGCCTTGCATAAGACTGCAATGCTTCGACGCCGTGACCGCGCGTCGGATCGTAGTGGAAGACAAGTTGCTGCGGGCCGAACTCGGTCAATGTCGAAAGATTTGCGAGCGCTGCTTCGACCTCATCCGGGTAGATGATCACGCCGAGATCCGGCAGCCTCTGCCCGGTCTCGCCGAGTTCGACGCTGACCGGTTCGGCGGCAGATGCTGCGGCCGGCATTCCCCCCTCGCCGGTGATGCGCAGGCTGACCGTCTGGCTTACAGTTTGGCCGGCCGGCAGCACATAGGGCCAAGGCAACGCCAGTGGCCGCACATAGGTCTTGTAGGACGCGTCCGACCAGTTACGCTGGTCCTCCATCTCGAAAGTGTCGCCCTCCATCCGGCATTCGGCAGTGATGCCCGGCCGGACCTCATGGGTGATCGCGCGCAAATCCTTGAAAGGCTGCCAGGGATCGATCAGCAGTGGCAGTTTCGTCGCCACCACGCTGCCGTCGGTATGCTCGACCGTGACCGGGCTGCCGGCGAGGCCGGCGATCGGATGCAGGACGCAAAAACCGCAGCGATTGGTCTCGAAATCGCTTTCAGGGACCGCGCTGACGTCGAACACTAGGTGACCGTTGGCGGAGCCCTTGATCGTAGCGCGAAAGTCGAGCCGGCTTCCGCCCGGTGCTAAGCAAGTTGCGGAGTAGCTGACGGAGCAGCTGTCGGCGTCCTGATCGACGGCAAGGTCCGTCAGCGCCGGTTCATAGGTGCCCCAGTCGCGGTCGCGCACGATGTAGGCGATGGCGCGCAGCACTTCGATGCCGCCGTAACGGATGGTGCGCAGGCTGCCGTTGACAAAGTCGGCGCTGAGCAAGCCCGCACTCAGCCTAACCGGCTCGGCCTCGACCACGCGTGTGCCGTATAGGAGGAAGGCGTCGGCTGTCATGTCAGCAAGCCATCCAGGTGGACAGGTTCGTGGCTCGCGGCGCCCAGATAGGCCGCCTCGACCAGCGCGAATGTCTTGAGATTGTCGGCGCCCGAGGTCGCCGGCTCGGTTCCCTTTGCCAGGCAGTCGACCCAGTGCTGCTGGATGGCGACGACGCTCTCCTGGATGTTGTGCCATGGGCGCGATGCCCAGGCGAGTACGGGCGGCGAAACGTCGGTAATCTTCGTGCCGCTCCTGCCGGTGACGGTGAGCCGATATCCCTGCGCCAAGCGGATCGTGCCGTCGCTGCCGTCGATCTCGATCAGCGTTTCGGGAAACGGTTCGGTGGCGAGCTTCGTCGCGTAGCTACAGTCGACCACTGACGTCGCCCCGCTCTTGTGGTCCATCAGCATCGTCGCGACATCTTCGCCCGCGATGCCGGGGTTGATGCGCGCGGTTCGCGTCGTGATCGTCGACACGTCGCCCAGTAGAAAACGGGCGATGTCGAGACTGTGGATACCGAGATCCTCGATGATGAAGCGCTTTCCCTTGGCGAGATAGGGCTGGCCGGAAAACACGTCATAGGCAGAGCGGAAGGAGATGCGCCCGAAGAACGGCGTGCCGATCTCGCCGCTGTCGAGCACGGCACGCACCGCCTGGATCGCCGACTGCCAGCGAAAATTCTCATGCACCATCAGCGGTACGCCGGCTTCCACGCAGGCCCTCACCATCGCCTTGGCGTCGGCAAGCGTCGGCGCGAACGGCTTTTGGCAAATCACCGGCACACGGTGCAGCGCCGCCATCTCGACCAGCGGACGATGGCTGGGAACGGTGGTGGCGATATCGACGAAGTCGAGGCTTTCGCTTGCAAACATCTCTGCCGCGTCGGTGTAGCGCTTCGCAATGCCGAACTGGTCGCCGATGATGCGCAGCCGCTCCGGGTCGCGGTCGCAAATGGCGACCATCGCGGCGCCTTCAATGTCGCGCCAGGCATGCATCTGGTTGATGGCAAAGAAGCCGCAGCCGATGAGCCCTCCCCGCAACTCCGCCATGCTCAGCCTGCCTTTGCCATCTGCATCAGCGTCACCCGGCTCTGCAGCCGGCGCTGCGCTTGGTCGACGACGACGGCGACGATGATGACAAGGCCCTTGATCACCATCTGCCAGAAGGAACTCACGCCCATCATCACCAACCCGTCCGAAAGAATGCCGATGACGAAGGCGCCGACAATGGTGCCGCCGATCGTGCCGCGCCCACCCGACATCGAGGTGCCGCCGAGCACTGCCGCCGCGATGGCGTTGAGCTCGAAACTTTCGCCCGTTGCCGGGTGCGAGGCCATCAGTTCCGACGAGATGATCAGGCCGACGATCGCCGCGCAGAAGCCGGAGAACATGTAGACGAACATTTTCACCATGTTGACACGAACGCCCGAAATTCGCGACGCCCGCTCATTGCCGCCGACGGCGAAGATGTGGCGGCCGAGCGGCGTGTATTTGGCGAGATAGGCCGCAGCCAGCGCGACGACGATCAGGATCCAGATCGCCACAGGCAGGCCAAGCAGCCGCCCGGCGCCGAGGAAACCAAACCCGGTGGTGCCGAGCTCCGGCTTGCCGACCAGGTTGGGGAAGGTGCGGCCGTCCGACGACAGCAACGCCAGGCCGCGCGCGACATAGAGCACGCCGAGCGTGGCGATGAACGGCGCGACGTTCAGCCTGGTGATCAGCAGTCCGTTGACAGCGCCGATCAATATGCCGACCGCCAGCGTGATCAGCGCGATCTCGAGGACATTGAAATAGATTGTGTAGCCGAATTGCAGGTCGATTCCGTTCAGCACGAGGTAGCCGGCGACCATGCCGCACAGGCCGACGATCGAGCCGACCGACAGGTCGATGCCGCCGGTGATGATGACGAAGGTCATGCCCATAGCGAGGAAGGCGTTCAGCGCCACATGTTTCGACATCAGGATCAGGTTGGCGGTCGACAGGAAATTCGGCGCCGCGATCGAAAAGAAGATCAAGACGGCGATCAGCGCGATGAAGGTCCTCGCCTTCATCAGCGTCAGCAGCAGCGAGCCGCTCGAAACGGAGGAGACAGCCGCCTTGGCTGGGATGTCAGTCATGGGTTCTCCGTGTGCGGGGCCGGTCCGTGGCCAAGTGCCGAGGCGGCGACAAGGGCTGCCTCCGTCGCCTCGGCGCGATCGAACATGCCCGTCAGTTTTCCATTGCTCATCACCGCGATGCGATCGGACAGCGCCATCACCTCATCGAGATCCGAGGTGGCGAACAGAATGCCGAGCCCGTCTCGCGACAGTTTGCGCATGGTGCGGAAGACGTCGGCCTTGGCGCCGACATCGATGCCGCGGCTCGGCTCGTCCATCAGCAGCACCTTCGGCCCGGTGAGCAGCGCCTTGCCGATCACCACCTTTTGCTGGTTGCCGCCCGACAGCGACGAGACCTCCTGCGCCGGGTCGGCGACCTTGATCGCCAGTTCCCGCACCATCTGCGTCACCGCCTGCTTCTCCTGGCCGCCGCGAATGTGGAACAGGCGGACAAACCGCGACAGGCTGGCCAGTGTCAGATTGCTGGCGACGGACAGGATCGACACCAGCCCTTCGCGTTGGCGGTCTTCGGGGATCAGCGCCAGGCCGCGCCGGATGCGCCGCGTCGTGTCGCGCTCCTTGACCTTTTTGCCGGCGATGAAGATCGCGCCGGTAGCCTGGCCATGGCGGCCCATGATGCAGTCGAACAGCTCGCTGCGCCCAGCGCCCATCAGGCCGTATATGCCGAGGATCTCGCCGGCGCGCAGCGACAGCGAAACGTGATCGACCGCCAGTCCGCCGGTCGCGCGCGGCAGGCAGATGTCCTCGGCGCGGAATATCTCTTCGCCGGGAACATGGCCGTCGGCCTTGGCGAAATCCTTGGCGTCGGAGCCGATCATCTGCCGCACGATCCACCGGGTGTCGACGTTTTTCATCTCCTCCTGGCCGGTGATGTGCCCATCGCGCAGCACCGTGATGTAGTCGCCGATGCGGATCAGCTCTTCCAGCCGGTGCGAGATGTAGACGATCGCCACGCCGCGCGCCTTGAGGTCGGCGATCACCTTGAACAGGATCTCGACTTCCGCCGCACTGAGCGCCGAGGTCGGCTCGTCCATGATCAGGATGCGCGCATCGAGCGAAACCGCCTTGGCGATCTCGACCAGCTGCTGCTGGCCGATGCGCAGATCCTCGACCAGCATGTCGGGCCTTATCCCGGCCTGCAGGCGTTCGAGAAATTGCGCCGCGCGACGCTCCTGCTCCTTGCGGTCGATCTTGCGGAACCGGTTGGTGATCTCGCGCGTGGCGAAGATGTTCTCGGCGACGGTCATATTGCCAAACAGGTTCAGCTCCTGGAACACCATGCCGATGCCGCGGTTCACCGCGTCGCCCGATGACGAGAAGGAGACCTCCTCCCCTTCCAGGAGGATCCGGCCGAGCGTCGGCTGTTCGACGCCGGCGATAATCTTCATCAGCGTCGATTTGCCGGCGCCGTTTTCGCCGACCAGCACATTGACGGCGCCCTTGCGCACCTCGAAATTCGCGCGCTTGACCGCGACGGTGCCGGAATAGACCTTGGAGACGTCCTCCAGTTTCAGGATGACATCGTGAGCAACCGCAGCGCTCATGGCTTCGGCCCGATTTCTGCCTCCGCCGGCGTCACCAGCGGCAGGTCCTGGCCGTTTTCGAGCGTATAGGCGCCGAGGACCTTGGCGGTCCGGCCCTCCAAGGCGTCACGCGGCAGTTTGGCAAGCACGGCCTTGACGGCATAGGCATTGAACGCCTTGCCGAACTGGGCGAAGTCGATCTGGTTGGTAAAATCGTTGAACTGGATGAAATCGAGGCTGTCGCGCAGCGCGGTTCCGCGCATCGCCGGTCCGATCTGCACCCGCGCATCGGCCTTGCCGTCGCCGTCGACATCGATATCCATGGTCGCGGCCCGCGACTGCGTGTTGGCTGCGATGATCTTGCCCTCGACGCGAACCGCGAAGGTCCAGGGCGAATTCGCCTGCTTGTTCGGATTGCCATATTTGGTGCCGGCGGAAGCAGGATCGGTTTTTGCCAGAGCGCGGACCTCGGCAAAAGGCCCGGCCTTCTGCTGGAGGTAAGGCACGACCTTCGCGGCCCAGATCTCCTCGACCATCTTGTCCGGATTGAAGGCGGCAGCGCTGCCGCTATCCCCCGAGGGAGTCGGCAAGATCTTGCAGGCGGTCAGGCTGATGCCGACTGCAACGACAAGCATCGGCCAGATCGGCTTGTTGTTCAGCATGATGGTTTGTTGTTCAGCATGGTGGTCGGCACCCACGGAAAATGGCGACGAGGGACGACCCTTGGGTCGCCCCTCGCTATTCATGTCACGCCGGCTCAGTTGGTCAGCGCAAACGTTTCCAGCTTGGCAGCATTGTCACCATTGACCAAGACGCAGTCCATCAGCTGCTTTTCCTTGGCCGGCGACTTCTTGTTCTTGATGAAGTCGTTGGCCTGCTCGACCGCCATCTGCGCCTGCGCATAGGCCGGCTGCAGGACGGTTGCCTTGATGCCGCCCGCGGTGATGGAGTCGCGCACGTCGTTGGATCCGTCGAAGCCAACGACGATGACGTCCTTGCGGTTCGCCGCAACCAGCGCCGCATACGCGCCCATCGCCATGGTGTCGTTGCCGGAGATGACGCCCTTGATATCCGGGTTGGCCTGCAGGATCGATTCCATCTTGGAATAGGCTTCCGTCTGGCTCCAGTTGGCCGATTGCTGGGCGACCATCTTCAGATCCGGATAATCGTCGATGACGTCATGATAGCCCTTCGAGCGAATGCCGGCATTGGTGTCGGATTCCTTGCCGACCAGCTCGACGAAATTGCCCTTCTCGCCCATCAGCTTGACGAACTCCTGCGCGCCGAGCTGGGCGCCCTGGTAGTTGTTGGAGACGATCTGAGCCACGGCGACGCCGGTGGCGTTGATCTCGCGATCGATCAGGAACGACGGCACGCCCGCGTCCTTGGCCTTCTGCACGGTAGCGACAGTGGCGTCGGCGCCGGCATTGTCCAGGATGATCGCCTTGGCGCCGCGACCGATCGCCGTATCGATCAATTCGGATTGCTTGTTGGCGTCGTCATCATGGACGAGCACAAGCGCTTCGTAGCCGAGTTCCTTGGCCTTGGCTTCGGCGCCGACGGCTTCCGCCTTGAAGAACGGATTGTCGTGCGAGGGCGTGATGATGGCAATGAGGTCGGCCGCATAGGCGGGTACCGCCGTGCCAAGCGCCAGCATGCCGGCGAACGCCGCAAGTGTCATTCTGCGTGTGAGTTTCATGATGTCCTCCCGTTTGAAAAATTGCCTTGATAAATCAAGGCCTCTGCATTCGAATTCATCGCGCAACGCGGGCCGCCGATCGGTTCAGGCTGAATGCCGGTGCCGGCTTCCCAAACGATCGCTGCTCCCCCGCCGTCCCTCCACTCGCCCAGGCTTCGTACTTCCCGCGAACCCTTGCCCAAGCCATCAACAGCTAAGCCAACTGGTATGATGAGTCAATCACTAATTGAGGTGACATGTTCCCACTGAGCAAAACATCTGTTCGTCATGGCGGGTGTGTCGAGCCATCGAGGCGCTCCGGCAAGCGCCCGACTCGGCCTGTCTCAGGTAATGCGCCGAATGCTCGCGGCGATCTCTTCCGGCTCGAACACCCGCTTCCAGTCGTCGCGCATCAGCACCGGCTTGCCGAATTCGATCGCCTTGTTGCAGGCATCCGAGAATACGCCCTTGGTCTCGCCGAAAATCACGGCGCCGAGCACGTTCATATGGCCGAGCAGGAAGTCGAGTGCGGCCTGTTGGTCGACGCCACGCGCGACGACCTCGTCGACGGCTTCCTTCATGACGACAAGCAGTGACGCGCACACCGTCTCCGATAGACCGGGCTCCAGCAGCGCCATCTGTTCGACAGTGACACGGTGCGAGCGCATGACCGGCGCCCAGATGACTTTCGCGACCGCCTCGCCCTTGGCGTAATCCGCTTCCGGTCCCTGCATCAGCGCGCTGACCATATGCTGCTTGGCCTTGACGCCGCCAAAATAGTCCTTCTTGGCCGCCATGTCGGTCTCGTCGTTGAAGATCGGCGGATGACAGGGATGAGTGACGAAATAGGTCAGGTCCGGCCGGTTGGGCAGATGGCCGGCGAAGGGTGCAGCCGCGTCGAGCACTATCACCATCGTGCCAGGCGCCAGTTTGCTCTCGATATCAGCCGCCACCTTGCCGATATGCGTGTCGGGGACGGCCAGGATGACGATATCCGCCCCGTCCAGCGCCGCATCGGCACTGACCGCGTCGAAGCCCAGTCCGGTCTTCAGCCGATCGCGGCCGGCCTCGCTGACCTCGACATGGCGTACCGTGTAGGGCGATCCGCGAAAATTGGTCGACAGGCGGTAACCCATTTTGCCGCCGGCACCGAACAGCGCAATCGTCGTCATCTATCCCTACTCCCGCTTTGAACGACGGCCGCGCCGATCGTCATGTTATTAACTGGTATAATCACCTTACCACGAATTGAGGAGTTGAACAGGGCTTTGATGAGCGGCTATGCAGTCGCCGTTTGGCTTCCGTCCGCACGATTTCCGCGGTGGCGGCCGATAATTCAACCAAGCCAGAGCGCCGTTGCCTTTCCAGACAATCGATGCCCGCGCTAGAAGCCTCCAGGTCCATTTTCTCGGGGGCTCGGTTGCGAAGTGACGGTGGGGGCGTCACCAGCAAGGCGAAGCGCGTCCGCGCGGTCCGGTCGCGTTTTCGGGCCGTGAGTTCTCACGGCGATTTGGCGAAGGGGCTATAGAGAATTCGCGCTTCGCCGGGGTTCCGGCGAGCCAAATCACTTCTAGTCGATCATGCCGACAACTATTTACCGGTAGCTTCCCGGGTCCTTGGCTTTCTCCGCCCGACAGCTGTCCGTGCGTTGCGCCGCCGTGCGGTAAGCGCCTTCATAAAACCTGATGGCTCTCTTGAATTCGGGGGGATTGGGTATCAGGTGTTTATCTTGCACATCGTACAAGATGTATATCGCCGTTATTTTGGATTTTCCGTCTGGAGTCAGCTGCAGCGCCGGGCATCGCGTCGTAACGGCGATGACGTTAGCTGACCATGTTACGACCAATTTCAACTGGGCGTCGGACAGCCCGGCCAGATAGTTGATGTTTTTTTGATAGGCAGGGTCGATGTGTTGTCGATTATCTTTTGCAGACGCAGCGGAAGACAGGACACCTACCACGCCGAGTATAATCAATATGCATTTCAAAAGCTGCCTCCCCCAATGTTACGGCCATCTCGACCACGGCATTGTCCGTCCCCACAAAGCAGGTTGAAACAAGTCAATTTGAAAAGCAATTGGGGTTCGCGACCTTATACGGATCACCGCACCTTCAGAACCCGGTTGCTCGCGGACGCCCTTCTTCAACCAAGTGAAACCGGTAGCGGTCGCGCACGAACTCGTTGAAAAATTGCCCTTTCGAGAAGGCGGCCCGGAACGCCGCATAGGTCTCAGGCTCGACCTCTTCATAGTCGTAGCGGGCTCCGCTTGGAACGAACCAGACCGAGAGGATTTTCGTCGACGGGTCGTAATGGGTGTTGCGGATGGCAGTGGACGGCATGTCGAAAATCCTGCTTCGTCCCAAAATCTTGCTTCGCCCCAGATCCTGCTTCGAAAATGCGTAATGCCGCAACGATGCGGAGGTTCCGTCAGGGAGGCGCATCACAACGCCGAAAATCTTGCCCAGGCGGCGAGGCTTCCTATCTCTCCGTCAGATGGCACAGACGAAATCCAGCACAACAGCGTATGCCAGCCAGGGCGATCTCTTCGGCGCGGCCGACACGCTGCCGGAAGGATTTTCCTACCGGCCGGGCCTGATCACAACGGACGAAGAGGCGGAACTGGTCCGTCACCTCAATGAACTGTCCTTCAAGCCGTTCGATTTCCATGGCCATATTGCCAACCGGCAGGTCGCCGGCTTCGGCTGGCGCTATGACTACGACCGGCGCCAGGTCGTCGAAGCGCCGCCCATCCCGAAATTCCTGCTGCCGCTTCGCGACAAGGTCGCGGATTTTGCCGGCAGGCAGGCCACGGAATTCGCCCAAGTGCTCATCAACGAGTATCCGCCGGGCGCGGGCATAGGTTGGCATCGCGACAAGCCGCATTTCGATCTCGTCGCCGGCGTCTCGCTGCTGGCGCCCTGCAGCTTTCGGCTGCGCCGCAAAAACGGCTCCAAATGGGATCGCGAGACGATCGAGGTCGAACCGAGGTCCCTCTATCTCATGGACGGTCCGGCGCGCCACGAGTGGGAGCACAGCATTCCGCCGGTCGCCGGTCACCGCTACTCCATCACGCTGCGCACTCTTAAATAGGCGATACTCCAAGCCACGCAGCAGCCGCTCTGGAAGGCCGAGCGCTGTTGTGCTTCGATTGCACATGAGCGTTGACCGCAGCAGAATTTTAGTTACCCGCGTAGCGCCCTTTCTGTGGGCATGCCTGTCCTGCCTGCTGGCTCTGCAGTGGCTCGTCGACCTTGGCATGGTCGGCTTTCCCGACGGATACATAACGCCCTATGCAAGAGCAACGAGCACGCTGTTGCATGTCCTTGTCTGGGCGTGCCTGGCTCAAAGTCTCTACTTCGCTTGCCGAGCCTTGTTTGGCAAACGCTTCGAGCCTGCTCCTCTCTTCCTGCAAATCCTGATCGCCGCCGCACTGACTGTCGTGCCGGCATTCATCGTAAAACACTGTCCGCGGTCTCAGGTATGCAGCAACATCTATGAAGCGCTCACGAATACGATGATGGACGACGGCACCGGCGGATGACGTTGTGTCTCCAGTAACTGACGAGAGTTAGAACTTTGGCGTCGCGCCGCGCGGTGGCGGTAAAACCTGGAGGAACCATGCGAAAGATCCTGGCATCGATGCTGCTGTTCGCGGCAGCGCTATCTGCAAACCCCGCTCGGGCGCTGGACAGTACCATCCCGCCGGTTGTCGTCACACCGCTTGCCGATCGCAGCCAGACGGCGTCCGGCCAGCCGATCGTGCTGCCGCAGAAAAATGTCCAGGTCCTGGTTTCAACCTATGACATTGCGGTCGGTGCCACTCTGCCGGTGCACAAGCACCCGTTTGCCCGCTACGCCTATGTCGAGGCCGGGACACTCAAAGTGACGAATGTCGAGACCGGCAACAGCAACACCTACAAGACGGGCGATTTCATCATCGAGATGATCGGCCAGTGGCACCAGGCCACCAACATCGGCGACGGCCCGGTCAAGCTGCTGGTCATCGACCAGGTCGAACAAGGCGCCAAGAACACGGTGCTGCGCCAGTAATTGCGGATCGGCCGGGTTGCCGGGCTGGCCCAAGCAGCGACTGGCTGTTCCGGCTTCCCCACCAACCGAGCCGATGCTAGGGCTGGCCGTCATGCAATCATAAAGGATCGCCCCTTGGTCGGAAATGCTCGCCCCCTGATCGAAATCTGCGTCGAAGGCATCGATGGACTGCTGGCTGCGCAGGCCGCCGGCGCCGACCGGGTCGAGCTCTGCGCCAGCCTGGTCGAAGGCGGCATCACGCCCAGCCTCGGCACGGTGCGCGCCGCACTCGAGAGCGCGACAATTCCCTTCCATGTCATCGTGCGGCCGCGCGGCGGCGATTTCCTCTACAGCGAGGCCGAATACAGCTCGATGCTCGCCGATGTCGCAGCGCTTCGTGACCTCGGCGTCGCCGGCGTCGTTGTCGGTTGCCTCGATGCCGACGGCACCATCGATGAAACCCGCATGGGCGCGCTGGTCCATGCCGCCGGTCCGCTCGCCGTCACCTGCCACCGCGCCTTCGACATGACCCGCGACCCGGCCGAGGCGCTGGAAGCGCTGATCCGCTGCAAGGTCGGCCGCGTGCTGACCAGCGGCCAGAGGGACACCGCGGTGGAAGGCGCCGGCCTGTTGGCGGATCTCGTCCGCCAGGCCGACGGCCGCATCATCATCCTCGGCTGCGGCGCGCTGGACCCCGAAAACATCGCCGGGGTGCTGGCATCAACCGGGCTGACGGAAATGCACTTCGCCGCGCTCAAGGATGTACCGAGCGCCATGGCCTACCGCAACCCGCAAGTCGGCATGGGCGGCGGCGATCTCGACCGCGAATACCGCACCACAGTCACCGATGGGGCGCTGGTTGCCGCGACGATTGCGGCGGCCAGAGCATGATGAGCGAAGCCGTGACTGGGCCGTCGCCGATCAGCCGTGTCTCGCCTCA
Source organism: Mesorhizobium sp. P160219 (assembly GCF_057786095.1). NCBI lineage: Bacteria > Pseudomonadati > Pseudomonadota > Alphaproteobacteria > Hyphomicrobiales > Phyllobacteriaceae > Mesorhizobium > Mesorhizobium sp. P160219. The sequence goes on from NZ_JBYNWG010000001.1 coordinate 4,921,173, forward strand.
GGACGAAGCGGCCATCCTCGCACTCAACAATGAGCACGCCGCCGAACTGTCATGGCTCGAGCCCGAACGGCTGTCCTTCCTGCTTGGCGAAGCGTTTTACGTCAGGCGCATCGGCACGCTCGAAGCCTTCATCATGACCTTCGACCAGAATGCGGCCTACGACAGCCCGAATTTCCTCTGGTTCCGCGAGCGCTATCCACGCTTCGTCTATGTCGACCGCGTCGTCGTCGCGGCGCAAGCGCGCGGCCGCGGCCATGCCCGCCGGCTCTACGAGGATCTGTTCGGGGAAGTCGCACGCGCGGGCCACAGCATCGTCACCTGCGAGGTGAATGCCGAACCGCCCAATCCGGCTTCGGACGCCTTCCATGCCGCGCTTGGCTTTGCGCAAGTCGGCGAAGCGGCGATCCATGGCGGCCAGAAGACCGTGCGCTACTACCTCAGGCAGATTGCGGGCTGACGCATCGCTGGCTGATGATCGGCAAGCAGATCGCCACGGCAGCATAAGATTAGGAGTCCGTAGCCCTCACCAATTCCGGTTCAGCCAGGCCCGCGCGGGCTTCTCGACCAGATAGTAGCTGCATAATGCACAGGCGAAGACAGCCGCCAGCATCGGGATCGGCGCACTGCCCTGCTCGGCGACGAATTTGTAGAAGGGCTGTTGCCAGAGATAGAGCGAGTACGACCACAGCCCGATCATCACCATCGGCCTGGATGAAAGCAGGCCGGTCAGATGCCAGCTGCTGGTGTCCAGCGTATTGACGGCAAGCGCCAGCAAGGGCACCGCCAGGAGATAGTGGACCGGCGTCGGCACCGGATCGAGGAACAGCAGAATGGCGGCGGCCGCCGACACCAGACTGACATAGGGACCCTTCAGGAATGCCGGCAGCCGGTCATCGTGCCTGAGCAGGCAGATCGATGCCGACAGCAGGATCGAGGCGATATGCACGTCGGTGCGCCAATAGCTGTGCTCGTAATCCATGCCGAGCACCCAGTACGAAATGGCGCCATTGGCCATCGCCAGCAGCGACAGCGTCACCAGCAGCCGCACGACATTGCCCCGCCCGGTCACCGCCACGCTGATCAGCGCCAGGATGATGTAGGCGTGCTCTTCCACGCATAGCGACCAGATGTGGTCGAGCGCGCCGGCGCGGGTGATGAGAATTCCGGCATAGTTGTAGGTGAATGTCAGCGCCGTCAGCGCCGCCTTCCATTTGAAGCCGATAAAGGTGCCGGAGAGCCCGATCATGGCTGATGTCACGAACACCAGCAGCGCGGGATAGATGCGCGAAAAGCGACGCTTGAAGAATTTTTTCAGCGGAAAGCGTTCGATGAACAGTATCTCGCCCATCAGCCGGCCTGAGAGCACGAAGAAGAACTCGACGCCGAGCACGCCGAGATTGATCCCGGGAACGGGGAAGAAATGGCCGATCAGCACCAGTGCGATCGAAAGCCCGCGCCAGCCATCGAGATAGGCCAGTCTTGCTCTGGCTGCTTTGTCGGCTGTGGCCCGCGGCAGGGCAACAGACGCTGCGGAGATGTCGGCCATGCCGATCCTCTACGACGCAAGATCTTGGCGCAGCTCACACCGCCGCGCGCAGAATCCACCCCGTGTTCCGCCAAGCTATACATATTGCAGTGCAATATCAGATTGTGCAAGTGCGAGAATGGGGCTAGGCAGTCCCTTGGGAAGTATGCGCCTGTTCTTGCACGGGAATTACCTGAAACAACGGATTTGCGCGTGGCAGCGAACCCGCAAGGACTGGGCAGTTACAGCCCGCCGCAGACGAACAAAGGGGCCGCGATGGCCCCTTTCCTTGTCAGTAGCTTTATGATGTCAGGCGTTGGCTGCCGCCACCGCGCGCTTGGCCATCACGGCGATCAAATTGGCACGGTATTCGGCCGAAGCGTGGAGGTCGGTCATCAAATTCTTCGCCGGCACTTTCACGCCGTCGAGCGCCGATGCGGCAAAATTCTTCGCCAGTGCGGCTTCGATCTCCTTCGAGCGGAACACGCCGTCATCGCCGGCACCGGTAACGGCAACGCTGACCCCGTCCTTGCCCTTGGCCACGAACACGCCGACAATCGCATAGCGCGAGGCCGGGTTGCGGAATTTTTCGTAAGCAGCCTTGGCCGGCGCGGTAAAACTCACCGCGGTGATGATCTCGCCTTCTTTCAGCGCCGTTTCGAACAGGCCGGTGAAGAATTTCGCGGCTGAAATCTCGCGCTTGTTGGTGACGATGGTGGCGCCCAGCGCCAAGAGCGCCGCCGGATAATCGGCGGCTGGGTCGTTGTTGGCGACCGAGCCGCCGATCGTGCCCTTGTGGCGCACCGCCGGATCGCCAATCAGCGACGCAAGGTGCGCAAGCGCCGGACAGGCCTTCCGCAGCTTCTCGTCATTGGCGACGTCGTAATGGGTTGTGGCGGCGCCGATGGTGACGGTCTTGCCCGACACCTTGACGCCTTGCAGTTCCTTGATCCGCGACAGGTCGATCAGGTCGGAGGGTGCGGCGAGCCGCGTCTTCATCGCCGGGATCAGCGTCATGCCGCCTGACAAAAGCCTGGCGTCGCCGCTCTTCACCAGCTTGGCGGCGTCGGCGACCGAGGCGGCGCGGTGGTAGTTGACTGCGTACATGGGATCCTCCCCTGAAGTGGTTAGGCAGTAGTGAGTATGGAGTAGGGAATAGGGACGCTGTCATCTCCGGTAATGCCCATTCCCTACTCACTACTCCCTACTCACTCATTTCTTCGCCCTAATCGCCGCCCACACCGTCGACGGCGAGGCCGGCATGGCGATGTCCACAATCCCCAAAGCGTCGGTGATGGCGTTGATGACCGCCGGCGGCGAGCCGATGGCGCCGGCCTCGCCACAGCCCTTGATGCCGAGCGGATTGCTCGGACACGGCGTGTTCGAGGTCGACACCTTGAATGACGGCAGGTCGTCCGCGCGGGGCATGGTGTAGTCCATATAGCTCGCCGTCAAAAGCTGCCCGCTATCGTCATAGTGAGCGCCTTCCAGCAGCGCCTGGCCGATGCCCTGGGCGATGCCGCCATGCACCTGGCCCTCGACGATCATCGGGTTGATGATGTTGCCGAAATCGTCCGCGGCGACGAACTGGACGATCTCGGTCGTGCCGGTTTCCGGATCGATCTCGACCTCGCAGATGTAGCAGCCGGCCGGGAAAGTGAAGTTCGCCGGATCGTAGAAGGCGGTTTCCTTCAGTCCCGGCTCCATGCCTGCCGGCAGATTGTGAGCGGTGTAGGCGGCAAGAGCCACTTGGAACCAGGGCAGGCTCTTGTCGGTGCCGGCGACCTTGACCTCGCCATTCTCGATGACGATGTCGCCCTCGTCGGCTTCGAGCAGATGGGCGGCGATTTTCTTGGCCTTGGCCTCGACCTTGTCGAGCGCCTTGGCGATTGCCGACATGCCGACCGCGCCCGAGCGCGAACCGTAGGTCCCCATACCCATCTGCACCTTGTCGGTGTCGCCATGGACGATCGAGACCGAGTCCAGTGGCACGCCAAAACGCTGGTTGACGAGTTGCGCGAAGGTCGTCTCATGGCCCTGGCCATGACTGTGCGAGCCGGTCAGCACCTCGATCGTGCCGACGGCATTGACCCGCACTTCGGCCGATTCCCACAGGCCGACGCCGGCGCCGAGCGAGCCGACCGCCGCCGACGGCGCGATGCCGCAGGCCTCGATGTAACAGCTCATGCCGATGCCGCGCAGTCTGCCCTGGCTGGCGGCCGCCGCTTTGCGCTTGGCAAAGCCGGCATAGTCGGACGCCTGTGTCGCCGCATCGAGCGAAGCGCCGTAATCGCCGGCGTCATAATTCATGATGACCGGCGTCTGGTGCGGAAACTCGGTGATGAAATTGATGCGCCGCAACTCCGCCGGCGAGACCCCAAGTTCACGTGCGGCCGTCTCCATTGTCCGTTCGAGCAGATACGTGGCTTCCGGCCGCCCTGCCCCGCGATAGGCGTCGACGGGTGCCGTGTTGGTGTAGACGGTGCGCACATTGGCGTGGATCGTCGGGATGTTGTACTGGCCCGACAGCAGCGTCGCGTAGAGATAGGTCGGCACGCAAGACGAGAACAGCGACATGTAGGCGCCGAGATTGGCGATGGTGTCGACTTTGAAGCCGGTGATCTTGTTGTTCTTGTCGAACGCCATTTCGACCGTCGAGACATGGTCGCGGCCATGTGCGTCGGTGAGGAAGCTTTCGGTGCGGTCGGCGACCCATTTGACCGGGACGCCGGTTTTCTTGGACGCCCACAGGCAGACGATCTCTTCGGGATAGATGTAGATCTTCGAGCCGAAGCCGCCGCCGACATCGGGCGCAATGACGCGCAGCTTGTTTTCCGGCGCGACATTGTAGAAGGCGCTCATCACTAGCCGCGCGACATGCGGGTTCTGCGACGTCGTCCAGCAGGTAAAATGGTCCTCGGCCTTGTCGTAATGGCCAAGGGCCGCGCGCGGCTCCATGGCGTTGGGAACCAGCCGGTTGTTGACGATCTTCATGCGGGTGACATGGGCCGCCGCCTGGATCGCCGCGTCGGTCGCCTTGGCATCGCCGATCTCCCAGTCGAAGATAAGATTGTCCTCGGCTTCGGCATGGACCTGCGGCGCACCTTTTTGCAGCGCCTTGGTGGCATCGACCACCGCCTTCAATTCCTTGTAGGTGATCTCGACCGCTTCGGCCGCGTCGCGGGCCTGGCCCTTGGTTTCCGCCACCACGATGACGACCGCGTCGCCGACATAGCGCACCTTGTCGACGGCCAGCGGCGACCACGCGCCCATCTTCATCGGCGAGCCGTCCTTGGAATGGATCATCCAGCCGCAGATCAGGTTGCCGATGCCGTCGGCCTTGAGCTCCTTGCCGGTCAAGACGCCGATGACGCCGGGCATCGCCTGCGCTCGTCTGACGTCGATCTTCTTGATCTGAGCATGCGCGTGCGGGCTGCGCACGAAAGCGGCATGCTTCATGCCGGGAACCACCATGTCGTCGACATAGCGGCCGGCGCCGGTGATGAAGCGTTTGTCTTCCTTGCGCACGACCCGAGCGCCGATACCTTCAATGCCCATAGGAATTCCTCCGGAATAGCGAATAGTGAGTGGCGAATAGTGATTAGTGAGTAGGGAATTGTGCTCGGAGCGGTTCGGCTAAACCGACTACTCGCTACTCCCTATTCGCTACTCGCTTCTTTCTTACGCTGCCTGTTTCGCCCTGCCCTTCGGCACCTTCGCCATAGTCTGCGATGCGGCGAGGATCGCCTTGACGATGTTGTGGTAGCCGGTGCAGCGGCAGATGTTGCCTTCGAGCTCGGCGCGCACCGTCGCCTCGTCAAGGCCTTCGGGATGGCGCGCGATCATGTCGGTCGCGGTCATGATCATGCCCGGCGTGCAGAAGCCACATTGCAGCCCATGATGTTCCTTGAACGCGGCCTGCATCGGATGCAGGTCGCCGCCATTGGCAAGCCCTTCGATCGTCACCACGGTCGACCCGGAGGCCTGCACGGCCAGCATCGAACAGGACTTCACCGCCTTGCCGTCGACATGCACGACGCAGGCGCCGCATTGAGAGGTGTCACAACCGACATGCGTTCCGGTGAGACCAAGATTTTCGCGCAGGAAATGAACCAGAAGCGTTCGGTCCTCGGCAGCGCCGCTGATCCGTTTTCCGTTCACGACAAACGAAACGTCCGACATGCATCCTCCCTGGGTATGACCTTGGTAGTCATGCTGCCGATGCGGCTTTGGCGCTCGGCCATGCGCTATTGGTACACTGCACAAAGCGCAAAAAACACACGGCGCTCATTGTACTTTCGGTCATGGAGAAAACGAAAATCATGGGCCTGTCCGCCCCATTGCCAAAGAGCGAATAGGGGGCAACAATGCCCTCGACGCCAGCTCGCCGAGAGACATAAAACGGGCGCGCGCAGGAAGCGTCGGAGGATATCGGGAGGAAGCCTCTGGCCAGTTCACGGACGAGCTATGCATCCGGTCTGTCGGCGCTCACCACCGACGAGCCCGACGCCGATGCATTCGCCCTGGCGGTCGCTGTCGAGGCCGCAGCCATCGATGCCGGCTTTGCCCTGCTGTTCTTCTCCCAGAGCTTGTTTGACGCGAGCGTCCTTTCGCAAGGGCTGAAGACCCACGCACCGACGCTGGCCTACGCCGCCTGCTCGACCGCCGGCGAGATCACCCCCCAGGGCCTGGAGGAAGGCCATGTGCTGGCGCTGCTCTTTCCCTCAGCGTCGTTTTCGGCGGTCAGCACCATGGTCGACAATCTCTCCTCGTCGGGAATGGACAGGATCACTGATGAAGTCGAGGGCTTGCGGCGGTTGCTGCGCGGACGCACCGGCAGTTGCCATGCCAAAAGCACCTTCGCGCTCTGCTTCATCGACGGCCTGTCCTTTGCCGAGGAAGCTGTAACCTCGGCCATCCATTGGGGGCTGGACGACATCCCGCTGATCGGCGGTTCGGCGGGCGACGATTTGAAATTCGAAACCACCAGGCTGATTTCGAACGGCAAGGTTGCGTCCGACAGCGCCATCATTGTGCTGATCGCCACCGAGATCCCGTTCCATGTCTTCAAGACCGACAATTTCATCCCAACCGACGAGAAGCTGGTGGTGACGGCATCCGATCCGGACCACCGCACCGTGCGCGAATTCAACGCCACCAACGCGGCTGAGGAATATGCAGCCTCGGTCGGCATCGTTGCGCAGAACCTGACGCCGATGAGCTTCGCCTCGCACCCGGTGGTGGTGAAAGTGGGCGGCGAATATTACTGCCGCTCGATCCAGAAGATGCATGCCGACGGCTCACTGTCTTTCTTCTGCGCCATAGACGACGGCGTCGTGCTCTCCATCGCCCAGCCCAATGACATGGTGGAATCGACGCGCGCCGCACTGCGCGACGTCGAGGAGCGGCTCGGCGGCATCGACATGATCCTCGGCTTCGATTGCGTGCTGCGCCGGCTCGACGCGCGCAACCGCCAGGTCTTCCGCGACATTTCGGAGCTCTACCGGGTCAACAATGTCATCGGCTTCGGCACCTATGGCGAACAGTACCGTTCGATGCATCTGAACCAAACCTTCACCGGCATCGCCTTCGGCGAACGCCAGGCGGCGGAATAGCCCATGCCGCTCAGGGATATCGACGACGTCGACAGGCTGAAGAAGATCAACGCCGCTCTGGTCAGCCGCGTCGAGCGCTCGATGGACCAGCAGGGCAACGCCTTCTCGCTGTTCCAGACCGCAATTTCACTGGAAAACCGCGTGCGCATGCGCACCGAGGAACTGCACTCGACCTTGCGCCGGCTGGAACAGTCGAACATCGACCTCAGCGCCGCCAAGGAAAACGCCGAGCTGGCAAACCTGTCCAAGACCAGGTTCCTGGCCGCCGCCAGCCATGACGTGCTGCAGCCGCTGAACGCCGCCCACCTCTCCGTCTCGGCGCTGGCCGAAGTGCAGACCAGCGACGAGGGCAAGAAACTTGTCCGTCAGGTCGAGCGCTCGCTGGAGACCATGGAAGACCTGTTGCGCACGCTGCTCGACATTTCCAAGCTCGATGCCGGTGTGGTGCAGCCCGACATCGGCGATGTCAATCTGGAGACGCTGTTTTCCTCGCTGCGGTCGGATTTCCTGCCCGTGGCCGAGATGAAGGGGCTGGCGCTGAAGTTCCGCCCGGTCAGCGCCGTGGTGCGTTCGGACCGCACGCTCTTGCGCCGCATCCTGCAAAACATCCTGTCCAATGCGCTGCGCTATACCCCTTCGGGCGGCGTGCTTGTCGGCACAAGGCATCGCGGCGATACCATCCGCATCGATGTCGCCGACACCGGCTGCGGCATTCCCGACGACCAGCGCGAGGCGGTGTTCGAGGAGTTCCATCGCGGCTCCGCCATTCCAGCCGACACCGGGATCTCCGGCGGCGGGCTGGGCCTGGGCCTTGCCATCGTGCGGCGCATGGCTGCCGCGCTCGGTCATCCCGTGACGTTCTCCTCGAGGGTTGGGCGCGGCACCATCTTCCACATCGACGTGCCGGTCGGCATCGGCGCCAGCGCCGACGCCATCGCCAGCCTTGCCGAAATGGAGCGGCCGCGCGGCTACGGCCTGTTCGGCACCAAGGTGCTGCTGGTCGAAAACGACGCCGACGTGCTGCAGGCGATGACTTTCCTGCTCGAGCGCTGGCAGTGCCTGGTGCGCGCCGCGACCTCGACCGAGGCTGCGGTCAGCCTGCTTGGCGACACCGACTGGGTGCCCGACATCGTCATTGCCGACCAGCATCTCGACGACGGCGACCTCGGCACCGCCACCATCGCCGAAGTCCGCGATTATCTCGGCCGCGCCGTGCCGGCGCTGATCGTCACCGCCGACGGATCGGAGGCCGTCGTCAAAGCCGCCCGCGCCGCCGGCATCGAACTGATGCGCAAGCCGCTGAAACCAGCGCAATTGCGAGCACTGCTGGCGCATTTGTTGGCTTGAGCCCCATACCCTCCCCTCGATGGGGAGGGTCGGCGCGCAACGCCGGGGCGGGGTGCAGCGCCAAGCTCCCCCACCCCGCTCCGCTTCGCGGATCGACCCTCCCCACAAGGGGGAGGGTAAAGATCAAAACCCGGCCTGATCGCGAAACAGCTCCGCATTGTCCAGCTTCGACACCTCAATCACCGCTTGCGTGCGGCTGTAGACGTTGAGCTTGCGCAGGATCTCCGAGACATGCGCCTTGACCGTGGTCTCGCCGACCTGCAGCTCGTAGGCGATCTGCTTGTTCAGCAGGCCCTGGCGCAGCATCTGCAGCACGCGCAGCTGCTGCGGCGTCAGTTTGGCCAGCCGCTGCACCATATCGGCGCGGTCGGCGCTGTCGGCGTCGGGCGGCTGTCCCTCATATGTCTCCGGCACATAGATCGCGCCCTCCATCACCGAGCGGATTGCGGCCGCAAGATCGCTCTTGCGCGCCGATTTCGGGATGAAGCCGGCAGCGCCATAGGACAACGCCTCGGAGATGATCTTCGGCTCCTCATAGCCCGAGACGACGACCACCGGCAGCCGCGGATGGCGGGTCCTGAGTTGCAGCAGTCCATCGAAGCCATGGACATCAGGCATGTTGAGATCGAGCAGCGCCAGATCGAACGGTTTTATCCCACCCAGGAGATCGAGCGCCTCGGCGATCGAGCGCGCCTCCACGGTGTCGACTTCCGGATAGGCCATCTGCACGGCGCTGTGCAGCGCCTCGCGAAACAGCGGATGGTCGTCGATGATCAGAAACCGGGCGCGATCGTTGATTGCGGTCATGGTGTTCGTTTCAGTTCTCCGTGGGCACGATACTCCCGCTGGTATGGCCAGCTTATTGGCAAATAGTCTATCGCCATCTTAACCCCCGGAGGCGAAGCCGACTTTATCCGACAATCAAGGCGCAGCCGATGCTTTTGCTGGCGCTGACGCCTTGCCCGGCCGTCCAAATCGGTCGAATGTGCCGGCAACAACCCAGGCAGAGACCCCGCATGACAGACTTCGTCCTTCCCTTGCCCGCAATACCATCGGTCGCCATAGAAGGCGCTGCCGAGCGCTTTGCGGTGCGCCGCATCTTCTGCGTCGGCCGCAACTACGCCGCGCACGCCCGCGAACTCGGCAATGACGAACGCGACCCGCCCTTCTTCTTCACCAAGCCGGCCGATGCGGTGGTCGATAGCGGCACCACGGTCCCCTACCCGCCTTTGACCCAAAACCTGCACCATGAGATCGAGCTGGTGGCGGCGATCGGCAAGGCCGGCTTCCGCATCCCCCGCGCTGAAGCCCTCGAGCATGTCTGGGGCTACGGCGTCGGCATCGACCTCACCCGCCGCGACCTGCAGGACGAGGCCAAGAAAGCGGCGCGGCCCTGGGACTGGTCGAAGGCCTTCGACCGATCGGCGCCCTGCGGCCCGTTGGTATCAGCCGCCAAATCCGGCCACCCGCAAAAGGGCCGCATCTGGCTCGCCGTCGACGGCACGGTGAAACAGGAGGGCGACCTCGCCGAACTGATCTGGCCGATCGCCGATATCGTTTCGATCTGCAGCGGTGCGGTTGTACTACAACCGGGCGACCTGATCTTCACCGGCACGCCGGCCGGCGTCGGCGCGGTGGCGCCGGGTCAGACGATGACCGGCGGTGTCGACGGCATCGGCACCATCGAGATCACTGTCGGCCAAGATTCGATCGGCCAAAATTCCACCGACAAACCGTGATCCAATGAGCGACCTCGTCCTCCACAACTACTACCGCTCCTCCACCTCCTACCGCGTGCGCATCGCGCTCGAGATGAAGGGGCTGGGCTACGACTACGTGCCGCATCATCTGCGGCATGGCGACCATCTGGAGCCGGCCTATCGCGCGGTCAATCCGCAGGGGCTGGTGCCGGCGCTGATCCTGGGCGACGGCACGCTTTTGACGCAGTCGCTGGCAATCATCGAATATCTCGACGAGACCCACCCCGAACCGTCGCTGCTGCCGAAGGACGCGCTCGGCCGGGCGCGCGTGCGAATGCTGGCGCAGATGATCGCCTGCGACATCCACCCGGTGAACAATCTGCGCGTGCTGACCTCGCTGCGCACTTTGTTCGGCGCCGGCGACCAGGATGTCATCCACTGGTTTCGCCACTGGGTGAACGAAGGGTTCCAGCCGCTTGAAAAGATTCTGGCTTCATCGGATGAGACCGGCACATTTTGCCATGGCGACGCACCGGGCCTCGCCGACATCTGCCTGGTCGCCCAGATCGCCAGCAACGCCCGCTTCGGCGTCGACCTGACACCCTACCCCGAGATCTCGCGCATCCACGCCGCCTGCATGGCGCTGCCGGCCTTTCAGAAGGCGGCGCCGGAGAATCAGATAGATGCCGAATAGGCTCACAATGCCGGAGCAGAGCACGGGGAGTTGCCGATGAAAGCCGTCGTCTTCGAAAAATTCGGTGAGACGCCGAGAATCCTGACCGTGCCGGATCCGAAACCGGCTGCCGACGGCGTCGTCATCAAGGTCGAGGCGACCGGGCTCTGCCGTAGCGACTGGCATGGCTGGATGGGTCATGATGACGGCATCACGCTGCCGCATGTGCCGGGCCATGAACTGGCCGGCATCGTCGTCGCCGTCGGCAAGCAGGTGACCCGCTGGAAGGCCGGCGAACGCGTCACCGTGCCGTTCTGCGTCGGCTGCGGCCGCTGCTTCGAATGCAATTCGGGCAATCATCAGGTCTGCGAACAACAAACGCAGCCGGGATTCACCGCCTGGGGATCGTTTGCCGAATATGTCGCCATCGAGCATGCCGACACCAATCTCGTGCGCCTGCCCGAGGAGATGGAGTTCGCCACCGCCGCCAGCCTCGGCTGCCGCTTCGTCACCTCGTTTCGCGCCATTGTCGACCAGGGCCGGGTGACGCCGGGGGAATGGGTGGCGGTGCATGGCTGCGGCGGCGTCGGCCTGTCGGCGATCATGATCGCCAGTTCCATGGGCGCCAATGTCATCGCCATCGACCTCACCGACGAGAAACTGGACTTCGCCAAAAAGATCGGCGCCGTGGCGACCATCAACGCCTCGACCACGCCGAACGTGGTCAAGGCGGTCAAGCAGATCACCAATGGCGGGGCGCATATGTCTATGGACGCGCTCGGCCACCCCACGACATCCTTCAACTCGATTGCCAATCTGCGCCGGCGCGGCCGCCACGTGCAGGTCGGCCTGATGCTGGGCGAACATGCCCGCCCGCAAGTGCCGATGGACAAGGTGATCGCCTTCGAGCTGGAAATCCTCGGCAGCCACGGCATGCAGGCCTACCGCTACCCCGCCATGATGGAGATGATCCGCACCGGCAAGCTCAAGCCCGAACTGCTGGTCGGCAACAAGATCAGCCTTGACGAGGCGCCGGCGGCGCTGATGGCGATGGGCGGTTTCGAGGGGATTGGCATTGGGGTGGTGACGAAGTTCTAGGGCGGAGTCGCCCTCCACCACCAAACTCCTAGCGTGCAAATTTCTTCGCCCCGAACACGCAGGCCACCACGCCGAGCGTGACGACCACCATCAGCGGGCTGACCTGCTCGTGCAGCAGCGACGCTGCCAGCGCCAGGCCGAAAAAGGGCTGCAGCAACTGCAACTGCCCGACGGCAGCGATGCCGCCTTGGGCGAGGCCGCGGTACCAGAACACGAAGCCGATCAGCATGCTGAACAGCGAGACGTAGGCGAGACCCGCCCAGGCGCCGGAGCCGACGCCGGCGAAGGACGACGGCAGCGTCGCAAAGGTCAGAACCAGCATGATCGGCAGCGAGATCGCCAGCGCCCAGCAGATCACCTGCCAGCCGCCCAGCCTGCGCGACAATGCCGCCCCCTCGGCATAGCCCAGGCCGCAGACGATGATGGCGACCAGCATCAGGCCGTCGCCGACAGGTGAGGCCGTTACGCCTTGCATCAGGGCAAAACCGGCGACCAGCGCGCTGCCGATGCAGGAAAACAGCCAGAAGGCCGGGCGCGGACGCTCGCCACCGCGCAGCACGCCGAAGATCGCGGTGGCCAGCGGCAGCAGGCCGACGAAGATGATGGAATGGGCGGAGGTGACGTGCTTCAGCGCCAGCGCGGTGAGCAAGGGAAAGCCGACAACCACGCCAAGGGCGACGATCACCAGCGACAGAAAATCGCCGCGCTCCGGGCGTTTCTGCCGAAACAGCATCAGCATGGCGAGACCGAGAAGTCCGGCAATCGCGGCGCGGGCCGAAGTCAGGAATATCGGATCGAAATCGGCCACGGCCACGCGCGTTGCCGGCAGCGAGCCTGAGAAGATCAGCACGCCGATGAATCCGTTCATCCAGCCGCTCGCGGTTTTGTCCATTCCAGGCTCCATTGCTTTCGCCCTCTATCGGGCAAGTGCCTATGGTGCAGCCAGAGACAATGCAGTACAATTCCGCAAAACTGTAATGGCTATCAGAGCAATACAGATGACCGAACTCATTTTGGAAACCGGCAATGCGCACCCTCCTGTCGCGACCACGCTTGTGGAAACTGTCATGGCGACCATCCGCCAGCGGATATCGGCGCGCAGCCTGACGCCAGGCGCGCGGCTACCTTCGATCCGCGCCTTTGCCAAGGCCATGCAGGTGTCCAAGTCGACCGTGGTCGAAGCCTATGAGCGGCTCGCTGCCGAAGGCGCGATACGCTCACGGCCGGGCTCGGGTTTCTATGCCGCCGGATCGCTGGCGCCACTGTCGCTGGCCGAGATAGGCCCGCGGCTCGACCGCGCTGTCGATCCGCTGTGGGTCTCGCGCCAGTCGCTGGAAGCCGGCGACGAGATGCTGAAACCCGGCTGCGGCTGGATGCCGGCCTCATGGATGCCGCAGGGGGCCTTGCGCCGGGCGCTGCGCACCGTGGCGCGCGCCGACGATGTCGACCTAGCCGATTACGGCACGCCGCTCGGCCTGCCGCCGCTCAGGCAATTGCTCGCGCGGCGCATGGCTGGCCATGGCATCGAGGTCTCGCCCGAACAGATCATGCTGACCGAATCGGGCACGCAGGCCATCGATCTTCTGTGCCGCTTCCTGATCGAACCGGGCGATACCGTGCTAGTCGACGACCCCTGCTATTTCAATTTTCACGCGCTGCTGCGCGCCCACCGCGCCAAGGTCGTCAGCGTGCCCTACACGCCATCGGGGCCTGATATCGAGCTGTTCGCGCAGGCGCTCGCCGAGCACAGGCCGCGCCTCTACATCACCAATTCCGCCATCCACAACCCGACCGGCGCGATCCTGTCGCCGGTCACCGCGCACCGGCTGCTGAAGCTCGCCGACCAGTCGGACCTGACCATCGTCGAGGACGACATCTTCGCCGATTTCGAGCACAGCCCAGCGCCTCGGCTGGCGGCGTTCGACGGCCTCAACCGCGTCGTCCATATCGGCAGCTTCTCCAAGACGCTATCGGCGTCGGTTCGCTGCGGCTTCATCGCGGCACCGCGCGACTGGATCGAGCAACTCACCGACCTCAAGATTGCCACCACCTTCGGCGGCGGCCGGCTGGCGGCCGAACTGGTGCTGACGCTGCTTAGGGACGGCAGCTACCGCAAGCACATGGAATTGCTGCGCGCGCGGCTTTCCCGCGCCATGGGTGAGACGGGCGCGCGCCTGAAGGCGATCGGCATCACGCCCTGGATCGACCAACCGGCCGGCTTGTTCCTGTGGTGCAGCCTGCCGGATGGCGTGGATGCGGCTGAAATTGCTCGCCGTGCATTGGCCGACAACATCGTGCTGGCGCCCGGCAATGCATTCAGCCTGTCGGGAACCGCCAGCCGGTTCCTGCGCTTCAACGTTGCCCAGTGCCAGGACGAGCGGATTTTCAGGGTGCTCAAGGCGGCAATGGCGCGCTGAGCGCTCAGCGGGAGGCCGCGCAGACCTTCCGAACGCAATCTCGCAGCCAGCGTTGCGCCGGATCGGCATCGAGCCGTGGATGCCAGAGCATCGAGATGGTGACCTCCACCGTGGCGACCGGCAGCGGAAAGCTGACCATGCCGGCGCGTGCGCCTTGCGTGTGCCGTTCGGGCACGCTGGCAATAAGGTCCGAAGCGCGCGCCATGGCGAGTGCAGCCGAAAAGCCGGAGACCATGCACGCCACGGTTCGCTGCAGGCCGAGCAGCGCCAAAGTCTGATCGATCGGCCCTCTTTCCCGACCCCGCCGTGAAACGCTGATGTGGCGGCCGGCCGCGTAGCGTTCAGGCGTCACCGCGCCTTCGCTCAAGGGATGGCCGGCTCCTACGGCGCCGACGAACCGGTCACGGAACAGCGCCTGTATCAGCACTTCAGGTCCGGTCTCGCCGGCAACGCCGATTTCCAGATCGATCGCTGCGTCGCGCAACGAGGCGACATCCTTGTCGGCTTTCGGCGCAAATCGCAGCCGCACGCCCGGCGCCTCGGCCTGGATGCGAGCGACAAGACGCGGCCCGAACTCCTCGACGAACCCTTCATTGGTGCGCAGCGTGAAGATCTGGTTCAGCTTCGCGAGATCGAGAGGCCTGGCAGGGCGCAGCAACGTTTCTGCTTCCTGGACGACACGGCCGGTCTGCTGCCGCAATGCCTCCGCGCGCGGCGTCGGCACAAGGCCTCGACCGGCCCGAACCAGCAGCGGGTCGCCGGTCGCTTCGCGCAGTCGCGCCAGGGTGCGACTCATCGCCGAAGGGCTGAGCCGCAGCCGGGTTGCCGCGCGAGCCACGCTACCTTCGGTCAGCAGGACGTCGAGAGCGAACAGCAGATTGAGGTCGGGCGATGTCATTGGCGGATTGTAGCACATGCCATGGCGTTTGGTGCACGATTAAGATGCAAATGCTGCGCCTTCCGCCATTCCACCCTGACGACTAGATCTCCGACAGGTCCGGTTGCGGGACTGACAAGGAGGAAATCGCCATGGCAACTGCCGAGCAGAACGAGTGCGCATCGGCGCCGCAGAAAACCCGGTCCGCAGGCCTGGCCCACTCTCCTGTCTTGGCATTGGCCAGCCTGTCGCTCGCCACGCTGCTGTCCTCGCTTGGAACCAGCATTGCCAGCGTTGGACTGCCTTCCCTCATGCAGGCGTTCGGTGCGTCCTTCCAGTCCGTGCAATGGGTGGTTCTCGCCTATCTGCTCGCCATCACCGCCCTGATCGTCAGCGCCGGGCGCCTGGCTGACATGGTCGGCCGCCGGCCGTTGCTGCTCGGCGGCATCGCGCTGTTCACACTGGCCTCGGTGCTCTGCGGCCTGGCGCCGACGCTCTGGCTGCTGATTGCGGCGCGCGCCGTACAAGGACTGGGTGCCGCGCTGATGATGGCGTTGACGCTGGCCTTTGTCGCGGAGACCGTGACCAGGGAGAGAACCGGCAGCGCCATGGGCCTGCTCGGCGCCATGTCGGCAATCGGCACGACGCTCGGCCCCTCGCTTGGCGGCTTGCTGATCGCCGGCTTCGGCTGGCGGGCGATCTTCCTCGTCAATGTGCCGCTCGGCCTCCTGACCTTTGCCCTCGCCTCGCTGGCCCTGCCTGCCCGCGACAAGACTGCGGAAGCAGCTCAAAACAGCTTCGATGCGATCGGGACGGTCTTGCTGGCCCTGACGCTGGCCGCCTATGCATTGGCCATGACGCTCGGCCGCG
Organism: Mesorhizobium sp. P160219; assembly: GCF_057786095.1. Classification (NCBI taxonomy): domain Bacteria; kingdom Pseudomonadati; phylum Pseudomonadota; class Alphaproteobacteria; order Hyphomicrobiales; family Phyllobacteriaceae; genus Mesorhizobium; species Mesorhizobium sp. P160219. The sequence goes on from NZ_JBYNWG010000001.1 coordinate 4,937,295, forward strand.
GCCATTTCGGCGCCCTCAACATCGGCCTGCTGGTGGCCGCCGGCATCGGCGTCGTTCTGTTCGGCGTTGCGCAGACGAAGGCGAAAAGTCCCTTGATCCGGCTTGCCCGGTTGTACGACATCCGGCTCAGCGCCAGCCTCGCCACGAACCTCGTTGTCGCCACAGTGATGATGGCGACCCTGGTGGTCGCTCCATTCTATCTGTCGCGAGCGCTGGGGCTCAATGCTGCGATGGTCGGCGTGGTCCTGTCGACAGGTCCGCTGGTCTCCGCGCTCTCGGCGCTCGTCGCCGGCCGCCTCACCGATCGCTTCGGCGCGCACAGGATGATGGTCGTCGGACTGTTCAGTCTTGCCGTCGGAACCTCATTGTTGTCGCTCGCCGCAACAAAACTCGGCATTGCCAGCTATACCGTGCCGATCGCCGTCACCTGCTTCGGGTACGCCCTGTTCCAGACATCCAACAATGCCGCCGTCATGAGCGGTGTCGCTGCCGGCGAGCGCGGCGTGGTGTCCGGCCTGCTCAATCTGTTGCGCAATCTCGGCCTGATCACCGGCGCATCGCTTATGGGCGCCATTTTTGCGGCTGCCTCGACGGGAGAACGGCAAAGCCAGGACATGCTGACCTCAGCGGCAGCCGCCCACGGCATGCAGGTTACCTTTCAGACGGCAACGGTCCTGGCGATGGCTGCGCTGTTGCTGGCACTGCTCTCGACCCGCGCCGGCGGCAGGCTGTCGGTGCGGCAACAGCCATCATGACCGAAGATAGGGAGCTTACGCTCCCGCCCGCTTGCGCCGCTCATAAAGCATGACCAGCGTTTCGGCGGTCAGCGCCGGCCTCTGTTCGCCCTCGATCTCGACCGTATTGGCGGCCTTCATCAGATACTGGCCCGGCCCCTTGTCCTCCACCGACAACAGCGTCGTGCGCAGCCGGATGCGTGCGCCGACCCTGACGGGCGCCAGGAACCGCACCTTGTCGAAGCCGTAATTGAAGGCGGCTTGCGTGTTTTCGGGGACGATGCCCATGCCCAGCGCCAGCGCGCCGATGATCGACAGCGTCAGATAGCCATGCGCGATCGTGGTGCGAAATGGGCTCTGCCGCTTCGCCCGCTCCGGATCGACGTGGATCCACTGATGGTCGCCTGTGCATTCGGCAAACTGGTTGATGCGGTTCTGGTCGACGGTCGTCCATTCCGACACGCCGAGCTCCTGCCCGGCCATCGCCCTTAACTGCTCGAAGGTCGGCGGCGTTTTCGGCCGTAGTTCCGTCATTCCTGCTTTCCCGGTGGCTCCCAGTGCCTCGGACCACGAACGGACGGCTCCTGTCAATTCGCCCGTTGCGATTCCGTTCCGCCATTTTCCGCCAAACAGCGTCCCTCGTCCATGCTCATGCGCCGCAACCGGCCACTCCTCTCATGGTTGCGTTGAGAGTCACTTCTTGTCATAGCCCGAGCGGATTTCCTCCATCGCTTCCTTGATGCGGCTGCGCAGGATTTCGATCGATTCGGTGCCGGATTTCTTGACCAGCTCGGCCACTTCGCCGGCATTTTTCAGGGCGGCTTCGAAGGATTTCCTGGCGAACTCCGCCTGTTTTGTCATCAGTTCCTGGGGATTGCCCGGCGCCTTGTAGCTCTGCGCCATGTCGCTGACTTCACGCAGCGTGTCCTGCAGCATCTCGCGCTGTCTGGACAACAATGAGGTCGCGCCGGCAGCTCCCGCCCGCGCGGATCTTTCCAGCGCCTCGAGGTTCTTGCGGTGATGCGCGAGGATCGCCTCGACATTCGGCACCTTCAGGTCACGGCCGAACCGGCTGAACATGTCCAGGAACGAATCGGAGTCGGGTTGTTTGGCCATTGCTCGTGCTCCCCAGTTGTCGCAAATGCTGAACCCTGTTCTGGACAATAGCACTCGCGCGCCGTGTGTCCATTCGCACGCCCAAGCAATTCAGCGGCAAATGCAGCATCAGCCAGCGAGAAACAGCCTCTCCGCCGTGTAGAGCACGATACCCGCCAATCCGCCGATAATCATGCCGTTGAAGCGGATATATTGCAGGTCCTTGCCGATGTTCATCTCGATCAGCCTCGTCAGCTGGGCGAGGTCCCAGCGCTTGACCTGGTCGGCGATGAATGTCGACACACCGCTCTTCTGGCTCTCCACGAACGACGACAGCGCCACGACAAAGCCCCGGTTCATGTCGGCCCTGATCTGCGGATCGCCTGAGAGATGGCGGCCGACCTCGACGAACATGTTGGCGAGATGCGCGCGAACAATCGAATTCTCCGCCTTGGCGTCCTGTTCGATGAACACGCTGAGGCTCTGCCACATGTCGCCGGCGAGCGACTTCACTTCCGGCCGCGCCAGGAAATCGCGCTTCAGCTTCTCGGCCCGTTTGGCGTATTGCTTCGAGGTTCTGAGCCGCTCGATGAAGCTGTGCGCGAAACGGTCGAATTCGGCGCGCATCGGATGGTCGGGGTCGGCCCGCACCTCGTCAAGCAGCGAACCGGCGGAAGCGACGATCTTTTTCAGCAGATAGGCGTCGGCTCTGAACAGGTTGAACAGCGACGGCAATTCCTCGCGGATTTTCTCGCGCATGGTCGCCAGCGCCTCTTCATCGTTCAGGAACCGGCCGATCACCCTGGTGAATTCGTCGAAGAGTTTCTGGTGGCGGCGGTCGTCGGTCAGTGCCGACAGCAATTCGGCCGCGAGCGGCGCCAGCGGCACCTTGTCGATCTGCTCCAGCATGCGGCTGGTGACGAAGCCGCGCAGGCCGGATTGCTCGATCGCCGCAAGCGTCTGCGGGACCAGCCGTACGACGAAGCGTGACAGGCCGGCAGAGCGTTCGGCGTCAGTCAGCCAGTCGGCGACGAGTGCTGCAAAATCGACCTCGGCCAGCTTTTCCCGCACCGGCTCCGGCGCCAGAAAATTGACCTCGATGAAGCGGCCCAGATTATCGGCGATGCGGTTCTGGTTCGCTGGGATGATGGCGGTGTGCGGGATCGGCAGGCCCAGCGGCCGCTTGAACAGCGCCACCACCGCGTACCAGTCGGCCAGGCCGCCAATGGTCGCCGCCTCGGCGAAGGCCGCCACGAAGCCCAGCCACGGATACTTGGCCTCGAACGATTTGGCCACGGCAAAAACCACGACGCAAAGCACCAGCGCAGCCGTGGCGAGGAACTTTGTCCGCCGCAACGCGAAAAGCTTGGCGCCCGTCTCGGCATCAAAACCGCCAGGCGCCAGGGACGAAGCCGATTGGGACATGATACGCCGCTCCTCATCGATCTCTTGGCTATCTGGCATGGGCTATTTAGGGGGTGTTTGGGCCCGTAGCATGATCGGATGGGCCGATTTCGTCCGGGAATTGCCGGTTTCGCACGCAAAGTTGACGAGAATGTTCATCTATCATGAAATCCCAGTCTGGAATTGTTCCAAGGTATAGGCCATATTCCGATCGGGCCAGTGTGGGCGAATCCGAAACTCCGGGTGAGAAAGCCGCACCAGCACAATCTAAAATCTGGTGCAGTTCCAGCGCGCCAGCACTCGGGTGAGGAATTAAATGCGGCTGACGCGCCAGACCAACTACGCCATGCGCATCCTGATGTATTGCGCCGCCAACAACGATCGCCTGAGCCGCATCCCCGAGATTGCGGCCGCCTATTCGGTGTCGGAGCTTTTCCTGTTCAAGATCCTGCAGCCGCTGGTCGAGCATGGCCTGGTCGAGACGGTGCGCGGCAGGAATGGCGGCGTGAGGATCGGCCGCCCCGCCGAGCAGATCAGCCTGTTCGACGTCGTACGGGTGACCGAAGAGAGCTTCGCCATGGCCGAGTGCTTCGAAAACGACGCCGCCGAATGCCCGCTGGTCGACAGCTGCCAGCTGAATTCGGCGCTGCGCGAGGCGCTCAACGCCTTCTTTGCCGTACTCTCCCGCTACACCATCGCCGATATGGTGGCGGCGCGCCCGAATGTGCGTCATTTGCTCGGCATCGACATGCTGGTCCAGCGAGCTCCGGCCGCCTGAGTTTTCTAGTGCATGTCGCTCAAAAGTGGCCCCGGTTTCGAGACAACGACATGCATAAAAACAAAGACCTAAAGCGCGTCGCCTGAGTCCGTTCAAACGCGACGCGCTTTTAGGCGGCTGACTGCGGCAAGACGAACGGCATGCTCGCCGCCGGCAACACACCGACCCTTAGCCGACAATCGAACACCTTTTCGATCAGATCGTCGCTCAGCACCTCCTGCGGTGAACCGTCGGCGGCGAGCCGGCCGCGATGCATCACGAAAATCCGGTCGGCATACATGGCCGTCAGATTGAGGTCGTGCAGGATGGCGATCACACCGCCGCCGCGCCGGGCGAAATCGCGGGCGATGTTCATGATGATCAGCTGGTGCTTGATATCGAGGCTGGAGACCGGCTCGTCGAGATAGAGATAGCGCGGCTTGCCGTCGAGCACCGGCGCCCAGACCTGGCACAGCACGCGCGCCAGTTGCACACGCTGTTGTTCGCCGCCCGAAAGCTCCTGAAAGAAGCGGCCGGCAAAGCCGTCGAGGTCGACCCGCACCAGCGCCCGCTCGGGCAGACGATCATCTTCGCCCGGCAGAACGCCGGAACGGCCGCCGATAAGGCCGAGCCTGACCACTTCGTGCACGGTGAAGGGAAAGGACAGCGTCGCGGCCTGCGGCAGCACGGCACGCACAGTCGCGGCCTCCACCGGCTTCATCGCGGAGAGGTCGCGCCCGTTGACGGCCACTGTCCCCGCAAACGCCAGATCGCCCGACAACGCCTTCAAAAACGTCGTCTTGCCCGAGCCGTTGGGTCCGACGATTGCCGCAATTTCGCCCGGCCGCGCGACGAAATCGACATTGGCAACAATGCGCTTGCCGCCGATCGCCACCGAGACATCGCGTGCTTCGATCATGCCGCCTCACAAGTCGATTACGCCGCGCTTGCGCAGCAGGATCCAGAGGAAGAACGGCGCGCCGGCGATCGCCGTGACGATGCCGATTGGCAATTCGGCCGGCGCCACGATGACGCGGGCAACTGCGTCGGCAAGAAGCAGCATCGAGGCGCCGAGCAGCGCCGATGCGAGCAAAAGATAGCGATTGTCCGGACCGATCAGCAGCCGCAGCAGATGCGGCACGACGATGCCGACAAAACCGATGCCTCCGCTGACTGCGACAGAGGCGCCGACCGCTGCCGAGACGCCGACGATCGCGGTGTATTTCAGCCGCTGTACCGGGATGCCGAGATGTCCGGCCGTCGCCTCGCCGAGCGCCAGGGCGTTGAGGCCTTTGGCCAGGAACGGCATTGCCGCAAGCGCCAGGATGATGATCGGACCGACGGAAGCGATCTTCGGCCAGGTCGCGCCGCCCAGCGAGCCCAGTTGCCAGAAGGTCAGGTCGCGCAACTGCCGGTCGTCGGCCATGAAAATCAGGATACCGGTCAGCGCCATGGCAAGGGCTGCGAGCGCAATGCCGGCAAGCAGCATGGTAGCGACCGATGTGCGCCCCTGCCGCGTGGCGACGCGGTAGAGCACCAGCGTGACCGCAAGGCCGCCGCAGAAAGCGGCGAGCGGCAAGGCCAGCCCGCCGAGCGCCAGAGTGAGCGGCGCCAGCCACGTCGTGCCGAGCACGATGACGGCGACCGCGCCGAGGCTCGACCCGGCGGAAACGCCGATCAGGCCGGGATCGGCGAGCGGGTTGCGAAACAGGCCTTGCATGACCGCACCCGATACGGCCAGTGCCGCCCCGATGAGCACACCGAGCAGTACGCGCGGCATGCGGATATCGTAGACGATCAACCGGTCGCGGGCACCAAGCGCGGCGTCGTCCGGCGTGGCGCCGGTCAGCCAGTCACGAATGACACCAACGGCCGATGCATCGGAAGCGCCCGACCTCAGCGACAGGAACATCGAAAGGGCAAGCGCCACACACAGGAGCACAATAACCAGGCGAGCGCGCCCGGAACGATCGCCCTCGGCCACCTTGCCCGCCGCGCCGGCGATCGACTGATCCACCATCGGCTCAGTCCGTGACCTGGCTGCCATAGAGCGAGGCGGCCAGATCGTGGATGGCATCGGCCGTGCGCGGCCCGAAGCCGAGGAGATAGCTGCCATCCATCAGGGTCAGCTTGCGGCCTTCGCCCGCCGGCGTCGAGGTGATCGACGGGATGGCGAACAGCTCGGCCTCCGCAATCGGCGGGCCGGCATTCTTCATGGCCAGGATCACGTCCGGCCTGGCAGTGACGATCGCCTCGTCGGACATCTGCTTGTAGCCGGAAAAACCTTCGACCGCATTGACGGCACCGGCGAGCTTGATGATGCCGTCACCGGCGGTGTCGGTGCCGGCGGCCAGGATCTTGCCGCCCTGGATCGACAGCACGAACAGGATGCGCTTGCGCTGCTTGATCGACGCCGTCTGCTTCTCGGCCGCCTTCAGCTTGGCGTCGGTCTCAGCCACCAGCGTCTCGGCCTTGGCGTCGACGCCAAGCGCCTTGCCGACGATGCGGATCTTTTCCAGGATGCCGTCATGGCTGTAATGCTCGGGCACGTCGATGAACGGAACGCTCGACTTTTTCAGCACATCGACCGCTTCCTTCGGCCCACTGCCATACAGCGCCAGAATGCCCGAAGGATTGACCGACAACACGCCTTCCGGCGACAGCTGGCGCATATAGCCGACGTCGGGCAGCGCGACCGCGGCGGCGGGGTAGCGGCTGGTCGAATCGCGGGCGACGAGATGACCTTCCTCGCCAAGCGCGTAGACGATCTCGGTGATCGAACCGCCGATCGCCACGATCCGCGACGTGTCGGCCAACACGGCCACGTTCTCGCTGGCCGGCACTGGGGCGGCAATAAACAGCGACAGGCCCATGGCCGCGGCAAGCGTCCTGAACAGTGAAATCATCGTCGTTTCCTCAGGCTGCGGTCGGGCTTGGAATGCGCGGCAGGTTCTCGGCAAGGAACCGCCAGTCGTCGCGCTCGCCCTCGCCTTCACGGCGCTTGCCGAAGAACTGGATGATCATCTTGCCGTCGGCGCCATAGGCTTCGAGCGAGGTGACATGACCGTCCTTGGTCGGTTTGCGCACCGCCCACACCTCCTGGATGTGGTCGGTGCGCAGATGCAAATGGAAGGTCTCGTCCATGACGTTGATCCACGGCCCCATCGGCTTGATCGACTTGACCGGGCCGGAATGGATCTGGATGCAGCCTCGGTTTCCGACAAAACACATGATCGGCATGCCGTCGGCGGCGGCATGGTGGAACATGGCGCCGATGGCGTCATTGTCGAGCAGCCAGGCATAGTCCTGGCCGACCATGCGCACGGCCTGGCGGCGGCTGAGCTTCAGCGCTTTCAACATGCCAAAGAACTGGTGGACGTCGGTCAGCCGGCTCCAGCGGTCGCGCAGATCATCGATGTCTGCGGCAATGCCCGACGTCTCCGCGTCGTCGTCGGCCAGGCCTGCGATAGACACGGTCGCCTCCTGGTTCGGCGATTCGAGTGCGGCCACGAGCTTCTGGTAGGCATAGAGATTGGACGCCGGCCGCAGATGCACCTTGTGCACCGCATCGCCGGCCGCGTCGAAGAATTGCAGGCTGCGGCGGATGTCGCCACCGTCGCGCTTTTCCACGGCAAAGCCATGCGCCCAGACCTTTGGAAAGATACGCAGGTCGATGTTTTCGCCCAGCACCATGGCATTGTGCGCGCCTGTGACAACCTTGTCGTAGACGCCGATCTTCTCGTGCACCGCGCTTTCGTTGCGGGTCAGCGCCATCACTTCGCCGACGGCGTCGAGGCCGGTCAGAAGATCGTTGACCCTGGGCTCGACGCGCACGACACCGTCGCCGCAATGCGCGGCCACCAGCTCGGCTTCGGAAATACCGAGCTCGGCGGCAAGATCGCGCTCGCGCGCTTTCGGATTGTCTGCCCGCGCTCGCCGGATTTCATGCGGTGCGGGTTTTACGCGCTGGTCCATGTCCTGCTTACCTGTCCTGCCTGGGGTTTTGGCCTGCCTGGCTGTTTCGTCACTTGTTGAGGATGAGCTTGCCCTGGCGGGTGATCTTCAGCCGATAGAGCGCCCCATGGTGCTCGATGCCGATCTCGTGCTCGCCCTGGAACAGCGTGTTGGAGGACAGCGTCCGCACCGCCAGCGGCACCCGGTCGAAGCGGGTCGGCGTCTCCTCGGAACGGCGGACGCGGTAACGGAAGTCGTTGGGATTGTGGGTGTTCATCTCTTTCGATCCCTTTCCTGTGCCGGGCAACTGGCTAGCGTTGTAAAAATGCCGATTCATTTCTTGACTCGAATAATCATGTTTATTAGCAGTGCAATACCGGACAAATGAGTCAACATTTAAGACGCCGGACAGAATGAAAAATGCCAGCGAGCACCAAGCCAGCCAGCATCGAACCTGGAATTTTGGAGTTGGGGCATGGGCTTGGGAAATTGTGGACGACTGGGTCTGGCGAACGCCGATCCGGTGCATCGGCCTATGGCAAAGGCAATGGCAGCCTTGCTTGCGGGGGCAGCGACGATCGCGCTGCTGACATCGCCGGCCAGCGCTCAGCAGGCTGCTCAGCCGGCCGCTGACCAGGCCGACCAGACCAGGAAAACCGAAGACACCAAGCCGGCGCCCGCCGGCGCGACCCTGCTGGACAAGATCCTCGTCATCAGCCGCACCGGCGACACGGCAATCGAATCGCTGGCCTCAGCCAGCCATGTCGACCAGGAACAGCTCGACCGCCGCATGGCGACGACGCCGAACGAAATGCTGCTCGGTGTGCCTGGTGTCGCCGTGCAGGCCGATGCGCGACGCGTCAGCTCCAGCATCAACATCCGCGGCCTGCAGGATTTCGGTCGCGTCGCCGTCATCGTCGACGGCGCCAGGCAGAATTTCCAGCGCTCAGACCACGGCACGCAGTCGACCTTCTATGTCGATCCCGAGCTCATCAAATCCGTTGACGTCATTCGCGGACCGACCGCCAACACCTACGGCTCCGGCGCCATTGGCGGCGTCGTCTTCTTCGACACCAAGGATGCGGTGGATTTCCTCAGATCGGGCGAAACCTGGGCCGGCTCCGTCACCGGGCGCTATGAAAGCAACGGCAAGGGCTGGACCGCCAGCGCCAGCGGCGCCTACAAATTCAACGACGATTTGGATGTGCTGGGCAACATCGTCTACCGCGACTACGGCGACTACAAGAATGGCAGCGGCGACACCGTCGCCGGTACCGGTTTCGACGTGCTGAGCGGCCTGCTCAAGACCACAATCCGCCCGAGCGAGAACAGCGAATTGAAGCTCGGCTGGGTCGGCTCGAGCGACGGCTGGACGGAAACCAGCGGCGGCGTGCCGGCCAACGACGTCGACCTGAAGTCGAACACCTTCACCGCCCGCTACAACATCACTGACGACGCCAAGAGCTGGCTCGACCTCCACATCAACGCCTCCTACAACAAGACCAATCTCGACCTCACCACGCTGGTCCCGCAGAACCGCTTCGATCCGTCGACCGGCCTTCCCGTGCTGCTGCCCGTCGGTTCGACCTCGACCTTCGACGTTGGCACGGCCGGCGTCGACATCTGGAACACGTCGCGCTTCGAAACAGCCGGTGTTGCGCACGAATTGACCTATGGCGGCGACTGGGTGGGTGACGATGTCGAGACCGGCGGCACCGCCGGCGGCGACAGCTTCTACACCCCATCGGGCAAGCGTAGTGTTTCGGGCGCCTACATCCAGGACAAGCTCACCTGGGACTGGCTCGAGGTCATTGCCGGGCTGCGTTACGACAATTACAGCCTCGAAGACAGCACCCACGAAACGTCAGGTGATCGTCTGTCGCCGCGCATCACCGTTGGTGTCACGCCCTTCGAAAGCGCCAGCCTGGCGGGCCTGCAGTTCTATGGCACCTACGCGGAAGGCTACCGCTCGCCGTCGCTGACCGAAACGCTGATCAGCGGCAACCATCCGGCGGGCGTCACCTTCCCGTTCCTGCCCAATCCGAACCTGCGGCCAGAAACCGGCAAGACCACTGAATTCGGCGTCAACTACAAGCTGAACGACCTTATCGAGGCCGGCGACGCGTTCCGGCTCAAGGCCGGCTACTTCCACAACGATGTCGACGACTACATCGAAGGCGTCACGTTGTCGGCATTCGACCCGACCAGCGGTTGCCCGTTCGGCCCCGGCATCCCGATCTGCTTCCAGTACCAGAATGTCGCCCAGGCCAAGATCAACGGCTTCGAACTGGAAAGCGTCTACGATGCCGGCTGGGGCTATGCTGGCCTCTCAGCCTCGATCATCAACGGCCACACCATCTCCGATGAAGGCGAGCGGGCCGACCTTGCCACCATCCCGTCCTCGCAGGTCACCGGGCAGCTCGGCTTCCGCTTCCTTCAGGACAAGCTGACCGTCGGCGGCGAGGTGCAGTACAACGGCAAGCCGAAGGGCAACCCCGTGGCCAAGGATTATACTCTGGTCAACGCCTTCGCCAGTTACCAGGCCACCGACAATCTGAAGGTGGACTTCCGCGCCGACAATTTGTTCGACGTCAAATACACCAACCCGCTGAACGGCGGTACCACCGCCGTCATCTATGAACCCGGCATCACGCTGAAGCTGGCCGCAACCATGCGCTTTGGAGGCTGACACCCATGACAAGTTTGACGGCATCGCTTCGCCTCCTGACCTCGACGCTGGCGATGTCGCTTGGCTTGATGCCGGCGTGGGCTCAGTCCGCGTCGGCTCCGCAACTCAGCCTCGAGCTCAATGCCGCGCAGCCCTCCGAAAAGGGTTGCCGGCTGACCTTCGTCGTCAACAATGCGCTCGGCGCCGATCTTTCCAAGGCGGCATTCGAAATCGCGCTGTTCAACGAGGCCGGCATTGTCGACCGCCTGAGCGTGCTCGACTTCAAGGACCTGCCGGCCGGCAAGACCAAGGTGACCCGCTTCGACCTCGCCGGCACCGACTGCACCAAACTCAGCCGCGTGCTGATCAACAGCGCCACCGAATGCGCCGGCGTCGAACCGGGCGCCTGCATGCGCGGCCTGAAGACGCAGACCAAGACCGGTATCGCATTCGGCGTCTGAGGTGGGCCTGCATCCCGCCTTCCTGCACGACAATGCGACACGACCCGTCGCAGCTCCGCCGTCATGGCCGGCAACCGATCTTGATTTGACAATCCCACCCCGCTCGCGGCAGGTCTCGCCGCGAACCATGCAGGACATCACCCCCCTCCCCGACGCCGGCAACGAACCGGCGATTACGATGGACGAGCTCGCACAGCCGGCAGCCGCGGACCGCAAATGGACTGTGGCGATCGTCGCGTCCTGCCTGCTCCATGCCGCTGCCGCAGCGGCGTTCTTCATCGGACCCGCAGGGACATTCGATTCCAGTAACGCGATACAATCCGAAGGCACCGACCAATCGGGTGCCGAGGTGGTCGGCAGCGCCTTGGACAGCCAGGCTCCCGACGCGGTCGATGTTACCCTGGTAACCGATCCGCAGCCGGCCAAGCCCGAGGCCGTTCGACCCGTGCCGCCGACCGAGGCGCCTCAACCGGTAAAGGAGCCGGCGGCGCCCAAGCCTGCGCCGGAAGCCGCCGAACAGGCGACCGCCGCGCCAGATACACTGACGGCCGCCATCCCGAATGATCAAACTGTCGCCCCAAGCGCTGAGACGTCGACTCCACCAGGGGTTCAAACGCAAAGTTCAGAGGCACCGCCCGCCGACGAGCCCGCCGTTGATTTGCCTGCTGCCAAACCACCAGTCCCGAGCCCGCGGCCGACCCCTCCAGCCGGATCTGGAGATACCCGCGGTGCGGCAGATGGCGAAGAACGCGACGCACCGGCGGTTGCCAGCAAGGGTAAAAACCAGGACGCGGCTGGCAATGCGATGGAATCTCGTTACGGCGGTGAAATTCAAAAGAAGCTTGCCCGCGCTAACCGGCGCGTTTCGAAGGAAATTCAAGCCAAGGCTCGCAACAATGCCAGGGTCTATTTCGTCGTCATGGCTGACGGCAGCGTCAGCGACTTGCAGCTTGTCGAAAGTTCAGGGTCTGCCGAACTAGACCAATTCGCTTTGAAACTGGTGCGCCAGCAAGCCCCGTTCCCGCCCATTCCACCCGAGACCGGATTATCAAGTTGGGTGTTCAGGGCGCGGATCGGTCCGTTTTAACCAGCTCGCAGACCTTCGCCAAATCGTCCATCAATTCAAGAGGAAGCCCAATGTACATCGCCATGAACCGCTTCAAGGTCCAGAACGGCTCGGAGACCGCTTTCGAGGATGTCTGGAAGAACCGCGATTCGAGCCTCTCGGAGATGAAAGGCTTCAGGGAATTCCACTTGCTGCGCGGCCCGGTCAACGAGCCCGAGGGTTACACGCTATTTGCCTCGCACACGGTGTGGGCAAGCCATGAGGATTTCGTCGCCTGGACCAAATCCGAGAATTTTCGCGCCGCCCACCGCAACACCGGCACGTCGAAGGTGCACTATCTCGGCCATCCGCAGTTCGAAGGCTTTTCGGTCATCGAAGGCGCCTGATTGAGATTTCACCCGTCGACGAGATCTGACGACGGGCAGATGCCGTCATGTTCCGGTTGAATTCCGGCCGCCCAGTCGCTGAAGCCACTGGGCAATGTGCAGGCGCAGCCGCCGCCAGGGCTGTCCGCGTGTCAGGTAGCGCGCCAACCGCGGATCACCGGCCAGCTCCGGGAATTGGCGCACATGCTGCGTCAGGAATGCAGCTATGAAATTGCGCCCGTTGAGATCGCTGAGCCAGGCAGAATTCGCCAGCAAATAGTCTGCGGCATCCGCCGCCAACACGCTCCTGTAGCTCCTGTATGCAGGCGTTTGCCGCACATTGCCGCCGGCAAAGGCAGTTCCGGTGGACAGGTTGGAGCCATGCAGGCGATAGAGCCCGAGACCTTCTGACAGGATGAGGCTGCCGCCGGCCTGGTGCGCGAGTGTCGCCGTCAGATAATCCGTCCCGACCTTGGCCTTGAACGGGAAGGACAATACCGGTTCCAGCGCGCCACGCCGGTACATGATCGCCGAGCATTGCGACCATAGCCAGCCCGTCACCGCAGGTGCGAAATAGGTTACCGGATGCTCCGATGCGTAGGCGATCCCGGGCGCCATGCCGGCAAGCCGGCCACCGGGCGCGATGGCGACGCCACTGCGATCCGCTCCGGACCGCGGTTTGCGCAAGGCAAGGAAGGTACCGCCCAGCAAGGTGCCGTCGCCATCGACAAGGAACACATCGGAACTCGACAGTGCGGCCGAATGCGTCGTGTTGAGGTGGGCGGACAGATGCGCGAGGAGAAAATCCGGCAGCCACACGTCATCGGCGTCGAGAAACGCGACGAAGGGCGCGTCGGTTGCGGCAAAGCCGTCGCGGAATCCCGCGGTCTGGCCGCCATTCTCCGTGCGCGCCAACAGGCGCAGGCGCGGGTCGTCTATATCCCTTAGAAGCTGTCGGACATGGTCGGCCGAGCCGTCCGTCGAGGCATCGTCGACGATGACGCATTCCCAATTCCGGTAGGTCTGCGCAAGCACCGAGCGGATCGCCTGTTCGACGTACGGCCGATAATTGAAGCAGGTGATGACCACCGCCACGCGCGGCAGCTCAAACGGTCGGGACGTGTCTTCCATCTGTTCGGCTGCCCCGCTCGAGTTGCTCTCTATCCCTTGCGCATACCCTTGCAACCCGACGCAGGCAAGCGAGCCGCGAAAAGCCCCCTAGGCCGCCGCGAGCAGGCTGGCATTGCCGCCGGCGGCCGTGGTGTCGACGCAGACAGCGCGTTCATGCGCATAGGCCGCCGGGTTGAGCACCTCGCTGACCAGCGGCACGATCGGCCCGCTGCGGTCGGCAATGACCTTGCGCACGATCCGCGCCGCCTCGGGCCTGCCCGAGAAGGCGACGACATGGACGCGCAGCGAACGCGCTTCGACTGGGTCTGGCCGACCGTCTATGGCCGCCAGCGGCAACCCCTTGCCGGTCAGCGCGGACAGTGCCGCCGGCGCGCTCGGCGCCACGGCCAGCACCGCATTGCCGGCGGCCAGCGCCTGGATCGTCTGGGCAAGCAGCGTGTCGGCGTCCGGACCGAGGCACAGCACCCGGCCACGCGGCGACAGCGACAGCGTGTTGGCCTCGCCGGTCGGTCCGGGCAGGTCGACCTGGCCGAAATCGATGGCGGCTGCAGCGCCGATCGCTGCAGCGCCCTTGCCGCGCAGATGCTTTCTCAAGATGGCGATGCGGTCCGGCCGCGTCGACCAGCCGCCAAGCGTCGGATCGGGCAGATTGTCGGCCAGTTCGGTCGCCGTCACCTTGTGGCCCTCGGCAATCTCCGTGCCCGCCTCCGGCCCCTTGCGGAACCGCCGGAGATAATGCGGCCCGCCGGCCTTCGGCCCGGTGCCCGAAAGCCCCTCGCCGCCAAAGGGCTGCGAGCCGACGACGGCGCCGATCTGGTTGCGGTTGACATAGATGTTGCCGGCATGGATGCCGTCGACGAAATGCTGGACGCGGCCTTCGATGCGGGTGTGCAGGCCGAAGGTCAGGCCATAGCCTTTGCGGTTGATGGCGGCGATGACGGCGTCGATCCCGTCGGCGTCGAAGCTGGCGACATGCAGCACCGGACCGAACACTTCGCGCTCCATCTCCTCGATGCCTTTGACCCGGAACACATGCGGCGCAACGAAGCGGCCATCTTTGGGTGCTTCGAGCTTGGCGATCAGCCGGCCCTGCAGCCCCATTTTGGTGCAATACTCGCGGATCGAGTTCTGCGCCTCGTCATCGATGACCGGCCCAACATCGGTCGAAATCTGCCAGGGATCGCCGATGGTGAGCGCTTCCATGGCGCCCTTCAGCATCTCCAGCATCTTCTTCTCGACATCCTTCTGCACGTAAAGCACGCGCAGCGCCGAGCAGCGCTGGCCCGCACTCTGGAAGGCGGACGCCAGGATGTCGCGCACCGCCTGTTCGGGCAGTGCTGTGGAATCGACAATCATGGCATTGAGACCGCCGGTCTCGGCGATCAGCATGGCGTCGGGCGCAGCTGTCTCGGCCAGTTGCTTCTCGATCAGCTTTGCAACCTCGGTCGAGCCGGTGAAGCAGACGCCGGCAATGCGCGGATCCGCGGTCAGCGGTCCGCCGACCGACGGGCCGTCGCCCGGCAGAAGCTGGATCACATCTTCCGGCACGCCGGCCTCGCGCAGCAGCTCGACGGCGCGGAAGGCGATCAGCGGCGTCTGTTCGGCTGGCTTGGCGATGACCGAATTGCCGGTGACGAGCGCTGCCGCGATCTGGCCGGTGAAGATGGCGAGCGGGAAATTCCACGGCGAAATGCACACGATCGCGCCGCGCGCCTCGGTGCCCGCTTCGTTGTTGGCCGCTTCGGCAGCGTAGTAACGCAGGAAGTCGACGGCTTCGCGCACTTCAGCCACGCCGTCGGCCAGCGACTTGCCGGCTTCCCTTGTAGCCAGCGCGAAAAACTCGACCGCATTGGCCTCATAGAGGTCGGCGGCGCGGTTGAGGATGGCGGCGCGCTCGGCGACGGGACGCTTCGCCCAGGCCGGCTGCGCTTCCACAGCAAAGCGCACCGCGGTCGCGACCTGCTTGGCAGCGGCTTCGGCGACCGTGCCGACGATCTCGGCAGGCTTTGCCGGATTGACCACCGGGCGCTGCTTGCCGTAGCCGGCGGCGCGCGTCATCGGCTTGGCATGCCAGCGCTCGGGCCCGGCAAAGGCCGCCTTGGCCTTGTCGATCGCCGCCAGCGTCACCGGATCGGTGATGTCGAACCCCTTCGAGTTGCGCCGACCAGCGCCGAAGATCGTCGCAGGACGAGCGATTGCCGGATTGGCGGCGGGGCCCTGGCTCTCGACCGTCTCGAGCGGATCGCGCGCAATATCCTCCGGCTCGACGTCCTCGTCGGTGAGCTGATGGACGAAGGAGGAGTTGGCGCCATTCTCCAGCAGGCGGCGAACCAGATAGGCCAAGAGGTCGGAGTGCGCGCCGACCGGCGCATAGATGCGGCAGCGCGTGCCTTCGGCCCGGCGCACCGTCTCATGCAGCGCTTCGCCCATGCCGTGCAGGCGCTGGAATTCGAAAGCGTCACGGTTGTCAGCCATCGACAGGATGGCGGCGACGGTATGGGCATTGTGCGTGGCGAATTGCGGATAGATACGGTCGGTCATGCCAAGCAGCTTCCTAGCGCAGGCCATATAGGAAACATCGGTGTTGGCCTTGCGGGTGAAGACGGGGTAGCCGGAAAGCCCCAGCGTCTGCGCCCGCTTGATCTCGGTGTCCCAATAGGCGCCCTTGACCAGCCGCACCATGATGTTGCGGTCGTACTTTTTCGCCAGCGCATAGAGCCAGTCGATTGTGAAGGCCGCGCGCGGGCCGTAGGCCTGGACGACGACGCCAAAGCCGTTCCAGCCGGCAAGCTCCGGCTCAGCCAGCACGCGCTCGATGACATCGAGCGACAGGTCGAGCCGGTCGGCCTCCTCGGCGTCGATGTTGAGGCCCATGCGCGAATGGCGTGCGGCCAGCGCCAGCGACAGCAGCCGCTCGGCCATCACCGGCAGCATCTTTTCCTTCTGTGCCTCTTCGTAGCGCGGATGCAGCGCCGACAGTTTGACCGAGATGCCGTGGTTCTGGCGGATATCGGGACCGTTGGAGCCTGAATCGAGCGAGGAGATCGCATCGGCATAGGCCTTATGGTAGCGCAGCGCATCGGCCTCGGTGCGGGCCGCCTCGCCCAGCATGTCGAAGGAATAGAGATAACCTTTCTGGATCATCGACTTGCCGCGCTTGACGGCTTCCGCAATATTGCGGCCAAGCACGAACTGCTCGCCCATTTCGCGCATGGCGGCGGCGACCGCCTTGCGGATCACCGGTTCGCCCAGCCGGCGAACCATCGAGCGCAGCGTGCCTTCAATGCCGCCCTCGCCCTCATCGAGCACACGGCCGGTCAGCATCAGCGCCCAGGTCGAGGCATTGACGAAGATCGAGCTCGAACCGCCCGAATGCGCCGACCAGTCATGCGGTGCGATCTTGTCGGCGATCAGGTCGTCCATGGTCTCGGTGTCAGGCACGCGCAGCAGTGCCTCGGCCAGGCACATCAGCGCCACGCCTTCCTTGGTGGAGAGGCCGTAGGCCGAGAGAAAAACCTCCATCAGCCGCGGGTCGGACGAGCCGCGCACCGCGCGCACCAGATCCGCGGCACGGGCCGAGACGGCTTTGCGGTCATCGGCCGAAAGTTCTGTCGCCGCAGCCAGGCGCTTCACAGCCGCGTCTTCGTCGGGCAGGTAGTTGGCGCGGATCTGCTGGCGAATGGTGTCGAGCGGCATGGCGGTCCCTGCTGAGCAAGCATCTGGGAGCGGGCCGGCGGTCGCCGGACCGAATGGCGCAAGCTAGCACAGAGCCGCATTTTCGGCCGGTCCAAAGAAATCGACATGGCAGGCCGAATGATCTATCATTGCGGCTCAATTGTTATCAGATGGGCTGTGATATCCGTGACAGAAGACCGATTGGACCGCATCGACAGAAACATCCTGTCGGCGCTGGCGCGCGACGGGCGGCTGTCCATGTCGGAACTGGCCGGCAAGGTCGGCCTGTCGAAGACGCCGGTGCAGGCGCGGGTGAAGCGCCTGGAGAAGGACGGCTATATCAGGGGCTATCAGGCGATCATCGATCGCGAGCGCATGGGCGAAGGCCATGTCGCCTTCGTCCAGGTCAAACTGTCGGACACACGCTCGGCCGCGCTCGATGCTTTCAATCGCGCGGTGCAGGCCGTGCCGGAGATCGAGCAGTGCCACATGATGGCGTCGAGCTTCGATTATCTCCTGAAAGTCCGTACCACCGACATCGCCGCCTATCGCCGTGTTCTCGGTGAGCGCATCTCGGCGCTCCCCCACGTCGCCCAGACCTCGACCTTCGTGGCGATGGAGACGGTGAAGGATCGCTAGCTCACTCCGACAGCGTCTTCAAAAACGCCACCAGCGCCGCGCGTTCGCGGTCCGACAGCTGCAGCGGGTGGACCTCGGAGGTGCCCTCGACGCTCGCCTCCGCCTTCGCATAGTGCGCCACCACCTCCTCCAGCGTGGAGAACTGTCCGGCATGCATATAGGGCGGCCGTGTCGCCGCGCCCCTGAGCGACGGCGTCTTGTAGGCACGCATCAGTTCGGGTGCTGCCTTGACGATGAAGCGCAGCTCGCCGCAGGCGCCGGCGTCGCCATCGCGGAAGGCGCCGAAGCAGTTGAATGGGTCGGCCTGAACCTGGGCCACCGCATCGAAACGGCCGCGATCCAATGGCAAATCCCTGACCGGCGGCACGCCGGTGTTGTGGAAAGCGTTGTCGGTGAAGCGCGGGCCGTTATGGCAGGTGACGCAATTGGCCTTGCCGATGAACAGTTTCAGTCCGAGCATCTCCTCCGGCGAAAAGGCATCGTCGGCTTTCGGCTTGGCGCCTGACACAAGATCGATGGCAAAGCGGTCAAAGCGTGTCTGTGCCGGTTCGATCGACCGTTCGAAGGCAGCGATCGCCTTGCCGATATTGGAAAAGACGCGGTTGACGCCCTCAGCCTGAGTTGGGGTCATCGCCTTCCAGGCCGCCTGCTCGGCCTCGTTGCCAAGCGGGCTGGCGTTGGCCGGCACGGCGGAAAGATCCGGCAGTGGCCCGAAGATGCGCTCGTAGCGCGCACCAAAGCGCTTCTGGATGTAATGGGCGAAGGCGGCGCGGTTTCCCGCCTGCTCGAGCGGATTTTCCAGCGGCGTCAGCGCCTGCGCCCACAGGCTGTCGCGCCGCCCATCCCAGAAGAACCACGGATTGCGGGCGATGCCGGCCAGCGGCATCGAGCGCCTGTTGGTGCGGCCGACACCGACGGATTGCGGCAGGTCATCCTGGAACTGCCGGTCGATCTTGTGGCAGGTCGAGCAGGATACGTTACCGTCACGGCTCATGCCCTGGTCGAAGAACAGAGTGGAGCCCAGGGCGGCGGCGGCTGGCACGTCGGCGAAGCGGTTGGTGGTGTCGGGTTTGAGCGCCGGCAAGGTGTTCAGCGCCAGCGAAGCGATGGTCTTCTTCTCGGCATCGGAAAAATCCGGTTTGCCGCAGCCGGCAACGAGCACGACCGCCGCCAATGCCAGAAGGCGCAACAGGCCGTTCATCCGCTCACAGCACCACGTTGAAGACGACCGTGTCGGAACCGGCCGCCGCCGAAATGGCGAAGCGCAACTGCCACACGCCGCTCATGGTGAATTTCAGCCCCTCGATGCGGTAACGCCCCTCGCCAAGATAATCGGTCGCCTGCGGACTGGTCGGCAAGCCGTGATTGTGCTGCGGCATGCCGCCGGACACCGAGATCGCCGCACCTTCCACGGAATCGCCCTTGACCGTCTTCAGGGTCAGCAACCAGGATTGCAGTTCGCCTTGCCGGATAACGCCGCGTTCCGGCTGAATGCTGGCGACAAACAAGCCGTTCGCCGTCTTCTTCGAGCGCGAAACATCGGGGCTCGGCGCCGACTGCGGCGCGGTCAGATAGACGATCGCCAATATGCCAGCCAGCAAGGCGGCCAGACCAACGCCCGCAAGAAGATAACGCCATATCGATGCCAAACCGGTTCCTCTTCTGGACATAACGTCTCGGGAAGCAATTCGCGTCCCGCCGCTTCTGTGGGAAAACGCTTCTGGCGCAAAAAACCGCCGCCGCCAAGCATGGCGCTGCCGGCCGCAAAAAGCTACAGCAGCGAACTGGTCCGGAGACAGATACATGGCAGCAGACGGCGTCGCTTCGATCGGTGAATGCATGCTCGAGCTGTCCGGCCAGGCCGGGCCGAACTGGCGCATGGGCTTTGCCGGCGACACGTTCAACACGTTGTGGGCGCTGCATGCGCTGAGCGGCGAGCGGCCGGCGACCTATGTCTCGGCCTTCGGCGACGATCCCTTCTCGCAGGGCCAGATTTCGTTCTTCGCCGAAAACGGCATCGACATCGGCGCCAGCCCGGTCATCCCAGGCGCGCGGCCCGGCCTCTACGCCATCACCTTGACCGGCGCCGAACGCGCCTTCACCTATTGGCGCAGCGACGCGGCGGCCAGGCGGCTTGCCTCGGACCCGGCCGCCTTGGCAAAAAGCCTTGAAAACCAGGCTCTTGTGTATTTTTCCGGAATCACCTTGGCAATTCTGGATGCCGCCGCGCGCAAGACGTTGCTGGCAGAAGTGGCCAAGGCGCGGGCTGCCGGTTCGCTCGTCGCCTTCGACCCCAACTACCGGCCGCGCCTGTGGCAGAGCCGCGAGGAGGCGCAAGCCGCGATCCTCGACGCGCTTGCCGTCGCCGACATCGCGCTGCCGACCTTTCCCGACGAGCAGATGCTGTTTGGCGATTCGGCACCGCAAGCGACCGCCGAGCGGTTCGGAAAACTGGTCGGCGAAGTCGTCGTCAAGAATGGCGAGGAACCCGCGCTGATCGCCACTGGCGGAGCCCTGCAGCCGGTTCCGGCCCAGCATGTCGCCACCCCGGTCGACACCACCGGCGCCGGCGATTCCTTCAATGGCGGCTATCTCGCCGCCCGGCTTGCCGGCCATGCCCCGGCGGATGCCGTGCAGCGCGCGCATCGCGTCGCCGCCGCTGTCGTGCAGGTGCGAGGCGCGCTGGCGCCGTTCGAGGTTCTAAGAACCGCTTTCGAGGGCTAAGACCTTAGGGAAGCCTGAAACGATATTCCGTCACCTGATGATAGATCTGGCCCGGCCACAGCGTGGCCTGTGGGAAATAGGGCCGGTTCGGCGCGTCGGGCCATGTCTGCGCTTCCAGGCAAAAGCCGGAAAACGCCTTGTAGCGCCGTCCGTCCAGGCCGCCTGAGGTTGGCGCGACATACTGGCCGGTGTAGAGCTGCAGGCCAGGCTCTGTGGTCCAGACCTCCATCTCGACGCCGGAATTGGCGCCTTGCGCCCACGCCACCTGGTGAAGCGGGCCCCGGGCTGACGCCAGGCAGAAATTGACGTCGTAAGGAAGCTGCTCGCCTTCCGTTTCCATGCGCAGCGGCCGCGCCTGGCGGAAGTCGAAGGGCGTGCCGTCGACCGGTTTGACCACGCCGGTCGGGATCATCTCGCCATCGACCGGCGTATAGGCGCCGGCATTCAGCATCAGCCGGTGGTCGAGAATGTCACCGGCGCCGCCATCGTCGAGATTGAAATAGGAATGCTGCGCCAGATTGCACAGCGTCGGCTCCTCGCAAGTGGCGGTCAGTTCCATCGAGAGCGTGCCGGGAATCTTCAGCCGGTAGGTGCAGGTGACGTCGAGCGCGCCGGGAAAGCCCATCGTGCCCTCGGGATCGTGCAGGGTCAGGGTGACAAAATCCCGGCCGTGCAGCGAAACCGTCCACGGCCGATGGAAGAAGCCCTCCGAGCCGCCATGCAGCGTGTGCTTGCCGAGGAAATTGCGCTCGGTCTGGTAGCGCTGGCCGGCAATGGTGAAGCGGCCGTCGCGGATGCGGTTGGCATAGCGGCCGACGACCGCGCCGAAGAAGGCCCGGTCGGTCTCGTAAGGCTCGAAGCGATCGTAGCCCAGCACCAGCGGCGCGTCGTGGCCGGCGAGCCGCAGATCCTGGATGATTGCGCCGAGCCCGATGATGTTGGCGCTGACGCCGCCGCCCCGGATGGTGAAACGGCGAACGGGTTCGCCTGCCTGCGTCGTGCCGAAGACTTCGCCGTCCTTCATCGCTATGTCCAAATGCTAATTCATCGATCTGTCGACTTAGAGCAATTCCAGGAAAAGTGTGAAACGGTTTTCCGTCCGGAATTGCAAAAAACAAAGAACTGGAGCGGTTCGGCGTTTCCGTGAAACGCTGAACCGCTCCAGTCCGGCTGAATGTCGTCTGGCAAGGGCAGGCGCGCGGCCTGCCCTGCCCGTGAATGATTTAGAGGCCGAGACCCCCGATGCAGACATATTTGGTGTCGAGATAATCCTCGATGCCCTGATGTCCGCCTTCCTTGCCGAGGCCCGATTCCTTGACGCCGCCGAACGGCGCTTCCGGCGTGGTGATCAGGCCTTCATTGACGCCGACCATGCCGTATTTCAGGCCTTCCATGACCCGGAAGGCGCGGCCGAGGTCGCCGGTGTAGAAATAGGCGGCCAGGCCGAACTCGGTGTCGTTGGCGAGCGCAATGGCTTCCTCCTCGGTCTCGAACTTGAACACCGGGGCGATCGGGCCAAAAATCTCTTCCTTCATGAAGCGCATGTCGGGCTTCGCATCGGCGATGACGGTCGGCTGGAAGAATGAGCCGCCAAGCGCGTGGCGCTTGCCGCCGGCAACGACCTTGCCGCCCTTCGACGTGGCGTCGGCGATGAATTCCTCGACCTTCTCGACCGCCTTCACGTCGATCAGCGGCCCCTGCTGCACGCCCTCTTCCAGGCCCGAGCCAACTTTCAGCGCATTGCTGGCAGCGGCCAGCCTCTCGACAAACTTGTCGTAGATGCCGGCCTGCACCAGGAAGCGGTTGGTGCACACGCAGGTCTGGCCTGAATTGCGGTATTTGGCGGTGATGGCGCCGGCGACGGCGCGATCGAGGTCGGCATCGTCGAAGACCAGGAACGGCGCATTGCCGCCGAGTTCCATCGAGACCTTCTTGACGGTGACGGACGACTTCTGGATCAGCAGCTTGCCGATCTCGGTCGAGCCGGTGAAGGTGATCTTCGACACCAGCGGATTGGCGCAGATCTCGTCGCCGATTTCGCCGGCAGCACCCGTCAGGATGTTGATGACGCCCTTTGGGAAGCCGACTTCCTCGGCGAGCGCGCCCCATGCAAGGCCGGAATACGGCGTCTGCGAGGCCGGCTTGACCACGGCGGTGCAGCCGGCGGCAAGCGCGGGGCCAAGCTTGCGGGCAAGCATCGAGGAGGGGAAATTCCACGGCGTGATGGCGGCAATGACGCCGACCGGCTCCTTGGTCACCAGGATGCGGCGATCGCCCCATGGCGATGGCACGACATCGCCATAGGTGCGGCGGCCTTCCTCGGCAAACCACATGATGTAGGCGGCAGCCGAACCGATCTCGCCCTTGGATTCGGCGAGCGACTTGCCCTGCTCGATGGTGAGCAGTTCGGCCAGCACATCCTGATTATCCATCATCGCGTCATGCAGCTTGCGCAACAGCTTCGAGCGCTCCAGCGCGGTCGTCTTGCGCCAGGTCTTGAAGGCTTCGCTTGCGGCTTCGATGGCGCGGCGGGTTTCCGCCTTGCCCGACTTCGGCACGGTGCCGATCTTGAGACCGGTGGCCGGGTTGTTGACGTCGACCGTTTGGCCGCTGTCGGCCTGCACCCATTCGCCATTGATGAGATTGGACTGGCGCATGAAATGGCTGGTTTTCTGCAGCATGGTCTAGCCTCCGTTCGGCGCACTTACGGGCCGGTTTCCTGGATCTCTTGAACGAGCGTGCACAATGGCGGCGGAGCCGACACGCTGAAGCCACTGCTCTTTACCTAGGGCAAGCCCGGCAAGCAATTGCAAGATGGCATATAGGCTTTGGGCCAGCCCAACGCCAGAGAAAATTCACATGTAAATTAGTTTGGGCCGCAGCCTTGCCAAAGACCAGCCTTGCCAAAGACCAGCCTTACAGAAGACCAAGCCTACCCAAAGACATGCACCACCACCGTCAGCCAAAAGGCGGTTGTAACAACCGCGCTTGCCGTGGCGATGGTCATCTGGTTCGACGCCAGCGCCTGGCCGGTGTTGAACTGCACGGCGATGAGATAGGAATTGATGCCGGACGGCAGCGCCGCCACCACGACCGCCACTTTGGCCGTCAAGGGCGGCAGGCCAAACAGCCAGACCAGGCCGAGCACCAGCGCCGGCATCAGGAACAGTTTCAGCGTCGACAGCGCCAGCGCCGGTCGGATGTTACCGGAAATGCCGAAACGGCGCAGGCTGAGCCCCATGGCGAACAGCGCCACCGGCCCGGCGGTGTTAGCCAGCGCATCGGCCAGTCGCATGGCAAGGTTCGGCAGCGGCGCGCCGGTGAGGCGCCATGCCAGCCCGGCCAGGATGCCGATGATCAACGGATTGGTGAACAGTCTTCTCAGAAAGCTCTGGATGATGTGCAGCGGGTGTACGGGCTCGCTGCCGCCGCGGCCAAATATCTCGAACATGATGATCGAAGCCATCATCATGGTCGGCAGATGCACGGAAACGAGCAGCGACAGCACTTCGAATCCGCTGGACCCGAATACGCCGAGAACGAAGGGAATGCCCAGCAACACCACATTCGAGAAGGACGACGACACTCCACCGACGATGCCGGTGCGCGCGTCCCGCCCAAAGATCCGTGTCGTCACCAGATGGCCGGCGGCCCATGTCATTGCAACCGCCGTGAAGTAAGCGCCCCACAGCGACCAGGGCGCCACGCCGTGGAAATCCGAATTCACCATCGTCCGAAACAGCAGCAGCGGCATCGCGACGTTGATGGCGAATTCGGAGATGCCGTCCCCGCTGGCCGGTTTCAGATAGCCGGTGAGCCCGGTGACATAGCCGAGCGCGACGAGGCTGAAGACGAAAAGAACGGTTTCGGTGAGCGGAGACATTTTTCAGGGATAGGCGAGCCCGGATTCCAGTGCAATCGCCATGATCTTCAGAAACTGATCCTCGATCCGCCCGGCGCCTGAATTTGATCATGGTCGGGTGGCAGCGCTATACAGGCTTGGGATCATCAGGGCGGACACACAGCGAATGGTTGCGACGCCGAAACAGCGTCATTTCAGACAGGGGTGGCTGGTCAGACAAGTGTGGCTGGTCAGACAGGGGTGGCTGGCGGGTTTCGTCGCTATACTGCTTTGCCTTGGCGTATCTGAGGCCCAGGCCGCCGAGACCAAAAGTCTCAGGGGCGTGGCGCTGATCATCGGCCAGTCGAAATACGAACACATCGCAGCCCTTGCCAACCCGGCCAACGACGCCCGCGACATGGCCAAGATGCTGACCGACCTCGGCTTCGACGCCCGCAACGTCACCGATCGCGATGCCGCCAAGCTGAAGCGCGATCTCGATCGGTTTGTCGAGGACGCCGAAGGCGCCGACGTCGCCTTCATCTATTATTCCGGCCACGGCATCGAGGCGGGCGGCGAGAATTATCTGGTGCCGGTCGATGCCGACGTCTCCTCGTTGAAAAATGCCGGTGAGGCGCTGGTGGCGATTTCAGCCGTCATGGACGAGCTGAAAAAGACCGTGCCGGTGACGATCGTGCTGCTTGACGCCTGCCGCACCAACCCGTTTCCGCCGGGCGCGGTCGTGCGACGCGGGCCGACGGCTTCCGCCGAGCCTGTCGGCGCCGGCGGGCTGGAACCGGTGCGCGGCGCAAAAGCCCTCGCCGATGCCTCATTGGATAATGCCAGCCTGGGAACCGTGGTCGGCTTCGCCGCTGAGCCGGGCCGACCCGCACTTGATGGCGCCGCCGGCGAAAACAGCCCCTACGCCGCCGCCCTGCTGCGCCACCTCACCGCGATGAAAGGCACGGAATTCGGCTCGGTCATGCGCATGGTCACCGAGGAGGTCTATCTCGACACCAAGGCAAAGCAGCGCCCCTGGGTCAGCGAGAGTCTGCGTCGCCTGCTCTATTTCGGCGTCGCGCCGCCGGAACCGACCGGCGACGACGGGCTGATCACCGGTGAGCGGCGGCAATTGCTGCTGACCATTTCCGACCTGCCCGATCCCAAACGGGCTCAGGTGGAGTTGGCTTCTCTGCAGGACGGCGTGCCCCTTGACGCGCTCTACGGCGTGCTCAAGGCGCTCGGCACGGAAAAGATCCCTGAGGATCCCAACGACCTGCAGAAGGTGCTGGACAGCCAGGCCGAGCGTCTGAAGAAGATGATGGCCGAGCGCGCCGCGCTGCGCACCGACGATCCCGAGATCAGTCGCCTGGTCGCATCCGCCGACAAGGCCATAGGCCAGGGCGCCATGGTGACGGCGCGCAAATTCCTCGACGACGCGGTCGGCCGGATCGAGGAAAACAGCGGTGCGGTCGACGAGGCCGAGGACCTGCTCCGGCAAAAGCGCATCGCCGACGCCGCCATCTATGCCAAACGCGCCGACGCCGCCGCGCTGGTCTTCGACTACAAATCCGCCGCCAACGACTATGCCAAGGCGTATTCGTTGGTCGAGAAGTGGGACGAAAAGCTGCGCTGGAACTACAAGAACCAGGAGGCCGAGGCGTTGAACGCTCATGGCTACGCCACCGGCGACCTCGATGCGCTGCAGCACTCCATCGAGGCCTATCGCACCATCTTGAACTTCATCCCCAACGGCGAACAGAATCGCGACTGGGCAATCACCCGCAACAACATGGCGGTGGTGCTGCAGACCATTGGAGAGCGCGAAACCGAGACTGCGCATCTCGAAGAAGCAGCGGTGATTTTCCGCGATTCGCTGGTGGTGTTCGAGCGCGAGAAGGACGACCGCAACTGGGCCGCGGCGCAGAACAACCTGGCCAACGTGCTTCTGAAGATCGGCGAACGCGAGAGCGACCCGAAGCGTCTCAATGAAGCGGTGGCGGCGACGCGCGCCACCCTTGAGAAGCGTCCGCGCGACAAGCTGCCGTTGGACTGGGCCGGTTCGCAGAACAATCTAGGCCTCGCGCTCTATGCACTCTCCGAGCGTGAGCCTGCCGGCGAGCATCTCACCCAGGCCGAAGCAGCCTACCGGCTGGCGCTTGAGGAATACACACGCGAGAAAGCACCCGTGGAATGGGCGATGGTCGAGAACAATCTCGGCAACACGCTTGTAACGCTTGGCATCCAGCTCAACGACAAGGCGAAGATCAACGAGGCGGCCGACGCGTTTCGCGCCGCGCTGGAAGTGCGAACCCGCGAAACTTTCCCGGTGTCCTGGGCGACCAGCCGCCTCAACCTGGGCAATGCGCTGAGCGGTATCGCCCGCTTCGATATGGGCACGGCTACGCTCGAAGAAGCTGCTGCTGCCTATGACGACGCTCTGACGGTGTTTACCCGCAAGCGCTTCCCGATGGACTGGGCGTCAGCCCAGAACAATCTCGGCTCGATCTATCAGACGCTGGGCCAGCGCACGCGTGATGCGGCCAAGCTGGAACAGTCGGCGGCAGCCTTCCAGGCGGCACGGCAGGTCTATGTCAGGCGGAAGTTCCCGCAGGACTGGGCGATGAGCTACTACAATCTCGGCAACACGCTGCAGCTTCTCGGCGGCGTCACCGACAAGCCCGAGCATTACAGCGAGGCGGTCGACGCCTACGGCAATGCGTTGCGCGAGTACAAGCGCGAGACCAACCCGCGGCAATGGGCAATGGCCCAGGCCGGCCTGGGCTCGACGCTGCACTGGTTGAGCATGAGCAATGGCGATGCCAAGACGCTGCAGGATTCGATTGCGGCGCGGCGGGCAGCGCTCGAAATACTCACCATCGAGGCCGCGCCGGTCGACTGGGCCAACGCTCAAAATGGCATCGGTATGAGCCTGCTCAATCTCGGCAATCTCCAGCGGACCGACAAATATCTCAACGACGCCGAAGCGGCGTTCACGGCGGCGCTGAAGGTGTTTACGCGCGAAAGTCAGCCGCTGCAGTGGGCCTTCGAGCAGAACAATATCGGCGACGTCCACTGGAACCGCGCCAGCTATGGCGCGGGCAAGCCGGAATATCTCAAGGCGATCGAATTCTTCGAGAACGCCAAGCAGGGCTTCACCGAAGCCGGCTACACGATCCCTATCCCGCTCACCGATCAGAAGATCGAGCTGGCGAAGAAGCAAATGGCGAAAATGTGAAGCGAACCGAGGGTTCGCCTTTCGCTTGTCTTTGTGCCGGCTTTCCGATCCCTATATCAGAATGACCGGAGCGGCATCCGGCTCCCGGAAAGGTTTCGATGATTCGGTTTGTGCTGTCGCTGTTCCTGCTTGCTGTTCCCGCCGTCGCCCACGCGACCGACGCCGGCTGGGCGCTGCTGCGTGACGGCGGCCATGTCGTGCTGCTTCGCCATGCACTGGTCACCGGCACCACCGACCCCGCCAATTTCGTCATCGACAACTGCGCCACCCAGGTCAACCTATCGGCGCGCGGCAAGCAGCAGGCGAGCAAGATCGGCGCCTTGTTCGGCGCCCGCGCCGCCCCCATCGAGCGGGTGCTGTCCAGCCGCTATTGCCGCTGCCTCGACACTGCCCGCATCGCCTTCGAAGCGGAGCCGGAGCTCTTTGCGCCGCTAGACCTCCTGAGGAGCGATCCGACCGAGAAGGCCGCGCAGCTCGACGCGGTGATGAAGGAAATCCGCGCCTACACCGGTTCCGACAATCTGGTCATGGTCACGCATCTCGAAAACATCGTCGCGCTGACCGGCGTCTCGCCGCGCGAGGGCGAAGCGGTGGTGGTCGAGCCGCAGGGCGATGGCTTGCGCGTGCTCGGCCGCGTCACGTTCTGAGAAAGCCAGTGGTCAAGCTCCGTGAAAACTAAGCTGACGTAACGTCAACTGGGAGGGCCGCCGGCTTGTCGGGCGGCCCTTCTTGTCTTCACGGGAGGGCCATCCCATCTGCGCCCGGCGTATCAGGCCTTTTCCTGCCGGAAAAAACCGATTAGACAGCGCCCAAACCAGATGCGGACAGATTCCGCCCGCAACCGAAGGAAGAGCCCTTGTCCACCACGTTCGACAAAGTCGCCAAGATCATTGCCGACACCAGCGAGATCGATATCGACACCATCACTCCCGAGAGCCACACGATCGACGATCTCGGAATCGACAGTCTCGATTTCCTCGATATCGTCTTTGCCATCGACAAGGAATTCGGCATCAAGGTGCCGCTGGAAAAGTGGACCCAGGAAGTCAATGACGGCAAGGCTTCGACCGACGATTACTTCGTCATGAAGAACCTGTGCGCCAAGATCGACGCGCTGGTCGCCGCCAAGACCGCCTGATATCGGCTGGCGCGCGGCCTTGACGGGCTGCGCCGCCTGACCCACAAAGCCGCTCATGAGCAGCCCTCGCGACGTCGTCATCACCGGTATCGGCCTTGTCTCCTCGCTGGGAGAGGGTCCGGATACCCACTGGCAGAAGCTGGCGCAGCCGGGCCTGCAGCCGGTGCTCGAATCCGCACGCTTTGCGCCCTACACCGTGCATCCCCTGCCGGAGATCGACTGGAACCTGCAGATCGCCAAGCGCGGCGACCAGCGGCAGATGGAAACCTGGCAGAGGCTGGGCACCTATGCCGCCGGCATGGCGCTGGATGACGCCGGCATCAAGGGCAATGACGATCTCTGCACGACGATGGACATGGTGGTGGCCGCCGGCGGCGGCGAGCGGGACGAGGCGGTCGATGCCGCCATCCTCGCAGCGTCCGAGAGCCGCAACGACCGCGACGTGCTGCTCAACGAGAAACTGACCACCGAATTGCGGCCGACCCTTTTCCTGGCCCAGCTCTCCAATTTGCTCGCCGGCAACATCTCCATCGTCCACAAGGTGACGGGGTCGTCGAGGACCTTCATGGGCGAGGAAGGTGCCGGCGTCGCGGCCGTCGAGACCGCCGCCGCGCGCATCCGCTCCGGACAGTCGACGCACATACTGGTCGGCGGCGCCTTCCAGACCGAACATTCCGACATGCTGCTCGGCTATGAATTGGCCGGTTATCTGCATCGCGGCCCATGGAAGCCGGTCTGGCAGAGACAGGGCGCCGAGGGCGGCGGCCTGGTCTCCGGCTCCGGTGGCGCCTTCCTGGTGCTGGAGCAGCGCGAACACGCGCAAAGCCGTGGGCGGAAAATCTATGCCGAGCTCGGACCGGTCGTCTCAGGCCGCGCCCGGCGCTCGCGCGGCGAGCTTGACGCCGAGATCGCGGCATTGCTCAAACAGGCGGCTCTCCCGAACGGCAAGTTGCTGGCCCTGTCGGGCGCCTCCGGGGCGCATACCGCGACGTCAGCCGAAAAGTCAGCGCTGGATGCCAATCCGGCGATATCGGCGCGCGGCTTCGCCACGCTGACCGGGCATATGAAGGAAGCGCAGTTTCCATTCGCGGTCGCCCTCGCCGCCCTGGCCGTCGACCGCAAGGCCGCCTACCCCGTATTCGACGCCGCGGCCGAGAAGCCGTTCGAAGGCATTCCCGAAACCGTGCTCGCAACGGCGATCGGCTATCACCAATTCGAGGGCATGGCGCTGGTCAACGCTGCTTGAAGCAGCGCTGCGCGATCATGCTGCAAAGTTAAGAGGTTCCGGATGGCCAATCTCAGAGATCACATGGGCAGGCCGATCGTCGCCGTCACCGGCATCGGCGTGGTAACCTCGCTCGGCGTCGGCAAGGCAGACAATTGGGCGGCACTGACCTCCGGCAAATCGGGCATCCACCCGATCACCCGCTTTCCCGTCGACCACCTCAACACCCGCATCTCCGGTATGGTCGATTTCCTCGACTCAAGCTCGAAAGGCGCCAGCCTGCTGACCTACGAGCTGGCCGAAACCGCCGCGAATGAGGCGGCGGCCGAATCCGGCCTCGATTCCTCTGATTTTGGCGGGCCTCTGTTCCTCGCCTCGCCGCCGGTCGAACTCGACTGGCAGGATCGCTTCGCGCTCTACAATTCCGACGCCAAAGGCGCCGGCGCCGAAAGGCTGCTCAGGGTGGCGCGCGGGCTGAAGGAAACGGATACGTTCGCAAGCACGCAGTTCGGCGCGATCGCCGACCGGCTGGCCGACCGCTTTGGCACGCGCGGCCTGCCGATCACGCTGTCGACGGCCTGCGCTTCGGGCGCCACCGCCATCCAGCTCGGCGTCGAAGCGATCCGCCGCGGCGAATGCGACCGGGCGCTGTCCATCGGCGCCGACGGTTCGGCAACCGCCGAGGCGCTGATCCGCTTTTCGTTGCTCTCGGCGCTGTCGACCCACAATGACATCCCTGAAAAGGCGTCAAAACCCTTCTCCAAGGACCGCGACGGCTTTGTGCTGGCCGAAGGCTCCGGCGCTCTGGTGCTGGAATCGCTTGAGGCAGCCCTTGCTCGGGGCGCCAGCGTTCTCGGCATCCTGCGCGGCTGCGGTGAAAAGGCCGACGATTTCCATCGCACCCGTTCCAAGCCCGACGGTTCGCCGGCGATCGCAGCAGTCCGCGCCGCCCTTGCCGATGCCGGCTTGAGCAAGGACGAGATCGACTACGTCAACGCTCACGGCACCTCGACACCGGAAAACGACAAGATGGAGCATCTGTCGCTGTCGACCGTGTTCGGCGATCGCATCGGCTCGATGCCGGTCTCGTCGAACAAGTCGATGATCGGCCACACGCTGTCGGCGGCGGGTGCTGTCGAAGCGGCGTTTTCGCTGATGACCATGCGCGAAAGCGTGATTCCGCCGACCATCAACTACGACAATCCCGACCCGGCAATCGTGCTCGACGTGGTGCCCAACAAGAAGCGCAATGCCGAAGTCGGCACCGTGCTCTCGAACTCGTTCGGCTTCGGCGGCCAGAACACTTGCCTTGTCATGGCGCGGGAACCGGTCTAAGCGACCTTTTTCAGCCAGACTGAACTGACAGGCCCCATGCGCGCACTGCAACTTATCGAGGACCGCCGTCTTGAAACGGTGGACCTGCCGCCCCCGCCGCCCCCCGCATTGGGCGAAGTCACGCTGCGCATCAAGGCGGTGGCGCTGAACCATATCGACGTCTGGGGCTGGCGTGGCATGGCCTTCGCCAAGCGTAAGCTGCCGCTGGTCGTCGGCGCCGAAGCCTCCGGCGAGGTCGAAGCTGTCGGCCCCGGCGTCTCCAGCCTGCTGCCCGGACAATTGGTATCGATCTATGGCGCGCGCACCTGCGGCCTTTGCCGCGCCTGCCGCGAAGGCCGCGACAATCTCTGCGAACATGTCTCGGGCGTCCACGGCTTCCATCTCGATGGCTTTGCCCAGGAGAAGATCAACCTGCCGGCGCGCCTGCTGGTCCCTGCTCCTCCCGGCGTGACCGATGTCGGCGCGGCTGTCGCCCCCGTCACCTTCGGCACCGTCGAGCACATGCTGTTCGACAATGCCAAGCTGCAGCCCGGCGAAACCATCCTCATCCATGCCGGCGGCTCCGGCATCGGCTCGGCGGCGATCCAGCTGGCCAGGCGCATGGGTTGCACCATCATCACCACGGTCGGCTCCAACGACAAGATCGACAAGGCCAAGGCGCTCGGCGCCGACCATGTCATCAACTACCGCGACGACCGTTTCGAAGGCGTCGTGCGCAAGCTCACCAGGAAGAAGGGCGTCGACGTCGTCTTCGAGCATGTCGGCGCCGACACCTTTGCCGCCTCGATGCTGTGCCTCAAGCGCGGCGGCCGCCTGGTCACCTGCGGCTCGACCTCCGGCGTGTCGACGCAGATCAATCTGATGCAGCTGTTCCAGCAGCAGCTGAAGCTGCTCGGGTCCTTCGGCTGCCGCATGGAGAACATGGCCAACGCCATGCAGAAGATGGCGGCGGGACAGGTAGCACCTGTCATCGACACCGAGGTCGGCTTCGACGGCATCGACGCCGCGTTGAAGCGCATGGAAGGCCGCGACGTGTTCGGCAAGATCATCCTGCGCGTTTCCTAGGACAATGGCCGGCAAGGTGTTCAAGAAAGCCCGCCGGGACTTCATGTTCCGCTATGGCCGAAGACTGCGCCAGATGGAGCACTGGCTGGTGGCGCGCGCGGCGATGACGATCATCTCGCTGCTGCGCCTCTTGCCCGCCGACAAGGCGCTCAATTTCGCCGACCGCGCGGCCCGCCGCATCGGCCCCCGTGTCGGGCGCCACCGCGTCGCCGTCAACAATCTGCGCCTTGCCTATCCCGAAAAGAGCGATGCCGAGATCGAGGCCATCGCCTCCGACATGTGGGGCAACATGGCCCGGCTCGCCGCCGAATACATCTTTCTCGATGCGCTCTTCGACTATGATCCGAACGCAGCGACGCCCGGCCGCGTCGAAGTTGGCGGCGCCGATCATTTCCATCAGATAGCTGGCGAGGACAAGCCGCATATCCTGTTCACCGGCCATCTCGGCAATTTCGAACTGCTGCCGGTGGCTGCCGCGACGTTCGGCATGAAGATCACGGCGCTGTTTCGTCCGCCGAACAATCCTTACCTCGCCGATTATATCCATTCGACGCGGCGTTCGAGCATGGGCGCCTTGCTGCCGTCTTCGACCGGCGCCTCCTTCGCGCTGGCGTCGATTCTGGAGAAAGGCGGCAATATCGGCGTGCTGGTCGACCAGAAATTCTCCAGCGGACTGGAGACAATCTTCTTTAACCGCCCATGCCAGAGCAATCCGGTTCTGGGCATGCTCGCCCGTCACTATGATTGCGACGTCTATCCGGCGCGATGTGTGCGGCTGCCTGGCAACCGCTTCCGCCTCGAGATCGAGGACAAGCTGACCTTGCCGCGCAATGAAAGCGGCAGCGTCGATGTCGCGGCCACCACCCAACTGCTCGCCGACGTGGTCGAGCGCTGGGTGCGCGAGGATCCGGGACAGTGGATGTGGTTCCACAAAAGGTGGGAAATCTCAGGCCGGCGTCGCCGCCGGCGCGGACAGGCCAACGCCACCGGCCAGGGGCAGCGTCAATCTTAAGTCGTCGAAAGCCTCAGTTCGTCACAACGATCCGCGTATTGCCGAAGCCGACTTCGCGCACCATCGCATAGAACATCGCGGCATTGGCGGTGTGCAGCCGCACGCAGCCATGCGATGCCGGACGCCCTAGCTGCCTGACCGCGCCGGTGCCGTGGATGGCGTAGCCGCCATGGAAGAACACCGAGTAAGGCATTGGCGACATGTGGTATTTTTTCGAATACCACATCCGCGCCGTGCGTTGCGGCCGATAGGTGCCGCGCGGCGTGAAATAGCCGCTGCGCGCGGTCGACACGCTCCAGCGATAAAGCACATGGCCGTATTGGCTGACGGTCATGGTCTGCGACGAGACGTCGATGCTGGCCACCAGCGAGGCAGCCCTGCTTTCGATGGACGTGCCGAACAGCATCGCAGCAAAAGCAGCTGCCATGAGAACGATTTTAGTCATGAGATCAAACCCCTTTGATGCCCCTTGCCTGCCCTGTCATCACGCGGTTTTTCATCTTTTTAACGACAGGTGAGTGATCTAACACACACTCCTTGATAAATTCGCCAATCTAAAGCAGCGAATTTGAACGATTTTCCCGCCATAGTTGCCGCTGCGACACGAAGTTTCGGCGCCAGTGGCGCGATGCTTGCAAAACCACCCCCTTGCCTGCTCAAATCCGGGAATGAGCGAACGACTCTTCAAAGCGATAGACGCCCGTGTTGATGACCTGGTCGCACTGACCGCCGACCTGATCCGCTTCCCGACCATCAACCCGCCCGGCGAAGCCTATCGCCCCTGCGCCGAATATATCGGTGCGCGCCTAGGCAGGCTTGGCTTCGAAACCGAATTCATCCGCGCCGAAGGCACGCCCGGCGACACCGACCGCTATCCCCGCGTCAATGTCGTCGCCCGCTTCGACGGCCGCTCGCCTGGGGCCTGCGTCCATTTCAACTCGCACATCGATGTGGTCGAAGCCGGCGAAGGCTGGAGCGTCGATCCCTTTGCCGGGGTGGTGAAGGACGGCAAGGTCTACGGCCGCGGCGCCTGCGACATGAAAGGGGGCATGGCCGCCTCGATCATCGCGGCGGAAGCCTTCATGGAGGTATTCCCCGACTTTCCTGGCGCCATCGAAATCTCCGGCACCGTCGATGAAGAGTCCGGCGGCTTCGGCGGCGTCGCCCATCTGGCGAAGCTTGGCTATTTCTCGAAACCCAAGGTCGACCACGTCATCATCCCCGAGCCGCTGAACAAGGACCGCATCT
This sequence comes from Mesorhizobium sp. P160219, assembly GCF_057786095.1. Classification (NCBI taxonomy): domain Bacteria; kingdom Pseudomonadati; phylum Pseudomonadota; class Alphaproteobacteria; order Hyphomicrobiales; family Phyllobacteriaceae; genus Mesorhizobium; species Mesorhizobium sp. P160219. The sequence continues at coordinate 4,972,070 of NZ_JBYNWG010000001.1, forward strand.
GTCTTGGCCATCGCGGCGTCTGGTGGGCGGAGATCGAGACCAAGGGCGAGATCGCGCATGGCTCGATGCCGTTCCTCGGCGACAATGCGGTGCGCCATATGGGCGCCGTGCTGCAGGCCTTCGAGGATGAACTGTTTCCGGCGCTCGATCGCAAGGTGACGCGCATGCCTGTCGTGCCCGAAGGCGCAAAGCGCTCGACCATGAACATCAACTCGATCCATGGCGGCCAGACCGAGGATTTCCGCCCCGGCCTGCCCTCACCCAACGTGCCCGACGCCTGCCGGCTTACCATCGATCGCCGCTTCCTGCTCGAGGAAGACCTTGCCACGGTCAAGAGCGAGGTGACCGATATCCTCGACCGGCTGAAGCGCGAGCGCAAAAAGTTCGACTACGAGATTCGCGACCTGATGGAGGTGCTGCCGCTGATGACCGAGCGCGACGCGCCGGTGGTCAAGGCGGTGGCGCAAGGCATCATGGCGATCTTCGACCGTGAGCCGGATTATGTCATTTCACCAGGCACTTACGACCAGAAGCACATCGCCCGCATCGGCCACATCTATGATTGCATCGCCTATGGCCCGGGCATTTTGGACCTCGCCCACCGGCCCGACGAATGGGTCGGTATCTCTGATATGGTGGAGTCGGCCAAGGTGATGGCGATCGGGCTGAATGTGCTGCTCAGGGGCACGGCCGCGGACTGAACCATCGGCTTCGCTGAAAAAACATTCCTCCCCGCGCCGCTGCGGAGCACGAAACGCAATTTACTCCACCTCGAAATCACGCTTCTATCGCATCAGGGTTCGAGCATTTGGGAGTTGCACGATGAAATTGTGGAAAACCATTCTTGCCGCCACGGTGCTGGCACTGGCCGGCAGTCAGGCATTTGCCGCACGCACCGACCTGGTGATCGGCATTCCGCTCGAGCCGCCGCATCTCGATCCGACCGCCGGTGCTGCCGCGGCGATCGACGAAGTGCTCTACGCCAACGTCTTCGAGGGCCTGACCCGCATCGGCCCGAATGGCGAAGTGCTGCCCGACCTTGCCGAGAGCTGGGCCATTTCCGACGATGGCAAGGTCTACACCTTCAAGCTGCACACCGGCGTCAAATTCCATGACGGCAGCGATTTCGACGCCGGCGACGTGAAGTTCTCGCTCGACCGCGCCCGTGCCGACAATTCCGTAAACGCGCAAAAGGCCCTGTTCGCCGCCATCGATACGGTCGAAGTCGTCGATCCGACAACGGTCAAGGTGACGCTGAAGAACCCGCAGGGGTCGTTCCTCTACAATCTGGGCTGGGGCGACGCGGTGATCGTGGCGCCGGAGAGCGCCGACACCAACAAGGAAAAGCCCATCGGCACCGGCCCGTTCAAATTCCAGAGCTGGGCCAAGGGCTCGTCGATCACGCTGGTCAAATCCGACAACTACTGGGGCGCTCCGGTATCCCTCGACAAGGCCGAATTCCGCATCGTTCCCGACGCCGCCGCCGCCGTGCCGGCGCTGCTCTCCGGCGACATCCAGGCTTTCCCTTTCTTCGATCCCGACAGCGTCGCGCAGGTCAAGGACGATCCGCGCTTCAAGGTGGTGATCGGCTCGACTGAGGGCGAGACCATTCTGGCGATCAACAACAAGAAGCCGCCTTTCGACAAGCTCGAGGTGCGGCAGGCAATTGCCTTCGCGCTCGACCGCAAGGCGATCATCGACGGCGCCTCGGCCGGCCTCGGCGTGCCGATCGGCTCGCACATGTCGCCGGCCAGCAAGGCCTATGTCGACCTCACCGGCCTCTATCCGCACAATGTCGACAAGGCCAAGGAACTGCTGAAGCAGGCCGGCCTGGAGAACGGCTTCAAGGCGATGCTGAAACTGCCGCCGCCTTCCTATGCGCGGCTTGGCGGCGAGATCATCGCTTCGCAGCTGCGCGATGTCGGCATCGACCTGGAAATCATTCCGGTCGAATGGGCGCAGTGGCTGGACCAGGTGTTCACCAAGAAGGATTACGACCTGACCATCGTCTCCCACACCGAGCCCAACGACATCGATATCTACTCGCGCAAGGACTACTACTTCAACTACGACAACCCCGCCTTCGACAAGATCATCGCCGAGCTGAACCTCACCTCCGACGACGCCAAGCGCAACACGCTGCTCGGCGAAGCACAGAAGATCCTGGCCGACGACGCCGTGGTCGGCTTCCTCTATGAACTGCCGAAGGTCGGCGTCTGGGACGCCAAGCTGCAGGGCCTGTGGGAGAATGCGCCGATCCAGGCGAATGATCTGACCAAGGTGAAGTGGACGGATTGAGGCGGCGGGCCAAAGGGCGGCGTTTGCGCTCCGTCACACCCCCCTCTGCCCTGCCGGGCATCTCCCCCGCAAGGGGGGAGATCGGGCTCTCATCTCCGCTTTCGCCTATCGCGAACGTTGAACGCTGGTCGACGACACAGAACCTGCTGATCTCCCCCCTTGCGGGGGGTGAGGAGTGGTCCGCGCAGCGGACGGAAAGCCAACTGCTTGGCTTTCCGAACAACGAACGCCCGAAGCGACAGCGAAGGGCCGGGTCCGGCAGGACAGAGGGGGGTGGGGGGGAACTCGACTTTCAAGGCGCAGCCGCACCGGGCGCCCCTCCACCATGACCGCCTACCTCCTCAAACGCCTCGCCATCGCCATCGCAACCTTGATCCTGGCCTCGATGGTCGTCTTCGCCGTGCTAGAAATCCTGCCCGGCGATCCGGCGCGGCTGATGCTTGGCCTCAACGCCAGCGCCGAGCAGGTCGAACTCCTGCGCAACCAGATGGGCCTCAACGCGCCGCTTCTCCTGCGCTACCTCCACTGGGTCGGCGGTCTGCTCAGCCTCGATTTCGGCCGCTCCTACACTTATTCAGTGCCGGTCATCGACCTTGTCCGCGAGCGCATGGCGGTTTCCCTGCCGCTGGCGCTGATCGCGCTGGCGCTGTCCACCATCATTGCCATCCCGGTCGGGCTCTATTCCGCCAGCCGGCGCGGGCGGGCCGGCGATACGATCGCCATGGGCGCCGCCCAGCTCGGCGTTGCCATCCCGAACTTCTGGTTCGCGCTGATGCTGATCTACCTCTTTGCCGTCTGGCTGCGGCTGGTGCCGGCCGGCGGCTTTCCCGGCTGGAGCGCCGGCGCCTGGCCGGCGCTGAAATCGCTGCTGCTGCCGGCCATCGCCCTCGCTCTGCCGCAGGCGGCGATCCTGGCGCGCGTTGCCCGCTCGGCGCTGATCGAGGTGCTGAACGAGGACTATATCCGCACCGCCCGCGCCAAGGGCCTGCCTTACCGCGCCGTGCTATGGCGGCACGCGCTGCGCAACGCGATGATCCCGGTTCTGACCATTCTGGGCCTGCAATTCGCCTTCCTGCTCGCCGGCACCATCATCATCGAGAACGTCTTTTATCTCCCCGGCCTCGGACGGCTGGTGTTCCAGGCGATCACTCAGCGCGACCTGATCGTGGTGGAAAGCATCGTCATGCTGCTGGTCGTCGCCGTCATTGCGGTCAACCTCGTCGTCGACGTCTCCTACGCCATCGTCGATCCGCGCCTTCGAGGCCGGCAATGACGCTGCACATCGACATCCCGCAGGAGACGTTGGGCAGCATTCTGGCCAAGGCCTTCCGCAACCGCTCCTTCCTCATCGGCTTCGCCATCACGGTGCTGGTGGCTGCAATAGCGGTCATCTCCTACGTCTGGACGCCCTACGACGTGGCCAAACTGGTGATCTCGGACAAGACGCTGGCGCCCTCTGCGGCGCACTGGTTCGGCACCGATCATTTCGGCCGCGACATCCTGTCGATGATCATGGTCGGCGCCCGCAACTCGATTGCCGTGGCGCTGGTCGCGGTCGGCATCGGCATGGGCGTCGGCGTGCCGCTCGGCGCCTTCGCCGCGGCGCGCGGCGGGTTGGTCGACGAGGCGCTGATGCGGCTGACCGACCTCGTCTTCGCCTTCCCGGCGCTGCTGTCGGCGATCATGATCACCGCCATCTTCGGACCGGGCGCAATCAACGCCATCATCGCCATCGGCATCTTCAACATCCCGGTGTTTGCGCGCGTCGCCCGCGCCGGCGCGCTGGCGATCTGGCCGCGCGAATTCATCCTCGCCGCCCGCGCCGCCGGCAAGAGCAAAGCGCAGATTACAACCGAGCACGTGCTGCCCAACATCGCCACGCTGCTTCTGGTGCAAGGCACCATCCAGTTCGCGCTTGGCATTTTGGCCGAAGCCGGCCTCTCCTATGTCGGCCTCGGCGCCCAGCCGCCAATGCCGAGCTGGGGCCGCATGCTGTTCGACGCTCAGACGCGCATGGTGGTGGCGCCTTGGATGGCCATCTTCCCCGGCATGGCCATCGTCGTCACGGTGCTTGGGCTCAATCTGCTCGGCGACGGCATCGCCGACATACTCGACCCGAAATCGCGGCGGCAGCGATGAGCCTGCTGCAGATGGAGAACCTGTCGCTGGCCATCGGCGACACGCCGATCCTGAAAGGGGTCGACCTCTCCGTCGCGCCCGGCGAGGTGATGGGGCTGGTCGGCGAATCCGGCTCGGGCAAATCGATGACGGCGCTGACCATCATGCAGCTTCTGCCGCATGCTGCGCGCGCCACCGGCCGCGTGACCTTCGACGGCATCGATATTCTGGCCGCAACCGAGGACCAGATGTGCGCGCTGCGCGGCGACGACATCGGCATGGTGTTCCAGGAGCCGATGACGGCGCTCAACCCCGTCAAGACCATCGGCGAGCAGGTCGCCGAAGGCATACGCTGGCACACTAGGGCAAGCCGTGCCGACGCCGAAGACCGCGCGCGCAAAATGCTCGACCGCGTCGGCCTGCCCGAGGCCAAATTCCCGCTGTCGCGCTATCCGCACGAATTGTCGGGCGGCCAGCGCCAGCGCGTCGTCATCGCCATTGCCTGCGCATTGAAACCCAAGCTGCTCATCGCCGACGAGCCGACCACGGCGCTCGACGTGGTGCTGCAGGCGCAGATCCTCGACCTCTTGCGCGGCCTTGTCAGCGAAAACCGCATGGGCCTGCTTCTGATCTCGCACGATCTCGCCGTCGTCACCGAAATGGCCGACCGCATCACCATCCTGCGTCATGGCGAGGTGATGGAAGCCGGCGACACCGCACGCACGCTATCGGAACAGCTGCATCCCTACACGCGCCAGCTGGCGCTGGCCTCCATGCACGTGCCCGCGCGCGCCAAGGTTCACGCCACCGGCCAGGGCAAACCGCTGCTTGAGGTCGAAGGCGTGACACGGGACTATCCGGGCCGGCGCACCTCCCTGTTCAAGTCAGCGGCTCCAATCCGCGCCGTCGACGACGTGTCCTTGTCGCTGGCGCCGGGCCAATCGGTGGCGCTGGTCGGCCGCTCCGGCTGCGGCAAGTCAACGCTTGCCCGCATGATCCTGGCGCTCGACAAATCGACATCGGGAACGATCCGCTTTCGCGGCGAGACCATCACCGGCAAAAGCGAGGCGGAGCTCAAAGCCGCGCGGCGCGACATGCAGGTGGTGTTCCAGGATCCCTACGGCTCTTTCGACCCGCGCAAGAAGGTCGAGAAACTGGTCGCCGAGCCGCTGCATGTACTGGAAAAGAAGCCGACACCGGCCGAGCGGCGCGAGATGGTGGCGCATGCGCTGCACGAGGTCGGCCTCGGCGTCAGCGACATGGACAAAAATCCGCATGAGTTTTCCGGCGGCCAGCGCCAGCGCCTGTCGATCGCCCGCGCCATTATCACCAGGCCGAAGCTGGTCGTCGCCGACGAGCCGGTCTCGGCGCTCGACGTCTCGATCCGCGCCCAGATCCTCGATCTGTTCGCAGAGCTCAACCAGAAGCTCGGCATCGCCTATCTCTTCATCACTCACGATTTGACCGTCGCCCGCGCCATCACCGATGAGGTGCTGGTCATGCATGACGGCAGGATCGTCGAGCGCGGCAAGACCGGCGACGTGCTCGATCATCCGCAGTCGGAGGCGGCCAGGGCGCTGGTCGCGGCTGCGCCCGATCTGCATCGGGCGATCGCTCACCGTATGCAGGAACAGGGGTGAGTGACCGGTTCGCGCAGCGAATTCATCGTGCCAGTGGCACGATGAAAGGTCACGAACGCTGGGACGCTGCGAAGCAGCGGGGACCCGGCCGGGCGGCCGTTGCCCCTGGTCTGCCTCACTCCTCCGGCTTCACCACATCGACCGGGCTGATGTCGAGCAAATCGAGCGTGCGGCGCAACAGCCGCACTTCGCTCTCTGCCAGTTTGGAATCGGCTTTGGCGATCTCCGCCATGTGGAGCGCCAGCAACTTGCGCCGTTCGACATCGAGATCGCGGAACAGCGCCATGGCTTGCGAACCGTTGGTCTCGTAGCCGAAATCATTGAGATATTCGATGACCGCGTCGATGCTGGTTTCCGGGATGCCGAAGGCGTCCTTGCAGATGCGCCGGAAGGCGACCATTTCGCTCTCCGAAACCGAGCCGTCGGCCAGGATCATGCGAAACAGCATCAAGAGTTCCGCCGACAGCACGGGGTCGTCGGCAACCTTGCGCACGCCGGGGTCACCATCGAAGATCGAGCGTATCTGGTCGAGCAATGCCATCGCCAACAGTGTCCCTTTCCCGAGCCCGCCCAGCGCACATGACCCAAAACTGCGCAGCGGTACTGAGATAATGACATGCACCACAGGAAATCCAAGCGCAACGCGCTTGGATGGACGTAGCGCGGAATCGGCCTTGCGCAAACCGGATGGCCATGAGAAGGCGCGGCACCACCTTTCCCGCCGGAATGTTCAGAAAATCCCGATGCTCGACCTCGCTACCCAGACCGTCATCATGCTTGCCTTCGCCGCCTTTGCAGCCGGCTTTGTCGATTCGATAGCCGGCGGCGGCGGGCTGATCACCATCCCGGCCCTGCTGCTTGCCGGCTTCCCGCCCGTCGCAGCACTTGGAACCAACAAGCTGCAGGGCATTTTCGGCACCGCTTCGGCGACCATCCACTACGCCATGAATGGCCATGTCGATCTGCGCCGACAGCTGCCATCGGCGCTTCTGGCCCTTGCCGGCAGTGCCGTCGGCGCCTTGCTGGCGGCATTCGTGCCGGGTGATCTCCTGCGAGCGCTGCTGCCGCTGCTTTTAATCGCCATCGCGATCTACTTCGCCGTGAAACCCAACATGAACGATGTCGACCGCGCCGAGCGCCTGTCGCCCTTCCTGTTCGGGCTGGTCATCGCCCCTTTGGTCGGCTTCTATGACGGGCTGTTCGGGCCGGGAGCCGGCTCCTTCTACATGCTGGCCTTCGTCAGCCTCGCCGGCTTCGGCGTGCTCAAGGCCACGGCACACACCAAGCTGCTCAATTTCGCCTCCAACATCGGCGGCTTCATCGTCTTTGCCGTCGCCGGCGTCGTCTGCTGGAAGATCGGGCTGATGATGGGCGTCGCCCAGTTCCTCGGCGCCCGGCTCGGCGCCAGCCTTGCCATCCGCATCGGCGCCCGGCTGATCAAGCCGCTGCTGGTGATCATCTGCCTGGCTCTGGCGGTGAAGCTGCTGGCCGACCCGGCGAACCCATTGCGCCAGCTGATTGGTGTATAAGCCTCACGCCTGATAGAGTGCCGTTGTACGAATCATGTTGGAGGGACCACACATGAATCTTAGTGCACCCACTCAGCTTGTTTTCATCATATCCCTTGTCATCGCCATCATCGGCGTGCTCGCCGCGCTTGGCGTTCTTGCGTTCATTCCTCTGGCTGCGGTGTGGATTGTCCTCATCGCATACATCGTGCTTGCCGCCGCCTGCCTGATGCGCGGCGCCTAGGCGCCCGCGACTTCTGCAATTCGAAGCGCCCGGTCAAAAGCCGGGCGCTTTTGCTTTGGATGCATGGTCCGTTAGGCTCTTCCGCGCGGAGGATGACCATGTCCGGCGAGACGGAGCGCCACGATCAACAGCACCGCCCGGTAGCCGACCGGTTCGAGATGGTGCGGCGCGCGCCGGGCCTGCGGCTGCAGAACGCGGTCACCGACATTTGTGGCTATCGCGAAACGGCGCCCGGCCATTTTCGCAATGTCGAATACGCCTCGCTCACCGTCCCGCTGGTGATCAGTTTCGCAGAATCCTTCGCCATCGGCCTTGGTCCTTCAGCGCCGCGTCGAAGGTCGGCGAAAGCGCCCGAACTTCGACATCCACGGAGTGGAAACGAAGCGGACGCGCAGACCCGAGGATGGCGAAACGGTGGACGGTCCTACCTTGCTAACCCAAAAATCGCATCGCAATCGAGATGGCGCTCCAGCTCGGTGGCGATCTCGTCCAGCGCTTTTTCCACGTCCGCGCGATAGTCGATGCCGCCGCCTTTCACGCCGAGGCTTTCCAGGAATCTCGCCCGGAAAGCGTCGGCGGAAAACAGGCCGTGCAGATAGGTGCCAAAAACCTTGCCGTCGGCGGAAATCGCACCGTCGTCGATGCCGTTGATCACAGCCGACGGCCGCGCCATGTCCGGCCCGGTGGTGCGGCCGAGATGAATTTCGTAGCCCTCGAGCGCCAGGCCGAACGGCACTGAGCGGGCGCTGACATTGCGCACCGTCTTTTCCGGTTCCATTACCGTCTCGATGTCGAGCAGGCCGAGTCCCTCGGCCTCGGTGACACTGCCCTCGATGCCATCGGGATCGCGCACCAGGCGGCCGAGCATCTGGAAACCGCCGCAGATACCGACGACATGGCCGCCGCGTTTGCGGTGCGCGAGGAGATCGCGATCCCAGCCATTCTCGCGGAACTTCATGAGATCGCCGATCGTCGATTTGGAACCGGGAATGACCACCAGGCCGGCATTCTCCGGCAAGCGCTGCCCCGGCGGCACGAACACCACTTCGACCTGCGGTTCGGCCTTGAGCGGATCGAGATCGTCGAAATTGGCGATGCGCGACAGCATCGGCACGGCGACCTTCAACGCCCGCTTCTCGCCCGACGTCAGGCGTTCGAGCACGACCGAATCCTCGGACGGCAATCGCGCCGCCGCCTTCAGCCACGGCACGACGCCAAAGCAGCGCCAGCCGGTGAAGCTTTCGATCGACCGGATGCCGTCGTCGAACAGCGAGACATCGCCGCGGAACTTATTGATGAGGTAGCCGACGATCATGCGCCTGTCTTCCTCCGGCAGGATCAGATGCGTGCCGGCGACCGAAGCGATGACGCCACCGCGGTCGATGTCGCCGACCAGAATCACCGGCACGTCGGCGCGTGTGGCAAAGCCCATATTGGCGATGTCGCGGCTGCGCAGGTTGATTTCGGCCGGCGATCCGGCGCCCTCGACGACGACCAGATCGGCGCCCTCACCGACCTTCGTCCAGGACTCCAGCACGGCGTCCATCAGCCCCGCTTTCATTGTCTGGTAGTCGCGCGCTCGCGCCTCGCCGAACACCTTGCCTTGCACGATCACCTGCGAACCGATGTCGCTCTGGGGTTTGAGCAGCACCGGATTCATATGCACGGTCGGCCGAACACCACACGCCAGCGCTTGCAGCCATTGCCCACGGCCAATCTCGCCGCCGCCGGGGCGGTTGTCGCCCGGAATGTCGGCGACGGCGGCATTGTTCGACATGTTCTGCGGCTTGAACGGCCTGACTTTCAGCCCGCGATTCCTGGCCGCGCGGCAGAGCCCCGCCACCAGCACCGTCTTGCCGACATCCGAACCCGTGCCTTGCAGCATGATCGCCTTGGCCATGCTCAGCCCCTGCCCTGCGCGCCGGAAACGGTCGATTTCTGCGCCAGCGGCCCGCCGCGCCAGATGTAGAGCGCCAGCAACGCTTCGCTGCCGGTGCGCATGGCATGGCTGACATTGGAGGCGTGATGGATAATTTCGCCCGCCTGGCGGGTGTGAAAGCCGCCTTCGCCCATGCGCCACTCGGTGCCGCCGGTCAGCGGAATGTAGATCTCCTCGGCAATGTGATGATGGTCGGGATAGGTGATGCCGGGCCCCAGGATCAGCAATCCGGCCGCGACCTCTTCATTGGCGAAATGGCCGCGCGTGCCAAACACCTCCAGCCAGCCGTAGTTCTGCAAGAACGCTTCACCAAAATCGCTCGCGTTGTAGGTCTGCCCCCAGCACAGATCGTCACGACGCTCCGCCAGCAGTTGCACCAGAGGCTGCGGGGCCGGCGGCGCCAGTTTGACAATGCGGTCGAGCAGACCAAGGCAAGGCAGCGGATGCGCTTCGAGCACGCGCGCCGTCATATTCCAGCCGATCCGGGTCACGGCGTCCCGCACCAGCGCGTTGTCCACGCCCCGGAGATAGGCATGGAAGCGGTCGAGCAATTCGTCGAAATATGTCGGCACGCAATGCTCCGTTGATCCATTCATGCACAGCGGCTGCGCGGCGAGCCGGGTTGCGCGGCGGCATCATTGGTCTAGATTGAGCGGCGCGCAAAGCCAAAAACAACAGGCCAGCAAGCCAACCCCAGCTGGGGAAACACAGGGAGCACGCCATGGACGCCGCGGTCGATGCGAGCACCAGTCAGTTCGAACTCAATGAGGAGCAGCGCGCCATCCAGGAGATGGCACAGGCCTTCGCCGCCGATCGCGTTGCGCCCAATGCGCTCGAATGGGACCGGGCAAGACACTTTCCCGCCGATGTAATCCGCGAGACCGGCCCGCTCGGCCTCGGCGGCATCTATGTCAGGGACGATGTCGGCGGCTCGGCGCTCGGCCGGCTCGACGCCGTGCTGATCTTCGAGGCACTGTCGCACGCCGATCCGGCGTTTTCCTCCTTCATCTCGATCCACAATATGGCGGCGTCGATGATCGACCGCTTCGGCGACGACGAGCAGCGCCAACGCTTCCTGCCGAAGCTGACCTCGATGGAATGGCTGGCGAGCTACTGCCTGACCGAGCCGGGCTCAGGCTCGGATGCCGCGGCGCTGAAGACGCGCGCGGTGAAGAGCGGCGACGACTATGTGCTTAACGGCGCCAAGCAGTTCATCTCCGGGGCCGGCGACAGCGACCTCTATGTCGTCATGGCGCGCACCGGCGCCGACGGGCCGAAGGGCATTTCCACCTTCGTCGTGCCGAAGGATGCGCCCGGCCTGTCCTTCGGCGCCAACGAGCACAAGATGGGCTGGCACATGCAGTCGACCCGCCAGGTGATCTTCGAGGACTGCAAGGTGCCGGCTGCAAACCTGCTGTCGGGGGAAGGCGCAGGTTTCGGCATCGCCATGGCCGGCCTTGACGGCGGCCGCCTCAATATCGCTGCCTGTTCGCTCGGCGGCGCGCAATCTGCGCTCGACAAGGCGCTGTCCTATACCGCCGAGCGCAAGGCTTTCGGCTCGAAGATCAACCAGTTCCAGGCGCTGCAGTTCAGGTTGGCCGACATGGAGACCGAATTGCAGGCAGCGCGGATCTTTCTCTACGCCGCCGCCTCGAAACTCGACCGCAAGGCGTCGGATGCCGGCAAATGGTCGGCCATGGCCAAGCGCTTCGTCACCGACATCGGCTTCAACGTCGCCAACGAGGCGCTGCAGCTGCATGGCGGTTATGGCTATCTTCATGATTACGGTATCGAAAAACTGGTGCGCGACCTGCGCGTCCACCAGATCCTCGAAGGCACCAACGAGATCATGCGCGTCATCATCGCGCGGGCGTTGATCGGACGGCAGTAGGCAGTAGGCAGTAGGCAGTAGGCAGTAGGCAAAGATGACCGGCAAGGTCAACTCGTACAAGGATCTTATCGTATGGCAGCAGGCGATGGATCTGGCTATCAGCACCTACTCATTGACCAAGACATGGCCCAAAGAGGAATTATATGGGCTGACCAGCCAAATCCGCCGTTCAGCAACCTCTATCCCTGCAAACATCGCGGAAGGCTATGGCCGAGACAACCGAGGCTCCTATCAGCAATTTCTCAGGATAGCCCAAGGCTCGCTTAAGGAGTTCGAGACACACCTCCAAATCGCTCAACGCATTGGCGTTGCCACGCATGGGCAAGCTGAGCACCTGCTTCTGGCGGCCGAGGCCATCGGAAAAATGCTTCGCCAACTTATTCTCAAACTCGCACCCGAATAGGTCGCCCTACTGCCTACTGCCTACTGCCTACTGCCTACTGCCTACTGCCTACTGCCTACTGCCTACTGCCTACTGCCTACTGCCTACTGCCTACTGCCTACTCATCATGGAGCACCACTATGACCACTGTCGCCTTCATCGGCTTGGGTAATATGGGCAATCCTATGGCCGCCAATCTGGTCAAGGCGGGTCATACGGTACATGGCTTCGACCTGATGCCGGAGAACCTGACCGTCGCGCGCGAGCATGGTGTCACCGTCATGGCTAATGCTGTTGCCGCGGTGAAGGACGTCGATGTCGTGATCACCATGCTTCCCGCCGGCAAGCACGTGCTCTCGGTCTACGAGGACATCGCACCCAAGGCCAAACCAGGCGCCCTGTTCATTGATTCCTCGACCATCGATGTCGAGTCGGCCCGCAAGGCGCATGCCGTAGCAAGGAAGCACGGGCTGCATTCGATCGACGCCCCCGTCTCCGGCGGCACCGGCGGTGCTGCTGCGGGAACGCTGACCTTCATGGCCGGCGGCGCCAAGGATGCCTTCGCCAAGGCCGAACCGGTCCTGAAGCCGATGGCAGGCCGCATCGTCCATTGCGGTGACGACGGCGCCGGTCAGGCAGCCAAAATCTGCAACAACATGATGCTCGGCATTTCGATGATCGGCGTCGCAGAGGCCTTCGTGCTGGCCGAAAAGCTCGGCCTCTCGCATCAGGCCCTGTTCGACGTTGCCTCGACTTCGTCGGGCCAGTGCTGGTCGCTGACCACCTATTGCCCGGTGCCGGGTCCCGTGCCGGCCTCACCCGCCAACCGCGACTACAAACCGGGCTTTGCCGCGGCACTCATGCTGAAGGACCTGAAACTGGCGCAGGAGGCGGCCCAAAGCGCCGGCGCGGTGACGCCAATGGGGGCCGAAGCGGCCCAGCTTTATGCGCTGTTCAACGCCCAGGGAAATGGCGGATCGGATTTTTCCGGCATCATAAATTTCCTTCGCGGCAGTTCTCTATAAGTTTCGAATTTGGCAGCGCTTTTCTCGATTTTTATTGCGCGGAAAAATTGCAAATTTAGATTTGCTTAAGCTCTCGATAACCCGGCGGTAACGATGTGCCTATATAACGGATAGCGAGGCGGACATATCGCATCCGCCCGGCGCTCCGGATCAGGTCTCGCGTACCGGAGCCCGTAAGTTTCGCAAGTGTATTGTTGGCGAAATGCCATGCGTATCTGGCAAAGCCGCGTTCCGATGGAGCGCGGTTTTTGCGTTTTGCAGTCCTATACTGTTCGATCTGAATTATATTCCGATTGCAGCGTTCGGAATTGCCTGATGGTCTTCATTGACCAGCACGATCGGTGCGCTGACCCCTTCGACCCTGACGATAAGCAGGCGCACAGTCCGGGCGCCCTGATTGCAAGGCGTCCGGCTGTCGTTCCATCTACTTCTTGCGCAAATCCGCTTGCGCCAGATCCAGCGCTTTGGCGATGCGATCGCAAGCCATGTCGATCGTCGCGCGGGTCCAGATCAGCGGCGGCGACAGGATCATCGTGTCGCCGGTGGCGCGCAGCATCAGGCCTTGCGCGATGGCGTGGTCGCGGACGGTGACGGCGGCACTGCCCGCCGGCAGGAAGCGCTCCTTGGTCGCCTTGTCCTTGACGATCTCGACCGCGCCCATCAGCCCGATCGATCGCACCTCGCCGACCAGTTCGTGGCCGGCAATGCGCTCCTGCAGCGCCTGGGCGAAGTAAGGTCCAGTGTCGTTCCTGACCCTGTCGACCAGGCCTTCTCGCTCCATGATCTCGAGATTCTTCAGCGCCACCGCGCAGGCCACCGGGTGACCCGAATAGGTATAGCCGTGGTAGAATTCGCCGCCCTTTTCGACCAGCGTCGCCGCGATACGGTCGCCGACCAGCAGCGCCGACAGCGGCTGATAGCCCGAGGTCAGTGCCTTGGCCGTGGTGATGGTGTCGGGCTCGATGCCGAAGGTCTGCGCCGCAAACCATTCGCCGGTGCGGCCATAGCCGGTGATGACCTCGTCCAGCATCAAAAGCACATCGTATTTGCGGCAGATGCGCTGCACTTCCGGCCAATAGCTCATCGGCGGTATTTTCACCCCGCCCGCTCCCATCACCGGCTCGCCGATGAAGGCAGCCACCTTGTCGGCGCCGGCCTCCAGAATGGCATCCTCGACCGCCTTGGCCGCGCGCAGGCCGAAATCATGGTCGCTTTCGCCAGGCAGCGCCAACTCATAGGCATAGGGCATCATCACATGGACGATGTTGGGAACCGCCCCGCCGAGCTGCTTGTGCATCAAATCCATGCCGCCGAGCGACGTGCCGGCGACGGTCGAGCCGTGATAGGCCGACTTGCGCGAGATGATGCGGTTCTTCTCCGGTTTGCCTTCCAGCACCCAATAGTGGCGCACGAGCCGCAGCGCCGTGTCGTTGGCCTCCGAGCCGGAGGAGCCGTAAAACACCTGGGCGATGCCCTTGGGCGCCAGCTCGGCCAGCTTCTTCGACAGCAGCACGGGCGTCGGCGTCGAGCATTTGAAGAAGGAATTATAGTAGGGCAATTCCTTCATCTGCGCGTAAGCGGCGTCGGCCAGCTCGTCGCGGCCATAGCCGACATTGACGCACCACAGCCCGGCCATGCCGTCGAGTATTTCGGTGCCGTCGGCATCGTAGATGAACGGGCCGTTGGCGTGGGTGATGATGCGCGAGCCGGTCTCGCGCAATTCCTTGTGGTCGGTGAAGGGATGCAGATGATGCGCGGCGTCAATCTGCTGAAGCTGCTTCAGCGAATAATTCTGGTAAGTCATGGGTTTGCTCTTTCCTCTGGAATCAAACCGGCAAGCTGCCGGGGCGACTTCGTCAGAGGACGGCGGGCGGCGAATAGCCGATGCGGGCGCACAGCCTGAGCAGTTCGGCGCGCAGCGTGCGCGGCGACGGTGTCACCGCGACCCCGAAGGCGCCGGATGTGCTCATGTAGACCATGGCGGCAGTCTATGCCGCCCGAGGCCCGGAATTCAAGCGGTGCCGCTCAATACCCTTTGCAGGAACACGTATTTCATGGCGGTTTGCGCCGCTTGCGGCCGGCGGTCGCCGCGACCGCCATGGCCGCCTTCCGTCTCCTCGAAGAACAACGTCTTGCCGTGACCTGCTTCCTGCAGCTTCGCCGCCATCTTGCGGGCGTGGCCGGGATGGACGCGGTCGTCGGCGGTCGATGTCGTGAGCAGCACCGGGGGATAGACGGCATCGGCCGAGACATGATGGTACGGCGAATAGGCGGCGAGCCACTTGGCTTCTTCCGGTTTTGCCGGATCGCCATATTCGCCGATCCACGAGGCGCCTGGCGGCAGTTCGGTGTAGCGCAGCATGTCGAGCAGCGGCACCTCGATGATGACGGCGCCGAACAGTTCGGGATGCTGCGTCAGGGAAACGCCGGTAAGCAGGCCGCCATTCGAGCCGCCCTGGATGCCGAGGGAAGCAGCCGTGGCTATGCCGCGCCTGACGACGTCCTGCGCCACCGCGGCGAAATCGTCGAAGGCAGTCTGGCGATTGCCCTTCAGCGCCGCCTGATGCCAGGCCGGCCCAAACTCGCCGCCGCCGCGAATGCAGGCCTGCACATAGGCATTGCCCTTCTCCAGCCACAGCCTGCCGCGCACGCCGGCATAGCCGGGCAGCAGCGGTATTTCGAAGCCGCCATAACCATAGAGAAGCGTCGGTACCGGACCCTTCTGGTCGCGCCGCCTGACGACGAAATACGGGATCATGGTGCCGTCCTTCGAGCGCGCCTCGAACTGTTCCGAGACCAGCGGCGCGGCGTCGAACCGCGCCGGCTGCGATTTCACGGTGGCCAGCGTCACCCCGTCATCGTCCGACCAGATGATCGAACTCGGCGTCAGGAAATCGGTGAAGGAGAAGGAGACGCTGGAACCGAAATGCTCGGCATGCGCGATGCCGACATTGCCGTTCTCGGGCAGCGCCACCGGCTTCAGCGACCAGCGGTCGCCGCTGCGCTCGGCGACAACGACCTTGCCGCGCACATTGTCCATCAGATTGATGAACAGCCGGTCCTGAGTGCGGGCAATGCCGGCGACCGAAACACGGTGCGCTGGCGCGAGCATGGTTTCAACAGGGCCCAGGTCGCCGGTGTCCATCCAGTGTTCGAAATCGAAGGAATAGAGGCCGTCCGGCAAGCACTCAGTGCCGCCCGGCGCCGTCCATGGGCTGCGCACCCCGAACACGAACCGGCCCTTGAACAGCGCGGTGTCGGTGACATCGTCCGGCAGCGGGATGCGCCGGTTTTCGCCCGACGGCAGGCGCAGAAAACTGTGCGAGGAGAAGAAGGCGATCGTGCGGGCCAGAAACAAATACTGCCTGTCGCCATCATGCTCGACCCCCGCGCCGGCCGCGAGATCCTGCTTCTCGGCCTCGAAGATCGGCGTCGCCTCCTCCAACCGGGTGCCGCGCTTCCACAGCTTGACGACGCGCGGATAACCGGACTGGGTCTTGTCGTCTTCATCGAAGGCAGCCGAGACAATGACCGTGTCCCTGTCCAGCCAGGAAAAGCCGGATTTCGAGGCGGGAGCGCGGAAGCCGCCCTCGATGAATGATTTGGTCTCGATGTCGAATTCGCGCATCTCGCTCGCATCGCCGCCATCCGGCGACATCGCCACCAGGCAAAGGTTGAAATCGGGGTAAAGGCGGCTGGCGCCGCTGAACACCCACTTCACCCCCTCCTTGGCCGACAGCACGTCGAAGTCGATGATCGTCTCCCACACAGGCTTCTCGGTCTTGTAGGAAGCAACCGTCGTGCGGCGCCAGAGGCCGAGCACATTGGTCTTGTCCTGCCAGAAATTATAGACTTGGCCGTTGAGCGCGGCACCGACCGCAATGTTGTCCTCGGCCGTCATCAGGTCGAGCGCCGTCTCGAAGGCCGCCTGGTAGGACGGATCGCCCTGTAGTTCGGCCACGGTGATCTGGTTCTGGCGATGCACCCAGTCGAGCGATTCCTTGCTGGTCCGGTCCTCCAGCCAGAGGAACTTGTCCTCCGCGGTGGCATCCGTCTGGCGTTTTGTCGTCGATTGGGTCACGCATGGTCTCCAGGCTAGTGGCGGGCAGCCCTGCCTACATCGCGTTGCAAGCGGTTTTATTCAAGATGGTACGTCAGGTCATCGGGGGAATGCGTCAAACCATCCGCCGGCGCAGGACCGTGGCCACAGCCAGTGCCAGACAAATCGCGCCCAGCGTGATCGGCAGACCGGAGGCGCCGATCACATCCATGACGCCACCCGCCAGCGGCGGCACCACGATGCCGCCGATGCCCCACATCAGGGAGAAGGCGGCATTGCCGGCGACCAGCGCCGAGCCGGTAAAGCGCTCGCCGAGCTCGATGATCGACATGGTGTAGATGCCATAGGAGACCGCGCCCCAGATAAAGACGCAAGGCCAGATCAGCGGCGTCTCGATGAGCAGCGGCAACAGGGCGCAGCCCAGCACCGTCACCACGACGCAGATGAATCGCACCAGACGCGCCGTCAGCCGTTCCGCCAGCAAGCCGAGCGGCACCTGCATGGCGATGTTGCCTGCGATCATCACCGACAGCAGCGCCGACATGCGCGCTTCCGCGATGCCATAGTGCGTGCCGTAGACCGGCAGCAGCGCCAGCACGCCCTGTTCGAAACCGGCGGCAACGACCACCGCCGACAGCAATAGCCATGCCAGTGGCATGAAGCCCATGACCGAAACCCTGCGCCCGGCTTCGTCGACCTTCGGCAGTTGCGGCAGCACCAGCGCCAGGCAGGCGCCGCAGAAGATGAAGGCGGCGATCCCCACCAGGAATGGCGGCCATCCCACGGTGCCGACAACGAGCAGGCAGAGCGGCCCGGCAGCGAAGCCGGCCGAGATGATGGTTGAATAGACACCCATGACGCGACCGCGGCGCGATGGCGGCGCCAGTGCAATGACCCAGATTTCGCTCAAGACATAGAGCGGGTTGGTCACCACCCCGATCAAGAAGCGCAGCGGAAACCACAGATAGACATTCTGGGTCCAGCCGATCAGCGCAAGCACAATAGCCGAAAGCGCCGCGCAGGTAAGCGCGGTGCGCCCTGCCCCGAACCGGCGCGCCAGTGCCGGGATCAGCGGCGACGAGACAATGAAGCCGATCGGCGTCATTGCCGCCGAGAGCCCGATGATGGCCGGCGAAACGCCTTGGCGTTGCAGAATGAAGCTCAGCAGCGGATAGGACAGGCCTTGCGCGATGGCGAACACCGAGACGGTCGCGATCACGCCGCTGATCGCCGCCCACTGCATCTTCTCGTTGTCAGCTTCCGCCAGGTTCATCATTGGCACCTAAACCAGGCTCAGGACTAGCTTTTCTGTCCGACGCGGGTAAGCCCCGCCCCGGTAAAAACCGTTTGCTCCAGACAAGGCCTGTCATGAGTTTGGGCCTGTCAGGAGTTTTTGGGCCTGTCAGGAGTTTGGCGCTTGAACGATCGGTAAAGCGCGAAGCTCACCAGCAGCGCGTCGAGTCCGGCGATCACCACCGGCAGGCCGAGCGGACCGATGACCTGCATCAGCGCACCGGCGCCGGGCGGGCCGACAATGCCGCCGGCGCCCCACATCAAGGCAAAGGCGGCGTTACCGGCGACCAGCACGGTTCCCTTGAAGCGGCTGCCGAGCTCCACCAGCGCCATGGTGTAGACGCCATAGCCGACCGCTCCCATGACGAGAAGGACGAGCCAGATCGCCGGCGTCGTGATCAGCAACGGCAGCAAAACCGCGCAGGTCGTTGTCGCCAACGCACAGAAGATGATCATCGCCCGCCCGCCGAAACGCTCGGCCAGCAGGCCGAGCGGGATTTGCAGGAAGATGTTTCCCAGCGACAGTGCCATCACCAGGGCCGCCAGCGTCCTTTCGGGCAGGCCATAGGCAGCACCGAAGACCGGCATCAATGCGTAGGTGCCCTGCTGGACCGCCGCCGAAACCAGCACGGCAAACAACAGCGCCGGCGCCAGCCTGGCGAAACCGAAAAAGCCGCCGGGCAATTGGCCGTCATCCTCGAAGCCGGCGAGGCTTGAGGAAACAGCACGAAGGATCGCGGCGCACAGGATGAAGCCGGCCATGCCGACCAGGAAAGGAACCCAGCCCGATATCCCTACCGCGGTCAGGACCAAAGGCCCCGCAGCATAGCCAGCGCCCAGCACGGTGTTGAATGCCCCCATCACCCTGCCGCGGCGCGACGGCGGCGCCAGCGACAGCGCCCATACTTCGCCCAGTATATAGAGCGGGTTGATGACGATACCGATGATGAAGCGGATGACGAACCAGCCCACCCAGTCCTGCAGGTAGCCGATGCCGAGGAAGCACAGCGCCCCAATCAATGAGCAACCCACAGCCAGGTTGCGCGCGCCGACCAGCCGAATGGCTGCGGGCACGAACGAGGCCGAAAGGATCAGGCCAAGCGGCATCATCGCTGCCGACAAGCCGATCAGCGCCGGCGACATGCCTTGCTTCTGCATCAGCAGCGTAAACAGCGGCGAGCTCAGCCCTTGCGCCGCACCGAACATCGCGAGGGCGGCAGTTACGCCGGCAAGCGCCGCCCATTGCGTCCCCGCTTCGCCATCGCTCGAACCGGTCGCAGCCATGATGCCTTCCACATGAATTGCCGGCCCATCCAGCGGCAAACCACTGAGCTAGCGGTTCGATTTAGGAAAGGAAGGGCCGCGCCTGAAATCCCCTTGCGCCAAGAGCCGCAGTGGGCGCGTCCTGTCCGCTAATCCCCGGCAAGGTTGTCAACTATCGGACTGCCGTTCGGGCATGTCGCTTCCCTCGTCCTAGTGGTCGCCGCCTCCGCAATGGCCGGACAGCCGCCGGTCCATTATGCCGCCCGCTACCAGCATCGTACGAGGACCATCATGACCGCCGCCCTGCATCCAGCCGAACCGCCTTTGGCAACTGACCGGGCCCGTCGCGGTGGCCGTGCGGGCAAGCGCGCCGGCGGCTCGGCCGCCTTCGAACAGCCGGCTTTTCGGCAACTGAGAAATCCGCTAACGCCGACCAAGCTGGTCTCTGACGACGAGCTGGAATCGATCCACCTCGCCTCGCTGCGCGTCTTGAGGGAAATAGGCGTCGACGTGCTGCATGACGAAGCGCGCCGCATGATGAAGGAAAACGGCGCCGATGTCCGCGAGGGCAGCGAGCGCGTGCGCTTCGACAGCGACATGATCCTCGATCTCATCTCCAACTGCCCGTCGGAATTCACGCTCCATGCCCGCAACCCGGCGCACAATGTGCGCTTCGGCGGCAACAATGTGATCCTGTCGATGATGGCGTCGGCACCGAACTGCTCCGACCTCGATCGCGGCCGCCGTCCGGGCAACCAGCAGGACTACCGCAACTTCCTGCGCCTGGCACAGATGCACAACATCCTGAACTGCACCGGCGGTTATCCGGTCGAGCCGACCGACATCCATCCTTCCGTGCGCCACCTCGAATGCATCCGCGACCTCGCCACGCTGACCGACAAGGTGTTCCACATCTATTCGCTCGGCAAGGAGCGCAATGTCGACGGCATCGAGATCGCCAGGATCGCCCGCGGCATCAGCCATGAGCAGATGCTCGAAGAGCCGTCCGTCTTCACCATCATCAACACCAATTCGCCGCTGAAACTGGATGTGCCGATGATGGAAGGCATCATCCAGATGTCGAGCAAGGGTCAGGTCGTCGTCATCACGCCCTTCACCCTGTCCGGCGCGATGGCGCCGGTGACCATCGCCGGTGCGCTGGTGCAGCAAAATGCCGAGGCGCTGTCCGGCATCGCCTTTGCCCAGATGGTGAGAAAGGGCGCGCCGGTTGGCTATGGCGGCTTCACCTCGAATGTCGACATGAAGTCAGGCTCGCCGGCCTTCGGCACGCCTGAATATATGAAGGCGCAGCTTGTCGGCGGCCAGCTTGCCCGCCGTTACAAGATCCCCTACCGCACCTCCAATACCTGCGCCGCCAACACCGTCGACGCGCAGGCAGCCTATGAAAGCGTGTTCTCGCTGTGGGGCGCCATCCAGGGCGGCGGCAATCTGATGATGCACGGCGCCGGCTGGCTCGAAGGCGGCCTGCGCTGTTCCTACGAGAAGACCATGCTGGACATCGACCTGTTGCAGATGGTGGCCGAGTTCCTCACCCCGCTCGACCTGTCCGACGAAGCGCTCGGCTTCGACGCCATCCAGTCGGTCGGCCCCGGCGGCCATTTCTTCGGCACCCAGCACACGCAGGACCGCTACAAGACAGCCTTCTACTCGCCCATCCTCTCCGACTGGCGCAATTTCGAGACCTGGGCCGAAGCCGGATCGCCGACCGCGCTGGAAAAGGCCAACAAGGTCTGGAAGGAGCGGCTGGCATCCTACGAGGAACCCTATATGGACCCGGCGATCCGCGAAGAGCTCAACGACTTCGTCGAAAAGCGCACGGCCGAAGGCGGCGCGCCGACCGATTTTTGATCGGCAAGCAACTGGCGGCATCCTGCCAACCGACACACCTGATTCAATTTACGCAAAAACGGACCTATCTCTCATGAAATCTCACGTTAAAGCGGTTGTCATTGGCGGCGGCGTCGTTGGCTGCTCGGTGCTCTACCACCTGGCCAAGGCCGGCTGGACCGACATCATGCTGATCGAGCGTTCCGAGCTCACCTCCGGCTCGTCCTGGCACGCAGCCGGCGGCTTCCACACGCTGAACGGCGATCCCAACGTCGCCAAGCTGCAGGCCTATACGGTGCAGCTCTACAAGGAGATCGAGGAAATCTCCGGCCAGTCCTGCTCGCTGCATCTGACCGGCGGCGTGATGATGGCCGATACGCCCGAGCGCATGGATTTTCTGCGCCTGGCCCACGCCAAGGGCCGCTATCTCGGCATGGACACCGAGCTGATCACGCCCTCCGAAGCCAAGGCGATGTTCCCGCTGATGGACGAGACCAATTTCGTCGGCGCCATGTGGGATCCGGTCGAAGGCCATCTCGATCCCTCCGGCACGACGATCGCCTACTCCAAGGCGGCCAAGAAGCTGGGCGCCGAGATCGTGCTGCGCAACCGCGTCGTCGACTTGACGCAGGAAGTTGACGGCACCTGGAACGTCGTCACCGAACAGGGCACCGTCCACGCCGAGCATGTCGTCAACTGCGGCGGCCTGTGGGCGCGCGAGATCGGCCGCATGGTCGGCGTCGAACTGCCGGTGCTGGCCATGGAGCACATGTACCTGCTCACCGAGCCGATGCCCGAGGTCGAAGAGTTCAACAAATCGACCGGCCGCGAGATGATCGGCGTGCTTGACTTCAAGGGCGAGATCTACACCCGACAAGAGCGCAACGGCATCCTGCTCGGCACCTATGAAAAGGCCTGCAAGCCATGGTCGCCGGTCAACACGCCGTGGGATTTCGGCCATGAACTGCTGCCGCCCGACCTCGACCGCATCGCGCCGTCGCTGGAGATCGGCTTCAAGCATTTCCCCGGCATCGAGAAAGCCGGCATCAAGCAGATCATCAACGGCCCCTTCACCTTCGCGCTCGACGGAAATCCGCTGGTCGGGCCGGTGCAGGGCCTGACCAATTTCTGGTGCGCCTGCGCCGTCATGGCCGGCTTCAGCCAGGGCGGCGGCGTCGGCCTCGCGCTGTCCAACTGGATGGTGCATGGCGATCCCGGCTTCGACGTCTGGGGCATGGATGTCGCCCGCTTCGGCGAGTGGGCCGGCCTGCGCTACACCAACGCAAAGGTGCGCGAAAACTATTCGCGCCGCTTCTCCATCCGCTTCCCCAATGAAGAGCTGCCGGCTGCGCGCCCTGCACAAACCACCCCGCTCTATGACACGATGCTCGCCAACAACGCCGTCATGGGCGATAGCTGGGGCCTGGAGACCCCGCTGTGGTTCGCGCCGAAGGGCAAGGAGCCGAAGGACGTCGTCTCCTTCCACCGCTCAAACGATTTCGGTCCTATCGGCGAGGAAGTGCGCGCCACGCGCGAACGCGTCGGCGTCACCGAAATCGCCAACTTCGCCAAATACGAAGTGTCGGGACCTGCGGCTGAGGATTTCCTCAACCGGCTGATGACCAACCGCATGCCGAAGATCGGCCGCATCGTGCTGACGCCGATGATCAACGAATTCGGCAAGCTGATCGGCGACTTCACCATCGCCAAGGCAGGCGAAGACAGATTTATGATCTGGGGTTCGTCCGCCGCGCAGAAGTACCACATGCGCTGGTTCGAGAAGCATCTGCCGAAGGATGGTTCGGTGCGCATCCACCGCTTCGATCAGACGCTCGTCGGCCTGTCGATCGCCGGTCCGAAATCGCGCGACCTCTTGCAGAAGCTGGTCGATGTCGACATCTCGACCAAGGCGTTTCGCTTCATGGATTTCCGCGAAATGGCGGTCGGCGGCGCGCCCTGCATGGTCAACCGCATCACCTATACCGGCGATCTCGGCTATGAAATCTGGATGGCGCCGGCCTATGAGCGTCTGGTCTACAAGGCGATCAAGGACGCCGGCGAGGAGTTCGGTCTCGTCGATTTCGGCATGCGCGCTTTGCTCTCCATGCGCCTGGAGAAGAACTTCCCGACCTGGTACCGCGAGTTGCGCCCGATCTACGGCCCGTTCGAAGGCGCGATGGACCGTTTCATCAAGCTGGAGAAGAACGACTTCATCGGCCGCGAAGCCGCCGCCAAGGAACAGGCGGAAGGGCCGAAACTGCGCCGTGTCTCCTTCATCGTCGATGCGGCCGACGCCGATGTCATGGGCGACGAGCCGATCTGGGCCAAGGTCGGCAAGGACTATGGCACGGTGGAAAAGCCGCATGGCTATGGCGCGCCACGCTTCGATACGGCAGGCAAGGACGTGCGTGGCTCGAAGGCTGCCGAAGGCGCTTCCGCCGTGCGCGGCATCGTCGACGGCGACTGGCGCGTGGTCGGCTGGGTCACCTCGGGCGGTTATGCGCACTATGTGCAGAAGTCGATGGCGCAGGGCTATGTGCCGGCGGCACTCGCCGAGGACGAAAGTGCCGGACTGTTCGAGATCGAGATCCTCGGCCACCGGCGTCCGGCGCGCATCAATGTCGAGGCGCCCTTCGACCCCAGCGGCGAGAAGATGCGGACCTGAAAAGGCGACAGGGAGCGTGAGATCGTGTAAGGGGCCTTCGGCAGTTGGCCGCAGGCATTTTCCCTCGATGAGAAGACGATCCCCTTGCAGTATCTAGAGAAATGGACGGACTGGCTCGGCGAAGGCAAGGTCGGTCCCTTCAACGCCGCACTGGTCTGCGTCGCGGTCTATTGCGTCGTCCAGATCGTGGTGATGGCGCTGCTGTCCCATGTCGTAGGAACCGGTGTCGGCGTAGACGATTCCGAACAGCTGATGTACATGCACTACCTCTGGGCTGGCTATGGCGGCTCGCAGCCGCCGCTCTACACCTGGCTTGCCCGCCTCGTCGCCGTCGTGGTCGGAACGAACATCCTGGCGCTCAAGATCGTGAAGTACCTGCTGATCGGAGCGGCGCTGGCGTCGGTTTTCATCGCTGTCCGCCGCCTGGGCTATTCCAGCCGCGCTGGCGCCGCCGCATTGTTCGGCCTGCTGTTGTTTCCGCAGATGGTGTGGGAGATGCAGCACGCCCTCACCCACTCGATCGCCGCTTTCTGTTTTTCAGTGGTGCTGTTTCTTGCGCTCGTCGAACTGGTGCAGCGGCGTTCGCTGGCCACCTATGTGCTGTTTGGCGTGGCGATGGCCGCCGCCATCCTGTCGAAATACAACAACGCGATCTTTCTCGGCGCGCTGATGCTGTCCACCCTGTCGCTGCGCGAAACGCGCGGCGTCATCCTCAACCGCCGGTTTTCGATCAGCCTTGTCGTGGCGGTGCTGCTTTGCCTGCCGACGCTCTACTGGAACCTGACCTACACCGACCAGTTGCTGTCGCACAGCGGCGGCTTCGGCATGGGCAGAGGAGAAAGCGCCATACAAACCGCATTCTACGGAATGCGCGGACTGGGCAAGGCTATCCTGTATTTCGCCGTGTTGCCGGCCGGCATATTCGTCGCGGCTTTGCTCATCGCATGGAAAAAGCCGGCGCCCGCGCTGCAACCGGCGCCATGGACCGAGAAACTGGTGTGGCGCACCATCGCTTTTGCCCTGGCGATGACCATCGTGCTCGTCCTGGCGAGCGGGACGACGCAATTTCGCGATCGCTGGATGCTTCCCATCCTTGTGTTGCTGCCGGTCGCGCTGGCCTTGCGGATGGATGCCAGAGGCGACAAGGGAAGGAAGGTGCAGGACGTCGTCGTCTTTGTAGGCGCAACGCTTGCCATCCTCGTGCTGCCGGTGACCTGGTACACGCACCTCAATGGCGGCGACAGCCGTGGCAGCATTGTGCGTGTCGACTACCAGTCGCTCTATGGCCAGCTGACGGCAAACGGTCCGGTTCGCACGGCGATATCGAGCTGGCACTGGGTGGGAAATCTGCGTCTTGTCGATCCCGATCTGGTCGTGCTCGACGACGAGATGCCGGACTTAGGCCATTTGCTGATCGAGCCGGCGGTGCTCGTGATGGCCAATGACAAGGAACCTCCCGAGGGCATCCTGCGGGCCTTGAGCGAGGCCGGCTATGTCGCTGACGGCTCGCCGCAGCAGCTGGTCGTTCCGATGCTGTTCGACAGCGAGCCGCCCACCCGCACGCTGACGGTCACGCGGCTGAAGAAAGCGGCCGCGGGCGCAGCGCCACAGTAAGTCGGCAGGGAGGCGTCGGGTGGAGAAACAAGGGTTCGGCCGTCACCGCAAGATCATGCCGTTCGAGCCGGGCTCCGTCGAAGCCTTGCGCGACGCCTCGCGCCAGAAAGCGGCGTCGCTGAACCAGCATGTGCTGGGCTATGGCGCGCTGGCTGAAACCGAATGGCAAGCGGCAGGCATCGCCGCGCCCGATTTTGCCGCTATGCGCCAATACCGGCTCGAGCGCATCCGAGCCGAACTGAAGCGCCGAAACTACGCCGGCGCGCTGCTCTACGACCCCGTCAACATCCGCTACGCCACCGATTCGACCAACATGCAGCTGTGGGTCGCGCACAATCCGACCCGCCACTGCTTCATCGCCACTGAGGGACCCGTGGTGCTGTTCGACTATTTCTCCTGCGAGCATCTGTCCGACCATTCCGGCGTCGTTGACGAGGTGCGGCCGGCAGTGTCGTGGATGTACCTCTATGGCGGTGAGCTGACCGAGCACAAAGTCCGCCGCTGGGCGGCCGGCATCGCCGATCTGGTCAAGGAGCATGGCGGCGGCAACAGCCGCATTGCGGTCGACCACATCAACCCGGAAGGCGTCGAGGAACTCGCCCGGCTCGGCATTTCGATCGGCAATGGCGAAGCGGTGATGGAAAATGCGCGGCTGATCAAATCGCCGGACGAGATCCTCGCCATGCGCCGCGCCATCGTCGCCTGCGAGGCGGCGATGGGCGAGATGGAAGCGGCGTTGAAGCCGGGCATTTCCGAAAACGAATTATGGGCGGAACTGCACCGCGGCAACATTGCGCGCGGCGGCGAATGGATCGAGACCCGGCTGCTGGCCTCGGGGCCGCGCACCAATCCGTGGTTCCAGGAATGCTCATCGCGCGTGATCGAAGCAGGCGACCTCGTCGCCTTCGACACCGACCTGATCGGCCCCTACGGCTTCTGCGCCGATCTCTCGCGCACCTGGCTTTGCGGCGATGCGAGACCATCGAACGAGCAACGGGACCTCTTCCACATCGCCGCCGACCAGATCGCCCACAACACGCAATTGATGCAGCCCGGCATATCCTTCCGCGACCTGGTCGAACGCTCGGTGGTGCCGCCGGGAGATTGCTTCCCGGCGCGCTACGGCGTGCTCTATCACGGCGTCGGCCTGGCCGACGAGTACCCGACCCTGCCGCATGCAAGGGACTGGACGCCGGACACGCCCGACGGCGTGCTGGAGCCGGGAATGGTCCTGTGCGTGGAAAGCTATATCGGCCGTCTCGGCGGCCATGAGGGCGTCAAGATCGAGGAACAGATCCTGATCACCGCGACCGGTAACGAGCAGCTTTCAACCTACCCGTTGGATACGAGGCTGCTCGGCTGATCCGGCAAGCGCCTCGCGCAGAGCCTTGAGCGTCTTTTCCGGCGTCGTCCTGGCGGTGATGTAGGGCAGGCCTTTGCGCCTTGCCGTCCAGCCGACGACCTTCACGGCGTTTGCCGCAGGTTCGAAACGCTGCGCCAGCGCCCAGCTTTCGCAGTCGATGGCAGCTATATCCGCCTTGCCCTCGGCGACCGCGACGATCGAGCCGCGATGGCCACCGCTCTCGCTGCGCGAGGAAAAGATATCCAGGCTCTCGCCGGCGGCCTGCAGGTCGCGCGTCAGCGCGATGATGCCCGACATCGAATCGAGGCTGTTGTAGGTAAAACGCTTGCCACGCATCAGATCGAGCGGCAGCAAGGCTTTGCCATCCGCGGGCGAGCGAACTTCCGATCCCTCGCCCGTCCGCATCACCAGCGCGCTGGAATAGAGTTCGCCCTGGCCGCCTTCGTAAGCGTCGTAGCTCGGCTGGCCGACCACCTGCACATGCTTGTTCAGTCCGAGTTCCATCGGCCCCCAGCAGGTCTGCGCGAACAGCAGCGCCGGATGCAGCCAAAGCTGGTGATGGTCGAGTTCGTCCGGCGGCAGTATCGCCGGATCGGGCGCGATCAGTCTGCCCTCGGCGTCCCGGATACCGCCCGGCACCGGCGGCAGGTCGCCATTGCGGCGCACGATTGTCTGCGGCCCATCGACGCCCTTGTGCCGAAAAGCATCGCGCAACGCTGCCCATTGCGCGTCGACCTCGCCGCGCACTTCGGGCCAGTCATACATCGGCAATGCCGCAACCAAATCACTCATGCCGACACTCAATCATCATGGCTCGGGAAAGGATCGCAAAAACGCGGCGTCCAATCAGAATTGGCCGACACGGGTTCGGGAAGTCCGAGGATTATTCCTTCGGCGGCTCGGCCGGAACCGGCGCGCTGCCAAGCCCGCTGATGCTGCGCGCCCTGATGCGCGGCTTGAACGCCCTGCCCGGCTCGGGCCGGCGGCGCAGCACCGGGTGCACGATCGGCTCCTTGGCCTTGAAGGCGTAGGCTTTGATCAGTGCGAAATAGTTCGGATAGGCGTAGCCATTGTTCATCCGCAGCCACTCGTCGCGGCGGTCGGCAAACAGTTTTGGCAGCCTGTACCAGGCAACGGTCGGGGTCTTGTGGTGAACGAAGTGCAGATTGTTGTTGAGGAACAGGAACGACAGCGGCGAGCGCTCGATGATCACCGTGCGTCCTTCAGGGTGCTCGGACCACTGATGTTCGGCGAAAGTCCGGACCGCGATCAGCGACTGGCCGAGCCAGACCGGCACCAGAATGTAGAGCCATACGGGAATGCCGAAGCCGAACTGCACGATCGGCACTACGATGGCGAGGCCGATCGCATGCAGCAGCCATGCCTTGCCGATCGCCTTGTCGCCGGCAATCACATGCCTGGCGTCGTCGACGAAGAAACCGATGCAGGACAGCCAAGGGCCGAGAAAGAAACGGCCGGCCATGGTGTTGTTTATCTTGAGCAGGAATTTCATCGTCGGCGGCAGATCATCATGCATCCACAGCGCCTGGTAATAGCTCTCGGGATCGTCGAGCGGATCGGTCAGGCGCTCGTCGGCGTGGTGGCGCAAATGAAGCGTCTTGAAGCGACGGAACGGCCAGACCAGGCCGATCGGCAGGAAGACGAAGGCTTCGTTGATGAGCGCGCTGCGCGTCGGATGGCCATGCAGCACTTCGTGCATGATCGACGACTGCAAGGCCAGGACGAAGCCGAGGAGAAGAAGTGCCGGGATCGGATAAGAGGGCCAGAGCAGGAGCCCGGCAGCGAGCCACATTCCGTAACAGAAGAAAGCGAGGACCACGGTCGGCCACTCGATGGCCGCTGCGTCGCGTCGCTTGATGCGCTTGCCTGTCATGCTATCGACCACTGCCCCTCAGTCGCCGGAATTGGTTCCTGACAGCATAGTGTCAGGAGAAGCGATTCCGCTCAACGAGACAAAGTGTACAAAATGTTGCGATTGCGCATTTTTGACCGCAGATGTTATACATTGTAAACAACCCTACGGATTCATTTACGCTGGAAGTGCTGATTCGACGGCTCGGGCGCAAATTTTTCCTAAGAGAGCGCGGAGAACGAACAGTGGACAAACGGGACCTTTCGGCAATCTTCCGGGAGCGCCTGAAGCTGCTCCTGACACGGTCCGATCTCAACCAGTCGGCCTTCGCGTCAGCAGTCGGCATCGACCGGTCGGCGCTGTCGCAACTGATGTCCGGCGCCTCGACGCGCCTGCCACGCGCCGAAACGCTGCTCAACATCGCCGCCGAATTCAAGATCTCGCTGGACTGGCTGCTCGGCCTCTCCCAGGATGAAGGCGTCACCGGCGAAATCCGCGAAAGCCTGGAGATCGAAGAGGCGCCCGACGGCTTCGACCGCACGCTGCTCGCCAAATGGTTCGCCGAGGCCGCAGGCACCAAGATCCGCTATGTGCCGGCCGGCATTCCCGATCTCCTGCGCACACGCCAGCTGGTTGACTACGAAGCCAACATCACCAACCGCAGCCGCCTCGCTCAGGCGAGCGAGACGCAGTACCGCATCGAGTACAACCGGCGCCCTGAGACCGACATGGAGGTCTGCATGCCGCGCCACACGCTGGAGATTTTCGCCCGCGGCCTGGGCGTCTGGGACCGCTTTCCCGAGGCCGACCGCCGGCAGCAGCTTGCCCATATGGCGACGCTGCTTGACGATCTCTACCCCACCTTCCGGCTGTTCCTCTATGACGGCCGCATGCGCTATTCGATCCCGCTGACAATCTTCGGTCCCTATCGCGCCGCCATCTATGTCGGCGACATGTATGTGGTGCTGAATGCCACCCAGCCGGTCCAGGCGCTGACCCAGCATTTCGACAATCTGATCCGGGCCGCCGACATCAACCCGCATGAGGCCGCCGCCTACGCGCGCAATCTGGCCGGCGCGTCATTTCCATCGGGTTCTGCCTGATCGCCAACGCCCCGGAAAGGTGCGCCGCGCGGCATTGCCGGTTGCAAACACATTGACTGGACATAAAGACTTCTTTATATCCTTATTCCATTCAAAAAACCTGAAAGCCGATCCGATGACCGCGAACAATCCCATCGATGCTCTGGTGGCCGAAAAGGGCGTGCTGCTCGCCGATGGCGCCACCGGCACCAATCTGTTCGCCATGGGTCTGGAGGCCGGCGAAGCGCCGGAGTTGCTGAACGAGACGGCGCCCGACACCATCACCAGCCTGCACCAGAATTTCGTCGACGCCGGCGCCGATATCATTCTCACCAACTCGTTCGGCGGCACGCGCCACCGGCTGAAGCTGCACCATGCGCAGGACCGCGTGCATGCGCTGAACAAGCGCGCCGCAGAGATTGCCCGGGCGGTCGCCGACAAGGCCGGCAGGAAAGTCATCGTCGCCGGCTCGGTCGGGCCGACCGGCGAGTTGCTGGTGCCGCTCGGCGCCATGACCTATGACGAGGCGGTCGAGGCCTTCGCCGAACAGATCGAAGGCTTGAAGGAAGGCGGCGCCGAAGTCGCCTGGATCGAGACCATGTCGGCGCCGGACGAGATCCGCGCCGCGGCGCAAGCCGCCATCCGCGTCGGCCTGCCCTACACCTATACCGGCTCCTTCGACACTGCCGGCCGCACCATGATGGGCCTGCTGCCCAGGGATATCCACGGCGTCGCCGACGGACTTTCAGAGACGCCGCTCGGTGTCGGCGCCAATTGCGGTGTCGGCGCCTCCGACATCCTGGCCTCGCTGCTCGACATGACCGAGGCGAAGCCGGAAGCGACGGTGATCGTCAAGGGCAATTGCGGCATTCCCGAATTTCGTGGCACCGAGATCCATTATTCCGGCACGCCGGAGCTGATGGCCGACTATGTCCGGCTGGCGGTGGATGGCGGCGCGAAGATCATCGGCGGCTGCTGCGGCACCTCGTTCCAGCACCTTGCCGCCATGCGCAAGGCGCTCGACGCGCACACCAAATCCGAACGCCCGACCGTCGCGGCGATCCTCGAGCGCATCGGTCCGATGCGCAACAAGGTGGCGACGGAAAACACCGCCGAGACCAGCGAAGCCCGCCGCGAACGCCGCCGCACCCGGGCCTGATATCGAACTTATTCGCTGTTTTCAGCGTAACGCGATAGCGCCGTCTTGAAATCCAGGGCGGTGCTGTCGGCGCTTTCATTCATCGTCACCAGGTCACCCGACGACTGCGGATTGCCGATCTGCTCCAGCATGACGCGAAAGCGGTCATTGGTCAGCGCCGACTTTGCGGTATTCCGGGCTGCGTCGACGTCATCCATGATGCGCCTGGATTCTGGCGACAGCGTTCCCGACGCCTGCGTGTGTCTCACCGCCGGCGTCGTGTTTCCAATGTTCATGATCTGCAATTCCCGGCTCCCCAAGCCCAGTCCCGACCCCATGCAATAATAGCAGGGCATTGCGATGACGTTCCGGAAAAGCTGCGCAATTTAACGATCAGGCGGATCATCTGTGCGCTTCGGATCAATCGATCCGAAAAAAAGGCCGGCAGGGTTTCCCCCGCCGGCCTGCCTCACCCGCCCGTAGCCGGTTCCCCGTATCAGAACGACCCCCGTCTGAAAGGAACCGGCTGTATTGCCACTACCGGTTACCGCCGAGCGCCGAGGCAAGGCGCACAAGCGAAAGGAACTCGGACCTGTACCCAAACGGGTCGGCTCCTCGGGCGGCGGTGGCAATCTCCATGATCTTGTCGTAGCCGAACTTCGCGGTCGCATCCTCGTCGCGCAGCTTCTGGCCGAAGGCGGCGACAGCGACGGAGAAACGCTGGTCGGTGCTGGCCTGGTCGAAGGACGCGACCTCGTTGGCCGACGTCACCGGCGTGGTGATCAGCTTCGAGACGTCTTCGTTCGGCAGCTTGTAGCGGATTTTCACGAAGGCATATTCGTCGGCGTTGGCGACGCCGCCATTGTCGACCGCGGCCTGGCCGTAGCGCAGCGGATCCATCTGCTCGCCGCCACTGCCCTTCGGCGTGATCTCGTAGATGGCGGTCACCGAATGACCGGAGCCGATATCGCCGGCATCGACGCGGTCATTGTTGAAGTCCTCGCGGTTCAAGGCGCGGGTTTCATAGCCGATCAGCCGGTACTCCGAGACCTTGTCCGGATTGAACTCGACCTGGATCTTGACGTCCTTGGCGATGGTGAACAGCGTCGAGGAGGCATCCTCGACCAGAACCTTCTCAGCCTCGGCCAGCGTGTCGATATAGGCGGCGGTGCCGTTGCCGTTCTGGGCGATGGTCTGCATCATCTGGTCGTTCAGATTGCCGCGTCCAAAGCCGAACACCGACAGGAAGACGCCGGTCTTGCGCTCCTGCTCGATCAGTCGCTTCAGATCGTCGTCATCGGTCTGGCCGACATTGAAGTCGCCGTCCGTGGCCAGCATCACACGGTTGATGCCGTCCTTGACGAAGGACTGCTGGGCAAGCTTGTAGGCTTCCTTGATACCCGCCTCGCCGGCCGTCGAGCCGCCCGGCTGCAGATTGTCGATGGCGTTGAGGATCTTGTCCTTCTCGGTGACCTTGGTCGGCATCAGCACGGTGCCGGCGTCACCGGCATAGGTGACGATCGAGATGGTGTCGTCCGCCTTGAGCTTGCTGACCAGCAGCCGGAAAGCCGACTTGAGCAGCGGCAGCTTGTCCGGCTCATCCATCGAACCCGAGACGTCGATCAGGAACACCAGATTGGCCTTGGGCTGCTCGACCGGCTTGATGTCGAAGCCCTTGATGGCGACGTGCATCAGCTTGGTGTGCCCGTTCCACGGCGTCGGCATGACGCTGACGGTCGAGTTGAACGGCGTCGAAGCCGAGTCCGGACCCTTCCAGTCATAGGGGAAGTAATTGACCATCTCCTCGACGCGGACCGTATCGGCCTGCGGCAGGTAGCCCTGCTTCAGCGAGCCGCGGACGAAGGAATAGGAAGCCGTGTCGACGTCGATCGAGAAGGTCGAGACCGGATCCTGAAGGGCTGCATGCACCGGATTGGTCTTGAAATCCTCGACGCGGTCGCGGTTTGGCTCCTGCGGCGCAATCTGGTCGGCCGGCATCGTCGAAGGCTGTGCCAGGTACTTGGATTCGGTCGCGCCGGCCATGCGGTTGACCCGCGCGCCGCCGGCCGGAGCAGCGGTGCCGTCAAGCGAAAACTCGCGGCTCTCAACTGGCGCAGGCTCGGCCAACACGCCGCGTCCCAGCGCATCCTGCTGCGCCGGGGCGACAGCAACGGTCGATTCGGGCTTCGGCGGCGCGGGTGGCGTGGTGGTGTCGCGGCTTCGCACATCGGCGTCGGCCTTCTTGTCGCCTTCAGGCGCCTGCTTGTCTTTTACCGGCGCGTTGATCGCCGGCCCATTGGTTGCCGGCTTGTCGGCCAGCGTCTCAGTGATCTTCTCGTCGCTACCGAACTGCAACGGCTGTTCCCTCAGCATGTGGAAGGTGGCGTATCCGGCGATCGGCAGGGCGACGAGCCCGGCAATGGCTGGCGTGGCGATGAGTTTCTTTTGCATGATCTCGCTCCAGAGCTTTTGTGCTCGCTCTGTGAGACGAAGCCCGCCGACCGATCCTTGGGTGACGGCAGAAATATTTTCCTGATCATAGGCGCGCATGGCGGCTTCGAAGGCGCGTGCCTTCGCGCTTTCGCCTGGCGCCGGTACTGCTGCGTCGCGCAGCCTGTTGAGTTCGTTGTCGTCGACCATGGTCACACTTCCCCGGCTGAACGCATCAACGTCTTCAGCCGTTTCTTCGCTTCATGGATGTGCCAGGAAACCGTCGTCTCCGAGATTGCCATCGCCTCGGCGGCGGCCGCATGGCTCAACCCTTCGCCATAGACCAGAAGTACTGCGTCGCGCTGCTTGTCCGGCAATTGCCGCACCGCTACCCAGAGCGCCTCAGAGGGATCTTCGGGCTCGGCCGAGGCCTCTCCCGAAATCATGCTGTAGGCGCCGAAAGCCTCGGCCTTGACGTTTTCGCGCGTCGTCTTGCGCATCATGTCGCGCGCCGCGTTCAGCGTCACGGAATAGAGCCATGTCGTGAACGCGCCGCCGCCGCGGTAGTCGCGGATCGCCTTGCCGAGACGGACACAGACCTCCTGGGCGATGTCTTCGGCATCGGCCTTCTTTCCGCACCAGCGATAGGCGGCGCGATAGACGAAGTCGTAGTGCCGCTCCAGCAATTTGCCGAAGGCACCCCTGTCTCCGCCCTTCGCCCGCCCGATCAATTCGGCGTCGGAGGCTTCGCTTTCATCCAGCATCATCGCCATCATTTGCCTGTTGGACGAAGGCTAATGGCCAATCCTTGGGGTTATGGAAAGATTTTTTTCCCAGGCGACGGATACACGCGCAACAGGTGCGCTGAGATTCAGGTCAGGCCGAGCCGAAAACGATGGATTTCGAGAACCGGAGCGGAGCGTACTTTTGGTACGCGAGCACCGGAAGCACAGAAAGCCGTCGTTTGCAGGCCGGCCTCACCTGAATATCAGCACACCTGGCCCGAGGCCCAGCCGGACGACCAAGCCCACTGAAAATTATAGCCGCCCAGCCAGCCCGTGACATCGACGACTTCGCCGATGAAAAACAGCCCCGGCACGGATTTCGCCTGCATCGTCTTCTGATCGAGCCCGTTGGTATCGACACCGCCAAGCGTCACTTCCGCCGTGCGGTAACCCTCGGAGCCGGCCGGCTTGATGCGCCAGTCGTTGACGGCGGCTTCGACGGTTTTCATTTGCAGGTCTGTCAAATCAGCGAGATTGCCATCGATCCCACTGCGCTCGGCGACTGCTTGCGCAAGGCGCTTCGGCAAATGGTTTGCAAGCACCGTCTGCACCGCTTGCCTGCCGTTGACGCGCCGGGCGGCGCGAAGCAGTTCCGCCACATCCCTCCCCGGCAGCATGGCGATGCGGATCTCGTCGCCCTCGCGCCAATAGGACGATATTTGCAGGATGGAAGGCCCGCTCAAGCCGCGATGCGTAAACAGCATCGCTTCTGAAAACCGCGTCTTGCCGCAGGCGACTTCGGCATCGACGGCATTGCCGGCCAAAGGCGCCAGCCGCTCCAGCGTTCTTGCGTCGAAGGTAAGCGGCACCAGCGCCGGCCGTGTTTCCACCACCGCAAGGCCGAATTGCGCAGCAAGCTCGTAGCCGAAACCGGACGCGCCCATTTTGGGGATCGACTTGCCCCCGCAAGCCACGACCAGAGAATTGCAGGCGACGCTGCCAGTGGAGAGCGTCAGCACAAAACCGTCCGCGGCCTTGCTGACGTTCCTCACCTCGGTCGACAGCGCAAGTTCCACGCCCCCATCCTGCATTTCGGAGACCAGCATGTCGATGATCAGCCGCGCCGAGCCATCGCAAAACAGCTGTCCCAGCGTCTTCTCGTGATAGGCGACGCCGTGGCGTTCGACGAGCCCGATGAAATCGCGCTGCGTGTAGCGGCTGAGCGCCGAAATGCAGAAATGCGGATTGCCCGAGATGAAATTCTTCGGGCTCGCATGGATGTTGGTGAAGTTGCAGCGGCCGCCGCCGGAGATGCGGATCTTCTCGCCGGGCTTTGTCGCGTGATCGAGCACCAGGACCGAGCGGCCGCGCTTGCCCGCCTCGATGGCGCACATCATTCCGGCCGCACCGGCGCCGATCACCACGACATCATAGGACTGCATCAGGCTGTTCGTTCCCGCTCGACTGGCGCTGTTTTAACAGGCCGCGCCAATCGTGCAGTCTCTACCCGTTCGTTGCGACTTCAGGCAACGCCTCGTTAGATCAGCGTCTCGGCGAACAGCGTCGTCAGTCGCTTCCAGTGGCGCTCGGCGCCGGCCGCGTTGAAGACGCTGTGATCCGACACGCACCAGCCATGCGCCATGCCGGCATAGTTTTCGATGACGTGGTCGACTTCCGCCACGCGCAGCGCCTCGGCCAGTCGAGCCGACTGCTCCGGCGGAAAGCTGCGGTCCACCCCAGACGTTCCGACATAGACCCGCGCCTTGATCATTGCAGCCTTGCGGTGCGGACTGTCGGCGGCATCGCTGGCCAGATTGCCGCCATGGAAGCTTGCCGCCGCCACGATGCGATCGGGATAGGTTGCAGCCGCATTCAAGGCCCGCGCCCCGCCCATGCAGTATCCGACGACACCGACCGGTCCGGTGACACCTTCAGCGGTAAGCGTGTCGAGGAACGCCCTGCTGTCGCGGATGGTCATGTGCTGTGTCGTGCCGTGGACCAACGCCGTCAGCGCGACCTTGGTCTCCTCGACGACGAAAGCGGTCTTGGGCTCGAACGGCCCGTAGGGTGCTTTGCGATAGAAAAGATCCGGCACCAGCACCGCATAGCCCTCACCCGCCAGCCGCTCCGCCATTGCGTCGAGCGCCGGTCGCGGACCGAAGGCGTCCATGTAGAGAATGATACCGGCCTTGACCGGGGAAACAGTCGCCGAACGGAACAATCCCGCCTTCGCCACGCCGTCTCCGGTCTCTATCTCAATGTCCTGCTTCGCCATGGCGCGCCCCGTTGATTGTCGTGTGTACATATAAGCAGGCATTGTCAGGGCAAGCCGTTCCCTGACAATCCCGTTCAACACTTTGTGCGGGCTTCGACCCGGCTACAGGCCGGCAAACGCCGTCATGTGAAAGGCCTGAACCTCAGGCGGATAGCGATGGGCCGTGCCATACGGACAGGCGTTGCGGTCGAGGCAGCCGCCGCCGCGGCATGGTTCGCCCTTCGATCCCCGCACATGCGCCAGGCAAGCCTGATGAGCGAAACCATCCGCGGAATAGGCATCGACCGGACAGGATTTCAGGCAAGGTTTTGCGACACAGGCGTCGCAAAGGTGAATCGCTTCGCGACGTTCAGGAAGCGCGATCTCATCCTCGAACAGCAACGCGCCGCGATAGGCATGCCAGAGCCCGTACTGCGGATGCATCAGGATGCCCAGCGGCGACGGTCTCAGCCCCTCCGCTCGCATCGCCCATTGCTGGAACGGCAGATAAGGTCTGTCCGAAGGCGAAACGGCGCGCGCGCCGAATTTCTCCGCCACCGCACCGATCACTGCGCGCGACCATGTGTCGAGCGGATTAGCAATGGTTTGCGGTTGCCGGTCGCGCCAGCGCAGGAAATGCGGCCAGGGTGCCGCTCCCGCCTGCCCCACCAACAGCACGGATTTGGCGGGGGCAACTGAAGGGCCATGCGGCGGCGTTTCGCTTGTTGCGAAATTGAAGCCACCGCGCAGGATGAGGCCGTCGGCGGAAAGCGCGGCCGCTATCTCGTCAGCCCGGCGCCACGCAATCATCCCTTCTTGTCCGGGTCGGAGAAAGCGCTCCGCCAGACTTCCTTGTGGATGATGTTGGCGACTTTAGCCCCGCCTGACTCGGGCTCCTTTCAGGTGAAGGCGTCAGCCATCGACGCCTTCTTCGTCGCAATGTAGTCCTTCAGGCCGTCGTCGATGCCCGGATCGAGATAAGGCGCCTCGTAGGTCTCCAGCCAGCGGCGGGCGAGTTCGTTGGCGCGCTGCGGCGCTGTCTTCTCGCCCTCGGCCAGCCACTGCTCGTAGGAATTGTTGTCGGCGATGCTGGAGCGGTAGAAGGCGGTCTGGAAATTGGCTTGGGTGTGGTCGCAGCCGAGATAGTGGCTGCCCGGGCCGACCTGGCGAATGGCGTCCATCGCCTGGCCGTTTTCCGAGAGGTCGACGCCTTCGGAAAACTTTTGCGTCATGCCGAGCTGGTCGATGTCCATCATGAATTTTTCGTAGCAGGAGGCCAGTCCGCCCTCGAGCCAGCCGGCCGAATGCAGGACGAAATTGGTGCCGGCAAGAATGGTCGAGTTGAGCGTGTTGGCGCTCTCATAGGCGGCCTGCGCGTCCGGAACCTTGGAGGCGCAGAGCGAGCCGCCGGTGCGGAACGGCAGACCGAGCCGGCGGGCAAGCTGTGCGGCGCCGTAGGAAACCAGCGACGGCTCCGGCGTGCCGAAGGTCGGCGCACCAGACTGCATGGAGATCGACGAGGCGAAGGTGCCGAACAGCACCGGCGCGCCGGGACGGATCAACTGCGTGAAAGAGGCGCCGGCCAGCACCTCTGCCAGAACCTGCGTCAGCGTGCCGGCCACCGTGACCGGGCTCATCGCGCCGGCAAGGATGAACGGCGTGACGATGCAAGCCTGGTTGTGACGCGAATAAACCTTCAGCGCGCCCAGCATGGTTTCGTCGAACACCATCGGCGAATTGGCGTTGATAAGGCTGGTCAGCACGGTGTTGTTTTCGACGAAATCGTCGCCGAACACGATCTTGGCCATGGCGACGGTGTCTTCGGCCCGCTCTGGCGCCGTCACCGAACCCATGAACGGTTTGTCCGAATATTTGATGTGGCTGTAGATCATGTCGAGATGGCGTTTGTTGACCGGCACGTCGACCGGCTCGCAAACCGTGCCGCCCGAATGGTGAATCGACGGCGCCATATAGGCGAGCTTCACGAAATTCCGGAAATCCTCGATCGTCGCGTAGCGCCTGACACCGTCGAGATCGCGCACGAAGGGCGGACCATAGACCGGCGCGAAGACCGTGGCGTTGCCGCCGATCTGCACCGAACGTTCGGCGTTGCGCGCATGCTGGGTGTAGATGGGCGGCGCGGTCTTCAGCAGCGAGCGGCAGAGGCCCTTGGGAAAATGCACGCGCTCGCCCTTGACGTCGGCGCCCGCCTCTTTCCAAAGCTGCAGCGCCTCGGCGTCGTCGCGAAAGATGATGCCGATCTCTTCCAGCACCGTATCGGTGTTGTTTTCGATAATCGCCAGGCCTTCCTCGTTGAGGACCTCATAGATG
This sequence comes from Mesorhizobium sp. P160219, assembly GCF_057786095.1. Taxonomy (NCBI): domain Bacteria; kingdom Pseudomonadati; phylum Pseudomonadota; class Alphaproteobacteria; order Hyphomicrobiales; family Phyllobacteriaceae; genus Mesorhizobium; species Mesorhizobium sp. P160219. Next base: position 5,011,054 of record NZ_JBYNWG010000001.1, read on the forward strand.
TTGATCTTGCGCTTGATATAGGTGAGCTGGGTGCCCGGTCCGCCGCCCGAGCGCGCCGCCCGCCTTGCAGCCGCGCCGCCGCTGGCAGCACGTCCACGTCGCGCATTGGACGCTTCCTGGTCGACTGACGCGTTTTCACTCATGATCGTTTTTCCCTAAAAACCGTTTGCGGCCGCGTAGGCGGCTTCTCGCCCGGATCGTAGTCATGCACCCTATTCGAAACGGCCCGCCAGCGCCAACGCCTGTCGCAAAATCGACAAGAATTCCAATAGATTTGCGGTCGCTTTCCTTTTGCGGGAAGTCGCAAATCAGCTATGGATACCTGCCCCCGCCGGGTTAGGTATTGACGCGATTATTTTAAGCCGCCGTGATCGCATCCGCGCGGCAAGGAGCCCGAGAAAAATGGCCGACGACGAGATCATCCTCTCCGAGCTTTCCGACGACGAGTTGGTGCAGCAGATGCACGACGATCTCTATGACGGACTGAAGGAAGAGATCGAGGAAGGCACCAACATCCTGCTCGAGCGCGGCTGGGTGCCCTACAAGGTGCTGACCGAAGCTCTGGTCGAAGGCATGCGCATCGTCGGCGAGGACTTTCGCGACGGCATCCTGTTCGTTCCCGAGGTGCTGCTGTCGGCCAACGCGATGAAAGCCGGCATGTTCATCCTGCGCCCGCTGCTGGCCGCCACCGGCGCGCCGAAGCAGGGCAAGATGGTGATCGGCACCGTCAAGGGCGACATCCACGACATCGGCAAGAACCTCGTCGGCATGATGATGGAAGGTGCCGGCTTCGACGTCATCGATCTCGGCATCAACAATGCGGTGGAAAAATACCTCGACGCCATCGAGCAGCACCAGCCCGACATTATCGGCATGTCGGCGCTTTTGACCACGACCATGCCTTACATGAAGGTCGTCATCGACACGATGAAGGAAAAGGGCATCCGCGACGACTATGTCGTCCTGGTCGGCGGCGCGCCGCTAAACGAGGAATTCGGCAAGGCCGTCGGCGCCGATGCCTATTGCCGCGACGCGGCTGTGGCGGTCGAGACCGCCAAGGACTTCATGAAGCGCAAGCATAACGTGCGCGCTTCAGCCTGATCTGTTACGCAAGGCGTCTGGGCCACAATCGAAAGCCGCGCCTTGCAGCGCGGCTTTTTTGTTCCAGCTATTGGAACGGATGGCTGCGTCAGGGTTTGGTGACGGTGTCGTCGACGGCTTTCGCAGTCGATTTGATATCCCGGCCGACACCACGGACGGTGTTGGCACAGGCCGTAAGCGCCAGGATGCAGGCAAGGATTGCAATCGGCGCAACGCGTAACAGTTTCATGGACGGTTTATCCCTCTCTCGATAGATTCGCCCCACAGCAACGAAGGCCGCTTCGACCGGGTTCCATGGCCAGAATGCAAAAAACGAAACCGAATCAGGACGACAGGCTGCTAGTCATCGCCTGCGGAATGATTGCGCGCGAAGTTTTGGCCGTCAAGGAGCAGCTCAAGCTCGACCATCTCGACCTGACCTGCCTGCCGGCGGAGTTCCATTTCTACCCCGACCGCATCGCACCGGCGATGGACAAGGCGATCGAAAAGGCCAAGGCGGAAGGCTATAGCAACATCTTCGTTGGCTATGCCGATTGCGGTACCGGCGGCATGCTCGACCGGGTCCTGGAGAAGCACGGCGTCGAGCGCATGGCCGGGCCGCACTGCTTTGCCTTCTACCAGGGCATGGACGCCTATGCGAAGGTCGCCGACGACGACATGATGTCGTTCTACATGACCGATTTCCTGTGCCGCCAGTTCGACGCCTTCTTCATGAAGCCGCTCGGCCTCGACAAGCACCCGGAGCTGATCAAGGACTATTTCGGCAACTACCAGAAGCTGATCTACATCGCCCAGACCGACGATCCGGAACTCGACAAGGTCGCCGAGAAGGCCGCGAAGATGCTTGGCCTCGCCTATGAGCGCCGCTCGACCGGCTATGGCGACCTGACGGCTGAATTGGCGCGGGTGGCGGCACATCCAGAAGAATTGCGTTAGGCGCCCGACTTCGGATTATTTGCTCTCCGGTTGCGGATCCGACACGAAATCGACAACGCGGCCGTTGTCTAACCGGATCGGCCCTCTTGCAGTTGGATCCTTGCGCAAAGCCTCTGCAAGCAGAGCGTCGACTGTGTCGAGATTGACCTGCAGAATTGTGCGGTCGCCCAGTTCCCAGTACTTGCCTTCATCGAAGACGTCGAACTTGTCGAAAAAAGGAGCAACTTTGCGAAGCAACTCGATGATCTCGATATGCGCCTCCGACCCCGCAAACTGGGTCTTGCAATATTGCTGCATGAAGAGGTCCCTGTCGAACTCGAACCTTAGGCGATCCGACTTGGGATGCGGCTGGCATTCTATCCCCAAGACCGGGCCGATATAGTCAACGCTGCGTTCGTCGATGACCCGGTTGAGAACCATTTCGGCCTCGTCTATCGGCCGAAATCGCCTTTCTCGAGCGATGGCAAGCGCTTCAACTTCCTGCAACAGCGCAACATATTGTTCCTCTCCGCGCAGTTGTCCCTCAAAATGGATTGTAACCCCCACGCGCACCTCCCGCGGAACATACCGCTGTTTAAGCACGGATGACAGGCCGCCGCGAATGGGTAAGTGTGCACTGGAAGATAGAATTGGCTGCTCCAGCCGCGCCAACATGGATACCACCGATGACCCCTCGCGTCCTGCTCGCCGCCCTTGGCCTCCTCTGCCTCGTCTTGCCCGCTCGCGCCGACGGCGAGGTGCAGAAGATCATCACGCCTGCCGACAAGGTTCGCCTCGACAAATATGGCGAGACCCGCAAGGCGGCGCTGGCCGAGGCAAAAGCGGGAGACCCGGCTGAGGTCAGCCAACTCGACGCGCTGCTGGCAAAGCCGATAGTGGCCTTTTCCGACAAGGACCTGAGCGGCAACTGGCAATGCCGAACCATCAAGGTGGGCCTGACCGGCCCGCTGGTCATCTATGGCTGGTTCAAGTGCAAGGTCACGGACGATGGCTCCGGCTGGCAGCTGGAAAAGGTCAGCGGCTCGCAACGCACCAAGGGCCGTTTCTTCGACGATAGCGAAAAACGCGCGATCTATCTCGGCTCCGGCTATGTCAATGACAACAAGCCAAAACCCTATGGCAGCGGCCCGGAAAGCGACCAGGTCGGCTATGCCTTCCGCACCAGCGCCAATGAATGGCGCATCGAATTCCCGGCGCCCTACTACGAATCGAAACTTGACATCATCGAGTTCAAGCGCTGATCCGTTGGTCTCTCGTTGGCCCGGCGGTCATCAAGATTTAACCTCGCCCGGCACAGAATTGAGCCGGGCGGCGCACGGCAAATGGTTGCGCGCCGGCAAGAAAGCGCGCCATGGCATCAGCGGTTGAAAAAAGTGCTGCGATCGTCATCGTCACCGAAGGCGGGCCGCACATCTGGGCCATCGTCAACGCCATCGCCGACCAGTTCGGTCCTGTCAGCGTCATCCTCGAAAGCCCTGAATCCAAAAAACAATTGCTGCTCGGCCGGGCGCGCCGCCAGGGCTTGTTTTCGGCCATCGGCCAGCTTGGCACGATGGTGCTGACCAGGCTCGGCAAACGCTTCTTCGCCGGGCACGCGGAGCGGCTGATCGCAGCGCAAAAACTGCAGACAGAGCCGAGGCCGGGACAAAAGATCATCCACGTCTCCTCCGCCGACGGGCCCGATTGCCTGCAGGCGGTCGCCGACATCCGCCCGGGCGTGGTGCTGCTCGCCGGCTGCCGGATTTTGTCCCGGCAGACGCTGGCGCAAATGCCCTGCCCGGTGCTCAACTACCACGCCGGCATCGCGCCCAAATACCGCGGCATGAATGGCGGCTACTGGGCGCTGGCCTCCGGCGATCTCCAGAATTTCGGCACCACCGTGCATCTGGTCGACGCCGGCGTCGACACCGGCGGCGTGTTGAAACAGGCGCGCGGCAAGCCGGAGCCCGGCGACATCATTCGAGCTATGCGTTGCGCCAGGCGGCGTTCTCGCGCGACATCTGCGTCGAGGCGGTCCGCGACGCCTTGGACGGAAAGTTGGCCACGATCAAGCCGGACCTGCCCTCGAAACAATGGTACCACCCGACGATCTGGTTCTATCTCTGGACCGGCCTGACCAAGCGGGTTTGGTAGCCAGCCTTCCCTCGGAATCTCGCCTTTCTTTTTGCGACTCTCAATAGCGTCGCTTTTGAATGCGCGCGCGTCGTCCCATAACAAGCAGCCCCACTGCGCATCCGGCAATGCTCGCACCTGCTGGACAAAGTGGTGGAGCGTCGTTTCCCTCATGGACGCACGGCGCTCTACAGGGAGTGAGAGAATTCATGGCCGATCTGATCGTCGTCTATTGGCGCGACATCCCCGCCCAGGTCATCGTCAAGAAGGGCCGGCAGAACGCCAAGCGCGAACTGCCGCTGCGCTTCACCGAGGCGATCGATATGTGCGCCATGCGCACCGGCGCCGGCGGCACCGACGATTACCTCGCCGAATGGCGCAAGGCCGATCCGATCCCGGTCGGCGACGACCTCGAAGTCGAGGTCGAGAAGGCATTCAGCGACATCGACGCGAAATACGACCGCGAGCGGCTGGTCGCTCTGGTCAAGGCGGGCGGGAAAGAAAATGTCTGAAACCACTCCTGCCAAAGAGGGGCCAAGGGTTACCCAGCCGGTTACCCAGGCCACTCAGGTCAAGAAAGCAGCGCCGAAATCCGACTACAAGCCGGCCGACGTGTCGCCGCAGCGGCGCGTGCAGCGGTCGTTTGCCATCAGGCTGTGGTCCATTCGGCACTCGCGATTGCTCGAATGGTTCTACTCCAGGTTCGCCGACATGTTCCTGCTTCTTCATCCGCTTTGGAAAGGCCTCGGCTATGGGCGCGTCGAGGCGCCGATCAAGTTTGTCGAAAGGCGCGTCAAGGGCTTCATGTTCGACTGCCGCATGTGCGGCCAGTGCGTCCTGTCCTCGACCGGCATGTCGTGCCCGATGAACTGCCCCAAGCAGCTGCGCAACGGCCCTTGCGGCGGTGTGCGCGCCAACGGCAATTGCGAGGTCGAGCCCGATATGCCTTGCGTCTGGGTTAAGGCCTGGGAAGGCTCGCGGAACATGGAGCATGGCGACAGGATCCTGACCGTGCAGAAGCCGGTCGACCAGTCGCTGCGCGAAACCTCGGCCTGGCTGCGGGTGACGGCGCAGTCGGCAGCGGCCCGTGAAGCAGCGGCCAAAGCCAACACTGGAGCGGCCGCGTGATCGGCCGCCAGCGCGATGAAAACCCGGCCGGCATCCATCTGCCGCTCGATCCCCTGCCCGGCCACTCCTCACGTGGCCGACTGGAGCGTGTGCTGCGGCGCGGCGAATTCGCGGTTACCACCGAGCTCAACCCGCCCGACAGCGCCGATCCCGAAGACGTCTATAACCGCGCGAAAATCTTCGACGGCTGGGTCGACGCCATCAATGCCGTCGATGCCTCCGGCGCCAACTGCCACATGTCCTCGGTCGGCATCTGCGCGCTTTTGACCCGCATGGGCTATGCCCCGATCATGCAGATTGCCTGCCGTGACAGGAACCGGATCGCCATCCAGGGCGACGTGCTGGGCGGTGCGGCGATGGGCGTCGCCAACATGCTGTGCCTCACCGGCGACGGCGTCCAGGCCGGCGACCAGCCCGGCGCCAAGCCTGTCTTCGACCTCGATTCCATGTCGTTGCTGGAAACCTGCCGCATCATGCGCGACAACGGCAAGTTCCTGTCCGGCCGCAAGTTGACGACGCCGCCGCAAATTTTCCTCGGCGCCGCCGTCAACCCCTTCGCGCCACCCTTCGATTTCCGCCCGATCCATCTCGGCAAGAAGATCGCCGCCGGCGCGCAGTTCGTGCAGACGCAGTATTGCTTCGACGTGCCGATGTTCAGAACCTTCATGCAGAGGGCGCGGGACTTGGGGCATACGGAAAAAGTTTTCATCCTGTGCGGCGTCGGCCCGCTGGCTTCGGCCAAGACGGCCAAATGGATCCGCTCCAACGTGCCGGGCATTCATATTCCCGATACCATCATCAAGCGGCTGGAAGGCGCGCAGGACCAGAAGAAGGAAGGCAAGCAGCTCTGCACCGACATCATCAACGAGGTGAAGGAAATTCCTGGTGTCTCCGGCATCCATGTGATGGCCTACCGCCAGGAGGAATATGTCGCCGAGATCGTCGATGAATCGGGTGTGCTGAAAGGCCGCCAGCCATGGAAACGTGAGATCCGCCACGACGATCAGATGGTCGCCGACCGGCTCGAGAGCATACTGCACGACGACATTACCGAAACGCAGGTGGATATGGTGAAGACCGCGCACTGACAGCGCGGACGGCCAGCCATTTGCTTGAATGAAACCAGACAACGATATAAAGAAATCTTTATATCAGGCGGAGAGACTTCATGACCCGGACCATCGTCGCCTCGGCGACACGAGAGATCATCATCGGCTTCGACCAGCCTTTCTGCGTCATCGGCGAGCGCATCAACCCGACCGGCCGCAAGAAGCTGGCCGCCGAGATGATCGCCGGCAATTTCGAGACCGTCATCAAGGATGCGCTGGAACAGGCCGCCTGCGGCGCCACCATGCTCGACGTCAATGCCGGCGTCACCTCCGTTAATCCGAACGAAACCGAACCCGGCCTGCTGGTGCAGACGCTGGAGATCGTCCAGGGCCTGGTCGACCTGCCGCTGTCGATCGACTCGTCGGTCACCGCCGCCATCGAGGCAGCGCTCAAGGTCGCCAAGGGCCGCCCGCTGGTCAACTCCGTGACCGGCGAAGAGGAAAAGCTCGAAGCCATCCTGCCGCTGGTCAAGAAGTACAACGTTCCAGTCGTCGCGATCTCCAACGACGAGACCGGCATTTCGATGGATCCGGATGTGCGCTTCGCCGTCGCCAAGAAGATCGTGCAGCGCTGCGCCGATTTCGGCATTCCGGCGCATGACGTCGTCGTTGACCCGCTGGTGATGCCGATCGGCGCGCTCGGCGATGCCGGCCGCCAGGTCTTCGCGTTGCTGCGCCGTCTGCGCGAAGAGCTCAAGGTCAACACCACTTGCGGCCTGTCCAACATTTCGTTCGGCCTGCCGCACCGCCACGGCATCAACGCCGCCTTCATCCCGATGGTGATCGGCGCCGGTATGACGAGCGCTATCATGAACCCGGTGCGCCCGCAGGAAATGGAAGCCGTGCGCGGCGCCAACGTGCTCAACGGCACCGACGAGAACTGCACCAACTGGATCCGCACCTACAAGGATTACAAACCGGCCGAAGGCGGCCAGGCGGTCGCAGCGCCCACCGCCGTTAACGCTCCGGGCGAAGGCGGCGGCAATGGCGGGCGCCGTCGCGGCGGCCGTGAAGCCCGCATGGCCAGGGGATAAGCGCGCAATCGTGAACTCGCCTGCAAACATTACTGATCCGCTCGTGCTGTTCATGCCGTCAGGCAAGCGCGGGCGCTTTCCCGTCGGCACACCGGTGCTCGATGCCGCGCGTCAGCTCGGCGTCTATGTCGAGAGCGTCTGCGGTGGCCGCGCCACCTGCGGTCGCTGCCAGATCGAAGTGCAGGAAGGCAATTTCGCCAAGCACAAGATCGTCTCGTCCAACGACCACATCTCGCCCAAGGGCGCCAAGGAAGAGCGATATGAGCGCGTCCGCGGCCTGCCCGAGCGGCGGCGCCTGTCCTGCTCGGCGCAGATCCTCGGCGACCTCGTCATCGACGTGCCGCAGGACACGGTCATCAACGCCCAGACCATCCGCAAGGATGCCGACACGCGCGTCATCGCCCGCGATGCGGCAATCCGCATGTGCTATGTCGAGATCGAAGAGCCCGACATGCACAAGCCGCTGGGCGATCTCGACCGCCTCAAGATCGCCTTGATGAAGGATTGGGGCTTTAAAAACCTCGAATTCGACTTCTACCTGATGCCGCAGGTGCAAGGCATACTGCGCAAGGGTAACTGGACCGCGACCGCGGCCATCCACAAGGATGCCGAAAGCGACATCGCCCGCGTCATAGCACTCTGGCCCGGCCTCAAGAACGAGGCCTATGGACTGGCCTGCGACATCGGCTCGACCACCATCGCCATGCATCTGGTGTCGTTGCTGTCGGGCCGCGTCGCCGCTTCGTCGGGCACCTCCAACCCGCAGATCCGCTTCGGCGAGGATCTGATGAGCCGCGTCTCCTATGTGATGATGAACCCGGACGGCCGCGAAGGCATGACGGTCGCCGTACGCGAGGCGATCTCGGGCCTGGTCGACAAGGTCTGCGCGGAAGGCAATGTCCAGCGCAACGACATCCTGGATTCCGTCTTTGTCGGCAATCCGATCATGCACCATCTGTTCCTCGGCATCGATCCGACCGAACTCGGCGGCGCGCCCTTCGCACTCGCCGTCTCGGGCGCGGTGCGCATCAAGGCCTCCGATATCGGCCTGAAGCTCAACCAGGGCGCCCGCCTCTATATGCTGCCTTGCATTGCCGGCCATGTCGGCGCCGACGCCGCAGCCGTGACGCTGTCGGAAGGCCCGCATCGCCAGGACGAGATGATGCTGATCGTCGACGTCGGCACCAATGCCGAGATCGTGCTTGGCAACCGCAAGCGGGTGGTCGCAGCCTCCTCGCCCACCGGTCCCGCCTTCGAGGGCGCGGAAATCTCCGGCGGCCAACGCGCCGCCCCCGGCGCAATCGAGCGCGTGCGCATCGACCCCGATACGCTGGAGCCGAAATACCGCGTCATCGGCTCTGAACTCTGGTCCGACGACCCCGGCTTCCTGGATAGCGTGCAGGCGACCGGCGTCACCGGCATTTGCGGCTCCGGCATCATCGAGATCGTGGCCGAAATGTACCTCGCCGGCATCATCTCCGAGGATGGCGTCATCGACGGGTCGCTGGCCGAGCGGTCGCCGCGCGTCACGGTCAACGGCCGCACCTTCTCTTATGTCTTGAAGGAAGGCGAACCCAAGATCACCATCACGCAGACCGACGTGCGCGCCATCCAGCTTGCCAAGGCGGCGCTCTATGCCGGCACCAAGCTTCTGATGGAAAAGCAGAACACCGAACACGTCGACCGCATCCATTTCGCCGGCGCCTTCGGCTCGTTCATCGATCCGAAATACGCCATGGTGCTCGGCCTGATCCCGGACTGCGACCTCGACAAGGTCTCGGCCGTCGGCAACGCCGCCGGCGCCGGTGCGCGGATGGCGCTGCTCAACCGCGGCTATCGCCGCGAGATCGAGGACACGGTCAGCCACATCGAGAAGATCGAGACCGCACTGGAGCCGAAATTCCAGGAGCATTTCGTCTACGCCATGGCGCTTCCCAACAAGGTCGATCCGTTTCCGAAACTGTCGGCGGCGGTGAAATTGCCGCCACGCAAGACCGTCAGCGAGGATGGCGTCGCCGGCGACGCCGCCCCGCGCCGGCGTTCGCGCGAAGGCCATGCCGCCAGGCGCAGCCGGGAATAAGCCGCCTTACGAAGGCCGCCAATTCGCCCAATTTCATTTGTATGCAAATGTTTCCAGATCGCACCGATCTGGAAACCGAAACGCTGTTTTGGCGCAATCCGTCCGATACAGACGTGAAGCATTTAACGGACATCGAATGGCGGACCGGACTATTCCGCCGCCACAACGCTCCAAAGGAGAATAGAGATGTTCGAGACCCTGGGCCGTTTTCGTGCGGCCATGAAGAATGCACAGGCCGTGCGCGCCATGAACAACCTGCCACCCGAAATCCAGAAGGACATCGGCTGGCCCGTGTCGCCGCGCATCGACGCCCAGACCAACCTGTCGCGTCTGATCCTGGGCTCGGGCCGCTGATGACCTTCGCCGACAAGTGCAAATTGCTGACCAAGCGCCGGGGCCGCCGCATGGTCCCGGCTGCGACCGACGTCAAGCTGCGCGCCGCGCTGCTGCCCCGGCGCTGAGCCGCGCTGCGCAAAACAGCGGACCTGGCTGATCAAACAACCGTGTTGGCTTGGGCCAGAATCTTGACATTTCGGCTGGAGGTACGATCTTCGAGACAGTGGGGGAATTCTCTTAGTCGGCTGCGGCCGAGCTTGTGTACGCGAATGCCCAGTTTCAAAAGCCACCTCGTTTCCTTCATCCTCCGGCACAGCCGCAAGAAGGCATTTGCCAGCCCGGAAAACCTGCAGCGCTGGATCGCCTATGCCCGCAAGACCGAGGATCATCATCCCCCGGCATTGCTGCGGGAGCAGCTCGATATCACCGAGCGCAGCGTCGATGGCTTCCCTGTCTATGAAATCGCGCCGAAGGCCGGCGAACGCAGGCGCATCCTCTACATGCATGGCGGCGCCTATGTCTTCCAGATCACATCCTATCATTGGGGGTTGATCGCCGAGGTGGCCGAGCGCTTGGGTTTCGGCATCACCGTGCCGATCTATCCCATCGCGCCGGAGCATGATTTCCACGCCATGTTCGGCATGGTCGGCGACGTCTACCGGCAGATGCTGGATGAGACCGACGCTGAAGACATCGTCTTCATGGGCGATTCCGCGGGCGGCAACATGGCCGTCGTGCTGACCATGATGGCGGCTGAGGAAGGCCTGCCCTTGCCGTCGCGCCACGTGCTGATTTCACCCGGCCTCGACATGTCGCTGTCCAACCCCGAAGTGTTCGAGGCGGAACGCAACGATCCGTGGCTCGGCATTTCCGGCGGGCTGGAAGCGATCCGCATGTACAGTGCCGGCATCGATCGCAGGGACTGGCATATCAGTCCGCTCTATGGCGACCTCTCGGTGCTGCCGCAGACCCTGCTTCTGACCGGCTCGCACGACCTGCTCAGCCCCGACAATCTGATCTTCGCCAAAAAGGCACGCGCTGCCGGCGTCGATATCGACGTCGTCTATGAGGAAGGCATGTTCCACGTCTGGCCGCTGATCGAGATGCCGGAGGCGCGTCGCGCCAGGGACAGCATCGTCGCCTTCCTTGAAGGTGAGCCCACCAAGCGGCGCGCAACTGCGCGGCGCACGGCGCGACCCGCTCTCGCGGCGCGCCCCGCCCAAGCAGCGGAATAGCAGAGCAATTCCAGGAAAAGTGTAAAACGGTTTTCCCGGGAAAGCGTGTAGCGCTTTCCCTTGGGAATTGAGTCAAAACAAGGAGTTAGAGCGGCTCGCCGTTTCCGTGAAACGGTGAACCGCTCTAGAACTTGCCGGTTTCGCGGAAAAGCTCGAACGTCGCACGGATATGGTCGGCGACGGCCTTGACCGGCGCGCTGGCGTCCGGCGACACCACCATCGCCAGATTGTAGGTGCCGATATCTGGCATGCCGTCCTTCGGGCAAAGCTCGACCATGTCGTTGCCCAGGAACGACTTCGGCAACGGTGCAACCGCGAGATCCGACATGATGGCGGCGCGCTGGCCGGCCGTGTGGGCGCTCATATAGGCGATGCGGTAATTGCGGCCTTCACGGCTCAGCGCATCGAGCGCGCCGGCCCGCCAGGCGCAGCCCTCTTCCCACAGCGACACCGGCAAAGGCTCGCGCAGATGCGCGCTGCCGCCCTTGGCGCCGGCCCAGACGATCGGCTCGGTGAGCAGCACCTCGGCGCCGAGTGCGCTGGTCTTGTAGGAATTGGTCAGCAGCGTGATGTCGAGCGCCCGGTCGTCCATGCGGCGGCGCAGATTGCTGCTCTGGTCGATGGTGACGTCGACGGCAATCGACGGATGCGACTGCGCGAAACGCTTCAGCACATGCGGCAACACGCGCTCGCCATAGTCGTCCGGCGAGCCGAGCCGCACCACGCCGACGATCTCGGGGATGATGAACTTCGACACCACCTCGCGGTTGATCGACAACAGCCGGCGGGCATAACCGAGCAGCATCTCGCCATCCGTGGTCAGCGTCACCGAGCGCGCATCCCGCGCGAAAACAGAGCGCCCGAGAATGTCCTCGAGCTTCTTGATCTGCATGGAGACCGCCGACGGCGTGCGGAACACCGCATTGGCCGCCGTGGTGAAACTGCCGGTCTCTGCAATGGCCACGAAGGTGCGCAAAACGTCGAGATCGAGCAGCGGCAGCGGATGATTGAGTGGGGCGTTCATCGGGATCGACCTTCAATTTTTCTGATGTGAAGCATCATTCCATTTCGTTTGATTGAACATCAGATTGGGAGGATAGTCAACTCCATCGAAGGCAGGACGTGCCATGGCTCCAACGCTCCTGACACGGAATTGCACTCGATGCGGAATATCCAGGCGACGGAACGCGTTCATGCGGGACGTGCCACAACCAAAGGAGAATGAAATGTCTATCCTGTCATCCATCGGTCGGCTTGCGACCGAATTGAGCGCGGCCCGCGCCCGCTTCCAGACCGAACGTGCGATCCGCTCGCTGCCGATCGAACTGCAGAAGGATATCGGCTGGCCTGAAGCTGCCGACACCAAGACCGGTGCACGCCACGGCGTCGGATCCTGGGCTGGAGCAAAGTAAACCATTGTGTACCTTGTGCTGAAGGCCTGCCGCGCAGACCAGCCCGGCAGGCCTTCTCTATTGGCCCTGCAGGCTTTCTCCAACTTATTTGCACTCAAATGATTTTCAGAGCCGTGTCGCCGCTGCATGGCGCATATGCGTCACTTGCATGGCGCCTCAATGTCGCCGGTAACGCACTGTAAGTAATCGTAAATTTTGGGCACCATGCCCAATAATGTCGCAAACGATGTCGCATTTCCATTCAAGCGCTTCGCATTTGCGATTTAGTTTCTGCTCACGCAGGCCTATATCACCGTCAGCAAACGAGCTGCCCCACTCCATCAAGCGAAGGCGACCCGTCTGAGCAACCGATAGGAGATGATGATGAAGCTTTTTGCCCGCCTCTTTGCCCGCCGCGAAATGAACCTGACGACCGCTCTCGAGCGCCAGCGCCTTGCCAATACCATGCCCGGCCAGACCGGTGCCATGAATGCGGTGCGCCTCGGTTTCGTTGCCTGAGATAACGGCTAGCGCTCAGCGCTTCCCTGCCGCTGCCGATAGTCGATAACAGCGCCGCTTCGGCTTGACCGAAGCGGCGTTTCTCATTTTTGGCACCTATGCCGCCGCCACCATGCCCAATCCGTCGGCAGCCCGTGCCTGTCATCCCGGACGATTGCTCATTTGCGACCCATGTCGCAAATATAGTTTCCGCTTAGCCCCCTAGCCGATTGACAGGAATGGTTTTTCCTGATGTCGCTGTGCTGTTCGCGACATCCTGTTCGCGCCATGGCCGCGTGAGGTTCCCTTGAACGCCGTAAAGCATCCGATCAAGCGATCGTTTGTATTCTTCCTTGTCCCGGACTTCACCATGATCGCCTTTGCGACGGCGCTCGACCCGCTGCGCTCGGCCAACCGCATGCTCGGCTATGAGGCCTATCGCTGGCGCCTCGCCAGCATCGACGGCAAGCCGGTGCGCGCCTCCAACGGCGTCGAATGCGCCGTCAACACCTCGCTCGAGGAAGAGCGCAAGAAAATGGCCGGGCCGGATCGGCCGAACATGGCCATCGTCTGCAGCGGCATGAATGTCGAGCGCTACCAGAATAGGTCGGCCTTCGCCTGGCTGCGCGAGGAATACAACAGAGGCGTCGCCGTCGGCGGCCTGTGCACCGGCGCGCATATCCTTGCCGCCGCCGGCCTGCTCTCCAACAAGCGCTGCGCCATCCATTGGGAAAACCTGCCGGGCTTTTCCGAGGCCTTTCCCAAGGCCAACGTCTTTGCCGACCTCTTCGAGATCGACCAGAACATCTACACCTGCGCCGGCGGCACCGCCGCCCTCGACATGATGCTCAAGCTGATCGGCGACGATTTCGACGACAATCTGGTCAACCGCGTGTGCGAGCAGGTGCTGACCGACCGCGTGCGCAGCCCCACCGACCGCCAGCGCCTGCCGCTGCGCGCCCGCCTCGGCGTGCAGAATTCCAAGGTGCTGACCATCATCGAACTGATGGAAGGCAACCTCTCCGAACCGCTGTCGCTGATCGAGATCGCCGACCATGTCGACCTGTCGCGCCGCCAGATCGAGCGCCTGTTCCGCACCGAGATGGGCCGCTCCCCTGCCCGCTACTATCTCGAGATTCGCCTCGACCGTGCCCGGCATCTGCTGATCCAGTCATCGATGCCGGTGGTCGAGGTAGCGGTCGCCTGCGGCTTCGTCTCGGCGTCGCATTTCTCCAAATGCTACCGCGAACTCTATGCCCGCTCGCCGCAGCAGGAGCGCGTCGACCGCAAGCAATTGCTGGCGGCCTGATCCGAAAACGCACTCAGGCTTCGGCGGGCTGCGCCTGTACTGTGCGCATCGCCTCGACGCGGATATCCTCGGTCAGCCGCGCCTTGAGCGCCGAGAACTCCCGGCTGGTCTTCAGCGTATAGTGACGCGGATGCGGCAGGTCGATGGCGACATCCGACTTGATGCGGCCTGGCCGCGCGCTCATCACGATCACCCGCGAAGCCATGAAGATCGCCTCCTCGATGTCGTGGGTGACGAACAGCACTGTCTTCTTGCGCCGCTCCCAGATGCCGAGCAGCAGTTCCTGCATCAGTCCGCGCGTCTGGTTGTCGAGCGCACCGAACGGCTCGTCCAGCAACAGGATTTCGGGGTCGTTGGCCAGCGCCCGGGCGATCGCCGTGCGCTGCTGCATGCCGCCGGACAGCTGCTTTGGCCAATGGTTCTCGAAGCCCTTGAGCCCGACGAGGTCGACATAGGAAGCGACGATCCCGTCTCGCTCCTTTTCGGCCATGCCACGTTCGCGCAGGCCGAAGGCGATATTCTGCGCCACCGTTAGCCACGGAAACAGCGTGTAGGACTGGAACACCATGCCGCGATCCGGTCCCGGCCGCGTCACCGCCTTGCCGTCGAGCAGCACACGGCCTTCGCTCGGCGCTTCCAGGCCGGCAACGATCCTGAGCAGCGTCGACTTCCCGCAGCCGGACGGCCCCAGAATGGTGATGAAGTCGTTGGCCGCGACCGCAAGGTCGACCGGCATCAGCGCCTTGACCGGCTGCCCGCCGCGCACGCCGGCGAAGGTTCGCGAGACGCCTTCGATAAGCAACTTGCTCATGCCAGGCTCCAGGGAAAGAGCCAGCGATTGAACGCCTTGAAGGCGAAGTCGGACAACAGTCCGATCAGCCCGATGACGATGATGCCGAAGATGATCTGCCCTGTCGCCAGCCGCGACTGGCTGTTGATGATCATGTAGCCGATGCCTGAGGACGAACCGATCAGCTCGGCGACGATGACATAGGTCCAGGCCCAGCCGAGCACCAGCCGCAGCGTTTCGGCAATCTCGGGCGCATTGGCCGGCATGATGACCCGTTTGACGATACCGTTGTTGGTCGAGCCCAGCGTATAGGCCGCCTCGACCAGGTCGCGCCGCGTCGAGCCCACCTTGACCGCGACGATCAGGATGATCTGGAACACCGAGCCGACGAAGATGACCAGCAGCTTTTCCAGCTCGCCAATGCCGGCCCACAGGATGAGCAGCGGAATGAAGGCCGAAGCCGGGAGGTAGCGGGCGAAGGAGACGAACGGCTCCAGAAACGCCTCTATTGGTTTCCAGGCGCCCATGGCGATGCCGATCGGCACGGCGACGATCGACGCCAGCAGGAACCCGCCGAAGACCCGCCAGATGGTGATCAATATGTCGAGCCAGAAGCGGTCCTCGACCAGCAGCCGCCAACCATCCCGCAGCATCGACAGCGGGTCGGCGAGGAAGATGCGGTTGACGTGGCCGCCAAGCGTGATCCACGCCCAGAAGGCGACGAACAGCACGAAGAAGGAAATGCCAAGCACGGTTCGAATGCCCGGCGACACCGGATGCAAGGGGCGCATCTTCAGATCGTCCGCATCGTCAAATCATCACTTGTCCAGGAGAGAGCGGCGGCCCTAGGCGCCGCCGCACAATGGTCAAAGGCGAGGCCTGTCAGTTCGCCACCGCGCTGGTGTCGGCCAGCGTGGCAACGTCTGGCGCTTCCTTGATCAACCCCATCTGCAGCAGAAGCTCGCCGGCGGTCTTGGAAAAGTCCTGGAATTCCTTGGTGAAGAACTGCTTGTTCTCCGCCTTGTCGGCCCATTTCAGGTATTTCGCCGAATCCTCGAATTCTTTCGCAGACTGCTTCACGTCGGCGCCCATGATCTCGTAGGATCTCTGCGGATCGCTCTTGATCAGGTCGAGCGCTTCGAAATAGCTGTCGGCCAGCGCCTTGGCGGCGTCGGGATTGGCGGTGAGGAATTCAGGCGTGCAGCCGACCGTGTCGAGCACCATCGGGTAGTCGAGCGTGGTCGCCAATATGTGGCCCTGATCGGACTTGTCGCGCACCGCCGAGATGAACGGCTCATAGGTGACCGCCGCATCGTTCTGGCCGGCGAGGAAGGCTTGCGCCGCCGCATCCGGTTCCAGGTTGACGACGGTCACATCCTTGGTCGACAGGCCGTTCTTGTTCAGCACCCAGGCCAGCATGAAATAGGGCGACGTGCCCGGCGCCGAGGACGCGACATTCTTGCCCTTGAGGTCGGCGACGGTCTTGATGTCGTTGCGCACGACAATGCCGTCGGCGCCATAGGATTTGTCGAGCTGGAAGATCTGCTTGGTGGTCACCCCTGAGGCGTTCCACACCAGCCAGGTCTCGACCGTGGTGGCGGCGCATTGCAGATCGCCGCTGGCGATGGCGAGCGGCCGGCTGGCCTGCGGCACCTTCTTCAGGGTCACGTCGAGGCCATGCTTCTCGAAGATGCCGGCCTGCTTGGCGAGCGTCAGCGGCGCAAAGCCGGTCCATCCGCTGATGCCGATGGTGACCGATGTGGCAGCCTCGGCCGGCACGGATATTGCAGCCGCAAGCGCCAATACCGCGGCAGCGACGATGGTCTTGTTCATGTCGGTTCCCCTTGTTTTTTCGGATGCCGAATTGTGTCACAGACGCCCATGGGCTTGTCAATGAAACCGGCCCTTCACGGCAGCGTGATGATGCGAACGCTAACGCGCATCGAACATCCAGCTGCGGTCGCGCCACATCTTTTCGCCGACCTGGCAGTCGGTCGGCCGGTCCTGCGCCAGCACCACCGGCGGATGCCCGGCCTCCTCGCGCGCCCGTTGCGGCGAAGCGGCGCCGGCCAGCTCCAGCACCAGCTTGCGGCGGATGGCTTCGGGAAACTGCGTCCAGTCATTGACCGGGATCATGAAGGATCCGGGACCGCCGATGACGCAGTCGCTGTAGTAGCGGTCGAGATTGTTGACGTCATAGGCGCCGCCGAACCCGCCGCGCGTCATCAGCGGCAGGCCGTTGATGATGATGCCTTGCTTGACCACCGCGTCGCGGGTGATGTCGACGGGCGCGCCCTGGTTGTTGGGCCCGTCGCCGGAAATATCGATGACGCGCTTTGTCCCCTGAAAACCGCTTTCGGCGAACAGATCGCTGCCGAATTCCAGCGCGCCGGAAATCGAGGTGCGCCGGGCGCTGGCCGGCGGATGGGCGGAAAGCTGCGCGGCCACCCGCTCGGCATCGGCCCGGCTGGCGATCACCGTCCACGGCACGACGACCTGCTGCGTGGTCGCTCCCGCCCATTCGACATAGGTGACGGCGACCTTGCCGTAGGCGCCATCGGCGATGGCCTGCAGAACATTGTCGTGCGTCAGCGCAGCAGCATAGCCGTGACGCTGGATTTCAAGTTCGCCCGGCGACATCGACAGCGACACGTCGACGGCCAGCACCAGCTCGACGTCGACCGGCTCGGCGGCTTGAACCGGCGGCACCAGCCAGAGCCCCAGCGCCAGCGCGGCGCTGCCTGAAAGGAAATGTCGTGCGCAAGAAAAAGCAGACATACCCGAAGGTAAGCGAAAACCGGCTGCTGACAAAGCAAAAAGCCCGGCGAGGTGCCGGCTTTTCGATATGTTGGTTGGAACCGATGAAGCTCAACTCCTCGGCTTCAGATTCTCTGGATCGTAGAGCGGCTTGTAGCCGACGGCAGCCACCTCGACCGGGTAGGTCTCGCCGAAATATTCGATGGCGAACTTGCGGCCTTCCTGGGCATGGGCCCAGGGCAGATAGGCGAGGCCGATGTTCTTGCCGATGGTCGGGCCATAGGCCATCGACGTGGTGAAAGACCGGCGGCCGAGTTCGTCGACCAGCGTCTCGCCGGTCTTCGGATCCATCACCGGCATGGTGCCGACGGGATAGCGGGCAACGCCTTTCGCATCGACGTTCTCGGTCATCACCAGCGTGCACAGGATCGCCGGCTGGTGCTCGCGGGCGCGGTATTCGACATGTTTGGCCTTGCCGCAGAAATCGTTCTCCTTGACCTTCGGTCGGGCAAGGTCGGCCTCAAGCAGATTGTACTCGGTCAGAAGGTCGGCGTTCTGCAGGCGCAGGCTCTTTTCCATGCGCCGCGTGTTGGCATAGGTCTCGACGCCGAACGGCATGACGCCGGTCGAGCGCAGCGCGTCCCAAACGGCCAGGCCGTCCTCGTAGCGCATGTGCAGTTCCCAGCCCTGCTCGCCGACATAAGAGATGCGGAAGGCGGTGACGTCCTTGCCGCCGATCCTGACCGGCTTGATCGCCGCGAACGGGAAGTTCTCGAGCGAGAGACCATCCGGATTTTCGACCACTTTCTGCAGCGTCGCCCGCGCGTTCGGTCCCCAGATGCCGATGGTGACGTATTTTTCCGTCACGTCGGTGATGGTGACGTCAAAGCCTTTGTCCTGCGCGGTGCGCTGCATGTAGCGGAAGTCGCGCGGACCGGCGTCGGCGCCGTCGATCAGACGGCAGCGGTCGGCCATGCGGATGACGGTGAAGTCGGCGCGCACCATGCCTTCCTCGTCGAGGAAGTGGGTGTAGATACCCTTGCCGATATTGTTGTCGCCACCAATCTTGGCCGCGCACAGCCACTCCAGCAGCGCGACATGGTCCGGCCCTTCGATGTCGTACATCGAGAAATGCGAGAGGTTGACGATGCCGCAATCCTCGCTCATCGCCAGGTGCTCGGCATTGGACACCCGCCAGAAATGGCGATTGTCCCACTCGTTCTCACGTATGGGAACCCGGTTGCCATACTTCTCCAGCAGATGCTCGTTGGCGGCATAGCCATGCGCGCGCTCCCAACCGCCCAGCTCCATGAAGTAACCGCCAAGCTCCTTCTCGCGCTCCCAGAATGGCGAGCGGCGGATGTTGCGGCCTTTGGAGAACGGCTCGCGCGGATGCACCGCCGGATTGTAGACCTTCATCGCCGTCTCGGTGCAGCGATCCCAGATGAACTGCTCTTTCGTCTGGTGCGGATAGAAGCGCGCATAGTCGATGGCGTGATGGTCGATTTCCGTGCGGCCGTCCGTCATCCAGTCGGCGATCAGCTTGCCCATGCCGGGGCCGTCCTTGACCCAGATGGCGACGGCGTACCAGAGGCCCCTCACCTTCTGGCTCTCGCCCATGGACGGGCCGCCATCGGCGGTCACCTGCAACAGGCCGTTGAAGGAATGGCTTTCATTGTAGCCGAGTTCGCCCAGGATCGGCGTCAGCTCCATGGCGCGCTCAAGCGGCGCCAGGATCTGCTCCATGTCGAGATCGCGCTGCGACGGTGACAGCCGCGCCTGATCCTTTTCCAGCAAATCGCGCGGATGGCAAAGACGCGGATTGGTCTCTTCGTAGTAACCCCATTCGATCTGGCCGCCTTCGGCGGTCTTGGGATCGCCGGTGTCGCGCATATAGGCCGAATTGCCTTGGTCGCGCAGCAGCGGCCAGCCGATCTCCTTGCCGGTACCGGCAAACTCATTGTAAGGCCCGAAGAAGGTCAGCGGATGGTCGATCGGCATCACCGGCAGGTCTTCGCCGACCATTTCGGCGATCAGCCGGCCCCAGATGCCGGCGCAGACGATGACATAGTCGGCCATGATCGTGCCGCGGTCGGTGACCACGCCCTTGATGCGGCCTTCCTCGACAATGAGGGATTTGGCCGGCGTGTTGGCGAACGACTTCAACTTGCCCGACGCTTCCGCCTTGTCGACCAGCTTGCCGGCGACGGTCTGCGAGCGCGGGATGACCAGGCCGGCGTCCGGATCCCACAGGCCGCCCTGCACCATAGACTCTTCGATCAGCGGGAATTTTTCCTTGATCTCGGCCGGTTCGATCAGCCGGGCGCGGGTGCCGAAGGATTTGGCCGAGGCGATCTTGCGCTTGATCTCGTCCATGCGGCTGTCGTCGCCGACGCGCGCCACTTCGAGGCCGCCAATGCGGGCGTAGTGGCCCATCTTCTCGTAGAAATCGATGGAGTAGAGCGTCGTCCAGCACGACAGGAAATCATGGCTCGTGGTGTAGCAGAAGTCCGAGGCATGCGCGGTCGAGCCGATATCGGTCGGGATGCCCGACTTGTCGATGCCGACAATGTCGGTCCAGCCGCGCTCGATCAGATGATGCGCGATCGACGCGCCGACAATGCCACCCAGGCCGACGATGACGACCTTCGCCTGTTTCGGAAACTCTGCCATTGCCCGCGACTCCAAGGGGATAAAGCGGGCGCGTCCGCGCCCGTTCGAATGGCGCACAATATGCAGAGGACGTGGATGGAGCTACCGCCTGTTTGCGACACGTCGCAGATGCGACGCGACCCGGCGCGCCGGCGTGCCGCCAGTGGCGATCTATCTCAGGCGAAGGCCCAGATGTCCTCGGCCTGGAAGCCGACCTGATAGCCTGATGTCTTCAGCTTGACCACGACCTGGCCGATTTCGGCGGCCGGCAGCGCGCCGACCTCGACCTTGATCATGCCCGGACGATAGCGCTTGAGATCGAGCTGTTCGAAGACGATCCAGTCGGCGCCCTCGCAATCGACCAGGAAGGCGTCGATATGCGTGATGCCGTTGCGATCGAGCAGCGTCTGCAGCGTTTCCGACGTCACCTCGATATCCCTCACGTGCGGCGCGAACTTGTTGAAATTGGCGTCGTCCTCGCCCCAGGCATTCTTGCCCGACATCAGATTGGTGTCGGTGACCGACGAGCAGCCGATGAACTCGATCGGCAGCGTGCCGGCCTCGAGTGCCGCGGCATCGAAAGTGTGGACGGTGATCGTGCCCTTGGTCTTCGTCACCGCGACCGGTTCGATGACGAAGCGTTCCGTGTCGGGATAGTTGGCGCGCAACCGCTTCTGATTGTACGGGATCGGCTCGACCAGCACGGCCCGCGCCCGCGGAATGCGGTGCAGCCACGGCGTGACGTCGTCGAACAGCGCGCCGTCGCAAGCGCCGACATTGACCATCTGGAAGGCTTGCCCACCGCCAAACCGCGCCTTCAGCGCCGCCTTGGCCAGGAATTTCGTGCCACGCAACGCCGGCCCGCGATCGAGCAGGCCGGCGGGCAGGCCGAGCGAAAGGGCGATGCGCGCCAGCCCGGAAATGGAACTCATGGCTTATCTCCAGGTATGGCCTGCAAGGCGATGGGCCGCCTTCCATTCAGGCTTGCCGACGCCCACAGCGCCATGATCGGGCCGACAAGCAAAAGGTAGGGCGGCAGAAGGTTCGGGAAGTAGATGCGGGTGTCGTGGATCGGAAAGACGGTGAATTTCGCCAGCACGCCAAGCACCAGTGCTGCAAGCAGGATGCCGGCGCGACGATCGAGCCGGAAGCCGGCGCGGCCGAGCGCAAACCACGCGGCCAGCGCCAGAACCGAGACCCCGACCCAGCTGTTGATGCTGATAGCGCGAATGAAGGATGCGGCAAACGCCTTGAGATAGGCGCCAACCGAGAACGGCGGCTCGAAGCCATCCATATTGTAGTGCTGCTCGATGCTGGAGAACCACAGATGCGGCCACCAGCCGGGATGCTGGGCCCAGTGCGAAATCGCGAAATAGGCGACGAAGGACGCGGCAAAGCCGGCCAGCGCGCCCCACGCCCGCTGCCGGAAGACCAGCAGCAGCACGGCGAAAATGGCCAGGAACACGATGTTGTCCGGCCGCGCCATGAAGGCCAGGAAAAGCAGGACAGCGGTCGCTGCCTCGCGGCCGCGCACATAGGCAAGCAGCCCGCCGAGGAACAGCGCCGAGCACAACAGATCCGGGGTCGAGGCGCGTGCGGCATCGCCGAAATCGGCCATGATCAGCACCGCGCCGACCACAGGCGCCAGCGCAAGCGCGCCTTCGGTTCGCAGCCAAAGCAGCGTGATCATCCCGAACAGCAGCACCGAGACCACCTGCAGCACCCGCATCGCCTCGACCGGCGACATCACCGAACTCATCGTCGACAGCATCTCGGCATAGAGAAACTTGATCCGGTACATGCCAAGCAGCGAGTGAAAGTCGGCGGCATCTTGCGGGGAGACTTGCTCAGCATTGTCGGACTCAGGACTTCGCTCAACGGACTTCTTTTAACGGACTTGGCTTTTGACGAAATCCTTGACGATTCCCACGATGCCGCGCGACAGCAGGCTGTCGAAGGCATCGACGAAACGGTCGACATGCTCGCGCTGGCAGATCAGCGGCGGCTCGAGACGGATAACGTTGCGATTGTATTCGGTGAAGGCGACGAGCACGTCATAGTCGCGCAGCAACAGCGCGCCGACGAAGCCCGACAGCGAGCCCTTCAGCTTGTCGTCGAGGACGCTGACGATCGGACGTAGCACCATCGGCAAGGTCTGCGAGAAGTCGTGGAACTCGAGCCCGACCATAAAGCCTTTGCCGCGCACATCCTTGATGATCTTCGGGTACTTCTCCTTCAGCGCCTGCAGGCGCTGCAGCAGATAGTCGCCGGTAGTGGCGGCGTTGTCGATCAGCCCCTCATCATAGAGCACGTTGATGCCCTCGATCGCGGTGACGCAGGCCTCGCCCATGCCGCCAAAGGTGGCCATGGCATGGATCATCGCCGTCTTCGGCGTGCCATAGGCCTTCATATAGACCTCGCGCCGGGCGACCATCGCGCCGACCGCCGCCTTGCCGGCGCCGAGCGATTTCGCCAGCGCCGTCACATCGGGCACGACGCCATAATGCTCGAAGGCATAGAAGCGTCCCGAACGGCCATAGCCGCACTGCACTTCGTCCGCCACCCACAGCACGCCATACTGGTCGCAGAGCGCGCGCAATTTCTGCCAGTATTGCGCCTCTGCCTGGATGATGCCGCCGCCGCCCTGGATTGTCTCAAGCACTATGACGCCGACCTCCGGGTCGGAGCGGAACAGCCGCTCGACCGCTTCGATATCGGCGAACGGAATGCGAACGGTGTTCTCAGCCATCTTGAAGTCCGCGCGGTAGAGCTGGCCATCGGTAATGCCGAGCACGCCCTTGGTCTTGCCGTGGAAGGAATTCTCGGCGTAGACGATTTTTGGCCTCTTCGGCCCGGCGGCGCGCTCGGCGAGCTTCACCGCCGCTTCCATCGCTTCCGAACCCGACGAGCCCAGAAACACCATGTCGAGATCGCCGGGCGAGCATTTGGCGATGTTGTGCGCCAGCGCCGATGCATATTGCGACATGAAGGCGATGGCGATTTCCTGGCGCTTCTCCTCCTGGAATTTGCGCCTGGCCTCCAGGATGCGCGGATGGTTGTGGCCGAAGGCCAGCGAACCGAAGCCGCCGAAGAAGTCGAGAATCTTGCGGCCGTTCTGGTCGATGTAGAACATGCCTTCGGCACGCTCGATCTTGATCTTGTGGAAGCCGAGCAACTTCATGAAATGCAGCTGGCCCGGATTGAGATGCGCCTTGAACAGGTCGGTCATGCGCGCGACATCCATCGCCTTCGCCTGCTCGACGCTGATCAGGTCGGGCTTGGCGATGGCGGTAGGCGACAACGCCGGCGCGCCGACCATGGTGCGCGCGTTCGTCTGCTCAGGCTTGGCCATGACGGTCATTTCGGAGTTCTCCTGGTCGTCCCACTTATTCGGCGGGGACATGATTGGCGGTGACGGCAAGCCCGTCTTTCTTGGCGCGGTATTCGCTGTAGGCGGCGATCAGCATGTCCTCGTCGCGATATTGCGGCACCCAGCCGAGCTGGCGCTCGGCCTTGGATACGTCGAGCACGCACTCCTCATCGGCGATCAGATATTGTTCGGGATCCATGATCGGCATGTTCATGAGATCGAGCAGGTCGAGGGTGCGCTTGACCGCCCAGCCCGGCGTCGGGATCAGCTGCGACTTCGAGCCGGCATGCTTGATCAGGTCGCCCAGCAATTTCTTCACCGGCGGCGGATTGAGGGAGCCCAGATTATAGGCCTGGTTGGGCACGCCTGCCTTCCAGGCCGCGCGGGCAGCTTCCGCGCAATCGAACACCGAGATGAACTGATAGGGGTTCTTGCCCGAGCCGATCATCGGCACAGGAAAATTCCAGTCGATCAGTTTGAACAGCTTTTCCAGGATCCCGAGCCGGCCGGGACCGATGATCAGACGCGGGCGAAACAGCGAGATCGACATGCCGCGCTTGCGCCATTGAGCGGCGAGCTCCTCGGTCTTCTGCTTCGACCAGCCATATTCGCCGAGCGGCGCGACCGGGTGCTCCTCAGTCATCGGCTGGGTGACCGTGTGGCCGTAGATCATGTCGGTGGTGTAGTGGACGAGCTTGGACGCGCCGGCCTTGTCCATCGCCTGCATGATGTGTTCGGTGCCGTGGAAATTCACCGGAAAGAAGAAGTCGTGACGCTTGGCCCGCACCTGGATCGGCGACAGCATTTTGGCCGACAGGTTGTAGACCATGTCGTCGGCCTTCAATCCGATGTTGGCCACCGAGGCCGTATCCGTGACATCGCAGGTGACGAAGCGAACGTTGCGATAGTGCGTCAGGTCGCTCTTGACGATGTCGGCAACGACAACCTCTTCGCCATCGGCCACAAGCTTCGGGGCAAGATGACGGCCGACGAAGCCGTCGCCGCCGAAAATAACATGTCTCATCGAACGATCTCGCTGGTCTTGTCGGGGATGATGGAAGCGGTTTGGTCGTCATGCCCGCGCCCGCCCAAGTCTCGACCGCTTTGCGCGATCAGCACGGTGCCGACGCAGATGAAGGCGATGCCGGCAATGCGCCAGGCATTGAGGTCCTCGCGGAAGATGAAATAGGCGAAGATCGCAACCGCGACATAGGCAAGGCTGAGGAACGGATACGCAAAGCTGAGCTCGACCTTGGACAGCACATAGAGATGCGAAGCCATCGAGATGACGAAGGTGCACAGGCCGAGAAACACCCATGGGCTGAAAACGACCTGCAACAGCTTCAACAGCGGATTGGTGCCCTCGAACGAAATGGGACCGAGCGACATCATGCCTTGCTTCAGCATCAGCTGCGCGGCGGCATTGGTCATGACCGTGAACAGAATGAAGACGATGTATTTCATATTTTGCACCCGCCACTCGCAACGGTCCTATTACGAACCTGCAAACATTTCATGAAGTCACGACAATGCTTTGAGTAAACCACGGAACTTACGATCTATTCACCATGACTTATTCGGATTGTACCTATTCAGCTGCCTCGACACGCCCTGGCCGGACGTTGAGCTTTTTCGCCGTCCGCAGCCAGAAACTGGACACGAACGCCGGGTCGCGCAGCGCTTCAAGCCGCTGCCAATTCGGGAAGGAGGCCGCGAAAGTATCAGCGCCCATGCGCGCATCCTTGTACGGGTTGACCGCGCCGCCGGCCGCGACCGTGATGCGGTCGAGTTCGCTGAGCAGGGCCAGCGTCCGGTCGCCGCGATTGGGGAAATCCAGCGTCAACGTGAAGCCTGGCCGCGGAAAGGACAGCAGCCCCGGCGAGCGGATCGAGCCGAAGCGCTTCAACACGGTGAGGAAAGAGCCCTGCCCGGCCCGTCGCGCCGCCTCGAGCAGCGCCGGCATGGTCTGACGCGCGACATTTTCCGGCACCACGCTCTGGTGCTGGTAGAGACCTTTCGGGCCATACAGCCGATTCCAGTCGCCGACACCATCAAGCGGAAAGAAAAAGCCCTGGTAGCCGGTTTGGCTCGGCCCCGG
This sequence comes from Mesorhizobium sp. P160219, assembly GCF_057786095.1. Taxonomy (NCBI): domain Bacteria; kingdom Pseudomonadati; phylum Pseudomonadota; class Alphaproteobacteria; order Hyphomicrobiales; family Phyllobacteriaceae; genus Mesorhizobium; species Mesorhizobium sp. P160219. The sequence continues at coordinate 5,036,990 of NZ_JBYNWG010000001.1, forward strand.
CGAGCGCCCCTTCTTCCACCGATAGGCGGCGTTGAAGGCGGTGAGGAACGGCCGGTTGAGCACATTGAACGGCGGCTGGAACGGCACTGAAAAACGGGAGCCGGCGCGAGACGCCGCATGCGAGCCATACTCGGCATGATTGCCTGTCAACAACAGGCCGCGCCCGCGGCCATGGCCGCCGGCAAGCTGGTCGATCCAGGCGACGGCATATTCATTGGCCTGGTCGGCGGCCTCGGCCAGTTCGAAGAATTCGCCGAGATCGGCAAACCGCGTTACCTTCTCGGCGATATCGAGCGAATGCACCCGCATCAGCCGGATCGAGGCCGACAGGATCAGGCCGGTCAGCCCCATGCCGCCGATCGTCGCCGCAAACAGCCTTGCATTGTCGGTTGCCGAGCAGGTGTAGGTCCGCCCGTCCGAGCGCAGCAGGGTGAGAGACTCGACATGGCAGCCGAAAGTGCCGCGCCGGTGATGGTTCTTGCCATGGACGTCATTGGCGATCGCGCCGCCAAGGGTGACGAACTGGGTGCCTGGGACCACCGTGGGAAAGAAACCGTAAGGTGCAGTGTGCGCAATGATATCGGAGAGGAACACGCCGGCCTCCGCCTCGAGCAGGCCGGTCTCGGCATTGAAGGCGCCGATGCGGTTCAGCGGCCGCATGTCCACGACCGCACCTGGCTCGTTCTGGCAGGAATCACCGTAGGAGCGGCCATTGCCATAGGCGAGCAGAGCGTTCTTTGTCGCCTTGCCGCTTCGCATCAGCGCGATGGCATCGTCGGCCGCGATGGCTCGCTTTGCGGCCGGCGTGGCGAGGCCAAAACTCCGGTACCGTTCGCCGGCCATGCCCTACCAGCCTCCCGCGACCAGAAGGGCGGCGCCGATCACCACGACGATCTGGCTTCGCCAGTCGCGAATGATGAAGATGACCGGATCGTCATTCATCTCGTTGCGGCGCGCCAGGATCCAGACCCGCATGGTCAAATACAGCACGATCGGCGCCAGCGGCCAGACCAGCCAGGGATGCGGATAGAGTTCGCGTACCGCGACGCTGTCCATGTAGAGCGCCAGCACCAGCGCCGAGGAGAAGGCCGACGCCATTCCTGCCTGGGCGACGATCTCCTGATCTTCGATGCGGTAGCCGCGACCGGCAATGCGCTCGCCCACCGGAATGGCTGTGGTGCGCAGTTCGACATAGCGCTTCACCAGCGCCAGCGACAGGAAGAAGAAAATCGAGAAGGCGAGCAGCCAGAACGAGACTTCGACCCCGGTCGCCGCAGCACCTGCCAGCACACGCACCGTGTAGAGCCCGGCCAGCGTCAGTACGTCGGCCAGGAGCATGCGCTTGAACGACAGCGAATAGGCTGTGGTCACCACCAGATAGCCGGCGAGCACGCCCAGGAACTCGATCGGCAACAGAAGCCCGGCGGCAATGCCGATCGCCAGCAGCACCGCCATCGCGCCGAGACCGAACGGGATCGACAAAGCGCCGCTGGCGAAAGGCCGGTTGCGTTTGGTCGGATGCTTGCGGTCGAGCGCAAGGTCGAAGAAATCGTTGAGAATGTAGATGGCGGAAGCCACGGCGCTGAAGGAGACGAACGCCAGCAGGCATTGCCAGATCATGTTGATGTTGAAGTATTCATGCGACAGCACCATCGGCACCGCGATCAGCGAATTCTTCAGCCACTGATGCACCCGCAGCATCTTGACGTATGTCTTCAATGTCCTTTTCGGCGCCGGCATCCTTTCGGCGCTATGCGCGGCCTGCCAGCGCTTCGCATGGCGGTCGGGCGCCACGACGATGGCGTTGCGTGCGGCTCCGAAAACCTTGAGGTCGTGCCGGCTGTTGCCGGCATAGTCGAAACCGCCGTCGCCATAGGCGGCGATGAGCGCGTCGCGCTTGCGGCCCGAGGTCATGTTGTGGGGACCGTCGGTCGCCAGCACATAGTCGAAGACGCCCAGATGCGCGGCGATCGTCTCGGCGAACTTGCGTGGCGTACCGGTCGCCAGCACGATCTTGCGTCCGTCGCTATGGTCGGCGAGCAGCCGCTGCAGCAGCGCTTCGCGATAGGGCAGCGAGGCCGGATCGATGTCGATGCGGTCGGCGATGGCTTGTTTCAGCCGCGCCGGGCCGGCGGCCAGCCAGAACGGAACCAGGAAAACATAGAGCGGATTCTTCTTGAGCAGGATGAACAGGCCTTCCCAAAGAAGATCGGTCGCAATCAGCGTGCCGTCGAGGTCGACCGCAAGCGGGATTGCGTTCTTGTCCGACCGCGCATCCATATCTTTCCTGCTCAGCTCAAAAACCCGTCGCGCCACGTTTCGGCGGCTTGGTATCCGGCATAGCGAGCAACGGCGCAACGAACGTTAAAACGTCTGGTTGCAACGGATATGCGCCGGGGTATTTCCCTCGTCATCGTTAAGCAACCGTTGCCGTAGACGAGAAAAGGCCGGGCATTGCCCGGCCTCTGCAAGAGCTGCCTGCCGACTTTACTTGATGCGGGCAACGCCACCCGAGATTTCGACCGTTTCCGAGCCGGTCAGGGCCTCGAGGTCACCATTGGGCAAGGTGACGAAACAGCCGTTCGGGCAGAATTCCACGGTTTCGCCGGCCGCCAGCGCCAGCTCCGTCTTGCCGCCGCCTTCCGTCACGATCAGCGTACGGGTCTCAGCATCCTTGTTGACCGCGCTGGCGGCAAAGGCCGAGCCACTCGCTGCGGTAAGAGCGATGGCGACGACGAGCGACTTCCACATTTTGCAATCGGTGTTTCCACACCGCCTCTGTTGCATTTCGCAAGGCATTCTCGCCTTTGCATGTGAGCTTATATGAGATGCAAGCTGAACCGCAACTGAATGCCGCATTCATGCCGCAATCGGTTGGGAGGAGCTTGGGGCCCTAGCTGGGATCGGGTTTGCGGGCCTTGCGACCAGTCTTGGCCAGCCGCTTCGCCTCGGCGGCGGCTCTGGCCTCCGCCTGCTCCTTCTCGGCGAACTCGACTTCGATCTTGTCGTCGTCGATCGGCCATGCGTCGGTCTGCTTGACCTTGACCTCGGCGCGCGGCGTCGAGGGGATTTCTATGTGCTCGGCGTCAAAAGCATCGAGCACGGCAAAGCGGATATCGTTCTGAACGATGGCGCCGTTCAGCACATCGGCCAGGAACACGCGGATCTCGAACTCGAGTGCTGCCGGCCCGAAATTGGTGAACAGCACGAAGGGTTCCGGGTTCTTCAGCACCAGCGCATGGCCGCGCGCAATCTCAAGCAGGACCGCGTGTACCCGCTTGACGTCGCTGCCATAGGCGACCCCGACCTTGATCTCCACGCGTCCGAGCTTGTTGCGGTGCGTCCAGTTGCCGACGGCGTTGTTGATGAGGTTCGAATTGGGCAGGATCACCGACTGCCGCTGGAAGGTCTCGATTTCGGTGGCGCGCACGCTGATCTTCTTGACCGTGCCTGATGTGTCGCCGGCGACGATCCAGTCGCCGACCTTGAACGGCCGCTCGGCGAGAAGGATCAGGCCGGACACGAAGTTGGACACGACATTCTGCAGGCCAAAGCCGATACCCAGCGAGAGTGCGCCGGCAACGAGCGCCAAATTGGAAAGATCGATGCCCGCCGCCGAGATGCCGACGAGGCCGGCGAGCGCGACGCCGGCATAGCCGACCGCCAGCCGGATCGAGTTGCGCACGCCGGTATCGACCTTGCCGCGCGCCATAACCGAGCCGTCGAGCCAGCCCTGGAACCAGCGGGTCAGGAAATAGCCGATGATGAAGACGACGATGCCGGTGAGGATGCCGGTGACCGAAATCGTCACCGAACCGACGGTGACGCCTGTCGCCAATTTATAGCCCCAGGCCTGGATATCGCCGGGCTGGAAGCCCCACATCAACAGGATCAGCGGCAGGAACACCAGCACGATCATCAGGTTGATGGCGACGCTGACGACGAGGCCGAGCTGGTCGAGCGCGGTGTCCTCATAGCTGGAGTTGGTCTTCAGCCAGCGCCCAATCGAGGTGCCGGCGAAACCACCCTCCTCGCCGATCTCGCGCGCCGACAGGAAGCCGATATAGGCGGTAAGCAGGATGGTGCCGGTGACCACGACCTGCAACGAGACGAAGATGGCAAGACCGATATAGCCGAACAGCGCCGCCGCAATCGTGAACAGGCCGAGCGCGACACAGGTGTAGCGCAGCCAGGCCGGCCAGCGGCGCCAGCGCCCAGCGACGTCCTTGTAAGGCTTCAGCAGCGCCATCAGGATCAGGATGACCCCGACGATCACGGTGGCGACAAAACTCCTGGCCACCGTCAGCGACAGAGGCGAGCCCATCTTGTCGTTGACGATCGACAGGAAATTGTTGATGCCGATGACGACTGCCATGGCCGTCGTCAGTCGCACCAGCCAACGCGCCGGGCCGGTCTCGACCTGGATCAGGCGCCAGTTCGGCATGCTAGGCGACAGCGCCGCATTGGTCAGGCGGTTGACACAGAACACTATGGCGATGACGGCTGCCAGCGCGTTGAGGAACACGCCTATGTCGCCGCGCAGCACATTGTAATAATTGTACAGGAACACCGTCGAGGCGAGGAAGGCGCTGACCGCCAGCGTCGGCAGCAAGGTCGACCAGAACGCCACCGACAGGCGACTGAGATACGTCGGATCTTCAACCGACGCGTCGGCCTCGAAGATGCGCCCAAACAGGCGGCGCCCACCGACCAGAAGCACCACGGCCAACGCGAGCGCCATGAGGGTCGCCGCGAGCATCGCCTGGAACTTGAACTTGAAGGCAAAGCTCAGCCAGGACGACACCGCCCTGTAAAAATTGGCGTATTCGTCCCTGGCGTCGGAAAACACTTGCGGGCTCAGTGCATCGGACAGCACATAGCGCTTGGTCAGCCCGCTGCGAAACAGCTCGCTGCGCATATTGCCGATCTTCTCGATCAGCGCATTGATGCGGATCGACAGGTTCTGCGCGCCGGCGATGACGGCGTTGATCTCCGCCTTTTCCGACGCCAGCGCCTGGCGCTCGCCGGTCACGATGTCCGGTTCAGGGGGCTGTCCGGCAGCCGGCGGTGCGCCAAGCTGCTCGAGCCTCGAATTGATCTCTCCCAGCCGCGAACGAAACGCCAGCGCGCTGTTCAGCGCAGCGCGCGACAGCTCTTCCAGCTGCAGGCGGATCTCGACGAGGGTGGTGTCGTCGACGCCGTCCTCCTGGACTTTCTTCTCCAGAGCGTCGGTTTTCGTCGTCAAACCCTGCAGGATTTTCTGCTGGTCGGCGACCAGCCCGGCAGGCGCCTGGCCCAGCCCCTGCGCCATCGCGCCGAACGAATGCGGCGCCAAGGCAACGAGCGCGAGGACCAGGATCAGGCGAAAGAAGCGAAAAAACATAATGGTGGCGACTTAAAGGGCGGCAAAGGCCGCCTCTAAAGCGGTCCTTGATAGAGACGCTCATCCCGTGGGGCAAGTCGTGGCGAAGTCATGACAGTTGGGCGCCTTGCGGGAGTCGGCCAGTCGAAAAGCCATGGCGCAATCTTGGCTTTGCGCACGCCGCCTGCTCTATAGTCTGCCGCATCGCACCCGAGCCGGATGGCTTCAGGTCTGTTGGACCTGAAATCATCCGGCTCTAGAAATCAAAGATATAGAGCATGATGTCGTCCGAAAACCGCTTCACACTTTTCGGCATCATGCTCTAGGGATGACATGAAGAATGGCGGAATATTCAGCCCTTTCGCTTCTCACGAACGCGCTCAAGGGAAACAAGGACTGGAAGCCGGCCTGGCGCAAGCCCGACCCCAAGGCTTCCTATGACGTCATCATCATCGGTGGCGGCGGCCACGGCCTGTCGACGGCCTACTATCTGGCCAAGGAGCACGGCATCACCAATGTCGCGGTGCTGGAAAAGGGCTGGCTGGGTTCCGGCAATGTCGGCCGTAACACCACGGCGGTGCGCTCCAACTACCTTTTGCCGTCCAACACCCGCTTCTACGAACATTCGATGAAGATGTGGGAGAACCTTTCGCACGACCTCAACTACAACGTCATGTTCTCGCAGCGCGGCTGCCTGAATCTGGCTCACACGCCGGGCCAGTTCGACGACCTGGCAAGGCGCGGCAACGCCATGCGCCATCTCGGCGTCGATGCCGAGCTGATGAGCACCGCCGAGATCGCGCGCCTGGTCCCGGCGCTGGACATGTCGGCCTCCGCGCGCTTTCCCATCGTCGGCGGCCTGATGCAGCCGCGCGCCGGCACCGCCCGTCACGATGCGGTTGCCTGGGGCTATGCCCGCGGCGCCGACCGACGCGGCGTCGACATCGTCGAGAATTGCGAGGTCACCGGCTTCCTGCGCGACGGCGACCGCATCACCGGCGTGCAGACGACGCGCGGAGAGATCCGCGGCAAGAAAGTCGCCGTGGCCGTTGCCGGCAGCACCGGACGGGTGATGCAGCTTGCCGGCATCGACAGGATGCCGATCGAGAGCCATGTGCTGCAGGCCTTCGTCACCGAATCGCTGAAACCTTTCGTCGACACGGTGCTGACCTTCGGCATGGGTCATTTCTACATGTCGCAGTCCGACAAGGGCGGCCTCGTCTACGGCGGTGACATCGACGGCTACAACAGCTACGCTCAGCGCGGCAACCTGCCCATCGTCGATGAGGTGATGAGCGAGATGCTGGCGCTGTTTCCCGGCCTTGCGCGTGTACGCATGCTGCGCTCCTGGGGCGGCGTCTGCGACATGTCAATGGACGGTTCGCCGATCATCACCACCGGCCCGCTGCCGGGCATGTATCTCAATTGCGGCTGGTGCTATGGCGGCTTCAAGGCGACGCCGGCCTCGGGCTGGTGCTTCGCATACACCATCGCCAAGGACGAACCGCACGCGTTCAACGCGCCGTTCACGCTCGACCGTTTTTATCGCGGCCTAGTGATTGACGACAAGGGCCAGGGCGCAACGCCCCGGCTGCATTAGGGTTCAAACAAATGCTTATCACTTGTCCCTATTGCGGCCCGCGCGACGTCATCGAGTTCACCTATCAGGGCGACGGCAACCGCGAGCGCCCGCAGCCCAACTCGCAGGACCTCGACGCCTGGAACGCCTATGTCTACGATCGGCTGAACCCGGCCGGCGACCACAATGAGATCTGGCAGCATTCGGGCGGCTGCCGCACCCATCTGAGGATGGTGCGCAACACGGTCACGCATGAGATTTCCAGCACCGGTTTCGCCCGCGGCGACCACAATGCCGCCGCCCGGCACAAAGCCGGAGGCAAGTCGTGAGCCCGCGCCGCACCGAGACTGGCGGCCGCGTCGACCGGCTGCGCACCATCCGCTTCACCTTCGACGGCACGCCCTACACCGGCCATGCCGGCGACACGCTGGCCTCGGCGCTGCTTGCTAACGGCGTCACGCTTTTCGGCCGCTCATTCAAATACCACCGCCCGCGCGGCCTGCTCTCGGCCGGCGTCGAGGAACCGAACGCGCTGGTGACGGTGCTGCGCGGCGAAGTGCGCGAGCCCAACATCGCCGCAACCATGGTCGAGATCTATGACGGGCTGGTGGCCGTCAGCCAGAACCGCTTTCCCTCGCTCGCCTGGGACGTCAACGCCATCAACCAGCTCGGCGGCAAGCTCCTGGCCGCCGGCTTCTACTACAAGACCTTCATGGGTCCGGTCTTCGGCCCGCTGAAGGGCACCAGATTCTGGATGTTCTGCGAGCATTTCATCCGCCGCGCCGCCGGCCTGGGCCGCGCCGGTATTGCCGCCGACACCTCGCGCTACGAGCGCATGAACGCGTTTTGCGACGTGCTGGTGGTCGGCTCCGGCCCGGCCGGCCTGTCAGCCGCCAAGGCCGCTGCCGACCAGGGCGCGCGCGTCATCCTGGCCGAACTCGAGCCGCGTTTCGGCGGCTCGGCCAACTGGTCCGGCGAGGCCATCGACGGCGCGCCGGCCGCCGACTGGGCGGCGCGCGCCGTCAGCCAGCTCGAAGGACATGACACGGTCCGCCTGCTGCCGCGCACCACGGTGTGGGGCTATTACGACGGCAACACGCTAGCCGCGCTCGAGCGCGTCACCGACCACAAGGAAACGCCCGGCAAGGGCGAGCCGCGCCATCGCTACTGGGCGATCCGCGCCAAGACGGTGGTGCTGGCCACCGGCTCTTTCGAGCGGCCGCTTGTGTTCCCCGGCAATGACCGGCCGGGCGTCATGCTGGCGCATGCCGCCGAGCGCTATGCTAACGATTATGGCGTGCTGCCCGGCGACAGGATCGCGCTGTTCACCAACAATGACAGCGCCTATCGCTCGGCGCTGGCGCTGAGGAAGGCCGGGGCGGCTATTGTCGCCATCGTCGATGTGCGCCCCGAGCTTTCGGCCGAAATGCGCAGCCTCGCCACCGAGGCCGAAGCCGAAATCCTCTCCGGCCATGCCGTGGTCGCCACCGAAGGCGGCAAGGCGCTCTCCGGCCTCAAGGTGCAGCGCTTCGACATGAATTCGGGCGCGCTCAGCGGTGACGCCCGCAGCATCCACGCCGATAGCCTGCTGATGTCGGGCGGCTGGTCGCCGACCATCCACCTCGCCAGCCAGGCTGGCGCGAGAGCCGAGTGGAATCCTGCGCGCCAGGCCTTCCTGCCGCCAAAGCAAACGCAACAGCGCTGGCCAAATCAGCAATGGATTGGTGCGGGTGCTTTCAACGGAAGCTTCTCGACCATCGAAGCAATCACTGAGGGCCGCGCAGCCGGCTTGTCCGCAGCGGGCGGAGCGGCTGCGCCGGCAGCCTTGCCGGATGTCGAAGCAGCCCCGGGAAACCCAGATCCGGCTCCGGTGTTCGAGATCAAGGTGAAAGGCAAAAGCTTCGTCGACTTCCAGCATGATGTCACCGCCGAAGACGTGCGGCTGGCGCATCGCGAAGGCTTCGTCTCGGTCGAGCACCTGAAGCGCTACACCACGCTCGGCATGGCGACCGACCAGGGCAAGAACTCCAACGTTCCGGGTCTCGCCATCATGGCCGAGGCGTTGGGCAAGCCGATCCCCGAAGTCGGCACGACCCGCTTCCGCCCGCCCTACTCCGCGGTGTCGATTGGCTCGCTCGCTGCCGAGCGTTTCGGCGATCTGAAGCCGGAGCGGCTGACGCCGATGCATGACTGGCACCTCGCCAATGGCGCGACGATGTATTCCGCTGGCCTCTGGTATCGACCAATGATCTACGGCCTTGCCGGGGAGACGGTCGAGCAGGCTTATGTCCGTGAAGCCAGGGCGACGCGCGAAAGCGCCGGCATCGTCGACGTCTCGACGCTGGGCAAGATCGCCGTTCAGGGGCCGGATGCGGGCGAATTCCTCGACCGCGTCTACACCAACATGTTTTCCACCCTCCCCGTCGGCAAGGCCCGCTACGGCCTGATGCTGCGTGAGGACGGGCTGGCCTTCGACGACGGCACCACCTGGCGGCTTGGCGAACAGGATTTCCTGATGACGACCACCACGGCCAACGCCAGCAAGGTGATGCAGCATCTGGAATATTTCCTCGACGTCATCTGGCCGGAACTCAAAGTGCATGTCACCTCGGTAACCGACGAATGGGCGGGCGCGGCCATCGGCGGGCCGAAGGCGCGGGCCATCCTCGCCGCCTGCGTCACCGGCACCGCCGTCGACAACACAGCCCTGCCCTTCATGGGCATCGTGCGCGGCGAGATATCAGGCGTGCCGGTGATGATTTGCCGGCTGTCCTTCTCCGGAGAAATGGCCTTCGAGGTCTATTGCGGCGCCGGCTACGGCACCCATGTCTGGGAAACGCTTGTCGAAGCCGGCAAGCCGTTCGGCCTGGTCACCTACGGGCTGGAGGCGTTGGGCACGATGCGCATCGAAAAGGGCCATGTCACCGGCGCGGAGATCGACGGGCGCACTACGGCGCGCGACCTGCATCTCGACTGGATGCTGTCGAAGAAGAAGCCGTTCATCGGCTCGGCGATGATGGACCGCGAAGGCCTGATCGCGCCCGAGCGGCTGCAGCTGGTCGGCCTAGTCTCGCTCGACAATCGGCCGTTCAATGGCGGAGCCCACCTCGTCGAGGAACTGGACGAAGCCAATCCGCACGACTCCATCGGCCATATCACCGCCTGCTGCTACTCGCCGGCGCTGGGCAAGCACATCGCGCTGGCTTTGGTCGAGGGCGGCAAGGCGCGCCATGGCACCCGGGCATTCGTCTCCGATCCGCTGCGCAAGCGGTTCGGGCCGGTCGAGATCGTCTCCAACCATTTCTACGACCCGGACGGGAGCCGCATGCATGGCTGAGCGCCAATCACCCGAACGCCAATCACCCGAGCGCCTCTCGCCGCTCGAGCCGGTGTCCCATCCGGGTTCGCACGGCAATTTCGAGCATGGCGTCGATGTCATCCTGACCGAGACCCGGCCGGGCTCGATCCTGCAGCTGGCCGCGTGGCCGGGCGCGGAAAAGCAACTGATCGACGTGATCGGCAAGGTCACCGGCCTCGATTTGCCCGATGGCGCCGGCGGCGGTCTCGCCAAGGACGGCAAGGCCGTGTTCGGTTTCGCGCCTGGAAAATTCACAGTCGTCGACGAGGCCGAGGGCCTGGCGGCGAGTTTTGCTGGGGACGTAACCCCGGCAATCGGCACGATCACCGACCTGTCGCATGGCCGCACCGCTATCCGCATCGCCGGCCCTAAGGCCGAATGGGTGCTGGCGAAATTCTTCGCCATCGACTTCGCCCTGCCCGCCTTCCCCACAGGCTCCGGCCGTTCGACCACCCATCACGACGTCTTTGCGCAGATCCAGCGCACCGGCGCCGACCAGTTCGACATCTATGTCTTCCGCTCCTTCGCCCGATCGTTCTGGAAGGCGCTCTGCCATGCCAGCGAGGAGGTCGGCTACGAGGTTCAGTAGGGCCAAAAGCCGTTCTGGCCTCAAGGCCAGCCGGTTCTGCCGCTAGAGAATGCTCCAATGGAAGCCCATGGTGGGGAACGTGGCCCAACCGGCCCAGGGGATTAAAAAGATCCCGTCTCAGAGTCGGCATCGTCGTTTGGTTCGAACATCCCCATGACCGCAGAACTATCCGCCGGCGCCACGGATTGCGCCGATGTGTCGGCCAGAGCCTTGCTCCTGCTGCCGCTCACGGTCGCCTGCGGCGTGTTCATGACCAGCCTCGACCAGAATGTCGTGGTCACCGCCCTGCCCGGCATCAGCGACAGCCTCGGCCGGCCGCCGAGCCAGCTCGGCCTGTTGATCACCGTCTATGTCGCCAGCCTGATCATCTCGATGCCGCTCGGCGGCTGGGCCGCCGACCGCTTCGGCCTGCGCAACGTTTACTGCTTCGCCTTGCTGGTGTTCGCCGCGTCATCGGCGCTGTGCGGATTGTCCAACGACATCTGGACGCTGGTCGGCGCCCGCGCGCTGCAAGGCTTCGGCGGCGCCTTGATGGGGACGCTCGGCCAGGTCGTCATCCTGTCGACCTTCCCGCGCAGCCGCACGCTGAAGATCAACATGTATATTTCGCTGGCCGGCCAGTCCGGACCGCTGGTCGGCCCGCTGGTCGGCGGCGCGCTGACGACTTATATCTCCTGGCGCTGGATCTTCTTCATCAACGTGCCGTTCGCGCTGGCGGCGGCCGTTCTTGCCGCCTCGCTGTTTCCGACTGTTACCAAACCGGTGCGCACGCCGTTCGATTTCCCGGGCTTCCTGCTGGTCGGCGGCGGCATGGTCCTGCTGGTCTTCGGCATGGATTCGCTTGCGGCGAAAGACGCCGCCGGCAGCATGATCGCGGCCGAGCTGGCGCTGGCGATCGTCATCCTGACGCTTGCTTCCTTCTACTGCCTGCGCGCCCGCAACCCCTTGCTGGACCTGAAACTCCTGCGCATCCGCACCTTTCGCATCTCCTTCCTCACCGGTGGTGGGCTGGACACGATCGGCCTGAGCTCGGTCGTTTTTCTTTTGCCGCTGATGTTCCAGCTCGGCTTCGGCATGAGCGCGGTGCAGGCGGGATCGCTGACTTTCGTTGCCGCAATCGGCTCGCTGATCATGCGTGTCTTCATGCCGCGCCTGCTCAACCGCTTCGGCTTTCGCCGCGTGCTGGTCGTCAACACGCCGATCGTTGCTGCCATGGTAGCGGGCTTCGCCTTGATAGAGGCAACCACGCCGGTCTGGATCGTGCTTGCCTATATCTTTGCCTTCGGTGTCCTGCGCTCGGCGCAGTGGGCGTCGACCGGCAATCTCGCCTATTCCGACATCGCGCCCGACCAGCTCGCCCGCTTCAGCGCGCTCTACTACATACTGTGGCAGCTAGGGGTGGCGATCAGCGTCGGCCTGGCGGCGGCGCTGCTGTCGTTCCTGGCCGGCGGCGGGCCGGCGGTGACCAACGATTTCCGCATCCTGTTCGTGGTCGAGGGCGTCATCACGCTCTGCGCGCTGATCGCCTATCTCAGACTGACACCGCAGGACGGCGCCCATGTCAGCGGCCATGGCGCGCAGATGAACGTGGAATAAGGCGCCGTTAGCCGAGCCCTATTCGCTGAACGTCACCCACTCTTCCAGCGGCACGCGGTCGGTGCGGAAGTCGTTTTCGGGCTTGGAGGTGTCCTCGAGGCCTAGCGCCATGCCGCAGACGACGATCTCCTCGTCGGGAATGTTGAGCACCGGCCGGATCTGCCGGTGATAGGGCGCGAAGGCGGCCTGCGGGCAGGTGTGCAGGCCCCTGCCTCGCGCCGCCACCATGATGTTCTGCAGGAACATTCCGTAGTCGATCCACGAGCCTTGGTTCAGCCGCCGGTCTATGGTGAAGATCATGCCGACCGGCGCGTCGAAGAAGACGAAGTTGCGGTCGTGCTGGGCGCGCATCTTGTCGACCTCGCGGCGACCGATGCCGAGTGCCCCGTAGAGCCCGAAACCGTTGGCGCGGCGGCGGGTGAGATACGGCTCGAAGAACTGGGTGGGGTAATAGCGATACTCGTCCCAATCGGCCTTTTCGGCGCGGATACCGGAATTCAGGATGGCATCGGTGATCTGCTGCTTGACCTCGCCCTTGACGACATAGACCCGCCAGGGCTGCATATTGGTGCCCGAAGGCGCGCGCGCGGCGACGCCAAGAATGGCTCGGATCGTCTCGTCATCGACCATGTCGGGCAGGAAGGCGCGCACTGAACGGCGCGAGATGATCGCCTCGTCGACAACAGCCGCGTTATGCGCTGCCAGGCCGTTTTTTTCCAGCATGGGCCGTCCCTTTGCGCACACTTCGAAAGCCGAACCGGCTATCGGAGAAGACCTTGCCAGATTTCAATCCTTGGTCGCCGACCCGCATTCCCACACCCGCCGCTCGTGCCAGAGCCTTTGCATGAACCGCCAAAATGGCGCAAGCAAATCTTGTGTGCCCATGAAAATCCTCTTGATTTTTTCACGGACATGAGCTCTCATGAAATTCATTTCCAGATTTTCATCAAGTGAGCGTTTTGGCCCCAGCTATTCCCAAAACATTGCAGGGACCTGACGAGCGCCTGCTGGCGAGCGACATCCGTGCGCTGCGCAAGGCGCGCGGGCTGACGCTGGCTGAGATCGCGCTGAAGCTTGGCCGCTCTGTCGGCTGGGTCAGCCAGGTCGAGCGCGGCCTGTCTATCCCTTCACTTGGCGACCTCAGGGCTTTCGCAGACCTGTTCGGCGTGCCGCTCAGCCTGTTCTTCAGCCACGACGTGCCGATCGAAAAGGAGCGCGGCTTTGTCGTGCGCGCCGGCAGCCGGCGCACGCTTGGCACAAGCGAATCTGGCCTGGTGGAGGAGCTTCTGTCGCCCGATCTCGGCGGTAGTTTCGAGATGGTGCGTTCGATCTTCGCGCCGGGCGCCGAGATGAAGAGCGAGCAGCTGCGGCCGACCGAGGAAGCCGGCTACATCGCCTCTGGCATTTTCGAGATCGAGATCGCCGGCGTCTGGCACCGTCTTGTCGAAGGCGATTCCTTCCGCTTCGAGCGCAAGCCATACCGCTGGCGCAATCCCGGCAGCGAGCCGGCCGTGGTCATCTGGGTGGTTTCGCCGCCTGTTTATTGAATGCATCTCGCCCAAAGTGTGCAGCGGTTTTGGGACAACGACATGCATCAAGCAAAAAATAGAAGCGCAGCGCGCTTCAGGTTTGGGAGAAGAATATGGCCGGTTTGCCGACGACGGCACGCGTGGTGATCATCGGAGGCGGTGTCGTCGGCACCTCCTCGCTCTACCACCTTTGCAAGGCGGGCTGGACCGATTGCGTGCTGCTCGAAAAGAACGAGCTGACATCGGGCTCGACCTGGCATGCCGCCGGCAATGTGCCGACCTTCTCGTCGTCCTGGTCGCTGATGAACATGCAGCGCTATTCGACCGAGCTCTATCGCGGCTTGGCTGATGCCGTCGACTATCCCATGAACTACCACATTACCGGCTCGCTGCGGCTCGCCCACACCAAGGAGCGCATGCAGGAGTTCCAGCGCGCCAAGGGCATGGGCCGCTACCAGGGCATGGACATCGACATTGTCGGCCCTGATGAGATCAAGCGCCGCTATCCCTTCATCGAGACGCATGACCTCAAAGGTGCGCTCTACGATCCGAACGACGGCGACATCGACCCCGCGCAGCTGACGCAGGCACTTGCCAAGGGTGCGCGCGACATGGGGGCAAAGATCATCCGCTTCTGCCCAACCACGGGCGTGCGCCGCGAGAACGACGAATGGGTTGTCGAGACGCCGCAAGGCGAGATCCGTTGCGAGATCGTCGTCAACGCCGCCGGCTACCGAGCCGCGGAAGTCGGCAAAATGTTCGGCCGCGACGTCCCGATGATGGTGATGAGCCATCAGTACATCTTGTTCGAGGAAATCCCCGAACTGGTGGCCTGGTCGAAGGAGCAGGGCAAGAAACTGCCGCTGCTGCGCGACGTCGACACCTCCTACTATCTGCGCCAGGAAAAGAACGGCATGAATCTCGGCCCCTATGAGCGCAATTGCCGCGCGCATTGGGCGACCCACAACGACCCGATGCCGGAGGATTTTTCCTTCCAGCTATTCCCCGACGATCTCGACCGTCTCGAGCACTACCTTGCCGATGCCGTCGCCCGCGTGCCGATCCTGGGCACTGCCGGCCTGTCCAAGGTGATCAACGGGCCGATCCCTTACGCGCCGGACGGCAATCCGCTGATCGGTCCGATGCCCGGCGTTCCCAACGCGTTCGAGGCCTGTGTCTTCACCTTCGGCATCGCCCAGGGCGGCGGCGCCGGCAAGGTGCTGGCCGAATGGGTTACGCAGGGCCAGACCGAATGGGACATGTGGTCTTGCGATCCGCGCCGTTTCACCAGCTTTGCGGCCGCCCCCGACTATAGCGTCGCCAAGGGCATGGAGATCTACGGCAACGAATACGCCATCCAGTTCCCGCGCCATGCCTGGCCGGCCGGGCGCGACCGCAAGCTGTCGCCGATTCACGATCGCATCAAGGCGCTCGGCGCCCAGTTCGACGCCTATAATGGCTGGGAGCGTGCCACCTGGTATGCGCAACCCGGTGACGACACGTCGGAAGAAGCAACACTCACCTTCCGCCGCGACGGGCCGTGGCAGCACCGCGTGCGCGAAGAATGCCTGGCGGTGCGCGACGCCGCCGGCATTCTGGACCTGCCCGGCTTCTCGCGCTTCAACCTCGAAGGTCCTGGCGCAGCCGAATGGCTGGCGCTGCAGGTCACCGGCCTGGTGCCCAAGCCCGGCCGCATCGGCCTCGCCTATTTCGCCGACGACAAGGGCCGCATCGTCACCGAGATGTCGGTGGTGCGCCATGGCGAAGAGCAGATGACGCTGATCACCGCGGCGGTAGCGCAGTGGCACGATTTCGAATGGCTGAAGTCGCGCCTGCCGAAGGACGCGGCTTTCACCCTCACTGACAGAACCGAAGACTATTCGACGCAAATCCTCGCCGGCCCCAGTTCGCGCAAGATCCTGGCCGAGGTCTGTGGCGCGGATCTCTCGCTGCCCTGGCTGACGCATCAGGAAACCACCATCGCCGGCCGCTGGGCGAAGCTGGTGCGGGTATCCTTCGCCGGCGAACTCGGCTGGGAAATCCACACCAAGGTGGGAGACACCGCCGCCATCTTCGACGACGTCTGGACGGCGGGACAAAAACACGGTCTGAAACCGTTCGGCATGTACGCGCTGGATTCGCTGCGCCTCGAAAAGGGCTACCGGACCTGGAAGGGCGACCTGTCGACCGACTATACGGTCCTGCAGGGCGGGCTCGAGCGCTTCGTCAAATGGGACAAGCCCGACTTCCGCGGCAAGGCAGCCCTGCAGAACGAAAAGCAGCAAGGCGTGAAGAAGCGCTTCGTCACGCTGGTGGTCGAAAACCCAGGCGATTGCGACGCGCCGTCCGTGTCGACGCTCTGGCATGACGGCAAGATCGTCGGCGAGACGACGTCCGGCGGATGGGGGCATCGCATCGACAAATCGATCGCGCTCGGCATGCTGCGCGCCGACCTGGCTGAACCCGATACCGCGATCGAGATTGAAATTTTTGGCGATCGTTTCAGGGCGGTCGTGCAGAAAGACGAGCCGCTGTGGGATCCGAAAAACGAAAGACTGAGAGCATGAAGAAAGTCATTCTCACCGATGGCGGCATGGGCCAGGAACTGGTCCGCCGCAGCAGCTCCGAGCCGACGCCGCTCTGGTCGGCCAGGGTGCTGATCGACGAGCCGGATCTGGTGCGTGGCCTGCATGCCGAATTCATCCGGGCCGGCGCTCGCGTCATCACCATCAACACCTATTCGGCAACGCCGGAGCGGCTCGCGCGGGAAGGAGCAGAAGATCTCTTCAAGCCCTTGCAGAAGCGCGGCATCGAAGTGGCAAGACAGGCACGCGACGAGGCAGGCGATGCAGCGATCGCCGGCTGCCTGTCACCGCTGTTCGGCAGCTATGCGCCGGCGCTGGCCATATCGTTCCAGGAGACGCTGGACATCTATCGCCGCATCGTCGCCGAGCAGGCCGATGGCGTCGACCTGTTCCTGTGCGAGACCATGGCCTCAGCCGAGGAAGGCCGTGCGGCCGTTACCGCTGCGTCGGAAAGCGGCAAACCTGTCTGGGTGTCTTGGACTCTCGCCGATCACGGCGCGCCGCGGCTGCGCAGCGGCGAAACAATAGCGGCAGCGGCGGACGCCCTCGACGGCCTGACGGTTGCAGCGCGCCTGGTGAATTGCTGCCGGCCAGAAGCTATCGCCGCGGCACTGCCCGAATTGATTGCTCTCGGCGGCCCGGTCGGCGCCTATGCCAATGGCTTCACCTCTGTCGAAGCGCTCAAGCATGGCGGAACGGTCGAAGTGCTGCACGCACGCCACGACCTTGATCCGGATGCCTATGCCGACCAGGCGCTCGGCTGGGTCGCCGCTGGCGCCACCATCGTCGGCGGCTGCTGCGAAGTCGGCCCTGCCCACATCGCCGCCTTGCGCGACTGGCTCGAACAGGCCGGCCACGAAATCTCGGGAGTATCCTGATGCCCAGACCGTCATCGCGCATTTCCGGCATCGTGCCTTCGGGCAAGGATGGCTGGGAGGTCCACACCGAGGCATGGGCCCGCAAGGAGGCGGGCCAGGACATCATCATGCTGTCGGTCGGCGACCATGATTTCGATACGCCGAGCCAGACCATCGAAGCCTGCGTGACGGCGGTTCGCGGCAGCAACCACCACTACACCCCGCTTCCCGGCGTTCCGCGCCTGCGCAGGGCGATGGCGGCGGCCTCGACCGCCTGCACCGGGGTCGAGACGAGCCCCGACCAGGTGATCGCCACGCCGGGCGGTCAGGCCGCCCTTTACGCGGCGGTGCAGGCCGTTCTCGACCAGGGCGACCACGCTATCGTGGTGGCGCCCTACTACGCGACTTATCCCAACACCTTCAGCGCCGCCGGCGCCAGCTTCACCGTCGTCGAGACGCCGGCCGGAGACGGTTTCCAGCCGCACGCCGAGATGATCCGCGCGGCGCTCAAGCCCAACACGCGCGCCATTTTGATCAACACGCCGAACAACCCGACCGGCGCCGTCTATTCGCGTGAGCGTCTGGAAGAGCTGGCCGAGATCTGCCGCGAGCACGATCTCTGGCTGCTGTCGGACGAGGTCTACTGGACGCTCGGCGGCGGCGAGCACATCTCGCCGCGCGGCCTGCCCGGCATGGCGGAGCGCACGCTGGTCATCAATTCGATGTCCAAGAGCCATGGCATGACCGGCTGGCGCATGGGCTGGCTGACCGGCCCAGCGCAGATGATCACGCTGTTGACCAATCTCAATCTGGTGACGACCTACGGCCTGCCGGCCTTCATCTCGATCGCCTGCGCCGAGGCGCTGGAGAACCGCTTTGGCGTCAGGGAGATCGCCGAACGCTATGCGGCGCGCCGCACCGTCCTGCTCGACGCCGTGCGCGGCATGAACAATATCAGCGTGCACGGCTCCGAGGGCGGCATGTATGTCATGCTCGACATCTCCGCAGTCGAGCCCGACGACGAGAAATTCGCCTGGGCCTTTCTCGACCAGGAGAGTGTCGGCGTCATGCCGGGTTCCAGCTTCGGCAAGGCCGCTGCCGGCCACATCCGCATCAGCCTCTGCCAACCGGAGCCGGTGCTTCAGGAAGCCGCAAAACGCCTGCGCCGCTTCGCATCCGGCTATCGCCGCGAGGCCGCATGACCAGAAGCATTCCCACCAAGGCCCGCGCGGTTATTATCGGCGGCGGTGTCTCCGGCTGTTCGGTCGCCTACCACCTGGCCAAGCTCGGCTGGACCGACATCGTGCTGCTCGAACGCAAGCAGCTGACCTCGGGTACGACCTGGCACGCCGCCGGCCTGATCGGCCAGCTGCGCGGCTCGCAGAACATGACGCGGCTGGCCAAATATTCGGCCGACCTCTACGTCAAGCTGGAAGCCGAAACGGAAGTCGGCACCGGCATGCGCCAGGTCGGCTCGATCACCGTGGCGCTGACTGAGGAGCGCAAGCACGAGATTTATCGGCAGGCCTCGCTCGCCCGCGCCTTCGATGTCGATGTGCGCGAGATTTCGCCTGGTGAAGTCAAGGAGATGTACCCGCATCTCAACGTGTCCGATGTGGTCGGCGCCGTGCATCTGCCGCTCGACGGCCAGTGCGATCCGGCCAACATCGCCATGGCGCTGGCCAAGGGCGCCCGCCAGCGTGGCGCCGCCATCGTCGAGAATGTGAAGGTCACCAAGGTCCATACCAAGGCCGGTCGCGTCACCGGTGTGTCGTGGGCGCAAGGCGACGACCAGGGCACGATCGAGGCCGACATCGTCGTCAACTGCGCCGGCATGTGGGCGCGCGAGCTCGGCGCCCAGAACGGCGTCACCATCCCGCTGCATGCCTGCGAACATTTTTATCTCGTCACCGAGCCGATCCCCGGGCTCGGTCGTCTACCGGTGCTGCGCGTTCCCGATGAATGCGCCTACTACAAGGAAGACGCCGGCAAGATGATGCTCGGCGCCTTCGAGCCGGTGGCCAAGCCCTGGGGCATGGACGGCATAAGCGAGGATTTCTGCTTCGACCAGTTGCCGGAGGACATGGAGCATTTCGAGCCGATCCTCGAAATGGGCGTCAATCGCATGCCGATGCTGGCAACCGCCGGCATTCACACCTTCTTCAACGGCCCCGAAAGCTTTACCCCCGACGACCGCTACTATCTCGGCGAAGCGCCGGAGCTGTCGGGCTACTGGATGGCGACCGGCTACAATTCCATCGGCATCGTCTCGTCCGGCGGCGCCGGCATGGCGCTGGCGCAGTGGATCAATGACGGCGAAGCGCCCTTCGACCTCTGGGAAGTCGACATCCGCCGCGCCCAGCCATTCCAGAAGAACCGTAGGTTTCTCAAGGAGCGGGTCTCCGAGACGCTCGGCCTGCTCTATGCCGACCATTTCCCCTACCGGCAGATGGCAACGTCCAGGAATGTCAGGCGATCGCCCCTGCATGAACACCTGAGGGCGCGCGGCGCGGTCTTCGGCGAAGTCGCCGGCTGGGAGCGCGCCAACTGGTTCGCCCGCGAAGGGCAAGAGCGCGAATACCGCTATTCCTGGAAGCGGCAGAACTGGTTCGACAACCAGCGCGAGGAACACCTGGCGGTCCGCAACAAGGTCGGCCTATTCGACATGACCTCGTTCGGCAAGATCCGTGTCGAGGGCCGCGATGCCTGCGCGTTCCTGCAAAGGCTCTGCGCCAACGACATGGACGTGGCGCCGGGCAAGATCGTCTACACTCAGATGCTCAACCAGCGCGGCGGCATCGAGAGCGATCTTACCGTGTCGCGGCTGTCGGACACGGCCTATTTCCTCGTCGTACCGGGCGCGACGTTGCAACGCGATCTCGCCTGGCTGCGGCGGCATGTCGGCGAGGAATTCGTTGTCATCACCGATGTGACGGCGGCAGAAAGCGTGCTCTGCCTGATGGGTCCGGATGCGCGAAAGCTGATCCAGAAAGTCAGCCCCAACGATTTCTCCAACGACAACAATCCATTCGGCACCTTCCAGGAGATCGAGATCGGCATGGGCCTCGCCCGCGCCCACCGCGTCACCTATGTCGGCGAACTCGGCTGGGAGCTTTATGTCTCTACCGACCAGGCTGCCCATGTTTTCGAGGCGATCGATGAGGCGGGGGCGGATGTCGGCCTGAAACTTTGCGGCCTGCATACGCTCGATTCCTGTCGCATCGAAAAGGCGTTTCGGCATTTCGGCCACGACATCACCGACGAGGACAATGTGCTGGAGGCCGGCCTCGGCTTTGCGGTCAAAACCGCCAAGGGCGAGTTCATCGGCCGCGATGCGGTGCTGAAGAAAAAAGAAGCCGGCCTGTCGCGCCGGCTGGTGCAGTTCCGGCTGAAGGACCCGCAGCCTCTGCTCTTCCACAACGAGGCGATCCTGCGCGACGGCAAGATCGTCGGCCCGATCACATCGGGGAATTACGGCCACCATCTCGGCGGCGCGATCGGACTGGGCTATGTGCCCTGCCAGGGCGAGAGCGAGGCGGATGTGCTGGCCTCGTCCTACGAGATAGAGATCGCCGGCGAGCGTTTTGCGGCGGAAGCATCGCTGAAGCCGATGTACGATCCCAAGGCGGAACGGACGAGGATGTAGCACCTTTTTACCCTCCCCCTTGTGGGGAGGGTCGGCTCGCAGTCGGAGCGAAGCGGCGATTGCGAGACGGGGTGGGGGTGCGCCCTACGAGACCCCCCACCCCGCTTCGCAAAAGCCGCCTTGCGGCTTTTGCTGCGCGACCCTCCCCACAAGGGGGAGGGTGAAGAAGCTCAAAACCGCTCCAGCTTCGCCCGCACCTTCACCAGAAACGCCGCCCTCGTCCTTGGCGTCGAGGCGTCCATCAGGTAGTGCGCCAGGAAAAACGTCCGGCAGCGGCGGGCGCACAGCGCGCGCATACCGCGCAGCAAGGTCTTGCGGCCGGGCTGGCCGACGACGACGCTCCACCAGGTCGGCGCGCCGCAGGTGGTGATGACGCCGACCCTGGTGACATGTGTCATCAGCGACGTGATGCGCCCCTTGCACCCAGCTTGAAGGCGACATCGGTCGCCCAGACCCGGTCGAGCCAGCCCTTCAGCATGGCCGGCAGCCCGTACCACCAGGTCGGATAGATGAACAGGATCGCCTCAGCCCAGGCGAGATGCTCGAAATGCGGTTTTAGGGCCGGATCCTCCGGCGCCCGCTCATTGTAGGCGCGTCGCTCTTCACAGCCCATCACCGGATCGAATTCCTCCGCATAGAGGTCGAGCAGCCGCACCTCCCAGCCGCGTGCCTTCAGCACATCGACGGCGGCATCTCTGATGGCGGCGCAAAAGCTTTCGGGCACCGGATGGCAATAGACCACCAGCACGCGCATCAGAATTCATCCATCCCGGCCGCGACCTTGGCCATGAAGGCTGCCCGCGTCTCGTCGGTCGACAGGTTCATCGAATAATGAGCGAGGTAGGACACCGAGGCGCCGGGCCTGATCGTCGCGCGCAGCATCCGCTTGACCAATCTGCGTGGCGGATCGCCCATCAGCATGGCGCGGAAGCGGCTGCCGCCATAGGTGGTGACGGCGGTCAGCTTGCGGATGTTGTGGAGCGACGGCTGCGCCTTGCCGTCGGCCAATTTGAACGACACGCCGGGCAGAAACACGCGATCGAAATAACCCTTCAGGATGGCCGGAAAACCGTAGTTCCAGACGGGATATGACAGCACCAGCGCCTCAGCCCGCAGCAAACGCTCGACATGGGGCGCGGCCGGGTCCGCAGGGCTGCGTTGGTTATGATAATCCAGCCTCTCCCCGCGCGTCAGCCTGGGGTCGAAATCCTCGGCATAGAGATCGCAATCGTCGACCTCATGGCCGGCGGTCGTCAGCCGCTCGACGATCGTGCGGTGCAGGCCTGCATTGAAGCTGATCTCCACCGGGTGTGCGTAAAGGACGAGGACTTTCATGGGAAGGCATTGCCGGGGTCGGCGCGAGGCACCCCCCTCTGCCCTGCCGGGCATCTCCCCCTCAAGGGGGGAGATCGGACTGCCGCATCGCTTTCACTAATTGTCAGCGTGTCAGATTGGCTGCGGCGTTCAGGCTGCCAATCTCCCCCCTTGCGGGGGGTGAGAAGTGGTCGGCGAAGCCGATGGGAAGCCAATTGCTTGGCTTTCCAAACGACGAACGCCCGAAGCGGCAGCGTAGGGCCTGTGCCGGCAGGACAGAGGGGGGTGCTCAAGCTCAAACCTCTGCTCATTCTGCTTTCTGCAAACCCTTGAACAAAAAAGTCCGGCCCGAGCGATAGTCGTAATCCGGATTTTCCCAGGCGATCATCTTGCCGGGATTGAGCAGGCCTTGCGGATCGGTCTCGCGCTTGAAGGCGAGCTGGATTTCATCCGTCTGCTTCATGCCGCCCTCTTCCAGCGTGTAGCGGTGCGGGTTGAAGATCGGGCAGCCATTCTCCTCATGCAGCCGGATGATTTCGTTGAGCCGCGCCTCGGTGGTGAATTTCACCAGCGGCAGGCCGAAGCAGGTGATGTTGCCGTCGAGGCGCACGAATTCGAGATGCGAAAAGACCTCGTTCGGAAACATCGCGTCCATCTTCTCCACCAGCGCCAGCTGGTTGGGAAACGGATAGAGCGATTGCAGATAGGTGATCGCGGGATCGACCCGCAGTGCCCTGAGCGTGGTGTGGTTCCACGCCAGTTCGAAGCCCGGCGGCAGGCCCTTTTTCTCTTCGTCCGTTGCCGTCGCCGCATTGAAGATGACTTCGCCGCCGGCGCGGCGGGTGAAGGCGAGGAACGCGTCTAGCCCATGCCGGGCAACCATGACGACGCAGATGCTTTGCCCGTCCCGGAAGAACTTCTGGTGGCGCTTGAAATAGAGCTGCGGCACGGGCGCGGCGATCGGCGTGATCAGCTTGGTCAGGATGCCGTCCTGGCGTGCCAGCGCGTTGCCGTAGCGGGCTGCCGGCATGAAAGCGTCGAAGCCGACGATCACGTCGATCCATTCATAGGCTGCAGTCAGCGGCATCTCGACCTCGGTGATGATGCCGTTGGTGCCATAGGCGTGGGTGACCTTGTGCAGGTCCTCGCCGGTGAGTTCGAGCGCCTTCGGCTCCGCCTCCATAGTGACGACGCGCAGGCGCAGCACATTGCCGAAATCACGCAGACCGCCGAAATTGATCGAGCCAACGCCGCCCGAGCCGCCGGCGATGAAACCGCCGATCGAGGCGGTGTTGTAGGTCGACGGCGACAGCCGCAGTTCCTGCCCGGAATGCGCGCGCGTCGCTCTGTCGATGTCGGCGAGGATCGCGCCCGGCCCGGTGACGACGCGGCCCGGCGCTATGGCCTTGATCTCGTTCATCTCGGCAAGGTTCAAAACCACGCCGCCCGACAGCGGCATCGCCTGGCCGTAATTACCGGTGCCGCTGCCGCGCGGCGTCACCGGAACGCCATGACGGTGGCAAGCGGCAAGCACGCGGATCAGTTCGGCCTCGTTCCTGGGCGTCACGATCAGGTCGCCGGTGACGTGGTCGAGCTGCTGCTTCAGCACCGGGCTGTACCAGTAGAAGTCGCGGCTCTTCTGCTGGATGATGGCCGGATTGTCGTCGAGCTTTATCCCGTCGAGATCGCGTTTGAGCGCCGAAACATCCATCATTCCACCATCAGTCCGTCGAGCTCGGCGTAATCGGGCGATTGTCTGTCGATCGCTCGTCCCGCGCGCACGACGATGCGATCCGATTCGGGCCGCGAGAGCAATTCCGTCCAGCTCCGCCCTTTGAAGACGATGAAATCGGCGCTGCCACCGGCTGCCAGTGTCCCGACACCGTCGAGCCGCATCACCTTGGCCGGCGTCGCCGCCACCGTCTGCGGCCAGTCGCCGACCGGATGGTCGAAATGCAGGATGCGCGTCGCCATGCGGTAGACCTCCAGCATGTCGAGATCGCCATAGGCATAGAAAGGATCGCGGGTGTTGTCGGAGGCGACCGCGACCGCAATGCCCCTCGCCTTCATCTCGTGCAGCAAGGTCACGCCGCGCCAGCGTGGCGTGGTCTGGTCGGCGCGCCGGTCCTGCAGATAGAGATTGCACATCGGCAGCGACACCACCGCCAGCCGCGCCTTGGCCACCTTGTCGAGTGTATCGAGCACGTCGAGGTCCGGCTGGCGCGCCAGCGAGCAGCAATGTCCCACCAGGATGTTGCCCTCAAAACCGTTCCAGAGTGCGGCCTCGGCAATCTTCTTCAGCGAGATCGCCGCGATATCGTCGGTCTCGTCGGCGTGGAAATCGAGATCGAGCCCGTGCTTGTTCGCCTCGGCGAACACCTTGTCGAGAAGCTCTTCGAGATCCGGCACCATATAGGTGACGACGCCGAGCACGCCCTTGGCCGCAGCCACACGCTTGGCCAGCCTCTCGAACGACTTTCTGTCGCGCACGCCTTCGATGCCGAGCAGGCAGGCTGCCTGCAATTCGATGCGGCCGCGCCATTTCTCCCGCATCGCCTCGAACACCGGCCAGGAGATTTCCTCCTGTGGCGGCACGCTGTCGAGATGAGTGCGCAAGGCCTTGGTGCCGTGCGCGTAGGCCGAGCGCAAAGAGAAATCCATGCGCCGCGCCACGTCCTCGGCGCTCCAGCGCGCTGCACGGTCGGCGCCGGTGGCATTGAGCGCGCCCATGAAACTGCCGTCGGGATTGGGTTTGCGCGGCCAGATATGGCCCTTGTCAATGTGGGTGTGGCAATCGACGAAGCACGGCAGGATGATGCGGCCGGCAAGGTCGATGGCGGTGGCTGGCGCTTTTGATTTCTTGTGCGCGGCGATGCTGGAGAGCTTACCGTCGGCGACGGCGATGTCGGCCAGCGCGAAGCCGTCAGTATCGTAAGTGGTGGCAAGACCTGATGTCAGCGACCGGTGAAGGCGGACGTTGGTGAGATGGTACGAGCCAGAGGTCGGTATCAAGGACCGCCCCCCTCTGCCCTGCCGGGCATCTCCCCCTCAAGGGGGGAGATTGGCAGCTTTTCCGACAGCACCCGTCTTCCAACGTCGATAATTGGCGAAATCCCGGATGACGTCCAATCTCCCCCCTTGAGGGGGAGATGGCCGGCAGGCCAGAGGGGGGTGTTTCGCGCCAGCATCTCAATCACGTCACCCAACCCCCTACCGCTCCTGCTTCAGCGCGCTCTCGTGCCAGCGGCGCAGGATGAGATGCGACACCAGCGACAGCACCAGGAAGATCAATATGCCGGTGAGCGAGATCAGGATCAGCGCCGCGAACAGCCTTGGCGCGTTGAGGCGGTAGCCGGCCTCGATGATGCGCGACGCCAGCCCCGACGACTGCCCCTGCGCGCCGGCGACGAACTCGGCCACCACGGCGCCGATCAGCGACAGGCCGCCGGCTATCTTCAAGCCTCCTAGAAAATACGGCATGGCCGCCGGCAGTCTGAGATAGCGCAATTGCTGCCAGCGCGTCGCGCCGTTGAGCTTGAACATGTCGCGCAGATTGCGGTCGACCGAATTGAGGCCGAGCGTGGTGTTGGACAGGATCGGGAAGAACGCAACGATCCAGGCGCAAAGCAAAAGCTTCACCGTCTGGTTGTCCACATAGATGTTGATGAGCGGGAAGACCGCCACGATCGGCGTTACCTGCAGCACGATGGCGAAGGGAAAGAACGACATCTCCACCCATTTCGATTGCGCAAACAGCACCGCCAGTCCGACGCCGCCGACGACCGCGAGCAGCAGGCTGAGAAAGGTTATGCGCAACGTGACCAGCAGCGCGGAGAACAGGAGCCCGGCATCGCTATAGAGCGTCCACAGCACCACGCCGGGGCGCGGCAGAATATATTGCGGGATCGCGTTCCACACGCAAATGCGGTCCCACAGCCAGATCGCCAGGATCATGATCGCCAAAGGCAAGACCCACCGGCCGATCCGCTCCAGCCGCTCCTGGCGTACGCGGCCGGCCTCTTCCGCGTCGAGCGTTGCGGCATTCTGATCAATGGCCGTCATGGTGCGGTCCGGCTGATGTGTTGATGGCGTTGACCAGGATGTCCGAGGCCTGGCGGCAGAGCGCGGCATAGTCGGGCGAGGTGCGAAACACCTCGTCGCGTGGATAGGCGGCATCGATTGCCAACTCGGCATGGACGCGGCCCGGCCGCGCCGCCATGACGACGACGCGGTTGGACAGGAACACGCTTTCGAAGACGCTGTGGGTGACGAAGACGACGGTGAAGCGCTCGTCCTGCCACAGCTCCAGAAGATCGTTGTTGAGCTTGAAGCGGGTGATCTCGTCGAGTGCGGCGAACGGCTCGTCCATCAACAGAATGCGCGGCTTCGTCACCATGGCGCGTGCGATCGAGACGCGCATCTTCATCCCGCCGGAAAGCTCGCGCGGCACGGCGTTTTCGAAACCGGTCAGGTGCACCCGCTCCAGCATCTCCGTCACCGCCGGCGCCGCCTTGGCGCGCGACGCGCCTTTCAGCCTGAGCGGCAGCCAGACATTGTCGAAGACATTGGCCCAGGGCAGCAGCGTCGGTTCCTGGAAGACGAAGCCGATATTGGCGCGGTCGATCGAACCGCCCCAGTCGAGTTGACCGGATGTCGGCGTCGACAGGCCCGCGATCAGCCTCAACGCCGTCGACTTGCCGCAGCCGGACGGCCCGAGCAGGCTGACAAAATCGCCCTCGCGGATGGCGAGATCGACGTCGCTCAATGCAGTCACGCCATTGGAAAACACCTTGCCGACATGGCGCAGCGTCAGCAGCATCGGGCCTTCACCCGATGCCGTCATGGGCGCCTGCGCCATCTTTTCCAGCTTCACGATTACTTCTTCAGCTCGATTCCGACACCTTTGTTGATGAAGGCCAGCGTATAGGCCTTCTTGATATCGATGCCCTCGGGCGTGACCTTGGCCTTGACCATCTTGTCATAAAAGCTCTTGATCCGGTCTTCGTTCATGGCGCCGATGCCGAGCTTTTCGGTGTCGCCGGAATCGGCCAGGCCGAACTTCTTCATCTGCTCGATCGAGAAGGCAATCTGCTCGTCGCTCATGTCGGGATTGTCTTTCTTGATCATCTCGTTGGCGGCCTTGTTGTCGCCGTAGAGGTAGTTGTACCAGCCCTTGGCCGAGCCATCGACGAAGCACTGGACCACCTCCGGCCGCTTGTCGATCGTGTCCTGCATCACCTCGATCGTCGTCGAATAGGTGTCCCAGCCATAGTCGGCGAGCAGGAACTGGTTGGGCACGAAGCCGCCTTCCTTCTTGACCGCAAAAGGCTCCGAGGTGACGTAACCCTGCTGGATCGACTTCTTGTTGGCCAGGAATGGAGCGGTGTTGTAGGTGTAGGGCACGCGCTTGGCGGCATCGAAACCGAGTTCGATGACCATCCACTGGAAGAAGGTCTGGACGCCCTCGTCGCCGAGAATGTACTGGTCGGCGTTCTTCAAATCCTCCCACTTGTCCAGCCCCTGCCCCGGGTGGGACATGATGACTTGAGGGTCCTTCTGGAAATCGGCGGCGACGACGCGCATCGGGATGCCCTGCTGGACGGCGTCGAAGGCCGACAGCAGATTGCCGCCCATGTAGAAATCGAGCTTGCCGGCCAGCAGCAGCGGCCGCCCGCTGACCTGCGGACCTCCCTGCGAAATCGTCACGTCGAGGCCACATGCAGCGTAGGTGCCGTCGGCGACGGCCTGGTAGTAGCCGCCATGCTCGGGCTCGGCCAGCCAGTTGGTGCCGAAGGTGACCTTCTCGTTTGCTGCCGCGCCGAACGTGCCGGCTCCAAGCAGCGCGACCGCAAGCGCTGAAATCTTCTGTTTTCCGTACATCGACACCACCCTTTGTTGGCTCCGGAGCGTCACGCGCCGGGCTCGACACCATTGATCCAAGAAGCAAGACACATGCCACCGCCCGGGCCGCCTGCTTGCGCGGCAGTCACTGCCAACACCGGACGGGTCATGCTGTGCGGGAGGCATCGTGCCTATTTTTTGGACGCCTGTCCACAATCGCCCTTGTGCCATGCACCACATCTTGAACGTACTATCGGTCACGTCTTAGGCTGGTCTCGCAGACAGGAGATTGCCATGTTCAGATACCTCGCGCCGAAGTCGATCAAGCCGCCTTTCGCCCGCTATAGCCACGGCGTCGAAGTACCTCCCGGCAAGCGGCTGGTGCTGTGCTCCGGTCAGGTCGCCATCACGGCGGACGACCAGATCCCCGAGGATGCCGGCGCGCAGGCCGAGCTCTGCTTTCAAAACATAGCGGCGATTCTGGCTGAAGCCGGGCTGGGGCTAGGCGACATCGTGCGCATAAACGCCTACGTCACCGACCGCGCCTTTCTGCGGCCCTATATGGACGTCCGCGACCGCTTGTTTGCCAGCCCCGCGCCCGCCTCGACGCTGATGATCGTGTCAGGCTTTGCGCGGCCGGAGTTCAAGGTCGAGGTCGAGGCGATTGCGGCTGGGTGATCGACAGGCGACGTTTGGCGCGCTAGGTCTCCCTCACAGTCAAGAGGCATGACATGACCGTTGCAAACAGACGCGTTTGGTGGGGCGACTACCGGACCACCGAATACGCCGCGATCGATCCGGAGGCGACGGTTGCCGTGCTGCCGGTGGCGGCGATCGAGCAGCACGGCCCGCATCTGCCTGTATCAACCGATACCTCGATCATGAACGGCATGCTGGAGACGGTCATCGCCCGCCTGCCCGGCGATCTCGACATCCGCATCCTGCCGGTCCAAACGGTCGGCAAGTCGAACGAGCATCTGCAGGCGCCGGGCACGCTCACCCTGCCGGCGGCCACCCTGGTCGATGCCTGGACCGAGCTTGGCCTGTCCGTTGCCCGCGCAGGCGTAAGGAAACTGATCGTCGTCAACTCGCATGGCGGCAATGAAGAGATCATGGGCATCGTCACGCGCGAGCTGCGCGTGCGTGAGAGGATGCTGGCGGTGAAGACCAGCTGGCAGCGCTTCGGCCGCCCCGCCGGCATGTACACCGAGCTGGAAGACCGCCATGGCATCCATGGCGGCGACGTCGAGACCTCGTTGATGCTGCATTTTCGCCCGGAGTTAGTCGACATGGCCAAGGCCGACAATTTCGCCTCCAAGGTCGCCCGCGCCGAAACCGAATTTGCGCTGCTGCGCCACACCGGAACGCACGCTTTCGCCTGGATCGCTGGGGATCTCAACCCCAACGGCGTGGTCGGCGATGCCAGCATTGCCACGGCCGAGAAAGGCCGACTGACGGCGGAGCATCAGGCCGACGGCTTCATCACCCTGTTGAAGGATGTGCGCAAGGCGAAGCTTGCCGACTGGCTGGCATAGCGGGCCGCCTTAGCCGCCGATCTTCAACACGAAAGGCGTACCCTCAAAAGCATCGGCGCCGCGTCCGATCGCCTCGATCGCTTCGATCATGCGGCCTTGTCGTGAGAGCAGAGCATCCGCGACGGCGATCAACCGTGGATTGGGTGTCGCGGAGGGCGAAAGCTTCCGCAATGTCTGCGCAAGTTCGACTTCGTCGCGCTTCGGGGCGAGCGCCGCCGCAATGATATAGGCCGAGGCGGTCGAGCGGCTGATGCCGGCATAGCAATGGACGACCATGGGTTTGACGCGGTCCCATTTCCGGGCGAAATCGAGCAGATTGCGCACATGGTCTTCGCCTGGCATGGTCATGCCGTCCTGCGCCACCGCGATGTCGTGCATGACCAGATGCAGGTGGTTTTCCCTCGCGATTGAGGCCGGCCGCGTCACCTCGGTGCCGGCAGCGAGCAGCGACAGCACGCGCTCGGCGCCGCTTTTGGCCACCGTCTCCTCAAGCTTTGCCAGCGAACAGATATGGATCATGGCGCGATCTCCTTCGACCCATCGTCGCGCCGTGCGCCCCAGTCGGCAAGCGCCGATTCAAGCCGCTGCCATTCCTCCTGACTTCCAGGCAGCCCCGCGCGGAGCACCTGGGGACGCTCGGAAAAATGCCTGAGCAATATGCCGCGCTCACCGAGCGTCGAAAACAGCCCCGGTGCATCGGCAAGCCGGAGATAGCGAAACAGCGTCGTGCCGCCGGCGACAGCAACGCCAAAGCGCGAAAGCAGCGCATCGAGCCGCGCCGCATCCTGCGCCAGCCGCCGCCGCATGTCGGCCTGCCAGCCGCTGTCGGCAAGCGCGCGGATGCCGTATTCGAGCGCTGGGCCGGCGACCGCCCAAGGGCCGAATTGCGTTTCAAGCCTTTCGACCGTCGCTGCATCGGAAAGTGCGAAGCCGAGCCGCAGGCCGGCGAGACCGAAGAACTTGCCAAACGAGCGCAGCACGACGATGCCGCCCCGCCCGACATCGCCGGCCAGGCTTTCCGCGTGCGGGCCGACATCCATGAAGGCTTCGTCGACGACCAGCAGACCGCCTATGGCGCGCAATGTCTCGGCAAGCCGAAGCAGCCTTTCCCGCGACACGACTCGCCCGTCGGGATTGTTGGGATTGACGACGATGGCAATTTCGGCTCCGGCAAGCGCCTCGAAATCGTCGACCTCCGCCACCGCATGGCCGGCAATCGCGGCGGCCCTGGCATGCTCGGCATAGGTCGGCCCGAGCACCAGCGCCTTGCCGGGGCTGACCAGCGAGGCGACGCGCGGCAGCAGGATCTGCGTGCCCGGGGCGACCGCCACATTCTCGTCCGAAGGCGCGCCATAGGCGCCGGCCGCGACCCTGGCCAGCTCACGCAGACGCGCCGCTTCCGGCAATCGCGACAGAGCGGTGGCGGGCAGATCGAAAAGCGGGTAGGAGTGCGGATTGATACCTGTCGAGAGATCGACGAAAGGCTGTGGCGCGTGGGGGAAGAGCGCGCTCGCCCGGCCAAGGGATCCACCGTGATCCGCCGCAGCAATCGCTCCATCAGAAAGCTTCATGTCGGTCCTGATCGCTTTCCTGTCACTGGCCATCGAACGCATCCTGGGCTACCCGGACTGGCTGTTCCGTGCCGTTGGCCATCCCGTCACCTGGTTCGGCAGGCTGATAGCCTTTCTCGACCTCCGGCTCAACCGCGACACTGATTCCGACGCGCAGCGTCGTCGCCGCGGCATGCAGGCGCTGCTGGTGATCGTGCTGGTGCCTGCGCTGATCGCCTTCGCCGTGCAAATCGTGCTCTGGCAGCTCTTTCCTGCCGGGATGATCATCACGGCAATTCTGGCCTCGTCGCTACTGTCGCAAAAGAGCCTCACCGAACATGTCGAAGCGGTGGCCGACGCGCTGGACACCGGCGGGCTGGCGCTCGGCCGCATTACGGTCGCCCGTATTGTCGGCCGCGATCCCGAAAAGCTCGACCACGCCGGCGTCAGCCGCGCCGCGATCGAAAGCCTGGCCGAGAATTTTTCCGACGGTATCGTCGCGCCCGCCTTCTGGACCGGCGTTTGCGGGCTGGCCGGCGGCGTCGCCTACAAGGCCGCCAACACCGCCGATTCGATGATCGGTCACCGCACCCCGCGTCATGAAGCCTTCGGCCGGGCAGCCGCACTTTTCGACGACTGGATCAACCTGCCGGCCTCGCGGCTGACCGGCCTGCTGATCGTGCTGGCGGCCTTCGTCGTCAAGGATGCCGACCCCCGCAATGCGTGGCAGGCCATGCGTCGCGACGCCAGAAAGCACCGTTCACCCAATGCCGGCTGGCCGGAGGCGGCGATGGCTGGCGCGCTCGGCTTGGCGCTCGCCGGCCCGCGCAGCTATGGCGGCGTCATCGTCGAGGACGCCTATATGGGCGAAGGCGGCCGCCGCGAGGCCGACAGCACCGACATCCGGCGGGCGCTGAAACTTTACCAGATAGCAGACTATCTGCTGATCGCGCTGTTTGGATTGCTCTCCGCGGTCGTCATCTACCTGGATGTTTTGATCTCGCAGTAGATGCGCCGCCTGACTCACCAAGAGACACGGACTTCCTTGGCGTTTGAATCCACCGCCGCGCCAAATCTTTTGATCGCGTAACCGCCGGCGGCCACTGCCGAGGATTTCAGCACAGGCTCAATCACAAGGAAAAGCTTCTCGGCGTCTGGCCTGTACAGATAGAGGGTGCATTTGCCCTCGCCAAACTCGTCGCCATCAAATTCGCCGACATGCGCATTCGAAACAGCTTGTTCCAACCGATCCTCCAGAACTTGGACCGATTGCCGCTCTTCCGGCGCCCCGAACTGACCGCCGCTCAGAAGAAGATAGACAATTACCGCTTGTTCCAACGGTCATCTCCCGAAGTTAGACCCTCAAAACTCGATTCCCTGCTGCGCCTTAACGCCTGCGGAAAAATGGTGTTTGGTCACGCCCATCTCGGTGACGAGGTCGGCCGCCTCGACCAGCGCCGGCTTGGCATTGCGGCCGGTGACGACGACATGCAGGCCTTCGCGCCGCGCCTTCAGCGCCGCGACCACCTTGTCGAGATCGAGATAGTCGTAGCGCAGCGCAATGTTGAGCTCATCGAGGACGACAAGGCTGACAGAGGGGTCGGCGATCAGCTCCAGCGCCTTGGCCCAGGCGGCTTCGGCCGCCGCAATGTCGCGCTTCAGATCCTGCGTCTCCCAGGTGAAACCCTCGCCCATCGTGTGCCAGACGACACGGTCGCCGAACGCCGCGAAGGCGTCCTTTTCGCCGGTGTGCCATTTGCCCTTGATGAACTGGACGATTCCGACGCGCTTGCCATAGCCGAGCATGCGCAGCGCCAGCCCGAAGGCGGCCGTGGTCTTGCCCTTGCCGGGTCCGGTGTTGACGATCAGCAGCCCCTTCTCGACCGTCTTTTCCGCGACCTCGGCGTCCTGCACCGCCTTGCGTTTGGCCATCTTGGCGCGGTGGCGTTCTTCGTCTTTTGCGTCGATATCGGTCATCTCATTTCACCTTGAGCGGCAGCCCCGCCACCATCAGTAGCACCGTATCGGCAACCGCCGCGACCTGCTGGTTGAGACGGCCGGCGGCATCGCGGAACCGGCGTGCCAGCGCATTGTCTGGCACAATGCCTTGTCCGACTTCGTTGGAGACCACGAACCACGGTCCGCGCGGCCGCGAAAGCACATCGGCCAGCCGCCGGCACTCCCCCTCCAGATCATGATCGGCCAGCATATGATTGGTCAGCCACAGCGTCAGGCAGTCGACAAGCACCGGCTGGTTGTCCGGCAAAGCTTCGAGCGCGCCTGCAAGATCAAGCGGGGCATCGATGGTCGCCCATCCCTCGCCGCGGCGCGAGCGGTGCTGCGCGATGCGCTCGCGCATTTCGCCGTCATAGGCTTGCGCGGTGGCGATATAGGCCCATGGCGGCGGCAACGCCGTCGCCAAAGTTTCGGCATGCGCGCTCTTGCCGGAGCGCGCACCGCCGATGATGAAGGTCAAACTGCGATCAGGCAAAGCTGTCGCGCAGGATGGTTGCGGTGCCGGTGAAGCGCGCGCGCACTATGCCGACAACTGCGCCGAGCACCAGCCAGAACACCAGATTGGTCAGCGTCACCGCCACCACGAACTGATGATGCAGGCCCTCCGGGATCGGCGTTACGAAACTGTCAGGCTGCGGCGCGCCGACAATATGCGGGGCGACGATCAGGACGACGGCGAGCACGGTCAGGGGCGCCGACGTGCGGAAGGTGATAAGGGCAAGACCGATCGCGGTTGCCATCACCGTTGCCCACCACCAGATCTGGCGCTGCATGAGATCGGCCGCCGGCATTGCCGGCAGTTCCGGCGGCAGGCCGAGGCCCGGCGCCAGCGTGAACACGGCAAAGCCGGCCAGACCCCAGAACACGCCCTGGCGCCAGCTGCCGATGCCGCCGGCGAACTCGGAAACCGCCACCAGGACCAGCGCGAACCCGATGCCGGTGACAATGTTGGCGACGACACTGAAGGCGAAGCGCTCGAAGCCGTCGGCCGGCGCCCAGCCTTCGTCCCCCGCCGGCGCGGCTGCTTCAGCCGGGGCTGCGCTGCTCACGGCATTTTCCGCCGGCGCGGCGGTGCTCATGGCATTGGTGTCCGCAGCGTTGGCGGCGGGCGCCGCGGCATGCTCATGCTCATGGCCGCCACCAGCCTTTTCGTAGACCTCCGCCTTGAGGATCAGCGGCACGGTGGCGTAGGCCTGCATGCAGGCGAGAGCGACACCGGCCACGAGCCCTGCGATCGCCGCGATGAACACGACGTTGCGAAACAGGTTCATGATGTCAGATCCTGGTCAGTGGCAGGGAAACGCCATCGAATGGCGATAGTCGTGCGCCGCATTGTGGACCGCATCGATGTGCGAGAAACCGACAACGCCGACGACGAAAATGCCCAGAAACGCGCTAAGCACGAGCTGCATGAAGCGCGACTGCGAGGAGACGGAAGCGCCGAGGGAGACGGAAGCGGTATTCATATCTTGTCCTTTCGCCCTCCACCCGAGGGCATCGAAGTCAGTTCCCTGTCGCCGGCAGGTCTCCTGGCTCGCGGATCAGCGCCCTTCCCCACCTTCCCGAAGAAAAAATCCCCAGTGGCTTGGAGAGGACTACCGCACACAGTTGCGGGGGCAGCCACGGCATTGGGCAACAAGTCAGCCCTCACCGCATTCCCTCTTGGTCCCTAACGGAACCGACGACATGCATGACTATAGGCTGAAACGGTCGCATCCGGCAAACCAAATTCCGCCGGCCAACAGCGCGAATGCGCCATGCGGCGTTACGGGTTCAACGCGGTGATCCGCTCGGCAACCAGCCGCTGCAGCCGCCACAGATGGCGATCGTGAATGCCGCGCTCTTCAAGGTTTTTCACCGTGTTGTAGAGATAGTCGGCGCCCGACCCCCAGTGCCCGCAGGACGTTGCCAGCCTTTCGACGACCTTGCCCTCGTCGAGCGGTCCGGAATAGGTCAGGCCGTTGCGGTTGATGACGAAGGCCAATGCCCTGAGCGGTCCGGCCTCGCTTGCAAGCTTGAGCATGCGCGGCCGGTAGCTTGTCGGCTTCAGCGTGACTTCGCGCCGGAAAAGCCGGCCCAACTGCTCGCGCCGGTTATTGCCGGTCAGCCGAAAGGCGACGCCCTTGCATTGTCCGCCACGGTCCAGCGCCATCATCAGGCCGGGGCTGTCCTTGGTGCCGCGCCAGCGCGTCATGTTCATGCAAAAGGACCGATGCCAGCCGCGCGCCAGCGCAACGCGGTCCTCGACATAATCTATTTCCGGTTTCCAGATCAGCGATCCATAGCCGAACAGCCATAGCGGTTCGCTATCCGGGAGTTCGACCTGGAATTCATCCAGCAGCGCGTCATAGTCGGCGTCATCGAGATGCATCGCGTCCGGATCCGGCCCGGGGTCCCTGATCTCGCGCCAGCAGCGCGCGACCAGCTCCGGCGTAAGCGACATCTGTCGTGCGGCCAATTTCCGAATCCCCCCAATTTCCGAATGTCCCATGTCCACGACATGATTATGCGCCGCGCCTGCAACCGGCAATGCGGCACTCTGATTGACAAACGATTTGCCGGGGTGTCGGCTGACGCTTCATAGGAAGCCAGCCATGCATCCCAGCCCGAGCGAGCGCGACCCCTATAACGGCCTGAGCCGGGCCGAACCGACGCTACCGTCGTCGGCCTATTGGGATAGCGAGGCTTACCAGCGCGATCTCGACGCCATCTGGCACAAAAGCTGGCTGCTCGTCTGCCGCGAGGCCGACCTCGCCCAGCCGCTGGCGTTCAGGACATTCCGCGTCGGCACGCAGGAAATCGTCATTCTGCGGGACGAGACCGGCGAACTGCGCGCCTTCCACAACACTTGCCGGCATCGCGGCTCGCAGCTTTGCCAGAAAAGCGAGGGCCGGCTGAAAGCGCGGCTCATCACGTGCCCCTACCACGCCTGGTCCTACTCGCTGCGCGGCGATCTCGTGCGCGTTCCCTCGAAATCGCTGCCAGATGGTTTCGACAAGGCCGATCATCCGCTCTACCGGGTGGCGCTGTCGGTGTGGCGCGGCTTTGTCTTTGTGAACCTTCAGCAGGCTGCGGCCGGCTCCGCCGGGACCTCCTTCGATCCCGCATCCGGCGACCTCGCCAACTGGCCGCTGGAAACGCTGGTATCAGGCCATGTCCTGCGCAAGGTGATGAACTGCAACTGGAAGATCTTCTGGGAGAACTTCAACGAGTGCCTGCATTGCCCGGGCGTCCACAAGGACCTGTCTCGGCTGGTGCCGATATACGGCCGCGGCCTGATGAGCCGGCACGACGACCCCGACTGGGTCCGCCATGCCGACAATGACGCGCCGGAGTTTTCGGGTGGCCTGCGCGCCGGCGCCGAGACCTGGTCGCGCGACGGACATGCCCATGGCCCGGTCTTCCCGGGTCTGACGGCGGCCGAGCGCGCGGCCGGACAGACCTATGCCACCAACCTGCCCTCGATGTTCATCGTCGGCCATGTCGATTATGTCAGGACGGTGCGACTGATGCCGCTCGGTCCCGAACAGGCCGAACTCACCGCCGAGTGGCTGTTCGCGCCCGAGGCGCTCGCTGAGACCGACGTCGACAATGTCGTCGCCTTCGGCACCCAGGTGCTGGAGGAGGATGCCGCGATCTGCGAGATCAACCAGAAAGGCCTGCGCTCGATGCGGCACCGGGCCGGCGTGCTGATGCCGGAGGAGTATGATCTGCACCGCTTCCACAACTGGGTGCGCGAGCGGCATGCTGCACTTGAGGCAACCGCCTGATCGGCGACTAAAGCGACTTCGGCAGATAGCGCCAGGTGATAAAGCCGCAAACCGCGGCCAGAATGCCCAGCGTCACGAACACCGAGCCGAGGCCGAAAAACGCCAGCACCACCGAATAAACCAGCGGCGGCGTCAGCTCGGAAAAGTCGAGATAGGTGCGGTAGACCGCGGCCATCTGCGCCCGCTCATAGGACCGCACCGAGCGCATGAAGGCGGTCGAGCCCAGTGCATCGAGCGCGATGGTGAAGAAGGCGCCGCAGAGCAGGAAAAAGCCCGTAAGCAGCGGCGCGGTAGTGCCGACCGCGCCCGCCGCAAGCAGCGTCGCCGACATCGCGAAATAGGCGAAGGTCATGGTGCGCCGGCCGCCGAAGCGTTTTCCCGCTTTGCCCCAGAAGATCGCCATGAACAACAGCGCATTGCCGGCCGAAACCAGCAGGCCGCCGGCAAGCTTGCCCTCGCCGGTAATCACCATGAACATGGTTTGGTCAATTCCAGAAAGATTGGTGGAACAAGATGGGCAACAAAAAAGCCCGGAAAACCGGGCTTCTCTGCACTTTGTGATGTGGATGGTTATCCCTGATAGACGACAAGGAAGCGAATGGTGTCAGCTTCCTGTTTGTCGGTTATCTTGCGGGGACTCCCGTTCGGCATTTCCTGCCATATGGTCTGCCAATTGTCGGTGGAGAAATATTTTCTTCCATCCACCATTTCTAGAGTCTCCCGCTTGGCCTTCACGTGGTCAGACCTTGGTCAAACCCATTGCCGACAACTCGGAAGCCGTGAATGGCTTCTTCTGGCCTTCCGGCTGGCTACGATGTTTCCGTGCGTCATGGTGTGGTGTGGTTTCGAACTGACAGATTGGGCATGGTCCAGACGATGGAGTCCGGGTTCCCTTTTCACCAAGACCCTTACCCTTTGGCGTGACCAACTTAACCCTGCCCGTGTTTTCAACGATCCGATAGTTGTAGCCAAGACCGTTCAGCTTTTCGATAGCTTCCTGTGCAGTCTGCTTCAGTTCGTCATGTGCCTGTGCCTGAATTTTCTGCTTTTCGGCTTCAAGCTTCCTAATCTGTTCGTCAATCTTTGCGGCTTGGTCTGCGAATGCAATTGCCATCGGTTTGTGTCTCCCTGTTTGTGAGCCGATGGAATTCAATAGATCGATTCATTGAACAAGGGAATAGGAGTTTGATCAGACTCCGAACTTTCCACGTGTGGCATCGAAGATGGCTGTCAGTTGGCCCTGTGTGAGTGCCACACCTTCCCAAGCAAGAAATCCTGCACAACGACCACCAGCTAGTAGCGGACCATCGCCATTTCCGGCAGAACCCACGCAAAAAGTTTCGGTTGCAGCGCCAGCAGATGGGGATACGTAAGTAGCAGCACCCGTTGTGAATACGCCATTCTGCATCATAATCCCGGCATTGCCCGCTGCATCTATGGACACGGCCAAGCATTGCCATCCGGTGGGCGAACCATGATTAGCGTTAAACGATAGGACTTGCCCGCCACCGCTGGAAATAAATAATTGTTGGGCCGTGGTCGTCATATTCCAGCGGGTTCCGGTGTTTACGCCATTCGACGAAATGCTATCCCCACACATACGTTGCGTTGCAGAAAATCCACTAAACAAGAACCAGCCCAAAAACGTGAATTTTGCACCCACCTTATGGCAGTTCAACATCCACGTTTCATTGGTAGTGTCATACTTGCAATAATCACCACCATCGAATGAAAGGTATTCTGCTTGGGAACGAGCGCCAGCCGTGCCGTTAATCGTCGGATCATCGGTTGATGAACTTGCCGTGGCACCACGGAAAAAATCATATCCTCCACCAGACAAATCCAACCATTTCGTTGATGCGGCTGGCAAAGACGCTTCATGCCCGGCATCGAGACACAATTTCAGATTGGTCGTTAGACCAAGCTTTTTAACCGTGTCGAAAAAGTCGGTTCTTGGCTGATGAATTCCCATTAGGCGTCATTGCCCGCATTGGTCGTGTAGAACAGACGGATACCAATCAACTTGGCATCTGCGGCCAATGTGTCGGTTGCCACATCACGCTTGATACGAAGCCACACACCGTCACCAGCCGCTGGCGTTCCCGCAATGGTGATTGCAGAGCTTTCCGGACCTGTATGGTTCTGGTTAGCGGCCACATAGGCATCTGATGATGATTGAGCCGTTCCATAGGCAACATCCAATGTGTCACCGTCCGATTGCGCCACGGCTTCAAGCTGGTAAACAACCGTGTTGGTTGCCGTACCAGATGCAGCGGTCCAGATTGGTTGGAACGTGATGGTTCCCAGATTCCAGCGCTTTGGGGGTGACCAATAGACCACGGCCAATTCCTGTGTGGTCGTGTCAAAATCGAGCGTTGTTAGCGGCTGTTTATTGGTCGCCAGTTCGGTCACGCTCAATTGCGCACCGTTGGTGATTTGAGGAACGAAATCCGTTGCCGCAATCCATTGATGCACCTTTCCCTGAATGTCGGCATTGCCACCAGACAGAGTGACACCGGACATTGTTCCACCAGTGAAAGCGATGTTTGATCCGGTTACAGATCGAGACCCGAAACCTACCGCACCGTTAAACGTGGTTGCCCCTGTGGCACGATTGATGGTGACGGGTGAGTCAATGTAAGTTCCTGCATCGTTGTACCGGTAGATTTCAAAATCAGAACCAACGTTGGAACCGGATTCGGCAGTTGCATTCTTGCCGATTATCCAACGGTTGGTTCCCGAAGCCTTTTGGAATCTGACAGATGTTGCACTGCCTGAACTGTCGTAAACATATAGGTTGCTGTAAACCTCTGTTCTATCGAGTGAAAGCAGACCAGTGCTTCTGCTGATCTTCAAAGCCCAATCGATGAACACTCCGGAGTCGTCATAGCGTCTGATATAGTAATCCGAACCGGCATTGGAGCCAGATTCAGCCGTACCATCTTTACCTGTGTCCCAACGAGTGGAAGAACCCGTTTTGAACTGTGTATATCTGGCGGTTCCGGATGCAGCCGACATGTCAAAGGCAACAACCCCTGTGTAAGTACCACCGGTCATTGTCTTGCCGGTCATTGTCATGGCCGTTGGCAAACTGAATGTTGGCGCACCAGATACGCCATCGCCGTTGGTCACGGTAATTTCGTTGGCAGTGCCTGTTAGCGTTCTCTTGGTGAAGGTATCTGCGGCTGTTTCGACCACCAGACCGGCAGTAGCGTTTAGCCCGGCAAGAGCCGTTAGCGTGGCATCAGCCGCTTGCACATCGGTTCCGATTGCCAAGCCAAGCGTGGTTCTGGCACCCGATGCGGTATTGGCACCTGTACCACCGTTCAGGATGGAAAGATTTCCACCAGCCCACTGCGCATTTCCAAGCGTGTTGCGTGATGCCAACGCACCAAGAACGATGCCGTAAACGAGCGCTGTACCAGCCGAGTTGACTTTGACAATCTTGTTGTTGGCAGACGTGTAATTGCCCGGTGTGTCGGTAAGGCCGGTGAACACGGTAACGCCACCAGCGGGACCGGTTGGACCTGTAGGACCGGTGTTACCTGTAGCGCCTGTATTACCTCTTGGAATTGTGAAACGAAGGTTTGGCGCTGTACCTGTGCCGATGTTGACAACGTTCGCAACGGAACCCGCCGCACCGGTAACGGTATTGGCTACAGTGAGCGTGATTGATGGTCCCGTTGGTCCCGTTGAACCTGTAGGACCAGTGGAACCGGTAGCGCCTGTGTTGCCTCTTGGAATGGTGAAGCGAAGGTTTGGCGCTGTTGACGTGCCAATGTTCGTGACGTTCGCAAGCGTTCCGGCTGTTCCCGTGATCGTATTGGCCACGGTAAGCGTGATTGACGGTCCAGTTGAACCGGTTGGACCTGTAGAGCCTCTTGGAATTGTGAAACGGAAATTAGCCGCCGATGAAGTTCCGATGTTGACAACGTTCGCCACTCCACCAGCCGCACTGGTGATGGTGTTGGCCACAACGATGGTTGCTGCTGCACCGGCTGCACCAGTGGCACCTGTAGCGCCTGTGGCACCCGTTGAACCGGTAGAGCCTGTGGCACCGGTTGAACCCGTGTCACCTTTCGATGCCACCAAATTCCAGTTGGCCGAAGGCGGTGAACTGTTCGTGTTGTTGGCAACGCAAATGTATGTGGCACCGTTGATGCTCACAAAATCCTGTGTTGGCAAATTTTTGTAAGCCGTTAGGGATGACCAAGCGCCTTTCCAGTTGAAATTGACCACGTTTCCACCGGTCAAAATGTCACCATCAATGACCTGACCAGCCGTGATGATCATGCTGCCTGATGAACCGGTAGCAAAAATGGAAATGTGCGAAGCGCTTCGGTCCACACCAATAACCAAAGGTTCATCAACCCGGCCTGCCCTTGCCAGCATGGAGTTGGTAGAATTGGCTGTTACCGCTGTGGTTCCAAGAACGAAATTGTAATAAATTTGCGTGGCTTCGGTCGATACAATTCGAATAGCCGGATTCTGACTTGGAAGCGGCGGAAGCTGAAAACGCTGAACTGATGTAGTAAGGTTTACCGTGTTGGATGCACCAACCGGCGTAAAGATTTTTTGTGCCATTAAGTCCGCAAGTGATCCTTAGAAATTATGAGTTCGGCCAATATGCATTGTTTGTAAAACCGTATGGAACTGGGTCAGATTCCTTGATCGCACGGGCTGCAAAAATATTTTGGGATTCCCATGCAGCCGCTGCCTTACCGAAGGCAAAACAGGTTGGTGCATCCATCAGGGTCAGCGTGTTGTCATTGGCAATCCAGACGAAATCAACGTTCGCATCTGCCCAACGGTAATTGCCTGCCCCTGCCCCGGTGATAGCCGCAAAGCCAGCTAGCGTTGCCGCTCCACTGATGCGAGCTTTCGATTGGTCATCCATGGCGTAGGCTTTGCCATTGAAAGTGAAACCAGCGGCAATGCGTCTGTCACGCTCGGCATTCACATCGGACGTTGATGGCCGTGGCGTATCGGCAAGAACCCGAACAATCTTGGCCGTCCACACGGACTCGATTTTTTCGATTTCCACTGACTGGCTTACAAAAACCTTGCCGTCTGGAATGCTGTCATCAGCCAAGGGTTCAACCGCCACCAAAACGCAATCCGAACCCTGCCAATCATCGCCATAGCTGGAAAGCATGTCTTCCGTTGACATGCCATCATATTCAATGATCGTTTTGATAAGAGCTTCTGTTTCAGTATCGATAAGAGCTAACAATTACGCCCACGCCCTTGCGACGAGTTTCCAGCTAGCTGGTGTAATGGCAGTTTGAATTGCCCCGGTAGTCTTGTGGAAGATACAGATAGTTTCTTGGCCAAAACGGATATTAATGTTCGTGGCATCTGGAAAAACAGATAGACCGTGATCACCGGAACCA
This sequence comes from Mesorhizobium sp. P160219, assembly GCF_057786095.1. Taxonomy (NCBI): domain Bacteria; kingdom Pseudomonadati; phylum Pseudomonadota; class Alphaproteobacteria; order Hyphomicrobiales; family Phyllobacteriaceae; genus Mesorhizobium; species Mesorhizobium sp. P160219. The sequence goes on from NZ_JBYNWG010000001.1 coordinate 5,079,510, forward strand.
GATTGGTTAGTACCGGGATTGATCAGAACTTCATCATTGATCGAATAGCCAGATTGCGCAGTTGTGCAGACCAAAACGACCATGTACAACTTCGGCTGCACACCAAGTCCATGTGCCAAAGTCAGCGCACCAGATAGCGTATAAGTCTGTTGTGCGCTTTCAAATGATTTCGTGAAAGGCACCGTTGCCCATGATGGAGCCGTTGCCCCGGCGTTCATCAGCAATGCCTGTGCAGCCGTTCCCTTTGCCAGCTTTGCAAGAGTGGTTGCACCGGATGCATAGACGATATCACCAGCGGTGTATGAACTTAGCCCAAGGCCACCGTATGCAACACCCAATGGTGCAGCCAACGATGAAATTGTTGCGTTGGCGATTGTTGCATTGTTGATTGTTGGTCCGGAAAATGTGCCGCCTGTGATTGTCTTCCCGGTGAAGACGTATGAATTAAGCGCATTCGGAACAACCGTTGAATTCCAAACGTTCGAAGTGGAATTGTAGGTGACGTAATAGACACGGCCAGCGGCCATATCAGATGCCGCCATCTTCTGCCCGTCCACTCTTAAAATGGGTTTGGCACCTATGCTGTTCACGTTCAGAACCGTAGCACCAACACCAGTTGTGTTGGCCGATGCACGGAAGCCCACAACCATACCATCAGCGTAAGCGGTGATTGCCGGTGTAAGGGAAGTGATGATTGAATTGGCTGTTCCCGTGGCCAAGCCACCGAAATTGAATGCTGAATCCTGAACCTGTGATGCCAGCGGCAAATGTGTTCTTGCGGTTGCCGCCGCATGGCCAGTGAACTTTTTGCTGTTCATTGGCAAATCGGCTGATGGCTGATTTGAACCATCGGTTTGCCAAGCTGTTGAAAGAACGTTTGCTATGTCTTGATCATGCGTATCCGCTGCGGCTGCGGTGTTACCGATTGAGGCCGCTTTCGCTTGCTGCCAGACAGTTGTTCCAGTTCTTACGCCATCAGTTCGGATAAAATTTTTGTTTGGGCTTGTTCCTTGCAGTGGCAAAGGCAATTACTCCTAAAAGTGTAGATTTCTCTACCTATTTAGGGTTTCACAGTTCGCACGAAGTGGCTTCTGACAGTGCTGAATTATCTTACATTTTGAATATGTAGAGTATTACAGAGATGCCCCAAAAAAGTGATTTGACTGTTTGGTTTCGTGTTCCTAGATGCCGGTCATATTGAACAGAAAGGAATTTCTAAATGGCCACCGAAACCGTAAATTTTGAAGACTTCAAGCGCACACTCCTTAGCGTGGTACAGGCTGAAAGCGATCATCTGCACACCCAAATCGAAAATCATTGTGACGATTTGGAAGACATAGAAGCCTATGTCATGGGTCATGATTTTTCGCTGATAGAAATATACGGATGGACCAAACGACAGTTTGGAATCGCAGATAAGGAACCAACAACGTAATATCTGCAAATCAGCGAATGGGAGCGAACGACAATGACGAACCAACAGACAATCCAGAAACTGTTTGTTCAATCAATCATGGGAGCGGAAAGAGACATAGAGGAAATGCGGGAACTGTCTCTTTCCGTCTTTTCACCATCCGAATTGACAGAGAAATTTGGGCTGATGGACGTTGGCGAACTTTTCAGTATAATTCTATCAAAGCCGAGAAGCAGTCACCACAAGCCTGTACGGCCAAGGCGTCACTGAAAACCGAAACAGAATAAATAAATTTTTGGAGAATCAAGCAAATGACATTCTGGGAAGCGTTAAAAGGAAGCCCGGCACTAGGGCTGTTCATCTTAAGTTGCACAGTCCTATTGATTGGCGTCATGGTTTGCTGGCTGATGATCGCTCCCACAACTTTCTTGATCTTTGTCGGGATCGGGATACTGATCTATCCGTTCATGCCGAACCGTTAGTTGCCGGTTCGGCTATCCGTGCTTCCGAACGTGATGGCGTCCAACAACCTCTTTTTGAACGGTGGGGAATATGGTGCAACCTTTTTCGGTAGCGCCTTGCCATCATTCAGCACGGTATCCAAGAGACTGTTCAACGTTCTTTTCTGACTTGTTTCCGCTCCATGTCTGGCAAGCGCTTGCCCAACTTTGGCTCCTGCCGTGACAACGGTTCCGGCAATACCAAGCGGACCACCTAAATAGCGGCTGCATAAGCCCTAGCTGTCGAGCATAGGCAGTTTTCGCAATCGATGATGTGTCACCGATTGAAGACGGATCAAACGCATCAGTTGGAAGTCTGTTCAACTGTGCGGTGGTTTTATCCGCCATCGTGTTGGACAGACCCAACTGCTTCTGAACGAAACTTAGAACTTCCGGTGAGAAATTGAGACTTTGCCCGGTAGGAACATAGTCACCAGCTTTATGGCCAACGTTTCTAGGGTCAGTTGGATCATAGTCATATGACGAACTTCCGAATGGTCCGAAGTTCTGATTCATCGCATTTAACTGCGCATTGGAACGGGCTGTTTCCAAAAGTTCCGATTCGAAAGCATTCCTTCTAATCTGCCACCACCATCAGGCATTCCGTGCCAGTATCCGGCTGACTGTGAACCGGTGCAGACCTACCGCCTTGCCGATGTGGTTCAAGCTGGCACCATCAGCCTTCATCGCCTTCATCGTGGCAAGCATCGCTTGTTCAGCCGGGTTAGGCACCAGCTTGCCATCAACCACATCGTAGCCATATGGCTTCACACCGCCACCGTACACGCCATCCTTGGCCAACCGCTGCTTCACATCCCTGATGCGCTCCCGTGTCCTGTCCCGCTCTTGCTCTGCCACGGCTGACAGGATGGTGAACAGCATCTTGGATATACCATTGCCGGTCACATCCCCGTTCATATCGAGCATGTGAAGGCCAACACCCATTTCCTTCAAGTCAGCCAACGTGTTCAGACCATCACGGGCATCACGAAACATACGATCTAGCTTGGTGACTAGGATCACATCGCCTTTGGCCACTGCGGCGACCATACGGGCACCTTCTGGACGTTCGGCCAATGGAACCGAACCGGACACGCCAGCTTCAATGAACGTGTCTGTGATGGTCCAGCCCTTCATCATGGCATAGCCTTCAAGCTGGCGTGTCTGGGTTTCCAGTGACTCGCCATTGTTGGCTTGGTGATCGGTCGAGACACGAACGTATGCAAAGATTTTCAAAGTGGTATTACTCCCGGTGTGTCACGTTGCAGGTGCACGGTGACGCTATCGGCCAATGTGACACGGGAGTCAAGGGGATTGGAAGCGTGATGGCTGGCGAAACAAAGGAAAAAGCCAGCCATCACTAAGTTAGATTGCCCATAGGAAAGCAACCATTACGCTTGTGGCTTCTTATAACATTCGTCATTCAAGTGTAACAAAACTATTTAGGAAATCTGCTTTACAGTACATTATGTACTATCTTGAAGGCATCGAAATTACACTGTGATGTGGTGTGAACATGGTGCTAACAGCCTGTATTCAAGCGGCCATTATTGCTAACACGTTGATTTCATTGGGCATTGTCAGGATGTGGGGTGATAATAGGATTTAGACAGTGCCAAGTGGGCAGTGTCGCCTGCATTCTGGTGGTGTTTTGGTGGTGTTTTGAGGCACTTCCAAACCTCGTTTATTTGCCCTTATCGGCTCCACTTAGTAGCCCTATCTATCCACCATGACGAAACGAAGCGAATTGCAAGCCAAAGCTGTCACGGCTGGATACAATTTCAGCAGGAACATCACCGATGTTCACACGAAAGAAGGCACACTTGGTGTTGCCCATGGCTATCTGCCCGACATGGACTCGGTAATCCAGATGTTCACTGGGATCGATGCCGATGTGGAAATGGTGGAGTGTTGGAGCGGAAGCACAACCATAGCCATCTTCACCAAGACACAGGGGCAATGGCAAAACGTGTTCGTGGCCAAACCACCGGCTCAATCAATTAAAATCATTTCTTGATGGGATTTATCATTCTGCCCTTGCCATAGCGAATTCTTCCGCCGTCCTAGTGGCGGTGGGAAGCGTATCAGCCCGTGATGGATCGAAGCCAAAGTTCAGCACAATAAATGCATGTTCGGAATTATTTCCATCTGGGAATATGGTTCTGGTGGCACCGCCATGGAACCTGACCACATACCGTCTATCAAAACGTGCATCAGGATCATTCTTAGGTTGCGGCGGATACAACACCAATCCTTCAATCCTAGCCCGCTTGGCGAGGTTAGGCCGATACAGATGGATGGACTCCACCACTGAACGGATTTGTTGGGCTGTCTTAGCCCTTACGTCATACAGTTCTGACTCTGACAGGTTCACCGGGAAGCCAGTAAATTTTACGATTTCATTGGCACTGGCACGGCTTTCAATGATCGTTACCCGCTCTTGGTTCAAATCAGAGACACGGGAAATAATTTGTTCCAATCGTGCGTCATGGGTTGCCAGCTTGGCCTTGATGGATATGGAAACAGGCGAAGCCTTTCCATTACCCATTGGAGCTTGTTCATCATCATCGTCATCCAAATCCAACAGCCTGTTCACCTTGGACTGGATGGCTTGCCGTTCACCATCCAACTGTTGCAACTCGCCATTGATGATATCGATACGAGTCCCCGTTCCACCTTTGATGATGGTGTCAACATCCACTTCGGTACGCATGAAGGTCAGAAATGAATCTTCAAATTCCCGGTAATCCCATGACTTGGACGCACAGTTTCCATTCACGGTTTCAGAGCAATAAAGGATTTTGGTTTCCTTATATCGCTTGGTCACTTCCGGGTTCTTGCTCTTATAGGTTCCAAGCAGGCGCTGGTGCATCTTGCCGCCACACTCTGAACACGCTGCAATCCCCGTAAACAGGTTTGATAGGGTCTTACCCTTCCTGCCACTGGAATGGTTCATCCTGCCCGTTCTAACGGCTGTGGAGGCGTTGAAATCGGCTTCGCTGATGATGGTTGGATAATATCCCTGCACAGGCTCACCATCGTTGGCCTTGCCCCGCTTATTGGGTTCATGGGTTCTAATCTTCATTTGGAATTCACCGAACACTGCCCGGTTGGACAGGATGGAATTCACCGAACTGTTAGCCCATGTGCCTCTTGGATTTTTACCAGCCCTGCCACCACCATTGAATGGTTCAATTTTTTCTCTGTTCAGGGTTTGGGTAATTTTATGGATGCCTAGCCCGTCCATCGACATACGAAAGATTCGCTGCACTATGGCAACACGTGACGGGATTAGATCGAAGCTCATGCGATCATCGGAAAGCTTCAACCAAGCCGGGCAAATCGATGAAAGTTTTTTGCCACCATTACGGGCTTCATCCCGCTTGTTCTTCCATGCCTTGGTTAGCATCATTTTCTTACGTTCGGACTCACCGTTGCCACGTCCAGCCATAGCGGAAAGCGTCACCATGTCGGCAAAGTCCAATGGCCATTTGTATTCCTTGCCGGTGTCCAGTGTCACAAGGATGATACCGGCCTGTAGAAGCTCATAGATGATGGTTGCCATGGTTTTGAAGGCATCCTGTCTGGATAGCCGATCAAGGTTTTCGACAAGAAGCGATGAACCGAACACGATTTTGCCAGCCTTCACGGATGCAAGATATTCACCCAACTTTCCATCCTGAATGTTCTTGCCCCGGAAAGCCGAAACGCCTTCATCCTTCATGATGTTTTCTGGTGGCAACACGATGTTTCGGGAAGCGCACCAGTTTGTTCCAAGTTCCAATTGCCGGCGATTGGAGTCGCCATCCTTTTGAATGTCGGTAGACCACCGAACATACAAATGAACCGTTGGCTGATTGGAAATTTTCATCATTGAATTCATGGCTTTGGCCTTTCCTTCGCCCATGTAGTGAGCCGATGAAACCAAACAAGGATTCATCTTTCAGGAATGGTCTAAACTATGAACAGCGGCCCGTAGACGAAGAACGTCGTCCAGAAGCAGGAGCGGCCGAAGGCGATCAGCCAGGCCAGCCTGAGCCTGGGTTGTGCTACGAAGCGGCCGATATTGGCCAGCGGATTGGCCGGCCGTGTCTTGCCCGGCCGGATCGACCGGTTGTCGCCCAGCCTGTAGGCCCAGAACAGCGCCAGCAACGCCAACGCAAACACCGCGACCGCGCCATGCGCGGCATAGATGCCGTAGCGTGTGTAGAGGAAGATGCCGAGTGTCGGCCCGCCGGTCCAGGCCAGCATCGACCACGCCATGCGCAGCGATTCGGCCTGCATGAAATCGGTCTTGCGGATGTGGTCCATGATGTAGAGGTTGAGCGTGATCGACAGGGCGCTCGCCCCCATGACGCGGCACAGCATGCCTGCCAGTTGCCCGGCAAGCGTGTGGGTGACGAAGAACAGCGAGCCTATCGCCAGCAGGCAGGCGCCGGCGGTATAGACCCAGCGCCGGGCAAACCTGCGGATCAAGATCGGCATGAACAAGGTCACCGACAGGCCGAGCAGCGCCACGATGGTGTAGAGGATCGAGACGATCTGCTCGTTGTGCAGAATCTCATAGGCCTGGATCGGGATGACGCTCGACACCGTGGCACGGGCGAAGGATTCGACCGCATAGAGCGAGGCAAAGGTGCGCGCATCAGCCGGACGCAGGGCCGGAAGCCAGATCGGATGGCGCACATGGGTGGACATTTGATCCCCAAATCAGACTCGCGGCGTCAAATCTGCGCTGGCGCTTCCTCCGCCCGTAACAGGAAACCGACCCCTTCCCGGCAAAAAGCGAATTCGGCCAAAGGCTTTCCGGCTCTGGCCTAAAGCGCCGCCCGATGCAGCCGCACGGCGCGACCCGGAGCGTAGAGGGCGGCCTTCTTTTGTCCGGTGCAACCGTGATAGTCGTCTTTGGGGCTGAATCAGATCGCGAGACCATGAGCATCCATACCGCACCCCCTGGAGATCAACTGAAGCGAGATCAACCGAAGCGCATCGTCGCCATCGATGTCGTACGCGGCATCGCGCTGATCGCCATGGCGAGCTACCACTTCACCTGGGATCTCGAAAATTTCCACTACACCGATCCCGGCCTCACCGCCGTCGGCTGGTGGAAGATCTATGCGCGCTGCATCGCCTCGACCTTCCTGTTCCTGGTCGGCGTCAGCCTGTTTCTCGCTCATGGCAGGCAGATCCGCTGGACCGGCTTCTGGAAACGTTTTGCCATGGTCGCCGTCGCGGCCGCCGCTATATCGGCGGTCACGTACTTCATCACGCCGGACAGCTTCATCTTCTTCGGCATCCTGCATCAGATCGCGCTGGCCAGCCTGCTCGGCCTTTTGTTTCTGCGGCTGCCTTCCTGGCTGACGCTGGTCGTGGCGGCGGTGGTGATCGCAGTCCCCCTCTATCTCCGATCCGAAGCCTTCGATCATCCGGCGCTGTGGTGGGTCGGCCTGTCGGCGATCAACCCGCGCTCCAACGATTACGTGCCGCTGTTTCCCTGGTTCGGCGCCCTGCTTCTCGGCATCGCCGCGGCAAAGTTTGCGTCCACCACCGGCCTGCTGGCGCGGCTGGCCACGCTGGCATCGGGAAGCTGGACCAGGCCGCTCACCTTCATCGGCCGCCACAGCCTGGCTTTCTACCTGATCCACCAGCCGCTGCTGTTCGGCTGCGTCTGGCTGTTCTCGCAGATCGCGCCGGCGCCCGTCGAAACAAGGGAAGTGATCTTCCTCAAGGAATGCCAGGTATCTTGCGAACAGCAGCGCGACACGGAGTTCTGCACCAGCTATTGTGTGTGCATGCTGGACACGCTGCAAAGCGAAGCGGCATTCGACCGGCTCTACAATGGTGACCAGACCCCGGAGTTCAAAGCGCACCTCGGTGAACTCGCCGGCATCTGCACCGCCAGGACGGAGGAGAGTCCGATGACGCAGGGAGGGCAACAATGACCGACAAGCTCACAAGACCCGGGCTGGCAAAACCCGATCTATCGAGACCACGGCTGATCCCGTGGCCGCCGCTGATCTACATCGCCGCCATCGCCATCAGCATCGTGCTCGGCCTGTTCTATCCCCTGCCCTGGATCGGCGACCTCTTGGGCGACCTTTTGTTTGCCGCCGGCTTTGTGGTGCTGTTTGCCGTCGCAGCCCTCTGGTTCACCGCTATCCGCGCCATGATCCGGGCCAAAACGACGATGAACCCCAATGGCGTGCCGGAGCATCTGGTGACGTCTGGCCCGTTCGGCGTCACGCGCAACCCGATGTATCTGGCCAACACGCTGCTTTTGATCGGCGTCGCCTTCGTCTCGGGGATCGTATGGTTCCTGCCGCTGGCCCTGATCGCGGCTTTTGCAACGCAGAAGGTCGCCATCGAGAGCGAGGAGAAGGTGCTGTTCGCCAAATTCGGCAAGAAGTACCGCGACTATGCGAAGCGGGTGCGCCGGTGGATTTGAGGCGAGTGTGATCGCTGGCAGGGTTCGCATGCCTTGGCGACTAGCCGAAACGCCCATCTCTTCGTCATCCACGGGCGAAGCAAGGAGCGTAGCGACGCAACGCAGACCCGAGGATCCATGCCGCGACTTCCAAGCGGCGCCACGGTCCAGAATTCTGCAGCGCTGCACTCCACGGCCAATGTCACGGAATGGATTCTAGGGTCTCCGCGACGGAGCTTCGCTCCTGCTTCGCCCTAGAATGACGAAGTGTGGAAGGCCTCCGCTAATCGCGAACGTTTGCGACGGGCGCGCAAACGCTCGACGGTCCGCTCAGGTATTAACCCCCAGCTCCACCAGCCGCTCGACGCAAGACTCCTCAGCCTGGTCGAGCTCCGCCAGCGTCTCCTCGAGATCGCGGCGCTTCTGCCTGAGATCCTCGCGCTTTTCCTCGATGCGCTTGATCATCAGCTTGAGTTGACCGACCTCGCCGGGCGGTTCCTTGTACATCTGGATGATTTCGCGGATCTCGTTGATCGAGAAGCCGAGCCGTTTCCCGCGCATGATCTGACGGATCAGATGCCGGTCCGACGGACGAAACAGCCTTGTGCGGCCCCGCCGCACGGGTTGCACCAGCCCCTCATCCTCGTAGAAGCGCAGCGTCCGCGTCGACACGTCGAATTCGCGGGTCAGTTCGGTGATCGAATAATATTCCCGCATCTTTGCTCCAAATGTCGGAACATCGGAAAACGCCCGGTCGCCCGGGATTTCCAACGCATTCCGATCAACCCCGTTCCAAGCCGGACTCGGCATGAAACCCCGCGCAAGCCTCGCACCACATTTACGTAAAAGTCAATTGAGCCCGCAACGCCTCTTTCTCAAGGGATAGCGAACCACCAGGTGGCCAGCCCAAGGAAGGCAAAGAAGCCAACGACGTCGGTGACGGTGGTGACGAAAACCGCCGACGCCACCGCCGGATCGATCTTGAACCGGTCGAGCAATAGCGGGATCAGGATACCGGCAAGGGCTGCCACGAACATGTTGATGATCATCGCCGCCGCTATGATGCCGCCCAGATTGGCATCGCGGAACCAGACGGCCGCGACGATGCCGATCAGCACGGCGAAGATGATGCCGTTGATGGAACCCACGCCCATTTCGCGGCGGATGATGCGGCCGGCATTGTAGATGTCGAGATCCCTGGTCGCCAGCGCGCGTACCGTGACGGTCATGGTCTGCGAACCGGCATTGCCGCCCATGCCGGCCACGATCGGCATCAGCACGGCCAGTGCCACGATGTGCTCGATGGTGCGGTCGAACAGGCCGATCACCGACGCCGCCAGGAACGCCGTCAACAGGTTGACCAGCAGCCAGGGAACGCGCGAGCGCGAGGTCGAAAGAATGCTGTCGGACAACTCTTCGTCGCCGACGCCGCCCATGCGCAGCAGATCTTCCTCGGCCTCCTGCTGGATGACGTCGACGACGTCGTCGATGGTCAGCACGCCGACCAGCCGCTCGTTCTCGTCGACGACGGCGGCGGACAGAAGATCGTATTGCTCGAAGTCCCGCGCCGCCTCTTCCTGGTCCATGGTGGCCGGAATGGCGTGCCTCGTCTCGTGCATCACGTCTCCGACCTTGGTCGTGCGCTTGGTGCGCAGGATCTGGTCGAGGTCGATGGCGCCGAGCAACTTGAAGCTTGGATCGATGACGAAGATCTGGCTGAACCGCTCGGGCAGGTTCTTGTCTTCGCGCATGTAGTCGATGGTCTGGCCTATGGTCCAGAACGGCGGCACGGCGACGAACTCGGTCTGCATGCGGCGGCCGGCGGTCTCTTCCGGGTAGTCGAGCGAGCGGCGCAGCCTGATCCGCTCGGTGAACGGCAGCTGCGACAGGATCTCGTCCTGGTCTTCCTTTTCAAGATCTTCGAGAATGTAGACCGCGTCGTCGGAATCGAGGTCCTGCATGCCCTGGGCAATTTGCTCATTGGGCATATTGTCGACGATATCGCGGCGGATCGCCTCGTCGACCTCGGTCAGCGACGAGAAGTCGAAGTCGGCGCCGAGCAGTTCGACAAGGGCGCGACGCTGTTCGGGGTGCAGGGCCTCGAGCAGATCGCCAAGTTCCGACTGGTGCAGGTCGTCGACTTCGCGCTTCAGCGTCAGCGTATCGCGATCGGCGATCGCCGCCCCGATCTGGGCGAGGAATGATGACAGAACGGCGCCGTCCTCGCCATAGATGTCGGCGTGGGCATCGTCAGCGGCTTTGGCGCCGGTCGTGTGGTCGTCCTGGCGTTCCACCAGCGGCTCCCGCCATGGGAATTTCGGAAAAGGTGCCTGTCAGGTCTAGCGCGCAACGCACGGTAATATCAAACGAAATGCGCCCCGCCCTGCATATGGGCGAGAGCGATTTCATCAGGATATGACGCCGCCCAGGATTCAGGCGGCGCGACAGCGCATGTCGCTGGGGAAAGAGCACCCCAGCACGGTTGGGGCAGAATTGTCATGATGCAGGTTCAGGCAAAGGCCGGACCCGCCCAGGCGACAACCAGAACAGCCGGAAGCCCTTGAAGATCAGGTCGCAGACGCAGAAAGCAATCGAGGAACGGCGCGTGCGCGTGGTCGTGGCCGAACGCAATCCGCTCGTGATATCGGCGCTGCGCGACATGCTGGACTGCGACGGGCGCTTCGAGCTCCTGGCCTGCGTGCAAAGCGGCAGGCATTTTCTTGAGTTGGCAGCGGAAGGCGAATTCGACGTCGCAATCATCGGGTGGAAGCTTGCCGACATGGACGGCGCCGATGTGCTGGCCGAGGTTCACAGCCGCAAGCTCGGCGTGCGCATCGCGGTGTTTTCCAACGACCACGACATCGGCATCCTGAAGCAGTGCGTGCGCCTCGGCGCCCAGGGCTACTGCTTCCAGTTCGACGATCCAGCGATCATCTTCGAGACCATCCTGGCCGTCGCGCATGGACGCATCTGCATCCCCTACATCGACATCAATAAGGTCAACGACACGCCCTTGTCGCTGCTCACCGTGCGCGAGCGCGAACTGCTGGCCGTGCTGTCCGACGGCTGGACCAATTTGCAGATCGCGACGCGTACGGGGATTTCCGAGAACACGGTGAAGTATCACCTCAAGAATCTCTACGACAAGCTCGACGTCCGCAACCGGGCGATGGCCGTCGCGCTCTATGCGCGCGAGCGGCGTACCCAGAAGCAGCCGTTCGGGTAGGAAAGCGATGAGCCGCGGGTAGGTCACCCGGGTAGGCAACCCCCACCCGCGCGCGGCAAGATGTTACCTCTTGAGGTGTTGTTCCCATTAGCCGTCGAAACGAAACTCCCCATCACCGCTTTGCTGGATCAGGAGGAGTTCGCGACATGGCCGGTTTCACCCATCTTTTCATTCCCGGACCGACCAACATTCCCGAACAGGTCCGCCAGGCGATGAACCTGCCGACGGAGGACATGCGTGCAGCATCCTTCCCCGATCTCACGCTACCGCTGTTCGAAGACATCAAGACGGTATTCAAGAACGAGACCGGCCGCGTCTTCATCTATCCCTCCTCCGGCACCGGCGCCTGGGAAGCGGCGATGACCAATGTGCTCAGCCCCGGTGACCGCGTGCTGATGTCGCGCTTCGGCCAGTTCTCGCATCTGTGGGTCGACATGGCCGAACGGCTCGGCTTCGAGGTCGATGTCATCGACTGCGAATGGGGAACCGGCGTGCCGCTCGAGCTCTATGCCGAGCGGCTCAGGGCCGACAAGGCGCACCGCATCAAGGCAGTCTTCTGCACCCAAAACGAGACCGCGACCGGCGTGACCAGCGACGTCGCCGGCTGCCGCGCCGCGCTCGATGACGCCAACCACCCTGCTTTGCTCTTCGTCGACGGCGTCTCGTCGATCGGCTCGATCGACTTTCGCCAGGAGGAATGGGGCGTCGATTGCGCGGTCAGCGGCTCGCAGAAGGGTTTCATGCTGCCCGCCGGCCTCGGTTTCCTCTCCGTCAGCAAGAAGGCGCTGGTGGCCTCGCGGAGCGCCACCCACCGCCGCTGTTTCTTCTCCTTCGAAGATATGATCCGCGCCAACGACGCCGGCTATTTCCCTTATACGCCGGCTACTCAGCTGCTGCGCGGCCTGCGCGCCTCGCTCGACCTGATCGCCGAGGAAGGGCTGGAAAACATCTTCGCCCGTCACCATCGCCTCGCCGAAGGCGTGCGCAAGGCGGTCGACGCCTGGGGCCTGAAGCTCTGCGCCAAGACGCCTAAATGGCACTCCGACACCGTCAGCGCCATCCTGGTGCCGGACGGCGTCGACAGCGGCGATGTGGTCAAGCGCGCCTACCAGAAATACCAGACCGCGCTCGGCGGCGGCCTCAACAAGGTGATCGGCAAGGTCTTCCGCATCGGCCATCTCGGCTGGCTGAACGAGGTGATGGTGCTGGCCTCGCTCTCGGCCGCCGAAATGGCGCTGCTCGACTGCGGCGTACGGCTGGCGCCCGGCTCCGGCGTCGGCGCCGCCATCCAGCACTTCCGCGCCTCGGCCGCCGTGCCGGTCGCCGAAGCCGCCTGAGGAGCCGACAATGAGCCACACCATCAACCACCTCAAGAAATTACGGCTGCAGCGCAGCGAGCTGGCGGTTCCAGGCTCCAGCCCGGAAATGATCGACAAGGCGGCGAACAGCGCCGCCGACTTCATCTTCCTCGACATCGAGGACGCCGTTGCCCCACCCGACAAGGAGCGCGCCCGCAAGAACATCATCCAGGCGCTCAACGACATCGACTGGCGCGCCAAGGGCAAGACCGTCTCGGTGCGCATCAACGGCCTCGACACCCATTACATGTATCGCGACGTGGTCGACGTCATGGAACAGGCCGGTGACCGGCTGGACACCATTTTGGTGCCGAAGGTCGGCGTGCCGGCTGACCTCTACATGGTCGAGGCCATGGTCAACCAGATCGAGATGGCAAAGGGTTTCAGGACCCGCGTCGGCCTCGAAGCGCTGATCGAGACCGCGCTCGGCATGGCCAATGTCGAGGCGATTGCCGCGACACCCGGCCGGCTGGAAGCCATGCATTTCGGCGTCGCCGACTATGCGGCAAGCTGCAAGGCGCGCACGGTCAACATCGGCGGCCTCAACCCCGACTATCCCGGCGATCAGTGGCATTTCGCTCTGTCGCGCATGACCGTCGCCTGCCGCGCCTATGGCTTGCGCGCCATTGACGGACCGTTCGGCGACTTCTCCGATCCGGAGGGCTACGTCGCCGGGGCCAGGCGCGCGGCGGCCCTCGGTATCGAAGGCAAATGGGCAATCCATCCCTCGCAGATCGCGCTCGCCAACGGCGTATTCTCTCCACCGGAAAAAGAGGTGACCCGTGCCAGGCGAATCCTCGAAGTGCTGAAGGAGGCGGAGGCGCAGGGCAAGGGAGCGGCCGCACTCGACGGCAAGATGATCGACGCAGCGTCGGAACGCATGGCGCGCAATGTTCTGGTGGTCAACGAGGCAATCGAACGGGCCAGCCAATTCTCTAGCGAGCCGCGCGTCGCCACGCATTGACCGTTCAGGGAGGACAAAATGGACATCCACGAATATCAGGCCAAGGAACTGCTGGCACGCCACGGCGTGCATGTGCCGCGCGGCGGGCTGGCCTACAGCCCCGAGCAGGCGACCTACAGGGCCCGCGAGATCGGCGGCTCCAAATGGGTCTTGAAGGCGCAGGTGCATTCCGGCGCCCGCGGCAAGGCCGGCGGCATCAAGCTGTGCGCCAATGACGAGGAGATTTCCAGCGCGGCCGAGGGCATGCTCGGCCGCAAGCTGGTGACACAGCAGACCGACCCGCGCGGCAAGCTGATTTCGCGCCTGTATCTCGAGGAAGCCGTCGATATCGCGCAGGAGCTCTATGTCGGCTTCGTGCTCGACCGCAAGGAAGAGCGCGTCATGATCGTGGCGTCCGCTGCCGGCGGCATGGAGATCGAGGACATCGTCGAGAAGGCACCGAACTCCATCCTGCGCACATCGGTCGATCCCGGCGTCGGCATGCAGCGTTTCCAGGCGCGCGAGATCGCCTTCGGGCTCGGCCTCGACCACAATCTGATCGGCAAGGCGACCGAAACCATCTTCGCCTGCTATCAGGTGTTCCGCGACTACGACGCCTCGATGCTGGAGATCAATCCGCTGGTGGTGACCCGCGACGGCAATCTGATCGCGCTCGACGCCAAAATGTCGTTCGACGAGAACGCGTTGTTCCGCCGGCCGGAAATCTCCGAGCTGCGCGACAAAAGCCAGGAAGATCCGCGCGAAACTTTTGCCAGCGACCGTGGCCTCTCCTATGTCGGCCTCGACGGCAACATCGGCTGCATCATCAATGGCGCAGGGCTCGCCATGGCGACCATGGACATGATCAAGATCGCCGGCGGCGAACCGGCCAACTTCCTCGACATCGGTGGCGGCGCCTCGCCGGAGCGGGTGGCGAAATCCTTCCGCGCCGTGCTCGGCGACAAGAATGTCGAGACCATCCTGGTCAACATCTTCGCCGGCATCAACCGCTGCGACTGGGTCGCCGAAGGCATCATCAAGGCGATACGCGAGGTCGGCGTCAACGTGCCGCTGGTGGTCCGTCTCTCCGGCACCAAGGCCGAGGAAGGCCGCCGCATCCTGGCCGATTCCGGCGAGGCGGTAATCGTTGCCGACACGCTGGCCGAAGCCGCCGAAAAAGCCGTCGCTGCCTGGCGCGCGGCCACCAAGAAAAAAGCAGCCTGAGGGAGGTCGAGAAAATGGCAATCCTGCTCAACCGCAGCACCCGCGTCATCGTCCAGGGGTTCACCGGCAAGATCGGCAGCTTCCATGCCGACGACATGAAACGCTATGGCACCAAGCTGGTCGGCGGCGTCACCCCCGGCAAAGGCGGCCAGAAGCATCTCGGCCTGCCTGTCTTCAACACGGTCAAGGGCGCGGTGCGCGAGACCCGCGCCGAGGCCAGCATCGTCTTCGTGCCGCCGCCCTTTGCCGCCGATTCCATCATGGAAGCGGCCGACGCCGGCATAAAACTCTGCGTCTGCATCACCGACGGCATCCCGTCGCAGGACATGATGCAGGTCAAGCGCTACATGCTGCGCTACCGCTACGAGGACCGCATGCGGCTGATCGGCCCGAACTGCGCCGGCGTCATCACGCCCGGACAGGCGCTGATGGGCATCATGCGCGGCAGCATCTATCTGCCTGGCCGCGTCGGCATTGTCGGCCGCTCCGGAACCCTGGGCTACGAGGCGGCGTCGCAGATGAAGTCGCTCGGCATCGGCGTCTCGACCAGCGTCGGCATTGGCGGCGACCCGATCAACGGCTCGTCCTTCAAGGACATGCTGAAACTGTTCGAACAGGATGACGACACCGACGCGGTGGTGATGATCGGCGAGATCGGCGGACCGCAGGAAGCCGAAGCCGCGATCTGGGCGCGCGATAATATGCGCAAGCCCCTGATCGCCTACATCGCCGGCCTCTCCGCCCCCAAAGGCCGCCGCATGGGCCACGCCGGCGCCATCATCTCGGCCTTCGGCGAGTCGGCGCAGGAAAAGGTGGAGATCCTCAAGGACGCCGGGGTGATCATCGTGCCGACGCCGTCGTCGTTTGGTGAGGTGGTTGCAGAGACGCTGGCGGGGATGAAGAAGGCCGCCTGAACAGCGGCCTTCGCGTTCGACCGCGCCTCATGCCGCCTTGTCGGCTGCCGGCTTCGCGACCTTGGTGCGGGTGGCGCTGCGGCGGCCGTCGACGCTGACCGGAATGTCGCCGTCGACCGTGGCGCGACGCACCACCCGGTGCTGGTCGCCGTAATCGTTGACGGCGTAGTGCTGCGTCGCGCGGTTATCCCAGATCGCCACATCGCCGGCCTTCCAGCGCCAGCGCACGGTGTTCTCCGGCGCCGTGACATAGGACTGGAACACCTCGTAGAGCTTCGCCGAATCGCTTTTGGAAAGACCGATCAGCCGTTGCACGAAATTGCCGAGCAGCAGCGAGCGCTCGCCTGTTTCGGGATGGACGCGGACAACGGGATGCTCGGTCTCGTAGATCGTCGAGGTGAAGATTTCCTCGAAGTGCTTCTTTTCCGCGGCGCTCGCACGCGGCCGCACCGCGGCGTAATCGTAGGCGTTGCTGTGCACCGCCCAGAGATTGTCGGCCAGCAGCTTCAACGGCTCGGGCAGGTCCTGATAGGCGGCCGCGGTGTTCGACCAGATGGTGTCGCCGCCGGCCGGCGGTATGACGACGCCGCGAAGAACGGAGAATTTCGGATAGGCGTCGACGAAGGTGACATCGGTATGCCATTGGTCGGCGCGACCGCCGCCACGGCTGGAATCGAGTTCGAGAATGGACGCCGTTCCCTTGACGGGACCTTGGGTCGGATGCGGGACGAGGTCGCCGAGACGCTGGGCAAAGCGCTCCTGCTCGGCATCGTCGAGATGCGCCTGGTCGCGGAAGAACACCACCTTGTGCCGCAACAGGATCTGGTTGATCGCCGCGACCGTCTGCTGCGGCAGGTCGCCGGAGAGCCGAATGTTCCTGATCTCTGCGCCGACGCGTCCGGTAAGCGGGACAATATCGGCATCCGGGATGATCTGCTCTACGGGGGTAAGTCTGGTCATGGGAACCTCTTCCTCTAAAGCCGCGGGCTGGTGGCAATGCTCCGCCGTCTGCCGGCCGCATAGCGATCGGCGGAGCAACTCCCTCATCGGGAGCCGACTTGCTTGGCAACGAGAGCACTGATCTCAACTCAGGAGGCGAAGGCCGCCAAGGCTTGCGAGCAGTACCGAGATCCCATTCAAAGCGTAATTCTACAAATTCCATAGACATTTCTTTTCAAAGTTCGGCGGCCCTGAGAAAAATGCCTTCTGTCCAATTCGTTCGTGAGCGGCAGGCGGTGGAGCGCTGCGCGACGCGGCCCGCACCAGTAGTGACGCTGTCGTATCCCCTTCGATATTGGAGATGGCGGGTGAATTGCATGCCTGATATTGATGGCTTCCACGCATCACGCAGGCGCCGAGATGACAGACTCCGATAAGGCTGACGCTGTCGAGCAATTGCTCGATACGCCTGACCTCGCCACCGCGCTGGAAAGCGACCAGTTCAAGAAATTTCTCGACCAGATGCCGATCGCGATCGCCGTCTCGGAATTGATCGCGAAGGAACGTGTCGTCTACGCCAATCCCGAATTCGAGAAGCTCTCGGACCTCAAGGCGCCGAAGCTTGCGCGGGAAAACTGGGCGGCCCTTTCCGGCAGGGGGCTTCATCGGCAGAAGGACAGGCCGCTCGCCGAGGCTGTCGTTGAAGACACCGATTTCGTCGGCACGTTTCGCCTCGAGCGCGGCGAGGACAAGCCGGCAATCGTCGACGTTTATTCCAACGTTATCGAGGACGACAACGGCAAGCTCTGCTTCCGGCTGGTGGCGCTTGTCGACGTCACGGCACACGGTGAGACCGAGGACGCGCGACCCGCGGAGGAGCTCATCCGGGAGAAGGACACCCTGTTGCGCGAACTGCAGCATCGGGTGAAAAACAATCTGCAGATGATCACCGCTTTGATCCGGATGGAAACCCGCAACGCCACCGAACCGGACCAGAAGCGTTTCGAAAGGCTTGCCGGCCGGGTAGACGCATTGGCAATCCTCTACCAGACATTGTCGGCTGACCAGCAGAAGGATGAGGTGGATCTTGGCGTGTACCTTAGCCAGATCGCGTCCGCCGTCATGGCGTCGCACGCAGTCGAAGGTATCCGCCTCGACCTTAAGGTGGATACCTATCCGGTATCCATCAACGTTGCCATGCCGACAGGCCTGGTCGTCAATGAGTTGCTGACCAACGCTCTCAAACATGCATTCGTCGGGCGCGATGGCGGCACGATCACGCTGCACAGCGTCGTCAGCGGCGATGGTTGCCGGGTGACTGTCGCCGATGATGGGATCGGTCTGCCGACGGGTGAGACCTGGCCCAGGCCCGGCAAGCTCGGCTCCTTGATCGCGCGGTCGCTGACCGAAAATGCCAAGGCGCAATTCGACGTCAAGTCGAGTGCCGGCGAGGGAACCAGGGTCACCATCGTCTTCAAGCGATCGGCGGCGACGGACTGAGGCTATGCAACGGCGCGCCGGCAAATCCCGGCCGGACAGGTGCTTCGGGCGCTCGCGGGTGTGGCCTTAAGTCGCAAACGATTTGGCTGCAGAAGCGGGGCGCCGGGCTTCTTTGACGGTGCTATCAGCACCATATGTGGTCCACAGCCCTCCAAAACGAGAGAAGCTCGCTCCGACCGGTCGCATCGCGGCCGTCAGCCGGCAATGGCTATGAACCAGGAAACTGAAAACCATCATGCGTGAAAATATCAGACCAGCGTCGAGAGACGTCCCCCTCATTCAGCTAGGCCTGCACCAGTGCCGCTTCCCGGTGAGCGAAGACCGGTCGGTACCCGGTGGTTACCGGTTTTGTGCCGGGCCGACGTCGCCGGATCGCGTCTACTGCGATCACCACCACACCGTCGTGACGGCCGTTGACCCTCGTCGAGCCCGTCCGGGTCTCCATTTCCCGCAACGACGCGCCGCTTAGGTCAACCACATCCCCTGCCCCGCCACCGGCAAAGCCGGGGACTCAGGTGCAGGAGGCTGGCCGGTGCGAGCCAAGCGGCGTTCGCGTGCGGCTCTGCGACCTCTTGTTGCAACTCTGCTGCGGCCGGTTCAAGCGCCAAAGGCGATGATTTGGCGTCGACGGCCTGAGAAGCCGCAATGATTTCAATGGCCGAAAAATTATGGTGCGGTCGAGAAGACTCGAACTTCCACGGGTTGCCCCACAGCGACCTCAACGCTGCGCGTCTACCAATTCCGCCACGACCGCCCGTGGTAGGAGCCGGAACGAACCGGCTCGCGGCGTGTAGCAAATCGTTTCCTGCGAAACAAGGGCGCGGCGCGCAATAATCGCCGCGAATTGGCATATCGGCCTCTACAGCGCCGCGCGTCCTGTGGGACGCGCAAAGGACGCTGCAGCACTTTGATTTGGCGCATGATCCTTTCCGAAGATCGTTCCTATCTTCGGGGTCGTGCGCGAAGGCCGAAATGCGTGGCGAACTGGACGTTTCAGCCGGATACCGCCATATGAAGGGCAAATGCATTTGGCCCCAGAGCGCAAGGCGGTTTCGCCAAGCCGGCGTGCATCACGCGAAAAACGAAAAAGCCATGACCGAACGCAGCCAGATCGCCACGTCGTTCCTGCCCTTGCCGGGTTCGGCGCCGGTCGAATGGCGCATCGAGCCCGGCCTGACCGGCTACACCGATGCGCTGGCCCTGATGGAAGCGCGCGCCGAGGCGATCCGCGCGGGTGCAGCCGCCGAGATGGTCTGGCTGGTCGAGCATCCGCCGCTTTACACCGCCGGGACCAGCGCCCGCATCGAGGACCTGATCGACCCCGACCGTTTCCCGGTCTTTGCCGCCGGGCGCGGCGGCGAATACACCTATCACGGGCCGGGGCAGCGGGTTGCCTATGTCATGCTTGACCTGAAGCGCCGGCGTGAGGATGTGCGCGCCTTCGTCGCCGCGCTCGAGCAGTGGATCATCGGCACGCTTGCCGCCTTCAATGTACGCGGCGAACGCCGCGAGGACCGCGTCGGCGTCTGGGTGGTGCGGCCCGAGCGCCCGTCCCTGCCCGACGGCTCGCCGGCTGAAGACAAGATCGCGGCCATCGGCATCCGGCTGCGGCGCTGGGTGAGCTTTCATGGCATTGCCGTCAATGTCGAGCCGGATCTCAGCCATTTCAGCGGCATCGTGCCATGCGGCGTGCCGGATCACGGCGTCACCAGCCTCGTCGACCTCGGCCTGCCCGTAACCATGGCCGATTTCGACCTGGCGCTGAAATCCGCCTTCGAGGATGTTTTCGGGGCAGCGAAGTCAACTTCTACAGAACCGGCTCGCAAGGCCGGCTGAGTCTCGCCTCGACCAACGCTCAAAGCAACCGCGCCGAGGCCCACAACAGCCCGAAACCGTGAATGGCGAAGACGGCCAGCAGCGCGCCGGCCATGGCGAAACGATCGAAGATGCGGATCGGCTTCAATTCGTGGCGCGGTTTTACCCCGCTACCCACTGTCATCAGGCTGAGGATGGCAAAGACGGCGCCCGCCACCAGCAGAAAGCTTTGGGAAAAGCCGGCCAGCCAGCCAAGCCACAGCAAGGCCGAGAGCAGGGAAAACGAGGCGAGCGCCAGGGCGGCCGGCCCCGGGCAGATCTGGCGCAGCACCTGACCGCCGTCGAATTTCCAAACCGGCACCAGATTGGCGATGTTGAACAATGCGGCAAAGCCGGCAAGCGTCGCCAGAAGGGCCGCGGCAAGCCGATGTCCCTCGCCGGATGCGAGCCCGCTGGCGACGATCAGCAGCGGAACCAGGAACGCGGAAAAGCCGGCGCCCATCAGCGCCACGAAGGCGACCTCGAAGCGGCTGTCATAAGGCCGGCCACCAATGGCGAGGCCGCCGAGCAGCGGGATAAAGATCATCCGCGCCTTGCGATGACCGGTCAGCCGAAAGGCCGCCATGTGGCCGAGCTCATGCAGGGCGACCACCGAGGTCAGGATCGCGGCCAGCGCCAGGCCGCCGAGATTGAGCCCGAAGAACGGCCACAGGATGAAAGCCGAAAGAACGGCGAAACCGACCTGGCTCAGCGGATGCTCGAACCAACCGCCCTTGCGATATTGTCCGGTCCTCGCCCAGACCTCCAGCTTGCCGAGCTCGCGGCGCATGGCGAAGTAGCGGAACACCAAGAAGGCGACGCCGCGATAGCGATCGGTCTGGCTGAGCGTCACCCGCGTGCCGGCACCTTCCGAGGTGAGTTCAGTGGTCTCATAAAAATCCTTCCAGAACGACGCGTCGAGCGCGGTATCCTCGATGACCCGCATCGAAAAACGACTGCCTTCGACGACGTCCTCGAAGCGCGACCTTCGCTCGATCGGCTGGCCGTCCCGGCCCTCCCAGGACAGCAGGATGCGGGCCGTGCCCTGCCCGTCCAGCGGCTGGGCCGAGAGTATCTCGCCGGACCAGCCGGCATCGCTGCCGAGCGGCCACAGCGCCTGCCAGAGGCGCTGCCGGTCCATTGCGACCACGCGGCTGAGCCTCACCGTGCGCAAACCGAGCGGCGCAGTCATCAGAAGGAAAATCAGTCCGAGATTACCGGCCACCAGAAGGGCCGTCACGATCGGCGACACCTGAGGTTTTTGCTCCCTGTCTTGGCGGGGCAGCCTAGCGTCATGGCGGCAAGAAAGGCTTAACGGCACAGCGCCTTCCTGCCCGCCTAAAACAGTGCGGCGAACCGCAGTTGCATCACATGGCGCCGATCCAGACAGCCATGGAAACCAGAAACGCACTCATGCACACCAACGAAACGACGTCCTGAACAAGATCGCTCATAACTCTCTCCTGTTGTTGATATGTTCGTATTTTGTTCTAACTTTGTTCGAAAGTCAATGAGCGGAAAGCGGCAGGCCGACGAATCCTGACAGCCGGTTTGGGCAGGGTTAAGGAAAGGTTGACGGGGTGACGGCAGTGCTGACGCAGGGCGCATCGCATGCCTTTGCGATCGGGACACGCACCAATCACTTCGTGATCCTAGGGCGGAGCAAGGAGCGCAGCGACGCGGCGCAGACCCTAGGATGAGGAAGTTGGGGCCTACAACGGAACGACCTTGCCATCCGCCAACGTCACCCGGCGGTCCATGCGCGAGGCGAGTTCGTGATTGTGGGTCGCGATCAGCGCGGCAAGGCCGGACTGCTTGACCAGCGCGCCAAGCGCCTCGAAGACATAGGAGGCGGTGACCGGGTCGAGATTGCCGGTCGGCTCGTCGGCGAGCAGCAGCAAGGGCGCATTGGCGACCGCGCGGGCAATGGCGACGCGCTGCTGCTCGCCGCCGGACAGCTCCGACGGACGGTGCGACGCGCGCTTGCCGATCTGCATATAGTCGAGCAGCTGTGCTGCGCGCTCCGACGCCTCCTTGCGCGAAAGCCCTTTGATCAGCTGCGGCATCATGATGTTTTCCAGTGCCGAAAACTCCGGCAGCAGATGATGGAACTGATAGACGAAGCCGACATCGTTGCGGCGGATTGCCGTGCGTTCGTCGTCGGAGAGCCGTCCGCAGGCGCGGCCGGCCAGAATGACGTCACCGGCGTCGGGGCGCTCGAGCAGGCCCGCCGTATGGAGCAGCGTCGACTTGCCGGTGCCCGACGGCGCCACCAGCGCCACCATCTCGCCGCGCTTCAGCGAAAAGTCGGCGCCGTTCAAAATGGTGAGCTTGCGCGGCCCCTGGACATAGTGCCGCTCGACGCTCTTCAGCTCGATAATGATCTCGGACTTCATTCGTATCTCAAGGCCTCGACCGGATCGAGCCGTGCGGCGCGCCATGCCGGAAACACTGTTGCCAGGAAGGACAGGCCGAGCGCCATCAGGATGACATAGGTGGTCTCGCGCGGGTCCATCTTTGCCGGCAGCTGGCTGAGGAAATAGAGTTCCGGATTGAACAGCACCTTGCCGGTCATCCAGGAGAAGAACTGGCGGATCGATTCGATGTTGGTGCAGATGAGCACCCCGAGCAGCACGCCGGCGAGCGTGCCGGTTACGCCGATCGCAGCGCCCGTCATCAGGAAGATGCGCAGGATGGCGCCGCGCGAGGCGCCCATCGTGCGCAGGATGGCGATATCGTGGCCCTTGTCCTTCACCAGCATGATCAGGCCGGAGATGATGTTGAGCGCCGCCACCAGCACGATCAGCGTCAGGATCATGAACATGACGTTGCGCTCGACCTGCAGTGCTGAAAAGAACGTCTCGTTGCGCTGGCGCCAGTCGACCATGTCGATCGGCCGTTGCGCCGCCGCATCGACCAGCGGTTTCAGCGCGTCGACATTATCGGGATTGTCGACATAGATCTCGATCGTCTGCGCCCTGCCGTCCATGTTGAAATAGAGCTGCGCTTCGGAAAACGGCATGTAGACGATGGAGCTGTCATACTCCGACATGCCGACCTCGAAGATCGCCGCCACCTTGTAGCCCTTCAGTCGCGGCGTCGTGCCCATCGGCGTCACATCGCCATCCGGCGAGATCAGCGTAATGGTGTCGCCGAGCACAAGGCCGAGATTCTCCGCCATGCGCTTGCCGATGGCGACGCCCTCGCCGGAGTCGAAGCCCTCAAGCGTGCCTTGCTTGACGTTTTGGGCGACGATTGCGATCTTGCCGAGGTCTTCGGCCCTGATACCGCGCACCAGCGCGCCCATGCCGCCGCCGACATTGCCCTGCGCCAGCACCTGGCCGTCGATCAGCGGGATCGCGTATTTGACGCCGGCCACGCCGTTGATGCGGGCTGCGACCTGCGCATAATCCTCAAGCGGCGAATCCAGCGGCTGCACGATCAGATGGCCGTTGACGCCGAGGATGCGGGTCAGAAGTTCGGCTCGAAACCCGTTCATGACAGCCATGACGACGATCAGCGTGGCGACGCCCAGCATTATGCCAAGGAAGGAGATCGAGGCGATGACCGAGATCACCGTCTCCTTGCGGCGCGACCGCAAATAACGCCAGGCGACCATGCGTTCGAACATGGAGAACGGGCCGGCGACCGGAGACTTGGCGACCGGAGATTTGGCGACCGGAGACTTGCCAACCGGAGACTGGGCTACCGAAGACTTCGCTGCCGCGGCTTCGCTCATGCGGTTGCACCGAAGCGTTTCCTGGCCTCCGCGACCGGCAGCGTCTCGCGCTCGCCGGTCCGGCGGTTCTTGATCTCGATCTCGCCGGCGGCCACGCCGCGCGGCCCGACGATCACCTGCCAGGGCAGGCCGATCAGGTCGGCGGTGGCGAACTTGCCGCCCGGCCGCTGGTCGGTGTCGTCGTAAAGCACATCCTTGCCGGCGCCGGTGAAGGCGGCGTAGAGCTCGCCGCAGACGCGGTCGCACTCGGCGTCGCCGGCCTTCATGTTGATCAGGCCGATGTCGAACGGCGTCACCGCTTCCGGCCAGATGATGCCGTTATCGTCATGGCTGGCCTCGATGATCGCCGCCACCAGCCGCGACGGACCGATACCGTAGGAGCCGCCGGAAACGAAATGATCCTTGCCGTCGGGCCCGGTCACCTTGGCGCCCATGGGCTTGGAATATTTGTCGCCGAAATGGAAGATGTGGCCGACCTCGATGCCGCGTGCCGAGACCCGGTCGGCTTCGCCAAGCTTGTCCCAGGCCGCCTCGTCATGCATCTCGTCGGTGGCGGCGTAAGGCGTCGTCCACGTCTTGACGATGTCGGCGATCTCGCCGTCATTGCCGAAGTCGGTTTTCTCGCCGGGCACCTGCAGCGACAGATATTCGCGGTCGCAATAGACCTGGCTCTCGCCGGTGTCGGCCAGGATGATGAATTCATGGCTGAGATCGCCGCCGATCGGCCCGGTGTCGGCCCGCATCGGAATGGCCTGCAGCCCCATGCGCGTGAACGTCCTGAGATAGGATACGAACATGCGGTTATAGGCGGCCTTCGCGCCCTCGAAATCGAGGTCGAAGGAATAGGCATCCTTCATCAGGAATTCGCGCGAGCGCATAACGCCGAAGCGCGGCCGCACCTCGTCGCGGAACTTCCACTGGATGTGGTAGAGGTTTAGCGGCAAGTCCTTGTAGGACTTGACGTAGGCGCGCACGATCTCGGTGACCACTTCCTCATTGGTCGGACCGTAAAGCATGTCGCGGTCCTGCCGGTCCTTGATGCGCAGCATCTCCTTGCCGTAATCGTCATAGCGGCCGCTTTCGCGCCACAGATCGGCCGACTGGATGGTCGGCATCAGGATTTCCAGCGCGCCGGCGCGGTTCTGCTCCTCGCGGATGATGCGGCAGACCTTGTCGAGCACCAGCTTGCCCAGCGGCAGCCAGGAAAAGCTGCCCTGCCCCTGCTGGCGGATCATGCCGGCACGCAGCATCAGCCGGTGCGAGACGATCTCGGCCTCGCGCGGATTTTCTTTCAGGATGGGCAGGAAAAACTGCGACAAACGCATGGACAGGTCCGTGAGAGAGGAGGCTGCGCCGGAATCGGCGCGGCTGGCTTGCTTGCCCCGGCTTCATAGCTATTTCGTGACGGAATGGAAACCCGACCGGTCGCATCGGTCCGAAATCGCAAAAATCGATTCTTCTTCCAAAGACCTTCGCACCGAAAACGATAATGCTTCTGACGCAAAGTGATCGCCTGACTGCAAAGTCCTCACACACGCTTTGCGCGTCCGGGCTACGCGGCACACCTGGCCCCATTAATGCGGCAGCCCCGGCGTTGTTCGTTTCGCAAGCAAAGCCTGCCGCACTATTGTGCACTGCAGCACAGATTGCCCGATTGCGGGCAAAATTCTGCGTGACAATTTCATCAGGGTTAGGCTAGTGTGCGCCGATAACCGAGAGGGTGGAGAAAAATCTGCTCTCCTACGCGGTCAAAGTCTTGGGAGGATGCGATCTAGGCGCGGTTACCCGCTGCCGCCGGAAACCGGAAAACAGATCGGAACGCGTTTAAATTGCAAGGCCTTGTGCCTTGCATTTTTTTTGCCCGATCATCTGGTTAAATCAACCTGTTCCCAAATCACGTGAGCTTGCGTCAGCCTGATGCCCAGTCGTGATTCTAATACGGGTGGGCCATGCCTGGCCGCCTATTGCGCATCGCAGGCTGGTGAGACAAAACCTGAGTTTGGCGCTTCGAAAACAGGCACGAACACCCCACCCGATCTGTCGGCGGGAAAGTGGTTAGTTAGCCGGTGCCCGGCTGGCTTCGGGGATGATGTGCGGGACTTCGTCGAGGCTGTAGCCCAGCCCGTGCGTCAGGCTGTAGAAAACCCCCATGACGACAGCCGTGACGATGGTGGTGCGGATCACGGCGCGCAGCATATGCGGTCCGCGCGGCGCGCTCGCAACCGTGCCCAGCGTCACGTCCTGGTCGTCATCCTGCGTCTTGACGCTGAACGGCAGCACGATGAACAGCATCAGCCACCAGGTGATGAAGAACAGGGCGGCAAACGAAATCCAGCTCATGCCTGCTCCAGTTCGACCAGCGTGCCGAAGAAATCCTTGGGATGCAGGAACAGCACCAGCTTGCCGTGGGCGCCGGTTTTGGGATTGCCGTCGCCCAGCACGCGGGCGCCGCTCGCTTTGAGGTGATCGCGCGCGACAAGGATGTCGTCGACCTCGTAGCAGACATGATGCATGCCACCCGAGGGGTTCTTCGCCAGAAAGGCCGCGATCGGCGACCGTTCGCCCAGCGGCTCCAGGAGTTCGATCTTGGTGTTGCCGACATCGACGAACACCACGGTAACGCCATGCTCGGGCAGCGCTTGCGGCGCGGTGACCTTCGCGCCAAGCGTATCGCGATAGGCCGCAATCGCCGCGGCCAGGTCCGGTACGGCAAGTGCTACATGGTTCAGGCGTCCCAGCATGAAGTGCTCCACAAGTTAAGGGAGTAGGGAATAGGCAGCAGGCAGTAGTGATACATCTGCATTTTTCTCCACTGCCTACTGCCTACTGCCTATTCCCTCACCTCGTCACAAACACCGTCACCAGCGGCTTCTTGCCCCAGGCTTCGTTGGCGGCGCCGCGCACGGCGCGGCGCACCGCTTCCTGCACCAGGTCGAGGTCCTTGCGGCGCTGGCGAGGGATCGAGTCGACCGCGCCGACGGCCGCGTCGAGCATCAGATCTTCCATGTTTTCGCCACGGGCATCGGCCTCGGCGACGCCGATGGCGACCAGGTCGGGATCGCCGGCGAGCTCATATTTGTCGTCGAGCACGACATTGACCGCGACATGGCCGGCAAAGGATAGCTTGCGCCGGTCGCGTATGCCCATCGCCTGGTCGGTGCCGATCAGCCTGCCGTCCTTGTAGATGCGGCCGAACGGCACCTGGTCGATGATCGTGGCCGGACCCGGCGCCAGCCGCAGCATGTCGCCGTCGCGCACTTGCGCCACCTGGCCGATGCCCGACGTCGACATCAGCGACCCCTGCGCCACCAGATGCGCGGCTTCGCCGTGCACGGGAACGCCGATCTGCGGCCGCACCCATTCATACATCCTGCGCAATTCGCTGCGGCGGGGATGGCCGGAGACATGCACCAGCGCGTCGCCATCCTCGATGATCTTGATGCCGAGGTCGATGAGGCGGTTCTTGATCTCGAGGATCGCCTTCTCGTTGCCGGGAATGGTGCGTGAGGAAAACACCACCGTGTCGCCGGCCGTCAGCGACACCGATTTCATCTCGTCGCGCGACAGTTTTGCCAGCGCTGCCAGCGCCTCGCCCTGGCTGCCGGTGCAGATGATGACCAGGTTCTCGCGCGGGATGAAGCCGAAATCCTCTTCGGCGATGAACTCCGGCAGCCCGTCCATGTAGCCGAGTTCGCCGGCGACATCGATGACCCGCTTCAGCGAGCGGCCGAGCACCAGGCACTGGCGGCCGGCATCGCGCGCCGCCTTGGCGATGGAGACGATGCGTCCGACATTGGAGGAGAAGGTGGTGACGGCGACACGGCCGACAGCGCTCTGGATGACGCCCCTGAGGCCTTCGCCCACCGCCACTTCCGACGGCGATTCGCCTTCGCGCAGCGCATTGGTGGAATCGCAGACCAGCGCCAGAACGCCCTTGTCGCCATAGGCGCGAAACCGCGCCTCGTCGGTCTTGGGGCCGATCGTCGGTTCCGGATCGATCTTCCAGTCGCCGGTATGGATGACGGTGCCGGCCGGCGAGGTGATCGCCAGCGACATCGGCTCGGGGATGGAGTGCGCCACCGGAATGGCCTCGATCGAGAACGGGCCGACGGTGAATGTCTCGCCTGCCCGGTAGATCGTCACCGGAATTTTCTTCGGCGCGCCCTGCTCGCCCTGGCGCTTGGCGTCCAGCAAGCCGGCGCTGAACGGTGTCATCCACACCGGCGCCTTCAGCTTTGGCCAGATGTCGAGCAGCGCCCCGTAATGGTCTTCATGCGCGTGGGTGATGATGATGCCGCGCAGGCCGGCGAGGTTCTCCTCGATGAAGCGCGTATCGGGCAGGATCAGGTCGACGCCCGGATGCGCCGCGTCGGGAAAGGTCACGCCGACATCGACGACGATCCACTCGCGCGCGCTAGGCGGCCCATAGCCGTAAAGGGCGAAGTTCATGCCGATCTCGCCGACGCCGCCGAGCGGCACGAAGACGAGTTCGGCGTTTTGCGCTTTCGCCATCAATTTTCCCTTCCCGGCCCTTGCGACCAGCTCTAAATCTTTGCCGACGCGACGGCGCCGAAATGCACGTCGCCGGCGGCTACCGTCACGACCGACCCCTCATCATCGCGGATCACGAAACGGCAGTCCGCGTCAATGGTCTCGAAGGTACCGCGCACCACATTCCCGTCAATCCTGACAGCAACCTCGCCGCCAAGCCCCGCCGCGCGCGCCAGCCAGCGACGCCGGATGGCGTCGAGCCCGCGTCCGTCATCCCACAGCCGGGCATTGTCGGTCCAGGCATCGGACAGCGCCAAGAACAGCGTTTCGGCGTCGCATGTCGCGCCCAGCGCCTGAAGCGATGTCGCCGGATACGGCAAATCCGGCGGATGCGCCACCACATTGACGCCGATGCCCACCGCCACCGCGAAACGGCCGCCATCGAGAATGGCCGATTCCAGCAGGATGCCGGCCAGCTTGGCGCCGGAGGCCAGCACATCGTTCGGCCATTTCAGCTCGAAGCGGTTCTGCCCCTGGCTGGCGCCGTCGAGGCCGATGGCGATCCTGCCCTTCGGCACCACGGCGTCAAGCGCATCGGCCAGCGACAGGCCGGCGACGAAGCCCAGCGTCGCCGCCAGACGCAACTCACCGCCGGTGATGACCAGCAATGTCGCCGCCAGATTGCCCTCGGGCGATACCCAGGCCCTGCCGCGGCGGCCACGGCCGCTTTCCTGCTTCTTGGAAACGACCCACAATTTGCCGGGATCGCCTGCCCTTGCATGGTCCAGCGCAAGCGTGTTGGTGGAACCCACGCTGTCATGGGCCTCGAGCCGGAACCCTTCCGTCTCAGAGGTCGGAGCCAGCCGAAATGCCATCCGGTCAGAAAAATGTCTTGGCGGCGGCTTCGGCGTAGGTCGCGATCGGACCGCCGATCAACACATAGAACAGCACGAAAGCGCCGGAGACACCAAGCACGAGGCGCAGCTCAACCGCCATCGGCACGAAGCCACCGGCCGGTTCGTCGAACCACATGATCTTGATGATACGCAGATAGTAGAAAGCGCCCACGACGGAGGCCAGCACGCCGATGATCGCCAGCGCATAGAGGTTGGCGTTGATGGCGGCGAGGAACACGTACCATTTCCCCCAGAACCCGGCGAGCGGCGGGATGCCGGCCAGCGAGAACATCAGGATGGTCAGGATCGTCGCCATGATCGGGTTGGTCGACGACAGACCGGCGAGATCGCTGATCTGCTCGACATTGCCTTCCTTGCGCCGCATGGCGAGGATGAAGGCGAAGGTGCCGAGCGTCATGACGAGATAGATCAGCATGTAGATGGCGACGCCGCGCACGCCGGCCTGGCTGTTGGCGGCTAGGCCGACCAGCGCGTAGCCCATATGGCCGATCGAGGAGTACGCCATCAGCCGCTTGATGTTGGTTTGGCCGATCGCGGCGAAGGAGCCGAGCGCCATCGAGGCGATCGAGATGAAGACGATGATCTGCTGCCAGTCGGAATCGATCGGCTTGAAGGCGCCCATGGTGACGCGCACGATCAGCGCCATTGCCGCCATTTTGGGGGCAGCCGCCAGGAAGGCGGTGACCGGCGTCGGCGCGCCCTCGTAGACATCGGGCGTCCACATGTGGAACGGCACCGCGGAAATCTTGAAGGCAAGACCGGCCAAAACGAAAACCAGGCCGACGACGAGGCCGAGCTGGCGCTCACCGCTGCCAAGCGCCGAGGCGATTTCCTGGAAGCCGACATTGCCGGTGTAGCCGTAAATGAGGCTGATTCCGTAAAGCAGCATGCCCGACGACAGCGCGCCGAGCACAAAATACTTCAAACCGGCCTCGGTCGAACGCAGATTGTCGCGATTGATCGCCGCCAGCACGTAAATCGCCAGCGACTGCAGTTCGAGGCCGAGATAGAGCCCGATCATGCCGTTGGCCGAGATCATCAGCATCATGCCGAGCGTGCACAACAGGATCAGCACCGGGTATTCGAACTTGTCGAAATGCTCCTGCCTGGCGAAGCGCATCGACATCACCAGCGTCACCGCCGAACCGATCAGCGACAGCACCTTCATGAAGCGGGAGAACGGATCCTGGATGAAGGCGTTGCCATAGGCTGCGCCCTGCCCCGTGGGAAAGATCAGCCATAGGCCTGCGATCACCAGCACGGCGACGGCAAGGCCGGTCACCAGAATGGCAGTGTTGGCGCGCGAATAGGCGCCGACCATCAACAGCGCCAGCGCGCCGATGGCGAGGATCAGCTCCGGCGTCGAGAGCGAAAGGCTGGAGTAAAGGTCCGGCGTCATGGTTCGCAAAACCTCTGGTCAGTTCGCCGCCGCGGTTTGCGCGGCGCCGATGGATGCGGTGACATTGGTGACGAGCGCCTTGACCGATTGGGCCGTGGCATCGAAGACGGGAGCGGGATAAACGCCGAAGAAGATGACCAGCACGACCAGCGGGTAGATGATCGCCTTCTCGCGCGTCGACAGATCGAGCAGGCCCTTCAGGCTTTCCTTGGTCAGCGCGCCGAAGATCACCCGGCGGTAGAGCCAGAGTGCGTAGGCGGCCGACAGGATGACGCCGGTGGCGGCGAAGAACGCCACCCAGGTGTTGACCCGGAACACGCCGAGCATGGTCAGGAACTCGCCAACGAAACCTGACGTGCCCGGCAAGCCGACATTGGCCATGGTGAAGATCAGGAACACCGTGGCGTATTTCGGCATGTTGTTGACCAAGCCGCCATAGGCGTCGATCTCGCGCGTGTGCATGCGGTCGTAAATGACGCCGACGCACAGGAACAGCGCGCCCGAGACGAGGCCGTGGCTCAGCATCTGGAAGATCGCGCCCTGCACGCCTTCCTGGTTCATGGCGAAGATGCCCATGGTGACGAAGCCCATATGGGCGACGGAGGAATAGGCGATCAGCTTCTTCATGTCCTCCTGCATCAGCGCCACCAGCGAGGTGTAGATGATGGCGACGACCGACAGCGTAAACACCAGCGGCGCGAACATTTCCGAGGCCAGCGGGAACATCGGCAGGGAAAAGCGCAGGAAGCCGTACCCGCCCATTTTCAGCAGGATGCCGGCCAGGATCACCGAGCCCGCCGTCGGCGCTTCGACGTGGGCGTCGGGCAGCCAGGTGTGCACCGGCCACATCGGCATCTTCACCGCGAAGGAGGCGAAGAAGGCCAGAAATAGCCATGTCTGCATGTGGGCCGGGAAGTTGTGGGTCAGCAGCGTCGGGATGTCGGTGGTGCCCGCCTGGAAGAACATCGCCATGATGGCGAGCAGCATCAGCACCGAGCCGGCCAGCGTGTAGAGGAAGAACTTGAACGAGGCATAGACGCGGCGCTTGCCGCCCCAGACGCCGATGATGATGAACATCGGGATCAGGCCGGCCTCGAAGAAGACGTAGAACAGCACGATGTCGAGCGCGCAGAACACGCCGATCATCAGCGTTTCCAGGAGCAGGAAGGCGATCATGTAGGCCTTGACCCGCTTGTCGATCGCTTCCCACGACGCCAGGATGCAGAGCGGCATCAGGAACGTCGTCAGGATGACAAACAGCATCGAAATGCCGTCGACGCCCATATGGTAGGAGATGCCGGAATCCAGCCAGGCAAACTTCTCGACGAACTGGAAGCCGGCCTGCGAATTGTCGAAGCCGGTCCAGATGAACAGCGAGATGATGAAGGTGGCCGCCGTCGTCGTGAACGCGATGGCGCGGATGTTGCGACGCGCATTCGGGCTGTCATCTCTGATGAACAGGATCAGCAGCACACCGACCAGCGGCAGGAAGGTGACCAGCGAGAGGATTGGCCAGGCGGTCATCAGAGCATCATCCAGGTGACGAGTGCGGCCACGCCGATCAGCATGGCGAAGGCATAGTGATAGAGGTAGCCGGTCTGCAGCTTGACGACGCGGTCGGTGACATCGACGACGCGCGCCGAAATGCCGTCAGGGCCGAGCCCGTCGATGATGGTGCCGTCGCCGGTCTTCCACAAGAACCTGCCCAGCGCCTTTGCCGGCCGCACGAACAGGACGTCGTAGAGCTCGTCGAAGTACCATTTGTTGAGCAGGAAGGCATAGAGCAGCCGATGGTTGGCGGCGACGCTCCGGGGCAGTTCCGGCGAGCGGATGTAGAACTTCCAGGCGACGGCAAAGCCGATGACCATGGCGACGAACGGTGCCAGCTCGACCCACAGCGGCAATTCGTGGATCTCGTGCAGGATGTGGTTGTCCGGCAGCGTGAACAGCGACGCCTTCCAGAATTCGGCATATCCTTCGCCGATGAAGGCGCCATGAAAGATAACGCCGGCAAACAGCGCGCCCGCGGCCAGGATGAACAGCGGCACCAGCATCACCGGCGGCAATTCATGGACATGGTGCATGACGTCGTGGCTCGCCCGCGGCTCGCCGTGGAAGGTCATGAAGATCAGCCGCCAGGAGTAGAAGGAGGTGAAGCAGGCGGCGATGACCAGCAGGACAAAAGCGAGGCCGGCGACCGAATTGTGGCCGGCAAAGGCAGCCTCGATGATGGCATCCTTGGAGAAGAAGCCGGCGGTGCCGATGACGGTCACCGGAATGCCGACGCCGGTCAGCGCCAGCGTGCCGATCACCATCATCCAGTAGGTCTTCGGAATGAGCTTCCGCAGGCCGCCCATCTTGCGCATGTCCTGCTCGTCGGAGACGGCATGGATGACCGAGCCCGAGCCCAGGAACAGCAGCGCCTTGAAGAAGGCGTGCGTGAACAGATGGAAAATCGCCGCGCCATAGGCGCCGACGCCGAGCGCCACGAACATGTAGCCGAGTTGCGAGCAGGTCGAATAGGCGATGACGCGCTTGATGTCGTTCTGGACCAGGCCGACGGTCGCCGCGAAGAAGGCGGTGAAGGCGCCGATGAAGGTCACCACGGTCAGCGCCGAATGCGACAGTTCGAACAGCGGCGACAGCCGCGCCAGCATGAACACGCCGGCCGTCACCATGGTGGCGGCATGGATCAGTGCCGAGACCGGGGTCGGGCCCTCCATCGCGTCCGGCAGCCAGGTGTGCAGCGGCACCTGCGCCGACTTGCCCATAGCGCCCATAAACAGCAGCAGGCAGACGATGGTCATGGCTGCCTGCTTGTCCAGCGCGTAGCCGAGGAAGGTCAGCACGGCCGCGCCTTGTGGGGCGCCTTCAGCCGGAATGAACGTCGCGGCATTGGCGAAGATGGTGCCGAGATTGACCGAGCCGAACAAAACGAAGACGCCGAAAATGCCGAGCGCAAAACCGAAATCGCCGACGCGGTTGACGACGAAGGCCTTGATGGCCGCGGCATTGGCCGACGGCTTCTTGTACCAGAAGCCGATCAGCAAATAAGAGGCGAGACCCACGCCTTCCCAGCCGAAGAACATCTGCACCAGATTGTCGGCCGTCACCAGCATCAGCATGGCGAAGGTGAACAGCGACAGATAGGCGAAGAAGCGCGGTCGGTTCGGATCGTGGTGCATGTAGCCGATCGAATAGATGTGGACCAGCGCCGACACCGTGTTGACCACCACCAGCATGACCACCGTCAGCGTGTCGATCCTGAGCGCCCAGGACGCGTCGAGCCCGCCCGACTGGATCCAGCGCAGCACCGGCACGGTGAACACCTCGCCCTCGCCGAAGCCGACGGAGAAGAAGGCGACCCAGGACAGCACGGCCGAGATCACCAGGAAGCCCGAGGTGATGTATTCCGATGCCTTGGCGCCCAGCGAATTGCCGAACAGACCGACGATCAGGAAGCCGAGCAGCGGAAGGAAGACGATCGCTTGATACATGTTAGCCCCGTCAACCCTTCATCTGGTTCACGTCTTCGACCGCGATCGAGCCGCGGTTGCGGAAGAAGACGACGAGAATGGCAAGACCGATGGCCGCTTCGGCGGCGGCGACCGTCAGCACGAACAGGGCAAACACCTGGCCGACGAGATCGCCCAATGCCGCCGAGAAGGCAACGAAATTGATGTTGACCGCCAAAAGGATCAGCTCGATCGACATCAGGATGACGATGATGTTCCTGCGGTTCAGGAAGATGCCGAACACGCCCAGCGTGAACAGGATCGCCGATACGGTCAGGTAATGTGCGATGCCGACGACCATCTCAGAGCCCCTCGCCCGACTTGACCTTGCGGATTTCCATGCCTGTCGCCGGCGTGCGGCCGACCTGGGCTGCGATCGACTGCCGCTTGATCCCTTCCTTGTGGCGCAGCGTCAGGACGATGGCGCCGATCATGGCGACCAGCAGGATGAGGCCCGAAATCTGGAAGTAGTAGAGGTAGTCGGTATAGAGGATGTCGCCGAGTGCTGCGGTGTTTGTGCGCGCGGCAAGATCCGGGATGGGTTTGGAGACCGTCGAGGCCAGTTGCGGCGCGAAGGTGTAGCCGCCGAGCACCACGATCAGCTCGGCCGCCAGGATCAGCCCGACCAGCGCGCCGATCGGCGCATATTGCAGGGCGCCTTCCTTCATCTCGGCGAAGTCGACATCGAGCATCATGACGACGAACAGGAACAGCACCATGACCGCGCCGACATAGACGACAAGCAGGATCATCGCCAGGAACTCGGCGCCGGTCAGCATGAACAGGCCGGCGGCGTTGAAGAAGGTCAGGATCAGGAACAGCACGGAATGCACGGGGTTGCGCGACGAAATGACCATGAAGGCCGACGCCACCGCGACAAAGGCGAAGAGGTAGAAAAAGGCCGCCTCTAGTCCACTCAGCATTGGGGATCCCCCGGGTTCCTGTCCAAACAGGACATCCGTCCTGTTTGATTTCTGCGACCGCCTCCGGCCGGCAAGTTGCGTTGTCCTTAGACGAGGCCCCTCGCCCCGTCCATGCGTCAAATGTCAGCGGTAGGGCGAGTCCAGCGAGATGTTGCGCGCCAGTTCGCGCTCCCAGCGGTCGCCATTCGCCAGCAGCCTGTCCTTGTCGTAGTAAAGCTCTTCGCGCGTCTCCGTCGCGAACTCGAAATTCGGCCCCTCGACGATGGCGTCGACCGGGCAGGCTTCCTGGCAGAAGCCGCAATAGATGCACTTCACCATGTCGATGTCGTAGCGCACGGTGCGGCGAGTGCCGTCATTGCGGCGCGGGCCGGCCTCGATGGTGATCGCCTGCGCCGGACAGATCGCTTCGCACAATTTGCAGGCGATGCAGCGTTCCTCGCCATTGGGATAGCGGCGCAGCGCATGCTCGCCACGGAAGCGCGGGCTGGTCGGCCCTTTCTCGTGCGGATAGTTGATCGTTTCCTTCGGCGCGAAGAACTGGCGCATCGACAGGAAGAAGGCGCTGACGAAATCCTGCAGCAGCAGCGATTTTGCGGCCTGGCCAAAAGCGGACATCACGCAAACCCCGTGATTTTGAGGAAGGCCGCGGTGGCAACGACCATGAACAGGGAGATCGGCAGGAACACTTTCCAGCCCAGCCGCATCAGCTGGTCGTATCGGTAGCGCGGCACGAAGGCCTTCACCATGGAGAACATGAAGAACATCAGGCAGATCTTGAGCACGAACCAGATCACGCCGGGCACCCAGGTGAAGGGGGCGAAGTCGAAGGGCGGCAGCCAGCCGCCGAGGAACAGGATGGTGGCCAGCGCGCACATCATCACCACGGCGACATATTCGCCGAGGAAGAACAACAGGAACGGCGTCGAGGAGTATTCGACCATATGGCCGGCGACGAGTTCCGACTCGGCTTCCACCAGGTCGAAGGGCGGGCGGTTGGTCTCGGCCAGCGCCGAGATGAAGAAAATGACGAACATCGGGAACAGCGCCAGCCAGTGCCAGTCGAGGAAGCTGTTGGGCAGGCCAAGCTTGGTGCCCAGCCCATCCTGCTGCGACAGCACGATGTCCGACAGGTTGAGCGAGCCGACGCAGAGCAGCACGGTGACGATGACGAAGCCGATCGAGACTTCGTAGGACACCATCTGCGCCGCCGAGCGCAGCGCGCCGAGGAACGGGTATTTCGAGTTGGACGCCCAGCCGCCCATGATCACGCCGTAGACCTCGAGCGAGGAGATGGCGAAGACGTAGAGGATGCCGACATTGACGTTGGCGATCCCCCAGCCCGCATTGACGGGAATGACCGCCCAGGCCGAGATTGCCAGCACGGCCGACACCAGCGGCGCCAGCAGGAACACGCCCTTGTTGGCGCCGGACGGAATGACCGGTTCCTTGAAGACGAATTTCAGCAGATCGGCGAAAGCCTGCAGCGTGCCCCACGGGCCGACGACGTTCGGGCCGCGGCGCAATTGCACCGCCGCCCAGATCTTGCGGTCGGCGTAAAGCAGGTAGGCAACCCCGATCAGCAAAACGACGATCAGCACGACCGACTTTAAAAGGATGATCAGCGTCGGCACCACATAGAAGGAGAAGAAAGTGTCCATGTCTACTCTGCCGCCTGCCTGAAGCCGTTTTTCGCCAGCGCCGAGCATTCCGCCATGACGGCGGAGGCCCGCGCGATCGGGTTCGTCAGATAGAAATCCGTGACCGGCGAGGTGAAAGTGCCCTTGTTCAGCCGCCCGCCGAGCTTCGCCACCCTGGCGATGTCGTCGGGGTTGCCTGAGACAACATGATCGATGCGGGCGAGATGCGGGTATTCGCCATAGAGTTTGGCGCGCAACTGCTGCAGCGAATCGAAGGGTAGTTTCTTGCCCAGCACATCGGACAATGCCCTCAGGATCGCCCAGTCCTCGCGCGCATCGCCCGGCGCGAAGCCGGCGCGGTTGGTCTGCTGCACGCGTCCCTCGGTGTTGACATAGGTGCCGGACTTTTCGGTGTAGGCGGCTCCCGGCAGGATGACATTGGCGCGGTGCGCACCGGCGTCGCCATGCGTTCCGACATAGACAACGAAGGCGCCGCCGGTCTTGGACATGTCGATCTCGTCGGCGCCGAGCAGGAACAGAACCTCGCTCTCCCCCAGCATGCCGGCAACGTTCTTGCCGCCCTTGCCAGGCACGAAGCCGACATCGAGACCGCCGACGCGCGCGGCCGCAGTGTGCAGCACGGCAAAGCCGTTCCAGTCGGCGCGGGCAGCGTTCACGGCCGTGGCGAGTTTCGCCGCTTGGCCGAGCACCGCCGCGCCGTCGGCACGCGATAGTGCGCCCTGGCCGACGATGATCAGCGGATGCGTCGCCTTCTTCAGCACCTGGAAGAACTTGCCG
Source organism: Mesorhizobium sp. P160219 (assembly GCF_057786095.1). Taxonomy (NCBI): domain Bacteria; kingdom Pseudomonadati; phylum Pseudomonadota; class Alphaproteobacteria; order Hyphomicrobiales; family Phyllobacteriaceae; genus Mesorhizobium; species Mesorhizobium sp. P160219. The sequence goes on from NZ_JBYNWG010000001.1 coordinate 5,117,225, forward strand.
TTGCCATCGGCCAAGTCTTTCAGCGACTCCGGACCGGCGCCGAGCTGTTCATAGTCGTAACGCGTGTCGCCGACCTCGCCGATGACGCCGACCGGCAGATTGCCGATCCGCCAGCGCTTGCGGATGCGGGCATTGAGCACCGAGGCCTCGAAGCGCGGATTGCCGCCGATGATCAGCACCGCGTCGGCCTGCTCGATGCCCTCGATGGTGGGGTTGAAGATGTAGCTGGCGCGGCCGAGCGCGGGATCGAGTGCGGCGCCGTCCTGGCGGCAATCGGTGTTCTTCGAGCCCAACGCAGCCATAAGCTGCTTAAGCGCGTAGATTTCCTCGACGGCGGCAAGATCGCCCGCAATCGCGCCGATTTTCTCGGGCGCCGCATTCGACACCGCATCCCTGATCGCAACGAACGCTTCGGCCCAGCTGGCCGGCGCCAGCTTTCCGTCCTTGCGGACATAGGGGCGGTCGAGGCGCTGCGTGCGCAATCCGTCCCAGATGAAGCGGGTCTTGTCGGAAATCCACTCCTCGTTCACCGCTTCATTGACGCGCGGCAGGATGCGCATCACCTCGCGGCCACGGCTGTCGACGCGGATTGCCGAGCCGACGGCGTCCATGACGTCGATGGATTCTGTCTTGGTCAGCTCCCACGGCCGCGCCTGGAAGGCGAACGGCTTCGACGTCAGCGCGCCGACCGGGCAGAGGTCGATGACATTGCCCTGCAGCTCCGAGGTCATGGCGCTTTCGAGATAGGTGGTGATCTCGGCATCCTCGCCGCGGCCGATCAGGCCAAGCTCGGAAATGCCCGCAACTTCCGTGGTGAAGCGAACGCAGCGCGTGCAGTGGATGCAGCGGTTCATAACCGTCTTGACCAGTGGGCCGATATACTTGTCTTCGACCGCGCGCTTGTTCTCGTGATAGCGCGAGGAATCGACGCCGAAGGCCATCGCCTGGTCCTGCAGGTCGCATTCGCCGCCCTGGTCGCAGATCGGGCAATCCAGCGGATGGTTGATCAAAAGGAATTCCATCACGCCTTCGCGGGCCTTCTTGACCATCGGCGTGTTGGTGAAGATTTCAGGCGCCTCGCCATTCGGACCCGGACGCAGGTCGCGCACATTCATGGCGCAGGAGGCCTGCGGCTTCGGCGGCCCGCCCTTCACCTCGATCAGGCACATGCGGCAATTGCCGGCGATCGACAGCCGCTCATGGAAGCAGAAGCGCGGCACTTCCGCGCCGGCGTCCTCGGCCGCCTGCAGCAGCGTGTAGTGGTCGGGTACAGTGATCTCTTTCCCGTCGACCTTGAGCTTTGCCATCAATTGCCCCCGGCGGTCTGCGCCGTCTCATATGCCTGAAACAGATCGCTCAGCCTGATGCCATTGATCATCATGCCGGCGACTTCAGCGTTTTCTATCTTCAAATTGCTCATATTCACATTGCTGAAAAACGCGTCCGAGAGGTTCGCGTCGTCCACAACGGCCGCCGACAGGTCGACGTTGTGAAACTGCGTGTTCGACAAGTTCACATCGTCAAATCTGGAGTTGCTGACGATGGCATTGCGCACATCGAGAACATCGCTCCTGTCGTGGATCTCCATGCCTGCCACCCCTACTTCTTCGCCTTGGCGGCCAGCGTCAGCGCCGCGGCCTGGCGGGTCCACTCGTCGCGGCCGATTCGGCCGGTGAGCGACAGGTAGTCCTCGACCCAGGCGATCTCTTCCGGCGTCCACGCCGCGATCTGGGCAAAGGTCCAGATGCCGAGGCCGTTCAGCACTTTTTCCAGCTTCGGTCCAACGCCGGTGATCGCCTTGAGATCCGACGGCTTGGCCGGACGAGCCACGGCCTTGGGCTGTCTGAAATCCTCCGGCATCAATCCGATCGTCGCGCCTTCGGCGACGGCATCGGTCTTCTCCGGCTCGGCATCGACGGTGCGAGCGGCAATATCGGTCACATCCTGGGCAAAACTCTGCGCCTCGGCGATCAGGGTTCTGGTCGCCGCGCGCGCCTTGGTGGCCGGCGCGGTCTCGGAGAACTCTTGGGTGCGCTGCTCGAAATCGTCGATGATCGGCTGGAAAATCCGCTGCGATGCCTCGGCAGCACCCGACAAGGCGCCTAGCCACACGCCAAAGGCATGGTTGGCAAGGCCGAAGCCCAGCGCCGACATGGCGGCGGCACCCGCGACAGGATGCGCGAGAAGGTTGACGGCGCTGGCCATCTCCTTCGGCATCATCCTTGTCAAATCCTGGTTCATCTTCTCAAGCTGGTCCAAATTGGGCATCAAAGGGTTCGAATAGGGCGCCATAGACATCTCCTGGTCGTTTCTTCGTCAGCCCCGCCCCTATATTTCCGTCCGGGGCTTGCGCCCGATTTCAATCTACTCAGCAGCCACCATCACCGGTTCGGCCCGGTGCGCGTTGCGCGAAAACTCGTCGATGCGCCGCTCCACCTCGCCGCGGAAATGCCGCATCAGGCCCTGGATCGGCCATGCCGCGGCATCGCCCAGCGCGCAGATCGTATGACCCTCCACCTGTTTGGTGACGTCGAGCAGCATGTCGATCTCGCGCTTCTGCGCCTCGCCGCGCACCAGCCGCTCCATCACCCGCCACATCCAGCCGGTGCCTTCGCGGCATGGCGTGCACTGGCCGCAGCTCTCATGCTTGTAGAAATAGGAAAGCCTGGCGATCGCCTTCACGATATCGGTCGATTTGTCCATGACGATGACAGCCGCCGTGCCAAGGCCGGATTTCAGGTCGCGCAAAGCATCGAAATCCATCGGCGCATCGATGATCTGCTCGGCCGGCACCAGCGGCACCGAAGCGCCGCCCGGAATGACCGCCAGGAGATTGTCCCAGCCGCCGCGAATGCCGCCGCAATGGGTTTCGATCAGCTCGCGGAACGGGATCGACATCGCCTCTTCGACGGTGCACGGATTGTTGACGTGACCCGAGATGCAAAACAGCTTGGTGCCGACATTGTTGGGCCGGCCAAAGGACGAGAACCAGGCGGCGCCACGGCGCAAAATGGTCGGCGCGACCGCGATTGACTCGACATTGTTCACGGTAGTCGGACAACCGTACAAGCCGACATTGGCTGGGAATGGCGGCTTCAGCCGGGGCTGGCCCTTCTTGCCTTCGAGGCTTTCGAGAAGTGCTGTTTCCTCGCCACATATATAGGCGCCGGCGCCGTGATGCATGTAGATGTCGAAATCGTATCCGGACGTGTTGTTCTTGCCGATCAGCCTGGCCTCGTAGGCCTCGTCGATGGCGCGCTGCAGCGCCTCGCGCTCACGGATGAACTCGCCGCGCACATAGATGTAGGCGGCGACCGCGCCCATGGCGAAGCCGGCGATGAACGAGCCCTCGACCAGGGTGTGCGGATCGTTGCGCAGGATATCGCGGTCCTTGCACGTGCCGGGCTCGGACTCGTCGGCGTTGACAACGAGATAACTCGGCCTTCCATCGCTCTGCTTGGGCATGAACGACCATTTCAGCCCGGTCGGGAAGCCGGCGCCGCCACGGCCGCGCAGGCCGGACGCCTTCATCTCATTGACGATCCACTCTCGCCCCTTGGCGATGATGCCGGGCGTGTTGTCCCAGGCGCCGCGCGCCATCGCGCCGGCCAGTGACTTGTCGAAGAGCCCGTAGATGTTGTTGAAGATGCGGTCTTTGTCAGCCAGCATGACTTACCTCTTTCCCCGCAAGACGATCGAGACCCACACCAGCACGCCTATGCCGGTCGCGGCCATCGATTCCAGGGTATCCGAAAACGGCAATTCGACGAGGCGCCGAAGCCCCTCCAGAAGGATGTTGGCAGCAGCGATGCAGACAACGCCGATGACAATGCTGCGCAGCGACAGCAAAGATCCGGTGCTTTTGCGCTTCAGCCATCAACGTGGCTCCTTGCCGAAGACGCGGATGTATTCGGCGACGCCGCCCTTGGCGAGCGCCTTGGCCTGCTTGCCCCAGTCGTCGCGCTCGATGCGGCCCTGGAAAGCGAGATATCCATCCACCCAGTCGCGCTCGGCCTTATTCCAGGATGCGACCTGTGTGAAGGTGAAGATGCCAAGCGAATGAAGGATGCCCTCGATCTTCGGGCCAATGCCCGAGATCAGCTTGAGATCGTCGACCGCAGCCGGCCTGTCGATTCCGGCCGGACGGTTCTTGTCCTCGAGCGACGGCTTTGCGGGTCTGGCTGTCGGCGCCTTGACGGTCGGGGCCACCGGGGCGTTGGCCGCTGGCGCCTTGAATTCCGGAGCGATGAAGGCAGCTGCCGGCGTGGAGGTGGTCTTCGGGCCATTACGCTGCTTGGCGACCTTCTCGACTTCAGGCGCCGCGGTGTTGGCGTTGGCGGCCGAATGCAGGGGCGCCGGGACGCTCGCCGCTTTTTCCGCCGCCGGTGCAACCTTGGCCCTGGAGGGCGACTTCAACGCCGAGCTGGTTTCCGGCGCATCGGTTTTCGGTTTGCCGGCGTTGGATGGCGCGACCGGGGCGGCCGCTGCAGGAGCGGCAGGAGCCGGAACAGGCGCCGCAATGATTGCGTCGGGCGCCGCGTGGGCAGCCTTGCTCGCCGCCCTGGCTTCCTTGTCCCGCGTTGCTTTGAGGATCGCCTTTTCGCTCTTCAGCGTCGTCAGGCCAGGCGCCGGCTCCGAGCCGGTTCTGCCGTTTTGCGGTCCCGTGGGAACCGAGGCGCCCTTGCCCGCATCGTAAAGATCGATGATTTCGGCCAGCCGCTCGGGGGTGAGATCCTCGAACGTATCCTTGAAGACCATCACCATCGGCGCGTTGACGCAGGCGCCGAGGCATTCGACTTCCTCCCACGACAGTGTGCCCTTGTCGTTGGTGTGGAATTGGTCGTGATGGATTTTCGAGCGGCACACATCCATCAGCGCTTCCGAGCCGCGCAGCATGCAGGGCGTGGTGCCGCAGACCTGGATATGTGCGCGCGTGCCGACCGGATTGAGCTGGTACTGCGTGTAGAAGGTCGCGACTTCGAGGCCGCGAATGCGCGGCATGCCGAGCATGTCCGAAATCGTCTCGATCGCCGCCTTGGTGACCCAGCCTTCCTGCTCCTGCGCAATCATCAGCAAGGGAATGATCGCCGACTGCTCGCGGCCCTTCGGATATTTCTTGATCCATTGCTTCGCAACCGCCGCATTCGCCCGGTTGAAGGCGAAGGAGGCTGGCTGGACGCTTGCTTCTGCGAGACGGCGGACTGACATTTAGCGATCGGGCCCCTGCTCTGCTACGAGAGCTATTGCGGTTTCACATTCTTTCTGATGAGAAAACGGAATGCGTTCGGCAGATCGAGCAACACTCGCAAATCGCTCTGCGGGCAACATGTATTGCCACAGCCCCAGAACAGTTTGCCTTACTTGAGGCGAGATCCATGGCATGACCGCATCAGCGTCGATGTCATCGTCGAACAAGTGCTCGTAAAAAGCGACACCAGCCGCATTCCAAATCTGTTTGTTCGGGTGAACGGCAGCCCATTGGGCGAACCCGTGCATTCTACCCAGCTTGTCGACGTCATTGTCGCGGTGGGCAAGGCGCGTCTTGGGTAGCAGGGTAAAAAAGAAGTCATAGATCGAACAGTGCTGAGTCGAGTTGTAAGAAGCCTCTGCGAACTCGACCGGCAGCATGGCTTTTGCCAATTCGCGCCACCGCGGTAGGGCAGCGTCGGCATTCCCTCGAACACCGACCTGAGAGCGCACTGTAGGATTGGCTGCCGCCATCACCGATCAACCTCCCCGAAGACGATATCGAGGGAACCCAGGACGGCAGTGACGTCGGCCAGCATGTGGCCGCGGCAGAGGAAATCCATGGCTTGCAGATGCGCGAAGCCGGGCGCGCGCAGCTTGCAGCGATAGGGCTTGTTGGTGCCGTCGGAGACGAGATAGACACCGAACTCGCCCTTCGGCGCCTCGACGGCAGCATAGACCTCGCCGGCCGGCACGCGATAGCCCTCGGTGTAGAGCTTGAAATGATGGATCAGCGCTTCCATCGAGCGCTTCATCGCCTGGCGCTTCGGCGGCACCACCTTGCCGTCGAGGTTCGACACCGGCCCGGTGCTCTCCTTGCCGAGCAGAAGGTCGACGCACTGGCGCATGATTTTCGCCGACTGGCGCATCTCTTCCATGCGCACGAGATAACGGTCGTAGCAGTCGCCGTTCTTGCCGATCGGGATGTCGAAATCCATCTCGGAATAGCATTCATAAGGCTGCGACTTGCGCAAATCCCAGGCCGCACCCGAGCCGCGCACCATGACGCCGGAAAAGCCCCAGGCCCAGGCGTCGGCAAGCGACACGATACCGATATCGACATTGCGTTGCTTGAAGATGCGGTTGCCGGTAAGCAGCCTGTCGAGGTCGTCAAGCGACTTCAGGAACGGGTCGATCCACTTGCCGATGTCCTCGACCAGCTTCGCCGGCAGATCCTGGTGCACGCCGCCGGGACGGAAATAGGCCGCATGCATGCGCGAACCGGAAGCGCGCTCATAAAACACCATCAGCTTTTCGCGTTCGACGAAACCCCACAGCGGCGGCGTCAGCGCGCCGATATCCAGCGCCTGCGTCGTCACATTGAGGATGTGCGACATGATGCGGCTGAGCTCGGAATAGAGCACGCGGATCAACTGGCCGCGCTTCGGCACTTCGATGCCGAGCAACCGCTCGGTGGCGAGCGCGAAGGCATGCTCCTGGTTCATCGGTGCGCAATAGTCGAGCCGGTCGAGATAGGGCACTGCCTGCAGATAGGTTTTGTGCTCGATCAGCTTTTCGGTGCCGCGATGCAGCAAGCCGATATGCGGATCGACGCGGTCGACCACCTCGCCGTCAAGCTCCAGCACAAGACGCAAAACACCGTGCGCCGCAGGGTGCTGCGGTCCGAAGTTGATGTTAAAGTTGCGGACGGAGGTTTCAGCCATTCTGGCGCCTCTGGCGAAGAGTCAGTAGTGAGTAGTGAGTAGTGATCATCAATCTCAATGCCTGCTTCATTCCGCCTGCTTGGCCTGCACCGTTCGGATAAGAGATCTCATCATTTTTCCAATCTCTTCGCATCGCAGCAGCAGCTCAATCTCATTGTCTTTTCGCAGCAGGCCAACCCGACATGCCAGCAGTATGTGTGTCTCCAGTTCCTTCAACGAGCCTTGCGCCATGCGCAAAAATTGAACGAACGACCCTCTGTTCTCCCGACCGTATCCCTCCGCGACGTTCGCTGCGACCGAAACCGCCGATCGGCGCATCTGAGAGGTCATGCCGTAAATCTCATCCCTCGGAAACTCTTTGGTGAAACGGTAGCAATCCTCAGCAAGCGTCATCGCCGATTGCCACACCTTCAAGTCGCGATAAGATTCGATCCGTTGCTCCAAATCTTTTGCTACTGACTACTCACTACTTCCTACTCACTGTTTCGCCTTCTCATCGCCCGGCAGGACGTAGTCCGTCCCTTCCCATGGCGAGAGAAAATCGAAGTTCCTGAATTCCTGCTTCAATTCCACCGGCTCGTAGATCACGCGCTTGGCTTCGTCGTCGTAGCGCACCTCGACGAAACCGGTCAGCGGGAAGTCCTTGCGCAGGGGATGGCCCTCGAAACCGTAGTCCGTGAGGATGCGGCGCAGGTCCGGATGGCCGGAGAACAGCACGCCATAGAGATCGTAGGCCTCGCGCTCATACCAGTCGGCGCCGGGATAGACAGCGGTGAGCGACGGCACCAGCGTCTCTTCGTCGGCCTGCACCTTGATGCGGATGCGCAAATTCTGCTTCGGCGAAAGCAAATGATAGACGACATCGAAACGCTTGACGCGCGACGGGTAGTCGGCGCCGCAGATATCGATGATCGAAATGAACTGGCAGCCCGAATTGTCACGCAGGAAGCTTGTCACCTCGATCAGATTGTCTGTAGCAACCGAGATCGTCAGTTCGCCATAGGCAAGCACCGCATCGGTGACGCGGCCCGGCAGCTTTTCGCCGAGATAGGTCGACAGTTCGCTCAGGGATGCGGCCATGGGTCTACCGTTCGATCGTGCCGGTGCGGCGGATCTTCTTCTGCAGGAGAAGAATGCCGTAGAGCAGCGCTTCGGCGCTCGGCGGGCAGCCGGGCACATAGATGTCGACCGGCACGATGCGGTCGCAGCCGCGCACCACCGAATAGGAATAGTGATAATAGCCGCCGCCATTGGCGCAGGAGCCCATCGAGATGACGTAGCGCGGCTCCGGCATCTGGTCGTAGACCTTGCGCAAAGCGGGGGCCATCTTGTTGGTCAGCGTTCCCGCCACGATCATTATGTCCGACTGGCGCGGCGACGCGCGAGGAGCCACGCCAAACCGCTCCAAATCATAGCGCGGCATCGAGGTGTGGATCATCTCGACGGCACAGCAGGCGAGACCGAAGGTCATGAACATCAGCGAGCCGCTGCGTGCCCAGGTGATCAGCGCCTCGGTCGAGGTGACCAGAAAACCCTTGTCGGCCAGTTCATTGTTGATCTCGAGGAAGAACGGATCGTCGGAACCGACCGGACGTCCGGTATTGGGGTCGATCAGGCCTTTGGGCTTCGGCGCGACGAGCGTTTCGGAACTGTCGTTCAATCCCATTCCAGCGCTCCTTTTTTCCACTCATAGGCAAAGCCGATGGTCAGCACCGCCAAAAACACCATCATCGACCAGAAACCGAGCATGCCGATCTTCGAGAACGACACCGCCCACGGAAACAGGAAGGCCACTTCCAGATCGAAGATGATGAACAGGATCGACACCAGGTAGAAGCGGATGTCGAATTTCATCCGGGCATCGTCGAACGAGTTGAACCCGCACTCGTAGGCGGAAAGCTTCTCCGGATCGGGATTGCGATAAGCCACCAGGAACGGCGCGATGATAAGCGCCAGGCCTACAACTGCGGCCACGGCGATGAAGAGGACGATGGGCAGGTATGAACTGAGGAGTACGTTCATGCTCGGCTTTCCGTTGGCGGCCAATCCACTTTGATTACAGCAACCAACCCTAATGCGGAAGCGCGACAGTTTAACCGCTGAACCGTTTTAGGTGCCTTTGCTGCAACGCGGCGAGGGTTAGCGCACGGCTTTCAGCGAAGCAAGTCAAACCTTGTTCAAAAGACAGTGCTGGACGGCAGGCCGGGAAAAACTGGTCCGATCTCCTCCTGTTTGATTTCCTTCATCTTTCACTCCACTTTTGTCTCCTGACACATCTCCCGCCATTTGCCTGCTAGCATGACCGGAATCGCCGGCTAAAGTCGGGAAAATGGTTCGAGGCAAGACACTTTGACGAAGGACAAAATCTCACTCCCCGCGGCCAGGCGCATCGCGCTCGCCGCGCAAGGATTTCTCGATCCCCGCCCGGTCGGCACGCCCGATCGCCGCCACCTCGCCCGCGTGCTGTCGCGCACCGGCTTGCTGCAGATCGATTCCGTCAGCGCGGTGGTGCGCGCCCACTATATGCCGCTCTATTCGCGGCTTGGCCCCTACCCGCTGGCTTTGCTCGACAATGCGGCCATCACCCGCAAACGCACGGTGTTCGAATACTGGGCGCATGAGGCCTCGTTCCTGCCGGTCGAGACCTACCCGCTGATGCGCTGGCGCATGCAGCGGGCCGAGCAAGGCGACGAAATGTATCTCGGCCTCGCCAAATGGGGCCGCGAGCACGCCGCCTATATCGAAGAGATCTACCGCGCGGTCGCCGAGCGCGGCCCGATTGCCGCTTCGGCACTGGAAGGCCAGAAAGGTTCGGGCGGCTGGTGGGGCTGGAGCCACGCCAAGCACGCCTTCGAATGGCTCTTCTGGGCCGGACGCATCACCACGGCGCACCGCCGTGGCTTCGAACGCTTCTATGACCTGCCCGAGCGCGTGCTGCCGCAGGCGATCCTCGATCTGCCGGTGCCGGCCGCCGAGGACGCGCACCGCGAATTGCTGCGCATTTCTGCCCGCGCCCACGGCATCGCGACGTCGGGTGACCTGCGCGATTATTTCCGCTTGTCGCCGGCCGACATGAAGGGCCGGTTGGAGGAACTGGTCGAGATGGGCGAGTTGCTGCCGGTAAACGTCGAAGGTTGGGACAAGCCGGCTTACCTCTATAGGGACGCCCGCCTGCCGCGAAAGATCGAGGCCCGCGCCTTGCTGGCCCCCTTCGATCCGGTGGTCTTCGAGCGCGCGCGCACCGAGCGTCTCTTCGATTTCCGCTACCGCATCGAGATCTACACCCCGGCCGACAAGCGGCAATATGGCTATTACGTGCTGCCTTTCTTGCTCGGCGACAAGATCGTCGCCCGCGTCGACCTCAAGGCCGACCGGCCTGCGAGTGTCTTACGCGTCCACGCCGCCTATGCCGAAGCAGGCGCACCGCCTGAGACCACCGCACAGCTTTTCGAGGAACTAAAGGAGATGCAGGGCTGGCTTGGCCTTGAGCGCATCGAAGTGACGCCGGCCGGCAATCTGGGGCCGGCATTGGCTAGCGAGAGAGATGGCCAACCCTTGCAGCGTCTGTCATAGACGCCTCAATAAGCCTCGTAGGTTGTGCAATGGCATCGGACAAAGTGCTCGACATGATCCATGGCGCCCTCATTGCGCATGGAATAGATGCAGTCCGCAGAGATAGGGACGTCATGCTCCAATCGAAGCAGCTTCGGTTTGAGGCTGAGGTGTTCGAGACGAGTTCTGACCGGCTGGTCCTGGAAATCTACATTTTTTCTCCGCTGCTTGATGTTCAGCCGGTCATTGAATCCTTTGCTGGCTTCGGCGACACGCGCGAACAGGAACTGAACCAGGCGTTTGAAAAGTTTCTCCGTGGTGTTTTCCATGTGGCCATTGAGGGACTGGCCGATCACGTCTGCGAGAACATGCAGGCCGAAATAGAGCTTTGGCAGCGAAGCAGCGCCAGTTGGAAGATCTGGCGAAAAGATGCCCGCTGGAAAATCTATAGCGGCCCGGTCATTTCCCAGGCCACAACCGAGCTATGCTCGCTGACACCAGGCTATCCAGCATTCTATGCCAAGCTGGAAAAGCTGTTCACAGCTTCGGTACCCCCCGGAAGCCATTTTGTCCGGACCTTTCTGGCAGGCTTGAAGGGCACGCTGATTAGTGCCGAAGTCCTTCTGGACAACGCGGTTTGGCATGAGGGACAGAATCTGGCTGTCGGTCATGACTGGGACTATAGCGATGGCTATCAAGCTATCCGACAGGTCATCCTGGCACTGCCGGAAGCCGGGACATGACAGCCCCTGCCGACATCGCCATGTCGTAGCCGTGCGTTGACACCGCTGCCTGCAAAAGCCTAAATCCGCTCCAGACGGTCCCCTGCCCGCAACGGCAAGGGCCAAGAGGGAATGCGGTGCGGGACGAAAAAATCCCAAATCCGCGGCTGTCCCCGCAACTGTAAGCGAAGAGCCAAGGCCGAAAGCCACTGGGTAACACCGGGAAGGCGGCTAACCAAGGCAATGACTCGCGAGCCAGGAGACCTGCCGTCTGAGACAAAGTATCCGATCGCCTGGCGGGTTTCCGGGCAAGGAGCACGGTTTTTGGACCAGAACAGCAGTTTTTCGGCTGGCACAACGGACATTGCGTCCGGCGACAACGACGCCCTGACCGGCGTGACCGTCATCGTCTGCGCCTCCTGCCGCGATGAGACCGGTTCCGACGCCCATCCGCGCGCCGGCGAATTGCTGGCTGAGGACACAGGCCGCGCCGCTGCCGGCGATATCCGGGTCCGCACCGCCGAATGTCTCGGCAATTGCAAGCGCCGCCTCAGCGCCGCGATCCTGCGCGATGGCTGCTGGAGCTATGTCTTCGGCGATCTGACCGCAACCAGCGGCGCCGACCTCGTTACCGGCGCAAAGCTCTTCGCGACTTCGGCCGACGGCCTCATCCCGTGGCGCGGCCGGCCCGATAGCCTCAAGCGCGGCCTCGTTGCCCGCATCCCACCCCTCGACATGCTGAAGGACTGACGATGAACGCTTCAAACCCGGCCGCCAACCTCTCCCGTGTTCCCTGCACTGTCGTTACAGGCTTCCTCGGCGCCGGCAAGACGACGCTGGTCCGCCATCTCCTGGAAAATGCCGGCGGCAAGCGCATCGCCATCATCGTCAACGAGTTCGGCGACATCGGCATCGACGGGGAAATCCTGAAAGGCTGCGGCATCGACACCTGCCCCGAGGAAAACATCGTCGAACTGGCCAATGGCTGCATCTGCTGTACAGTCGCCGACGATTTCGTGCCCGCCCTCGACAAGATCCTCGCGCTGACACCGAAGGTTGACCACATCCTGATCGAGACCTCGGGCCTGGCTCTGCCCAAGCCGCTGGTCCAGGCGTTCCAGTGGCCGAGCGTGAAGAGCCGGGTAACCGTCGACGGTGTCATCGCCGTGGTAGACGGCCCGGCGCTGGCCGAAGGCCGCGTCGCCAACGACATGGACGCTTTGCAGGCACAGCGCGCTCAGGACGAGACGCTCGACCATGACGATCCTGTCGAAGAAGTGTTCGAGGACCAGATCGCCTGCGCCGATTTGATCATCCTGTCGAAGAGCGATCTGATGGACGCCCCCGGTTCGGCCCGCGCCAACGCCATCATCAATGAACATTCCGCCCGCGCGGTAAAAATCGTGCCGACTGCGCATGGCAAGGTCGACCCGTCGGTGCTGCTTGGCCTCGGTCTCGCCGTCGAAGACGACATCGAGAACCGCAAGTCGCATCACGACGGCGCTTTCGATCATGAGCATGACGATTTCGACACCTTCATCGTCGACATCCCCTCGATCGCCAATCCCGACGACCTGGCCAAGCGCGTCGCCACCGCCGCCGAACAGGAAAACGTGTTGCGTGTAAAAGGCTTCGTCGATGTCGGCGGCAAGCCGATGCGGCTTTTGCTGCAGGCCGTCGGCCCGCGCGTCAATCATTACTATGACCGCGCCTGGGCGGCTGAGGACGACCGCCGCTCGCGTCTTGTCGTCATTGGCCTGAAAGGACTGAACCGCCCGGCGATCGAGCGTATACTCGCCGGCTGATCCAAACCACGAGCCGAAATGCATATACTCACCACCACATCCGCCTCGCTCGACGATCTCGCCGAGCCCGTCGATCTCGGGCAGACGCCGGCGGATATCGTGGCGCTGTCCTTCACCGACAGCGACCTCGCCGGCCTCGCGGCGGCGTGGAAGGCCGATGCCGCCCGCCTGCCGTCGATGCGGCTGGCGGCGCTGCGCGACCTGCGCCATCCCATGTCCGTGGACCTCTGGATCGACAGCGTCGCCCGCCACGCCAAGGTGATTTTGGTGCGCATCCTCGGCGGCTACGACTGGTGGCGCTATGGCTGCGACCAGCTTGCCGCGACTGCCCGTGCGAACGGCATCAAGCTGGCGCTGCTGCCGGGCGAGAGCCACGACGAGGATCTCAGGCTGATCGAAGCCTCGACGCTGCCGCGCGAGGATCTGGACGTCCTGCTTGGTTATTTCCGCGAGGGCGGACCGGAGAATATGGCAGCACTGATGCAGCGGCTGGCGGGGTTGGCTGGGCAGGATGCGGCGGCGGCTGAGCCGGTCAGCGTGCCGAAAGCTGGTTACTACGAGCCTGGCCGCGGCGTCGTAGGCAAGTTGGATTTTGCCGATGTCGGCGTTCCTTCACACCCCCCTCTGTCCTGCCGGACATCTCCCCCGCAAGGGGGGAGATCAGCCGGCGCGGACCTCGGCACTTTTTCTGCCCAGCCGATAATAGATTCCTCTGCAACATCCCCGATTGGCGAAAGCGTCGATGAGAGCACAATCTCCCCCCTTGCGGGGGAGATGTCCGGCAGGACAGAGGGGGGTGGGCGGGAACTCGGCGCAGACAACATCAACTCTCCCATCATCCCCATCCTCTTCTACCGCTCGATGCTGCTGGCCGCCGATGTCGCGCCAATCGATGCCCTCTTTGATGCACTCCGCCAGCGCGGCATGAGACCGGTCCCGATCTTCGTCTCCAGCCTCAAAGACCCGACCTCCCTGGCCTTCGTCGAAACCGCACTGGCCTCGCTCAACCCCGCCGCCATCATCACCGCAACCGCCTTCGCCTCCGGCGCCGAACCCGGCGTCCAAACCCTGTTCGACCGCGCCGGCGTGCCGGTCTTCCAGGTCATCGTCGCCACCACCCGCCGCGACGTCTGGGACAACAACCAGCGCGGCCTGGCGCCCGCCGACCTCGCCATGCATGTCGTGCTGCCCGAACTCGACGGCCGTATCCTTGCCGGCGCGATTTCCTTCAAGGGCGAGAGCGAGACCGACCCGGCGCTCGGCCACCGCGCTTTCGCCAACCGCCCGGAACCGGATCGCGTGGCGCAAGTGGCGGACAGGCTAGCGGCGTTCACACGGTTGCAGCAGACGCCCCGCGCGACGCGTAAGTTGGCGATCCTCATTCCGGACTATCCGAGCGCGCCCGGCCGCACTGGCTATGCAGTGGGCCTGGATGTGCCGTCCAGCGTGCTGGCCATGCTGCATGACCTGAAGGAGCAGGGCTATCGCGTAGACGGGATTCCAGAAACGCCGCGTGCGCTGCTGGATGCGTTGGGGCGGAGCGATGGTGGGCTGGGGCTGGATGAGTATCTGGACTTCTCAAAGGATTTGCCGGCTGAGGCACTGGCTGCAGTCGAGGCGGCATGGGGCGCTCCTTCACCCTCCCCCTTGTGGGGAGGGTCGGTTCGCGACATTCGCGAAGCGGATAGCGCGAAACGGGGTGGGGGTAGCGGTGCACCACCCCCACCCGGCGCTGCGGGCCACCCTCCCCACAAGGGGGAGGGTAAGAGCGGCTTCCCCTTCCGCGCCGCCACCTTCGGCAACATCACTGTCGCTCTCGCCCCCGACCGTGGCCGCTCGGCCGACCGCCGCGCCGATTACCACGACCCGACGCTCCCTCCCCGCCACAACCTCATCGCCTTCGGCCTGTGGCTGCGCAAATCGCTCCGCATCCATGCTCTCATCCATGTCGGCGCTCATGGCACGCTGGAATGGCTGCCCGGCAAGACGGTAGCGCTCTCACAAAACTGCTTCCCCGAGATCGTCACCGGCTCGTTGCCCGTCATTTACCCCTTCATCGTCTCCAATCCCGGCGAAGCGGCGCAGGCGAAGCGGCGTATCGCCGCCGTCACGCTTGGCCATCTGCCGCCGCCGTTGACCGGTGCCGGCCTCGACGAAGGGCAGCACAAGCTCGAACGCCTCGTCGACGAATACGCCCAGGCCGACGGCCTCGACCGCCGCCGCCGCGATCGTCTGGCCAAGCTGATCGTCGACACGGCGCAAAAGACCGGCTTCGCCTCCGAAGCCGGCGTCGCCGGAACCGATGCGCCCGACGAGGCGCTGCGCCGCATCGACGCCTGGCTCTGCGACCTCAAGGATTTCGCCATCAAGGACGGCCTGCACATCTATGGCCGCGCTCCCGACGACGAGCCCGACGCCATGCGCGTGCAAAGCGCGGAGGCCGAGAAAGCAGCACTTCTTGCCGCGCTCGACGGCCGTCACATCAAGGCGGGTCCGGCGGGCGCACCGGCGCGTGGCCGCTCCGACGTGCTGCCCACCGGCCGCAACCTGTTCACCTCCGACCCGCGCACCATGCCGACGCCGACCGCCTACGATCTGGGAAAGGCGGCGGCAGAAGAAGTCGTGCGCGGCTATATGCAGTCGCATGGCGACTGGCCGCGCTCGCTGGTCATCGACCTCTGGGGCTCGGCCTCGCTGCGCACTGGCGGCGAGGAGATCGCGCAAGGCCTGGCGCTGATGGGCTGCCGGCCGCAATGGGACAGTGCCACCGGCCGCATCACCGGCATCGAAGTGCTGCCGCCGGCCACGCTCGGTCGCCCGCGCGTCGATGTCACCTGGCGGATTTCGGGTCTGTTCCGCGACATGTTCCCGACCCAGATCGCGCTGATCGACGCCGCCGCCAACGCCGTAGCCGCGCGCGACGAGGACGATTCGGAAAACCCGCTCGCCGCCAGAACCCGCGCCGATGGCAAGATCGGCCCGCGCATCTTCGGCACCTCGCCCGGCACCTACGGCGCCGGCGTCGAGGACCTGCTGTCCAGCGGCGACTGGGTCGGGCGCGAAGAAATCGGCCGCGCCTATCTCGATGCGACATCGCATGCCTATGGCGGCGCCGAGGGCGAAGGCATTGCCTCCCCCGGCGCTTTCGAGACCCGCATCGCCGAGGCCGATCTGCTCGTCCACACCGGCGACGATCCCGGCCGCGACATTCTCGAGGGCTCCGCCGACGTCGCCTTCATCGGCGGCTTTTCGGCTGCACTTGCGACGCTCGGCCGAAATGCCGACGTCATCGTGCTCGACACCACCGACCCGCACAAGCCGAAGCCGCGCTCGGTCGGCGAGGCTGTGTCGCGGGTTGTGCGGGCGCGAGCCGTCAATGCGCGTTTCATCGCCGGCCAGATGCGGCACGGCCCGCGCGGCGCCTCCGAATTCGCCGAAACGGTCGACCGCCTCATCGGCTTCGCTGAAACCACGCACGCCATTTCAGGCGCGCTGATCGAGGCCGTGCATGATGCCTATGTCGGTGATCCCGATGTCCGCGCCTTCATCCTGCGCGAAAACCCGGCCGCAGCCAAAGTCATCGCCGAACGCTTCCTGTCGGCGCGCCGGCGTGGTCTCTGGCATCCCTTGCGCAACGCGATCGACGACGATCTCGCGGCGTTGATCGCCGAGGCCGAGGCGCTCGGGGTCGCGGCATGAACGCCTTCTCGCGCCGCGGCGCCTGTCCGGCTCTCTCGGCGCCGATGCAGACCGGCGATGGCCTGCTGGTGCGGCTCAACCCGGTTGCTGGAGGGCTTTCCCCCAAGTCGCTGATCGGACTCTGCGAATCCGCCTTGAAGCGCGGCAACGGCATCATGGAAGTGACCGCACGAGGCAGCCTGCAGATACGCGGCCTGACGGCGGAAAGTGCGGTGCTGTTGGCGGCGGAGGTCGATGCACTGGGGATTGCAGTGCGTACCGGCGTGCCGGTCGAGACCGGGCCGCTGGCCGGCATCGATCCGCGGGAGATTGCCGATCCGCGATCTTTGGCTGAGCGGGTCAGGGCTGCGGTCGAGGAAGCTGGGCTGACGCCAAGGCTCGGGCCGAAGGTTTCGGTGGTTGTCGATGGCGACGGGCAGTTGACGATGGATGGGGTGACGGCCGATGTCAGGCTGAAGGCGGTGCGGGACGGCGCTAGCGTTCTGTGGACTGTATCTGTCGCTGTTGACGGTCAAAGCGCGAGGCCGCTTGCGACGGCCGATGAGGATGCAGCGCGCGATATTGCGGTTGCTGCGCTGAGGATGGTTGCCGAGAAGGGGCGTGACGCACATTCTCGGGATTTGTCGGAGAGGCAATTGGCCTCTCTCGCAAGCTGGCATTCCCTCGCGCCCCCCTCTGTCCTGCCGGACATCTCCCCCACAAGGGGGGAGATCAGCAGGGTCGCCGGCGGCTCTCCACTTTCGACGCTGAAAATTGGCGAAATCGCCCACGAAGACGCAATCTCCCCCCTTGAGGGGGAGATGTCCGGCAGGACGGAGGGGGGTGTGCAGGATCGCCGGCCTATCGGTCTTTTCCCCTTATCCAACGACACCACCGCTCTCGGCATAGCCCTCCCCTATGGCAGCATGCCGGCCGAAAAACTCATCGCCCTCGCCCAAAGCGCCCTGTCCCTCGGCGTCGCCGAAATCCGCCTCGCCCCCGGCCGCGCCTTGCTTTTCCTCGGCCAACCATCGTCCGCAAACCACCTCCTGCAGGCCACCGCCACCGCGCTCGGCTTCGTCACCACCGCCGCCGACCCGCGCACCCGCATCGCCGCCTGCCCCGGCACCCCTGCGTGTGCCTCCGGCCGCATCGCCACGCGCGACATCGCCGAGAAAATCGCCGCCGAAAACGCTGATATCCTCGACTTCACACTGCACATTTCCGGCTGCGCCAAGGGCTGCGCTCACCCCGGCTCTGCCGCGCTAACAATCGTCGGCGGCGAAAACGGAGCCGGACTTGTCGTGAACGCGACGGCAAAGGCCCTTCCTGCGGGCTACAGGCCGGGCTATGACGCCGCGCGCGGCATCGGTCGCGTCGCAGCGATGGTCCGCAGCGCTCAATATCCAGGTGAAACCGCCGCCGCCTGCCTGACAAGGCTCGGACCGGCGGCAATCGCCGAAAGCTACCGACAGGAATAAGCATGGCCGCCTACGATTACATCCATGACGGCAACGCCATCTATGAGCGCTCTTTTGCCATCATCCGCGCCGAGGCCGATTTGTCCCGCTTTTCCGAGGCCGAGGCCGACATTGCCATCCGCATGATCCATGCCTGCGGCCAGGTCGAAGCATCAAGTCATTTTGTTTTCTCCAGCGATTTCGTTGCCGCCGCCCGCAGCGCCTTGACGGCCGGCGCACCGATCTTCTGCGACGCCGAAATGGTCTCGCATGGCGTCACCCGCGCCCGGTTGCCGGCCGGCAACGAGGTGATCTGCACCTTGCGCGACCCGCGCACGCACGACATCGCCAAGCAGATCGGCAACACCCGCTCGGCCGCGGCAATCGATCTGTGGGGCGAGCGTATGGCCGGTTCGGTGGTCGCCATAGGCAATGCGCCGACGGCACTGTTCTATCTCCTGGAAAAATTGCGCGACGGCGCGCCGAAGCCGGCGGCGATCATCGGCATGCCGGTCGGCTTCGTCGGGGCCGCCGAATCCAAGGATGCGCTGGTGCAGAATTCCTATGGCGTGCCCTACGCCATCGTGCGCGGCAGGCTTGGCGGCAGCGCCATGACTGCAGCCGCGCTCAATTCGCTGGCGAGGCCCGGCCTGTGAACGCAGCTGTCAAAGAAGATCTGGCAAAAGGCCGCCTCGTCGGCGTCGGCACCGGTCCCGGCGATCCCGAACTCTTGACGCTGAAAGCCGCGCGCGTCCTGGCCGAGGCCGATGTCGTTGCCTATTTCGCCAAGCGCGGCAACAATAGCAACGCGCGCGCCATCGTCGAGGCGCGTTTCCGGCCGGATATGCTGGAACTGCCGCTTCTCTATCCCGTCACCACCGAGATCGACAAGGATCACGACGACTACCGTTCGCAGATCACCGATTTCTACGAGGAGTCGGCCGAGAAGGTCGCCGAACACCTCGAAGCCGGCCGCATGGTCGCCGTGCTCTCCGAAGGCGACCCGCTGTTCTACGGCTCCTACATGCACCTGCATGTCCGCCTCGCCCATCGCTTCCCGACCGAAGTCATCCCCGGCGTCACCGCCATGTCGGGCTGCTGGTCGCAGACCGGCGTGCCGATCGTCCAGGGCGACGATGTCCTGACGGTTTTGCCCGGCACGATGAGCGAGTTCGAGCTGACACGCCGTCTCGCCGACACGGATGCCGCCGTCATCATGAAGGTCGGCCGCAACCTGCCCAAGATCAGGCGGGCGCTGGAAGCCACCGGCAAACTGACCCGCGCCGTCTATGTCGAGCGCGGCACCATGGCCGGCAGCGTTTCGTTGAAGCTCGCCGACAAGCCGGACGACAAGGCCCCCTATTTCGCCATCGTGCTGGTCGCCGGCTGGTCCGGCCGGCCTGGCGTTATGGGAGGCACGCCGTGAGCGGCCGGCTCACCGTCATCGGCCTTGGGCCCGGCAATGCCGACCAGGTGACGCCGCAAGCCAGCCGCGCCGTCGCCGAGGCAAAGTTCTTCTATGGCTACAAGCCGTATCTCGACCGGCTTGATCTTCGCCCGGATCAAACCCGCGTCGCCTCGGATAATCGCGAGGAACTCGCCCGCTCCAAGGACGCGCTGGTAAAGGCGGCGGACGGCCATGACGTCGCCGTCGTCTCCGGCGGCGATCCCGGCGTGTTCGCCATGGCGGCCGCCGTCTGCGAGGCGATCGAGGCCGGTCCGGCCGAATGGCGCACCGTCGATGTCACTGTCGTGCCCGGCGTCACCGCCATGCTGGCGGTTGCCGCCCGCATCGGCGCGCCGCTCGGCCATGATTTCTGCGCCATCTCGCTGTCCGACAATCTGAAGCCGTGGGACTTGATCGAACTGCGCCTCCTGGCGGCGGCCGGCGCCGGCTTCGTCATCGCGCTCTATAACCCGATCAGCAAGGCGCGCCCTTGGCAGCTCGGCCGTGCCTTCGAATGCCTGGCCGCCATCCTGCCCGGCACCACGCCGGTCATCTTCGGCCGCGCCGCCGGCCGCCCGGACGAGCGCATCGAGGTCTTTTTGCTGGCCGATGTCGACGCGCAAAAAGCCGACATGGCGACCTGCATCATCATCGGTTCGCCGGAAACACGGATCATCAAGCGCGGCGACAAACCGGCGCTGGTCTACACGCCGCGCTCCGCGACGGGGTCGAGACCATGATCGATCATCGCGGCCAATGCTTCGACAGTTTCGGCCGACGGCACCTCCGGCAGGATGGGCCTGCGCACCATCACCACCTCGATACCGAGCGCCCGCGCCGCCGCGATCTTGCCGTAGGTCGCCTCACCGCCGCTGTTCTTGGACACGACACCATCGATGCGGTGCTCCTCGAGCAGTGCGCGTTCATCCGCCTCGCGAAACGGCCCGCGCGCCAGAAGGTAGGTCGCATCCGGCACCGCCAGTTTCGGCTCGACCGGATCGACGCTGCGGATGAGGTAGTGATGCTGCGGCGCCGCCTCGAAAGCCGCGACCTCTTGCCGGCCGAGCGCCAGGAAGGCGCGGCGCGGCGTCGATCCAAGCGCGTGCACCGCATCGCCTGTCGTATCGACCTGCGTCCAGCGGTCGCCGTCGACAGGCTTCCAGCCGGGACGGCGCAGCGCCAGGATCGGCACACCGGTCAGGCGCGAGGCTTGCGCCGCATTGGCGGATATCTGCGCCGCATAGGGATGCGTGGCGTCGATCAGCAGGTCGATGCCCGCCTCCCTGAGATAGGCGGCCAGCCCGTCGGCGCCGCCAAATCCGCCGCTGCGCACCGGCACGCCTTGCGCGACCGGGCTTTCGGTGCGGCCGGCCAGCGACAAGGTGACACGGAAATCTTCCACCAGTTTTTCGGCCAATTGGCGCGCTTCTGTCGTGCCGCCAAGGATCAGAATCTTCTTCATGAGCACCATGTTGAACAGCGTCGGCGCTGCCCCTCACCCCTACCCTCTCCCCGTGAAGAACGGGGAGAGGGAGGCGTCAGCGCCGGAGCGTCTCCCTTCTCCCCGTCACTACACGGGGAGGTGAGGAGTGGTCTGGCTGGCAGACGAAAAGTCAATTGCTTGACTTTTCGAACGACGAACGCCTCAGGCGGATGAGGGGCGGCGCGACATGTCAAAAAAACAGCCCACGCCAAAATGGCTTACAATCATCGGCATCGGCGAGGACGGTTTAGCGGGTCTCGGCGACGAGGCCAAGCGGCAGATCGCCGAGGCCGAATTCGTCTTCGGCGGCAAGCGGCATCTGGCGCTGGTGGCTTCGCTCATCAAGGGTGAGCAGCGCCCATGGCCGGTTCCTTTCGATGCCGGCATGGCAGACGTGCTGGCGCTGGCCGGCCGGCAGGTCTGCGTGCTCGCCTCCGGCGATCCGTTCTTCCATGGTGTCGGCGCTACGCTTGCCCGCAAGGTGAAGCCTGGGCAAATGCATGTTATCCCCGCGCCGTCAGCGACTTCGCTGGCCGCCGCACGGCTCGGCTGGGCGTTGCAGGACATCGAAGTGATCTCGCTGCATGGCCGCCCACTCGATCTGATCCGGCCGCTGCTGCATCCCAGGGCGCGCATCCTGGCGCTGACGTCGGACGGCGACGCACCAGCGACAATAGCGCGCCTGCTCGCAGAGCTCGACTTCGGCGGTTCGCGGCTGACCGTTCTGGAAGCGCTGGGCGGACCGAACGAGAAGCTTCGCTCGGCACGTGCCGACGCTTTCGATCTCAGAGACATCAATCCGCTCAACGTGCTGGCGCTTGAGCTTGAATCGACACAAGAGGCCCGCATCCTGCCGCTGACCGTTGGCCGCGCCGACCATCTGTTCGAGCACGACGGCCAGATCACCAAGCACGACATCCGCGCCATCACGCTTGCGGCGCTGGCGCCGAGGCGTGGCGAATTGCTGTGGGACATCGGCGCCGGTTCCGGCTCCATCGGCATCGAATGGATGCTCGCTCACCCCTCGACGCGCGCCATCGCCATCGAGGCCAACAGCGACCGCGCCGCCCGCATCGTCCGCAACGCCGCGCATTGCGGCGTGCCCGGTCTTGTCGTGGTGGAAGGGTCGGCGCCCAAGGCACTGGCCGGGCTGGACACGCCGGATGCGATCTTCATCGGCGGAGGTGGCAGCGACGCCGGCGTACTGAACGCCGCCATCAAGGCGCTGCCATCCCGTGGCCGTCTCGTTGCCAATGCGGTGACGCTGGAGATGGAGGCGCTGCTTCTCGCGGAGCACATCAAGCGCGGCGGCGACCTTACCCGCATCACCATTTCCCGCGCTTCTCCTGTCGGTTCGATGCAGGCCTGGCGCCCGGCCATGCCGGTCACCCAGTGGAGCTGGGTGAAGCCATGATGGTGGCGGGCATCGGCAGCCGGAAGGGCGTGAGCGTCGAAGACGTGCTCGCGGCGATCGAAACCGCCCTCGAAGCGCACGGGCTGGCGATAACGGCGCTGTCGGCCTTGGCGACCGCCGCGCTCAAGAAAGACGAAGAAGCGATCTCTGCCGCTGGCCGCACGCTCAACCTTCCCGTCATCATCGTTGATGACGCAGCACTTCAGGCCGTCTCGTCGGAGGCACTCAGCAAATCCGATCTCTCGCAGGATCTCGCCGGCACACCCTCCGTCTCAGAAGCCTCCGCCCTTGCCGTTGCCGGCCCCGGTGCAAAGCTGCTTGGTCCACGCACCGTGCTCGGCCCGGTCACCTGCGCCATCGCCATCAGCGGAGACGCGCCATGACGGTGCATTTCATCGGCGCCGGTCCCGGCGCCGCCGACCTCATCACACTGCGCGGCGCCAAGCTGCTGGCAAGCTGCCCGGTCTGTCTGCATGCCGGCTCGATCGTCGCGCCGGAATTGCTGCAACACTGCGCACCGGGGACCAAACTGATCGATACGGCGCCGATGTCACTCGACGAAATCGAGGTCGAATATGTGACAGCCCACCAGGCCGGCCACGATGTCGCCCGCCTGCATTCCGGCGACCTCTCGGTGTGGAGCGCCGTGGCCGAGCAGATCCGCCGGCTGGAAAAACACGGCATTCCTTACACGCTGACGCCGGGCGTTCCCTCTTTCGCCGCCGCAGCCGCAGCCCTCCGCCGCGAACTGACCATTCCCGAGGTGGCGCAGAGTTCTGGTGCTGACCCGCGTCTCGGGCCGCGCCTCGAAAATGCCGCCGGGCGAAACGCTGGCCGGCTTCGGCCGCACCGGCGCGACGCTGGCCATTCATCTCGCCATCCACGCCATCGACCGAGTCGTCGCCGAATTGTCGCCGCATTATGGCGGCGATTGCCCGGTGGCGATCGTCTTTCGCGCTTCATGGCCGGACGAGCGCGTGCTGACCGGCACGCTCGCCACGATCGAGGCACTGCTCGCCGCCGACCCGATGGAGCGCACGGCGATCATCTTCGTCGGCCGCTCGCTGGCAGCGGAAGGTTTTGGCGAGAGTTCATTGTACGACGCCCACTATCAGCGGCGTTTTCGCGGACGGGACGGATTGTGAGCGGTAAAAGCGAAAACACCACGCTCGAACAGGCCCTTGCCCGGCTGAACTTCAAGCCGCGCCGGCTTGAGCCGGGCCATGTCTGGCTGGCCGGCGCCGGCCCGGGCGATCCCGGCTGCCTGACGCTGGAAGTGCTGGCGGCATTGGCCGAGGCCGACGCCGTGGTCTATGACGCGCTGGTCTCCTCTGACGTTGTCGCCGTTGCGGACAATGCCCAGCTGTTCTTTGCAGGAAAACGCGGCGGCAAACCGTCCATGAGGCAGGACGATATCACCGCTTTGCTGGTGCGGCTGGCACGCGAGGGCCGCCGCGTCGTCCGGCTGAAGGGCGGCGATCCCTATATTTTCGGCCGTGGCGGCGAAGAGGCGCTGGCGCTGGCGCGAGAAAAAATCCCGTTCCGCGTCCTGCCCGGCCTGACATCGGGGCTGAGCGCGCTGGCCGCCACCGGCATTCCCGCAACCATGCGCGGCATCAACAAGGCGATCATCCTGGCGACAGGTCATGCCGCCGGCACAGATGACGATCTCGACTGGGGCGCGATCGCCCGCACCGGCCAGCCGGTGGTCATCTATATGGGCATGGCCAATCTGCCTGTTATCGCCGCGTCGCTGCTCGAAGGCGGGCTGGCGCCGTCGACGCCGGCGGCTGTCATCGTTTCGGCGACGACACCGCAGGAGCGGACCGTCGTCGCGACACTCGCCACCATTTCCGAAGCGGCCGCCGCGGCGGAATTGGCCTCGCCGGCCCTCATTGTCGTCGGCGGCATCGTCGCCATGCGCGCAGCACTGGCGGGTAACGCATGACCCGCGCCATCATCATCGGCGCGCCGCGTTCCGGCTCCGGCAAGACCAGCGTCACCATCGGCATTTTGCGCGCGCTCGCCCGGCGCGGCATCAAGGTGCGCGGCGCCAAGTCCGGCCCCGACTATATCGATCCGGGTTTTCATACCGCCGCAACCGGTCTGTCCGGCGTCAACCTGGACAGCTGGGCGATGTCGCCTGACCTGCTCAACGCGTTGGCCGGCAATGCCACCGAGGATGCCGATTTTATCTTCCTCGAAAGCGCGATGGGCCTGTTCGACGGCATCCCGGCCGGACAAGGCCGCACCGGCTCGGCCGCCGATCTGGCGCGGCTCTACCACCTGCCGGTGCTTTTGGTGCTCGACGTCTCGGGACAGTCGACGACGGCGGCCGCCGTCGCCAAGGGTTTTGCCACCTACGACCCGGATGTGCGCATGGCCGGAATCGTGCTCAACCGTCTCGGCAGCGAGCGCCACCGCAAGCTGTGCAGCGAGGCGATCGAAACGCTCGGCCTGCCGGTCGTCGGCGCCATCCTGCGCGATCCCACGCTCAATTTGCCGGAGCGCCATCTCGGCCTCGTCCAGGCCGGCGAATATGCCGACCTGATGACGCATCTCGACCGCCTCGCCGACATGGTCGAGAAATCCCTCGACCTTGACGCCATCATGGCGCTGGCCGCGCCGTTTTCGCCGGCATCAGGCAGTTTCGAACATGCCTTGCAGCCGCCCGGCCAACGAATCGCGCTCGCCGAAGACGCCGCCTTCACCTTCCTCTATCCGCACGTCGCCGCCCACTGGCGTCAGGCCGGCGCCGAGATCGTGCCGTTCTCGCCGCTAGCCGACGAAGCACCGGTGCAGAATTGCGATGTCTGCTGGCTGCCCGGCGGCTATCCCGAGCTCCACTCCGGCAGCCTCGCGGCGGCGACCAATTTCCGAGCTGGCATGGCCAGGTTTGCCGAGACCAAGCCGATCCATGGCGAGTGCGGCGGCTTCATGGTGCTGGGCGAAGCGCTGGAGGACGCGGCCGGCGAGACGCACGCCATGCTTGGCCTGCTCGGCCATTCCACCAGCTTTGCCAAGCGCAAGATGAACCTCGGCTACCGCGAGGCACGCCTGCGCGTCGCCTGTCCGCTGGGGCCGCAAGGCGCGCTGATCCGTGGCCATGAATTCCACTATGCGCAGATGATTGCGACCGGCAATGACGAGCCATTGGCCGATCTCGCCGACGGTCAGGGCAATCCGCTCGGCGCCTCCGGCTATCGCCGCGGCCATGTCAGCGGCACCTTCTTCCACGCCATTGCGAGGGGTGCATGACCTCCGTGCCCTCGCCCCGGCAAGCGTTCGACGACGTCGCGCTTTGCCTCGTCTTCTTCACCCGGCTGCCGCTGCCGGTCTTCGACTTTCGTGGCCGCAGCCTGGCCGATGCGATCTGGGCGGCGCCTGCCGCCGGCCTCGCGGTCGCTTTGGTCGGCGCCGTCGTCTACGCCATCGGGGTAAAGCTCGGTCTCGCCGCTGGGCCGGCGGCCGCACTTGCGCTTGCAGCAACCCTGCTCGCCACCGGCTGCCTGCATGAGGATGGGCTGTCGGATGTCGCAGATGGCTTTGGCGGCGGCAAGACGCGCGATAAAAAACTCGAGATCATGCGCGACAGCCGTATCGGCGCCTATGGCGCTTCGGCGCTTGGCCTGTCGATGCTCATTCGCTGGAGCGCGCTGTCGCAACTGGCCGATCCGACAAGCGTTCTCTTCGCGCTGATCGCCGCCCATGCCGCCTCGCGAGGCCTGCTCGGCGCGTTCATGCATCTAGCGCCGGCGGCGCGCAGTGACGGCCTGTCTGCCGGCGCCGGGACCGTCTCGACCCAGACAACTGTTCTCGGCGCCGTGCTCGGGGCCATCCCGCTTCTGACTCTGGGGCTCGGCGGCGCCTTTGCCGCACTGATCCTGCTCGCTCTCGTGTTCAGCGCCTTGCGCGCGCTCTGCCTCAACCAGATTGGCGGCCACACCGGTGACACTATCGGCGCCCTGCAGCAGTTGGGCGAGATCACTGTCCTGCTCGTCGCTTCCATTTCCCTGTCCTGATTCTTCCCCGGAGATTCCTTCCCCATGCCCTTCAAATCATTCGATGAACTGCGCGCCGCCTGTTTCGATCTGCCTGCCGGCAGCGATACCGCCGCCAATGCAGTCGCCCGCCGCCAGGACACGCTGACGAAGCCGCAAGGCAGCCTGGGCCGGCTGGAAACCCTCGCCGCCTGGCTGGCACGCTGGCAGGGCCGCGACATGCCGAAACTCGATCGCGTCAAAGTCTTCGTGTTCGCCGGCAATCACGGCGTCACCGCGCAGGGCGTGTCGGCCTTCCCGTCGGAAGTGACCGTGCAGATGTTGGCGAATTTTGCCGGCGGCGGCGCCGCCATCAACCAGCTTGCCCGCATCGCCGGCGCGGAACTCGACGTCATCCCGCTCGATCTCGATCATCCGACAGGCGACTTCACTGACGTGCCGGCAATGGACGAAAAAAACTTCCTCGCCGCCGTCTCGGCTGGCTATGACGCGGTGACGAACGACCTCGACCTCGTCTGTTTCGGCGAGATGGGCATCGGCAACACCACGCCGGCGGCCGCCATCTCGACCGCCCTGTTCGGCGGCGGCGCTGAAAAATGGACCGGGCGCGGCACCGGCGTCGACGATGCCGGGCTGAAGCGCAAGGTCACCGCCATTGAATCCGGCCTTAAGCGCCATGCCGACGCGCTGTCCGACCCGCTGAAGATCGCCGCCGCCCTTGGCGGCCGCGAACTCGCCGCCATCTTCGGCGCCACGCTCGCCGCCCGCCGCAAGAACGTCCCGGTGCTGCTCGACGGCTTCGTCTGCACGGCCGCGGCAGCGCCCTTGGCGCGGCTGCACCCGTCTGGCCTCGCCCACACCATCGCCGCCCATGTCTCGGCCGAATCCGGCCACCGCCGCCTGCTCGAAGCGCTCGGCCTGCCGCCGCTGCTCGACCTCGGCATGCGGCTCGGCGAAGGCTCCGGCGCCTGCCTAGCCGTCAACATCGTCCGCTCGGCGCTGGAGTGCCACACGGGCATGGCGAGCTTTGCCGAGGCTGGTGTTTCGGAGAAGTAGCTAGAGCGATTTGACGGGAGGGCGCCGGCCCGAACCTTCACTGACCATCGTCGGGCCGATCACTGGCATTCCGGGCTGGTGGCTCGAACAGCACGGCCGCTGAAAGATTCCCCACCTGGGGGTTGGCCCGCTGCTTCTGTGGTGGGCTCTTTTTACTGGCACTATTCGCCGCCGTTGCCGACAAAATGTGATTGACGTAACGGTGACCAGGCGCAATCATTACGGATTGTGCAGGGTGAGGGCGTTTTCAATGAAACTCGTTGTCTTTGGCGTAGCAATAGTATTGGCCGCTACCGGAGCAGCTGTTGCGAAAGAGAAGAAAAAGGTGGCCACCGCTCAGGCTACAACCTCGTGTTCTACAGCTCATAAGAAGGCTGGCAGCAAGCCGACCGCGAAACCGGATTGCAAATCGACAGGCACCGTGGTTGCGCGACCGTCAAATAGGGCCGAAAACTTCCTGGATCATTATAATCCGCGCTTAGGGTATGACACCAGTCCGTGGTTTCAAACTGGCTTTAATTGATGGCGGCTTCGGCTTCCGGGCTTTTCTTAATCCAGCGCGGCCTTTACTCCTTCGCCAAATAGCGCACCGGCTTACCGGCCGCCGAGTTTAAGGCAAACCTGCCGCATGATTGAGGCATGTCGAGGCGCGTCAACGCGTCCGGCATTCCAAGGTCTTCCACCAACTCTTCTAGAAATTTGGTGGGTGCGCACAGGATTGAACTGTGGACCCGCTGATTAAGAGTCAGCTGCTCTACCAACTGAGCTACGCACCCACTCGACCGGTAAAACCGGCGTTGGCGGGCATATAGCCGCCGATACCGGTCCTGTCCAGCCCTGCCGGAATCATTTCCCGACAAATCGCTGAACTGCCGCAGGCGGTCACACGAACAGCCTGCCTTCCGCCACCTTGATGGCATGGCCGCCGATGCGCGCGGAGGCCAGTTTTCCGCCTTCGACAGTGAGTTCCAAGCGGATACGTGACGGGCGGCCCATCTCCAGCCCCTGCTCGATCCACAGCTGCGAAATGCCGTCGGTGGGCGCATCGAAATGCATGATGGCGCCGGCAAAGGCCGCCGCCGCCGACCCGGTCGCCGGGTCTTCATAGGACGGCGTGCCCGGCACGATCATGCGGACATGGAAGGCGCTGTCATGGTTCACCGTCTGGCGGCAATAGACATACGGGCTGGCGAAGGCCCATTCGCTCTTGCGCGGCGCCAGTTCCGACCAGGCCTGGTTGTCGAGCTTGATCCGGCCGGCAGCCTCCAGATTGGCAACCGGAATGGTGACGTAAGGCACGCCTGCCGACCAGAACGACACCAGGTGATTCTCCAAGCCGATCTCGTGCGGCGCCAGCCCGAGGGCGGCGCCGATCGCCTCCGGGTCGGCATCGAGCTTCAGCGGCTCCGGCAGCTTCGCCAGGTCGAACTCGGCAAAGGTGGCGCCATCGTGCCGGCTGACGGCGCAGCGCACCGGGCCGATATTCTCCTCCAGCACGAAGATGCCGGCTTCGCCCTCGCCTGTCAGTTCGGCCAGCGCGATCGCGGCGCCAACTGTCGGATGTCCGGCGAACGGCATCTCATAGTCGGGCGTGAAAATGC
The DNA here is from genome assembly GCF_057786095.1 of Mesorhizobium sp. P160219. Classification (NCBI taxonomy): domain Bacteria; kingdom Pseudomonadati; phylum Pseudomonadota; class Alphaproteobacteria; order Hyphomicrobiales; family Phyllobacteriaceae; genus Mesorhizobium; species Mesorhizobium sp. P160219. The sequence continues at coordinate 5,146,355 of NZ_JBYNWG010000001.1, forward strand.
GGATGCGGTTGCGATGTTTTGGATTGTCCGGCGGCAGTACGAAGACCGATTCGGACAGGTTGAACTCGCGCGCAATGGCCTGCATGGCGGCTGTATCCAGCCCTTGGCTGTCGAGCACGACGGCCAGCGGATTGCCGGCCAGCCGTTCCGTCGTAAACACATCGTAAAGCAAGTAATTGCGCATCTGCATCTTGGAAACCTTCCGCCTCAATCCGAACATGGCCGAAATTTAATTTGATATTCGAACCACCAAGCCTGATCTGTCCACCTATAGGGACATTACGCTTTCATAGGGGTCCGGCGTGGACCAGCTTGTCAATCTGCCAAAGACGGAATCGGATTCCGCCATCGAGGCGGCGCTCGGGCTTGATCAGAGCGGCGTGCGCAAGACGCGCCGCCGGGGCTGGCTTTACGCGCTGCTGGCGCTGATCGCACTTGCCGCCGGGTTGGCTGGCTACCAGTGGTTTGCCGGCTCCCCGGCCAAGATCGACTACACCACCACGCCGGCTACCATTGCCGACCTCACCGTCGCGGTTTCGGCGACCGGCACGCTGCAGCCCCTCACCCAGGTCGACATTTCAAGCGAGCTGTCCGGTATCATCCGCTCGGTCTCGGCCGAAGAGAACCAGCAGGTCAAGAAGGGCGACGTGCTGGCGACGCTCGACACGGTGAAACTCGAGGTCCAGATCGAACGCGCCGAAGCCTCGGCCAAGGCCGCTGCCGCCAATGTCGAGGACGCCACGGTAACCCTGAAGGAGAACGAAAGCGCCCTCACCCGCGCGGCCGAACTGACCAGGCGTGGCATGGCGACCGATCAGTCGCTCGAGGCGGCGACTGCCACGCGCGACCGCTCCAAGGCGGCGCTCGATAGTGCGCAGGCCAATCTCGCCATCGCCCAGGCCGATCTCAAGGCGCAGCAGACCGACCTTGCCAAGAGCACCATCTATGCGCCGATTGACGGCATCGTCTTGACGCGTTCCGTCGACCCCGGCCAGACGGTCGCCTCCTCGCTGCAGGCGCCGGTTCTGTTCATCATCGCCGCCGATTTGAGGAACATGGAATTGGTGGCGGCGGTCGACGAGGCCGATGTCGGCGCGGTCAAACCAGGCCAGCATGCACGCTTCACCGTCGATGCCTTTCCGGAGCGGCCGTTCGACGCCGAGATCCGCGACATCTCCTACGCCTCGGTCACCACCGACGGCGTCGTCACCTACAATGCACGGTTGGAAGTCGACAATAACGAGCTTTTGCTGCGGCCCGGCATGACCGCCACGGTTTCGGTCGTCACCAGGCAGGCCAAGAGCGTGCTCACCGTGCCGTCCACCGCTTTCCGCTACCGCCCGGCGCAGCAGGCCGCGCGCGCGTGGAGCCTCAGCGATCTGTTCACCGGCCGCATGGGCCGTGGCGGCAACCGCCGCCAGCCGGTGAAGGCGCCCACCGACGGCTCACGCACGCTCTATGTGCTGGAGAACGGCCGGCCGCACCCGGTCAACGTCAAGATCGGCTCCACCGACGGCGAACTGACCGAGATCACCTCCGGGCTGGATGAAGGTGCAGAGGTTATCACGACCTCGCAGCTGCGGAGCTGACGCCATGGCCGCGGGCCTCATCGGTTTCGACACGGTCTGGAAGAGCTATGGCCAGGGCGAAGCCAAGGTCCATGCGCTGGCCGGCGTCGACCTCGCCATCCAGCGTAGCGAATTCGTCGCCATCATGGGCCCGTCCGGTTCGGGCAAATCGACCGCGATGAACATCATCGGTTGCCTCGACACGCCGACGGCCGGAACCTACTCCTTCATGGGCATCGACGCCGGGCGGCTCGACCGCAACCGCCGGGCGCTTCTGCGCAATCTCTATATCGGCTTCGTCTTCCAGGGTTACAATCTGTTGCCGCGCACCACGGCGGCGGAAAATGTCGAGCTGCCGCTGATCTATCGCGGCGCGCCGGCCCGCGAGCGCCGCGATCTTGCCATGCAGGCGCTGGCGGAGGTCGGCCTGGTCGGGCGCGAACATCACACGCCGGCCGAACTCTCCGGTGGTCAGCAACAGCGCGTGGCGATCGCGCGCGCCATCGTCACCAGGCCGACGCTGCTCGTCGCCGACGAGCCGACCGGCAATCTCGACACCGCCCGCACGCATGAGATCATGGATTTGTTGACGCGGCTGAACCGGGAGCTCGGCTTGACCATCGCCATGGTCACCCACGAGGCCGATGTCGCCGATTATGCCGAGCGCACCATCCGCTTCCTCGACGGCCACGTCGCGTCCGACACGGCCAAGTCGGAGTTGGCGTCATGATCTGGGAAACCGTCCGCCTCTCTCTGCGCTCCATCCGCCGCAATGTGCTGCGCTCGTTCCTGACGCTGCTCGGCATCGTCATCGGTGTCGCCGCCGTCATCGCCATGCTGACCATCGGTTCGGGCACCACGGCCAAGGTCAAGTCGGACATCGCCAAGCTCGGCTCGAACCTGCTCGTCGTCCGTTCCGGCCGCCCGGCAGGCACCGGCGGACCAGGCGGGCTCGACCAGGCGGTACGGCCTCTGGCCGACAAGGATGTAGCCGCCCTCGTAGCCCACCTGACCGGAGCGCGCGCCATTGCGCCGGCGTCGCAGAAACAAGTCCGCGTCATCTTCGGCACCGAGAGCCTGACCTCGGGGGTCACCGGCACCGACAGCGCCTATCTCGACGCCCGCGACTGGAAGCTGGTGTCGGGCCGCCCGTTCTCGGATTCGGAAACACGCTCCGGCACCGGCGTGTGCCTGATCGGCGAAACGGTGCGCCAGCAATTCTTCGGCGCCGGCGAACCCGAGGGCGAGATCATCCGCGTCAACCGCACCTCGTGCAAGATCATCGGCCTGCTCGAACCCAAGGGCTATACCGGCTTCGGCCAGGACCAGGACAATGTCGTCTTGATGCCGCTTGCCGCCTATCAGCGCCGCATCGCCGGCAACCGCGACATCGACAACATCTACGTCGCCGCCGACGACCGCACCCCGACCACCGAATTGCAGCCGCGAGTCGAGGACATTTTGCGCGACACCCGCCGCATCACGCCGGACCGCGAAGACGATTTCTCGATCCGCGACATGACCCAGATCGCCGACGCCATGGCCAGCGCCACCACCACCATGACCGGCATGCTGGGCGCCGTCGCGGGCGTCAGCCTGCTGGTCGGCGGCATCGGGATCATGAACATCATGCTGGTCTCGGTCACTGAGCGCACCCGCGAGATCGGCATCAGGCTCGCCATCGGCGCGCATGAAAAGCACATCCTCATCCAGTTCCTGGTCGAGGCGACGGTGCTGTCGCTGCTCGGCGGCATTATCGGCATCCTGATCGGCCTGGCGCTGGCCGGCCTCGCCTCGGCAACGCTGGCCATACCGTTTGCGCCGAGCCCGGCGGTCATCCTGCTCGCCGTCGGTTTTTCGGCGCTGATCGGCATGGTGTTCGGCTTCTTCCCGGCGCTGCGCGGCGCCAGGCTCGACCCGATCGACGCGCTGCGCCACGAATAAGCGCCAGATCAGCTCCACCGCAACCAATCGCTATCCACAAGGATGGGTGCTTGTCGACATCGGCAATACTTGTTGTCGTCCGGTCTGCGATGCTAATTTTAGAGCAAAGCATCTGGTCAAGGAGCGGCAATGAGCAAGAAGGCGCGGCTGATTCTGACGATGGTGATCATCGAAGGCGCCCTTGCGGGACTTTGGTGGTATCTCGCCCGCTACGGCATGGCCAATCCCGATCGTGTCACCGCCGATTTTCAGGCAGTCGTCGGCCAGACGATGGGCATGGTCATGGGTGGATTGCTGGGCATCGGCGTCATCCTGTTCCTCGTCGCCGCCCGCAACGACCGCAAGGCGGCGCAGAACAATCCGCGCCGTTAGCCCCCGCCACCGCCAAAATGCCACTCGACCAGCGGCTTCATATGCGGTGCCAGCCCTTCCGGCAGGTCGGCGGCGTGGCGGATGATCACCGGCCCCTCGATCTCCGGCTCGGTCTCGGTCGCGACGAAGGCGCCGATGCGCCGCGCAATCTCGTCGGCCGGCGCATCGACGTGGTAGCGGCGGAAGAGGACCGTGCCGGTCGAAGTCGACAGCGCATGGTAGCGCTTGCCGCGCGCAGCGCCTGTCAGGTCAAGCCCGGTCTCCTCGCGCACTTCACGGATCATGTTGAAATCGACATCGACGCGGCCATCGCGAAAATCGATCGGCTCGAACGAGCCGGCAGCGAAGTAGACACTGCCGGCCGGGACCGTGTGCGCGCCCATGCGGATCGCCACCAGGGCGTTGTCGCCGGCGACCAGCATGGCGTGGCCATAGGCATGCTCGGCGCCCGTCCCCTGCCGGTTCTTTCGCCACAGCAGGAAGGTCGAGTACTTCACCGCGTGACAACGCCCGACGATCCGGTTGTCGCGCCAGGCGAGCGCCGAGAGCAGCACCACCGTGCCGTCGAACAACGCCGGATTGGCCGTGACCTCGCGCCGCCAGTTGTCAGTGATCGCCTGCGCGTTGTCGCGCTCGAACGGATGCGGGCCGGGGTCGAGCCGGACGTCGATTTCGTCGACGGGCAGGATGACGTTGCGCGGCAGGTCGAAGCTCACCGTGCTCAAGCCATGTCCAGGGTAATTGCGACGGGACAATGGTCCGACGCCTTCGGCCGGTCCCAGCCGGCGCGCGGAAAGCGCTCCACCGCCTGTCCGGCCGGAAAGATGGTGCGCCAGGGCTGGCCGTTGCGGATGATGTCGGGAACCGCCGTCGCATTCTTCGCCGCCAGCCCTTTCGACAGCAGGATGTAGTCGAGCTGGCACAGATGCCGCTCCTTCGGCCCGCGCGTGTGGTAGAAACTCCAGCGGTCCATCTCCGGCCGGCGTTCGACGACATTCTCGCAAAAGCCGCCGGCGGTGAGCACATCGATACAGGACTGGCTCTCGTCGATCACCTGGAAGCGGTAGCCGTCGATAGCGTCGCCCTCGATCTTCACCCGCTGCCGGTAGTCGTTCATGTCGCCGCAGATCGCCCAGTTTTTGTCGGCTGCGTGCTCTTTGCCGAAGCGCTCGTCGATAATGCGGCGCACCGCTTGCGCCTCGGCGATGCGCACCGGCATCGTCGCCTCGCGGCCGTCGAGCCCATTGCGCGGCGAGCCCATCGATTTGAAATGGACGAGGTAAAGCGTCAGCGGCACGCCGCCGACCTTGATGTCGACCTCCAGGCAGTCGCGCCGGAAGATGCGTTCATTGGCCAGGTTGCCGAGCGCCTCGAGTTCAGGCGTGTGCAATCCGAACTGCTCGAACGTGACATAGGCATGGCTGGTCATGCGCACGAACTCGATCGGCTGACCTTGCGCGGTCTCGTTGCGCATCATCACGGCAACGTCGATGCCGCGCGAATCATTGCCGGCGGTGGTGTATTTCTGCCGGTAACCCTCGCCCACCATCTTGAAGAGATAGCCGTACTCGAAGGCCTTCAGCGCCTCGATGTTGTCGACCTCCTGCATGCAGATGATGTCCGCACGGGTGGCGGCAATGGCGAGCGCGGTCAACTGGCGCGTATCGTCGGATTGCGCGATGGCGCGCGCCTGCTCCAGCATCCGGTATTCGGCTTCGCTCTGGATGTCGAAAAGCGCCAGCGTGCGGTCTTCGTTGAGCTGGTTGCGGAAGCCCGAGAAATCGAACCTGTTCATCAGGTTTTCGACATTGAAAGTGGCGAGGCGCAGCGACATGGACTGACCTTTGCCTGCAAGCGCCCATGAAAACAAGGGCTGCTTGTCATGGCTGATGGAACCTTTCTGTTCATCCTCCGTTCAGACGCCAAGGTCCATCAATAGGCCACTTCCCTGGGGTATCCGGGCGTGGGGCCTGTATCACTTGGAGAGTGCAATGAGCTCGCTCTTTTCGTCCACAGTCAAATCCGGGCTGTTAGCGCTCGGTCTTTTCTCGGGTCTCACGGCGCCATCCGCCGCCGGCCCGATCCTGCAGCCAAACCTGGCGGTGCCGACAAGCACCGCATTGTCTGACATCACACCGGTTCGCGACAGCTGGGCGGGCGGCAATGACCGCCGCTCCTTCAACGATTGGCAGTGGCGCCGCCACGACGGCCGTCACTTTGCCCGGTCAGGCAACTGGAACAACGGCAACTGGAATGGCGGCAACTGGAACGGCGGCGACAACTGGCGCTGGCGCCATCACCGTCACCATCGCGGCCGTGATTTTGACAGCGGCGCCGCAGCAGTTCTCGGCCTCGGCCTGGGTCTCGGCCTCGGCAGCATCTACAACAACGGCTACTACAATAACGGCTATTACAATGACGGCTATTACGTGCAGCCGGCGCCCCGCCGCTATTACCGCACGCAGCGTCTGTCCAGCGCCCATGTCCAGTGGTGCTACGACCGCTATCGGTCCTACCGGGCCTGGGACAACACGTTCCAGCCCTATGGTGGCCCGCGCCAGCAATGCTGGTCGCCCTACAGCTGAACTATAAACGACAATACACGACGGCGCCGCCCCATCGCGGCGCCGTTTTCATTTGGGAAAGACGGCTGGTCTCGGTCACCGCTAACCATATGTTTATCGGCTCAGCCTATCCGTGATATCGTGCCCCATCTGACGATCGCGCCGATCCGGTCGCGAAGGACGTGCCGTCATGGCCGACAACGAATTGCGAAACAAACACCGGCAGCGCGTGCTGAAAGGCGCGACGATTCTGACCGGCCTCACCAATTCCGAGGTCAAGTGCACGGTGCGCAACATGCATGCCGGCGGCGCCGAGCTGAAAGTGTCTATAGACGCGCGCGTCCCGGACGAGTTCCTGCTCTATGTGCCGGTCGACGGCATCGGCTACAAGGCCATCGTGCGCTGGCGCCGCGACGACCGCATCGGCGTCGAGTTCACCGGCACCGAGCCGAAGCCCCATTGGCACTATGGCTGAGTATCCTGATCGATAAACCGGCATGAAAGAGCCGGCGGATCGCTCCGCCGGCTCTTTGCTCCCAATCCCGACGACTGCGGGTTAGTTCTTGGCCTTGTCGACCAGCTTGTTCTTGGAAATCCAGGGCATCATGGCGCGCAGCTTGGCGCCGACTTCCTCGATCTGGTGGCTGTCATTGTTGCGGCGGATGCCTTTGAAGCGCGACATGCCGGCGCGGTATTCCTGCATCCATTCCGAGGTGAACTTACCGGTCTGGATGTCCTTCAGCACGCGCTTCATCTCGGCCTTGGTCTCGGCGGTGATGATGCGCGGGCCCGAGACATATTCGCCCCATTCGGCGGTGTTCGAGATCGAGTAGTTCATGTTGGCGATGCCGCCTTCATAAATCAGGTCGACGATCAGCTTGACCTCGTGCAGGCACTCGAAATAGGCCATTTCGGGCGCATAGCCGGCTTCCACCAGCGTCTCAAAACCGGCGCGGATCAGTTCGACCAGGCCGCCGCAGAGCACGACCTGCTCGCCAAACAGATCGGTCTCGCATTCCTCGCGGAAATTGGTCTCGATGATGCCCGAACGGCCGCCGCCGACGCCGCAGGCGTAGGACAGAGCGAGATCGAGCGCGTTGCCGGAAGCATCCTGGTTGACGGCGACCAGGCACGGCACGCCGCCGCCCTTCTGGTATTCGCCGCGCACCGTGTGGCCGGGGCCTTTCGGCGCGATCATGACGACATCGACGGTCGACTTCGGCTCGATGAGGCCGAAATGCACGTTGAGGCCGTGCGCGAAGGCAATCGCGGCGCCGTCACGAATGTTTGGCGCGATTTCGTTTTTGTAGATGTCGGCCTGCAATTCGTCAGGCGTCGCCATCATCATCAAATCGGCCCATTTGGCAGCGTCCGCCACGCTCATCACCTTGAGCCCGTCAGCCTCGACCTTCTTGGCGGTCGCCGATCCCGCCTTGAGGCCGATGGCGATTTCCTTGGCGCCGGAATCCTTGAGGTTGAGCGCGTGCGCCCGGCCCTGGCTGCCATAGCCGATAATGGCGACCTTCTTGCCCTTGATCAGATTGAGATCGGCGTCGCGATCGTAATAGACACGCATCTTTTGCTTCCTTCCCGTAGAGATTAGAGGCCTTGCGGCCCGGTTTTTGCTCCATAAAGAGCGAGAAACTGCTGCGTCGCCCGGGCGGCATCGCCGCCGATCGCCGCTTCAGTCAATTCCAGCCTGTCGCCGAGCAGGAGACGGATCTGCACGTCGCGGGCGACCAGCCCGAAAAAGGTCCGGAACGCCATTTCGGCGTCCGTAAAGTCGAGCAGCCCGGCCTGCTTGCCGGCAAGCAGCACCGGCTTCAGCCGTCTGGCCAGCGCGAAACGGCCATTCTCCAGCACGATGGCGCCGAGATCGTCCTTTCCGGATCCGGCATGGCCGACCGCGACGCGGTTCAGCGCGATCGAGGTATCGCTCGAAATCACCTTCAGCCAGTCCGAGGCGAAGCCTTCCAGGCTTGCCGTCAGCGAGGCAAGATCCAGCCGCTCACCGTCGACCGGCACCACGCGCACTTTCGATGCCTGCCACTGCACGGTCGCCGTCAGCAGTCCGTCGCGGTCGCCGAACCATTTGTAGAGCGTTTCCTTCGAGCAGCTGGCGCGGCGCGCCACCGCCGTCATGGTCAGATTGTCGCCCTCCTCGACCAGCAGCCGCAAAGCCGCGTCCAGGACGGCCTTTTGCCGCTCTGTCAGCACTTCGCTGGTATCGATGTCGGCGCTTGCCTGCAACAATTTCCGCCCATTCGATGAGGTCGCCGGGTCGCCTCAAACGGCGTACCGTACGTTACGGTTCGGCATATTGCGCAATCCTATGCTCGACGCAAGGGGTCAGGTAGAAAAATCGTCGACGTGAGAGCCGCCGAGCAAACCACGAGATTCTGACGGATCAATCATCGGCGGGCGGATGGCGCAGCTCTCCAAGCAGGCTCGCCAGTATCTTCAGCTCCTCCGCGGAGAGTTTTGCGCCGACCAATTCCGCAATCGACCGTCCATAGACAGCCCACATCCGTCGCCTGGTCTCACGGCCCTTGGCCGAGATGCGGATGGTTTGGCCGCGGCCGTCGTCGGCAACCCTGAGTTTCTCGACCAGTCCTTCGGCCTCGAGCCGCGCCAGAAGCCGCGAGATATTATACTGCGCAAACAGAGTGCGCTCGGTCAGCTGAAATGGCCGCAGCCCGCCCTCACCCGCCTCGGCGAGTTCATGCAGCACGTCATACCAGTCGAGCGGCGGCAAGCCGCTAGTCTTCAAAGCCTCTTCCGCCTTTTCGATGAGCTGGCGCGAAACCCGCATCAGGCGGGCCCAGGCCTTGACGGCTTCGGGCGAAGGCGTGGTTGTTTTGGCCATGACCCATTCTAGGCGATAGATGCAGTTGCATCAAGCTTGACGGTCAATGCACTTGCATCTATATGCATGCAACTGCATCGATCCGGGAAAGATCCATGAAACACGAAATTTGCAAAGTCGCCGACGTCCCACAGACGGGCAGCCTGATCGCGCCATTCTTCGGCCGCGAGGTCCATATTTGGCGCAGCGGTGAGCGCATCCGCGCCGCCGCCAATGTCTGCCTGCATTTCGGCGGGCCGCTCGACTGCAAGGACGGCAAGCTGGTCTGCCAATGGCACGGCGCCGCCTTCGACATGACATCAGGCGACCGGATCGAAGGTCCGGCGCCAAAAGCGTCGCGACTGATGTTCCTGTCGACGCGCGTCGAGGACGGCGCGTTGAACTATGTCTGGGGAGAGTGACATGCCTGAGAAGAATGAAATGACTGAGAAGAATGAAATGACTGGCAAGCTCATTCTCGTCAGCCATCATCTATGCCCCTATGTGCAGCGCGCGGCGATCTCGCTGGCCGAGAAGGGCGTACCGTTCGAGCGTGTCACCATCGACCTCGCCAACAGGCCGGACTGGTTCAAGGCGATTTCGCCGCTGGGCAAGGTGCCGCTGCTGATCGTCCACGCAAATGGCGAGGAGACGGTGATCTTCGAATCTGCCGTTATTCTCGAATTCCTCGAGGAGACGCAAGCCAATCCTCTGCATCCGGCCGACGCCTACGCCCGTGCCCGGCATCGCGCCTGGATCGAGTTCGGCTCAGCGACATTGAACGCCATCGGCCGGTTCTACTCGGCATCGACGGAGGCCGCCTTCCTGGCGGAATCCGCAGCGCTGTCAGCCATGTTCGATCGTGTCGAGAACGAATTGGCCGACCAGGCCGGACCGTGGTTCAGCGGCCAGCGCTTTTGCCTCGTCGACGCCGTCTACGGCCCGGTCTTCCGCTATCTCGACGCCTTCGACCGGATCGGCAATTTCGGCATTCTGGACGGCAAGCCATTGGTCCAGGCCTGGCGCAAGGCGTTGAGCGAACGCGCCTCGATCAAGGGTGCCGTGGCGCCGGACTATCCGCAGCGGCTGCGTCTATTCCTGCGTGCGAGAAATTCGTTTCTCTCGACCCTGATCCCGCCCGATGATCTGGCCAGTGCACCTCCTCTAGCCCGATCCGCCTGAACGGATCGATCAGCGTGCCGGCCACCATCGAGGCAAGCACGCTTGGCACTGGCGGGATTTTGGCGATGGTTGCCACCAGCCTGTCGCGGAAGAAGGGCAGCATCGTGCCGTCCGACTGGTAGAACGGCGTCAGCGCCAGCGACAGCAGCTGGAAGATCCAAACATGCCATCGCCGCGCCCGGGCGTAGCTTTCCAGCGCTGCCTCGACGTTGCCCGTTTGTGCCAAGGCATGGCTGAGTGCTGCCGCGTCGAGCAGCGCCATGTTGGCGCCTTGCCCGAGCTGCGGGCTGGTCGAATGCGCGGCATCGCCGATCACGGCCAGCCTGCGGCCAGCCGGCAGCTTCATCGTGTGGTGGCCGTAGCGCGCCAGCGACAGCTGGTCGAAGCTGTCGATCTGGCTGGTGAACGCCTCGCACTGCGGCCACAGCGAGACCAGTCTCGCCTTCCATGCGTCGAGCCCTGCCGCGCGCACGTTTTCGGCATCCGCCGGCTTCAGGCTCCAGAAGAACGCCGCCATCTTTTCCCCGCCCGGTTCCGGTCGGCCGATCGGCAGGACGCCGATCATCACGCTGGCCTTGTCGTAGCGCTGCAGCAGCGCATTTTCGTCGAAGCCTTGGCGCCAGCCGAGCGAGGCCCAGAACGCGCCGTAAGTGAGCTGCCGCGGCTGGGCCGGATCGTTGAGGCACCGGCGCAGCTTCGAACGCGAGCCGCTGGCGTCGACCACGAGGTCGAACGGCCCTGCCCTGCGGCCCCCCACCGTTCGGCTCTTGTCGAAGATCAGGATCGCCCGCTCACCGACGTCCAGCGTCTCGATCTCAACACCGGTTTCGATGGCGATGCCTTGGCGCTGCGCGGCGCGAAACAACATGTTGAACAACGCCGCCCGGTGCACCGCCAGCCCGAAACGGCCGCCAGGCTGCGCATCGTAGCGCACGGCGAGCACGGTGCGGCCGCTCGAGGCATCGGCGCCATGCAGACGCTCGATGCGGCTCCCCAGCGCCAGAATGTCGTCGAGCAGGCCGAGATCGGCGAGCACGCTCAGCCCGGTCGGCTGCAGGATCAGTCCGGAACCGACGGGCTTGGGTTCCTCGAAACGTTCGAAGATGGTGACGTTGTGGCCCGCGCGCTTGAGATAGAGCGCGGTGGCGAGCCCCGCCGGGCCGGCGCCCGCAATCGCGATGTCGAGAGATTTTTCCATTGCCCGCCCAACTACTGGCCGGACAATCCTTCAGCGCCATTGTCAAATCAAGCCTTTGCTGCATGGACCAAAATATCAGCCACCGGCGTCGAAGGCAGCGCGCGCCTTGCGCACCGCACCATGGTTGAGTTCGGCCCACAGGATCAATTGATGCAAGGCGCCGAACATCGAACGGCCGAGATCGGTCAGGCTGTATTCGACGCTTGGCGGCTTGGTCGGGAACACTTCGCGATGAACAAAGCCGTCGCGCTGCAGATCGTGGAGCGTCTGGGTGAGCATGCGCTGCGAGATGTCGGGCACCAGGCGCCGCAACTCGCCGAAACGATAGGGTTGCTCTGCGAGCGCCGCCATCAGCAGCGAACTCCATTTGCCGTTCACGCCCTGCATCACGTCGCGAACCGGGCAATCGGCAATGTTTGCGCCATCGCTGGTGGCTTTGAATATATTGAGCTTGGTTCTCAGATTGACGACCTTGCCGTCCATGGCTGCTGGTTCCCTGGCGGTGCCTACCTCCCTAAAAACTGCCTTCTTTACGGTGGCCGGTCAATTCTTATTTTAGTGCTGGTCTCTTTTTGAGACTGTCAGAAGCACCCGCCACCCGGCGCAATTTCAGGATCCCCCATGACCGCAACCCTTCTCGTCACCGGCGCTTCCGGCCAGCTTGGCCGCGGCGTCATCAACCACCTGCTGGACACATTAAAGATCCCCGCAAACCGCATCATCGCCACCACCCGTACACCCGCCAACCTTGCCGATCTGGCGGCGCGCGGCGTCGTCGTCAGAGCCGCTGACTTCAACGACCCGCAATCGCTTGCCGAGGCCTTCGCGGGAGCCGACCGGGCACTCGTCATCTCGACCAACGAACTTGAGGTACAGGGGAAGCGGCGCGAGCAGCAGCTTGCGGCGGTGACGGCGGCCAAACAGGCTGGCGTCGGCCACCTGCTGTACACCTCGATGCCCAACCCCGAGCCTGGTTCGCCGGTTGTTTTCGCGCCCGACCACTACGACACCGAACAGGCGGTCAAGGCGAGCGGGATCCCCTACACGATATTCCGCAATGGCTGGTATAACGAGAACCTGTTCATGGCGTTGCCGCAGGTTCTGGCGTCGGGTCAGTGGTACACCTCTGCCGGCGACGGCGCCATTTCCTACGGCACGCGTGACGATTTCGCGGCGGCGATCGCAGCGGGGCTCGCCTCGGACAGCAGCGAAAGCGCGACTTACACGCTCACCGGCCCCAGTGCGTATACGGCTGCCGAAGTGGCGGCGTTGGTCACCGAGGTCACCAGCAAGCCGATCAAGGTCATCCAGCTTTCCGACGAAGCCCTGACCGAGGGAATGAAGTCGGCCGGCCTGCCTGAACCCTTCGCCAAGGTGCTGGTTTCATTCGACGCCGCCGCCCGCGCCGGTGACCTCGGCATGGTGACCGACGCGGTCGAAAAACTCTCCGGCCGAAAGTCGGTGCCGCTGAAGCAGTTTCTGGAGACGAACAAGGCTGCACTGGCCGGCTGAAAGCTGCCATTGCGGGACGCCGAGCCCTTAAGGTTCGGCCTCCCGCACAATTACTTACGTCGCTTGACCAGTCCCAGCCGGATCAGGCTTTCGCCCGTGGCAATCAAAGCATCTTCGCGCGAGCGTGGCGCCCAGCCGAGCACGCGCACCGCCTTGGCGTTGGTGGCGTTCTTGATCTTGCCCAGTTCCGTTGCGAGTTGTGCCGCTTCCGGATTGAACAGCCCGATGATGCGCACCAGCCAATCGGGAAACTCCCGCGTCGAGACGCGCGACGCCGCCGGCCCGAGCCGCGTATTCAGGGTCTGCGCGATCTCGCGCACCGTCATGAAATCGCCGGCGACAGCCAGGAACCGTTCGCCCTTGGCGGCGGGGTGGGTCATGGCGCGAACATGCAGATCCGCCACGTCGCGCGCGTCGACGACGCCGAAGGACAGGCGCGGCAGCCCAGGCACGGCGCCGTTCAGCATGCGCTGGACAAATTCGGTCGAGGTCGAATGGTCCGCGCCGAGCACCGGTCCAAAGATGCCAACGGGATTGACGACCGCAAGCTCCAGCGCGCCGCCCTGCTCGGCGATGAAATCCCAGGCCGCGCGCTCGGCGAGCGTCTTGGACTTCACATAGGCGCTGACCTTGCCTGCCGGATCGGTCCAGTTTTCCTCGTTGAAAGGCTGCCCATCCGCGCGCATCTTGCCATAGCCGACGGCCGCGAAGGATGAGGTGAGCACGACGCGCCTGACCCCGGCATCCCGCGCCGCCCGCAGCACGCGCAACGCGCCCTCGCGCGCCGGAAGGATCAGGTCATCCTCATGCGTGGGCACGCCGGGCGGAAAAGGCGATGCGACATGCAGCACGTAATCGCAGCCGGCCACCGCCGCCGGCCAGCCTGCGTCGGCCATCAGATCGGCATGGGCGAATGAAAGGGCGTCACCGGGCTCCGTGCTACCTGCCTTGAGCATGGCGAGCACATCGGCTTCGCGCCTGGCCGATCGCACGGAGGTGCGGACGCGGTAGCCGGCCTTCAACAGTTCGAGGATGCAGTGAGCGCCGAGGAAGCCGGACCCGCCGGTGACCAGCACCAATTCGCCGCTCATATTAGCCTCCTCGACGATTTATCCCTTCGAGACCCCTCAGATCGCCACCTGCGTGCCGATCTCGACCACACGTCCGGTCGGGATCTGGAAATACTCCGTCGCATCGGCCGCCGAGCGGGCGAGCCCGATGAACAGCTTGTCCTGCCACACCGGCATGCCGGAATTGGGCGATGCCTTGAGCGAGCGCCGCGACAGGAAGAACGACGTCGTCATGATGTCGAACTTCCAGCCCTGCTTGCGGCAGATCGCCAGCGCGCGCGGAATGTTGGGCTGCTCCATATAGCCGAAGGTCAGCGTCACCCGCATGAACAACTCGTTGACTGTCTCCATCTTGACCCGCTCGCTGTCGGGCACCAGCGGCTGCGGGGCGGTGACCACCGACAGAATGACGTTCTGCTCGTGCAGCACCTTGTAGTGCTTCAGGCTGTGCATCAGCGCTGTCGGCGCGCTTTGCGGATCGCTGGTCAGGAACACGGCGGTGCCGGACACCAGCTGCGGCTTCTTCTTCAGCAGATTGCCGGCGAGGAAATCGAGCGGGATTTCGTTGCGCCGGGTCTTGTCGAACAGATAGCGGCTGCCGCGCACCCAGGTCCACATCGCCAGAACGATGGTGAAGGCCACCGCAAGCGACGCCCAGCCGCCCTCGAACACCTTCACGATGTTGGAGGCGAAGAAGCCGATGTCGATGAAGCCGAACAGCGCCGTCATGGCGACCGCCACCCACAGCCGCCATTTCCAGATGCGGGTCATGACGACGAACAGCAGCACCGTCGTCACCAACATGTTGCCGGTCACCGAGATGCCATAGGCGGAGGCGAGCTTGCTCGACTCGCCGAAACCGACGACCAGCAACATCACCGCCAACGCCAGCAAAACATTGACGCGCGGCATGTAGATCTGGCCCGACTGCCGTTCCGACGTGTGCAGGATTTCGAGGCGCGGCAGCATATTGAGCTGCACCGCCTGCCGGGTCAGCGAGAAGGCGCCGGAGATCACCGCCTGGCTGGCGATAACCGTCGCGGCAGTGGCCAGCACCACCATCGGGATCAGCGTCCAGCCTTCGTTCATCTCGAAGAATGGGTGGCCGACGTGACCGTTCTTCGCCAGCACGAAAGCGCCCTGCCCGGCATAGTTTAGCAGCAGGCAGGGAAACACGATGGCCAGCCAGGCGAGCACGATGGGCTTGCGGCCGAAATGGCCCAGATCGGCATAAAGCGCTTCGGCACCGGTGACGGCGAGGAAGATGGCGCCGATGGTCACGAAGGCGACATCGGGCGAATTGATCAGGAAGGCGACGATGTAGTGCGGGCTGACCGCCCACAGGATTTCGGGATCGGCGATGATGTGGTTCAAGCCCGAAAGACCGATAGCCAGGAACCAGACCGCCGTGATCGGCCCGAAGATCAGCGCCACACCGCCGGTCCCGAAGCGCTGCACCGAAAACAGGATCGCAAGGATGACCAGCGTCAGCGGCACGACGTAGGGCTGGAAGGTCGGGGTAACGACATTCATGCCTTCAACCGCCGAAAGCACCGAGATTGCCGGCGTGATGACGGCGTCACCGAAGAACAATGACGCGCCGACAATACCGATGGCCAGGATGATCGCCGAGCGGGTCGGGAAACTGCCGCGCGCCAGTGCCATCAGCGACAGCACGCCGCCCTCGCCTCGGTTGTCGGCTCTGAGCACAAACATGATGTATTTGATGGTGACGATAATCGTCAACGACCAGATGATCAGCGACAGCACGCCCAGAATATCGCCGCGCTCGGCGATTTCGCCGCCGGAGGACGCAACAAGCGCTTCCCGGAAGGCGTAGATCGGGCTGGTGCCGATGTCGCCATAGACCACACCGAGCGCGCCCAGCATCAGAACTTTGGTGCTGTGCTGTTCGATTTCGGGATGGCTCGATTGTTCGACGGGTTCTGCCTCAATACCAGCATTGGTAAGGGCCATGGACGACACTCCGATAAGCGCGCGGTGCTCTACGCTTGCTGCGATGCAATATCAAGTGCCGTGACGGTAGGGCTACCATGTTCCCAGCGCAGGGCTTGCCCCGCAATGACCGGTGCGTGGCGTCAAAGGCTGCCGGAAACCTCAGATCGCCACCTGCGTGCCGATCTCGACCACACGTCCGGTCGGGATCTGGAAATACTCCGTCGCATCGGCCGCCGAGCGGGCGAGCCCGATGAACAGCTTGTCCTGCCACACCGGCATGCCGGAATTGGGCGATGCCTTGAGCGAGCGCCGCGACAGGAAGAACGAAGTCGTCATGATGTCGAACTTCCAGCCCTGCTTGCGGCAGATCGCCAGCGCGCGCGGAATGTTGGGCTGCTCCATATAGCCGAAGGTCAGCGTCACCCGCATGAACAACTCGTTGACTGTCTCCATCTTGACCCGTTCGCTGTCGGGCACCAGCGGCTGCGGTGCGGTGACCACCGACAGAATGACGTTCTGCTCGTGCAGCACCTTGTAGTGCTTCAGGCTGTGCATCAGCGCTGTCGGCGCGCTTTGCGGATCGCTGGTCAGGAACACGGCGGTGCCGGACACCAGCTGCGGCTTCTTCTTCAACAGATTGCCGGCGAGGAAATCGAGCGGGATTTCGTTGCGCCGGGTCTTGTCGAAGAGATAGCGGCTGCCGCGTATCCAGGTGGTCATGATCAGCCCCATGAGGCAGGCAACGGATATTGACACCCATCCGCCTTCCACGATCTTGACGACATTCGCCAGGAAGAAACCCATGTCGATGGTGCCGAACAGCAGCGCCAATGCCAGGGCGAGCCCAAGCTGCCATTTCCACAAATTGCGCATGACAACGAACAGCAGAATGGTTGTCATCAGCATCTCGCCGGTCACCGAAATTCCGTAAGCGGAAGCCAGCGAACTCGAGCTGCCGAAGCCGACAACCAGCAGCATCACTCCCAGGGCGATGAGCAGGTTGACGCGCGGCATATAAATCTGGCCGCTCTGCATTTCGGACGTGTGCTGCACCTCGATGCGGGGCAGCAGGTTGAGTTGCACTGCCTGGCGTGCCAGCGAAAAAGCACCCGAGATCACCGCCTGACTGGCGATCACGGTGGCGGCCGTTGCCAAGCCGACCATTGGCATCAGCGCCCAATCCGGCAACATCTCGAAGAATGGATTGGTCGGCCTGCCGCCATTCGCCAATACAAAGGCGCCCTGGCCGAAGTAGTTGAGCAGCAGGCAAGGAAACACCACGGAAAACCACGCGAGCACGATCGGCTTGCGCCCGAAATGTCCAAGGTCGACATAAAGCGCCTCGGCCCCCGTTACCGCCAGGAACACTGCACCAACGGTCACGAAAGCGGCGGTCGGCGTGCCGGCTAAGTAGGCGATCGCATAATACGGGTTGATCGCCAACAGCACCGAAGGATCGTCCATCAGGTGGTAGAGCCCGGAAACGCCGATGGCCAGGAACCATAGCGCCGTCACCGGCCCGAATACTGCCGCCACCTTCCCCGTGCCGAAGCGCTGCACGGAGAACAGAAATGCCAGGATGACCAAGGTGATCGGAACGACATAGGCCTCCAGCGTCGGTGTCACCACTTCCAGGCCCTCAACTGCCGACAGCACGGAAATGGCCGGAGTTATGATAGCGTCTCCGAAAAAAAGCGACGCCCCGCAAAGTCCGATGCCGAGGATAAGCTTGGCGCCTTTTGGATAGGCGCTGCGCGCCAGCGCCATCAGGGACAGCGTGCCGCCCTCGCCCTTGTTGTCGGCGCGAAGCACGAAAGCGACGTATTTTATGGTGACGATAATCGTCAGCGCCCAGACGATCAGCGACAGCACGCCCAGGACATCTATACGCGTGTCGGTACCAGGCGAAGCGTGAAGCGCCTCGCGGAAGGCATAGATCGGGCTGGTGCCGATATCGCCATAGACGACGCCAAGCGCGCCCAGCATCAGAACTTTGGTGCTGTGCTGTTCAGTGTGGGAGTGGTTCGGTTGTTCGACGGGTTCAGCCTCGCTACCGATGCTGGAAAGAGCCATCGACTACTCCCCGATCACCGCGCGGTGCGCCTTGCTTGCTGTCATGCGATATCACCTTCGACACGAGCCTTCCACCGCTACCAACCGCAAGCCTTCAGAAACCGCCCCACCGTGCCGGCCATGCCATACTCCAACGCATCGGCTGTCAACCCGTGTCCGATAGACACTTCGGCCAATGCCGGAATGCGCTTTGCCAATGCCGGAAGGTTGTTCACCACCAGATCGTGCCCGGCATTGACCTGGAGCCCGGCGGCGAGTGCGGCATCCGCGGTTTTTCCCAATCTTTCCAGCTCCTTCCGCGCCTTGGCGGAATCGGAATGGTAGCTGCCGTAGGGCCCGGTATAGAGCTCGATGCGGTCGGCGCCGGTGTCGCGCGCGGCATTGACGCCGGTGGGATCCGGATCGGAAAACAGCGACACGCGGAAGCCCCCTTTTTTCAGACGCTTGACGATCGGGATAAGGAACGCCGCCTCGGCGGCAAAGTTCCAGCCATGGTCCGATGTCGCCTGCGCCGGATCGTCGGGCACCAGCGTCACCTGCTCCGGCTGGTGCCTTTCCACAAGCGCCAGAAAATCCTCGGTCGGGTAGCCCTCGATGTTGAATTCCGCCTTGGGAAACTCGTCGTCGATCAGCGCCCGGATCTCCGGCAGGTCGGAATGCCTGGTGTGGCGCTCGTCGGGCCGCGGATGAACCGTCAGCCCGTGCGCGCCGGCCGCCAGCGCCAGGCGGCCGAGCCCGGTGACGCTCGGCCACGGCAGGTCGCGGCGGTTGCGCAGCATGGCGATGGCGTTGAGATTGACCGAGAGTTTCGCGGGCATGGCGTGAGGTCCGGCTGTTTGTGCAGCGCATCTATACTGCCTTTGATGGGAACAGACAGGGGCTTTCGGGTGTTCCAGTGATGACATCTGCTCGCAAGGGGGAACCCAGCCAATGAATTTTCTCCAATCCGTGCCCGCGATCCGCCGCCTCGAAACCAACCGTGAGGACCTTTTCGCCATCGACGTCGTCGGCCATGTATCGGCCGCCGACGGCGAAAATCTGTTCGGATTGCTGGAGGCTGCCTACGCGCTGCACCCGAGGATCGACGTCTTGGTGCGGCTGGTCGACCATGAGGGCGTCGACTGGATCGATATGGACGACGAGACGCTGAAACAAGGTACGGTTCATGCGCTAGAGCATATCGCCCGGTGCGCGACGATCGGTGAGCCGGACTGGATAGCGGATGCGCGGAACTTCCTTCCGGCTTCGCCACCCATCGAGTTCAGGCACTTCGCGGCCGAGGACGAAGCGGATGCCTGGCAATGGCTGGGTGCGACGCCACTCAGCCCTGCTGCGCCGGCTGCTACCTGACGCCGGCTATCTAACGCCAGCTATCCAACGCCAGTTATCTAACAATCGTCAGCCGCTCTGCCGCCCGCGTGATGGCGGTATAAAGCCAGCGCTGGCGGGTTTCCTTGAACGCCCAGCTCTCGTCGAACAGCACGACGTCGTTCCACTGCGAACCCTGCGCCTTGTGCACGGTCAGCGCGTAGCCATAGTCGAAATCGTCAAAGCGCTTCTTCTGCTGCCAGGGGATATCGGCGTCCGGATCCTCGAAAGCCGACTTGAGCAGCTTGATCTTGGCGACGCCGCGGTCGGGATCGTCCTCCTCGGGCGAGACCAGAAGGTTGATGCCCGGCTTCACCGTCTCGCGCGACGAGGTCATCACCTTCCACAGCGAACCGTTGAGCAGGCCCTTGGCGGGGTCGTTGCGCAGGCAGACCAGCTTGTCGCCGGCCTGCGGATAATCGGCATTGAAACCCTTCAGCTCGCGCAGGCGCTGATTGTAGCGGCGGCGTGTGCGGTTGGTGCCGACCAACACCTGGTCCGCCTTCAGCACCAGCTCCTGGGTGACGTCCTCCTTGCCGATGACCTGCGCGGTGCCGTAGTCGCCGCGCATGAACTCGCGGCCCTCGCGCACGTCGAGCGCCAGCTGGATAATCGGATTGTCGCGCGCCTGGCGGTGGATTTCGGTCAAGAGCACATCCGGCTCATGCTCGGTGAAAAAGCCGCCGCCCGAGATCGGCGGCAGCTGCGCCGGATCGCCAAGCACCAGGATCGGCGTGCCAAAACTCAGAAGGTCGCGGCCAAGCTGCTCGTCGACCATCGAGCATTCGTCGATGACCACCAGCTTCGCCCGTGAAATAGGGCTTTGCCGGTTGAGCGAGAAGGTCGGCGACATCGAGGTCTTGCCCGTCACCTCGTCCGACACCGATTCCTCGCCCTTCGGCCGGTAGATCAACGAATGGATGGTGCGAGCATTGACCGCGCCCTTGGAACGCAGCACCTGCGCCGCCTTGCCGGTGAAGGCGGCGAACTGCACCTGCCCGTCGACATGCTCGGCAAAATAGCGCGCCAGCGTGGTCTTGCCGGTGCCGGCATAGCCGAACAGCCGGAAGACCTGCGGCCGGCCCTCTTTCAGCCAGCGCGCCACCGCTTTCAGAGCCTCGTCCTGTTGGGGGGAGAATTCCATCGGTTCGACAGACCGGATTCGCGAGAGAAAGACAAGCTTGGTGCTAACACCGCTTAAAACGATGGGATTGCCTCACCTTCAACGGGACAAACTAGCAGGCGCAAATGCGAACGTAAAGTGAACATGCAAGCGGATAACGAACGATTTGAATTCAGGCATTTGAACCTAGATCGGGCAATGCCACTATCACGGACATGATCGAGATGCAGATCGGCGCAGACACCTATAAGCGAGGATATTGATGAGGTCGTTCGCAGACAGGCTGATCGGAAAGTCGATAAAGAAGATCGAAATCGGCGAACCTGGTTATGGCATCGTTGTCTCCTTGTCGGATGACGCAGGGTTCGCGATATATACCGAGGTCACGGCCTGTCTGAGTGACGAAAATGCCAGAACCATAGACGTGTTACCATCAGCGACGAGCAAGTGATCCTCCACTTGGGTGACAACGACTTCGTCGCCATTTCCAAAAACCGTGGCCGCTTCGCCGTCGTTGAGGCGTTTGTCTATGGGGACGACGAACGCATGGTCGTCGAAAATTAGTTGCATCGGCCGCCAGATTTCAAACACCAACCACAGGCGGACTATATGTTCGCGCCGCCGCCGCTACCTCTGGTCGGCCCGGGATCGTTCTCCAACAAAATCGGCTTGCCGTGCGGGGTTGCATGCGCGGCGCGTTCCCAGGCGGCGGCGAGCGTGTCGACGTCACTTTTTCCCGCGACGCCCTTGGCCGCCAGCAGCGTCTCCAGCGCAGCCAGCCAATGCTCGTAATAATCGTGGCCATCGCTTGCGGCGCCCGGCTTGTTCACTTGCGCCGACAGCGCATCGGCCCATTCGGCCCAGGAAAACAGGCCCTTGTCGTGCAGCGCCACCGTCATGGCGAAGGCTTCGGCCTGCCAGGGTTCGGCGAATACCGGTTCGTCCAGACCCGCCGGCAGTGCACCTTCAGGCCGGCTCAAGATAGCTCTCCCAGGCATCGATCGAGACGGTCAGAGTCGGGTCGGCGCCCTCGCCCCAGATTTCCGAGCCATCGAAGACCACGGTATAGACCCATTGCGGGTTTTCACCGTTGCCATGCGCGTTGCTGTCGGGGAACACAAAACCGTCACGCACGGCCTCGACAACTCCGTGCTTGCCGCGCGCATAACGCGGCAGCCTCGTGTGGGCGGTGGGATTGAAATTCCTTGTCCGCACCGGGTCGCCGGCCTTGAAGCGCGGCGCCGTCTCGACCGGCCGGTCGCAGGGACTGCCCTTGGCCAGCACCGCCGGAACGTTTTCGGCCTTCAACACCCTTTTGGGCGTCGCCGCCGGATCGACCGCCCGACCTTCCGTCAGATCGCGCTCGCTGACGAAGCCATGGCGCTTCAGCAGCACCTCGAGCGCTTTGATCCATATCTGGTAGTAGCTTGAGGAATAATAGACGGCCGGATGCAGCGATTCCCTGGCGTGCCGGCTCTCGTCGATGTTCCACGCGCCCATGGCGCCGGCAGTCAGCGTCACGCCGAGCGCCCGCCTCTCCCAATCCGCATGAAAATACGGTTCGTCCTTTTCGGGCGCGACCGGCCCGAAACCCATCTGCCCACCGAGATCCTGCGGCCCGTTCATGCCGGTACCTTCTTTGTCCCGGGTTCTTTGGCCACCGCCGTGCCGATCATCGCATCGCGGCTGACCAGTTCGGCGAGTTGGTCCTCACTCCAGCCTTCGGTACCGTCAGGCCGCATCGGCACCACGAGATAGCGCAGTTCGGCAGTCGAATCCCAGACGCGGATGTTTTTCTCCGCCGGCAAGGTCAGCCCGAACTCCTCCAGCACGCCGCGCGGATCGATCACGGCGCGCGAGCGATAGGGCGGCGCCTTGTACCAGACCGGCGGCAGGCCGAGCACCGACCACGGATAGCAGGAGCACAGCGTGCAGACGACGAGGTTGTGCGTCTCGTCCGTGTTGAACACCGCCTGCATGTGCTCGCCCTGGCGGCCGGTGTAGCCCAGCGAGGTGATCGCCGCAGTCGCGTCGCGCTTCAGCCACTCGGCAAAGGCCGGATCGCTCCAGGCTTTCGCCACCGCCCTGGCGCCGTTGCGCGGCCCGATCTTGGTCTCGTAGGTGTCGACGATGACGTCGATCGCCGCCGGATCGATCAGGCCTTTTTCGGTGAGGATGGTCTCCAGCGCGCGCACGCGCGCCGCAAATGGGTCGAGCTCATTGTCGTGGTCATGATCATGGGACATGACCCTCAGATTAGGATCGGCGGCACGCGGCCGCAAGCATGACAGCTTGGGCCACGGGCTATCGCCTATTCGGCGGCGGCCCTTTGCGGCTCGAGCCGATCCTCGGGAGCGAACAGCGAGGCCTGCTCGCCGCTCTCGACCGCATGCAGCTCCGGCCTGTTCTTTTTCCAAGAGAAGAAGCTCACCAGCCAGCCGGAGAAATTCTCGAAATAGACATAGATGACAGGGGTGACGAACAGCGTCAGCGCCTGCGACGCCATGAGACCGCCAACCACCGCGACACCGAGCGGCTGGCGCAGCTCAGCACTGGCGCCGGTGCCGAGCGCGATCGGGAACGTGCCCATCAGCGCCGCCAACGTCGTCATCATGATCGGCCTGAAACGCATCAGGCACGCCTTGTGTATGGATTCCTTGGCCGACATGCCTTCTCGTCGCAGCTCCAGCGCGACGTCGACCATCATGATGCCGTTCTTCTTGACGATGCCGATCAGCATCAGGATGCCGATCACCGCGATCACCGACAGGTCCATGCCGGCAAAGCGCAGCGCGACCACCGCGCCCAGCACCGCCGAAGGCAGGCCGGTCAGAATGGTCAGCGGATGGATAAAGCTCTCATAGAGGATGCCGAGTACGATATAGATGGTCAGAACGGCGCCGCCGATCAGCAGGCCCTGATTGGCCAGCGAATCCTGGAAGGTCTTGGCGGTGCCGGCAAAGCTGGTCGAAATCGCCGGCGGCATGCCGATCTGCTCCTTCAGCGCGGCGATGCGGGCCGTGCTGTCGCCCAGCGCCACGCCTTGCGGCAGGTTGTAGGAGATGGTCACCGCGGGCAGCTGGCCGAGCTGGTTGACCGTCAGCGCGCCGGCGGTGCGGTCGACGCGGGCAAAGGCGCCGAGCGGCACCAGGCTGCCGCTTGCCGTCCTGACCTGGATGGCCAGCATGCGCTCGGGCGACCATTCGATGTTGGGATCGAGCTCCATGATGACTTCGTAGCTGTCGGCCGAGCCGAAGATCGTCGAGACCTGCTCCGTGCCGAAGCCGCCATAGAGACTGGAGCGCAGCGTGTCGGTGTCGATGCCGAGCGAGGCCGCCTTGTCGCGATCGACCACCAGCGTCGCCTGCAATGAATTGTTCTGCAAATCGCTGGTGACGTCGGTGAAATTCGCATGATCGGCCGCCATCGCATCGTCGAGCTTTTGCGCCCATGTGTCGGTCAGGCCGGTATCGAGGCCCTGAACGACGAGCTGGTAGGCGCTGGCGGAAGAACGCGCGCCAAGTCGCAGGTTCTGCACCGGCTGCATATAGGCATCGATCCCCGGCACGACGGCCAGCTGCCGCCGCAGATCCGACAGTACCTTATCGATGTCGGGGCGCTGGCTCTTGTCCTTCAGCTGCACATAGAGCTGGCCCTGGTTCAGCGCATTGTTGCCGCCGCCGGCTGACCAGGCCACATGCGAGACATAGGGCGAACGCGAGAAGACACTTGCCGCCTGGTTCTGCAGCTTGACCATGGCGTCGTAGGAGATGTCCTGCCTGGCGATCGTCGTCACCGAGATCTGGCCGATATCCTCTTGCGGGAAAAAGCCTTTCGGCGAGACTTCGATCAGCCACACCGACCCTGCCGCCGTGCCGACAAAAACGAGGAACACCAGGAAAGTGTGGCGCAGGCAGAATGTCAGAAGCCGATCATAGCCGCGGGTGACGAAGTCCTGCTTGTG
Source organism: Mesorhizobium sp. P160219 (assembly GCF_057786095.1). Taxonomy (NCBI): domain Bacteria; kingdom Pseudomonadati; phylum Pseudomonadota; class Alphaproteobacteria; order Hyphomicrobiales; family Phyllobacteriaceae; genus Mesorhizobium; species Mesorhizobium sp. P160219. The sequence continues at coordinate 5,171,097 of NZ_JBYNWG010000001.1, forward strand.
GCCGGGGGCGTGCTTGTCGCGATCGGCCTTGGTCACCGACAGCAGCCTTGAGCACAGCATCGGCGTCAGCGTCAGCGAGACGAACATCGAGGCAAGGATCGCGACCGTCACCACGACGGCGAATTCGTTGAAGATGCGGCCGATGACGCCGCCCATTAGAAGCACGGGGATGAACACCGCCACCAGCGAGATCGAGATCGAGATGATGGTGAAGCCGATTTCGCGCGCGCCCTTCAGCGAGGCATCGAAGGCCGAGAGACCGTCCTCCTCCATGTGGCGAAAGATGTTTTCCAGCATGACGATGGCGTCGTCGACGACGAGGCCGACTGCGAGCGTCAGTCCCATCAGCGAGATGTTGTCGATGGAGAAGCCGAACAGGAACATGGCGCCGAGCGTCGCGATCAACGAGATCGGCACCGCCACGGCCGGAATGATGGTTGCAGTCACCCGGCGCAGGAAGACGAAGATCACCATCACCACCAAAGCGATGGTCAGAAGCAGCGTGAACTGGACGTCGTCGACGGCCTGGCGGATCGAGGTCGAACGGTCGTTGAGCAGCTTGATGTCGGCGGCGGCCGGCATTTGGTCCTTGAACGACGGCAGCATCGCCTTGACCTTGTCGACGACGTCGACCGTGTTGGCGTCGGGCTGGCGCTGCACCGCCAGGATGATGGCGCGCGTGCCGTCATACCAGCTTGCAGTCGTCGTGGTCTCGACCGAGTCGATGACGCGCGTCACCTCGCCCAGCCGCACCGGATGGCCGTTCTTGGTGGCGATGATGAGGTTGGAGAACCCGGCGGCATCGGTGAGCTGCGTATTGGCCGTGATGGTCAGCTGCTGCTTGTCGTTCTGCAAGACGCCGAGCGGCGTGTTGGAGTTGGCCGACGCGATTGCCGTCTGCAGCTGGTCGATCGAAATGCCGCGCGCCGCCAGCGCCGTCGGGTCGATCTGCACGCGCACCGCATATTTCTGCTGGCCGAAGATCGACACCTGCGCAACGCCGTCGATGGTCGACAGCGAGGGCGAGATGACGTTTTCGGCGAAGGCGTCGAGGTCGGTGAGCGGAACCGTGTCGCTGACCAGCGACATCAGAAGGATCGGCGCGTCGGCCGGATTGACCTTGCGATAGCTCGGCGGCGCTGTCATCTCGGGCGGCAGTTGCCGCTGCGTGCGTGCGATCGCCGCCTGCACGTCGGCGGCCGCCGCGTCGATATCCCGGTTGAGCACGAACTGGATGGCAATGGACGTGCGTCCCAGCGAATTGCTGGTCGAGATGGAATCGATGCCGGCAATGGTGGCGAACTGCTTGATCAGCGGCGTCGCCACCGAAGTGGCCATGGTTTCGGGTGACGCGCCGGCCAGGTTGGCCGAGACATTGACGACCGGGAATTCGGCGCTCGGCAGCGCCGCCACCGGCAGGAACTTGTAGGCAAACAGCCCGCCCAGCACGAGGGCGAACGACATCAGCAGCGTCGCGACAGGCCTTCTTATGCAGAATTCTGAGATCATTGGGCAGCTCCGCCGGCTTTGTCGGCTTCCGCCAACTTGGGCGCTGCCTGACCGCCGGCAGTTGCCTTGCCTTCATGCACGCTGGCGCCGTCCTTCAGCCTGGTTTGGCCCTCGACGACAACCTTCTCGCCTGACTTGACGCCCTCGCTGATGGCGCTGTTTTCGCCTTCGGTCAGCGCCACCTGCACAGGCCGCATCTCGACCGTGTTGTCCGGCTTGACGACATAGACGAACGGCCCCTTCTGGCTGGGCTGGATCGCGACCGTCGGGATGGATGGCATCTGCGGCATGATGCCGGCGTCGAGCACGACATTCACATATTGGCCGGGCCACAGTGAAAGATCGGCATTGGGAATGCTCGCCCGGGTCGCGATGGTGCCGGATGCGGTGTCGACGCTGGAATCGACGAAGTCGAGCGTGCCCTTGCCGATCGGCGTCGGATCGCCATCCTTGGTCAGCGTCACCGCGCCTTGCTGCGGGTTGGCCAGCGCCTTGTGCAGCAGCGCCAGGTTACTCTCCGGCAGGTTGAAGTTGACTTGCAGCGGATCCATCTCGGTGATCGTCACCAGCGGCGTGGCCGTGCTCGAGTTGCCGTTGCTCAAGGTGACCAGGTCACCGACCGAAACGTTGACGGCGCCCAGCCGGCCGGCAATCGGCGCCTTGATGCTGGCGAAGCCGAGCTGGACATTGTCGGCGTCGATCGTCGCCTTGTCGGCGTCCACGGTCGCCGCGGCAGCCTTTTGCGCCGCCACCGCCTGATCGTAGGTCTGCTGCGTGCCGGCCTGCTTGGCGACGAGATCCTTGGCGCGCTGGAGGTCGGAGCCCGAACTGGTCAGCAGGGCCTGGTCCTTGGCGAGCGTCGCCTGATCCTTGGCAAGCTGCGCCTTGAGCGCCCGGTCGTCGAGCGAGAACAGCAGGTCGCCGGCCTTCACCATCTGGCCGTCCTTGACGTCGATCGATACGATCTGGCTGGACACGCGGGCGTTGATGTTGACCACGGCCGGCGACGACACGAAGCCGATGGCATAGCGGCGGATCGGGAAATCGGCTGTCGTCGCGGTGGCGGAAACGATCGAGGCCGAACGAGCGCCATTGCCGCCTGCACCGGATTTGCCGCCAGCATTGTCGGCCGAAGCCTTGTCCGATCCAACCGGCTTGTCCGCTGCTGCCGTCTGCCTGGCGCCCGGCAGCATCTGCTGCAGACTGCTCGTCGCCGCCGGCGAAAAATAGACCCATGCCGCGGCGACACAGGCCGCTGCCACCACCACCGCCAGAACGACTTTTCCGCGCATCGACTAAAAGCCCTATGATCCGACACGCCGAACCCGGTGGTCTCATTCTACCCAATCACGGCGCCTTGCCGCGATCTCGCCGAAGTAGATAGGACGCACATTTGTCGGAAAAGGGCCAAAACACGGCATTACGAAGATTTAATGTGCACTGCACAATGACTATGCAGCCGGCTCAGCAGTCGGAAAACCAGCCAGGATGCGGTTGAGATTTCAGGCCGGATGCGTCTATTTCAGCATCGGCCAGAGCGTCGCCGCCAAGAGCACGCCCATGGCGATGTTGAACCATTTCAGCCGCACCGGATCCGACAGGAATCCGCGCAGCGCCGTGCCGAAGCCGGCCCACACCGAGACGCTCGGCAGGTTGACGACGGTGAAGGCGATCGCGATCAGCGCCACCGACAGGAACGGGTGGTCCGGATTGGAGTAGACGGCCATGGCGGTGATCGCCATCACCCAGGCTTTCGCATTGACCCACTGGAATGCGGCTGCCTCGATGAAGCGCATCGGCCGTGCCTCCGTCTCACCCTTGCTGGACAGCGAGCGCGACATGGCGATCTTCCAGGCGAGATAGAGCAGATAGGCAGCGCCGGCGATCTTCAATCCGGTGTGCAGGGCCGGAAACGCCGTCAGCACCGCGCCCAGGCCAAAGCCGACGGCAAGCAACAGCACCAGGAAACCCATGCTGATGCCCAGCATATGCGGAATGGTTCTGACGAGGCCGAAATTCACGCCCGACGCCAAGAGCATGAGGTTGTTCGGCCCCGGCGTGATCGAGGTCACGAAGGCGTAGACCAAAAGGGCAAGGAAAGCGTCGAGGGTCATGACGGCTCACAAAGGTCAGCAATACTGACTTAAATCGACAGGGCGCTGGACGCAACCTCATTCCATTGGTCCAAAGCGCCCCGCCGCGCGCATGAAGGCCTACATCCCCTGCGGGCCCCGGTTCATCGCCGCCACGCCGGTGCGGCAGATCTCGATCAGGCCGAGCGGCTTCATGATGGCGATGAACTGGTCGAGCTTCGAACCCTTGCCGGTAATCTCGAAGATGAAGTGCTCGGTGTTGGCGTCGATGACCGAAGCGCGAAAAGCGTCCGCCAGACGCAGCGCCTCGACGCGGGCTTCGCCGGTGCCGGCGACCTTGACCAGCGCCAACTCGCGTTCCAGCGGCCGCTCCTGGCCGAACTCGTGCGAGCGCACGGTGAGATCGACGACGCGATGCACCGGCACGATGCGTTCGAGCTGGTGCTTGATCTGCTCCAGCACATGCGGCGTGCCGCGCGTCACGATGGTGATGCGTGACAGGTGCTTCTCGTGTTCGGTCTCGGAGACGGTGAGGCTCTCGATGTTATAACCGCGGCCGGAAAACAGGCCGATGACCCGGGCAAGCACGCCGGGCTCATTGTCGACCAGAACGGAGAGCGTGTGGTTCTCCGGCTTTTCCGTTTCCTTGGCGATGAAATAGGCGGAGCCGGTCGGTTGAAGCTGTGCGTTCATGACATGAATCTCGATTTCAGACTTTGAGCTAATTCTCTGTTTGCGCACGGCTTCTCTCGACAGCCCTGCCCCGGCTTGGACCTAGACCAGTTCCCTGCCCTTGGCGTCGATGGCGTTGGCCACGGCTTCGTCGGTCGCCTCGTCGGGCAGGAGCATTTCATTATGCGCCTTGCCCGACGGGATCATCGGGAAGCAGTTGGCGAGCGTCGCCACCCGGCAATCGAACAGCACCGGCTTCTTCACCGCGATCATCTCCTTGATCGCATCGTCCAACTCGTCCGGCTTCTCGCAACGAATGCCGTGGCCGCCATAGGCGTCAGCCAGCTTGACGAAGTCGGGCATCGCTTCGGTATAGGAATGTGACAGGCGGTTGCCGTGCAGCAGCTGCTGCCACTGACGCACCATGCCCATATACTGGTTGTTGAGGATGAAGATCTTGATCGGCGCATTGTGCTGCACCGCCGCGCTCATCTCCTGCATCGTCATCTGCACCGAGGCGTCGCCTGCGATGTCGATGACCAGCGCGTCCGGGTGCGCGATCTGCACGCCGAGCGCAGCCGGCAGACCGTAGCCCATCGTGCCCAACCCGCCCGACGTCATCCAGCGGTTCGGCTTCTCGAAATGATAGTGCTGCGCCGCCCACATCTGGTGCTGGCCGACCTCGGTGGTGATGTAGGTGTCCATGTCCTTGGTCAGCTCGTAGAGCCGCTGGATGGCATATTGCGGCATGATCACATCGTGGTTCATCTTGAACGCGAGCGAGTCACGCGCGCGCCATTTGGCGATCTGCTCCCACCAGGGATGGAGCGCCTTCTTGTCGGCCTTGGCGCTCGCCCGCCACAGCCGCACCATGTCCTCCAGCACCCGGCCGACATCGCCGATGATGGGCACTTCCGTGTGCACGTTCTTGTTGATCGACGATGGATCGATGTCGATGTGGATCTTCTTCGAGTTGGGCGAGAAGGCGGTCAGCCGTCCGGTGATGCGGTCGTCGAAGCGCGCGCCGATGCAGATCATCACGTCGCAATCATGCATCGCCATATTGGCTTCATAAGTGCCGTGCATGCCCAGCATGCCCATCCAGTTCTTGCCCGATGCCGGATACGCGCCGAGGCCCATCAGCGTCGAGGTGATCGGGAAGCCGGTGAGGTCGACCAGTTCGCGCAGCAGATGGCTGGCCTCCGGACCGGAGTTGATGACGCCGCCGCCCGAATAGATGATCGGCTTCTTGGCGCCGGCCATCAGTTCGACGGCGGCCTTGATCTTTTCCAGGTCGCCCTGGACCTTCGGCTGGTAGCTGGTGCGCGGCGCCGCCTGCGGCGGCACATAGATGCCTTTGGCGAACTGCACATCCTTCGGAATGTCGACCACCACCGGGCCGGGGCGGCCGGTCGTCGCGACATGGAAGGCCTCATGGATGGTGGCGGCCAATTCGTTGACGTCCTTCACCAGCCAGTTGTGCTTGGTGCAGGGGCGCGTGATGCCGACCGTGTCGCACTCCTGGAACGCGTCGGAGCCGATCAGCGAAGTCGGCACCTGCCCGGTCAGGCAGACCAGCGGGATCGAATCCATCAGCGCATCCTGCAGCGGCGTCACCGCATTGGTGGCGCCCGGGCCGGAGGTCACCAGCATGACGCCGGCCTTGCCGGTCGAGCGGGCATAGCCTTCGGCCGCATGCCCTGCGCCTTGCTCGTGGCGGACGAGGATGTGCTCGACCTCGTCCTGCTGGAAGATTTCGTCATAGATCGGAAGCACCGCGCCGCCGGGATAACCGAAGACATGCTTGACGCCATTGTCCTTCAGCGCCTGCACCACCATTTCGGCGCCAGTCATTTCCCTGTTTGGTATTTCGCGCCGTTCGTTCTGTCCGTTGCTCATCGGTCTGGTCCCGTACTTCTAGCCATGAGGCGATTGCTGGTCGTTTAGTCGTGTTTCGGGCAATAAAAAAGGCCCCCGATGGGAGCCTGTGTGTTGCGCATGGGAGGTTTTCGCCCGGCGGTTACACCGCCTTGCCCACGCGCTTTCCTACGAGAATGAGTGCCTTTTTCATCGTGGCGGACACTACGAGGGTGAAAGGCAAGGTGTCAACGGGAAAAACGCGCGATGCGAAAGACAAAGCAAGTGGCCCGCCGCCTCTGGTCGGCGGGCCACCGCGGCGCATACGATACCCCTAATCGCACCGCGCCGGGAACAAGAGTCACTGCCGTGTCACGTCAGGATCAGCACGATCTTGTACGTATCCGGGTCGACGATGACGATGCGCCCGTCGGCCAGCACGAAGTACTCATAGGATTCGTAGGCCGGGACGATCTTGACAATGCGCGCCGGCAGACGGTGCAGGCGCACTTTGTGCCGCGGCACCTCGATGCCGACCGAAATGTCGAAGTCGACGTTCTTCACCGGCTCAACCCTGGTCTCGTGGATGATCTGCGTGACCTGCGTCTTCTGCTCGACGGTCACGTTGTTGATCGAGGCCGTATTGCCCTGGTCGGTCTGAACGTTTGTGTTGCCCTGAGCGTTCTGCTCGGTGGTGGTCCCGGCCTTGCCCTGGGCCTGCTGGTCCGTGCTGGTGCCGGTCTGGCCCTGAGCGTTCTGCTCGGTGCTGGTCCCGGCTTTGCCCTGAGCCTGCTTCTCGGTGCTGGTGCCGGTCTGGCCCTGAGCGTTCTGCTCGGTGCTGGTCCCGGCCTTGCCTTGGGCCTGTTCATCCGTCTTGAGCTTGGCCTTGCCCTGAGCCTGCTTCTCGGTGCTGGTGCCGGTCTGGCCCTGAGCATTCTGCTCGGTGCTGGTCCCGGCCTTGCCCTGGGCCTGTTCATCGGTCTTGAGCTTGGCCTTGCCCTGAGCCTGCTGATCGGTCGTGGCGCCGGCCTGACCCTGAGCATTCTGCTCGGTACTGGTCCCGGCCTTGCCCTGTGCCTGTTCATCCGTCTTGAGCTTGGCTTTGCCCTGAGCCTGCTGATCGGTCGTGGCGCCAGCCTGGCCCTGTGCATTCTGATCGGTCTGTGACTTCATCTTGCCTTGCGCCTGTTCGCCGGCCTTGCCGCCCTTCTGGCAATCGGCCGCGCCGGCGGCGCAGTTGTCGCCACCGCTCGGCTGCACGGCCTGGGTCTGGGCGATCGCGGCGCCGCACCCGACGCCAAGCGCAATCATGCTCGTGATCAACACATGTTTCATCTGCTTTCTCCTTAAAGAGTCGGTCCCTCAGCCTAGCCAACTCTGCCAAAAATACTTTGTTCCACATTTTGTGAATAAAATCGGGCTTCTAAGAAGACCAATGAATGGTGGCAGTAATTTTGCAACAATCACCTACAAATTGCATCAAACAATTAATGCAACGCAACATTTTGTTTTTTCCTGAGCTTGTGATCCCATAGCGATGACACCAGCCTCACAAGCTTAGAAGTACTCCCGTCGTCATGACCAGGATGGCTACCCCGAAAACAGGCAAGAGCAACCATCGTGCCTGATGGACGCTGTTGTCCATTAACGCCTCCCACAAGTGCTGATCTCAACGATGCCGAGAACCCTGTGTTCCGCCCTGAGGAGGCTCTAGGACCTCTACAGCCTGGCACCAGACTTTGGTCCCTCCCCCTATCGTCCATTGGCCCGATGACGCCCGGACCGAAGCCCCACACGGGAACGCAGCCGCGAAAAGCCCGTTCGGCTCCCGGTGTGTGCATCAACCTCATCAACACCACCCGTATCGGAATCGAGCTCGCGCAAGATGCATGAGCGTTGCTCGCATGAAGGAGAAAATCATGACGACCATGTACCAGTCGACCGCAATTGCCGGATTCTTGCTGCTCGCGAGCGCCGGCGTAGTTGCTGCTCAAGACGTCATCATCGCGCCGGAGCAGGAAACGGTTGTGCGCGAATACGTGAAAAAGCAGCCCCTTGCGTCGGTGAAGATTCCAGGTGTCGAATTGAACGTGGGGACCGCCATTCCCGACACGGTGGAACTGCATGAAGTGCCGAGCGTCAAGTATCGCTACGTTGTGGTCGACGGGCGAACCGTGCTGGTCGACCCCGGCACGCGGAAGATCGTCAAGATCATACAGTAACGCTGATCCCACCGCCGTTCCCCGCGGGTGGCGGTGGGATCATGCCCTGAATTGGCGGTTTCCCCAGCAATTCAACCTGGCGCTTGCTCGCACCATCGACCGTTCTAGATGTAGGATGGCTTAGGCATTTTGGCGCGGCCAAAGTCGCGGGGTCGGTTGAGACGTGCGCTACATTGATAGTCTCTATCAAAACTGGAACAGGCTATCGTTGGCTTGGCAGTTCATCATAGTCGGAAGCATTGGGCTGCTGTCGCTGATGCTGGTCGTCGGCCTATGGGTCACCTCGCAAATACGAGATGGAGTGATCCGCAACTCTGCAAGCACGACCGCGCTTTACGTCGACAGTGTCATCGCGCCAATCCTGCCGGATATGCGCAAAAGCCAGCAGCTCAGCGACACCGTTAAACGGGCGCTCGATGAAACCCTGGACCAGGGTGCTCTCGGCAAAAAACTGGCGTCGTTCGTGCTTTGGCGGCGTGATGGCAAGGTGCTGTACGCCAAAGACGCGGCTCTTATCGGCCAGACCTTCGAGCCAAATGCGAACTTGCTGCATGCGTTCGGTGGAAACGTGGTGGCGCAATTCAATGATCTGGACGAAAATGAAAGGAAGGAACGCAAGAGCCCCACCGCCTCGCTGCTCGAGATCTACAATCCGGTTCGAGAGCCGTGGTCGGGCGATGTTGTGGCCGTTTCCGAGTTCTACGAGATAGCCGACGATCTTCAGGGCACTTTAAACTCGGCACTATGGTCGAGCTGGCTGCTCGTGGCTGGCGCGACCGCGGTCGCCTTGGCGATGCTCTCGGGAATCGTGCTTCGCGGCAGCAGCACTATCGAAACGCAGCGTTCAGCGCTTGAGACACAAGTGGCCGAACTTCAGTTGCTTTTGGAGCAGAATTCCGCTTTGCGGGAGCGCGTCCAGCAGGCGTCGCGCCGCGCAACGGCAATCAACGAGCGTTACTTGCGTCGCATCGGGTCTGATTTGCATGACGGTCCAGCTCAGCTGGTCGCACTGGCTGCGCTGCGCATGGACAGCCCTCTGCTGCTCGATCCCGCCGCATCCCCAAGCCACCGGAAGACCGAGATCGCCGATATCCATCATACGTTGGACGAGGCGATGCGGGAGATCCGCGCCATCTGCACCGGCCTCGTGCTGCCACAGATCGAAGCTTCGACAGTCGCGGAGATATTGCGGCTTGCAGTTGCCGAACATGAACGCCGGACGGCCTCCTCCGTATCGCTTTCACTGCCATCTCGCCTGCCCGACCTGGGGACGTCCGAGAAAATAAGCATCTTTCGCTTCGCGCAGGAGGGGCTGAACAATGCCTGGCGACACGGTCTGGGCAAGGGGCAGGCTGTCAAGGCGAGAGTGACGCAGGGCAAGCTCCTCATTCAAGTGCTTGATCACGGCCCTGGATTCCAGTCGGGATCGTGTGAAGGACTTGGACTCGCCGGTATGAGGGAACGTATCGAAAGTATCGGAGGTCACTTCGAGACCTTTTCGAGCCCCAGGGGGACCCGGCTGACCATAACGCTCAACATCGAGGACCAGAAATGACCGCTCCCATAAGGATTGCCATTGTTGATGATCATCCGCTGTTTCGTGAGGGTGTGGCTCGCAGCCTCGCCGAAATCGGCGGCTTCGAAGTCGTTGGTGCGGGCGAAACCGCGACGGATGCCGAACAGCTTGCGGCCTTGGCAAATCCCGACATATTGCTGCTAGACATCAGTTTGCCGGGAGGGGGTCTGGCGGCAGCGGAAAATATTCTTGCAACTCAGCCTGACTGCAAGATCGTCATGCTCACCGTCTCGGAGGCGAACGCCGATTTGGCAACGGCGCTCAGGCTGGGCGTACGCGGATATGTGCTGAAAGGGATTGGGGCGGCATCGCTGGCCGAGGTGCTGACTTATATAGCCGCAGGAAAAAAATATGTTTCGCCGACCCTGTCAGCGCAGCTTTTGAATGAACTGATCCGGCCGGAAAAGCGCACAACCGATCTCGTTGCCAATCTCTCGGGACGCGAGCTTGGGATAATCTCCTTGGTAGGCGAAGGACTGAGCAATAAAGAAGTCGCCAAACGTCTCAACCTGCAGGAGAAAACGGTAAAACACCACATGACTCGGATATTTCAAAAGCTAAAGGTGCGAAACCGCACCGAAGCAGCCATTCTTATGCACGCGCCCAAAACGGGTCTTGTATAGGGAGATCGGGGCTTGTCTGAAGGTCGGATGCTGGTTGGCGAACCAACAGTTACAGCCCTTTCAGACGAGCAATGTCGGAGGCCCTTACGGCGCGTTCGACAATTGTCCTTCCAAGCGGATCCTTCATAGTGAAGCGGCCGGCCTCGATGCTTTCGCTGAATCCATCGCGATGCACGACCTGGATTTTGGCGCCCTGTACCGTCACCGTGTCGCCAGCGGCATTGACTTGGCTACTGGGAGCTTGGCTACCGGGGGCGTTGTCGCCGGCACCATTTTTTCCCTTTCCGTTGGCGTTGCCATTCCCGGCGTTGCCGCCTGAGCCATTACCGTTACCACTACCGTTGCCACCACCGTTACCATTGCCATTGTTTCCGCTCTTGGCGCTGGCAGCGGCGAATTCGATCTTGTAGCCGTCGACATGGCTCAACCGCAGACCAAGCACCGGCATCGCCACCGCAACCGCCGCGAATACGCGCAAGCTAAAGTACGCCCAGCGACGCACGGATGAAAACAGGGGCTGCCTTTCTCCATTCATGCCACCATCACATCATGATGTGTCACGGTATTCAAGAATGAACAGCCCAAAATTGCGGCTTACAAACGCTGAGGAAACTCTCCTTTCGTGCTTTCAGCTCAATTCTCAGACCTTCGTCTGAGTCAAATATACACCGAAGTCTGACCTACTGATCTTGGCCGCGCCGACGGATGTCGCAATAAAATCCGCGGTGACAAGGCTCGTCACCGGTAGGGATCGGCAGCGAGGCGCGAGCGCCTGCGGCACGCAGACGCTTGCGGCAGGTCTCCGGCATACGGTTAGCGCATGCTCGCCGTCGAAGCGGTAGCACATGCCGTTCCTTCCCCGGATTATGATCAGGCGCGATTGGCGAATTCGCGGACAACCCGTTGCAGCAGCGGCATGTAGTCGCGAAATGCCCGGGTCTTCATGTTGGCGATCTTGCCGGCCTCGTCCCAGACGCGAACCCGCACCGCTTCCTCGTGGAACGGGTTCTTGCGGAACTCTGCCACCTCTTCGGCATTCATCGGCCCGCCTTGCAGCGACAGCGTGTGGACCGAGGCCTGCGACAGCCTGCCGAAATAGCTCGGGTCGGTGGCGCAAAGGTAGCGCTTGGCCGCGACATGCAGCCTGACGCATTCGACGATCACCGGTGGAAAGAACGGCGCCAGCACCTCGCCGCCGGCTTCGTCATGATGCTTGTCCTCGACATCGTCGGGCGAATAGGTGCCGAACTCGCTGGTGTAGTGGCCGATATCGTGCAGCAGTGCTGCCGCCACCAGCACATCGGGCGCGCCGTCCTTTTCGGCGAACCAGGCGCCCTGCAACATGTGCTCCGACATGGTGACGGGTTCGCCGAGATAGGATTCCGCCCCTCGGCGTTCGAAAATATCGGCGATGAATTCGACGATGTTGCCCGCGTTCAAATCCTGGCCGCTCATTCCGCAGCCTCCTTGAAGCTGTGTTCGATCGCCGACAGCGTCGACAAAAGGCCATCCTTGTCGGCGTAGCAGCCCTGCAGCCAGCGCTTGCCGGTGCCGGAGAACGCCTTGCGGGCATGCATGACGCGGGTGTTGTCGACGATGAAGGCCTCGCCCGCCTCGAGCCTGAAGGTGACTTCGAAGGAAGGATCCTCGATCAGTTCGGCAAACCGGCGATAGGCGGCGTAGTAGGCCTCCATCTCCGCGAACGGCACATCGACGGTCGGCGCCAGCGAGCGGTTGTTGAAGCGGATGGCGATGAGTTCGCCATCCGGCCCGAGCTCGATCATCGGCCGTTTGGCCTGCAATCGCACGCCCGACGACCCCGCATATTCGAAACGCGCCGGGTATGAACTCAACAGCCGGAAGCCTTCGGGGTTTTCTGCCTGCAGCGCGGCCGCCACGGCAAAACCATCGACGACGCTGGATTCGCCGCCCTCCACGGTGTTTTCGATGCAGGACAGGATCTGCAAGGTCGGCACCGGATCGCGATAGGGATTGTCGGTATGCGCCTGCAGGCCAAGATTGGTGTAGGCCAGATTGGTTGGATTGACCTCGGCGCGCACCTCGAACCAGCGGCCGTAATTGGTCTCCCTGATATAGCCGAACAGATCGGACACTTTGCACAGCGCCCCGGATTCGGGCGGCAAATCGTCCATCACCGCGAAGCCGTAGGTCTTCACCGCCGACAGCCATTGCCGCAAGACGGCGCGGTCGCGGCTGGCAGCGAGATAGCCGGCGCGCGGCACCGAATTCTGCATAGAGGCCCTGGTCCATCGCACGGTGCCCTCGCCTGTCCAGCCGGGCTGTCGGGCGGCATCGCGGTCATAGGCATTGGCGCTCAGCCATGCCGCAGGAAAGCGCACCGTCTTTCCCTCCGGTTCGAAACTGACTTCAAGCGCATCGCCCTTGATCGCGGCTGCGCCGATCCATGTCTGCACGGGAATGTCGAGAATGGTGATCAGCCGCTGGCCGTTGCCGGCGCTGCGCGTCTTGTCGTCGAGCGCATTGTCGCGCAACCACACGGCGTGAAAGCGAGTGCGCGCGCCGTCCTTCCAACCGAGGTCGATCGTTCTTCCTTCGTCGCCGATCAGCGCCTGGGTAAGCATGGAGATCCGTTCCTGTCCGCTGCGCCCCGCAGCCAACTCCGCAGGGTTTCCGGTTGCATCGTGATGATGTCGAAGGCATAACTCAAATTATCATTTTGCAGCCAAAGGCCCTAAACGGTTTATGACTGAAACAACCCTGCCCTTGCCCCCGCTTGACTGGCTGCGGAGTTTCGAGGCCGCCGCGCGGCTGTCGAATTTTACCGCCGCCGCGGCCGAGCTTGGCCTGACCCAGGCTGCGGTCAGCCAGCACATCCGTTCTCTCGAAGAGCGGTTGAAGCAGCCGCTGTTCATCCGCCTGGCGCGCGGCGTCGAATTGACGCCGGAGGGTGCCGCCTACCTGCCGCATCTGCAATCGGCCTTCGCCGTGATCGCCAACAGCACGCGCGAGCTGTTTGAACCCAAGACCGTCCAGAGCGTGACGATACGCTCGCCGATCTCGTTTGCCGTGCTGATGATCGCGCCGAAGCTGCCGCAAATAGCCAAGGACCTGCCCTTCGTCCAGCTGCAGATCGAGACCATCCACACACCGGCCGATTATGGCGAGCGCTTTGTGGGTCTCGACATCCGATTCGGCATTGGCCCCGGCTCTTTTGCCGGACGGCAGGCCGACCGCCTGACCCGCGAAACCTTGACGCCGATGGCGTCGCCGCATCTCGCCAAGGCCAAGGATTGGACAGGATTGCCGAGACTTACAGTGGTCGGCGCGCGGGAAATGTGGGGCGAGTGGTTCGCCGTCGCCCGGATGAAGCCGGCGCTGGGGCCGACGCACAAATTCGACAGTTTCGTTACCGCGTTGGAGGCGGCGAAGCACGGCGCCGGCATGGTGCTGGGATCGCGACCGTTGGCCGACGCGGCACTGCGCGACGGATCGCTTGTCACCCTTTCCGGCTTCGCTCTGTCGAGCGGTGCCGGCCACTATCTAACCGCACCCTCGGGCGCGCATCTGAGCCCTGCCGAAGAAGCGGTCCGCCGCTGGTTCGTGACGGTCTTCGGCGTCCCGATTTCCCGATAAGCCCCTGAATACGCGGCAAACTATTGGACGACGTGACGCGGCGCATAATTTGTCGCGATACTGCGCCAGGCCGGACGTCAAGCTTCGGCAGGGTTCCGCTCGCTACAGGCGGCCAGGAAAAATCGCGGAGGAAATTCAATGCTCGACAAGGCCCCCAACAAGAAGCTTTCCGACCTGCTCGATCGCTTCGGCGCGGCACTCACCGCCGGCGACATCGACAAGGCGGTCGCCTGCTTCCAGGAGGATTGTTACTGGCGCGATCTCGTCACCTTCACCTGGAACATCAAGACGATGGAAGGCCGCGATCAGGTGCGCGACATGCTGGTCAGCCAGTTGGCCAGGACCAAACCGTCGAACTGGGCGATCGCCAAGGGCGAGGATGCCACGGAAAGCGACGGCGTGCTCGACGGCTGGATCAGTTTCGAAACGTCTGTCGCGCGCGGCTTCGGCCACATCCGGCTGAAGGACGGCAAGATCTGGACGCTGCTCACCACTATGGTCGAGCTCAAGGGCCATGAGGAGCCGGCCGGTTTCGACCGCCCGCTCGGCGCCAAGCACGGCCATGGCAAGAACCGCCCGACCTGGAAGGAGGAGCGCGAGAAGGAAGCCGCCGAACTCGGCTTCAAGACGCAGCCCTATACGCTCATCATTGGCGGCGGCCAGGGCGGCATCGCGCTCGGCGCCCGGCTGCGGCAACTCGGCGTGCCCACCATCATCGTCGAGAAGAACGAGCGTGCCGGCGACAGCTGGCGCAAGCGCTACAAATCGCTCTGCCTGCACGACCCGGTCTGGTACGACCATCTGCCCTATATCGACTTCCCCAAGAACTGGCCGGTCTTCGCGCCCAAGGACAAGATCGGCGACTGGCTGGAAATGTACGCCAAGGTGATGGAGCTGAATTACTGGTCATCGACCGAGGCCAAGAGCGCCGTTTATGACGACAAGAAAAAGGAATGGACCGTTGTCGTGCGCCGCGACGGCAAGGACATCACGCTGAAGCCGAAACAATTGGTGCTGGCCACGGGGCAATCCGGCAAGGCCAACATGCCGAACTTCAAGGGCATGGACACATTCAAGGGCGACCAGCATCACTCCTCGAAGCATCCGGGACCCGATGCCTATGTCGGCAGACAAGCTGTCGTCATCGGCTCGAACAACTCCGCCCACGACATTGCAGCAGCCCTTTGGGAGGCCGGCGCCGACGTCACCATGGTGCAGCGCTCGACCACGCACATCGTCAAGTCGGACACGCTGATGGAGATCGGCCTGGGCTCGCTCTATTCGGAAAAGGCGGTCGCGAGCGGTATGACCACAGCCAAGGCCGACCTCGTCTTTGCCTCCCTGCCCTACAAGATCCTGCACGAATTCCAGATCCCGGCCTATGCCGAGATGAAGAAGCGCGACGACAAATTCTACAAGGGCCTGGAGAAGGCCGGCTTCATGCTTGACTGGGGCGATGACGGCTCCGGCCTGTTCATGAAATATCTGCGGCGCGGCTCGGGCTATTACATCGATGTCGGCGCATCCGACCTGATCATCGACGGGTCGATCAAGCTGAAAAGCGGTGTCGACGTGAAGGAGATCAAGGAGCACTCCGTTCTGCTCTCCGACGGATCGGAACTGCCGGCCGATCTCATCGTCTACGCCACCGGCTACGGTTCGATGAATGGCTGGGCGGCCGATTTGATCTCACGGGAGGTCGCGGACAAGGTCGGCAAATGCTGGGGCCTCGGCTCCAACACCACCAAGGACCCAGGCCCCTGGGAAGGCGAGCTGCGCAACATGTGGAAGCCGACGCAGCAGGAGGCGCTGTGGTTCCATGGCGGCAATTTGCACCAGTCGCGCCATTACTCCCAGTTCCTGGCGCTGCAGCTGAAGGCGCGCATGGAAGGCATCGCCACGCCGGTCTACGCGCTGCAAGAGGTTCACCACAAGGGTTAGGCAGCGCCGCCGATGCGCTTCCAGTAGATGAGCGTGCCGGTCAGCCCGCCATGCGGTTTCAGGGCAAAGTCCGGTATTTCGCCAGTGAGCGTGAAGCCGAGTTTTTCGTAAAGGCCGGAAGCGCCCTCCTCGGTTGCGGTGTCCAGCACCAGAAGCGTGCGGCCTTTCTCGACGGCGAGCGTTTCGGCCGCCCGCATCAGCCGGCTCGCTATGCCCTTGCCGCGGTGTTCGACGCGGGTCATGAGCTTGGCGATCTCGGCCCGGTGCGGCTGATTATCAGGAAAGTCGAGCAGCAAGGTGACGGTGCCGACCAACGCGTCGCCATACCAAGCGCCCAGCACCGCTCTTTCGCCTCTCTCTGCTGTCATCAACGAGTTGCTCCAGAAAGTTTCCGCCGCTTGCCTGGATAAGGGATGCATGAAGCTGACGGAGCCGCCGGCCGCGACCGTCTCGATCAGGAGGTCGGCCAGCATGTCGCGTGTTCCCGCAGTCAGCGACCTGATTTCGATGGGACTCACCTGCACTTTCCCTTGCTAATCCAGACGCGCGACGCGGCGCCGCTTTCGTCTCGCCTTGATCGCGGCGATGCGATCGGTGTCTTTCGGCTGCAGATGCAGCCCGCGTTCGAGGATTTCGAGCGTGTATTCCTCATACGTCAGGCCAAGCCGCTCGGCCTTTTCCATGCGCATCAGCATCACGTCACGGCTTGGCGCCTTCCACGCCTTGGCATGCGCTGCCTGCCAGGCCAGGAAGATGTAGGGATCGCCCTTGCCCCATGGCGGGCCCTTGTAATCATCGAGCGGCGGTCCGCCATTGTCGGAGCGCTTGGGACGTCTTGCCACGATTTCAGCCCCTGACCAGCGCAACCAGATAGTCGGCCGGCTGCGGTCCGACGGCATGGAACGTGCAGTCCGACGGCGCGCCGAGCGCCAGGCAGTCGCCGGGCTCGAGACTATGCACCATATCACCCTCGGTGAACTCAAGTCGCCCGGAGATCAGCCACATCTGCTGCTTGATGAAGGCATAGGACGCCGCCGGGAAACTCACACTGGCGCCAGCCGGCAGTTGCACCCGGATCAATTCGAGCGGCGTGTCGGAAACCGGCGACAGATGCCGACGGACATAGCCCGTACCGGGGTCGCGCCAAACCGGCTGCTCACTCTCGCGCAGCAGGCCGCCACCTTGCTGCTCGGCGCGTGCTATCAGCGTCGACAGCGTCATGCCGAAAGCAGCGGCGATGCGCACCAGCAGCGCGGCCGTCGGGCTGGTCATGCCGCGCTCGATAGTGCTGAGCATGGCTTTGGAGACGCCGGAGCGGTTCGCCAGGTCGGCCAACGACCAGTCCCGCAAGGCTCTTTCGGCGTGGATTCGTCTGCCGATCGTAGCCGACATGTCATTCGCTATATCAGTCATTCGTCCAATATATCGAATATTTGGATTCGGAAAAGAGGCCGGCCGGTTGAATTTTCGCTGACGGGTTAACCCCTGCTACACCATCCCGCATCACGCCACCTTAACCCCGTCTGTGTAGGATCGACGCTCCACGAGAATGGGGATCGGATCGTATGTTTGTCGAGCGCGAAGCCTCCGTCGGCGAACCGACCTCGCAGGAGCGCCGCCGCGCAGAGCAGAGCGACAAGCGCATTCTCGGCAACGTCGTGCAGTGCGACGGTGCGCGCGCCACCATCAGCGCCTATGCCGACGACATCGAAGGCGCGGTCACCGGCCTGTGGACCGTCGGCAAGATGATCTCCATCAATCTCGGGACATCGCGCACCGTTGGTCTGGTCTACGAAATCGGCAAGTCGGATCGCGCCTGGAGCAATGAGGGACAAAATCCCATCGAGGTCAGCGTCGAGCTGATCGGCGAAGTGCGCGACGGCGCCGAACCGGGGGCCAAACCGGTGTTCGACCGCGGCATCACCACCTATCCTCATATCGGCGCCATAGCGCACCGCATCCGTACCCGTGATCTGCAGGCGGTCTACGATCTCGCCGGGCGTCATTCGATCACCATCGGTACGCTGTCGCAGGATGAGTCGATCGACGCCAACATCGCCATCGACGACACGCTGGCGCGCCATTTTGCCGTTGTCGGCACAACCGGCGTCGGCAAATCCACCGCCATCTCGCTGCTGCTGCGCAAATCGATCGCCGCCCGGCCCGATCTGCGAATCCTCATTCTCGATCCGCACAATGAATTCGCGGCATCCCTGCCTGAGTTCTGCGTCCGGGTCGATTCCAAGACGCTTGATCTGCCGTTCTGGATGTTCAGGCTCGAAGAATTCGCCGAAGTGCTGTTTCGCGGCCGAGAGGTCGTGCCGGAAGAAGTCGATGTCCTGCGCGACCTGATCCCCGCCGCCAAGAACCTCTATCGCAATCCCAATTCAGGCTCTTACGTGCGCCGCGGCAGCGATGCGCTGACCGCCGACACGCCGGTGCCCTACCGCATGGTCGATCTCATCAAGCAGATCGACGAGCGCATGGGCCTCTTGGAAAGCAAGAACGACCGCCCGACGCTGAAATCGCTGAAGACGCGCATCGAGTCCGCCGCGTCCGACCCGCGCTATCGCTTCATGTTCAATTCGCGGCTGATCGAGGACACGATCCACGAGACGATCGGCAATATTTTCCGTGTGCCGCATCATGGCCGCCCGGTGACCTGTTTCGAGATGGCCGGCATGCCGTCCGAAGTGGTCAACTCCGTCTGTTCGGTGCTGGCGCGCCTGGCCTTCGACCTTGCGCTGTGGAGCGAGGGCCGGCTGAAGCTGCTGTTGCTGTGCGAGGAAGCGCACCGCTATATGCCGGCCGATCCGCGCCTAGGCTTCGCCCCGACAAGGCATGCACTGTCGCGCATCGCCAAGGAAGGCCGCAAATATGGCTGCTATCTCGGCGTCGTCACCCAGCGCCCGGGTGAACTCGATCCGACCATCCTGTCGCAATGCTCGACCTTCTTCGCCATGCGGCTGGCCAATGAGCAGGACCAGGCGATCATCCGCTCGGCGATCGCCGATTCCTCCGCCTCGACGCTGGCCTTTCTGTCCTCCATGGGCCAGCGCGAAGCCATCGCCTTCGGTGAAGGCGTGGCGACGACCATGCGGCTGAAGTTCGAAAAACTGGCGGAGAACCTGATCCCCGGCACCGCCAAGCGAGAGCAGGACGAGTTCTCGCAGGACGGCAACGACGTCGATCTCGCCGCCATCGTCGAGCGGCTGCGCAACGTCCCGAAACCGCAGCAGCAGATGGCCTTCGCCGAGGTCGTGGACTCCGGCCGCCAGGCCGGCGATCCCGATTACCGCAAGCCGGCCACCGCCCAGCGCGTCCAGCCCGACGACGATTTCGACCTGCGCTACGGCCTCAAGCCCACAACCTTCGGCATGCGCCCGCAGAACGATTGACCTTCAGCGTAGCGACTTGCCGGCCAATTGAGAAGCCGCCGGAGCGCCAGGGCTCGGCTTCGTTGGCCGCTTGGGTAAAATCCCGAAAGGGAATTCATCAGGCCGGATTGAATGGCGTGGCTTTCGAGAAGCCGGAGCGGAGCGGACATTTAGTCCGTGAGCACCGGAAGTCGAGAAAGCCACGTCAGGCAACCGGCCGCATGAATTCTTCTTCGGGATTTTAGGCGCAGACGCGGTTGCGGCCTTGCCTCTTCGCCTCGTAGAGCTGGCGGTCGGCGCGGCGGTAGAATTCCTCGGCGGTTTCCTTCCGATCCCAGACGGCTAGTCCGACGCTGGTGGTGATCTTGAGGCGGACATTGCCCGACAGCACCGACATGTTGGCAATCGCTTTGCGGATGCGTTCGGCGAACTTCCCCAACAACTCCGCATCCATGTTGGGCGTGACGACGGCGAACTCCTCGCCCCCAAGCCGCGCCACCACATCGTGGTAGCGCGTCATGCCTTTGAGGCAATTGGCGACTGCCCTAAGCACCTCGTCGCCGACATCGTGGCCATGCGTGTCGTTGACCTGCTTGAAATGATCGAGGTCGAGGATCATGAGCCCGACGGGCTTTTCGATGCGGCGGAATTCCTCGAGATATTCCTTCAGCGCATCATCGAAATAGCGCCGGTTCTGCATGCCGGTAAGGCCGTCGGTCAATGCCGCATGCTGCAGCGTTTCCGAGCGGGCGCTGAGCGAAACCGTCATGGCGCGCAGCTTGCCCTCTTCCGTCGCCTGCCTACGGATCAACGGGTAGATGAAGAACACGCCGAAGAACAGCGCTGTCGCCAGCAGCACCCCGGTGACAAACAGCAGCGTGTTGAGATAAGCGATCCTCTCGACCCGGGAAGTCGTATCGTGACCGACCGCGATGGACTGCAATTGACCATAGGCATAAAGCGTCACCAGGCCTGCGGCCAGGATCACGAAAATAAAGACGAAAAATGCGGATTCCGCCTTGTGGAAACGCATCTGCTCCCCGTTGGAAAAGTACCCCCCGGATCTATGGCATGCCGGCGCCTTACGGACGGTTAATCCAGACAACCGGAGCGGGAATGTTCATTCCTACTTCTGTTTCTTTAATTGTATTGGCAGCACGAAAATCAAATCGTGGTTTGCAGGCGGCCGCCGGGCTGCAATCTCAGCCATTCCGGTCCCAGCTGATGGCGAAACCACGTCGTTTGCCGTTTGGCATATTGCCGCGTCGCTGCCTTGCAGCGCTCGATGGCCTGAGGAAAGCTGATGTCACCCGCCATGGCAGCCGAAAGTTCGCGAACGCCGATCGCCTTCATCGCCGGCAGGTCGGGATCGAGGCCAAGCGCCGCAAGCCGTTTGACCTCATCGAGCGCGCCGAGATCGAGCATGCGGTCGAACCTTGTTTCGATCCGCTCGACAAGGGCGGCGCGGTCCGGCTCGATAACGAAGAACTGAGCGCTGTCGCGGTCGATCAGCGGCCGGCCGCGCGCTGCCTGCCATTCGAGGATGGAGCGGCCGGATGCGTCGAGCACCTCCAGCGCCCGCACGATGCGCTGGCCATCGGTCGGCTTCAGCTGCATGGCGACCGCCGAATCCTCATGCATCAGGATGCGGTGCAGCTTGGCTGCGCCTTGCTCCTTTAACTCGTAGCGCCAGCGGTCGCGTACCTGCTGCGGAATGTCGGGCATTTCCGAAATGCCCTCGGCAAGTGCGCGAAAATAGAGCCCGGTGCCGCCGACGAAAATCACCGGACGTTCAAAGCCGGCGTCATCGGGCTGTCGGGCGAGCGTGCCGTCATCGATCAGCTTCATCACGTCGCGCAGCCAGGCGCCGGTGGAATAGGCGGTGGAGGGATGCACGTGGCCATAGAGATAGTGCGGCGCGCGGGCGAGGTCGGCAGCGCTCGGCCGCGCCGTCAGCACGTCGAGCACCGAATAGCCCTGCATGGAATCGGTGTTGACGATGACGCCGCCCTTGCGCTCGGCGAGATCGAGCGCCAGCGCCGACTTGCCGCTGGCGGTCGGCCCGGCTATCAGGATCGCGTCCTTCACGCGGCCCTCGCCCGCCTGCCCGCCCTCGCCTAGCTGCTTGGAAGCCTCGATGCCGCTCATTGCCACGCTTGTGTCCCACCCCGTCCGCCGCGCGATGTCGGCCTCGCTTGCGAATATGGCCTCACGGTCGGTCGGCGCAAGCGCTGTTCGCTGGCTGGGCGAAGGCGTCGCCTGCGACCTGGTGCTGCCCGAGGGTGCGGAAGCCGCTGAGGCAAGTGCCGCCTTGCGCTTGGCACTTGGCTCCGAGCCGGTCGACGTGATCGTTCAGCAGGCCGAAAGCCGCCGCAAGACAATCCTGCTTGCCGATATGGATTCAACCATGATCGACCAGGAATGCATCGACGAACTCGCCGACGAGATCGGCGTCAAGGACCGCGTTGCCGCCATCACGGCACGCTCGATGAACGGCGAGATCGCTTTCGAGCCGGCGCTGCGTGAACGCGTGGCGCTGCTGAAAGGCCTCGATGCCGCCGTCGTCGACCGCATCATCGCGAACCGCCTGACGCTGGCGTCGGGCGGCCGCGCTCTGGTGCAGACGATGCGCGCCAATGGCGCCTGGACGGCGCTTGTCTCCGGCGGCTTCGACGTCTTCACCAGCCGTGTCGCCGCCATGCTCGGCTTCGAGGAAAACCGTGCCAACCGCCTGATCGAGGAGAACGGGCGCTTTGCCGGCCTGGTCGCCGAGCCGATCCTCGGCCGCGCCGCCAAGGCCGATGCGCTGAACGATATCTCGGCCCGCCTCGGCCTGACGCCATTCGATGCGATTGCGGTCGGCGACGGCGCCAACGACCTCGACATGATCCGCCTGGCCGGCACCGGTGTCGCGCTCCACGCCAAGCCGGCCGTTGCTGCCGAAGCCAAGGTCCGCATCGACCATGGCGATCTCACCGCGCTGCTTTATCTCCAGGGCTACCGCCAGGAAGAGTTCGCCCAATGAAACCGATGCGCACCGAGCGCCTCATCCTGCGCAACTGGGAAGACCGCGATCGCGAACTCTTCCACCGCATCAATTCGGACGAGCGGGTGATGGAATTCTTTCCGTTCCGCCGCGACCGCGCCGAGACGGATGCCAAGATGGACGAGTTTCGGGGCTGGATCGCCGAGGACGGCTTTGGTTTTGCCGCCGCCGAGATCGCCGCGACTGGGGAATGCATCGGCTTCGTCGGTCTCTTAAAGACCGATCACGTGCCGTCCCTGCCTTCCGATACGATCGAGATCGGCTGGCGGTTGGCGCCGGAATTCTGGCGCAAGGGCTATGTCACGGAGGCCTCCGAAGCCTGGCTCGCCTTTGGCTTCGAAACGCTTGACCGCGACGAGATCGTCTCCTTCGCCGTCGCGGCCAACCGCCGCTCGACGGCCGTCATGGAGCGTCTTGGCATGACCCCTGACCCGGCTCGCGATTTCGACCACCCATCCATCCCTGACAGCCACCCGCACCTCAAGCGGCATGTCCTCTACAAACTGTCGCGCACGGACTGGCAGGCACGAAAAAGGGCGGCTCGCTGGCCGCCCTTTCCCTGAAGACAATCGGTTATGGGGCTTTCCGGACTCAATCCATCCGGATCGTCACGAAGCGCAACTCGCCGGTCTTGGACGCCAGCATCAAGAGCGCATTCTTGCGGCCCTGCTCCTTCAGCGCGCCGATCCGGTCCATCACGTCCTTCGGGGTCGCGACCAATTCCTGGGCGATTTCGGTGATCACCTCGCCGGCCTGGATGCCGCGCTCGGCGGCGGCCGAATCCTTGGTGACGTCGGTGATGACGACGCCGGAGACGTCGGCCGCGATGCCGAATTTTTTCCGTGTGTCGTCATTGAGCTCGCCGACGGTCATGCCGAGCACCGAGGCCGTGGAGACCGCGGGCGCCTTGTCGCCGCCCTTGTCCTCATCGGTAGTGCCGTCCTCACCGGCAGCGACCTTCTCGCCGTCCTCAAGCCGGCCGAGCGTCACCTTCACCGTCTGCTCGACGCCCTTGCGCACGATGATCACGTCGACCGCCTTGCCGACCGGGCTTTCCGCCACGACGCGCGGCAGGTCGCGCATTTCATGGATGTCCTTGCCATCGAACTTGATGATGACGTCGCCGGCGAGAATTGTGCCGTTGTCGACCGGTCCGCCCTTGATGACGCCGGCCACCAGCGCGCCCTTGGCGGTCGCCATGCCGAGGCTCTCGGCGATGTCGTCGGTCACCGGCTGGATGCGCACGCCGAGCCAGCCGCGACGGGTCTCGCCGAACTGGCGCAGCTGGTCGACGACGCCCGAGGCAAGCTGCGAGGGGATTGAGAAACCGATGCCGATCGAGCCGCCCGACGGCGAGATGATCGCCGTGTTGATACCGATGACCTCGCCCAGGCTGTTGAACAGCGGCCCGCCGGAATTGCCGCGGTTGATGGCGGCGTCGGTCTGGATGAAGTCGTCATAGGGGCCGGAATTGATGTCGCGGTTGCGGGCCGAGACGATGCCGACCGTCACCGTGCCGCCAAGGCCGAACGGATTGCCGATCGCCATCACCCAGTCGCCGACGCGCATCTTGTTGGAATCGCCGAATTTCACCGCCGTCAGCTTGTGGCCCTTCGGGTCGACCTTGAGCACCGCCACGTCGGTCTTGGTGTCGGTGCCGACCAGCGTCGCCTTCAGCGTCACGCCGTCGGAGAAATTCACCTCGATGTCGTCTGCATCGGCGATGACGTGGTTGTTGGTGACGACAATGCCTTGCTCGGCGTCGACCACGAAGCCGGAGCCCAGCGACTGCACCTTTTGCGCGCCGCCATCCTTGTCGCCGCCACGGTTCTTGAAGAAGTCGTCGAAGAAATCCTGGAACGGCGAACCCTCCGGCAGCTGCGGCATCGGCACCGCGCCCGGACCTTCCGTGCCCTTCACGGTCTGCGAGGTCGAGATGTTGACCACCGCACCGAGCAGGCCTTCGGCGAGGTCGGCAACCGAAGCCGGTCCGTCCGCGGCCACCGTCGGCGTCACGAAAGCCGGAACGGCAAGCGCGCCGACCATAAGTGCCGCAGCACCTGCGATGAACGTCCGCCGCGCCGCGCGCAGAAGGGTGTTGGATGTCATCGAAAGCCTCCCGGAATCTGAAAAGAAAAAGCGCTTCGGCAAAACGCCGCGTCGCGTCATGTTGGCAAGAAATACGGCACGTTTGCGGCTATGGCCACATCAGGAGGATAAATCCTCCGTTACACCTTAGAGCGGTTCGCCGTTTCGCGGAAACGGCGAACCGTTCAATCCCTTTGCTTTTACGCAATTCCGGACGGAAAACCGCTCACACTTTCCTGGAATTGCAGATCAGCGGTCCTCAGCCACGCACCAACCAGACGATGCCGACGCCGATGGCGATCGCCACCAGCCCGACGATGCGCAGCGCAATTTCCGGCGTCGACAGCACTTCGCCGGCAAGACGTCTGGCAAGGCCGGGAAAGCCGCCATAGACCAGACCCTCGACAACGAGGACCAGGCCTATGGCCGCAAGGAAATCCTGCACCGCCCTACTGGGCGGGTGCAGGTTGTGCAGCCGGCGCGGCAGGTGCCGTCGCCGGAGCCGCAGGCGCCGTCGCCGGAGCCGCAGGCGCCGCCGGCTTCGCGTCCGTCCCGTCCGGATTGCGGAAGAAGCGGAAGAACTCCGAGTTCGGCGACAGCACCATCGTCGTCCCGGAGTTGTCCAGCGCCGTGCCATAGGCATTCATCGACCGGTAGAAGTCGAAGAACGCCGGATCGCGTTTGTAGGCGTCGGCAAAGGTCGCACTGCGCTGGGCTTCACCTTCACCACGCAGGATTTCCGATTCCTTGCGCGCCTCGGCGACGATTTCCACCACTTCGCGGTCGGCGCGGGCGGTGATGCGCTGCGCGGCCTCTTTGCCGCGTGCCCTCAGCCGTTCGGCCTCGGCTAAACGTTCGGCCTTCATGCGGTCGAAGGTCTGCTGCGAAACCTCGGCCGTCAGATCGGTTCGGCGGATGCGCACATCCTCGATCTGCAGGCCGAGCGAAGTGGCGTCGGGCCGAAGCTGATCGCGCACTTCGCGCATCATCACGGCCCGCTCTTCCGAAAGCGCCGCCTCGAAGTCGCGCAGACCGTAGACACGGCGCAGCGCCGCATCGAGACGCGTCCTCAGTCGTGCTTCGGCCAGTGTGATCTGACCGGACACGGCTGAGCGGAACACCCGCGGATCCGAGATGCGGTACGCGATGAAAGCGTCGACCTCGTAGAACTTGCCGCCCGAAACCTGGACGCGGATGTTGTCGAGATCGAAGCGCAGCACCCTGTTTTCGATCAATTGCACGCTGTCGGCGTCGAAGAAGGCGAAAGGCGCCTTGAAATAGATGCCGGGTTCATTCTTGACGTCGACGATCTCGCCGAACCGCAGCACGAGCGCCTGCTGGCGCGCGTTGACCACGAAGACCGAGGAGTAGAGCAGGAACAGAAGCACGGCCGCGATGACCGCGATGATGGGAAGACGATTGGCCATCACTGGGCTCCTCCCGTGGTCGCAGGCGGCGGCGCCTTCGGCTGCAGTGCCGGCAGCGGCAGATAGGGAACGACCCCTTGCCCATTGCCCTGTTCGACGATGACCTTGTTGGAATCCTTCAGCACCTTCTCCATCGTTTCCAGATAAAGCCGCCGGCGCGTCACGTCGGGCGCCTTGGCGTATTCGTCATAGACCGAGATGAAGCGCTGCGCCTCACCTTCGGCTTCCTGTACGACACGGTTCTTGTAGGCTGCCGCGTCCTCGCGGATCTGCGCCGCGGCGCCACGCGCCTGGCCAAGCTTCTGGTTGGAATACTGGTTGGCCTGCTCGACGAACTTGTCTTCGTCCTGCTCGGCGCGCTGCACTTCGTCGAACGCGTCGGCCACTTCACGCGGCGGCGCCGCGTCCTCGATCGAAACCGCGTTGACATTCAGGCCGGCCTTGTAGCCGTCCAGCGTCGTCTGGATGATTTCACGCACCGAGGCGGCGATGCCCTGACGGTCGTCGCGGAAGATGTCCTGCGCCGGTCGCCGGCCAACCGCTTCGCGCATGGCGCTCTCTGCGACCTGCTGCAGCATGCCTTCGGGATCGGAGACGTCGAACAGATAGGCCCGGGGATCGGAGACCTGATAGGCCACCGAAAACTGGACGTTGACGATGTTCTGGTCGCCGGTAAGCATCAGCCCCGACGAGTTGCCGCTCGTCGCGCCGCCACCACCGATATCGACGAGTTGTTCGGCGATGTTGGCCGTCTCGACGGTTTCGACCGGCCACCAATGGAAATGCAGACCCGGCTGCGACAGCTCCGCCTTCGGCTTGCCGAAGCGCAGCTCGACCGCAACCTCGTCCGGCTGCACGGTGTAGACCGCCTTGAACGCCCACAGCACGATCAGAGCCGCTGCGATCAGCGCAAAGACGGCCGGGCTGGCGCCGCCGCCGCCGGGCAGCGCGCGCCGCAGCCGGTCCTGGCCGCGGCGGATGATGTCTTCGAGATCGGGAGGTGACCCCGGCGGGCCGCTAGGCCCCTTCGGTCCCTGCCCCCAGGGTCCCTGATTGTTGCCGCCGCCGCCCCATGGGCCGCCGCCGCCGCTCTTGTCGTTCCAGGGCATGAATGTCCTTTCGCTTGGGATTCCCTCAGCGCCGACGTTGCGGCGCAAAATCCAGTTGTTCTTCTATAGGGACGCAGCGATGCGCTTTCAACGCGATCCGCTGCCGAGCATGTCCGTTTTGGACGTTCGCGACCCTTTTATCGTCTCAATGCACGCCGCGGCGTCGCTCGTAAACCGAATAGCGCGTCGCATGGCTGTCCTTTTCACCGGCCGGAACGTCCTGAGCGCTGACAAGGCGCCACAAATCCGGATCGATGTCGGGAAAATGCGCGTCGCCATCGACCGTCGCCAGCACATGGGTGACGTGCAGCCGGTCTGCCAGCGGCAGCGCCTGCGCATAGATCTCGCCGCCACCGATGACGCAGATTTCGTCGACGCCGTTCATGCAACGCCCGCGCACCGTGGCCAGCTGGATCGCGGCCTCCAGGGAGTGCGCTACCTCTATGCCCTCGGCGCGCCAGGCCTTGTCGCGGGTCACCACGATGTTCAATCGGCCCGGCAGCGGCCGGCCGATGCCTTCATAAGTCTTGCGGCCCATGATGACGGGCTTGCCCATCGTATCGGCCTTGAAGCGCTTGAGATCGGTGGACAGCCGCCACGGCAAGCCGCCGTCGCGCCCGATGACGCCGTTCTGCGCAATGGCGACATAGATCGCGACGTCCATCAGTTGGCTCCCCCGGCGCCGTCATCCGACGGCTCCAAAAGCAATATGTCGATGTTGTGCTCGGGATAGAGATCCTGCGCCGCCGTCTCGAAGGTCGTCGGCCCGACCTTCTTGACATTGTCGCCGCAAAACGAGATCAGCGCTTTCGGATTGCCCTTGTCGACGGTCAGCTTGAACTTGCCGATGCTGCCATTGGCCCAGTTGCCGCCGGTGGTCAGGATATAGGCTATGCGGTTCTCGTAAAAATGCGGATAACCGTCGGCCTTGGCGGCCTGCCGCACCGCATTCTCGAAGCTGTCGTCCATGCAGTAGCGGGTCTTGTAGGTCGTGTACTGGCTGCCCTCGGTGAACTTGCCGTCATAGAAGAAACTCACCGATGACGTGCCGCCGACGCTCGGTTTGTAGCGGTGCGAGACGTGGACATCCTTGTTGGCCGGAAATATCGCGCGCCACCAATAGGTTGAGCGCAACTGCCACCACGGCGTATAGACCTTGTTCGCCTCGGTACCGTCGCTGCCCGTATCCTCGATGATGATGCCGCGGTTTTCCCAATCCTCGGCGACCGTTTTCGGCAGCTTCGCCAGGGCCGCCTTGGCCGCATCGCCGAACGGATTGAACGGCACGTTCTGCGCCTTCAGATCGGCGCCGATATCGATGCCGACAGCGAACACTTTCTGCTCGAGCTGCGGCTTTGCCGGCGCTCCGTCGATCGTCACCTCGAAGCCAAGGAAATTGTCGCTCTGGTTTTCCGGGATGGCCGGCATTTCCTCCGGATTGCCTTCGATGTCCGGCAGCGGAAAAGCGACGATGGCATTTACATCCTTGTCGGTGTTGTTGTGGAAGACGTAGTCGACCGTGATCTTTTCCGGCGAGATATAGAGGTCCTCGCTTTGCATCGACACCGCGTCGCTACGCGACAGGATCAGGCCACCTGTGCCGAGTTCGGCGGTCGTATCATTGGCCAGCGCGGGCCCGGCTAAAAGCGCCAGCGCTACGGACAGAACATATTGCAACATCGAAGCCCCTCGCCAAGAATGCCGCGACCCTAGCCGTTTCAATGTGGCGTTTCAAAGCCTTCCGTCTCCCAGCAGGACGCCACAGTGTCTGGACACGCCAATCGGCGGTCTGGACTAACAGGTTTCGATCGGGCAGGAGTTCGCGTCATGCGCAAGCTTCTCGTCATCGGCATCGGCGCCGGCAATCCCGACCATATGACCGTGCAGGCCATATCAGGCCTAAACCGGGCGGACGTCCTGTTTATCCCCGACAAGGGGGCGAAGAAGAACGACCTTGCCGAATTGCGCCGCCATATCTGCGACCGTTTCGTCAGCAATCCGAAATCGCGCCGCGTCGAGTTCGACGTGCCGGTGCGCGCCGAGCCGGCGCCTTCCTATCGCTCGACCGTCGATGACTGGCACGAGGCCATCGCCCAGATTTATGAGAGCCTGGTCCGCGACGACCTTGCCGAGGACGGCTGCGGCGCCTTCCTGATCTGGGGCGACCCCTCGCTCTATGACAGCGCGCTGCGCATCCTCGCGCGCGTACGACTGAGGGGCAATGTCGCATTCGAACTGGAGGTCATTCCCGGCATCACCGCCGTCCAGGCGCTAGCCGCCGGCCACAAGATGGCGCTGAACCGCATCGGCGACCCCGTGCTGATCACCACCGGCCGCCGCCTCGCCGAACAAGGCATGCCGCACAATGCCGGCAGCGCCGTGGTCATGCTCGACGGCAAATGCGCCTTCAACACGCTGGCAGACAAGGATCTGATCATCCATTGGGGCGCCTATCTCGGCACACCGGACGAGATCATCGTTTCCGGTCGCCTGGGTGATGTCGGCGAGGAGATTGAGAGGACGAGAGAAGAAGCCCGGAAAAGAAAGGGCTGGATCATGGACACCTATCTGCTGCGTAAAGCAGGAGAGCCCGAGGAATAGCGCGCTCAAAGGTCGAGTTCCTTCGCGCCCCCCTCTGTCCTGCCGGACATCTCCCCCTCTAGTGGGGAGATTGGCCGTCACGGAGGATTTCGCCAATCGCCTAACAGATTAGCGCCCGTCTACGGGCTAGCTGATCTCCCCCTGCGGGGGAGATGTCCGGCAGGGACAGAGGGGGGTGTGACGGATCGCAAGCTTCAACCCTCACCCAGCATCAATCTCCGCCTGCAAGGCGTCCATATGCGTGGCCGCCGCTGCCGCCGCAGCGCGCTCGATAGCGCGAAAACGGCTGACAACTGCAAGGCCAACTGAGGTCAGCTGTGCGCCGCCGCCCTTTTTGCCGCCGGTCTGCGCCGCGACCAGTGGCTTGCCGAACACACGGTTCATATCTTCCACCAGATCCCAGGCGTGCTTGTAGGACATCTCCATGCCGCGTGCCGCAGCCGAGATCGAGCCGAAAGTGGCGATCTGCTCCAGCAATTCGATCTTGCCCGGACCTATGCGCCCGTCCGGATCGAGATTTATCCGCAGGCTCAGCGACGGCATCTCTTGTCCTCCACAGTCACACTAGCCCCTCTCGACCCATAGCGCTATTCCAAAACGATATAGCGGCTATCAGCCATCCGCTTCGGCCGGCAGCCCGGCGCCGGTGTTGGCACGGTCGAAACTGACCGTCTTGATCACCGCGAACACCTTGCCGCCGAGATGAAGTTTCAGCACCTGCCTGGATTGTTCGGTAATGCGGGCAAGCACGGTTGCGCCATTGCAGTCGATGCCGATTTCGACCGTCGGACCCTCGCCCGGACCGATTGCGACGATGGTGCCCGGCAGGATGTTGAGCGCACTGAGACCTTTCGGCAGTTCGGTGGCGATCATCACGTCGCGGGCGCGGATGCGGATGCGCACAGGCGCGCCGACCGAGACCGCCAGAAGCGGCACCCGGATTTCGCCCGCCGCCGAGCCGAGCACGGTCATCCCGAAGATCTCATCATGGCGCAGCACCTTGGTGTCGAGCACCGCGCCGCCCTCGCCGCGTTCCTCCGCCGTCAGCAATTCGAGCCGTTGCATGATCGCGCCGGTCGGGCCTGAGGCAGCGACCTTGCCTTGCGCCATCACCACCACGTCGCTGGCCAGCCGCGCCACCTCGGCGACGGAGTGGCTGACATATACGATGGGCAGCTTGGTCTCGTCGCGCAGCCGCTCGATATAGGGCAGGATCTCGGCTTTGCGCGCATCGTCGAGCGAGGCCAGCGGCTCGTCCATCAACAGCAGTTTCGGGCTGGCAAGCAGCGCCCGGCCGATCGCCACGCGCTGCTTCTCGCCGCCCGAGAGCTTTGCCGGTCGCCGGTCGAGCAGAGGACCGATGCCGAGCAGTTCGACGACCGCGTCGATATCCGCATAGCGCTCCGCCGGTGGCGTGAACCAGCGGCCATAGCGCAGATTGCCGGCCACGCTCATATGCGGAAACAGCCGCGCGTCCTGGAACACCATGCCGATCCGGCGCTTGTGCTTCGGCACGAAAATGCCGGCATCGGTGTCGACCAGCACACAGCCGTCGACCGCGATACGGCCCTTGGTCGGCCGGATCAGGCCGGCGATCACGTTGATCAGCGTCGTCTTGCCGGAGCCCGATGGCCCGAACAGCGCCGTCAGCCGCCCGGCGCTTTCGAAACGCGCGTCGACGGCGAAACCGCCGAGCCGATGGCTGATGTCCACCAGCACGCTCATTCGATGTCCATCCGCCGGCCGACGCGCCGCGCCAGCACTTCCGAGGCGACCAATGCGGCCATCGAGATGACGATGGAGATCAGCGTCAGCCTGAGCGCCCCGTCATCGCCGCCAGGCACCTGCGTGAAGGTGTAGATCGCCGAAGGCAGCGTCTGCGTCTCGTTGGGAATGTTGGAGACGAAGGTGATGGTGGCGCCGAACTCGCCCATCGCCTTGGCGAAGGACAGGATCGAGCCGGCGATCAGCCCGGGCAGGATCAGCGGCAGCGTGATGGTGGCGAAGACCCAGAGCGGGTTGGCGCCGAGCGTTCCCGCCGCTGCCTCCATTTTGCGGTCGACCGCCTCGATCGACAGCCGGATCGCCCGCACCATCAGGGGAAAGCCCATGATACCGCAGGCCAGTGCGGCGCCGGTCCAGCGAAACGAGAAGACGATGCCGAAATGCTCGGCCAGGAACGCTCCCGCCGGCCCGCGCCGGCCGAAGGTAAGCAGCAAGAGATAACCTGTCACCACCGGCGGCAGGATCAACGGCAGGTGAACCACACCGTTGAGCAGCGTCTTGCCCCAGAATTTTCCACGGGCCAGCAAAAGCGCCATCAAGATGCCCGGCGGCAGGCTGAACAGCATCGCCACCGTCGCCACCTTGATCGACAGCCGGACCGCATTCCATTCGTCGGGAGTGAGGTCCAGCAGCCAGTTCATGCGTCAGCCGCTACCTTAATTGCTCGGCGTGAGCACGGTGAAACCCTGATCCCTAAACAGCTCCACCGCCTTGGCGGACTGCAGGCACTTCAGGAAAGCCGGGGTATCCTTGTCCTTCGAATCGGTGGTCTGGGCAACCGGATAGATGATCGGCGGGTGCGAATCCTCCGGGAAGGTGCCGACCACCTTGACTCCCTTGTCGGCATGCGCGTCGGTGGCATAGACGATGCCGAGCGCGGCCTCGCCCGTTGAAACCAGCTTCAGCGCGGCGCGCACATTCTCGGCCTGCGCCACCTTGCCTTCGACCGACGACCAGACGCCGAGCGATTCAAGTGCCGCCTTGCCATACTTGCCGGCCGGCACCGCCTTGACGTCGCCCATGGCGAGCTTGCCGTCGCTGATCAGCTTGGCGAGGTCGAAGCCTTTCTCGATCCTGGTTTCGACCTTGGAATCCTTCGGCGCCACCAGCACGATCTGGTTGCCGAGCAGTTTCACCTCGGTGTCCGGCTTGGTCAGTTTCTTGTCGGAGAGATATTTCATCCAGTCGAGGTCGGCCGAGATGAACACATCGGCGGGCGCCCCGAGTTCGATCTGCTTGGCCAGGGCCGAGCTCGCGGCGTAGGAGACGGTCGCCGCTTCACCGACATCGGCTTCGCAGGCCTTGGTGACGGCGTCGAGCCCGTCCTTGAGGCTGGCTGCGGCAAACACGATCACCTTGTCTCCCGCGTGAGCCGCCGGCATCGCGGCCATCAGAGCTGCGGCAAAGCCGCCAATCGCGATTGCCCTCATACCAAAACCTTTGTGCCCCAACATGAAAACTCTCCCTGGGCTTGAAATCTGCTGGCTCGACTCCTGCCGACCGATATATCTGGATGAATATAACAAGGGAAGGCCGCCTCCTGCGAAAGCGTATGTTCGGCATCGATTGTTCTGGTTTGGACGTGCACCGAAACCCGGAAAGGAACTCCGATGAAGATCAGCGCCCGCAACATCCTCAAGGGAACGATCGTCGAGATCGTCAAAGCACCTCGCCTGTCCGCGGTGATGTCGCCGGCTCCGTCGTCACGCTTCGATCACCAACGAGGCCGTTGCCGATCTCAAGCTCGAAAAAGGCAAGCAGCCTATGCCATGATCAAGGCAACCGACGTCATGGTCGACATCGATTGAGGGTCGGAATTGATTGACGGTGGACGGATCAGACCGCGATCGGCGCCTTGATCGAAGCGTCGGCAAAATAGTTTTCCAGCCGGAAATCCTCGAAGCGGAAGGCGAACAGGTCCTTCACCTCCGGATTGATCCACAGCGTCGGCAGCGCCTTGGGTGTGCGCCGCAATTGCTCGCGCGCCTGCTCGAAATGGTTGGAATAGAGATGCGCATCGCCCAGCGTATGGACGAACTCGCCGGGCTTCAGCCCGGTCACCTGCGCCACCATCAGGGTCAGCAGCGCGTAGGAAGCGATGTTGAAGGGTACGCCGAGAAAAATGTCGGCCGAGCGCTGGTAGAGCTGGCAGGACAGCTTGCCGTCCGAGACGTAGAACTGGAACAGGCAGTGGCAGGGCGGCAGCGCCATCGCCTCCACTTCGGCCGGGTTCCACGCCGAAACGATCAGCCGGCGTGAATTCGGATTCCTGCGTATCTCCTTCAGAACATTGGCAATCTGGTCGATCGACCCGCCATGGCCATCCGGCCAGGAGCGCCACTGCTTGCCATAGACCGGGCCGAGATCGCCATTCTCGTCGGCCCATTCGTCCCAGATCGAAACGCCATGATCTCTAAGGTATTTGATGTTGGTGTCGCCGGCCAGGAACCACAGGAGTTCATGGATGATCGACTTCAGATGCAGCTTCTTGGTGGTGGTGACGGGAAAGCCGCGCGACAGGTCGAAGCGCATCTGGTACCCGAACACCCCACGCGTGCCGGTGCCCGTGCGGTCGCCACGGTCGGCGCCATTGTCCAGCACATGCTGCAAAAGGTCGAGATACTGGCGCATCGGCTTCGCCTCGATTCGGGGTTACCGCCATCATAACCGACTGGCCGCCGGCCGAACACAGCAAAAGGACCAGAACGCGGCTTGCCCCATCACTCTTCAAGGGTTAGCGCTGCCCCTCACCTGCCTGCCGGCATCCTCTCCCCGTATAGGGACGGGGAGAGGGGCGCTGTGATCAGCGGTTTCGCCAATCACAAGCGTTCGAGAGAGAGAGCCAAGGCTGCGGTCAGCCCTTTCTCCCCGTCACTATACGGGGAGAAATGCCCGGCAGGGCAATGAGGGGCGGTGCTGACCTCCGGTGAGGAGCAAAATCAAACGCGCGCTCTGCCTATCGGCAATAATCTCTACAAAGAGCCGAGCTTGCCCAGATCCTTGGCGACCAGATAGTAGAAAGTCACGCGGCTCTTGGAGCTGTCGGCGGCCAACGCCTTGCAGGTCTTCTCGATCGCTGAGTCGGCTTTCGCCCCGTCGGTCACGCCAAGTTTCTTGGCAACCCAGTTGGTCTTGACGCGCTCCAATTCCTTGGGGTCGGTGCAGGATACCAGCGAGGAATCGCGGTTGCGCAGCGCGATGCCCAGATGTTTCACAATCTTGGCAACCACATCGGCATTTGCGGCGGCGTCGTATTTCTTCACGTCTGCGAGATAATCGGCCATCAAATTTCCCCATGTCGGCGCCACGGGATCCGATCGATGAGGGCTGTGGCGCGCTGCCGCAACTTGTGCGCTCGGTCGATACTCCTCACCATCGCAAAGCTTCGGTTGAGACCGCCCGCGAGTCAACCCTCGGCGCCGCAGTTTGGTGCGGCCAAGAAGTGTCATTGCGGCCTTTCATTTTGTGCGCCCGCCCCCTATATTCGTTTTGTCGGCTTGACCGACTATGGCGATAAATGGGCGATGTAATAAGCCGTTCGGACCCGGGGGCGGTACCCGGCGCCTCCACCAAGAACCGTTCTGTGATCAGAGCGGCTGTTGCTGGGGGCGAAATAGGATCGACGAAGGTGTAAAGATCGTACTTTTGCCCGGCATGGTACCACCGTCATCGGGCTAAACCTGTAGTTGCAAATGACAACTATGCGGAAGCACGTCTCGCCGCGTAAGCGGTGCGATAGCTTCAAATCAAGCCCTAGAGGTTCGCACTTCTAGGCGGGGTTCGGAGGTACCTGGCAACAGAAACCTCCACTTCTCCCCTCCTCGATATCGTAGGCTCAATGCCGGCTGCCGCTGGCCGGATTTCGCATGACGATGGGCCGCGAAGCCTACACCAAATTGAGCCATGAGCTGGTGCAATTTGCCGCTGGCGTCGGTCGAAGGCCGTGGTTCTGGCCGGGGCCGGATTACCCCAGACGTGAAAAAGGCCGGGATGACCCGGCCTTTCCGGTCGATTGCGGTCAGCTTACTCGGCCGGCGCTTCAACGGCTTCGCGCGAGCGGCCAAGCGTCAGTTTGGCCAGCGTGAACGAGATCACCGCGCAGAGCGTGATGCCGGCCACCATGGGCAGCGGGGTGCCGTCGAAGAAGATGCCGGCGACGCCCATCGCCAGCGCACCGATGGCGAAGTGCAGGGTGCCCATCAGCGCCGAGGCCGTGCCGGCGATCTCGCCATGCTCTTCCATGGCCAGCACCGACGTCGTCGGGATGACCAGGCCGAGGAAGCCGTAGCCGACGAACAGCAGTGCCGCCATAACATCGAGCCGGTCGACGCCGGTCGCCATGACTGCGAACAGCACAACCATCGTCGTGGCATAGCCGGTTACCGCCACCCAGACGACGCGCTTCAGCCCGAAGCGCTCCGACAGCATCCCCGTCAGTTGCGACATGCCGATGAAGGCCACCGCATTGATCGAGAAGAACACGCTGTAGACGGAAGGCGACAGCCCGTAATGGTCGATCAGGATGAAGGACGAACTCGAGAGGTATACGAAGAAGCTGGCGATGCCGAAGCCGGCGATCGCCACCAGGCCGAGGAAATTGCGGTCACCCATGAGGAAGCGATAGCCGGCGAGTGCGGTTCCGAAGGACGAACCGACGCGTTCTTCCGCCGGCCGCGTCTCCTTCAGCGAGGTCGCCAGCAGAATGGTGGCCAGAAGGGCCGCGCCCGTCACCGTCCAGAACACGGCGCGCCAGCCAAAATTCTCGATGATCTGGCTGCCGGTCAGCGGCGCCAGGATCGGCGACACCGAAAACACCAGCATCAGCAGCGACATCAGCTTGGCGGCTTCGGTGCCGGTGTGCAGGTCGCGCACGATGGCGCGCGGCACCGCCATGCCGGCGCTGGCGCCCAGCCCCTGCAGGAAGCGGAAGGCGATCAGCCATTCGATGGTCGGGCTCATGGCCGAACCGATACCGCCGACCATGAACAGCGCAAGGCCGCCGTAAAGCGGCAGCTTGCGGCCGACCATGTCGGAGATCGGTCCGACGACGATCTGGCCGAAGCCCATCGACAGGAAGAAGATCAAAAGGCTCATCTGAACGGCGGCGGTGCCGGCATGCAGATCCTCGCCGATCGAAGGCAACGCCGGCAGATACATGTCGATGGCGAAGGGGCCGATAGCGGACAACAGGCCGAGCACGACCGCGATGCGGAGGAATTTGGGACTCATGATAAAGGCTTCTTTCAAGTCTGGTTGGCGCCGCCAACGCGACGACTAACCCTAGGACGTTCCATCCCGTTGAAATCCGACGGCTCAGAGCGAGATTATTCGTCTCTACGGAGCGAATTCACCATTTTTTGTGTCCACAAATTTAGACAGCCTTGTCTAATTCGTCAATCACCTCTATATAGATTTCTATGAAGCTTGCCGTTTCTCCTGACATTTTCCCGCCACGCGGCCACGAGGCCAAGCGTATGTCGATTATCGATGCGGCGGCTTCGGTCTTTTGCCGGGAAGGCTTTGCCGGCGCCAATATCGACCTGATCGCGGTGGAGGCCGGCGTGTCGCGCCAGACCATCTATAATCACCACCGCGACAAGGAAAAGCTCTTCATGGCTGTGGTGCGCGATCTGACGGAGCGCTGCAATGCCGGCATCTTCGCCACCTTCGCCTCTTTCCCAGACCAGCCGAAGGATCTGGAAGCCGACCTGATCGGCTTTGCCGTGCGCATGAATCAGAACTGCATCTGCAACCGCGACGGACGCTTCCTGCGCAAGCTGATCCAGACCGAAGGCGAGCGCTATCCCGAGCTCTTCGCCGAATGGCGCGACCAGGGGCCGGGCCGGACCTGGCCGGCACTTGCCGCCCGTTTTGCCCGCCTCGCCCATGCCGGCCATCTCGCGGTCGACGATCCCGATGTCGCCGCACGCCAGTTCCTGGCGCTAGCCAACGCCGAACTGCAGACCACCTTCATGCTCGGCGGCATGCCGTCGGAAGATGAAGTGCTGCAATCCGCGACCCACGGCGTGCGCACATTCCTGCGCGCCTTCGGCAAGCGCAGATCAGCGGCAGCGGTGGAAAAACAGCTGGCCAGCGCCTGAACGCCAAAGCAGGCGATCAAATCGTCCGTTACGGGCTTCGCTTCGGCGCATCAGCGATCTATATCCGGTTTACGCCGCGCTCAAGCTTGATTACAGCTATGCGGACGATTCAACGGAACCCGACCAGCACATGGCCGACGACCACATCCGCTACGACATCCTGGCCCAGGAGGCATTGCGCGGCGTCATGCGCAAGGTCCTGGCCGAAGTCGCGCGCACCGGCCTTCCCGGCAATCATCATTTCTTCATCACATTCCTGACCGGCGCGCCGGGCGTGCGGGTGTCCTCCAGGCTGCGCGAGCGCTATCCCGAACAGATGACCATCGTCATCCAGTTCCAGTATTGGGACCTCAAGGTGACCGATACCGGCTTCGAGGTCGGGCTGTCCTTCTCCGACGTGCCGGAGAAGCTGGAAATCCCGTTCTCGGCCGTACGCGGCTTCTACGACCCATCGGTCAATTTCGAACTCGAATTCGACGTCAAGACCGACGTCCCGGCGGAAGACGATGCAGCCGCCCAGCCGGCTGCCGAGCCTTTGGCTATCGTCTCCGAGAAAAAGCCGAAGGCCGAGAAGAAGGCAGCTGCCACTGAGGCGGAGAAAAAGCCCGCCGTGGCCGATGCCGCCGCCGGCAAGGGCGCCGACGTCGTGTCGCTCGACGCCTTCCGCAAGAAGTAGCGGGACGGTCGGCGCGACATGGGCGAAATCGTCAACCTTCGCCAGGTCCGCAAGCAGAAGGCGCGCACCGAAAAGGAAAAGCTCGCCGGCGAGAACCGCGCTCTGCACGGCCGTTGCAAAGCCGAAAGAACTCGTGACCGTCTGACATCGGACAAGGCCGAAAAATTCGTCGCCGGCCACCGCCGCGAACGCCCGGAAGACCAGGGCGATTGATGGACCGCCTGCGGTGAGCCCGGTCGAAAAACGCTCCGTGACCATCCGCGGCCATCGCACCAGCTATTCCCTCGAAAAACCCTTTTATGACGATCTCGTCGCCATCGCCGCCGCGCGCAAGCTGACCCTTGCTGCCCTGGTCGCGGAGATCGACGAGACAAGACCGCGCGATGCCAATCTGTCCTCGGCGCTCAGGCTCCACGTGCTGGACTGGGCCAAGCGCGACGCCGTCTGAATGGTTCTTAATTGCCCAGCGACTTCAGCAAATTGTCGACCGAGAACGGATTTGTCCTGGGCTTCGGCGGCGCCGGGGCCGAACCGTCACTGACGCCGGGAAGTGAGCGGTCGACCTTCGGCGCCTGCTCCTGAGCCTTGCGCTCGGCCTCCAGCCTGGCTTTTTCCTGCGAAGCGATCCGAGCCTGTTCGGCCTTCTTCCGTTCGTCCTCGGCCTTGGCGGCGTCTTCGGCAGCCTGCTCTTCGGCCTGCGCTTTCGCGTCCGCATCCGCCTTGGCCTTGGCGTCAGCCTCTGCCTGCGCTTTCGCATCGGCATCGGCCTTTGCTTTGGCATCCGCCTTGGCCTTGGCATCCGCTTCGGCCTGTGCCTTCGCATCTGCCTGCACTTTCGCCTTGGCGTCGGCCTCGGCTTTGAGCCGTGCCGCTTCCTCCTGCTTGCGCAATTCCTCGGCGGCGTTGTCGCGCTCGGTCTGCAAGG
The DNA here is from genome assembly GCF_057786095.1 of Mesorhizobium sp. P160219. Classification (NCBI taxonomy): domain Bacteria; kingdom Pseudomonadati; phylum Pseudomonadota; class Alphaproteobacteria; order Hyphomicrobiales; family Phyllobacteriaceae; genus Mesorhizobium; species Mesorhizobium sp. P160219. The sequence goes on from NZ_JBYNWG010000001.1 coordinate 5,210,340, forward strand.
CGGCGTAATAGCGCACCTCGCGCCGCAGCCGCTGCTTCTCGAGCAGTGCGGCCTGCATCGCCTCGACCCGCTGCTGCTCCTTTTCCAGCGCGCGCTGGGTCAAAAATTGCGCCAGCGGCTCGCTGTCGAACTGCTTTTTCAGCGCCCCGAACGGCCCATCGACGCTGAAATTGACCGTCGGATCGGAGCCGACCAGCGCCTCGTCGCCAGGCTTGTAGGTGACCGCGCCCTTGGTGGCGACGGTGCCGGTGTTGAGGTCGGCCGTGATGTCGGCAGACAGCGTCGCCGCCTGGTTTTCGAATTTGATCGGTGGTGCCCGCAACGTGCCGCCGGCGACCGTGAAGGCGATGTCGGCATCGCCGGCAGCAAAGCTGCCGTCGCCAGCGATCTCAGGTGCAAAGCCCGCAGTCTTGGCCACGTCGATGTCGCGCCCGATCGCATCGGCCTTGGCAATCAACGCGCCGAAGGCATCGGGATTGACGCCGGCAATGGTGAGGCCTTTCAGCGCCGCCGTGCCCGAGCCGGAGAGTGCGGCAATCATCGCGTCGACCGATTTGCCGCTGGTCGACAGCCCTGTCGAGAAGTCGCCGCTGCCACTCAAGCCGGCAGCCGGCAGCACAGTCGCCAGGTCGGCGCCGGCAAGCCTCATCTGGCCGGAGAACAGCCCCGTGCCGTCCGTGTTCTTCAACTCGAACAATCCGGTGAGCGCGCCGCCGAGCAGTTTTGCCTTCAGGTCCGAAACGCGGATGCCTTCCTGGTCCAGTTTCAACGACAGCGACGCGTCATAGGCTGTCGCCAGCGGTCCGGCGGCAAGCGTCGCCGTCGCCAGGTCGAGATCGGCGCTGAACGGCAGGCTGGATTTCTGGCTGAATGGCGCCGTCGGCCAGTTCGCGTTGCTGCTGAGGAACGACTGGTCACCGAACAGCGCAACCGCAATCGGGTCGAGGTCCAGTTCGTCGAGCGCCAGCGCACCGGCAAAATGCGGCAGCCCCTGCTTCGCATCGATGTTGACGTCGCCCGAAATCTCCGACTCGTTGATGGATCCGCTGAGGCCGCTCAACACCAGCAGGCCGTTGCCGAAATCGGCATCCGCGCTGAGCGAGGTCGAGGTGCCCGTTCCCATACCCGGCAGGCCGGCGCCGGTCGTCATCAGCCAGGGCTCGATGTCGGAAGCGTCGAGGCCGATCTTGCCCTTGGCGGTGGCGCCTTGCGGCGTCTGAGCGACGGTGCCGTCGAACGTCGCCTTGAAGTCATCGGCGGCGAAATTGAAGCTCGTCGCCAGGCCGCCGCCGAGCGTGCCTTTGGCCGAAATATCGGTGCTTGCCTGGCCGAGCATGCCGAGCGGCAGCGCCGGCAGGCCGTAGAGCGCCAGCAGCACGGTGGCGTCGGGATTTTTGGCGTTGAAGGTCAGCGTCACCGGCGCGTCGAGCAACTGGCCGACGGCACCCTTGCCCGACAGCGACGCCGAAAAGGCCGAACCGCCGGCCTTGCCTTGTCCGCTCACCGCCAGCCCGGTCGTGCCGTCGCCATTGTCGGCGGCGCTCGCCACCAGATCGACGCGCGCGTCCTGGAACAGTTCAGGATAGGCGGCCGTGCGGCCAGCCAGTCCCTTCAGCATCAGATTGTCGGGATAGTGTTGCGCGGCAATGTCGATCAGCGGCTTCAGATCGACGGCGACCACCGAGGCATCGAGCTTGCCGGTCGGGCTTGCCGGAAAATCCTTGATCCGGCCGGTGGCGCTGATCGAGGCGCCGGCAAGGCCGCCAATCGACAGCCGGTCGATTTCGAGCAGCCCGTCGCGGAGCCGGAGCGCGGTATCGACCGTGTCGGCGGTGAGCCCGCCGGCATTGACCGGCCCTGCCTTGATCTGAAAATCGAGGTCACGGTCGGAAAAGCGGTTGGCGCCCTTGTCGCTGACGAAGATCGAGGCGAAGGCCGTCAGCCCGTCGACATCGAGTTCGCCGCCCTCGAGCCGCATCAGCACCGAGGACTTGGCGTCGTCGGGCTGGTTGGAATCGATGCGGCCGGTGAACTTCGACTTGCCGAGGATCAGTTCGAGATCGCTGAACGCCTGGCGCTTCTCCGACAGGTCCACCTTGGCCTTGAAGCCGGCGGCCGGCAGCCGGCGGATCGCCTCGTCGACATCTTTCGACAACCAGGCAGCAAAGCCGGAAGGCTGCGCCACCGCCAGCAGCATGGAGCCGCTGAAACGGAAATGATCTTCGACGCTGAGCATGCCGCTGGCTTCCAGCGTCGTGCGCCCGGGCAAGGTCGCGGCCAGCGATTTCACCGACCAGCCGCCCTCGACCGGCTCGGCCGAGAGATGCACGTCGCGCACCGTGGTGTCGCCAGCCACCACCGCCGGCAGCTTGACCTCGACAGTGCCGGGGATGCTCGGCTTCGGCAGGACGAGCAGCGCCTGCTCGATTCCGGCAATGCGCTGGTCCAGCGTCAGGCCGGCGCCCTTCTCAGCGCCCACCGCCTCGTCCAGTTGCACCTGCGCGCCATTGGCCTCGATGGCGAAGTTCGGCCTAAGGCCGAGATCGACCGAAGCCTTGCCGTCGGCTGTGTAGGGATTGTCGAGCGGCCCGGTCTCGAAGCGGAATTCGTCGACGCCAAGCTTCTGGTGGTCGAGCGAGAACTTGCCGTTCAGCCTGAACCCCGGATCGGGTTTGCCGGCTCTGATTTTGACGCTCTCGCCATCGCCGCCGCGCAGTTCGGCGCTGTTTTTGTCGTTGCCGGAAATCTTGAACTGGCCGGAATAGACGGCAGCCCCATTGACGATGCCGGCATTGCCGTCGGTTTCGATGACCAGTGGATAGGCATCGGGATCGACCTTGAGCCTCAGCCGCATCTGGCCGCTGCCTTCGGCCTTGCCGGTCGAAGCCGCAACCGTCGAACGCAGTCCGTCGAGCAGCAACGTTCCGTCCATGCGCCACGGCCCGGCCAGCGACTTGGCAGAGATGGTCGAATTGATCTCGGAAATCAGATGGCTGCGCCCGCCTGCGGCATGGCGGAGCGCAATTTCTCCCTCCGTCACCGTGAGCTTCTCGATCGAGATCTGGTTGAGATCGAAGGGCGAGGACGGCCGTATCGCCCAGTCGACCGTGCCGTTATCGGCGATGTCGATCGTCGCCTTCGGATGCACCAGCCGCATGTCGAAAATCAGCACTTCGCCGCGCAGGAACGGCGCCAGTTCCGCGTCCATCGAAAAGGTCTCGACGGTCATTGCCGGCTGGCCGCCGGGACCGCCGGCGACCGTGACGTTTGAGAAGGTCACCGAGGGGAACGGCAACAGGCGCGCCGTGGCGTCGCCTTGCACCGTCACCTTGCGGCCGAGAATGGCGCTCGCCTCGCGCTCGAATTGGGCGCGGTACCCGGTCCAGTCGACAAAATACGGCACCACCAGCGCCGCAACCAGCACCAGCACAAACAAGCCACCGAAGATCACGAACAGGCGTGCGAGCATCAGCTCCGAACGGGTTGATTGAAAGTCAGCCGCACTCTACCCGCATCAGCGTGTCGATAAAGAGGCAATTCATCCAGAGTTGCTTGATCTCTGATGTATCTGGAAGAGCAGAGATTTTTGGACGCCTTTGACCGCGGTCCGGCCTGTGCGCAAGAGACTATCCTGCCATGGCCCGTCGGCGATATTCGTTCAGCAGCACCACCATCTCCTCGGGCGACAATGTCCAGCCCTGCGGCAATGCGGCTTCGGCGCCGAGGCTTTTGGTCACGCTGCCCATGACGGAGCTTTTCTTGACCCCCGGTGCGAAATTGTACCCGATCATATCGCCTATCCTGCGCCGGCGATGGACGACGAAGAAGCTTTCGATATTCTTCCAGGGGACCAGGTTGGGCGATCGAACAAGGCCTCCGCCGAGACTGAAACCTTGTCCGTTCAGCACCAGAATCTGCGGCCGCACAAGCTGCCAGGCAAACACCAACGCGACCAGCCCGAAAAAGGCCACGCACCACCAAAGGCCGGCGGTGTCGCCGTCCTCGGAGACATAAATCAGGAAAGCGCAGGCCAGGACAAAGAAGAGGCTGGCCGACAGCAGTAACAGTGTCTTGCCAAGCGATGCCCTTATAATCAGGGTATCCATTGCCGCTCCTCACATTTCGGCTATGCAGGTAATATCTTGCCCGGGTTCATGATGTCTTGCGGGTCGAGCGCTTTTTTTATGGAGCGCATGATGTCGACACCATGGCCGAGCTCATGGCGCAGGAAGCCGATCTTGCCCTGGCCGATGCCGTGTTCGCCGGTGCAGGTGCCGTCCATGGCGATCGCCCGCATGTTCAGCCGCGAGACGAATTTCTCCGCCAGCGCGATCTCTTTGGGGTCGTTGACGTCCATCAGCACCAGCACATGGAAATTGCCGTCGCCGGCATGGCCGACGATCGGCGCAACCAGGCCCATCTCGGCAATGTCGGCCTCGGTTTCGGCAACGCATTCGGCCAGCCGCGAGATCGGCACGCAGACATCGGTCGAAAGGCCCTTGGCGCCCGGCCGTAGCGTCAGCGACGCCCAATAAGCATCGTGCCTGGCTTTCCAGAGTTTCGTGCGCTCCTCGGCGACGCTGGTCCAAAGGAATGGCCCGCCGCCATTGTCTTCAGCAATGGCACCGAAGGTCTCGGCCTGTTCGGCGACGCCGGCATCGCTGCCGTGGAACTCGACGAACAGGCACGGGCTCTCGGGATAATCGAGCTTCGAGTAATTCTTCATCGCCCGCATCTGCAGTCCATTGACCAGTTCGATCCGCGCCACCGGAATGCCCATCTGGATGGTCGCGATGACCGCGTTGCAGGCCGCCTCGAGGTTTGGAAACGGGCAGACGCCGCCGGAGATCGCCTGCGGAATGCCTTGCAGCTTCAAGGTCAGCGAGGTGATGATGCCGAGCGTGCCTTCCGAGCCGACCAGAAGCCGCGTCAGATCGTAGCCGGCCGAACTCTTTTTCGCCCGCTTGCCGGTCGTCACCGTCTCGCCATCGGCCATGACGGCCGTCAGCGACAGCACGTTTTCACGCATCGTGCCGTAGCGCACCGCATTGGTGCCGGAGGCCCGCGTTGCCGCCATGCCGCCGAGCGAAGCATTGGCGCCGGGATCGATGGGGAAGAACAGGCCGGTATCGCGCAGGTGCCGATTCAAATCCTCGCGCGTTACGCCAGGCTCGACCGTGCAGTCGAGATCCTCGGGGTTGACCGACAGGATGCGGTTCATGCGCGAGGTGTCGACCGAGATGCCGCCACCCGGCGCGTTGGTGTGGCCCTCCAGCGAGGAACCGACGCCGAAGGCGATGACCGGCACGCGGTGCGCGGCGCAGGCACGTACGATCTCCTGCACCTCTTCTGTCGTCTCCGAGAACGCGACACCGTCAGGCGCCTGCGTCGGAATATAGGTGGTGGTATGCGCATGCTGCGAGCGGATCGCCGCGCCTGTCTGGAAGCGTTCGCCGAGCTGCTGCTTGAGAATGCCGAGCACGGCGGCGATGCCTTCCTCGTTGCGTTCGACCGGATTGAGGTCGCTCAGAGCCATGAATTCCTCCGCGAATGGACCAGCGTCCACGCTTGTTATGCGATTATGGATGCGTAGTCTCGACTGCCGCGCTCTGTCCAGCACCAGAACAAGGAACTTTCCATGCCTGTTCCCGCCCCCTTAGTTTCCAAACCGATGGACATCGAGAAGGACTGGATCGACTACAACGGCCATCTCAACATGGCCTATTACAACGTGTTGTTCGACCGCTGCTCGGATGAGGCGTTCGAGGCGATGGGCATGGGGCTGGACTATGTCGAAGAGCGGCGCCTGACCATCTACACGGCCGAAGTCCATGTTTGCTATGTCCAGGAACTGCACCTCGAACACAAGGTCGTCGTATCCTTCCAGCTGATCGATCACGACGACAAGCGGCTGAGGGCCTACCAGGAAATCCGCCATGTCGATGGCTGGCTTGCCGCCACCTCCGAAACCCTGTCGCTGCATGTCGACATGTCCGGGCCGAAAGTCGCGCCCTTCCCCGCCGATGTGCAGGCCAAGGTGGAAGCCATGCGCGCCGCCCATTCTGCACTGCCGATGCCCGAGCGCGCCGGCCGTTCGATCGGTATTCGCCGCAGGACCGCTTGAAGCGCTGCCGCGCCCGCGTTAACCTTACCAAGGTTTTAACGTGAACAAGCCATTTGGGCCATTGAACGACTCAGCTGACCGTTTGAGAACGGTGCCATGCGAGTTGTGACGCGGGCGGCGGGCAACAGGCGGTTCGAGGAACGTGCATGAAAACCGACATCAAGGTCGAGGTGGACAGGCTGGCTGCCGATCCGCGCATCACCGACTATGATTTCTGGCGCTCGTTGAAGAACGTCAACAACGAGATCTTCCACATCGCCAACAACAACGAGCCTATCCCCTTCGACATGATCCGCTGGCGCGCCATCCTGAAGCAGGCGCGCATGAAGCGTGGCCACGCCTGATGTTTCCGCTGTTCTGAGAAAGCCGCCACCGGCGAGCGCCGCCACGGACCATTGCGACCTGATCATTTCCAAAGGTCTGCGCCAGCCCCGCTTTCAGCGAATCGGCTGCATCCGACAACCTTCAAAAACCGTTCATTTCGACAGTTTGCGCAACCGGCGATTCGGTTTCGCAAACGGCTGCCTGCGACAAGAAGATCAAGATTGAACCAATTCCACGTCTAAGCCGTTGTGACCCCTGAAAAACGGCTTGGAGTGAAAGCATGGACTGGAAAAGGACCAGGGAACCGGCCGACGCATGGCACATGACGGACAATCTGCATGCCGAGCACGGCAAGGGCGATCCGTTCGCGGCCGCCATCCGCGCCACCCGCATGTCGATGGTCATCACCGATCCCCGTCAGGCGGACAATCCGATCGTCTTTGCCAATGACGCGTTCCTGCGCCTGACCGGCTACGAGCGCGACGAGGTCATGGGCAAGAACTGCCGCTTCCTGCAGGGGCCAGAGACAGACAAGGCAGCTGTGGCTAGCGTGCGCGACGCGATAGCAGCGGGAACCGATATCGCCATCGATCTGTTGAACTACCGCAAGGACGGCTCGACATTCTGGAATGCGCTCTACATCAGCCCGGTTTCCAACGACAAAGGCGAACTCCTGTTCTTCTTTGCCTCACAGCTCGATGTCTCCGATCGCAAGCGCTCGGAGGATCGCATCACCGCCGACAAGAACCGCTTTGAAAAGGCTGTCAAGGAACGCACGCGCGAGCTTGAGGCCGCCCTTGAGGCGCAGACCACGCTGCTGCACGAGGTCGACCATCGGGTGAAAAACAACCTGCAGATGATCTCCTCGCTGATCATCATGCAAAGCCGGGCAATCAAGGATGAAGCGACAAAGCGATCGCTGGCCACCATGCTGGAGCGCATCGAGGCGCTGAGCACGGTGCATCGCCGTCTCTACCAGTCAAAGGATGTCAGCCGCTTCGATGTCTCGGATTTCGCCAGGGATCTGGTCACCGACCTGCTGACCGCATCCGGACGCGCCGAGATCAAGCCGACGCTGGACCTCGAACCCATCGTCATTCCGGCCGAAAAAGCCACGCCTGTTGCCTTGATGGTCAATGAGCTTGTCACCAACGCGCTGAAGCACGCCTTCAAGGCAAAGCCGGACGGCACCACCGCGGGGCGCATCGGCATCAAGATGAGCCAGCCCGACGGCCACTTCAACATCGAGGTTTCCGATGACGGCGTCGGCATGGCCGAGGCCAGTGGCGATGCTTCCTTCGGCATGCGGCTGATCAAGTCGCTTGCCCGGCAGTTGCATGCCGACATCGAATGGCGCGACGCCGGCCCGGGCACAAAGGTCGTCATCTCGATGCCGAACGAACCGCAGCAGAAAGGGAAGCTGTCATGAACGAACCGCTCAAGGTCCTGATCGTCGAGGACGAGGCGTTGCTGGCGATGGAACTGGAAAGCCTCGTCGAGGAAGCCGGCCACAGCGTTGTGGGTTGGGCGACATCCTTGGCCGAAGCAAGAGGTATGATTGATACCGCCGATGCCGATATTGCCTTTGTCGATATCCACCTCGCCGACGGACCAACCGGGGTCGAGGTTGCCGAGCATATCCGCGAGGGTAACCGTTCCATGGTGGTGTTCATGACCGCCAATCCAAAACGCATCCCCGACCATTTCGCCGGCGCGATCGGCGTCATCGCCAAGCCCTACACGATGAACGGACTGGTGTCGGCGTTGCGCTATCTGCAGGAGGGCGTGCGGCGCCCGCCCCCGGTCTCGGTGCTGCCGGCCGGTTTTACGCTGTCGCCGGCCTATGAAAGCGTATGGGCGTCGTCGGCGGCCTGAAGCCTACGCCAGCTTCTCCTTGAGGAAAGCGATCGTCCGTCCCCAGGCGAGATCGGCTGCCTTCTTGTCGTAGCGCGCGGCCGAGGTGTCGTTGTTGAAGGCATGGTTGACGCCGTCATAGACATAGAGCGTGTATTCGACATGGGCGGCGTCGAGCGCTTTCTTGTAGGCATCGATGCCGGCGTCGATGCGCTCGTCGAGCCCGGCATAGTGCAGCAACAGCGCCGCCTTGATCTTCGCCACATCCTCGGCCTTCGGCTGCATGCCGTAATAGGCGACGCCGACGGCGAGATCGGGCGCGTTGACCGCCAGATTGTTGACCGTGCCGCCGCCCCAGCAGAAGCCGACAGCACCGACCTTGCCGTTGCCGTCCTTCTCGCCCTTGAGATAGGCGATGGTCGCCAGGCCATCGGCGGTGACCTGGCTGGCGTCGAGCTTGGTGAACATGTCGCGCGCCTTGTCTTCGTCAGCGGGCGTGCCGCCGAGCGGCGACAGGAAATCCGGCGCCAGCGCCACGAACCCTTCCAGCGCAACGCGCCGCGCAACATCCTTGATATGCGGGTTGAGCCCCCTGTTCTCATGCACCACGATGACGGTGCCGAGCTTGCCGGACTGGTCCGCCGGCCTGACCAGATAGCCCTTCATCTCACCGCTGCTGCCGGAATAGGTGATATCTTCAGCCTTCACGCGCGGATCGTTGTCGGCGACGATTGCCGCCTGCGCCGAATTCGCCGCAAGCAGCGGCGCGATCGCGGCCGCCGCCGCGCCCGATCCGGCAAGCCTGGTCAGCTGTTCCATGAAGCGGCGGCGGTCGAGCGTCAGATGCGTGTATTCGTCATAGGCATCGATCATCGCCTGGGTGATGGCAGGTTTGGCAGGTTTGACGGCTTCGGCGGTGGGTTTCGTCATGGCGTGCTCCTCGTTAGGAGATGATCTCACGGTCACTCCGGGATGACCTCATGGTCACTCCGGGATGACCTCGCGGTCACTCCGGGATGACTCGCGGATCAAGATAGGGTGCAAGCTCGCACGGTCCAGTCTCGGATGGGTGACGCTTGCGCCATCGAACGATGCGGCCGCCCCGCCGAACGCGCCCATCACATTTTGGTCATTTCAGAGAATGTCGATGGTGCCGCCACAATATGGAAGGAAGCTGATGATGGTCTCGCTCGTAGCGGCGAGCCCGACGAGAAGGAACAACGCCATGACCTTGTCTACTCCGATCCTTGCAAGCGCGCTCGTGCTTGCTGTTGCTGCCTTGCTGGCAATGCGCTCCGCTGCTGCCGCAGCCGCCGCTCGGATGGTGAAGGTCCGCGTCGACCGGCGTCGGCCGGCACCACGCTGATCCAGCAGGCCGAAACAGGGCCGCAGCTAACCAATGAAGTACTGGGCTCCGTGCCCAGCCTCAAAGGCCATCTCTTACGCAAGCTGACCAAGGCTGCTGCTGCCCTCATCGCCCTGCCGGGCACTTCTCCCCGTATAGATGCCGGCAGGCAGATGAGGGGCGGCGCGAAATTGCCAGAATATCTGCCGGGCCGATCACCTACCTAAGTCGCATCGCTGCTACTTCGGCAGCGTATAGGCCATCACATAGTCGCCCGGCTTGGTGCCGACCGAGCCGTGGCCGCCGGCGACGATGACCAAGAACTGGCGGCCGTCGGCGACGGTGTAGGTCATCGGCGTCGACTGCCCACCGGCCGGCAGCCTGGCCTGCCAGAGCTGCTTGCCCGATGTCAGGTCATAGGCGCGCAGATAGTCGTCGACCGCCGCGCCCAGGAAGACGACGCCGCCGGCGGTGATCATCGGCCCGCCAATGCCGGGAACACCGACCTTCAGCGGCAAGGGCAACGGCGTCATGTCATAGACGGTGCCGTTGCGGTGCTTGTAGGCGATCTTGCCGGTTCTGAGGTCCGCTCCCGCCACATAGCCCCATGGCGGCGCCTGGCAGGGCACGCCGAGCGGCGACAGGAACGGCCCCATCACCACCGCATAGGGTGCGCTCTCATTGCGGTTCAGCCCCTGCTCGCTGCCGCGCCCCTCATCCGGCGGCGGCACCTGGTCGCGCGGAATGAGCTGCGATTTGAACGCCAGATAGGTCGGCATGCCGAACATCACCTGCCGCACCGGATCGACGGCGACGCCGCCCCAGTTGAATGTGCCGAAATTACCGGGATAGACCAGCGACCCCTGCACCGATGGCGGGGTATAGCGGCCCTCGTAGCGCAGGCCCTGGAATTCGATCCGGCAGGCCAGCTGGTCGAACATGGTGATGCCCCACATGTCGGCGCCGGTCAGCGGCCTCGGATTGAAGGAGAGATCCGAGACCGGCTGCGTCGGCGACGTGTGATCGCCCTCGACAGCGCCGCCCGGCGCCGGCACTTCCTTGATCGGGATGATCGGCTCGCCGCTGCGCCGGTCGAGCACGTAGAGGTCGCCCTGCTTGGTCGGTCCAACCAGGCCCGGAACGACGCCGGCAGCGGTGGTGATGTCGACCAGGGTCGGCTGTGCCGGCACATCCATGTCCCAGAGGTCGTGATGCACGGTCTGCCGCACCCAGCGCACTTGTCCGGTGGCCAGATCGAGCGCGGTGATCGAGGAGGAAAACTTCTCGACATTGGCGCTGCGGCCCATCCCGAGCTGGTCCGGCGTCTGGTTGCCGAGCGGCACATAGAGCAGGCCGAGCTTCTCGTCGGCGCTTGCCGTCGACCACATGTTGGGCGAGTTGTGGGTGTAGGTCTGGCCTGCCGCCAGCGGCGTTGTCTGGTCCGGATTGCCGGAATCCCAGTTCCACACCAGGGCGCCGGTGTCGACGTCGAAGGCCCGGATGACGCCGGACGGCTCTTGCGTCGAATAATTGTCGTTGACCGCGCCGCCGATGATGATCTTGCCGCCCGCAATCAGCGGCGCCGAGGTCGAGTAATAATAGCCCGACTTCGGATACGGCATGTTGGTCAACAGATTGAGCGTGCCGGCTTCGGCGAAGGACGGGCAGACCTGGCCGTTGGCGGCGTCGAGCGCGATCAGCCGCGCATCCGATGTCGGCAGGTAGACGCGAGTCGCGCAAGGCTGGCCGGCGGCGATCTTGGCATCGGCATAGTAGGACACGCCGCGGCAGGTCTGGTGCTGGCGGTCCTTGTCGAGCTTGATCTTGGGATCGAAACGCCATTTCTCCTTGCCGGTGGCGGCATCGATGGCGATGGCGAAATTGTGCGGCGTGCAGATATAGAGCGCATCGCCCACCTTCAGCGGCGTCACCTGGTAGGTGGTTTCGCCGACATCGTCCGGCCCTTTCACGTCGCCGGTCTGGTAGGTCCAGGCCGGCTGCAATTTGGCGACATTGTCGGGCGTGATCTGGTCGAGCGGCGAATAGCGCTGGCCAAATTGCGTGCGGCCGTAGAAGTGCCATTCACCGGGAGGCACATTGCCGCCGAGATCGGCAGTCGGCGTCACCTTGTCGGCGCTGAGGTCGCCGGCGATGTCCTTGGGATCGGCCGTCATCGAATAACCGGCGACGGCGAGCGATGCGAGCACGGCCAGAATGAGCGGCGCGCGCGCGTCGGGGCCGGTCAGGCCCCGCCTTGCCCAAGGCGTCAGCAGCCACAGCGCCAGAAGCACGATGATGCCGCCGCGCGGTGCGAGTTCCCACCAGTCGAAGCCGATTTCCCACACCGCCCAGGCCAGCGTGCCGAGCACGATCGCCGCGTAGAGCCAGAGCGCCGTCGATTTGCGCCGGAAGAGCAGCCATGCGGCGATGAGGAAGGCGAGACCGGTGACGACATAGTACCAGCTGCCGCCCAGCATCGCGAGCCAGACGCCGCCGCCGCCAAGTGCGAGGCCGATGAGGAACAGGATGAGGGAGGTGATGACGACAGCCAAGACGATACTCCTTCGACTGATGCGCATTCCGCGGCGCGGCCATGGGCAAAGGTATGCCAATCCTGCCCCCGGCGGTACAACCTTCTCCCGCCCGCCGTGCCTGTCAAGCCGCCGGGGAGCGATCCATGGCGAAACCAAACGGCCATGCCGCAGGCTCCGCGCACAGGGCGTTTTTTTCGAGGCCACACGCCCAGGTGGCAATCCCGCCTTGCCGGCATCCGGGTTTTCCAGCAGTCTGCTTTCGACCAACCATCAGGAGCAACCAGAGTGATGTCATTCGCCTCGCCTCTGACGCGAGTAGTCCTTGTCCTCTGTAGCTTCGTCGCGCTCACGGCCGGCACAGTGGCCGCGCCGGCACAGACGCTGAGCGAGATCAACAAGGCAAACGGCTTTCACGAGATGCTGATGGGCATCGGTCCCGGCATCGCCGCAGCCACGAAATCCATACCCGAACCGTTACCGGCAAATTTCCAGGACGCCTTGTCGGTCGCGCTGGAAGGCGCCTTCGACGCAGTCAAAATGGAGACTGCCATCGAATCGCGGATGGCGGACAGGCTGTCGGCCACCGATCTGTCCGACCTCGCAGCGTTTTACGCTTCCCCGTTGGGCAAGCACGTCACCGCTTTGGAAATTCAGTCGTCTGGCCCGGAAGGCAGGCAAAGCAAGAAGACAGAGGGCAAGCAAATCCTCGCCGAGCTTCCGACCAAGGATCCAGCCCGGCTCGAATTGTACCGCAAGATCATCGACGATATCAGCGCTGTCGACACCGGCGAGGCGATAGCGCTGAACATGAGCTACGCGATGGTTACGGGGATGCTGGGCGCAGCCGGAAAGCCTCTGTCGGACGAACAGATCATGGCGCTGGTGCGTCAGCAATCCGTGAAAATTCGCCAGAACATCGAACAGAATGCCATGCAGGGTAGCGCTTATACGTACCGGGATCTCCCGCTCGGCGATCTCAGACTGTACTCGACATTCCTGGCGTCACCCGCGGGCAGCCGCTATTACGACCAGATGCTGACGGCCTTTGGCATGGTGATGACAGAGGAAGCGCGCTCGTTCGGACATCGATTGTTCGTCGCGCTCGGTTACCGAAAGGCCTGAGCCGCAGTATCGGGCACTTTAGCAGAACAAAACGTAGACACTTCTGGTCTTTCGCTCCCGAATCACTACATTCGGGGGAGATGTCCGGCTTTGCGGAAGAAATGCCCTTTTTCGACGAACCCAATGCGCGGCCCGCGGCCCCGTCGGGCATAGCCGCGCGCGCCATGGCGGCCCGCAGCGGACCCAACAGCGCACCCGATTATCTCAACGGCCTCAACCCCGAGCAGCGGCTGGCGGTGGAAACCACCGAAGGCCCGGTCCTGGTGCTGGCCGGCGCCGGCACCGGCAAGACCCGCGTGCTGACCACCCGCATCGCCCATATCCTGGCCACCGGCAGGGCTTTCCCCTCGCAGATCCTGGCGGTGACCTTCACCAACAAGGCCGCGCGCGAGATGAAGCAGCGCATCGGCCATCTCGTCGGCGAAGCCGTCGAGGGCATGCCGTGGCTCGGCACCTTCCACTCCATCGGCGTCAAGCTCTTGCGCCGCCACGCCGAGCTGGCCGGGCTCAAATCCGATTTCACCATCCTCGACACCGACGACGTCGTACGGCTGATCAAGCAGCTGATCCAGGCCGAAGGCCTCGACGACAAGCGCTGGCCGGCCAAGCAGTTCGCGCAGATGATCGACGGCTGGAAGAACAAGGGCCAAGGCCCGGCCGACATTGCCGAGGGCGATGCCCGCAGCTTCGCCAACGGCAAGGGCCGGGAACTATACAAGGCCTATCAGGAGCGGCTGAAGACGCTGAACGCCTGCGACTTCGGCGATCTGCTCTGCCACCCGATCCGCATCTTCCGCGCCAATCCGGACGTGCTGAAGGACTACCACAAGCGCTTCAAATACATCCTCGTCGACGAGTACCAGGACACCAACACCGCGCAATACATGTGGCTGCGGCTGCTGGCGCAAAGGCCAAGTGCGCCACAACCGCCAAGTGAGCCACAACCGCCAAGAAGTGGCGTTCCAGGTGGCCGCGTTCCAAGTCCTAGCCCGTCCAGGACTCCTGATCGAACTGAGGCGGGCAACTACAAACCTGCGGCGTCAAAAGACGATCCTTCGGAAGAAGGTAACTACGTTAGACCAAACACCTCCTACCGCTGGAATGTTCCGGCCGAAGGCCGCAAGCCCGACCGGGCGTCCGAGCCGTTGCGAGGCCCCCGCGGAGGGCCCGCGCCGGCAGGCGCGGAACAGCCCGTGAGCGTGAATATTTGCTGCGTCGGCGACGACGACCAATCGATCTATGGCTGGCGTGGCGCCGAGGTCGACAACATCCTGCGCTTCGACAAGGATTTTCCCGGCGCCACCATCATCCGTCTGGAGCGCAATTATCGCTCGACCGCGCACATCCTCGGCACTGCCTCGCACCTCATCGCCCACAATGAGGGCCGCTTCGGCAAGACGCTGTTCACCGAGAAGGTCGCCGAGGACGACGAGAAGGTGCATGTCCACGCCGCCTGGGATTCCGAGGAGGAGGCGCGCGCCGTCGGCGAGACCATCGAGACCTACCAGCGTGCCAAGCACAAGCTCAATGATATGGCCATCCTGGTCCGCGCCTCCTTCCAGATGCGCGAATTCGAGGATCGCTTCGTCACGCTCGGCCTCAACTACCGCGTCATCGGCGGCCCGCGCTTCTATGAGCGCATGGAAATCCGCGATGCACTGGCCTTCTTCCGCGTCGTCGCGCAGGGCGCCGACGACCTCGCCTTCGAGCGCATCGTCAATGTCCCCAAGCGCGGCCTGGGTGAAGCCACCATCCGCCAGATCCACGACACGGCGCGGAGCTTGCGCATCCCGATGCTGGAGGCAGCCGCCAAGCTCGCAGAAAGCGACGAGCTGAAGCCCAAGCCCCGCGCGGCCTTGCGCGAAGTGGCGGCCAATTTCGAGCGCTGGCAGAAGGCGCTGGAAACCACGCCGCACACCGAACTCGCCGAGACCATTCTGGAGGAGAGCGGCTACACCGACATGTGGAAGAACGACCGCTCGGTCGAGGCGCCGGGCCGGCTGGAAAACCTGAAAGAGCTTATCCGCTCCATGGAGGAGTATAAATCGCTGCGCTCCTTCCTCGAACATGTCGCCCTGGTCATGGACGCCGAGCAGAACGCCGAGCTTGACGCCGTCAACATCATGACGCTGCATTCGGCCAAGGGCCTCGAATTCGAGACCGTGTTCCTCCCCGGCTGGGAGGAAGGCCTGTTCCCGCACCAACGCGCGCTGGACGAAGGCGGCCGCTCCGGCCTGGAGGAAGAGCGCCGTCTCGCCTATGTCGGCCTGACCCGGGCCAAGAAGAACCTGCATCTGTGGTTCGTCTCCAACCGCCGCATCCACGGCCTGTGGCAGTCGACCATCCCGTCGCGCTTTCTGGACGAACTGCCGGAAGCCCATGTCGAGGTCGCCGAAAGCGGCAACTCCTATGGCGGCTACGGCAATTCCTATGGCGGCGGTTCGTTCGCGTCGGGCCGTGGCGGCCAGGGCGCAGGGCGGCAGAACCCCTACGGCGCCTCGCGCTTCGACAATGTCGGCGCGGAAAAATCCGGCGCCTTCTCCAACACCTATGCGACGCCCGGCTGGCAGCGCGCGCAGGCCAACCGCACCGAGGCGACCGACCGCAACTGGGGCTCGCGCTCCGGCCACCAGGTCGAGCGCATCGGCTATGGCGAGACCGACTCCGGCTACGGCGCCGGCCGAACCAGCGTCAAAGGCCGCACCATTGACGGCGAACTGGTCGCCAAATCCGTCGCCGACACGCCGTCGCCCTTCAGCGTCGGCGACCGCGTCTTCCACCAGAAATTCGGCAACGGCAACATCTCCAACATCGAAGGCAACAAGCTGACCATCGACTTCGACAAGGCCGGCCAGAAACGCGTGCTGGACGGGTTTGTGGCGGCGGTGTGAGCGCCCGCTTGTCCTGTTGTCCTACAAGCGACCACATTGTTGTAGTCTGGCGGAGCCCTCCCCGCCTCGTCATCCACGGGCGGAGCAAGGAGCGTAGCGACGCAGCGTAGACCCGAGGATCCATCCCGCGTCTTCAACGCGTTGCCACGGTGCGGAATCCTGCGCAGCTGCACGCCAAGGTCGCGGAATGGATTCCAGGGTCTACGCGACGGAGCTTCGCTCCTGCTCCGCCTTAGAATGACGAAGCGACGGGCGTCTGCCCAGTCGTCGGGGCATGCGGTCCGCAACATGAGCGTCCCCGTCAATTTAGCCCGCCCCTCACCTGTACCGCGCCTGGTTCCACTTGTGCCCCAGCAGCGACAGGATGATGATCAGCCCGTTGAAGAACTGGACGTAGAAGCCGCTCAGGCCCGCCGCCACGACGCCGGTCTGGATGAACGACACGGTGACCGCGCCGATCGCTCCACCGGCAACCGTACCGATGCCGCCCCAGGTCGGCGTGCCGCCGACGAACACCGAAGCCAGCACCGGCAAGAGATAGCCGTCGCCCGCGGTCGGCCACCAGGTGAAGTTGATCATCACCGAAAACGTGCCGGCGATCGCGGCCCCGATGCCGGTGAAGATGAACACTTTCACCCGCACACGCTTGACGTCGATGCCCATTTGCTGGGCGCTGTCGGGGTTGTCGCCGACGACCCTCACCTGCGCGCCGAAGCGGTGCCGGTTGTAGAGCATTGCCGAAAAAATGACGAAGGCGAGTGCCCATAAGACCTGTACCGGAAAACCCCACACCTGACCGGAGAAGATGGTGTACGCCCAGCTGTCGCTGAGACCGGTCAATGCGGTCGATCTGCCCTCGTTGATGATCTGGATCAGTCCCCGCAGCAGGAAATTCATGCCGAGCGTGGCGATCAGCGACGACAGCCCGCCATAAACGACCAGGGATCCGACGAGAAAGCCGAGCAGCGTGCCGGTGAGAATCGCCGCTGCGATGCCGAGAAACGGATCGTAGCCGGCCTGCACCACCAGCGCGAACACCCAGGAGGCAAAGCCCATGGTTGCGGGAAACGACAGGTCGATCTCGCCGCAGGTGACGACGAAGACCAGCGGCACCACCACGAACAGGGCAACCGGCAGCGTGGTCAGCACGGATCTGTAGAGATACCAGGTGGTGAACACGGTCGGGTTGGCGATCAGGAACGCCGCCATCATGATGATGAACACGGCGAGCGTGCCGAGCGCTGCGCGGTTGTCGATGACGAAACCGCGCAGCCAATGGTCGGACGGGTGCTTCCACTCAGGCCGGGCTGCCTTGCCGCCGAGCGGGCTCTGCAGATCGGGTTCCATGGTCTTGCTCATCGTGCTGCCCTCTCCGCGTCGCCGGCCTCGTGCAGCCCCGGCAATCCGCCGGGATGCGCAACGTCTTCCATGAAGTTGATCAGCTCTTCGGCCGACTTGACCTCGGTGCGATCGGCGGTCAGCGCCACCTTG
This sequence comes from Mesorhizobium sp. P160219, assembly GCF_057786095.1. Classification (NCBI taxonomy): domain Bacteria; kingdom Pseudomonadati; phylum Pseudomonadota; class Alphaproteobacteria; order Hyphomicrobiales; family Phyllobacteriaceae; genus Mesorhizobium; species Mesorhizobium sp. P160219. Next base: position 5,228,025 of record NZ_JBYNWG010000001.1, read on the forward strand.
CCGCGGTCAATCACAACGAAGCGGTCGGCGATGTCGAAGACGTGATGGATGTTGTGGCCGATGAACAGGATCGAGCGCCCGCTCGCCCGCACCTGGCGCACGAAATGGAAGACCTTGGCGGTCTCGGTCAGCGACAGCGCCGTCGTCGGCTCGTCGAGGATGATCAGCTCCGCCTGCTTGTAGATGGCCCGCGCGATCGCCACGCCCTGGCGTTCGCCGCCGGAGAGCTGGCCGACGATCGAATGCGGCGTGAACACCTTCGAGGTAAAGCCGATCTCGCGCATCAGCCGGCTCGCCTCCTCTATCTCTTTATTGACCTTCAGAAAGCCCATGAAGCCGGTGAGTTCGCGGCCCATGAAGATGTTGCGCACGATGGTCTGCTGCACGGCCAGCGCCCGGTCCTGGAAAACCGTCTCGATGCCGGCGTCGCGCGAGCGTGCCGCACTCCAGCCGGTCACCGGCTTGCCGCGCACCAGGATCTCGCCGCTGGTCGGCTTGACGACGCCGGACAGGATCTTGATCAGCGTCGATTTGCCGGCGCCATTGTCGCCGATCAGGCCAACCACCTCGCCGCGGTCGACCGAGAGATTGACCCCGCCCAGCGCATAGACCTGGCCATAGGATTTGCTGATGTCGCGCAGTTCGATGATGCGTTCGGCCATGGTGATCCTCGCTCCTGTGGTATCATCCGGCCTGGTGCCGGCGGTCCTGCCGGCCGGGCTTGCGCCCAGCCGGCAGTTTGGGAGGTCAGCGCAGCGCCTGCTTGGCGAGCTCGGCGACGATCTCGTAATTCTGCGGCGTGACGAAGCCCGCCCCGGTGTCGACATTCATCGGCGCCAGGCCCAGCACCACCTGCTGGCAAAGGCTGAGGATCGGCAGATAGCCTTGCAGAAACGGCTGCTGATCAGCCGTCAGCTGCACCCAGCCGCCCTTGAACGCCTCGACGATCTGCGGGCTGGTATCGAAGCCGAAGTTGAAGATGTCGCCGGGCTTGCGTCCTGCCGCCTGCATGTAGGTGGCGACGTTGCCCAGCATCTGGCCGCCGGGATAGCCGACCGCCTTGACGTCGGGATTGTTGAGCAGGGCCGCGGTGATCACCGGTATCGCCAGATTGGGGTCGGACGCCCATTCGCCGCTCGGCGGCGACGACAGCTGGATGACCTCGACGCCGGCTTCCTTGAGTGCTGCCACCGTGCCGCGCTCGCGCGCGCCGCGGGCCTCGTTCTCGAACGGACCGATCATGATTGCCTTGTCGCCGGACTTGAGCTTCCCGAGCTTGAACGCCTCAGTGCCGAGCGCGCGGCCCTGCTGCTCCTGCTGGGCGCCGACATAGCCGCCGCCGAACGCGTCCACCACCTTCGGCACCGGCACGTTCTGGTACATCATCTTGATGCCGTCCTTGTGCGCCTGTTCGGCCAGCGGCATGATCGCGGCGTCGCCCGGATGGCCCATCATGGCAATGCCGTTTGGCTTCACGGCGACGGCCTCGCGCAATTGCTGCACCATCTTCTCGACGTCCCACTGCGAGAAGATGTAGTCGACCTTCGGCCCGAGATCGGACGCCGCCTGCTTGGCGCCATTGTAGACGATGGTGCCGAAAGCGTCGCCCTCGGCGCCGCCGACGAAAAAGCGGATGTGGACATCCTTGCACCACTGGGCGTCGAGCGCCTGCGCCGGCAGAGTGGAGATGGCAGCGCACAGCGCCGTGGCGGCGGCCACGACGGTCGAGCGCAGAAGTGTCGTTCTCATTGCGATGCTCATGCACGTTCCTCCCTTTTGTCCTCGGTGAGCCGAGGGGTTCGTCGTTCGCTTTTCGGCAGTGCTTGTCGGCAGTGCTTGGCAATCTGTCAGGCCGGCTCCTCCCACCGGCCCTCGGTCACGCCGGGTTCGGCAGGTAGGTCGCTCCTCCCCGGCATTGCTTGAGGTATTCCAGCCCGCGCACCTGGCCTGTGATTTCGAGGTCGCCGCGATAGACCGGGTCGTGCCAGCCCTCGATGTCGATGGCGCCCTTGTAACCGGCCAGCCGCAATTCGCTGATCACCCGCGTCCAGTCGCTGTCGCCAAACCCGGGCGTGCGCATCTGCACGAAGGGCAGCTTGCCGAACACGCCGTGCTCGCGGATCACATCCCAGCGCACCGTCGCGTCCTTGCCGTGGACATGGAAAATGCGCGGCGCCCATTTGCGGATCTGCGGCATCGGGTCGATGAGGTAGACAAGCTGGTGGCAGGGCTCCCATTCGAGGCCGAGATTGTCGTCGGGCAATTCGTTGAACATCAACTCCCAGGCATCGGGATTGTGGGCGATGTTCCAGTCGCCGGCCGCCCAGTTGCCATCCATGGCGCAATTTTCGAAGGCAATGCGCACGCCCTTGTCGGCGGCGCGCTTGGCCAGTGGTCCCCAGACCTCACGGAAGCGCGGCAGGCTGTCGGTCAGCTTCTTGCCGCGAAGGCGGCCGGTGAAGCCGCTGACCGTCGAGGCGCCGAACAGATGCGCGTTGTCGATGACGGTTTCCCAGGCCGCGAGCACGCCGCGATCGACCTCGCCATCCTCCAGCGGATTGCCGAACACGCCGATCGACGACACGGCGACATCGGCATCGCCGATCGCCTCGCCAATCTCACCGGCGAGCCGCGCCAAATCCTTGCCGCCCAGCGTCTGCCAGAAGAAGGGCTGGATGCTCTCGAAGCCGAGCGGCAGAATCTCTTTGATGTAGGCGGCCGGGTCTTCGAGATTGGCCCGCACCATGGTGCCGATGCGGATGTCGAGAAGCGGGTTTGGCATCATGATGCTTCCTGTGTGATTGCGACGCGCCGTCCGGTCTCGGCGCTTTCGATGGCGCCAAAAACCATGGCCAGGCTTTTGATGTTGTCGCTGCCACGGGTTTCCGGCTCGCTGCCGGTCTCGATGGCGTGGATGAAATCCTTGATGATGCCGAGATGACCGCCGACGCGGTCGGCGGAATCGAGCGGCGGTACTGTGATGGGCTGGGTCAGGTCGAACAGGCCGTCGCGGACCGACAACACAACCTCGGCCTTCAGTCCGTCCTCGCCGTCCCAGACCAGGCTGCCGTGCTCGGCGACGATGCGCCACGTGCTCTCCCAGCTGGTGCGGAAGCCCGCCGCGCACCAAGAGCCTGCGTAGGTGAAGCGCTTGCCGCCGCCGAGATCGAAGATAGCGCTGGCCGACGATCCCTGCCGGTACCAGGAATTCGCCGGCTCCCATTCCTGGCAAAAGACGCCGGCGGGATCGCCGCCGACCATGTAGCGGGCGGCGTCGAAAGTATGGATCGCCATGTCGAGCAAAAGCACATGCGCCATCTCCTCGCGGAAGCCGCCGAAATGCGGCGCGACGAAGAAATCGGCATGGATGCTGGTTGGCTTGCCGATGGCGCCGGAGTCGAGAAAGCGCCTGATGCGCCGGACATTGGCGACGTAGCGGCGGTTCTGCACGACCGCATGGATACGCCCCGCGTTACGTGCCGCATCGACGATGGCGCGCGCATTTTCTGGAGTATCGGCCAGCGGCTTTTCCGTCAGCAGATGGCAATTATGGGCAAAGGCGGCAAAGGCGACATCACGCCGGGCGGCTGGAACCACGACATCGAACACCGCGTCGGGCCTGGTCTGGTCGAGAACCTGATCGAGGCTGGTGCCGATGACGGCGCGATCGAGCCCGTATTCGCGTGCCCTCGCCCGCGCCCGTTCGGCGTCGAGATCGACAAGTCCGACAATGGCCAACCCGCCGATCTGCCTCGCGGCATCGAGCCAGGCCTTGCTCATCGCACCACAGCCAACGAGGACGGCATTCATCATCCGGCATTCCTCCCGTCCGGTCCCTCCAGACCGAATGTCACGGCATTTCCGGCATCACCGTAAACGCTTTTCCGTAAACGTTTACGAGAACACACCCGATGGCGTAGAATGTCAATCGGCTGCCAGCGAAAACCATCCCGAAGCCTTGGCCTGGGCGGCAGCCGGTGCTAGCCAAGACAGGGGGAGAACTGTCCTTGGCGTCCAGCATCCATGACCTCGCGCGTCACCTGAACATTTCGATCGGCACCGTGTCGCGGGCGTTGAACGGCCGCGCCGACGTCAATGCCGACACCCGCCAGCGCGTGCTCGCCGCCGCCAAGCAATTGAACTATTCGCCCAACCAGTCCGGCCGCAGCCTGCGGCAAGGCACCACCCATTCGATCGCCTTCATGCTGCAGCCGCATCCGGGCGACCAGCAATATGGCGAACCGTTCTTCATCCCGTTCCTGATCGGTCTGCAAGGCCGGCTTGCCGAGTATGGCCTGGATTTGATGGTCGTCATGGGTGAGCCCGGTCAATATCAGCAGGAGAGGCTGCGCCGCGTTGTTGAGACGCGCCGGGCCGACGCGGTCGTGTTGGCCAATACACGGCGGGAAGACGATCGGATCGACTATCTCAGCAAGGCCGGCTTTCCCTTCGCCACGCTTGGCCGAAGTCAATCCGGCGACGACACCTATCCTTCGCTCGATATAGATTTCGAGAGGGCGGGTGATGAAGCCGTCGACCGGCTGGTCGCGCGCGGCCACCGCCGCATTGCCGCCATCCGCCCTTCGCTTGATCTCAACTTCGGCTACCTGTTCCTCGACGGCTACCGCAAGGCGCTGGAGCGGCATGGCATCGAAGTCGACCCCGGCCTGATCGCTGACGGCTTCATCAACGAGGCCGGAGGCTACCAGGTGACGCCGCGCGTGATGCTCTCCAAGGACCGGCCCACAGCCATCATCTTCAACAATGACGCAATGGCGCTCGGCGGCTGCAAGGCACTGGCCGAAATGGGCATCAGGCCCGGCCACGACATCGCGGTGATCGTCATCGTCGACACGCCGCTCTGCCGTTATTTCTCGCCGGCGCTGACCGCCTTCCGTCCGTCGCTGGAGCCGATGGGCCGGCGGCTGGCCGAAATGTTGCTGGCCTCGCTTCCCGCCTTTGCCGGCCCGGAAGGTCCGCGCATCATCCGCGAAGTCTGGCCGCTGGAGCTGATCGCCCGCGACAGCGATTGATCCGCCGCGGAAGGCCGGCGGGCCTCAATCCACCTTCTTCTCGCCCCGCTCGCCGGCCTTAACGATGTCGCCGGTGGTGAACAGGATTTCCTTCAGTTCCGTGCGCCAGTCTTTCTTCTGGCGCAGCAGGAATTCCAGATCCATGCCGAAATGCTTGAACTCCTCGCCTTGCGCGTTCTTCATGATCGCCTTGGCCTGAGGGTCTTTCTCGACCGACATGCGCTGTTCGTACCAGCTGATCGCCTCGGCCTCTTCGATCAACGAGGTGATCATGCGGGCAAAGGTCCGCACCTCCTGCGTCAGTTCTTCCGGTGGCTCGTGATACTGATCGAAACCCATTTATCCCTCCTGGGCCCGGGGCTCGACCGGCCATCGCAGGCGACGCTTGGGCTCGCGTGCAACGGATCAGGCTGGAAAATGGTTCCGGAGCGCGTGCGACACGGTCTGTCACGCAACTATCATCTTCGCGTCCTAGACCGCTCATCGGTGGGCGCGGCATCGTCGATTGCGGCGGCTTCGTCATCCGGCCGTTCCGGCCCGTTCCGTCACAAAGAGGTTATCCCATGAAAAATCTGCACCGAACCGTGTCGCTCGGCGCCGCGCTGGCGCTGTTTACCGCCCTGACCCCTGCCCTTGCCGACAGCACCGCCACCGTTGGTGGCTTCGTCAACAAGGGCCTGGTCGGCGTCGGCCGCATTCCGGCCGATCAGAAGGACAAGTTCGGCGAGACCTTCGGCTCCGGCTCCGGCATGTCCATCGACGCCGCAAGCTGGACCCGTGGCGCGGACGGCTACAAGGGCTCGCTCTGGTTGCTGCCGGACCGTGGCTACAATGTCGTCGGCACCACCGATTACCGGCCGCGCCTCAACACTATTCGCATCGAGTTCACGCCGGTAGCACTAGGCGCCACGCCCACCTCCGGCCAGGAACAGACAGGCGTCAAGGCGACGCTTGCCGATTCCCTGCTCCTCACCGACGACAAGGGCGCTGACGCCACCGGCCTCGATCCGCTCAACGGCGTGCGCGCGGCCAATGGCGACCTGCCGATCCTGCCCGAGGCCAATGGCAAGCTGGCGCTCGACAATGAGGCGATCGCGCGGCTGCCCGACGGCACCATGTTCATCTCTGACGAATACGGCCCCAACATCTACCGCTTCTCGGCCGACGGCCATCTGTTGTCGGCAACGCAGCCGCCCGCCGCTTTGGTGCCGATGCGCAAGGGCGCGCCGAACTTCGCCTCCGACAATCCGGGCCCCGGTGCAGCCGAACCCGATCCGAAGGATCCCGAAACCGGCCGCCAGAACAATCAAGGCCTCGAAGGCATGGCGCTGACGCCGGACGGCAAGTCGCTGATCGCTGTGCTGCAGTCGGCGCCCCGCCAGGATGGCGGCGATTCGCCCGCGACGCGCCAGAACACCCGGGCCCTGGTCTACGACGCCTCCGACCCGGCCCATCTCAAGCTGGTGCATGAATATGCCGTGCCGCTGCCGGTGTTCAAGGACGCCAAGGACAAGACCAAGGTCGCCGCGCAGAGCGAAATCGTGGCGCTGTCCGACAAGACCTTCCTGATGCTGGCGCGCGACAGCGGCAACGGCCAGGGGGTGAAGGGCGATACTTCGCTGCTGCGCCAGATTTTCGTCGTCGACGTCTCTGGCGCCACCGACATTGCCGGCGGCGCCTTCGATGCCGCCGACAAGCCGCTGGCGCCCAAGGGCGTGCTCGACCCCTCGGTGACCCCGGCCAAGCTGACGCCGTTCATTGACATCAACGACAACAAGGAACTCGGCCGTTTCGGCCTGCATGACGGCAAGCCGAACGACAAGAACAATCTCTCGGAGAAGTGGGAAGCAATGTCTGTGGTCAGCCTGCTCGATCCGGCGCTGCCCGACGACTATTTCCTGTTCGTCGGCAACGATAACGACTTTCTCACCCAAGACGGTTTTCAGGTCGGCGCGCCCTACAAGGCCGACGACGGCGCCGATGTCGACACCATGTTCCTGGTCTATCAGGTCACGCTTCCGGGCCTCGCCAACAAGTAGCCGTATACGGAAAGGCGGACGCGCCCGGCGCGTCCGCCTCTAAACGTTTGTCGGCGATCAGCGATGCCGTGAAGGCACCTATTTCAAAATCTCCGCATCCCTTGGCACGCCGGCATCGATCGGCTCGGCGGTCCGGCTCGACACGGCCATGATCTTGCCTGCGGCCGACAGGTTCGGGCGCACATAGACCTGGGCTACGCCGTTGACCCGGCTGTAGAGGTCGATAATGTCCTGGTTCATGAAGCGCACGCAGCCCGACGACGCGTTCTTGCCGATGGAATCCCATTCCGGCGTGCCGTGCAGCCGGTACATCGTGTCCTTGCCGTCGCGGAACAGATAGAGCGCACGCGCGCCGAGCGGGCTCTGCGGTCCCGGCGGCATGCCGTCCTTATATTTCGCCAGTTCCGGCCGGCGCTGGATCATTTCGGGCGGCGGCGTCCACACCGGCCATTTCTTGCGCGCCTGGATCACGGCGCTGCCGGTCCAGCCAAACCCGGCCTTGCCGAGGCTGACGCCATAGCGCATTGCCTTGCCGCCGTCGCGCACCAGATAGAGAAAATGCTCGGATGTATCGACGACGATCGTGCCGGGTTTTTCGCCGGTCGGATCGTCCACGATCTGGCGCACGAACTTCGGATCGAGCTTGGCCACGGGGATTGCCGGCAATGAAAAGCCCTCATCGACGCGCGCCGAATACATGGTGGCGGCATCGCCCAGAGCCGGTTCGGGCGCCGGAGCGGGCGTTGGCGGCACCACGACGTCGGTCGTGGTGCAGGCTGAAAGCGCCATGGAAGCGGCACCCAAAGCGGATATTCCAAGAAACGCGCGCCGGTTCAGGCGCTCGGAAAAAAGCGGATTGTCGGACATGATCCCCCCAGCCTATTCATCATATCCAACAGGATATGCGACCCCACGCGGCGACGACCCATATCCCATTCCGAATGTTTTGAGAACTGATTAGCTTGAAGCCGCCAGGTGGCATGTTCCAATGCCGCATCGACCTTGTCCGTTAAATCGGCGATCATTGCCGGGCGGACTTTGAGATGAACCTTCGCCGAACAGCCCATGGACGAAAAAATACCACCGCGCCGGCGCACCGGCGACCTGACCAGCGGCCCGATTCCGCGCACGCTGCTTTTGTTCGCTCTGCCGGTGCTCGGCTCCAACGTGCTGCAATCGCTCAACGGTTCGATCAACGCCGTCTGGGTCGGCCGCTTCCTCGGTGAATCGGCGCTGACCGCCACCTCCAACGCCAATCTGGTGCTGTTCCTGATTCTCGGCACCGTGTTCGGCATCGGCATGGCCGCGACCATCCTGGTGGCGCAATCGGTCGGCGCCCGCGACCTGCCCGAGGCGCGGCGCATCGTCGGCACCAGCGCCAGCTTCTTCTTCCTCGTCTCGGCTATCTTCGCCGTCTGCGGCTGGATCTGGGTCGACGCCATCCTCAACACACTGGGCACCCCGCCCGATGCGCTGCCGCTGGCGCGCTCCTATCTGCGCATCATCTTCGTCGCCGTGCCGATGATGAATCTTCTGTCCTTCGTCATGACGGTGCTGCGCGGTGCGGGTGATTCGCGCACGCCATTCTTCTTCATGGCGCTCGCCGTCGTGCTCGACATCATCCTCAATCCGCTGCTCATTCGCGGCATCGGCCCCTTCCCCGAGCTCGGCATCGCCGGCTCCGCCACCTCGACGCTGATCGGCCAGACGGTGAGCGTGATCGCCATCCTCGTCGTGCTTTATGCCAGAAAGCATCCGTTGCGGCTCGCCGGCGCGAACCTCGCTCTGCTGCGGCCGGATCCGGCGCTGCTCAGGATCGTCGTCTTCAAGGGCGTGCCGATGGGCCTGCAGATGATCGTCATTTCGGCGGCGGCGCTGACCGTGATGGGCATCGTCAACTCCTACGGCTCGCAGGTCGCCGCCGCCTACGGCATCGCGGCGCAGCTGTGGACCTATATCCAGATGCCTGCACTGGCGATCGGCGCCGCAGTCTCGTCGATGGCGGCCCAGAATGTCGGCGCAGGGCGGTGGGACCGCATCGGTCGCATCGCGGCGTCCGGCGTCGGCTTCAACCTGGTGCTCACCGGCGCCCTGGTGGCGCTGCTGTTCTTCTTCGACAGGCCGGTACTCGGCCTGTTCCTTAGCGGGGACAGCACCGCAATCGACATTGCAGCCCACATCAACAAGGTGGCGTCCTGGTCGTTCATCCTGTTCGGCGTCACCATCGTGCTGTTCGCGACCGTGCGCGCCACCGGTGCCGTGATGCCGCCGCTGATCATTCTGGTGATTTCCGTGATGGTCGTGCGTACCGGCTTTGCCTACTTCTTCAGGAGCTACATCGGCGAGGAAGCGCTGTGGTGGAGTTTTCCGGCGGGATCGATCACCTCGCTGGTGCTGGCCGCCGCCTATTATCGCTTCGGCCGCTGGCGCACCATGCACATGATCGAGGACCGGCCGGCCGCCGGCGAGCCGCCCGACACCGGCCTCGGCATCCCGCGCGGACGGGCAAACATGGCGCCCGGGACGCCAAACGGGTGAGGCTCAGCGCGCGTATTTGACGCCGAACCCCAGCGCTACGACAGAGAACAGCGTGATCATGCCGGCGAAGGCCAGGCTTGCCGTCGTCGGAGTGGCCCAACTCGACAGCAGCCCAATGCCGATCACCGGCAGCGCATTGCCGCAGAAGCAGCAGATGAAGAACGCCGACACCAATTCGGCGCGACGCTCGGCAGGTGCGATCTGGTTCACCACCTGCAGGCCGCCGCGATAGCCGAGCGCCGCCGCCACGCCGCACACAGCGGTGGCGGCAATCATCAGCGACATCGACGCGAAAAACTGAGCAGCAACCATCAGCCCTACGGCCGGGATCATCAGCGCCAGCGCGGCCAGCATGCCGGCGCGACTGGACAGTCGGGTCGTGGCCAGAATGGTCGCGGCCGCAACGATCGACAGTTCAAAGAACAGCCCGCCAGCCTCGGCATGGTTGGCCACATGCAGCTGCTGCGCCAGGATGCTCGGCGCCAGGGCTGCATAGAAGCCGACCAGCGCCATGGCGCCGAAGCCGGTGACGGCCGGCGCCACGAAAGCGGCGCGGATATTAGCGGGCACCGACAGCCGCGGCCGCAGCGAAACATCGGTCAGCCTGCCCGGCCGGGACACGGTTTCGCGGGTACGCCAGATCAACAGCGTCACCACCACGAGCAAGGCAAGATAGACCGCAAACGTTAGTCTCAACGGCCAGGGCGCATATTCGGCGAGCAGGCCCGATGCCAGCGCGCCCAGGCCAAGGCCAACGAAGTTGGTGCTGGTGGCGATGATTGCCGCGCGCGATTTGTCCTTACCCTCGATCAACTCGGCAAGCCAGGCCGTGCCGGTTCCCGCACCGATGCCGATGCCAAGGCCGCTCAATATGCGGGCGACATCGAGCCAGGCGACATTCTCGGCCAGCAGGAACACCAGCGCGCTGACCACCGCTATGGCCATCGACGCCAGCGCCGCAGGACGGCGGCCAATGCCGTCGGACAAGCGCCCGAACATCAGCAATGCGCCGAGATTGCCGACGACATAGACAGCGTAGACCAGCGTCAGCGTGATCTGCGAGAAACCGAAGGCCTGCTTGTAGATGACGTAAAGCGGCGTCAGCACCGTGCTGCCGGCGAACAGAGCGGCGATCATGGCGGCAACCGCGGCCATCGCGGGCCGGCCATCGAGTCCATTTTCGCGCGTTATGGTCTCGGCATAGCTGGTCATGGCAACCTCCGGCCAATCGCCCAACGCCCAATTGCGCCCCAACGTCGATGTAATGGCGGCCGTTCCACGTGCCGAACTTCATCCTGACAACCTTGTCAGGATGGTCTTGCCCGAAATCCTCGCTTAACGTCTTCCATCGAGAGGGAGAATCCATGGGAAAAGGCAGAGTCGAGGCATTCACCGATGGCGTCGTCGCCATCATCATCACCATCATGGTGCTGGAGCTGAAAGTGCCGCATGGCGAGGATTTTTCAGCGCTTCTGCCGCTGTGGCCGATCTTTTTCAGCTATGTCTTGTCGTTCATCAATGTCGGCATCTACTGGAACAATCTGCACAACATGTTCCACACCGTCCAAAGGGTCGACGGCCGCGTGCTGTGGGCCAACCTCAACCTTCTGTTCTGGTTGTCGCTGATGCCGGCAACGACGGCCTTCATGGGCGAGAACCATTTCGCGCCGGTCCCCGTCGCCGTCTATGGCATCGACCTGGTGCTGTGCGCGGTCGCCTACACCTTTCTCGCCACCAAGCTGCACCATTTGCACGGCAACGACACCGCCTTCGCCAAGGCGCTGGGCAATGACCGCAAGGGCAAGATCTCGGTGGCCCTCTACGCCGCAGCCGTCCCGCTTGCCTTCGTCAACCAATGGATCGGCGTTGCGATCTTTGTGCTGGTGGCCGCCGTCTGGTTCGTGCCGGACACGCGTTTTTCGCGGGTGCTGGAAAAGTAGCGTAGGACGTCTCTACTTGCGCATCGCCTTCAGCTTTTCGGCAACCGACGCCGCAAGGTCGGCATAGCGCTCCTCCAGCCGCTCGGCCGCCTTGATGATCGAAAAATCATGGCCGAATTTTTCCAGCGCCATGCGCAATTTCTCGACGAACTCGGCCTGTTTTTCGAGTGCCGAAAACAAGGTCTTCACCTGCGCTTCGCTTATGTCCGGATTGGCAAGCATCTGCGGCACCTCGCGGCCCATCTGGTCGCCGGTGGCGGTCTGCTCCTTCAGGATCGCAACCCAGTCGGTCAATCGGCAGTCTCCCTGTTCGGCCGCAGCATGCACAGCCGCCGTTGATGCGGTCAACCCGAACACGCGGGACGGCCTTGCACGATGCGCGTCCCGCGCTAAGTTCGGCGCCACCCGAACCCTAGGAAAAAGATCATGACCTCCGACGCCGAAATCCAATCCGCTTTGCCCGCCCTCAGCCGAGGCAACGTCGCCGTCATCACCGGGGGCGCCAGCGGCATCGGGCTTGCCGCTGCCAAAAGGCTGGCGGCTATGGGCATGAGACTGGTGCTGGCCGACATTGGCGGCGCGCGCCTCGATGCGGCCCGCCAGGCAGTCGCCGCGATCGCCGGCGAGAATGCCGTGCTTGCCGTCGCCACCGACGTGTCGAAGGCCGACGAACTCGGCCGGCTGGCGGAAAAGACGCATGCCGCTTTCGGCGCCGTATCGCTGCTGATGAACAATGCCGGCGTCGGCAACAATCCGGGAAAACCGTGGGAGAACGGCGACGCCTGGAAGCGGATGATCGACATCAATTTCTGGGGTGTCGTACATGGCGTCGAGGCCTTCGCTCCGGCCATGCTGGCCTCCGGAGAGCCTGGCCTGATCATCAACACCGGCTCCAAGCAAGGCATCACCACGCCACCCGGCAATCTCGCCTACAACGTCTCCAAATCGGCATTGAAGACGTTCACCGAAGGGCTGGCGCACGCATTGCGCAACGAGCCGGGCGCGAAGGTCGCGGCGCATCTTCTCATTCCCGGCTTCACCTTCACCGGCCTCACCGAAGGAGCGGTCGAAAAACCCGCTGGCGCCTGGACCGGCGAGCAGGTGGTCGACTTCATGCTGGCTTCGCTGGCGCGTGGGGACTTCTACATCCTCTGCCCCGACAATGAGGTGATGCGGCCGACCGATGAAAAGCGCATGGCCTGGGCGATCGGCGACATCATCGAGAACCGGCCTGCTCTCTCGCGCTGGCACCCCGACCATAAGGACGCTTTCGCGGCCTTTATGGGAAACTGATCGTCGAACTCAGCCAAAGCCGAGACTCAGGCGGGCGCGCGTTTTTTCGCGGTGCGCTTTTGCGCGACGGCCTTCTTGCCCGCCAGTTCGGCGAGCTCGTGGTCATGGCGTTTTGCCGCCCGCTCGCATTTGTCTCTGATCTCCTCGACCTCGGATTCGGTCAGGTGCTCGATGCCGATGAAATGATTGTGGCCCTCGCTGACGCGGATCAGTTCGTCGAGCTTGGCCTGAACCGCGGCGCCGTCGCGGTTCTGGGTGTTCTGAATCAGGAACACCATCAAAAAGGTGATGATCGTCGTTCCCGTGTTGATGACGAGCTGCCACGTATCGGAGAAGCCGAAGAATGGCCCGCTTACCGCCCAGACGATAACGATGGCGCAACAGGCGATGAAAGTCGGCGGCAGGCCCGCCAAGTGCGAAACGGTGTTGGCGATTCTGGTAAACAGCTTTTCGATCATTCACATCCTCAACCGTTCAAAGCGCGACGAGCTGACCAAGGCCGCATTCATCGCTCCAACAATAAACAACCGGCAGCCGCTTCCGGTTCCCTGTCGCAGAGGGCATCGCTGGTGCAATTGTATGCACGCCAAAGGCGCAGCGCCGTGAAAAGCCGCCTTATCGGTTTGTTGCCATTAGTCACCATGCAGGCCAAAACCTGTTCGTTCCGCTTCACGGCGGATTTGTCTCCAAGCCCCTTCCGCTGCGCCACCCCCGCATGGCGGAAGGGGTCCGTTGCGTTGCCGCAGACCGGCGGAACTCTTCCCGACACGTGCCGTTCAGAATGTCGGCGCCAGGATTTCGGCCAGCCAGTCGATGAAACCGCGCACGCGCGGCGAGCTCTCAGGAATGCTCTTGCTCCCAACGATCGAGGAAATCCTCAATCGGCAAGGCCTGCATGTCGGGAACCGCTTTGGCGAGTTTCTCCGGCGGCCAGTCCCACCAGGCAAGGCTTTCGATCCGCGCCGCGATCTCGGAGGGAAAGCGCATGCGCAACGGCTTCGCCGGTACGCCGGCGACGATTGTGTAGGCCGGCACATCCCGCGTCACCACCGAATTGGCGCCGATGATGGCGCCATTGCCGATGCTGATCTCGGGCATGATGACGGCGCCATGGCCGATCCAGACATCATTGCCGATGCCGACCGCCTTGGCCTGCCGCCGCGCGCGGAACGCCGCGTCGACGCCCAGCCAGCGGAAATACTCGTTCGGCCGGTAGCTGAGCTTGTGCTGCGTGATCCGCTCGATCGGATGCTCCAAGGCATTGATGCGGCTGTTGGCGGCGATCGAGCAGAATTTTCCGATCGTCGTGTAGATCGCCTCGGCGTGGCGCTCGAAATAGGAGAAATCGCCGACATTGACCTCGCGCAGCACCACCCGTTCGCCGATCGAGGCATAGCGGCCAAGCTTGCACGCTTTCAGCTCCGCGGTCGAATGGATGCGCGGCTCGGGATCTTTCAGGACGAGGTTTTCGGTACGGTCCATCTGGCGGATTTACCCCCGCGCAATTGCGGAAGCAATTGTCGCGTTGCGCCCGGAGGATCGTTATTTCGGCTTGCCGCCGGTCCACACCACGTTCTGGCCGAACAGCGGCACGGTCGTCACCGACATTTTCGCCGAGCCGTCCTGCACTTGGCGCGAATGCGAGAGATAGATCAGCGTCTCGTTCTTCTTGTCGTAGATGCGGTTCACCACCTGCTTCTTCCAGATCAGGCTGATGCCTTGCTTGAACACCTCTTCGCCGCCCTCGCTCATGTCGATGTCGCCGATGGTGATCGGCCCGGTCTGGCGGCAGGAGATCGAGGAATCAGACGGATCCTCGAACCAGTTGCCCTTGTGCAGCCGGTCGATGACGCTGCGGTCGAAATAGGAGACATGGCAGGTCACGCCGTCGATCTTGGGATCCTTGATCGCCTCGACGATGATGTCGTTGCCGACCCAATCGACGCCGACCTTGCCGACTTCCTCTGCCGCTGCGGCACCGGCGCCAAGGGCAATGCATGCGGCCAGCGCGCCGCCGATCAGTTTCTGCCCAATCCGTCTCTGCCCAGTCCGTCTTTGCAAGGGAGCCTCCTCAGGTTCAGTTTGCCGGTCTCAGGTGGGATAAGGGCCAGCTGTTTGCAAGGTAGCGCCCAGCCCGGTTGCGGCAACGCGGCATCTTTGCCTTGCCCCCTGCGACCGGCTAAGACTGCCGGCAGAGAGGCGCCGATCCGGCGCTCGATGATTTCTGCTACGGACAATTCCTGATGATGCGTTCAATTCTGGTCGGCATTCTCGTTCTGATGGCGGCGGGCATCGGCTGGCTCACCTTTGACTTCTATCGCGGCCACTATGGTGGCGAACCGTATGGCGCGCCATTCACGCTGGTCGACCAGAAAGGCGCGCCAATCACCGAAGCCGCCTTCCGGGGAAAACCCAGCATCGTTTTCTTCGGCTTCACCCATTGCCCGGAAGTCTGCCCGACCACTTTGTTCGAAATGGCCGGCTGGCTGAAGACGCTGGGCGACGACGGCAAGAACCTCAACGCCTACTTCGTTACCGTCGATCCAGAGCGCGACACGCCGCCTGTGATGAACACTTACGTCAGCAATTTCTCCGACCGCATCGTCGGCATATCGGGCGATCCCGACAAGGTGCACGCCATGGCGAAGTCCTTCAACATCTACTGGAAGAAGGTCGACACCGGCGACGGCGATTATACGATGGATCACACCGCCTCGGCGCTGCTGCTCAATGCCAAGGGCGAGTTTTCGGGCACCATCGCCTATGGCGAAAGCGCCGATACCGCGATTGCCAAGCTGAAGCGGCTGGCAGCAGGCTAGGCATGATCCCTAAATGTGGAATCCGGTTTTCTCGGACAGAAAAGTGTTGTCCAGAGATCATGCTCAAGCAAGAGACCAACTGATGGGTCAGACCAGGCTCCACTTCATCGCTGGGAAGATCGAGGCCGACCGCATCTTTGCCGCGCTCGAGCCGGCTTTCGAGGATGAAGGCCTGCCGATCGCCGTGCTCGAAGTCGATGAAGACCGCGACATCTATGAGGTTTCGCTCTACACCGACGGCAATGTCGACGCGGTTGAGGCGCGGCTAAAAGACAGCCTTGTGGGACTGTCCCTGTCGAAGCCGATCGAGCGCGAGGTTTTGCCCGACATCGACTGGGTGGCGCGCTCGCTGGAGGGACTGAAGCCGGTGCGCGCCGGACGTTTCTTCGTCCATGGCGCGCATGACCGCCGGAAGCGCCACAGCGGCGAACTCGCCATCGAGATCGAGGCCGGCCTTGCCTTCGGCACCGGCCATCACGGCACCACGGCCGGCTGCCTCGAAATGCTGGAACGGGTCGTGCGCCGCGAACGTCCCAGGAATGCCCTCGACCTCGGCACCGGCAGCGCGGTGCTGGCAATCGCCGTCGCCAAACTGGCGCATATTCCGGTGCTGGCGACCGACATCGATCCGATCGCCGTCAGGGTCGCCGCCGCCAATGCCCGCCTCAACCACGTCAAGGCGCTGGTTGAAACGGTGACGGCGCCCGGCTTCCACCACCCGATCTTCGGCAAGCGCGCGCCTTTCGACCTCATCGTCGCCAACATATTGGCGCGGCCGCTGATGCGGCTGGCGCCTGAGATGGCCAGGCACATCAGCCTCGGCGGCTCGATCGTGTTGTCCGGCATCCTCGAGCGCCAATGCAATGCGGTGATCTCGGCCTATGTCGGCCAGAATTTCCGGCATGTCAGGACCTTGCATCGCGAAGGCTGGGTGACGATCCACCTGAAGCACTGAGACGCAACGCGCTTTGGACCAATCCGAGCCTGTTGCGATTGGCGAAAATCGATTCCGGTTTTCCGGGTCATGCGCTACGGTCGCGCCCGATACAGGAGGCATACCATGTTCCAGACCTTCGATTCCGCAGGCGACCCCAGCGTCGGCAAGCCGCGCGTGACGTTGCTGCGGCGATGGCTGGCGGATAATGGCCTCGACGGTTTCCTGGTGCCGCGCGCCGACGAGCACCAGGGCGAGTATGTCGCCGATCGCTCGGCGCGGCTGAAATGGTTGACCGGCTTCAGCGGCTCGGCGGGCGTAGCACTTGTGCAGCGTGACCGCGCCTTCATGTTCGTCGATGGCCGCTATACCTTGCAAGTGCGCCACGAGGTCGATCTCGACATTTTTGCGATCGAGAGTCTCGTCGACAACCCGCCGGCCTCCTGGATCAAGGACAATCTCGGCAAGGGCGCCAGGCTTGGCTTCGACCCGTGGCTGCACACGATCGCTGAGGTCAAGGCGCTGAAAACCTCGGCCGAGCAATCCGGCGCGACGCTGGTGCCGCTCGACAGGAACCCGATCGACATCATCTGGAAGGATCAGCCGGCGCCGCCCGTGGCGCCGGTCGAAATCCACCCGATCGGCTTTGCCGGGGAACTCGCCAAGGACAAGCTGGCGCGGCTGGTGGCGGCAATCGGCAAGGAGGGCGCGACGCACGCCGTGCTCACCGACCCCTCCTCGATCGCCTGGGCCTTCAACATCCGTGGCGGTGACGTGCCGCACACGCCGCTGGCGCTCGGCTTCGCGATCCCTGCCGCCGACGGCAAGCACCAGCTGTTCATGGACCAGCGCAAGTTTTCGCGCACGGTCGCCGCCTATCTCACCCAACTCGCCGATCTGCACGAGCCCGGCGAATTCGAGGCGGCGGTCGTTACCCTTGCCAAGGGCGGCGCCAAGATCGCGCTCGACCCGGTGCTGGCGGCGGAGAAGCTGAGAATGCTGGTCGAGGACAATGGCGGCGCATTTGTTTCAGCGGCCGATCCCGCCCGCATTCCGCGCGCCACCAAGAACCAGGCGGAAATCGCCGGCAGCCGCGCCGCGCACCGCCGAGACGGGGCGGCCGTGGCGAAACTGCTGTGCTGGCTGGAACGGCAAAAGCCGGGCACGCTCGACGAAATAACCGTTGTCACCAAGTTGGAGGAGGTGCGCCGGCAGACCGGCGAGGAAACGCAGATGCCGCTGCGCGACGTCTCCTTCGACACCATTTCAGGCAGCGGTCCGAACGGCGCCATCATGCACTACCGCGTGTCGCGCGCCACCAACCGCGAGCTGGCAAAGGGCGAGCTGTTCCTGCTCGATTCCGGCGCCCAGTATCAGGACGGCACCACCGATATCACCCGCACGGTGCCGATCGGCCAGCCGACCGAGGAGATGCGCGAGCGCTTCACACTGGTGCTGAAAGGTATGATCGGCATTTCCACGCTGCGCTTTCCCGCCGGCACGCGCGGCTCGGAAATCGACGCGGTGGCGCGCATGGCGCTGTGGAAGCATGGCTGCGACTTTGCCCACGGCACCGGCCATGGCGTCGGCTCCTATCTGGCGGTGCACGAAGGGCCGCAGCGCATCGCCCGCACCGGCACCGAAAAGCTGCTGGCCGGCATGATGCTGTCCAACGAGCCCGGCTATTACAAGGAAGGCTCCTACGGCATCCGCATCGAGAACCTGATCCTGGTGACACCGGCTGAACAGGTGGAGGGCGGCGACATCGCCATGCACGGTTTCGAGACGCTGACGCTGGCGCCGATCGATATCAGGCTGATCCGCACCGACCTGTTGACGCGCGAGGAGTTGCACTGGCTGGATACTTACCATGCCTGGGTGCTGGCCGAGATCGGCCCGATGCTCGACGGCGAGACGCTGGCTTGGCTGGAGAAAGCGACAGCGCCGCTGCCGCACGACGCCAAGATCTGAAATGAGCTTCTTTCTCCCCGTCACTATACGGGGAGGTGAGGAGCGGTCCGCGAAGCGGACGAAAAGCCAATTGCTTGGCTTTTCGAGTGACGAACGCCCGCCAGGGCAATGAGCGGCGGCGCCGACAGTTCGAAACTGTTCCGCGCGCAGGCGCCCTATGCCACAAACTGCCGCGCGAGGACCAGCACCACCGCCCCGGCCAGAAACATCGCCATCAGGCCGCCGCGCAGCGAGACCACAGCGGCGACGACCAGCGCCGCCCATTCCGCCGGTCCGGCGCTAAGTGCGGCGGGCGCCACCAGCGTCGTCAACACTGCGGCCGGCACGGCATTCAAACCCGCCTCGACGCGTGGATGGATGTGGTCGAAGCGCGAGATCACCAGATGGCCGCCGACGCGGGTGAAATAGGTGGCGATCGCGCCGGCAATGATGATCCACAAGGTCGCGCTCATCGTTTTGCCTCCACACCGCTATGGTGCGGCGGCAGGATGACGGCCAGAAGCACGCCTGCAATGGCGCCGATGGAGACGTGCCATGGCGATCCCACAGTTTTGTAGGCAATGATCGACGCCGCGGCGCTGGCGATCACCACCGGCAGCCACAGTGGCCGGTTGCGAAAGCCCATGACCAGCCCGAGGAAATAGATCGGCAGCAGGAAGTCGATGCCGAGCGCATGCGTGTCCGGGATCAGCTTGCCGAACACCGCGCCCAGCGCGCTCTCGATCCCCCAGAACACATAGACCGGCAGGCCAAGCCCCATGTACCAGGCAAAGCCAACGGTCTCGCCGGCTTCGGCCTTACGCTCGGCCACCGCGAATTGCGGATCGGTGAGCACGAAATAGCCCAGCGCTTGGCTGATAACCGGCCAGTGCGCGATTCGCCGGCCGATGCTGGCGGAGTAAAGCACGTGACGGAAGTTTACGGCGAAGATCGACAGCACGATCAGCCATGGCGCGACATGCTGGCCGAACAATTCGATGCCGACCATCTGGCTGGCGCCGCCGAAGATCAGCGCGCTCATCAAGAAAGCTTCGAGAACGGAAAAGCCGTTGTCGAAGGCGATGGCGCCGAACAGCAGCCCAAATGGCGCCGCGGCGACAACCACCGGCATCGACAGCCGCACGCCGTCCCAGAAGTCGCTGGCCACGGAATTTTCGCTTAAGGTCTCTGCCGACATGTCACATTCCCATCTCGCGCTGCTATGTAGGAGCCGGCGTTTGAAAAGTCAGACGAATTCGCTTGAGCCAACAAATCAGCGAAACTGATGTTGTAAAAACAAATGAGGGGGTTCGGATGATCGCTTATGACTTCACCGGCAGGCACGCGGTCGTCACCGGCGCCGGTGGCGGTATGGGCGAGGCGATCTCGCTGGCGCTGCTCGATGCCGGCGCCTCGGTCACCGCCATCGACGTCAAGCCGCGTCCGGCGTCGCTTGCCGCCTATGACGACCGGCTCACCTTTGCCCAGGGCGACCTCACCGACGCCGCCTTCGTCGAGCAGACCATCAATGCCGCGGGCCGCGAGCGCGGCGGCATCGATTATCTCGCCAATGTCGCAGGCGTGCTCTGGTTCGGTCGCGACAAATCGGCCCTCGAGATGGACCTCGATGTCTGGGATCAGGTCTTCAACATCAATCTGAAATCCTTCGTCCACACCGCGCGGGCGGTGGTTCCGCATATGCGGGCCGGCGGACGCGGCGGCGCCATGGTGCACTTCTCCACCATCCAGTGGTATCGCGGCGATCCGACCCCGCAGGATGCCTACCAGGCGTCGAAGGCCGGCGTCTGTGCGCTGTCGAAGTCGCTCGCCATGCAGTTGGCGGGCGATGGCATCCGCTCCAATTCGATCTGCCCGGGAATGGCGTTGACGCCGCTGCAGGCGCGCTGGGACACCGAAGAGAAACGCGCGGCCGTTGCCAATTATGCGCCGCTCGGCCGCATCGGCACGCCGCAGGACATGGCCAATGCCGCGCTATTCCTGCTTTCCGATGCGGCAAGCTACATCACCGGCATCGAACTGGCAGTCGACGGCGGTCTTTTGATGCGGATGTAGCCGTGCAGTGCGCCGGGCTGATTTAGCTCCGCGGTGCCGTGCCCTGGATCGCCCTGCCCCAGTCGAGCAACGGCTTAGCGCGCAATGTGAAATCGACAAGCTCGTCGACCAGCGCTGGCGCGTGGATGCCGGCCGGATCGATCATGTGCTGGACATAGAAGTGCCGGTTGCGGATGGCGTCGACAAGATCGGGTTCGTTGACCTGCTCGAATCCGCGCGGCGTGCGCTTCAACCGACCCTCGGTTTCGAGTTCGAAGCCGTTTTTCTTCAGCGTTGAAAGCAGTTTTCGGAACTCGGCTGGCCGGGCGATAATCGCCTTGCGCATCGCCAGCAGCAGGGGCGGCTCCGGGTTCCACCAGGCAACGTCGGCAAAGCAGCGGTCGATCCCGACATAGACGAAGAACACGCCCTGCTCCATCTTGGTGCCATCCGGCGACAGCATGGCCGACAAATGCTGGTTGTAGGGCCGCTTGTCCTTGGCGAAGCGCACGTCGCGGTTGATGCGAAACAGTGACTTCTTGCGGTCTCCGCGCAAGCCCAGACCCGCCGCCGCGAAGCGCTCCGTCAGCGTCTCGACCAGATCGCAGAACGGCTCATGCAACTCGCTGTCGTAAAGCGCGCGGTTTTCCTGGAACCATTCGCGGCTCTGGTGGAAGTCGAGCGCCTTGAGGAACGGGATGGCTTTTTGCCCGAACCCTTTGAACGAACCGGCCATCACGCCTTGCCGACCCGTTGCAGCCAGGTGTCCTCGTCGATGACTTCGACGCCGAGTTCACTGGCCTGCTTCAGTTTGGAGCCGGCACCCGGCCCGGCCACCAGCAGATCGGTCTTCGCCGACACCGAACCCGCCACCTTGGCGCCGAGCCGTTCGGCCATCGCCTTGGCTTCGGAGCGTGTCATCTTTTCCAGCGTGCCGGTGAAGACGATGGTCTTGCCGGCAACCTCGCTGTCGGTCGACACGGTGACGACATACGGCTTCGGCTTGACCTGTTCGAGCAGTCTGTCGAGCACGTCGTCATTGCGTTCATTGCCGAAGAAATCGCGCAACGCATCGATCACTGTATCGCCAATGCCGTTGATGGAGGGGAAGACGCTGTGCGGATCCTCAGCCGCCGCCGTTTCCTTGCCGACGCGGATCAGCTCCTCGATGGTCGAAAACGTCCGGGCAAGCACGGCCGCCGTCGTTTCGCCGATATGGCGGATGCCGAGTGCGAAGATGAAGCGGTCGAGCTCCGGCTCGCGGCGCGAATCGATGGCCGCGAACAGCTTGTCGAGGCCTTCATAATTGCGGTCCTCGACACCGCGCACATTCTTGCGCGCCTTGCCCGATGCCGCCTCGCGCAGCCTGGCCTGCTCCTCGCGCCGCTCGGCCAGCGCCCTGGTGACGGCCGGGCGGCGATCCCTGAGGGTGAAGATATCAGCGGCGGTCTTGACCAGTCCCGAATTGAAGAACAGGTCGATATTCTCGGCGCCCAGCCCCTCGATGTCGAGCGCGCCGCGCGACACGAAATGACGCAGCCGCTCCACAGCCTGGGCGGCGCAGATCAGCTCGCCGGTGCAGCGCCGGCGCGAATCCTCCTTGCCGGTCTTCTCGTTGATTTCGCGCGTCGCCGGCGAGCCGCAGACCGGACAAATGTGCGGGAATTCGTAAGGCACCGCATCAGCCGGCCGCTTGTCGACGACGACGCTGACGATCTGCGGAATGACATCGCCCGCCCGTTGTATGACAACCGTGTCACCGATGCGGACATCGATGCCGTCGCGAATCGGCAGGCCGTTGCTGTCGAAGCCCTTGATGTAGTCCTCATTGTGCAGCGTGACGTTTTCGACCACCACGCCGCCAACCGTGACCGGCGCCAGCCGCGCCACCGGCGCCAGCGTGCCGGTACGGCCGACCTGGATGTCGATCTTCTGCACCGTCGTCATCGCCTGTTCGGCCGGGAATTTATGCGCAACCGCCCAGCGCGGCTCGCCGGTGACAAAGCCCCAGCGACGCTGCAATTCCAGCTGGTCGACCTTGTAGACGACACCGTCGATGTCGTAGCCGAGCGACGAACGCAGCTCCTCGATCTTGTGGTAGTGCGCGATCAGCTCCTCGACCGACTTCGCCCGCACCATCAGCGGGCTGACCTTGAACCCCCATTCGGCGAATTTCTGCACCGAATCATATTGGGTCGGTGCAGGATCCGCTGTCGTGTAGCCCCAGGCATAAGCAAAAAATTTAAGATTGCGGCTGGCGGTGACGGACGCATCCTTCTGTCGCAAGGAGCCCGCTGCCGTATTGCGCGGATTGACATAGTCCTGGCCGCCCACCGCCGCCGAGCGGGCCTTCAGTGCCTCGAATTCCGCATAGGTCATGTAGACTTCGCCGCGGATCTCGATGGTCTCGGGCCAGCCCGATCCTTTGAGCTTGGCTGGGATGTCGGCGATGGTCCTGAGATTGGCGGTGATGTCTTCGCCGACAGCGCCGTCGCCGCGCGTAGCACCCTGCACGAACACACCGCGTTCATAGCGCAGCGACGCCGACAGGCCGTCGATCTTCGGCTCGGCCGTAAACGCGATGTCGAGGTCCTTGTCGCGGTCGAAGAAGCGCCGGCCACGCTCGATGAAATCGGTGACGTCCTCGTCTGTGTAGGCCTTGGCGAGGCTGAGCATCGGCACCGCATGGCGCACCTTGGCAAAGCCTTCCGCCGGCGCGGCGCCGACCCGCAGCGAGGGCGAATCCTCGCGCACCAGACCGGGAAAGCGCTCCTCGATGGCAAGATTGCGCCGCCGCAGCGCGTCATATTCTGCGTCCGTAATCGTCGGCGCGTCCTCGGCATGATAGCGCCGGTCATGACCGGCGATCTCCTCGGCCAGCCGCTGGAGCTCATCCGCGGCTTCGCTTTCGCTCAACGATTCGACTGGTTTTTCAGACATGCAGCGGTCCCTGGACAGTGGCGAGGCACCATAAATCAGGATTTCGGAAAAAGCATTCCTGAACAGCGGGATGGAGCCATATCCTGACTCAGTCCGAAAGCCTTGCGACGACTACGCTGCAGCAATATTCTCGCGTAGCAGCCGTTCGGCGGCTGCGCGCGCCTCTTCGGTGATGGTGGCGCCGGCCAGCATGCGCGCGATCTCTTCCTGGCGCGCCGCCCGGTCCATCTCGGCAATGCCGGTGGCGACCTTGTCCGAGCCGCCGGATTTGGAGATCAGGAAATGCGTTGCCGCGCGTGCCGCCACTTGCGGAGCATGCGTGACCGACAGCACCTGCACGCGCTTCGACAGCCTGGCCAGCCTTTGGCCGATCGCATCGGCCACGGCGCCGCCGACGCCGGTGTCGATCTCGTCGAAGACCAATGTCGGCGCCGAGCCACGGTCGGCCAGCGCCACCTTGAGCGCCAGCAGGAAGCGCGACAGCTCGCCGCCGGAAGCGACCTTCATCATCGGCCCAGGCCTGGTGCCGGGATTGGTGCGCACCCAGAACTCGACCTGGTCGATGCCTTCTTCCATGCGGTTCTCGCCATCGCTGGCCAGTTCGACGATGAACTCAGCCCGTTCCAGTTTCAGCGCCGGCAATTCGGCCATCACAGCCTTGGTCAGGCCGACCGCGGCCGCATGGCGAAGCGAGGACAGCTGGGCTGCGGAAATATCGTAGGCTTCGCGCGCCGCTGAGGCCTGCTTTTCCAAGAGATGCAGGCGCCCCTCGCCGGCATCAAGATCGGCGAGATCGGCGGACATGGTGTCGCGCAGTTGCGCCAGATCGTCGACGGCCACACTGTGCTTACGTGAGGCCGCACGCAGCGAAAACAGCCGCTCCTCCGCCTTCTCCAGCCGCTGCGGGTCGTATTCGGTAGCGCGCAGTGCCGCCTCGACGCCCGATTGCGCTGCATCCAGCGACAGCATCGCCTCATCCAGCGACTTCACCACATCCTCGAGCAGGCCCGGCGCTTCGCTGGCCTTGCGCTGCAGGCGCCGGAGCAAACTGGCCAGTTGCGGCAGTGGCGAGGACGGGCCTGACAGCACATCCTGCGCATCGTGTATTTCCGAGGCGATCTTTTCGGCCCGCATCATCGTTGCACGCAATTCCGCCAGCTGTGTCTCTTCGCCGGGCTGCGGATCGAGCTTTGCCAGTTCCGCCACCGAGGCCCTGAGATAATCGGCCTCGCGCGCCGCTGCCTCGACCTTGGCGCGGTGCCTGGCAAACTCCTGCTCGGCGCCGCGCCAGTAGCGCCACGCCTCGCCGGTCGCGCGGGCGGCGCCGAGATGGCCGCCAAAACTGTCCAGCAATTCGCGATGCGCGCCTGGATCGACCAGGGCGCGCTCGTCATGCTGGCCGTGGATCTCGACCAGCGCGTGGCCTATGTCGCGCATCAGCGTGACGCTGGACGGCTGGTCGTTGACGAAGACACGGGTACGGCCATCCGCGGTCTGCAGCCGGCGCAGGATGATGTCGCCGTCATCCTCGATGGCGTTTTCGGCCAGCAGCGCGCGCACCGGGTGGTTGCGCGGCACATCGAAGACGGCAATGACCTGGCCCTGGGCAGCACCGTGCCGCACCAGCGAGGCGTCGCCGCGCGCGCCAAGCGCCAGCGACAGCGCGTCGAGAAGGATGGATTTGCCGGCGCCGGTTTCACCGGTCAGCACGGAAAGGCCGGGCTGGAAGTCGATATCCAGCTTCTCGATCAGGACGATATCGCGGATCGACAGTCTGGAAAGCATCAGAACCCGGACCTCAAGCAATTCCAGGAAAAGTGCGTAGCGGTTTTCCGTCCGGAATTGCGTAGAACAAAAAGTTAGGACGGTTCAGCGCCTCAATCAAACCACTGAACCGCTGTGAAGCGGCATGCGACCGATGGAGTCGCAGCGCCGCACTATCTTTTTGTTTGAGCGTCGGATCAATCCGAAAAGCGCGTTCCGCCTCAGTCGATGCTCGGGCGTCAGGCGCCGGTGATCAGCTTGCCGGCCTTGGATATCCACGATCCGGCATTCTCGCGCGGCTCAAGCCCGTTGCTCTGCAACAGCTTGTAGGTATCCTTGTACCATTGGCTGTCGGGATAATTGGTGCCGAGCACCGCAGCGGCGGTTTGCGCTTCCGAGGTCAAGCCCATCGCGTAGTAGCTTTCGGCCAGACGCGCCAGCGCCTCTTCGACATGGCGGGTGTTGGAATAGTTCTCGACCACGTTGCGGAAGCGCTTGACGGCAGCAATGTATTCGCGCCGCTCGAGATAATAGCGGCCGATCTGCATCTCTTTGCCGGCCAGCTGGTCGTTGGCGAAACGGATCTTTTCCTTGGCGTCGTCGACATATTCCGACGTCGGCCAGCGCGTCACCAAATCCTGCATCGTCTGCACGGTCTGGCGTGCTTCCTTCTGATCCTGGGTGACGTCCTTGATCTGCTTGTAGTAGCTCAGCCCGATAATATACTGGGCGTAAGCCGCGTCGTCGGTCGACGGATAAAGCGTCAGATAGCGCTTGGCCGAGCCGATTGCTTCGTCATAACGGCCGGCGCGATAGTCGGCGAAGGCGCCCATCACCATCGACTTGCGGGCGAATTCCGAATACGGGTGCTGGCGGTCGACGGCGTCGAACTTCTTGCTCGCCTCATCCAGGCGGCCGGCATTGAGATTGGCAAGGCCTTGATTGTAAAGGACGTCGGCCGGTTCGGTCTGGTCGACATAGGTCGACAGGTCGACGTCTTTCTCGGACGACATGCAGGCTGAGAGGAACAGCGATGGCACAACCACCGAAAGCGCCAGGAAAACAGCCCGATACGGCGCTTTCGATTGACCAACTCGCTTGAAGAACATGATCGGATTGCGCCCTTTCGGCGTTAGTTCAATGCCTTTCGCATGGCGTTCCCTCAAAACTGATCCCCACTTTTGAGCGACATGCGCCTAACAGACGGCAGCAGCCATAAACCATAACTGCCTTGCCCAGCAACGCTATGTCTAGCCAATCGCACATTTTTGTGGCGGCTTGGTGTTGCCCCGAATGCTACGCACTTTCACTGGCCGGTGATGCTTTCGTGCAACACCGGCCAGCGTTCAGAAAGCCAGAAAATCGTTAAGAATCAGATCACCCAGGGCGCAAAGACAGGGCCGGTGACGGCGCTCATCTCGGCGGTGCGGCCGCGCTCGCGGCGCGTGGTCTCGACGACCTCGAAGGCCGAACGGTCGGACAGAAGCCGCCGCAAAGCAGCCGCATTCATCCGGTGACCGCCGCGATAGGAGCGGAAGCAACCGATGAAACGGGCGCCGGCCAGCGCCAGATCGCCCATCGCGTCCATCGTCTTGTGGCGAGCGAACTCATTGGGGTAGCGCAGGCCGCCCATGTTGATCACCCGGTTGTCGTCGCCGATCACCAGCGAGTTCTCCAGCGAGGAGCCCAGCGCATAGCCGGCCGCCCACAGCCGCTCGACATCCTTCATGAAGCCGAAGGTGCGGGCGCGCGCGATATCCTGGCGAAAGATGTCGGGGTTGATGTCGGAGGCGAATAGCTGGCGGCCGATCGCCGGGCTTTCGAAATCGATCTCGACCTCGAAGCGCGTGCCGCTATAGGGCCTGAACTCGGCCCAGGACGCGCCATTCTCGATGCGGACGGGCTTGACCACCCTGATGTAGCGGCGCTTGACCGCCAGCGTCTCGATGCCGGCTTGGTCGATGGCTTCCACGAACGCCACCGCACTGCCATCGAGGATCGGAACCTCATGACCGTCGATCTCGATGACGATGTTGTCGATGCCGAGCCCGAAAAGCGTCGCCATCAGATGTTCGACGGTGGCGATATGCTCGCCTGCCGGATCGCCGAGCATGGTGCAGAGATCGGTCGCGCCGACTTCAGCAACCAGCGCGCGGAACTCGCGGCTCTCGCTTCCGTTCGAAAGGTGGAAGAGCACGCCGGTGTCGGCGTCCGCAGGGAGGAAATTGACGGTGACCGGTTTGCCGCTGTGAACGCCGGTACCGGTCAGCGTTGCACGCGATTTCAGTGTCGTCTGATAGTCTTGCAAGACAAACCCCATAGCCCAAACGCCTAAGTCCGCTTTAACCCAAAAGGCGCGGCTCTTTTTTATCGGCAGGCAGGGCCACTTCCCCGAATCCCAGCACACCGAAAGTGCTGCGGCAAAGATAATGGTCTGTCAGGGAGACTCCAAATCACGGTTTCTTACTCTGTGTAACCGCGACAGACCTTGAGCGTCACATCGTAACGCCTTGTTATTAAACCACTTTAAACGTTAACAGGCAGACAATCTCTCGTCTGCCTGTTAACAAGTGTTACATACCGTTAACGGCTCAGTTGGCCTGGCGGCGCAGGAAAGCCGGTATCTCCAGCTGGTCGTCTTCCTGGGTCGACCTGGTCTGCGGCGTCAACCGGCCCTGATCGTCGAGCTGGCCGCGGCGCGGCGCGTAAAGCTGCGGATCCTGGCTGGCAAGGCGGCGCATTTCCGGCGCCGCCTGGCGCAGTTTCGGTTCGCGCGGCTGTGCCGGCTGCAACCGGGCCGGCTCTTCTTCGCGGCGCGTCAGCCCGTTGGTCAGCCGCTTGAGCAGCCCCATCGGCCCGCTGTTTTCATGGTCGGCCGGACGGCCCTTGGCTTCCACCTCGGCCCGCACCACAGGCGGAAAATCCTCCACCCGCGGCATGCGCTGCGGTGCGGCAGCCACCGGCTGCGGCATTTCCCGCATCGGCGCCGGTTGCATCACCTGCTGCACGACAGGCTGCGGCTGGGCAGGCGGGGCCTGGAAGATCTTGCTCTGCGGGCGGAAATCTTCCGCCTGGGCCATCGGCGCCGGACGAGCCATTGCCGCCGCATTGGCCTCGGCAAGCTGGATCGCCTCGGCCACCGGATCGGCCGCGCGCTGCTCATAGGTCTGCTGCTGGACCGGTGCCGGACGGCCTTCCGCCCCCGGAGCCGCTGGGCGGCTGACCGGCTTCTGCTGCGGCGGCACGGCCCGGATCGAGATCGGCGCCGCGGCAATTTCAGCTGCCGATTTGTCGATGCCGGTGGCGACCACCGAGACGCGGATGACGCCTTCGAGTTCCTCGTCGAAGGTGGCGCCGAGGATGATGTTGGCGTCCTGATCGACTTCCTCGCGGATGCGGGTCGCGGCCTCGTCGACTTCGAACAGGGTCAGGTCGCGGCCGCCGGTGATCGAGATCAGCAGGCCCTTGGCGCCCCTCATCGAGGTCTCGTCGAGCAACGGATTGGCGATCGCCGCCTCGGCGGCGGCCATCGCGCGGCCCTCGCCCGAAGCTTCGCCGGTGCCCATCATCGCCTTGCCCATTTCGCGCATCACCGAACGCACGTCGGCGAAGTCGAGATTGATCAGACCTTCCTTGACCATCAGGTCGGTGATGCAGGCAACACCGGAGTAGAGCACCTGGTCGGCCATGGCGAAGGCGTCGGCAAAGGTGGTCTTGTCATTGGCCAGCCGGAACAGGTTCTGGTTGGGGATGACGATCAGGGTATCGACACATTTCTGCAGCTCCTCGATGCCGAGATCCGCCGTCTTCATGCGGCGCTGGCCTTCGAAATGGAACGGCTTGGTGACGACGCCGACGGTGAGGATACCCCGTTCGCGCGCCGCGCGGGCAACCACGGGAGCCGCACCGGTTCCGGTGCCGCCACCCATACCGGCGGTGACGAAGCACATATGGGTGTTGGAGAGATGATCGATGATCTCATCGATGCACTCTTCCGCCGCCGCACGGCCCACTTCAGGCTGCGAGCCGGCGCCGAGCCCCTCGGTGACATGCGCGCCGAGCTGGATCAGCCGCTCGGCCTTCGACATGGTCAGCGCCTGTGCATCGGTGTTGGCCACGACGAACTCGACACCGCGCAAGCCCGCGGTGATCATGTTGTTGACGGCATTGCCGCCGCCGCCGCCGACACCGAATACGGTGATCCGCGGCTTGAGCTCGGTGATGTCCGGCTTTTGCAGATTGATCGTCATTGTCTCCGTCCTTTGCCTTTCCCGCCGCTTCGCCGCCGCGGCCGCCTATGGGGCTGTCCCCGTCAATTAGAAACTGTCTCTCAACCACTGACTCATGCGATGCAGTTTTCCGCCCGTCCCGGTCATCCTGAGACCGGAAATTCCTTTCGCCGGATGGCTCTCGAAGCTCGCCATCTGCGGATAGATCAGCAGCCCGACCGCCGTCGAGAAAGCCGGCCCCTTGGCAGCTTCCGGCAGGCCCGCCACGCCGAGCGGGCGTCCGATGCGCACATTGCGTCCCAGAATGCGGCGCGCCGCCTCGGGGAGACCCGCAAGCTGGCTGGCGCCGCCGGTCAGCACGACGCGTTTTCCCACGGCATTGCCGTAGCCCGACTTGTTCAGCCGGTCGCGCAACAGTTCCAGCGTCTCGTCGATGCGGGCGCGGATGACGCGCGTCATCACCGAGCGCGGGATCTGCAGCGGCATCTCGCCGTCTTCGCCGATCGGCTGGATCGAGACCAGGTCGCGATCGTCGGCACTGCCAGGCAGCGCCGAACCATGCATCACCTTCAGCCGCTCCGCGGCGTCGAGCGAGGTCGACAGGCCCTTGGCCATATCGAGCGTCACATGATTGCCGCCGATGGCAATGGCATCGGCGTGGACGAATTTGCCTTCCGAAAACACCGAGATGGTCGTCGTGCCGCCGCCCATGTCGATGCAGGCCGCACCCATTTCCAGTTCGTCGTCGACCAGGGCCGCAAGCCCGCTGGCATAGGGCGTCGCCACCATGCGCTCGACCGAAAGATGCGAGCGGTTGATGCAGAGCTCCAGATTGCGCAGCGGCGCGGCATCGCCCGTCAGCACATGCATATCGACGCCGAGCTGGTCGCCGACCATGCCGCGCGGATCGCGCACGCCGCGCTCGGCGTCCAGCGAAAAGCCGACGGGCAGCGAATGGATCACGTCGCGTTCGGCCTTGAGCGCCTGCTTGGCGCCGGCGGCAAGCACGCGCTTGATGTCGGCTTCGTCGGCCTGATGGCCACCAAGATTGATGGTGGCCGAATAGGTTTCGCTCTTCAGCCGGCCCGCCGTCATGTTGACGATCAGCGAATCCACGGTCAGTCCCGCCATGCGTTCGGCTGCGTCGACGGACAGGCGAATGGCGTGCTCCGCGCGGTCGAGATCGACGACCACGCCCGACTTCACGCCTTGCGATTTCTGGTGGCCGATGCCGATCACCTGGATGCGGTGCGAGCGGCCGCGCAACAGCTTGCCGTCCTCGCGCGGCTTCAGTTTCGCCACCACGCAGCAAACCTTGCTCGAGCCGACATCCAGCACGGTGAGCGTGCCGGAACGCCGCGAAGAGGCATCGCTGTTGCCGCCAAGCCAGCTCATATCTTCGTCCCCGACTTGCGCTTCAGATTTTGCGGCTTTTCATTGAGCGCGGCCTGGCGCTGCGTCGCCGCTTCCGGCGTCAGCTGCACCACCAGGCGATCGGAGATGCGCATGTCGACGGCGGCGATGTCCCGCGTCAGAAGCCCGTTGTCGTGGTCCATCCGAACCAGATCGGCGATCGCCTGATCCTCGCCATCCTCGGGCAGCTTGATCGTGATGCCGTTTTCCAGCTTAAGGTCCCAGCGCCGTTCGCCGATGCGGATATAGCCTTTGACCCGAGCCGCGAGCTCGGGAAATTTGTTGATCTTGGCCACGAAGTCGGGGGCCTTGGCCGGCGCGCCGGTGCCGATGATCAGCGGCAGCAGCGCCTGCTTGCCGCCGGAGAACGGCGCGATCACCGCGCCGGAGCGTTCGATGACCGAAAGCTCCGCGCCCTGCTGCCAGAGCGCGAAGGGCTCGCGCTCCTCGACACGCACTTCCAGCGTATGTGGATAGACCTTGCGCACCGCCGCCACTTCGACCCAGGGCAAGGTATCAATACGTTCACGCGCGGCCTCGGCATCGAAGCCGATCAGTGACGTCCAGCCGTCGAGCTCGAGCCGGTCCAATATGTCGATCTCCGAAGTCTGGCGGTTGCCGACCACCTTGATCTGGTCGACGGCAAAGCCGGTCCGGGCGGTGATGCTCTGGACGATGTCGTCGGCATGACCGCCGAGAATGGCGCCATAGAGGCTGCTTGATGCAATGAGCGAAGCCGACAGGATGGCCGCGGAAAAGCGCGGCGCGACGAAGTCGCCGCCGCCCAGGCGCGCCAGCACGCGCACCGGCCGGCGCAGCACGCGCGGCAGCACGAAATGGTCGAACGACAACGGCATGCCGAACAGCGCCGGCCCGGCGCCGCCCCTGCCCTTGTCCTGTCCCCATTTCAACGCAGACACGAAGCGTCCTCCACCATCCAACTCAACAATTTGCCAAACGAGTGCCCGGCCTGGGCGGCGATTTCAGGCACCAAAGACGTCGGCGTCATGCCCGGCTGAGTGTTGATCTCGAGCCAGACAATCTCGCCGTTTTCGGAGTGACGGTCGTCATAGCGGAAGTCCGATCGGGAAACGCCCCGGCAGCCGATAGCCAGATGTGCCTTGAGCGCCAGTGTCTGTATTTTTTGGTAAATATTTGATGAAATTTTAGCAGGGATTTCGTGTTTTGATCCGCCGGCGACGTATTTTGAATCATAGTCGTAGAAGGAATGGCCGGTCGGAATGATCTCGCAGACGCCGAGCGCCACGTCGCCCATGACGGCGCAGGTCAGCTCGCGCCCATGGATGTAGCGCTCGACCATGACGGTCTCGCCATATTTCCATTCGGACGAGCCGATGACCTGCGGCGGATGCGACTGCCCTTCATGCACGATGACGACGCCGAAGCTTGAGCCTTCATTGACCGGCTTGACCACGTAGGGCGGCTTCATCGGATGCTTGTTCTGGATGGCAAAGCGGCTGGCAACCTTCGATTCCGCCACCGCGATGCCGGCAGCCTTGGCGACCTTCTTGGCTTGCTCCTTGTTCATGGCGAGCGCCGAGGCGAGCACGCCCGAATGGGTGTAGGGAATGGCCAGATATTCGAGGATGCCCTGGATGGTGCCGTCTTCACCGAACGGGCCGTGCAGTGCGTTGAAGACGACATCGGGCTTGAGTTCGGTGAGCACGGCGCCGACATCGCGCGCAACATCGACGCGGGTAACCTGGTAGCCTTCATTCTCAAGCGCATCCGCACACGCCTTTCCCGAAGACAGAGACACGGGCCGCTCGGACGAGAATCCGCCCAGGAGGACAGCCACATGCTTGTTCTTCATATCCCGTCATCCCTCTCACGGCGGGCCCGCAACCACGCATTCAGCGACCAGATTGAGTCCGAGTCTCCCGGCAGGTTGCCCCCCAGACGGAAAACGCGGTCGACGCGTCGAACGACTCAAATCAGGAAACGCTTTAAGGCAGAGAATCAGAGAGTTGATTCGCTGGCAAGTGCTTATGATTCCGACAGATTCACTTTCCGCGAAAACGGCCGGAAAAAGCGTGTTGTGAGTTTTTGGAGCAACGGTGGCGCTGTTGTTTCAGACCGTTTGAAGTTCAAGCATCACATGAACTTCAGCTTGCGCTAAAGAAGCTGTCCGAGGAATTCCTGCACGGCATGGCCGGGGCGGAAATTGCCGAGCCGCTTGATTTCCCACTGCAGGCGGATGCCTGAATTTTCAAGCACGCGGGCGCGCACCGTCTCGCCGAGATATTCGAGGTCGTATCCGGTCGCTGTTCCGGTGTTGATCATGAAGTTGCAGTGCATCGGCGACATCTGCGCGCCGCCGATCATCAGCCCGCGGCAGCCGGCCTTGTCGATTTCCTTCCAGGCCGAGGTGCCTTCCGGATTCTTGAAGGTCGAGCCGCCGGTCTTCTCGCGGATCGGCTGCACCGTCTCGCGATGCGTCTGGACGGCGTCCATGGCCGCCTTGATCGCCTCCTGGTCTTCCAGAACACCTTCGAAAACGGCGGAGGTGAAGATCAGCCCGGCAGGTGCGGCCGAGTGACGATAGGCATAGCCCATGTCTTCATTGCTGAGGGTGTGGAGATTGCCCTTGCGGTCGAGCGCCCGAACCTCGACGACACGTTCCCGCGTCTCGACGCCATTGGCGCCGGCATTCATCCTCAGCGCCCCGCCGATGGCGCCGGGAATGCCGTGATAGAAATGAAAGCCGCCAATACCGGCCTCATAAGCGACGGCCGCGACGCGCTTGTCGGGCGTCGCAGCACCGGCCTTGATGACGGTCGGCGAAACCACCTCGGCTTCGCCAAAGCCCTTGGCCGAAAGCCGGATGACGAAACCCGGAATGCCGCCGTCGCGCACCAGGAGGTTGGAGCCGACACCGACGATGGTGAGCGGGATGTCCTCCGGCACGGCGCGCAGGAAGGCAGCCAGATCCTCCTCGTCGGCCGGCTGGAACAGGGCGTCCGCCAGACCGCCGGCGCGGAACCAGGTGATCTTGTCCATCTCGGCATTGGGCGTGATGCGGCCGCGCAGGCCGGCAAGCCGGTCGCCAAGTTTGTCGAGCAGGTCCTGGCCGCGCATCATGAGACGGTACCGCCGAGTTCCCCAGGCAGCGCATAGGCCCATTGGGTGATGTTGCCGGCGCCCAGGAAGATGACGAAGTCGCCCGGTTTCGCCAACGCGCGGATGACGGGCGAAATCGCGGCAGGGGTTTCGACGTAGCGCGCATCGCGATGGCCCCCGGAGCGGATGCGCGACACCAGCGCCTCCGAGGTCACGCCGTCGATCGGCTCCTCGCCCGCCGCATAGACCGGCGCCACCATCACCGTGTCGGCATCGTTGAAACAGACCGAAAACTCGTCGAACAGATCGTGCAGCCGGGTGAAGCGGTGCGGCTGCGCAATGGCGATGACGCGGCCCTTGGTGGCGCTGCGCGCCGCTTTCAACACCGCCGTGATCTCGACCGGGTGGTGGCCGTAATCGTCGAAGATGTCGACGCCGTTCCACGAGCCGGTGTGGGTGAAGCGCCGCTTGACGCCGGCAAAGGACGACAGCCCTTTCTTGATCGCTTCGGCCGATAGGCCGAGTTCATGCGCGACCGCAATTGCGGCGGTGGCGTTGGAGACGTTGTGGCGGCCGGGCATCGGCAGCCGCAGATCCGATATCGTCGTCTGGCCGCCGGTCTTGCGGTCGCGGATCACCACGTCGAATGCCGAGACGGCACCGGCCATCCGGTGGTTGGTGAAACGCACATCGGCCTGCGCGTTCTCGCCATAGGTGATGACGCGGCGGTCCTCGATGCGGCTGACCAGCGCCTGTACTTCCGGATGGTCGGTGCACATCACGCCAAAACCGTAGAACGGCACGTTCTCGACGAATTGCCGGAACGCCTCGCGCACCTTGTCGAAACTGCCATAATGGTCCAGATGCTCGGGATCGATGTTTGTGACGACGGCGATCTCGGCCGGCAGCTTGAGGAAGGTGCCGTCGCTTTCGTCGGCTTCGACCACCATCCACTCGCCATCGCCCATACGGGCATTGGTGCCATAGGCATTGATGATGCCGCCATTGATCACCGTCGGGTCGAGCCCGCCGGCATCGAGCAGCGTCGCCACCATCGACGTGGTTGTGGTCTTGCCATGCGTGCCACCGATCGCGACCGCCTGGCGGAAGCGCATCAGTTCGGCCAGCATCTCGGCCCGGCGCACGATCGGCAGCAGTTTTTCGCGCGCGGCCTTCAGCTCGGAATTGGATTTCTTGATCGCGGTGGAGACGACCACCACTTCGGCCGCGCCGATATTCTCGGCCTTGTGGCCGACAAAGCATTCGATGCCCTTGTCGCGCAGCCGCTGGACATTGGCGCTGTCGGCCTGGTCCGAACCCTGCACCTTGTAGCCGAGATTGTGCAGAACCTCGGCGATGCCGCTCATGCCGATGCCGCCAATGCCGATGAAATGCACAAGGCCGATGGTCTGCGGCATCTTCATCAATGCGTCCCTTTCCTGAAATCCGAAACGGTTTTTCTGGACGCAATAGCCTCTGTGAGATCAGCGAGCAACCGTGCCGCGTTCGGCCGGCCAGCCGACTTCGCTCCGGCAGCCATGGCCGTCAGCCGCTCGGGATCGTCCATCAGCCCGCCAATGAGAGCCGCGATGCGCTCCGGCGACAGTGACGATTGCGGATGCACCTCGCCGCCGCCCGCCGCGGCAAGGGCGGCTGCGTTCGCCGCCTGATCGTGATCCAGCGCATAGGGATAAGGCACCAGCAGCGCCGGCCGGCCGATGACGGCGATCTCCGAAACCGTCGAGGCGCCGGAGCGCGAGATCACCAGATGCGCCGCGCCCATGCGCTGTGCCATGTCGGTGAAGAAGGGCGAGACCTCGACATGGACGCCGAGTGCCGCATAGCCAGCCTTCACCCGCGCCACGTCGTCGGCGCGGGCCTGCTGGGTGATCACCAGCCGCTTGCGCTGCGCCTCCGGCAGAAGTGCGATCGCCGCCGGCATGGCATCGGAAAAGAACTGCGCGCCCTGGCTGCCGCCGAACACCAGGAGCCTGAACGGATCCGCCCCTTGGGATGCCTTATAGGGCGTCTTTGCCGCCTCCAGGATTGGCGGCCTGACCGGATTGCCGGTCGTCACAGTCTTGGCGCCTGTGGCACTTTCATCTTGCGGCAGGAAGCCGCCGGCAATCGCATCGACACGCCCGGACAGCGCCCGGTTGGCGCGGCCCATGACCGCGTTCTGCTCATGGATCAGCGTCGGCAGCTTGCGCCGCGTCGCGGCATAGAGCGGTGGCAAGGTCGGATAACCGCCAAAGCCGACGACCGCATCAGGCTTGATCCTGGCGATGACGGCGGAAGCCTGGCGCACGCCGCGCCAGATCTTCCAGAACGCTCCGAGCAGAGCGGCGGGGTTTTTCGAGCCCATCGTCGCCGACTGGATCGGATGGATGGCGGCGGCCGGGAAATGGCCGGCAAAGCGCTCGGCGCGGTCGTCCGTCGCCAGATGCACGCCCCAGCCGCGCTCGATCAGCTCATGCGCCAGCGCCTCGGCCGGAAACAGATGTCCGCCGGTTCCGCCAGCCGCGAGAAGGATGACACCCCGCGCCATATCACTCCGCCGGCAGGGCGCGCTGCGACAGGGCAAAGCCCATCTGCTTGCGCTTTTCCGGTCGCTTGCGCGTCAGCGCCAGCACCATGCCCATCGAGATGGCAATGGCGATCTGCGAGGAGCCGCCATAGGAGATGAAAGGCAGCGTCATGCCCTTGGCCGGCATCAGTTGCAGGTTGACGCACATGTTGATGACCGACTGCAGGCCGAACACGGTGACGAGACCGCCAACGGCGTAGCGGGTGAAATCATCATGTTCCTTCAATGCCGTGCTCAAGCCGCGCAGCACGATGAAGGCGAAGATCGACATGATGAAGAAGCACATGATCAGCCCGAACTCTTCGCCGGCGACCGAAAACACGAAATCGGCATGCGCGTCGGGGATGACGCGCTTGACCGTGCCCTCGCCCGGGCCGACGCCGAACCAGTGGCCGTTGATCAGCGCCTCGCGGCCCATGTCGACCTGGAATGTGTCGCCTTCGCCGGTCAGGAATTTGTCGATGCGGGCGGCGACGTGCGGGAACACCGTGTAGGCGGCAAACAGGCCGCCGGCGCCGGTGGCGCCAAGCGCGATGATCCATAGCCAGGGCAGGCCGGCCATGAAGAACATGACGCCCCAGGTGCCGGTCACCAGCATGGTTTGGCCGAGATCGGGCTGCGCCACCAGAAGCGAGATGACCAGGATTAGCAGCAGCATGGCAAACAAATTGCCCGGAATGTCGGGCTGGCGCTTGTGTTCTGCGAACAGCCAGGCGCAGACGATGACGAAAGCAGGTTTCAGGAATTCCGACGGCTGGATCGACATGCCGACAAACGACACCCAGCGCCGTGCGCCTTTCACTTCGACGCCGATATAGAGCACGGCCACCATCAGCACCAGCATGATGCCCAGGATGATCAGCGCCATGCGCCGGATCTGCCGCGATTCCAGGAAGGAGACCGCCAGCATTACGCCGAGCGCCGGCACGGTGAAGATGATCTGCCTGGTGGCAAAGTGGAAACTGTCGAGGCCGATGCGTTCGGCCACCGCCGGGCTTGCCGCAAAGGACAAGACAATGCCAAGCCCCATCAGCGACAGGAACGCCGCCAGGAACCAGCGATCGATCGTCCACCACCAGGTTGCAACCGGGCTTTTGTCGAGACGGCTTTGCATTATCGTGCCCCTCCGATGGGTTTGACACCCTCGATAGCATTCGCAGCTTGCCTGAAGGCTTCGCCGCGAACTTCGAAATTCTTGAACTGGTCGAAACTGGCGCAGGCCGGCGACAGCAGCACCACCGCCCCGCCGCTGTCATCCTTGGCCGCGTCTTTCGCGGCATGGTCGACCGCGGCGGCCAGGGTGCCCGAGATTTCATAGGGCACGGCTTCGCCGAGCGTCGCCGAGAACGCGGGCGCCGCCTCGCCGATCAGATAGGCCTTGGCGATGCGTGGGAAAAAACCGCGCAGCGGCTCGATGCCGCCTTCCTTGGGCAGTCCGCCGGCGATCCAGTAAATGCGCGAAAAACTCGACAGCGCGGGTGCCGCCGCATCGGCATTGGTCGCCTTGGAATCGTTGACAAACAGCACGTGGTCCTTGCGTCCGACCTGCTCCATGCGATGCGCGAGGCCTGGAAAGCTCTCCAGTCCCGCCTGGATCTCGCCCAGGCTCAAGCCGACCCTGAGGCAGGCGGCAACAGCGGCAAGCGCGTTCTGCGCATTGTGCTGGCCGCGCAACGAACCGATGCCTTCGAGGAAGGCGACGCGGCTGTAGCGGCCATGCACGGCTTCCATCAGATCAGAGCCGTCGGCGAAATAGCCGTCGGTCAGCGGCAGCCGCTTGGAGATGCGGATCACCTCCCGGCCCGCCCTCTCCAGCCGGTCAGCGATCTGCGCGCACCAGGAATCGTCAACGCCGACGATCGCCGTCTCGCTGCCGGCAACCAGCCGCTCCTTGATCGAAGCGTAATGCTGCATGGTGCCGTGGCGGTCGAGATGGTCGGGCGTCAGGTTGAGCAGGATGCCGGCCGTCGGGTTGATCGAGGGCGCGAGATCGATCTGGTAGGACGAACACTCGACGACATAGTCCCGGTCAGCCTGCGGTGGATCGAGCGTCATGATGGCCCGGCCGATATTGCCGCCCATCTGCGTGTCGCGCCCTGCCGATTTGAGGATATGCGCGGTCAGCGCCGTGGTCGTCGACTTGCCGTTGGTGCCGGTGATAGCGATGAACGGCGCATCAGGCGCGCGCGCAATCCGCTCGCGGCAGAACAATTCGATATCGCCGATCACCTCGACGCCGGAGCCACGCGCCAACTCCACCGTCCAGTGCGGCTTGGGATGCGTCAGCGGCACGCCGGGTGAGAGCACGAAGGCCGAGAATTTCGACCAGTCGGCGCCGCGCAGATCGGCGGTCGCAATGCCTTGGTCAGCAGCCTTGGCGACGCTATCGGGATTGTCGTCCCAGGCGAGCACGTCGGCGCCGCCCTCGATCAGCGCGCGCGCCGTGGCGATCCCCGAGCCACCGAGCCCGAAGAGCGAAACGCGTTTGCCCGAAAAGGATGCGGCGGGGATCAAGCGGGTTCCTATCTCAGCTTGAGGGTCGACAGGCCCACCAGCGCCAGGATGACGGCGATGATCCAGAAGCGGATCACCACCTGGCTTTCGGTCCAGCCGAGCTTTTCGAAATGATGATGGATAGGCGCCATCAGGAAGACGCGCTTGCCGGTCATCTTGAAGTAGCCGACCTGGATGATGACCGACAGGATTTCCACGACGAACAATCCGCCGACGATGACCAGCACGATTTCGTGCTTGGTGGCGACCGCGACCGTACCGATCAGGCCACCCATGGCCAGCGAACCGGTGTCGCCCATGAAGATCGCTGCCGGTGGCGCGTTGAACCAGAGGAAGCCGAGGCCGGCGCCGATGACGGCGCCAAGCACGACAGCCAGCTCGCCGGTGCCGGGCACGAAATGAATCTGCAGATATTCGGCGAACACCGCATTGCCGGAGAGGTAGGCAATAACGCCGAAGGATGCCGCCGCGATCATGATCGGCACGATCGCCAGCCCGTCGAGGCCATCGGTCAAATTCACCGCATTGCCGGCGCCGACAATGACGAAGCAGGAGAACGGCACGAAGAACCAGCCGAGATTGATGATGAATTCCTTGGCGAAGGGGAAAGTCAGCGACGATGAGAACGGCGCCTGGCCATTATGCATGATCGCCCAGGCGGCGATGCCGGCGATGACGAATTCCAACGCCAGCCGCGCCTTGCCGGAAAAGCCGAGATGCGACTGCTTGGTTACCTTGAGATAGTCGTCGTAAAAGCCGATCGAACCGAAGCCCAGCGTCACCAAGAGCACCACCCAGACATAGATCGAGGAGAGGTTCGCCCATAGAAGCGACGAGCCGACGATGCCGCACAGGATCATCAGCCCGCCCATGGTCGGCGTGCCGGCCTTCTTGAAATGCGTCTGCGGGCCATCGGCGCGGATCGGCTGGCCCTTGCCTTGCCGCAGCCTAAGCGAATTGATGATGGTCGGCCCGAAGATGAAGACGATCAGCGCCGAGGTGATCAGCGCACCGCCGGTGCGGAAAGTTATGTAGCGGAAGACATTGAAGACCGAGACCTTGTCCGCAAAATCGACGAGCAATGTAAACATGCGATTCCGTCCCCCGGACTAGTTCTGTTTCGTGCCTGCGGCTTCCGCCGGATATTTGCCGAGCAAGGCCTCGACCAGCTTTGAAAAGCCGATGCCTTTCGACGATTTGATCATCACAACGTCGCCGGCCTTCAGCGTCGACAACAACAGCGGCTTCAATTCCTCGGCGCCGGCGCGGTATTCCGTTTTGATCTCGTCGGGCAGGATGTCTGCCAGCGCCCGCATTTCCGGGCCGCCGAGAAAGACCGTGTGCGTGCCGGTCCCGACGATCAATTCGGCCAGGGCTGCATGCAGCTTGGCCGAATGGTCGCCGAGCTCGAGCATGTCGCCGAGCACGGCGATGCGCCGGCCCTCGCCCGTGACAGGCGTCGCGTTGAGCAGCGCCATGGCAGCAGCCATCGAGGCCGGATTGGCGTTGTAGCTCTCGTCGATCAGTGTGATCGGTCCCTTAGGATGGCGCAGGACATGGCGCTTGCCACGGCCACGCTCCGCAGAGAGATCGGCCAGCGCTTCCGCCACCTTTGTGATGTCAGCTTCAACGAGATGCGCCGCGCCAAGAACGGCGAGCACATTCTGCACCATGTGGCGGCCAGGCGCGCCGATCCGGGCAACGACATCCTGACCGCCGATCCTGGCGGTGATATCGGAATGACCGGCATGCAGCTCGCATTTGGTCAGCTTGTAAGTCGACCGTGCATTCTCGCCGAAGCCAAAGACATGTTCGACGCCGGCGGCCCGCGCCATCTTGTCGAGCAGCTTCCAGCGCGCATCGTCGCGGTTGAGCAAGGCCGCACCGCCGGGCTCGATGCCTTCAAAAATCTCGGCCTTGGCCTTGGCGATCTCGTCGAGATTTCTAAAGAAGCCGAGATGCGCGGCGGCGATCATCGTGACGATGGCCACATGTGGCCGGACCATCTTGACCAACGGCCGGATCTCGCCGGGATGGTTCATGCCGATCTCGAACACCGCATAGTCGCAATCGCCGGGCATGCGCGCCAGCGTCAGCGGCACGCCCCAATGATTGTTGAAGGACTGCGCCGAAGCATGCACCGTGCCGACGGCCGACAGCACATGACGCAGCGCCTCCTTGGTGGTGGTCTTGCCGGCCGATCCGGTCACCGCGATGATTTTTGCGCTGGAACGGGCGCGGGCGGCAACACCGAGTTTCTCCAGTGCTGCCAGCACATCCTGCACGACGATCATCGGCGCCGTCAGCCGCCCAAGCGACGGCAATTTGCCCTCGGCGACGACCAGAACGCCGGCGCCGGCCTTGATCGCCGCGGTCGCGAAGTCATGGCCGTCCATCGCCTCGCCCTTGATGGCGAAGAAGGCGTCGCCCGGCTGCAGGCTGCGGCTGTCGATCGAGATCCCCGAAATTCCCTCCGGCATCGGCCCGAGCGGCCGACCGCCCATGGCGTCGACCAGCGCCTCGGAAGTCCAGAGCACGCTCATGCGGCCCGCTCCCGCAGCGCCGACCGGACTTCTTCGTGGTCGGAGAACGGAAAAGTCTCGGCGCCGATGGTCTGGCCCTCTTCATGGCCCTTGCCTGCAACGATCAGCGTATCGCCCGCTTTCAGCATGGCGACCGCTTCGTGGATCGCCTTGCGGCGGTCGCCGATTTCAATGGCGCCGGGTGCGGCTGCCAGGATCGCGGCACGGATCGTTTCCGGCACTTCCGAGCGCGGATTGTCGTCGGTGACGATGACGACATCGGCGAGCCGCGTGGCGATTCCGCCCATGATCGGCCGCTTGCCCCGGTCGCGGTCGCCGCCGCAGCCGAACACGACGATGACGCGGCCGGTGGTGAATGGGCGCACGGCGGCCAGTACATTTTCCAGCGCATCCGGCTTGTGGGCATAGTCGACATAGACGGGCGCGCCATTGGCGGTGGCGCCGACAAGGTCGAGCCGTCCCGGCGCCCCCTGAAGTTTCTCTAATGCCATCAAAGCTTTGGCGACCGGCGTTCCAGTGGAAATGGCCAGCCCGGCCGAAACCAGGGCATTGGCGATCTGGAAGTCACCTGCGAGCGGCAGGTCGATCTCGTAGAGCACGCCGTCGGCTTCGACCTCGGCGCGCTGGCGGTGGCGCTCGTGCTCGACCCGCTTCAGGCGCAGGAAATCGCCATGGCGGCCGACCGTCAGCACCTTGAGCCCGGCGGCCTGCGCAGCCTGGATGGTCGGCGCCGACCACGGATCGTCGGCAAAGATGACCGCTGGCGCGCCTTTCGGCAGCAGCGTGTCGAACAGGCGCAATTTGGCGCGATGGTAGTCCTCGACCGTCGGATGATAGTCCATATGGTCGCGGCCGAGATTGGTGAAACCGCCTGCGGCGAGCTTGACGCCATCAAGGCGGCGCTGGTCGAGACCATGGCTGGAAGCCTCCATCGAGGCGTGGGTGACGCCGGCCTCCGCCAATTCCTTGAGCAACTGGTGCAAAGCCACTGGATCGGGTGTGGTCAACGAACCGTAGTCGTTGCGGCCCGGCGCCACCACGCCGGTGGTGCCAATGGACGCGGCGGCAAAGCCGGCCTGCTCCCAGATCTGCCTGGTGAAGGCGGCGACCGAGGTCTTGCCTGCGGTGCCGGTAACCGCAACCATGGTCTCCGGCTGGCTGCCGAAGAAACGTGCTGCGCTCAGCGCCAGCGCCAGGCGTGGGTCGTCGACGCTGAGCACGGGGACGGACAGGCCGGAAACGGCGCTGGCGTTGCCAACGACAACCGCCGCTGCGCCGCGCTTTGCCGCATCGGCGGCATAGGCCGAACCATCCGCCTTGCTGCCGGCGAGCGCGAAAAAGACCACGCCGGTCTTGACCGTGCGGGAATCCGACGAAATCCCGGTTACCTCCACATCGCGGGAAGATGTTCCCTCGACAGGCAGGATACCGGCTAAATCTCTCAGGTGCATCGAACCCCGTTTATCTCAACAAAATGGCGCGCAGTTGCCGGCGCGCCCTAAGAATCACTGATAGGAAACCAGCGTTGCGCCATTTTCATGGCTGAAATCTGGCTTCACGCCAAGCATGGCGGCTGCCCGCCTGATGATGTTTCCGGCCATGACACCCGCATTGTTGGCGGCGACGTCGGTCATTCCGGGCTTTTCCGGGTGCGGAGCGTCAGCGATCGTAAACACCAGATACTGCGGATCGTCCATCGGGAAGGCGGCGACGAAGGTGTTGAAATTCAGTTCCTTCGAGTAGCGGCCATTGATCACCTTCTCGGCGGTTCCGGTCTTGCCGCCAACGCGGTAGCCGGGGGCCCTGGCGTTTCTGGCCGAGCCTTTCTCGGCATTGAGCGTGTAGAGGTAGCGCATGCCCTCCACAGTCTTTTCGCTGACCACTCTCTTGGCCACCGCCATGGCATCCTGCTCGCTGCGGACCAGGAAAGTCGGCGGGATCAAATAGCCCTGCATCAGCGCCGCGCAGCCGACGGCGGCCTGCAGCGGCGTCGTCGACACACCATGGCCGAAGGCGATGGTGAAGGAGTTGACCTGTTTCCAGACCTTCGGTTCGGTCGGGCGCGCGACCTCAGGCAGTTCGGTCTGCATCCTGTCCAGAAGGCCAAGGCGATGCAGGAATTCGCGGTGCCCCTCGATGCCGACCATTTCGGCCTCACGGGCCGATCCGATATTGGAGGAGTAAAGGAACACCTCCGGCAATGACAGCACGCGGTTCTTGCCATGGAAATCGTGGATGGCCTGATGGCCGACCCGGATCGGATGCGAGGCGTCGAAACGGCTGTTCATATTCGCCTTGCCGGAATCGAGCGCCATGGCCGAGGTAAAGCTCTTGAAGGTCGAGCCCATCTCGTAGAGGCCGGCCGACATGCGGTTCAGCCGATCCTTGTCCTGCGCATTGAAGGGATTGTTCGGATCGAAATCCGGCACCGAGGCCATCGCCACCACTTCGCCGGTCTTGATGTTGAGCACGACGGCGCCGGCGCCCATGGCGCGATAGCGCTCGAGGCCGGCGGCAATCTCGTCGCGCACCACATGCTGGACGCGCAGGTCGATCGACAGCTGAACCGGCTTCAGATCCTTGGCGATCGCAAGGCCTGAGGCCTGCAGGTCGCTCAGGCCCTGCTCGTCAATGTATTTCTCCATGCCGGAGATGCCCTGATTGTCGATGTTGGTGAGGCCGACAATGTAGGACGAGGTCACGCCGGCCGGATAGAAGCGGCGCTTTTCGGTGCGAAAGCCGATTCCGGGAATGCCGAGCTGCATGATGTCGGCCTGCTGCTTGGGCGTCAGCTGCCGCTGCAGCCAGACGAAGCCGGCGCCGCTCTTCAGCTTGTGATAGGTCTGCTCGGGGTCGATATCTGGCAGAATGGTCGACAGCTTTTCGATCGCCTCGTCGGCATCGACGATGCGGCGCGGCTCGGCAAACAGCGATGCCGTCTTGATGTCGGTCGCCAGCACCTCGCCGTTGCGGTCGACGATGTCGGGACGCGACGCCGTCACCCGGCTTTGCGGCCCATTCGACATGTCGGGGGACTGAAAACCGAGATAGACCAGCCGCCCGGCGATGGTCGAATAGATGCCGAAGAACAC
This sequence comes from Mesorhizobium sp. P160219, assembly GCF_057786095.1. Lineage (NCBI taxonomy): Bacteria > Pseudomonadati > Pseudomonadota > Alphaproteobacteria > Hyphomicrobiales > Phyllobacteriaceae > Mesorhizobium > Mesorhizobium sp. P160219. The sequence continues at coordinate 5,272,786 of NZ_JBYNWG010000001.1, forward strand.
CGCCATAGTCATCACGATGCGGGTCTTGGCCTTGCCGCCGGTCGCCTTGCGCGCGCCCTCGACGACGATGGAGCCGTCCTCGCCGGTCCGTGCGCGGCGCTTCAGCAATTTGCCGATCGACGGAAGTTTGGGGCGCATTGGAAATCCAGCGATCATTGGACGATGGCTCCGGTGACCACGGGATCCTTGTCGGCTGGTCCTTTGCCGGAATTGTCTGCCATGCCGCCAAGCCGCTGCGACGACAGGTCCTCGATGTTGAGCGGTTTTGCCGGCAGGTCGTCGAGCCCGACGATCTGCCGCGCATTGACCGGCTCGAGTGCGAGCTGCGATTTGTAGATTTCAGCCAGCTTCTGCAGGCGCGACGGCTGGGTCAGCAGGCTCCAGTCGGCCTTGAGCAGGTCGATCGTGTCCTCCTCATAGCGGATCTGCGCCTCGATCTTCTGCACCGAAGCCAGCTGTTCCTCGGCCTCGCGCTTGGCCTTGTAGGTCAGAGCCGCGGCCGAGACCATGACGGCGATCAGGACTATGTCGCTGGTTCGAAACACGTATTCACCTCTCTCGCGGCGCCTGGATGCCGGGAAGTTTTGGAAGGCCGAAAATGGTGAGATCCCCGGCGCGCGCCGGCGCCTCGGTGCGGATGGCGGCGCGCAGCCTGGCCGAGCGCGCCCGCGGATTGGCAGCGACCTCCGCATCGCCTGCCGGCACGCCGCCACCGGCCTTGCGGAAGGTCGCGGTGCGCGCATGCGCCTCGGGCAAATGACGTGAGCCGGTGGCGACGTCGGCGCGGTCGGCGATGAACCGCTTGACGATGCGGTCTTCCAGCGAATGGAACGTCACCACGGCAAGCCGCCCGCCGGGCTTCAATATCCGCTCCGACGCCACCAGAGCCTTGGCCAATTCGCTCAACTCGTCATTGACGAAAATGCGCAGCGCCTGGAAGACGCGGGTGGCCGGATGAATCTTGTCCTTCGGCGCGCGGCCGATATGCGTTTCGATGGCGTCGGCGAGATCGAGCGTGCGCTCGAACGGACGTTTTTCGCGGCGTGACTCGATCATGCGGGCAATGCGGCCGGCATTCCGCTCTTCGCCGAGGAAGCCGAAGATGCGGGCAAGGTCGCCTATCTTGAACGAATTGACGACGTCGGCAGCACTCAAGCCCGCCTGCGCCATGCGCATGTCGAGCGGCCCGTCGGTGCGGAACGAAAAGCCGCGCTCGGGCTGGTCGACCTGCATGGAGGAAATGCCGATGTCGAGGACAACGCCGTCGGCGCTTTCGACCTGCTCGTCCAGCGTCGAAAATGGCGCCTGCACCAGCCTTAGCCTGCCGCCGGATTGCTGTTCCAGGCCGCGCCCGGCGGCAATCGCATCGGGATCGCGATCGATCGCCACCACCGAGGCGCCGCTCGCCAGGATCGCCTTGGTGTAGCCGCCGGCGCCAAACGTGCCGTCGACGATCACATCGCCGGCTTTGGGTGAGAGCGCCTCCAGCACTTCGGCGAGGAGGACCGGAATGTGGCGGACCGGTCCGCCAACGGCGCTGAGATCATCGCCGTGATCCGCCATCATTCCGGCCGCTCCCCAGCCTTGGCCTCGTGAGCCTTCGTCCCCTGCCGAAGCTGCAAAAGCCGAGCGCGCGCCTGCGCCCCATAGGCGGCCAGCCGTCCAGGCTCCCAAACTTGAAAGAAATTGCCACGGCCGACAAAGGCCACTTCGCTCGTGATGCCCGTATGCTCGCGGATGAAATCGCTCATCGTGATGCGGCCATCCTGATCGAGCTTCAGGAACGTCCCGTCGCCATGGCAGAAGAACGACATGTCGTCCGCCGTCTGCAAAAAAGGGTCTTCCAGCGCGATGCGCTGCTCGTAGCGGTCGAGCAGATCGAGCCCGCCGACATCCATCGCAGGCACGTCCAGGCCGCGCAGCGCGTAGAGCTCCGAATAGCCGCGTTTCTGCACGACAGCGCGGAAATGCGCCGGAACGGAGACCCGCCCCTTCGCATCGATCCTGTTCACCGCGCTTGACAGAAACCGGTCCATGACACGCTGCAGCCGCTTCCGCCGCCGCACCCCTCTCCATGTTTTCGTCCGCGCCGAAGCGCGTCCCCTGCCGAAAATCCGCTTCGATCCCAGCGGCAAAACCCCGCAAACGCACAGCCGCCGCGGCTGCCCGATTGGCGTACGCTTTACCCTGACGCGGAACGAAGGCTTTGGTTTCGAAATGGGATATCATGGGGTACTATGGGCGTCAACGGGAACAGGCTTCACAAACGCGCGCGCCACAACCGGTGAGAGCAGCTCTGACAACACTCCCGTCTTTATCTCCCATTAAGCCTAACGAACCGTTTAGAGCGGGCTGGCCCAAGCGGAAGCGGCTTGCCGCGCATCACTGCCGCGAATAGCGTCGTCAGTCTTTTCGCTGAGCAACAAGGTCAGAAATCCATGTCTGAAACAGCCAGGTCCCGCGCGGCCTCCCTTGCCCATCTGCGTCGCGACGGACTTGCCAAAGGCGACCCCATCCCATTGCCGCTGACCATGGCCGCTATTTTCCACAACCCGGGCGACGGCGCCGGCTACAGTCAGTACGGCCGTTACAGCAACGCCACCTGGGATGCAGTCGAGCACATGCTGGCGCATCTCGAAGACGCGCCATGCGTCGGCTTCCCCTCAGGAATGGCGGCAATCTCGGCGGTGTTTTTCGGCCTGTTGAAATCCGGCGACCGCGTGCTTTTGCCTTCGGACGGCTACCATGCCACACGCGCGCTGGCCGAACGTTTCCTCAAGCCCTTCGGCGTCGCCTATGATCTGCGGCCGACAGCTACATTCCTCGACGGCGGCTTCGACGGCTACCGCCTTGTCTACGTTGAAACCCCGTCAAATCCGCGATTGGACATTTGCGACATCACAGCGGTCGCCGAGGCCGCGCACCAAGCGGGCGCGATCGTCGTCGTCGACAACACCACGATGACGCCGTTCGGCCAGCGCCCGCTCGATATCGGCGCCGACATCGTCGTTGCTGCCGACACCAAGGCGGCCAACGGGCATTCCGACGTGCTGTTCGGCCATGTCGCCAGCCGCAATCCAGACATCATCGCGGACGTCACCGGCTGGCGCGAGACCGCGGGCGGCATTCCCGGCCCGTTCGAGGCTTGGCTGGTGCATCGCGGCCTGGAGACGCTGGAGGTACGCTTCGACCGCATGTGTTCTTCTGCCGAGGTGATCGCGAAGCGCCTGAAAAACCATCGCGCCGTTAGCGGCTTGCGCTACCCCGGGCTGGAGGGCGACCCGTCGCACAACCTCGCCCGGGCGCAGATGGAGCGCTTCGGCTTCCTCATGTCCTTCGAACTCCTCTCCCAGGAAAAGGCCGAGGATTTCATCAACAACTGCACGCTGATGCAGGCGGCAACGTCGTTCGGGGGTGTCCACACCTCCGCCGAGCGGCGGGCCAAGCGAGGAGATTCGGTTCCGCCCGGCTTCGTGCGCCTGTCGGTGGGCTGCGAGCCGGTGGAAGAACTCTGGCAGGCGATCGAGGCATCGCTGGACAAGATCGGCATCTGAGCTGGCGGTTAGGTCACCAAGTCGTCGGCGCCAATATCGCGCCTGCCGTGCAAAACGCGGACGATCTCGATCGCGTCTTCGCCCATGCGATACAGAGTGACATATTCGCCGACGATCAGATGACGAATGCCGGGCGCGATATCATCGCGCGGCGCACCTGAGAACGGGTGCAAGGTGAGCAGTGTCCAGCGCCTCTCCAAAGCGTCCACAAGGCGCATGGCTCCCTTTGGGCTATGTTCCGCAATGTAGTCACCGACGCCTTCGACATCTGATATCGCCTGAGGAAGCAGCCGTTTCACTCTTCCGAGCCTGCAGCTACCGACATCCTGTGATATTTGGCTCGCAGCCGGTCCATGAAGGGCTGGCCGTCCACCGCCGGTCCGCTGTCGATCCCCTCCTGAACCAGCCTGCGCAATTCCTCGACCGTGTAGCCGAGAAGATCGCGGCGGTCTTTCCATTGCCGCAGCGCATCACGGATGACTTCGCTGGCCGAGGCATATTCGCCGGCGGCCACGACATCGTCGACCGCCGCCGCCAGTTCCGGCGAAAGCGTGATGCTGCGTTTGTCGACGTGACCCATGATGCGCTCCTGATCAAACCATGACAATCATGGTACGATTAAATCGTACCAGCTTCAAGGATGCGTTTGTCTCGACCCCAGCATGCGTACTTGATTCAATCGCTCAAGCACCTGAATCGCCAGCTGCGCCCGAAGGCGCAGACTGCTGATCCAAAGGATTAATCGCGATATGAGGGAGAAATTGCCAGCTGGCCTGTAAGCCGGGTTTTGTATGGCCCTCGCCCCTTTCGGGGCGAGAACGTGGCGGCCATTCATCTTGGGCGCATGTTGCCATGCGCCTCACGCAACCTACCCGGACGGTGAGCCGGAAACAGCCCTCGAAGGTTTCCCCTCGCACCGTCCCTATTCGGTCTTGCTCCCGGTGGGGTTTACCGTGCCGCTCCTGTTGCCAGTCGCGCGGTGGGCTCTTACCCCACCCTTTCACCCTTGCCCCGATAAATCGTGGCGGTTTGCTTTCTGTGGCACTTTCCCTGGGGTCGCCCCCGCCGGCCATTAACCGGCACCGTGTCTCCATGGAGCCCGGACTTTCCTCACCCGCAGCCTTTCGGCTTTGCGGGTGCGGCCGCCCGGCCAGCTGGCAGAGCGTATAAAGGGGTTCACGTTCCAAAACGCAAATGAAAAAGCAGACTTTATGCCGGCGATCCCAATGCCGCCAACTGCACCTTGACCTTGCCGCAATACGCCGCCGACACCGGGTTCATCCGCGTCGCGGCATGGCCGGCATTGTATTTCAGGATCGTGCCGCAGGTGGTGCCGCCGCCGAGATTGCGCGCCATGGCAAGGTACTTCATGCCGTATTTGATGTTGGTGTCGGGATCGAACAGACCCTTGGCCGAGCCGCTATACCCCATCATCCGCGCCGTTGCCGGCTTGATCTGCATCAGGCCGATTTCACCCGCGCTGCCGACGATGTTCGGCCGGTAGTTGCTCTCGATCTTGATGACCGCCTGGGCCAGCGACACCGGCACGCCTTCGGCCGCAGCATAGCGGGCAATGATTGCCGAATACTGGCCGCCAAGCGCGGCTGCCGCAGTCGACTCCGCAGCGGTGCTTGGGCGGATCGATGCGGTCGTCGTCAGGTCGACGCTCTTCCTGTTGCGCTTAAAATGCCTCTTGGCCGTGGCTTTTCTGGCCTTCACCACGGCTGCTTTGCGCACTTTCGCGGTGATTGCTCTTTTTGCTTTCGGGTTTGCCTTCGTCATGGTGGCTTTGGCGGGTGCGGCGATGAAGCCCTGGTCTGCCCTCTGGCTCAGTGGTGCGGCATCGGCCGTGCTGAAGGCAAAAGTCATTACGCCGACAGCAATGGCTGCCGTTACAACGGTCAATTTCTGCATGTGGTCCTGTTCTGTTTGGCCGCGCGAAGATCTTCACGCAGCAACGCCTAATCAATATCGGAGCATCCGGGGGGCTGGAGGTCCGATAACTTGCACGAACCGCCTTTGAGGGCGGAATTTGTGTCGAACAAGGCGAGGCAATTCACTTTCAGTGACAGGCTGTAACTTGAATATCAGAAAAAGATTATTTAGAGGCAACTGACCTAAGGGAAGTCAGCAGGCTTTGCAGCGTGCTAGACGTAGAGCCGTCGGCGACACCATCCACCCGGCGCGGTCGGAAATGCCGCTGAAAAGCTTCGACGACGATTTCGGTCTGGCGGTCGAAGACACCTGATATCTCGACGCCATAGCCATAGAGCGCCAGCATCGACTGCAGTGCCTCGACCTCGGCGCCGGTATCGCCGGCTTTCAGCACCGCGCCGCGCCGGACCGGCGCCGCAGGCACGAGATGGCCGACCCCGGCCGCAAACAGCGCATTCCAGGGGAATTTCTCGCCCGGGTCGATCTTGCGCCCCGGCGCGATGTCGGAATGGGCAAGCACCCTTTGCGCCGTAATGGAATGGCGTTCGATGATACCAAGGCAAAGCCCGATCACCGCTTCCACCTGCCGCTTGGGAAAGGCCGAATAGCCGAGCGAATGGCCGGGATTGACGATTTCGATGCCGACCGAACAGGAGTTGATGTCGCGACGACCGAACCAGGAACTTGCACCGGCGTGCCAGGCGCGGTCGCTTTCGCGCACCATCTGGATAATGCGACCGTCCTCATGGACGAGGTAGTGCGACGAGACTTCGCTTGCGGGGTCGCACAACCAGGCTTCCGCGGCAGCACCCGTCGCCATGCCGGTATAGTGCAGCACGATCATGTCGGGCCTGAGCGTTTCGCGTCGCGGGCCGAAATTCGGCGATACCCTGACCTCCGCGCTTGGCTCGTCGGGCGGGAAGCCGCTCATGCGTGCCTGAGGCCCCGCTCGATCATTTCATAGGCCGCGTTGATCGCCGCGACCCTGGTCGTTGCAATCTTGATGAATTCCTGCGGCAGGCCGCGCGCTATCAGCCGGTCCGGATGATTGTCGGAGACCAGCTTGCGGTATCGTTTCCTGACCTCCTCGAACGGTTTGCCGCGCTCAATGCCGAGCACGATATAGGGATCGCCGGCGCCGAGATTGACGTGCCTGGCCATGATGGCTTCGTAGTGCACCTCGTCGATGCGGAAAATCTCGGCAATACGGTGCAGGAAAATCCCTTCGCGCTCATGCACCAGCCCATCCGCCTTGGCGATATGGAACAGACCGTCGAGTATGTCTTCCAGCATGACGCAGTTCGAATGGCCCGAGCCGCACATCTGCGCCATACTCTCGGCATAGGTCTCGAACCCGGCGACGTCGCGCTTGGCCAGATCGTAAAGCCGCGCCACATTGCGGGTCTGTTCTCGCGGCACCTCGAATATTTCCTGGAACGCGCGAACCTCGTCCTGGGTGACGATGCCATCGGCCTTGGCCATCTTGGCTGACAGCGCAATCATCGCCACAGAGAAGGCGACGCGCCGGCGCAGATCGGCGTCACCGGAGAAAACCGTGCGCACGGCCTCGACCACATCGGCGACGCCGGACGTGGCTGAAGATGAAACGCGGGTGATGAAGTCGCCGAGGCGATCCCAAATCGACATGAGCGCTTATTAGGGCCGCCGGCCATTGCTATCAAGCCAAGACAGCGCCGCAGAGTGGATCGAATTTACGCAAGCAACCGACGCGCCAGATCCCAAACCGTAGGAAAGAGCCGGTTCAAGGCCCTTGAGCCCCGAATCGACCTAAACGCAGGAAGGCCGGCGCGAAGCCGGCCTCCTCTCTCGTCACGTCAAAGTGACCGAGACTGCTGCTACTGCGCGGGGGCAGGAGCAGGTGTTGCCGGAGCCGGTTCTGCAGGCTTCGGTGCATCCGGCGTCGCCGGCTTCATGGGCTCGGCGGCTGGCGGATTGGTGCTCTGGGTGGTGGTGTTATCCGTACCGCTGTCGCTGCAGGCGGCAACGCCGAACAGGGCCAGGGCGGAAACGGAAGCAAGAATGAGCTTTTTCATGACATCTCTCCTTCAACACACGCTCACGTTGCGGTGAACGGTCGAAGGCAAAATGCATCAAACGGCCATGAGTTTCGTAACGTTGCGTTTCCTGATGTAACATCCGCGCACTACCGATTGCGGGCCGGGCGATGCCGAACTAACAGTCTGGACCCAAATGCAATGCCGGAGTTCTGCGTGGACAAGAAATGGGATTTTTGGATCGACCGCGGCGGCACCTTCACCGACGTGATCGGACGTGATCCGCAAGGCGGTTTGCATCCCAGGAAATTCCTGTCGGAAAATCCCGAAGCCTATCCCGATCCGGCCCTAGCCGGCATCCGCGAGCTTTTGGGGCTGAAATCCGGCACCGCTATTCCTCCGGGCCTGGTCGGTGACGTCAAGATGGGTACCACCGTCGCCACCAATGCGCTGCTGGAGCGCAAGGGCGACCGTGTGCTTTTGCTCATCACCAAGGGCTTTCGCGACGCGCTGAAGATCGCCTATCAAGCGCGGCCAGACATCTTCGCCAAGGAGATCATTCTTCCCGAACAGCTTTATGAGCGGGTCATCGAGATCGACGAGCGTGTGCGCGCCAATGGCGAGGTCGAGCGCTTGCTCGACATCGCCGCCTGCCGGCCCGCCATCGAACAGGCGAAGGCCGACGGCATCAATGCGGTGGCCATCGTCTTCATGCATGCCTGGAAATATCCCGACCACGAGAAGGCGGTGGCGAAAGTCTGCCGCAAGATCGGGTTCAGCCAAGTCTCGGTCAGCCATGAAGTCTCGCCACTGATCAAACTGGTCGGCCGCGGCGACACCACCGTGGTCGATGCCTATCTGTCGCCGATCCTGTCGCGCTATGTGCAAAGAGTAGCGGGAGAACTGGGCGCGACGCCAATCTCCCCACTTCTGGAGGGTGAGGAGCGGTCGGCCAAAGGCCGAGAAAAAGCCAACGATTTGGCTTTTTCAGCGACGAACGCCCGGAGCCATAGCGAAGGGCAGTCCGCAAAGCGGCCAGAGGGGGTCCTCTCGGAAGGCACCGCCAATGCGCTGAGCCCGGTCGATCCAACCCCACCCGGCGGCTCCGCCGCCACCCTCCCCTCGAGGGGGAGGGAAAACCCTCGCCTGATGTTCATGATGTCGTCGGGCGGGCTTACCGCCGCCGACATGTTTCAGGGCAAGGACGCGCTGCTGTCCGGCCCGGCCGGCGGTGTCGTCGGCATGGTCGAGACGGCGAAACTCGCCGGATTCGAGAAAGTCATCGGTTTCGACATGGGCGGCACCTCGACCGACGTCGCCCATTATGACGGCGATTATGAGCGCGCCTTCGACACCGAGGTCGCCGGCGTGCGCATCCGTGCGCCGATGATGCGCATCCATACCGTCGCTGCCGGCGGCGGCTCGATCCTGCACTACGAAGCCGGCCGTTTCCGCGCCGGCCCGGATTCCGCCGGCGCCAATCCCGGCCCCGCCGCCTACCGGCGCGGCGGCCCGCTGGCCGTCACCGACGCCAATGTCATGCTGGGCAAGCTGCAGCCCGATTTCTTCCCAGCAATTTTCGGCCCAGACCAGGACCAGCCGCTGGACGTCGCCGCCGTGCATAAAAAATTCGCTGCGCTCGCCGCCGAAATCGGCGATGGCCGCACGCCGGAAGCCGTCGCCGAAGGGTTCGTTACCATCGCGGTGGAAAACATGGCCAATGCTATCAAGAAGATCTCCGTGCAGCGCGGCTACGATGTCACCGAATATCTCTTGAACTGTTTTGGCGGCGCCGGCGGCCAGCATGCCTGCCTGGTTGCCGACGCGCTCGGCATGGAGGCGGTACTGATCCACCCCTTCTCCGGTCTGCTCTCAGCCTATGGTATCGGCCTGTCGTCGGTTTTCGCGTCGCGCCAGCAGGCGCTCCTGAAGCCGCTTGCCGAAGAATCCAGGACCCAGATCGGCAGCCTCATCGGCACGTTGAAAAAAGCCGTCATCGCCGAATTGGCAGCGCAAGGCATCGCCGAGGACAAGATTGCGGCAAAGCCGGTGCTGCACATCCGCTACGACGGCACCGACACCACGCTGCCGGTGAATTTCGAAGGCGACTCGATCTTCCAGGCCAGGCGCGATTTCGAAATCGCCCACAAGGCGCAGTTCGGGTTCGTCTATGATGACAAGCCGATGATCGTCGAGACCGTTGGCGTGGAAGGCGCCGAGATCGTCGAGACCACGGCCGAAGCCGTTGCGCCCGCCGGACCGGCAATGGTTGAAGCCGGTGCGTCCGGAACGCGGCGCATCTACACCGAGGGCCGCTGGCATGAGGCCGGCATCCATCGCCGCGAAAACCTGCGCCCATCCAATCTGGTCCCAGGCCCCGCTTTGATCATCGAGCCGAACCAGACCATCGTCGTGGAGCCGGGCTGGCAGGCCGAAATCACCAACCTCAATCACGTCGTCATTCGCCGCACGGAACGGAAAGTTCGCACGGCTGCCCTCGGTACCGAAGCCGATCCGGTGATGCTGGAGGTCTTCAACAACCTCTTCATGTCGATCGCCGAGCAGATGGGCGTCACGCTGCAGAACACCGCCTATTCCGTCAACATCAAGGAAAGGCTGGACTTTTCCTGCGCCGTCTTCGACCGTCATGGAGCGCTGGTCGCCAACGCGCCGCACATGCCGGTGCATCTCGGCTCCATGGACCGCTCGGTCGAAACCATCATCCGGCTGAACTCCGGCGACATCCATCCCGGCGACGTCTTTGCGCTGAACGCCCCCTACAATGGCGGCACGCATTTGCCTGATATCACCGTGGTGACGCCGGTGTTTTCCCTCCCCCTTGAGGGGAGGGTGGCCGCGCAGCGGCCGGGTGGGGTCCTCTCAGAAGGCACCACAAGAGCGTCGAGCACTGCCGCAACGACCCCCTCCGGCGGCTCCGCCGCCACCTCCCCCTCAAAGGGGGAGGAAGTAATCTTCTACGTAGCCTCGCGCGGCCACCATGCCGATATTGGCGGCACGGCACCGGGCTCGATGACGCCGCTTGCCACCACGGTCGACGAGGAAGGCGTGCTGTTCGACAATTTCCGCGTTGTCGATCGTGGAAAATTCCGCGAGACGGAGTTGCAAACGCTGCTCACCGACCACCCCTACCCTGCCCGCAATCCGCACCAGAACATCGCCGATCTCAAGGCGCAGATCGCCGCGAACGAAAAGGGCGTGGCGGAATTACGCAAGATGGTCGGCCATTTCGGCCTCGATGTCGTCGAAGCCTATATGGGCCATGTCCAGGACAACGCCGCCGAAAGCGTGCGCCTCGTGCTGGAGCGGCTGCCCGATAGTTCCAAGTACGAATACCCGACCGACACCGGCCAGGTGATCAAGGTGAAGATTACCATCGATCGGCAAAAGCGCGAGGCGACCGTGGACTTCACCGGAACGTCGAAGGTCGAGAAGAACAATTTCAATGCGCCCGAGCCCGTCGCCCGCGCAGCCGTGCTCTATGCCTTCCGTGTCATGGTCGAGGACATGATCCCGATGAATGCCGGCTGCCTGCGGCCGATCAACATCATCATCCCCGACGGCTCGATGCTGAAGCCCGCCTACCCCGCCGCCGTCGTCGCCGGCAATGTCGAGACCTCGCAGCATGTCACAAACACCCTGTTCGGCGCCATGGGTGCCATGGCCAACGCGCAAGGCACGATGAACAACCTGACCTTCGGCAACAAGCAGTACCAGTATTACGAGACCATCTGCTCCGGTTCGCCGGCAGGCCGGATGAACTCCGGCCGCGGCTTTGCCGGGACATCCGGCGTCCACACCCACATGACCAATTCGCGCCTCACCGACCCTGAGGTGCTGGAACTGCGCTTTCCCGTCATGCTCGAGGATTTCCACATCCGCGAAGGTTCCGGCGGCAAGGGCAAATGGAGCGCCGGCGACGGCACCAGGCGCACCATCCGCTTCCTCGAAAAGATGGAATGCGCCATCCTGTCCTCGCACCGCAACCGCCCGCCGCAAGGCCTCGATGGCGGCAGTGACGGCGAGGTCGGCTCGACCAAGGTCCGCCGCCAGGACGGCAGCGTCGAGACGCTGAAGGCCTGCGACCAGACCGTGCTCGACGCCGGCGACGCCGTCATCCTGACGACGCCGACACCGGGGGGATTTGGCAAGGCCTGAACTCGCGTCAACAGCCTGTCACCCGCCTGTCATGCCCCTGAGTTACCCGCTTGCGGCAAAGCAAATGGGGAATCACTTTGCCATGACGGACGTCTCCTCGGATCTCGTTTTTCGCCGCGGCAAGGAAGTTGGAAAAGCCGTCTACCAGAACCGCCCGCTTTCGCAGGCCGGCCTTTCCGAACGGCTGTTTGCGCTTCTGTTTTCCGGCCTTGTCTATCCGCAGATCTGGGAAGACCCTGAAGTCGACATGGAGGCCATGCAGCTTGGCCAGGGCCACCGCGTCGTCACCATAGCGTCGGGCGGCTGCAACATCCTCGCCTACCTCACCCGCTCGCCTGAACGCGTCGATGCGGTCGACCTCAACGCCGCCCACATCGCCTTGAACCGGATGAAGCTGGAGGCGGTGCGGCAACTGCCCTCGCAGGGCGATCTGTTCCGTTTCTTCGGCGCCGCCGACACCAACCACAATTCGCAAGCCTATGACCGCTTCATCGCGCCGCATCTCGACCCGGTCAGCCGCCACTATTGGGAGCGTCGCAGCTGGCGCGGCCGCCGGCGCATCACCGTCTTCGACCGCAATTTCTACCAGACCGGCCTGCTCGGCCTGTTCATCGCCATGGGCCACCGCATCGCCAAATTCTTCGGCGTCGATCCCGCCGGTATCATGGCGTCGAAGAGCCTCGCCGACCAGCGCCGCTTCTTCAACGAAGAGCTGGCGCCGGTCTTCGACAAGAAGCTGTTGCGCTGGGCTACCTCGCGCAAGGCTTCGCTGTTCGGCCTCGGCATTCCGCCGGCGCAGTACAATTCGCTGATCACCTCGGGCGATGGTTCGATGGCCAGCGTGCTGAAGGCCCGGCTGGAAAAGCTCGCTTGCGATTTTCCGCTGAAGAACAACTACTTCGCTTGGCAAGCCTTCGCCCGTCGCTATCCCAATCCGGGTGAGGCCGCCCTGCCCGCCTATCTAGAAGAGGCCAACTACAAGGCGATCCGCAACAATGTCGATCGCGTCGGCATCCACCACGCCAATCTGATCGAATTTCTGGCCGGCAAGGACGCAGGCACCGTCGACCGTTTCGTCCTGCTCGACGCGCAGGACTGGATGACGGACGACCAGCTCAATGCCCTTTGGTCGGAGATCACCCGCACCGCCTCGGTCGGCGCCCGAGTCATCTTCCGTACCGCCGCCGAGCCCAGCCTGCTGCCGGGCCGCGTCTCGATCTCGCTGCTCGACCAGTGGACCTACGAGGACGAGGCCTCGCGCGACTGTTCGGCCCGCGACCGCTCTGCGATTTATGGCGGCTTCCACCTCTATGTGAAGCGCGCGGCATGAGCGCGAGCGGGCTGCCGGCCGATCATGCCGAACTGATGGACGGCGTCTACCGCTGGCAGCGCCACATCTACGACCTGACCCGCAAATACTATCTGCTTGGCCGCGACCAGATGATAGTCGGGCTGGATGTGCCGGCGAATGGCAGAGTGCTCGAACTTGGCTGCGGCACCGGCCGCAACATCGCGCTTGTAGCCCGCCGCTATCCCGACGCCCGCCTCTACGGCCTCGACATCTCGGCCGAGATGCTGGAGACGGCGAGCAAGGCGATCGGCCGCGACGGCCTGTCCGGCCGCGCCGTGCTGGCGCGCGGCGACGCCACCGATTTCGACGCCAAGACGCTGTTCGGCGTCGAGCGCTTCGACCGCATCTTCGTGTCCTATTCGCTGTCGATGATCCCCGGTTGGGAAAAGACGGTTTCGGCAGCCCTTGCGGCACTCGCGCCCGGCGGCTCGCTGCATGTCGTCGATTTCGGCCAGCAGGAAGGCTTGCCCAACTGGTTCCGGACATTGCTGCGCGGCTGGCTCAAGAAATTCCATGTCACGCCGCGTGAATCATTGCGCGAAGTCTTGGAATCGGAGTCTCGGCGAACCGGCGCAAGCTTCCGTTTCCGTACGCTTTATCGCGGCTATGCCTGGCTGGCGGTCGTCAAGATCGCGCACTCTTACCTCCCCTCGATGGGGGAGGTCGCGCCGAAGGCGCGGGTGGGGGTGAAGTGCCAGGCACCCTGCCCCGGCGCTACGCGCCGACCCTCCCCATCAAGGGGAGGGTAAAGGGAGCTAGCGCAGTGCCTTCATCAGCGCGCCGACCATCACCTGCGGCCGGTAGCCGAGCTTGGCCGGCGTCAACCCCAGCCGCACCACCACCAGTCGCTCCGACCGGATGATGGCGACCGTCTGGCCGTCATGGCCCTCCATCCAGTAGGTATCGTTGGGCAGGCCGGCGGCGACGCCGGCGCCGGGATTTCCTTCGTCCCCCGGGGCTTCGATCCAAAGTTGCCCCTTGCCGTAGACTTTCGAGGCCGGTGCCGGTTCGCACATCCAGTCGACGAAACCGGCCGGCAGGATCTGGTTGCCGTTCCAGACGCCGCCCTGCAGCAGGAATTGGCCGAACCGCGCCCAGTCATGCCCCGTGGCATAGAGGTAGGATGAGCCGACAAAGGTACCCTCCTCGTCGGTTTCGAGCACCGCGCTTTGCATGCCGAGCGGCCCGAACAGCGCTGCCCTTGGCCACATCAGCGCCTTGTCCTTGTCGCCGATAGCATCCTGCCACAGCCGCGACAGCATCACCGCCGTGCCGCTCGAATAGGAAAAGACCTTGCCGACGTCGCCGGTCAGCGGCTTGGCCTCGGCGAAGCCCGCCATATCCGGTTCGAGGTAGAGCATGCGCGTCACATCGGCAACGTCGCCATAATCCTCGTTGAACTCGAGTCCGCTCGACATCGCCATCATATCGGCAAGGCTGATGGCGGCGCGGCCGTCCGCCTTCCATGAGCCGAACAGGCCCTGATTGGTCACCGCCATCTTGCCGTCCTTGACCAGCGTGCCGACGAGCGCGGCGTTGACTGTCTTGGTCATCGACCAGCCCAGCAGCGGCGTTTTCGCCGAAAAGCCGTCGCCATAACGCTCCGCAACAATGCGGCCATTTTTGACCACCACCACGGCGCGCATGCCGATGCCGGTCATCGCCGCACCGTCGAGGATCTTGTTGATTTCGGGATTTTGCGAGGCATCGACTCGATCTCCCTCGGGCCACAGATCGCCCTTGGTGGCCGCCGACGCCTCGGCAGGGATTGACGTGCGCCGTGCCTTGCCGACGTCGCCATCAGGAACCGAGGCGCAACCCAGGCCGGCGCGCGCAACAGCAACGCTCTTGCCGAGGAAGCCAAGCAGCCCGGCCGAGACGGTCCCCCTGTTCTTGTCGACCGACACCTTCATCAGCCTGAGAAGCGGATGGCCGGGCGCCTGCACGTCGATGGCAAGCACCTCATTGGGATCACGGCCGGCGATAAAAACATTCGAGCAGACAATCTTGGCGGAATAGCCGGAACCGACGCGGATCAGTTCGGGCGGCGCGACGTAGAGCCAGGTAAACAGGGCGGCTATGGCCAACACGACCAGGCCGAGCAGCCATTTGATGATCTTCACGGCGATCCGCATCTTTCCGTCCCTGCTTTTCCGCTGCCCGTGGCTTGCGGCCCGATTTATGTCATCGATTTGCCGCCATTGCTTCCGCAAAATCGGTGTTCTTGTCGAGCGCCGTCAACCTGTTATCAACCATGATCGGCGATCACTGGTGCATGTCGCCCAAAAGTGCGCAGCGGTTTTGGAACAACGACATGCACGAAAATAGCGTATCAGGCGATGCTGTGGGGCGATCGCCTGAGGGGCACCTGCAACGACAACCCAACAGCGACCGGCTGATTCCGGCTCGGGAAATGCGATGCGCCGTTTCGCGGCCCTCATCACGTTGACGCTGCTGGCCGCCTGCTCGACCGCCGGCGATCTCGTGCCCTCGATGTCGCCATCCAGCAGCCCGACGGTTGCCGTGCGCGCACCGCGTTTCGAAGACTCCAAGCCGCATGAATGGGATAGCGGCGCGCCTTGGAACTATGCCGTTCACGGCACCGACGTCTCCAAATACCAGACCTCCGTCGACTGGCCGACGGCCAAGGCCAGCGGCATCTCCTTCGCCTTCATCAAGGCGACCGAGGGCGGCGACCGTTTCGACGAGTATTTCAACGAGCATTGGTCGCGCACCAAGGCCAATGGCATTCCGCGCGCGGCCTACCATTTCTTCTATTTCTGCACGCCTGCCGCCACCCAGGCGCGCTGGTTCATCCAGAACGTGCCCGTCGACCGCTCGGCCATGCCGCCGGTGCTCGACATGGAGTGGAACCCGCAATCGCCGACCTGCCGGCTGCGCCCGGATTCAGCGACGGTGCGGGCCGAAATGACCACCTTTCTCGAGATGATCGAGCGGCACTATGGCAAGAAGCCGATCATCTACACCTCGGTCGACTTCTTCGACGATAACGACCTTGCGACCTTCCGCGGCTATCCCTACTGGCTGCGCTCGGTGGCCGGCCACCCCCGCCAGAGGTACGGCAGCCACCCTTTCACCTTCTGGCAATACACCGGAACCGGTATCGTGCCCGGCATGAACGGCAAGTCCGATATCAACGTCTTCAACGGCACTGAGGCAGCCTGGAAAAAGTGGCTGCGGCAGAACACCCGTTGACACCGGCTCTACCGCCTGCTTTTCGACGTCCCATGCGCACCTACCTGCAGCCACTGGGATATTTACGCCGGAAACAGTCGAAGAGCCGCCTGCGCTCCGGGCTGCTCGCGGCCCTGCTGCTCGGCGCTACGGCGATGCCGGCGGCGGCGCAGGAATGCGGCGGCGACTTCGAAACCTGGAAGCAAGGCGTGGCGGCGGAAGCCAAGGCAGCCGGTGTCGGCGCTGTCGGCCTTAACGCGCTGGAGGCCGCCACCATCGACGACAAGGTGCTCGCGCGTGACCGCGCCCAGGGCGTCTTCGCCCAGACCTTCATTCAGTTCTCCAACCGCATGATCTCGGCCTACCGGCTGAAGCAGGGCGCGGCCAATCTGAAGAAATACGCCGAAATCTTTGCGGGCGCCGACCAGCAGTTCGGTGTCCAGGCGCCGATCATCACCGCCTTCTGGGGGCTGGAGACCGATTTCGGCGCCGTACAGGGCGATTTCCACACGCTGAGCGCCTTGGTGACGCTGTCGCATGACTGCCGCCGCCCGCAGCTGTTTCGGCCGCAACTGCTGCCGCTGTTGACGCTGATCGATCGCGGCGTCGTTCCGGCCGACGTCACCGGCGCTTGGGCCGGCGAGATCGGCCAGACGCAGATCCTGCCTTCCGACTATCTGGCGCGCGGCGTCGACGGCGACGGCGACGGCATCGTCGACCTCAGGCGCAGCGTACCCGACGTAATCATGACCACGGCCAACAAGGTGCTGTCGCGCGGCTGGAAACGCGACCAGCCCTGGATCGAGGAAGTGCGCGTGCCCGAGGACATGCCTTGGGAGCAGACCGGCCGCACCAACAAGCTGCCGCTGTCGCAATGGGCCGCCTGGGGCGTCACCAACCCCGATGGCACGCCGCTGATCGACAATGGCCTGAAGGCCGGCCTGGCACTGCCGATGGGCCGCAAAGGTCCGGCCTTCCTCGCCTATGACAATTTCGACGTATATCTCGAATGGAACCAGTCCTTCACCTACGCGCTGACCGCCGCCAACTTCGCCAGCCGGCTGGCCGGGGCAAAGCAGTTCGACCCGCGCAATCCCGAAACCGGTCTCAATGGCGACCAGATGAAGGAATTGCAGACCAAGCTCGAAGCCAGGGGCTATGACGTCGGCACCGTCGACGGCATTCTGGGCACCAACACCCGCGAAGCCATCCGCAAGGAACAGATGCGGCTCAGCATGCCGGTCGACGGCTGGCCAACGCCGGAGCTTTTGGGGAAGTTGTGAAGAGAGTGAGTAGGCGTTGGGGTTGGGAGTAGAAGCTCCCCAAGCCGAATTCCCTATTCCCTACTCCTTGCCCGGACGAAGTCGACAAATGCCCGCAAAGCCGGGGGGACGTGCCTCGAACTCGGGTGATACAGGAAGAAGCCTGGAAAGCTGGGCGACCAGGGCTCTAGAAATCTCATCAGCCTGCCCGCATCGATCCACGACTGGACCTGATAGTCGATCATGTAGGCGACGCCTGCTCCACCCAGCGCCGCCTTCAGCATCAGCTCGGTGTCGTTGACAGTCAGGCTGCCCTGAACAGCAATTTCCAAAACCCGCTTGCCGCGAGAAAACTCCCACCGGTAGAGGTTGCCGCCGCCCGGCCATTGGAAGTTGATGCATTGGTGCTGGTGCAGATCCTGGGGATGACGGGGAGTTGCGCGGCCCTCAAGGTAGGCCGGGGCGGCCACCGCCGCCATCTGCAAATCGTCGCTGAGCTTGACCGCCACCATGTCCTTCTGCAGCCGCTCGCCGAGACGGATCCCGGCGTCGAACCGGCCCTCGACGATATCGGTCAGGGTATCGTCGACGATGACGGTCAGCGCGATATCAGGATAGGCGCGTTGGAAGTCGCCAAGGATCGGGCCGATGAACCGCACCGCGGCAACACGCGGCACGTTTATTCGTAGCGAACCCGCCGGCCGATCACGCGCGGCATGAATGTCCGCTACGGCGCCCTCCAGCTCTTCGAACGCAACGGCAAGGCGCGCAAACAGCGTCTCGCCAGCACCAGTGGGTGAAACACTACGCGTCGTCCAATTCAGCAACCTGACGCCGATGCGAGCCTCCAGTTGCCGGATCGACTGGCTGAGCGCCGGCGGGGAAACACGCAGCCGGGCGGCGGCGCGGACGAAACTACGCTCTTCCACGATTGCGGCGAATGCCTTGAACTCGGTGAATTCAGAACCGCGCATTGTGTATCCCTAGATTAACAAGCTAGTCAGATAATAGGCCATTATCTGATCAGTTGCAGGGCCCTATTTCTCGACTAGCGGACCCGTCAGATGAAACCGGCACGGGCCTGAATGATTGAAGGAAACGTATCATGCCCAAGTCCTTGCAAGGCAAAACCGCACTCGTCACCGGCAGTTCGCGCGGCATTGGGCGAGCCATCGCCGAAGGACTCGCCTCCAAGGGCGCTGCCGTCGTCGTCAACTATGTCGGCAACCACGAAGCCGCTGACGAGGTCGTGGCCGCCATCGCCGGCAAGGGAGGAAAGGCGATCGCCGTCCAGGCCGACATATCAAGCGTCTCGGATATTCATCGCCTGTTTGACGAGGCTGAGAGTGAGTTCGGCGCGGTCGACATCGTGGTTGCCAATGTCGGCGTCGCCGTCATCAAGCCTCTGACCGAGGCAACCGAAGCCGATTTCGACCATGTCTTCGGCACCAATGCCAAGGGCACGTTCTTCGTGCTTCAGGAAGCAGCGCGCCGTGTGCGAAACGGCGGCCGCATCATCGCGGTCTCCACCGGCGGCACCAAGATGTTCTTCACGCAAACGGCGCTGTATCTCGGCAGCAAGGGCGCCGTCGAACAATTCGTCCGTGTGCTCTCGCGTGAACTCGGACCGCGCGGCATCACGGTGAATGCGCTGTCGCCTGGCTTCACCGACACGGACCTGCTTCCCGAGCGCGATCGCGCCGTGGCGGCCGGCATGTCTCCATTTGGCAGGATCGGCGCGCCCCGCGACGTTGCCGATGTCGCGGTCTTCCTGGCCAGCGACGAGGCCCGCTGGCTGACCGGCGAGAATATCCAGGCCGGTGGCGGGGTCGCTTAGTCCGCCATCGTCTCCAGGCTGGCGAATCCCTGCGGCGCATCGCCTTCGTCAAACGGCGTCGTCACCTCGACAAATGTGTCGGGATAAAAACCGTTGAAGCGGGTTCTCAGCGACAGCGAATAGGCGCCGATATGGCCGATCTCGATCCAGTCGCCGGTGTCGACGGTTTCCGGCAGCCAGAACGGCCGCGACAGGATGTCGACGGAATCGCAGGTCGCGCCGCAGACCTTGAAGGGCACGATGTTCTTCTCCTCGCCATTGCGCGAACGGATCGCCGGATCGGGGATGAAGCGGGCCGGCAGTGTGATCTTGCCAGTCCAAGAATCCGACAGCGACGCCCAGATGCCGTCATTGATGTAGAGCCGCTTGCCCTTGCGCAGCAGCACCCGCACGATCAGCGACAGGCAGCGCGCCACGATCACCCGGCCGGGCTCGGCCACCAACGGGATCTGGTCGAACTGGTATTCCCTCAGGTCGCCCGACAGCCGCGACATGATCTGGCCGAGCGACGGCATCTCGATCTGCTTGCGATTGGGGTCATGGCCGTACTCGGCGGGAAAGCCGCCGCCGACATCGAGCCCCGCAATGTCGAAGGTCAGCCGGTTGCGCACCCAATCGGCGGAGGCCAGCGCCCGCTCATAGGTGTCGGGATCCTCGATCTGGCTGCCGACATGGAAGCACAGGCCGACCTTGTAGCCGGTGCGGTTGAGTCGCTCGGCGAGTTCCACAGCATAGGCCGGCCCGGCGCCGAATTTCTTTGACAGTTCATAGGCCGCCGAGCCCTTGGTCTGGATGCGCACGAACACGCTGATGGAGCCCGGATCGATGTCAAGCGCCCGCACCACCCGCGTCAGCTTGGTGATCTCGTCCTCATGGTCGAGCGAAATGACGCGGATGGCGTATTTTTCCAGCGCAAGCTTGATGTCCGACTGCGCCTTGACCGGATGCATGTAGAGCATCTCGGCGTCGGGTGAGACGGCGCGCACGGCGGCGAACTCGCCGGGCGAGGCCACATCGAAGGCGGTGACGCCGGCTTCGACCAGCGCCTTCAGCACGATCTGCTCGCCATTGGTCTTGACTGCGTAGGCGGTCTTGCCGGGAAACATGCCCATGAACTGTTTGGCATCCGCCTTCAGCACCTGCGGGCGAAAGCAGTAGACCGGATCGTCCGGCCGAAGCGCCAGCGCCGCCTCGCGGGCATTCTCGAATCGCTGCATGGACGAATCCCCTGACTTCTCGGCTGCGCACAATTAATCCAAGCTAGCGGCCAAAGAAAACAATTCTGTGTCTGGCGGGCACTGACCCAGCGGCGCACCCTCCTGGCAGCACTGTTGCCAGCAATCAGGTTTCGGGTGGCTCTTGTCGCCGGACCCGATATGCCTTCTGCCTGAGTGGCTGGCATTGATGCCGCGGGGAAGGACGTTCACGATGGCAATAGCCACGACAGCCGTGCAGCGCGGACCGATGACGCTGAGGGACTGGGGACAGCTTCTGCTGCTCGGCGCCATCTGGGGCGGCTCGTTCTTCTTTGCGCGCATCGCCGTTGCCGAAATGCACCCGCTGGTGCTGGTTCTGTTTCGCGTTGCCATTGCGGCCATTGCACTGCAGCTCTATCTCGGCATTCGCGGTCCGTCCTTCCGCCTCGCCTTCCCGCATGCCGGCCTGTTTTTCCTTTTGGCGCTCGCCCAACAATGTCGTCCCGTTCTCACTGATCTTTGCCGGCCAGACCGCGCTTGGCGCCGGCGTCGCCTCGGTGCTCAATGCGACGACGCCGTTCTGGACGCTGATTCTCGCCAACGCGCTGACAGCGGACGAAAAGCTCTCCTGGAACAAGCTTGCCGGCATCGGGCTCGGCATCGCCGGCACCGCTGTCATGATCGGCCCCGGCCTGCTGGCCGGGCTCGGCGGCCCGGTCTGGGCGAAATTCGCGCTGATCGGCGCCTCGCTGTCATACGCCGTCGCGCTGATGATTGCCCGCCGCTTCAAGGGCGTGCCCTCGCCGGTCATCGCCACCGGACAATTGACGGCGTCGACCATCATCATGATCCCGGTGGTGCTGCTCACCTATGGCCCGGCCGGCCTGTTCTCGGCCTCGCCGCCGGTCTGGACGGCGGTGCTGGCGCTGGCGCTGCTCTCCACCGCCTTCGCCTACATCCTCTATTTCAACCTCGTCGCCTCGGCCGGCGCCACCAACGCCTCGCTGGTCACCCTCATCGTCCCGGCCAGCGCCATCCTGCTCGGCCTCCTGTTCCTCGGCGAGCGGCTCGCTCTGTTCGAGTTCTGCGGTATGGCACTGATCGCGCTTGGCCTGGTGACGATCGACGGGCGGTTGTTTGGTCGGCGCTAATGCCTGTCGACCAAAAGTGCGCAGCGGTTTTGGAACAACGACGCGCTTTAGGTCTGGTAGCGCTGCCATGCCTCGCTTTCGCCACGGCCGCGTCACAATTTATTCACAGGCTGCCAGCGGCTTTTGCCGAAGAGTTTCAAGGCTTAACGACAGGTGGCAGGTCGCAAATTCCACAATCGCGTCGCATTGCAGCATATTTTCCGCTTGCCTGTGGCACAAATGCCCCTAGACTCCACCCATAGCTCTTGAAGAGGAGACTATGACATGGGACTTACGAGGCCAATCAACGCATTGATGATCTGTGCTGCATTTGCCTTCATTGGCGCCCTTATCATAGGTGTTCTTCCGTAACCGCCGGAGCGGAAGAACAGCAGCAATAGCCCACAAATTCGAAAGGCCGGGTGTTTCGCCCGGCCTTTTGCATTTCAGATTTCATACCACGATGAAGCTCAGGCGGCGGCGGATCCAGCTGCCTCTGTTTCATGGGAGCGGATGCCGATCATATGGCAGATGGCAAACACCAGGTCGGCCCGGTTCATGGTGTAGAAATGGAAGTCGCTGACGCCGCGCTCGACGAGATCGAGCACCTGCTCGGCCGCCACGGCAGACGCCACGAGCGCATGCGTCTGCGGATCGTTGTGCAGCCCTTCGAAACGCTCGGCCAGCCATGCCGGCACCAGCGCGCCGCAGCGCGCCGAGAAATTGGCGACCTGGGTGAAATTGTGCACCGGCAGGATGCCAGGCACGATCGGGATGTAGATGCCGGCACGGCGCGCCTTCTCGACATAACGCTCGTAGAGATCGTTGTCGAAGAAGAACTGGGTGATCGCCCGCGTCGCGCCATTATCCGCCTTGCGCTTCAGCATGTCGAAGTCGGTGGCGAAGTCGGGGCTTTCCGGATGCTTTTCGGGATAGGCCGAGACCGAGATGTCGAAATCGCCGGCGTCCTTCAGCGCTCCGACAAGTTCGGCGCCATTGGCATAGCCATCGGGATGCGGCCGGTAGGCCGTACCGACACCCGCCGCCGGATCGCCGCGCAACGCAACGAAGCGCTTCACGCCCATGTCGGCGAATTCGCGGACGACGGCGTCGACCTCATGGCGGGCGGCGTCGACGCAGGTCATGTGCGCCGCCGGCGTCAGCGTCGTCTCGTTCAGGATGCGCTTGATCGTGCGGGCCGTGCGCTCACGCGTCGAACCGCCGGCGCCATAGGTCACCGAGACGAATCTCGGCTTCAGCGGCTCCAGCCTGGTGACGGTGTCCCAGAGCCTGGCTTCCATCTCGTCGGTCTTCGGCGGGAAGAACTCGAAGGAGACGCGGACCTTGTCGCCAATGTCGGGACGGCGGGAAAAGCGGAACTGGTTCATCAGGCGATTTCCCCCATAGGGTACGCTTTGGTGGGTTGGGTGTCATTTGAAGGCTCGGCGATCAGCATGCGGCGGTCGCGGCCGAGCCACAGCTTGACGGTGAGCCTGGCTTCGTTGCCGCCGCGCGGCTCGAATTCCTGGGCATCCTCGAGATCGAGCCCGGCATCGGCAAACCATTCGGAGATCTGGCGGTCGGAAAAGCCCAGCCTGACATGCGCATGCTGGTCGCGCAGGAATTCCAGTGCATGCGGCGCGAAATCGACGATCACCAGCCGGCCCGACGGGCGCAGCAGCCTTGCCGCCTCGCGGATGGCGCGGGCGGGATCGTCCAGATAGTGCAGCACCTGATGGATGGTGACGAGGTCGAAGGCGTCGCGCTCGACCGGCGGCGCGAAAATGTCGCCTTGGCGGACCTGGGCATTGGCGATGCCTGCCTTGTCGAGATTGGCCCGCGCCACCGTCAGCATTTCGCGCGACATGTCGATGCCGACACCGCGCCGGTAGAGCGGCGAAAATATCTCCAGCAGCCGCCCGGTACCGGTGCCGAGGTCTAGCATCGACTGGAATGGCCGCTTGCCGACCAGCTTGAGGAGTGCGGCTTCCACCGCGCGGTCCGGCACATGCAGCGAGCGGATGTGATCCCAGCTGGCGGCGTTCTCGGAGAAATACTCGGCGGCACGGTCCTGGCGCTTGCGCTTGACCGATGCCAACCGCTCGAGATCGCGCTCGACCTGTGGATCGTCGCCGCGAATGCCAGAGACCAGCCCCATGACGAAGTCGCGCGCGGAATCCGTATCCGACAGCCGGAAGAAGGCCCAGGAGCCCTCCTGGTAGCGGCCGATCAACCCGGCCTCCAGCAGCAGCTTCAAATGCCGCGACACCCGCGGTTGCGACTGGCTGAGGATCTCGGTGAGGTCGGACACGGTGAGATCGCCGCGCGACAGCAGCGCCAGGATGCGCAGCCGGCTCGATTCGGCCGCAGCCTTCAACGTATCCACCATCGTATCGAGCGAAACATGCATCGGCGCGTTCTCGTTGAAAAAGATATAAACATATGTTTATGTCAGCTTTGACGACATGGCAAGGCCTATGTCGCTTCCTGACAAGAAAATGCCGCACACATGGTCCCCGCCTGAGAGAACCGCTTTTCCCTGACGATCGGCTGGAAACTTGTGCTAGGGCGAAAGCCATGTTCGAGACGCGCGACGGCGAAAAGCTCCTGCAGACCGACCCGGCTGACATGCCGGCGGATGGCCATATCGTGTTCATCGGCCGCATCGCCTCGCCGTGGACATCCAGGCAAACCTGCCCGAAGAACATGCGCGCGGCGCGCGAGACAGGACAGGCGGCCACCGTTCTCATCGACCCACCCTATCGCGACGGCCTGCTTGCGCTGGAGCGGGCCAGCCACATCGTCATCCTGTCCTGGCTGCATCACGCGCCGCGGGCACTGATTGTCCAGAGACCCCGCCATGCGGCTGAGCCGAAAGGCGTTTTCTCGCTGCGCTCCCCTGCCCGGCCGAACCCAGTCGGGCTGCATATCGCCGGCCTGATCGCCGTCGACATCGACCACGGCCGCATCGCCATCGACGCCATCGATGTGCTCGACGGCACCCCGGTGATCGACATCAAGCCCTATTTCGCCTCGACCGACGCCTTTCCCGAGGCGACCATTGCCGGGCGTGACGAAAAATGAGCGCGCCCACCGGCCGCCGCCGCGCCATCGCCAAGGCGCTGACCGCACTGCTGCCCCTGGCGCCCTATGCCGATATGGAGAAAATCCGCACCGAGGCCGGCGCCGTGCACATGAAGACGCTGCCGCCGGGCATCGCGGTCTGGCTGGCGACGATCGCCCATATCAGGCACGGCCATACCGACTATGAAAAGCTGCTGGCCGAGGGCTATGACCGCGACTCGGCGCGGTTCTTCGTCATCGAGCAAACAAACATGGTGCTGACCCGTTGGCGCGCCACGCGCCTGCTCGATGCAGAGGACGAAGAGGAATAACTTCAGCTACCGTCGCTTCAATACGGCAACCGCATTGTAGGGCTGGCCGTCGGCCTGGCCAACCCAGGTCCAGGACAGGTTCCCTTTGAAAAATCGGACGGTGATGCCGCCACCGTCGATGCACTTGTCCTGGCCGTAGCTGATGTTTTCCCGGTATTCCGCCGAACTGTCGTCGCGAGAAATCTGGGTCAACGATCCGCCGCAGCCGAGCGACGGATAGTCGATCGACGCGGCGCCATCGCCGATTGTCATTGCGATCGCCCAATCGGCGCCGGCAGCACCGGCCGGACTTTGATGACCGCTGCCGGTCCAGACGCCGTTGAGCCCCGCCGCGTTGACCACGCAAGGCACGTTCTGAAAGATCGGCGTCAGCTCGCTGCCCGTCTTCTCGCAACGATAGGTCTGGCCGTTCTGGCACAGCGCCTCGCCCTCGCGAGCGCATTGCGCGAAGGCATGGCCAGTGACGAAGACGAGGAAAATTGCAAAGCTGATGGTCCGAAAAGATCTGCCCATTTTGCCCCTCCCGGCCGGATATTTTCAAGCCGGACCATAGGGCATATCGAATGTGCTACCTAGGACAAACAGCGATGGTTGGGTGGCCCTATGCCGCCTGCAGGGGACCACTAGCTTGAATCTGCCGCATCAAGCCGAAGGGACCAATCGCCATGAACCGAAGCGCAGCAGCCGGTAGCATTGTGCCATTGCCGGCTTTGTCGGATCGCCATATCGATCCGCATTCCTATCCCGACGGCATCGCCTTTCTCGATGGTCAGTATCTGCCGATGTCGCAAGCCAAGATCTCGGTGCTGGATTGGGGCTTTCTGCATTCCGACGCCACCTACGACACCGTGCATGTCTGGGACGGGAGCTTCTTCCGACTCGACCTGCATCTCGACCGCTTCTTCGCCGGCTTGCAAAAACTGCGCATGACGATCCCGTCCGACCGCGATGGTGTGGCCGAGATTCTGCACAATTGCGTGGCGCTGTCGGGCCATCGCGCCGCCTATGTCGAAATGCTGTGCACACGCGGCGCCTCGCCGACCTTCAGCCGCGATCCGCGCCAGGCGGTCAACCGCTTCATGGCCTTCGCAGTTCCCTTCGGCTCGGTCGCCAATGCCGAGCAGTTGCGGCGCGGCCTGCATGTCGCCATTAGCGACAAGGTGCGCATTCCGCCGGTCTCGATCGATCCGGCGATCAAGAACTACCACTGGCTCGACCTCGTGCGCGGCCTCTACGACGCTTATGACCGTGGGGCCGAAACCGCATTGATTCTCGACTTCAACGGCAATGTCGCCGAAGGCCCCGGCTTCAACGTGTTCTGCGTCAAGGACGGCAGGCTGTCGACGCCAGCCGCCGGCGTGCTGCCCGGCATCACCAGGCGCACCGTCTTCGACCTCTGCGCCGAGGCAGCGCTTCCCACCACGGCCGTCGACGTCAGCGTTGCCGCGCTGAAGGCTGCCGACGAAGTCTTCATCACTTCCACCGCCGGCGGCATCATGCCGGTGACAGTGATCGACGGCGCTGCTGTCGCCGACGGCAAGATAGGCGGGATCACAAAGCGCTTGATGGCGCTCTACTGGCAAAAGCATGACGACCCGGCCTGGTCGAGCCCGGTGCGCTATCCCTGACCGGCGAAGGTCCTGCTCCACACGATGACGTGACCAAAAAGATTCCCCCTCGCCTCTGGAAAATCGCTCGACGCACCGTATATCGCGGAAGCGGAGAAGCCTCCGCTTCCCAGTTCACGGCCCGCATGGGCAAGGATTCCACGTCATGACAAGCAAGGTTTGGTTCATCACCGGATCGTCGAAAGGCTTTGGCCGAGTCTGGGCCGAGGCCGCACTCGCTCGCGGCGACCGTGTCGCCGCAACCGCGCGCGATGCCGGCACGCTCGCCGATCTCGTCGCGAAATACGGCGATAATGTCGCCGCGATCAAGCTCGACGTCACCGACAAGAAGGCTGTCGATGCGGCCATCGCCGAGGCGCACAAGCGCTTTGGCCGGCTCGACGTCGTCATCAACAATGCCGGCTATGGCCATTTCGGCGCCATCGAGGAAGTCAGCGAACAGGAAGCCCGCGACCAGATCGAGACCAATGTGTTCGGCGCGCTCTGGGTCACCCAGGCGGCTTTGCCGATCATGCGGGCGCAGGGCTCCGGCCATATCATCCAGATCTCGTCGATCGGCGGCGTCAACGCCTTTGCCTCGCTCGGCCTTTACCATGCCTCGAAATGGGCGCTCGAAGCCTTCAGCCAGTCGCTCAGCATCGAGGTCGCCGAATTCGGCATCCATGTGACGCTTGTCGAGCCGGGCGGCTTCTCCACCGATTGGTCCGGCGCTTCGGCCAAGGTCTCCAAAGCGATCGAGGCTTACGCGCCGGCCCGTGCCAAGATGGCGGAACGCCGCGCCAACTCGGTCGCCGGCGACCCCAAGGCCACCGGACCGGCGATGCTTGAAAACGTCGACGCGGCCGAGCCGCCGCTGCGCGTCTTCTTCGGCGATGGCGGCCTACCGATGATCAAGCAGGAATACGCCAACCGCATCGCGCTGTGGGAAAAGTGGGACCACGTTTCCGTCGAGGCGCAGGGCGCCAAGAAGAACCGCAAGGCGGCCTGAGCGCGTCTTGAAATCCGGCTGCGTCGCCCCGGCGGTGCAGCCCGTGCCCTAGCCCGGTACTAGGATCGATAAATCCACTGCTCGGGCACGCGCACCGAGATCTCTTCCCCTGTTGTCATACGACCCGGTTTCTCGACCCAAGCAACGAGGCCGCGCAGCCGTTTCGCCGCCTTCGGGAAGGCCAGCGCGCCGGCCTCCCGATCGGCCATCTCGGCGTTTTCGGCGATCGAACGTCCAGCAAGCCGGCAAGGCCCGTTCTGCGCATCGACCTTGATCGTCACGCCACTTCTAAAGAACAGCAGCGTGCCTGACGGCAGCATCGAGAGATGCGGCACGCCTTCGATCAACAGATTGGCGCCGATCCATTCCGGCTTGATCTCGGCCAGCCCCATCCGCTCGGCAACGACGGCGAGTTCATCCGCTGCTACGATTGATATCTGCCGCTCGTTGCGGATTTCGGTGCCGCGCGGATACCAGGGTTCGCGACCGCCCGAACGACGGGTGGCGCCGGCGTGGAAGTCGCCGTCGATGCCTTCGAAACCGAGCTGCAATGCTTCCACTGGGCGCGTCTGAAAGTGATTCGACGGTGCGGCGTAGAGCGCCGTCACCCTGGCTACGAGTTTTCGCGCTGAAATGATCTCGATCGGAGCCTCAGGGAAAAGATCCAGCATGGCTTACTCCTTGTGCAAGATCGCATTAGCGATAGCCATGAGCCCGGTCCAGTCCAAAGCAATGATGATCCGATCAAGCGGGCTGATGGCAGCCGATCACGATCTTCTTACCGCGGATCGCATATCCTATCGTACTGCGCCGCATTGCAGCCGTGCTGCACCGGCCTCATGGTGAGACAAGTCTGCGGAGGTTTCCATGCGTCCCGGGACTGCAATCGCGCTGCTTTGGCTGATCTGGGTCGTGTCCTGGTTTCTAGCCGCCTTCTGGGCCGACCCGGCGAAAAAGCGTGCCGGCATCCAGGAGGAGCTTCGCTATCGCGCTTTGTGGTTGTTCGGCGCGGTGCTGCTGTTCATTCCCGCGCATGGCTATGCCGGCCGGCTGCGATTCTGGTTTCCGACCCTTGCCGAAGCGTGGATCTGCGCAGGGCTTGTTGCCGTTGGCCTGTTGTTCGCCTGGTGGGCGCGGTTGCATCTCGGCCGTCTCTGGTCGGCTTCGGTGACGGCCAAGGCCGAGCACCGTGTCGTCGACACCGGTCCCTACAGAATGGTCCGCCACCCGATCTATACCGGACTGCTTCTGGCGATGCTTGCCACAATGGCGGCCAAAGGCACGGTCTGGGGCATCGCCGGCGCGATTCTTCTCACCATCGGCATCGTCATGAAGGCAAGGCTGGAGGAACGCTTTCTGCGCGGAGAACTCGGCAACGCCTATGACGATTATGCCCGCAGCGTACCGATGCTGGTGCCGTTCATGCCGGCCTGATTACAGCATCCGCAAAAGCGCGCCGCCGATCGAATAGCCGGCGCCGAAGGCGCACAGCACGCCGAAATCGCCGGGCTTCATGTCGGCGTGGTTTTCCGACAGCGCGATGATGGCGCCAGCGCCGGCGGTGTTGCCGAGCCGCTCCAGCACCATCGGCGCGCGGTCATGGTCGACCTCGTGGCCGAAGGCCAGTTTCAGGATCATGGCGTTCATTCGCGCATTGGCCTGATGCAGCCAGAATCGCCTGATGGCTTGCGGCGTCAGCCCGTGCTCGGCGAGGAATTCGACAATGAATTTGTGGCCGGCGACGGTGACTTCCTTGAACACCTTGTTGCCGACCTGTTTGATCAGATTGCCTTCGAGGTTGATCATGTAAGGATCGTCCTGGGCGGTGCGGGTGTGATAGCCCAGATTGGTGCGGATATTGTTCGACATCTGCGTCCAGGTGCGCGTGTCCAGCACCTCGAAACGCCCCGGCCGCCTCTCGCCCTCGCCCAGCCCCTCGACCACCATCGCCACCGATGCATCGCCGAAGATGAAATGCGTCTGCCGGTCGCGGAAATTGAGATGGCCGGTGATGATCTCCGGCGTGACCACCAGCACGCGCTTGTGCGCACCCGCCCGCACGAGATTGGCCGCAATGTGCAAGGCGGCCGCGGCCGATGAACAACCAAGCCCCATGTCGAAGCCGGCGCCCTTGGTGCCCAGCGCCTCCTGCATTTCGATAGCGATCGCCGGATAGGGCCGTTGCTGGTGCGAGGCCGAGCAGATCACCAGGTCGATGTCGGACGGCTTCAGGCCGGCATGGTCGAGCGCCTTCCGGGCCGCGGCCACTCCAAACTCGGCCTGCAGCGACAGCGCATCATCGGGCCGCGCCGGAATGCGCGGCGCCATGCGGGTCGGATCGAGAATGCCTTCGCGCTCGATCACATGGCGGGTCTGGACGCCCGAGGCATGGACGATGAAGGCGCTGTCGGATTTCTGCAGCAGCGTCTCATCCGTGCCTTGCCGGCGCGCATTCTCGGTGTCGACCCAGGCATTGAAGCTGGCGACCAGTTCTTCATTGGTGATCTTGGCTTCAGGGATTTCAACGCCAATGCCGCTGATGATGACGCGATGCATATCCAGTCCGTCCATGCGCAGGCGTTGTCGTTCTCATGTGAACGACGAAGGGGCGCGACACAACACTTTTCTCACCCCACCGGTTTACGCCGGCTTAAACCATAGGCTGTGGCCGGATGTCATCGGGAGTGCTAGCCGGCCCGCTTGGCGACGATGAAAATGCGCGGGAAGCGCAGCAGCACCTTGCCGTTTGCGGTCTTCGGATAGGCCTTGGCAATTTTGGCCGTGTAGCTGTCGAGGAAGATCTTGCGCTCGCCGGCGTCCAGCGGATCGAGGAAAGGCTTCAGCCCCGTCGACTTCACCCATTCGACGATCGCCTCGGCGTCGGTCAGTGGATGATTGTAGGCCGTATGCCAGATATCCACCCGGTCGGAGAGCGGCGACAAGAGATCATAATAGAACGACACCGCCGGCAGCGGTCCGCGCGCAGCACCTGCCATCTTGGCGGCGAACGGCATTTCGGCGGCCGTCTCGCGCATCACCTGATGCGACGGCTCAAGCAGATTGTCGGGCATCTGGACGGCGAGCGCGCCACCGGGGGCGAGAAAGCCCATCAGCCGCTGAAACACAGCGGGATGGGTGGGCAGCCACTGGAATACCGCGTTGGCGAAGATGACGTTGACCGGCTCGGCCGGCCGCCATGTCGAGGCATCGGCGAGGTCGAAATTGACGCTGGGCAGGCGCGCCTTCGCCTTCTCGATCATGTCGGGAGAGGTGTCGAAGCCGCTCACCTCAGCGCCCGGCCAGCGCTCGACCAGCAGCTCGGTCGAATTACCCGGGCCGCAGCCGATGTCGACCACCCGGCGCGGGAAATCCACCGGCACCTGCGCAACAAGATCGCGCGCGGGCCGCGTCCGCTCATCCTCGAATTTCAGATATTGGGCGGCGGACCAGTCGGTCATTCAAGCTTTCCTCGTATCAGTTGAGAAATTCGCCGCCCCGGTTGCTCCCTTACCGCGTCAGCCTCTTGTAGGTCATCCTGTGCGGGTTGACGGCTTCGGGGCCGAGACGACGGATCTTGTCCTGCTCGTAGTCCTCGAAATTGCCCTCGAACCATTCGACATGGCTGTCGCCCTCGAAGGCGAGGATGTGGGTGGCCAGGCGGTCGAGGAACATACGATCGTGCGAGATGATGACCGCGCAGCCACCAAAATTTTCCAGTGCGTCTTCGAGCGCCGCCAGCGTTTCGGTGTCGAGATCGTTGGTCGGTTCGTCGAGCAGCAGCACATTGCCGCCGGTCTTCAGCATTTTTGCCAGATGCACGCGGTTGCGCTGGCCGCCGGAGAGGTTGCCGACCTTCTGCTGCTGGTCGCCGCCACGGAAGTTGAACGATGCGCAATAGGCGCGGGTGTTGGCTTCGAACTTGCCGAGCTTGACCACTTCGGCGCCGCCCGAGATTTCTTCCCAGACGGTCTTTGACGGATCGAGCGCATCGCGGCTCTGATCGACATAGCCGAGCTTCACCGTTTCGCCGATGCGGACAGAGCCGGCATCCGGCGTTTCCTGGCCGGTGATCATGCGGAACAGCGTCGTCTTGCCGGCGCCGTTCGGGCCGATGACGCCGACGATGCCGCCTGGCGGCAGCTTGAATTCCAGGCCTTCGATCAACAGCGTGTCGCCAAAGCCCTTCGACAAGCCTTCCGCCTCGATCACCACATTGCCGAGCCGCTCGCCATGCGGAATGACGATCTGCGTATCGCTCGGACGCCGCTTGTCGGCTGCATCCAGCAGCTCCTGGAACGCCTGGATACGCGCCTTGGACTTGGTCTGGCGGGCTTTCGGGCTGGACTGGATCCACTCGCGCTCGCGGCCGATGGCGCGCTGGCGGGCGTCGTCCTCGCGACCTTCCTGCTTGAGGCGCTTGGCCTTGGCTTCGAGGTATTTGGTGTAGTTGCCCTCATAGGGAATGCCGCGGCCGCGATCGAGCTCGAGGATCCATCCCGTGACATTGTCGAGGAAGTAGCGATCGTGGGTGATGATCATCACGGCGCCCGGATAGGCGCGCAGATGCTTTTCGAGCCACGCCGTGGTTTCGGCGTCGAGATGGTTGGTCGGTTCGTCGAGCAGCAAGAGGTCGGGCTGACGCAGCAGCAGCTGGCAGAGCGCGACGCGGCGGCGCTCACCGCCCGAAAGCTTGGTGACCTCGGAATCCTTGGGCGGGCAGCCCAGCGCTTCCATCGCCATCTCGACCTGCTGTTCGAGATCCCACAAATTGAGCCGGTCCATCTCGTCCTGGAGCTTGGCCGACTCGTCAGCCGTCTCGTCGGAGTAGTTCATCATCAATTCGTTGTAGCGCTCGATGATGGCGGTCTTGGCGGCGACACCTTCCATGATGTTCTCGAACACCGTCTTGTTGGCATCGAGCGCCGGCTCCTGCGCGAGATAGCCGACGGTGGCGCCTTCGGCGAGCCAGGCTTCGCCGTTCCACTCCTTGTCGAGCCCGGCCATGATCTTGAGGATCGTCGACTTACCCGAGCCGTTGGGGCCGAGGATGCCGATCTTGGCGTCGGGATAGAAGGAGAGATGGACATTCTCAAGCACCTTCTTGGTGCCATAGGCCTTGTTGAGGCCGGCCATGTGATAGATGAACTGGCGTGCCACGCGCGCTTTCCTTGATGATTGACCGAAATGTCGGATTGAATGGAGGTTGGCCGCTATGTAGGCGATGCCGGGCCGAACGGCAATCGCTTTTGCCATTTCAAGCCGGGTGTACACCGCACGTTAAGTTTTCCGCCGGTTGTAGGGAGCGTTGAAATCCCCGGTTAACCCTTCAGCGTCAAAACAGGATTGATCGCTGGCCTGTCGCGATCGAAAGTAAAGATCGGACCGAAGGTAGTGCTGAACAGTTTCCTGCTCCTTGCCGAAGCGGTCGTCTACTTCAGCGTCATGGTCACGCTGTTCCGCTTCAGGGATCGCATCGGCCTCGGCGTCTTCGTCTGCGCGCTGGGCGCCATGCATTTCCTCGAAACCTATCTCGCCAGCGTCTTCTATGTCGCCCTGCCCTTCGGCATGGTCTCGCCAGGCTCGGCGGTGCTGTTCTCCGGCAAGCTGGTGATGCTGCTTCTGCTCTACATGAAGGAAGATGCGGCCACGGTGCGCCAGCCGATCTATGGCCTGCTGCTCGGCAACGCCTTGATGATCGGGCTGGTCCTGATCCTGCGCCTGCACGATATTTCAGCTCTTTCCGACGGCAAGCTTCCCGATATCGGCTTCATCGACCAGATGGGCTGGTTGATGGTATGGGGCACGACGCTGCTCTTCATCGACGCCATCCTGATCATCCTGCTTTACGAAAAGCTCGGGCGTTATCTGCGCAAGGCGCCGTTCTCCCGCATCCTGATTTGCGTCGCCTGCGTGCTCACCTTCGACCAGGCCGGATTTTTCACCGCCCTGCATTTCGTCGCCGGCGCACCGATCGCGGTCTTCTTCGGCGGCTGGTTCGCGAAGATGGGTGCCGCTTTTGCCTACAGCGCCATGCTTGTCGCCTACCTCAGATGGTTCGAAACGCGTCAGGTCGTGGCACCGCGCGGGCTGTCCGACGTCTTCGACACCTTGACCTATCGCGAGCGCTACGAAGCCCTGGTCGAACATGTCGGCCGCGACGGCCTCACCGGCCTGTTGCACAGGGGACGCTTTGACAGCGACGGCGAACGTCTGGTTGCCGTCAGCCTGCGCACGGCCCAACCGCTCAGCCTGCTGATCGTCGACGTCGACCATTTCAAGTCGATCAACGATCGCTTCGGCCATGCCGAGGGCGACAGGGTGCTGAGATCGATCGCCCAGGTGCTGACCCAGGCGGCCGGCGCACACGATCAGGTTTTCAGGATCGGCGGCGAGGAGTTCGCCATCCTTTGCTCGCAGCCGCATGCGGTCGCCAGGTTGCTCGGAGAAAACCTCCGCCAGGCCGTCAAAGCGTGCGTAAACCGGTTCGACATCAGCGTCAGCGCCGGCATCGCCACTGTCGATGAGACCGTAGGCTCGCTTGCCGATCTCTTCGCCCTTGCCGACGAGCGTCTCTACAGGGCCAAGTCCACCGGGCGTGACCGCGTCGTCGGCGAAGCGCATGACGATGCCGAAGACCTAACTGCGTGGACATTGCCCACGCGTGGCGTCAGCGGATAAGGCTGTCAGCTCCGCTTGCGCTGCTGCAACGCGCCGACCGCAACTGAAACGGCTATCAGCGCGATGGCCAGCCATTTCAGCACGGTGATGATCGGACTGGCATCGATGTCATAAGCGATGAACAACAGAATGCCGGGCACCAGCAGGCCGCACATGACCAGCATGATGCGGTTGATCTGCCAAGACACTTTTGCTGCCAGCGCTTCGTCACCGGCTTCGCCGACAAGACCGGCGCGCATCTCCCGAGAGATGGCCAACGCGCTCGACAGGCGCATGGAGATCGGCAAGCCGAGCCCGATTATGAGGAAGGCACACGCCGCCAGCAGAGCCGAGAATTTGAGCGCGCTGGTGTCGGCCGGCACCGGAAACAAAAGTGTCGCCAGCGGCAGGAAGACACAGACGATGCCGAGCGCGGCAATGGCGATGAAGATCGCGGCATTGACCCAAGTGAACAGCTGGTAGCGGCTTGCCCCGATCGGCGCGGCAAGCACGCGCATGCGCGCCCACTCGGCATCGGTATAGGAAAAGCCCGGCCATTCCATGCGGCCGTCTTTAATGGCGGTCATCCCCCTGGCCCAGAAAGCCAGCCGCGCCAGCGCGCCTGATGTCATGCCACTCATCGCCACCCCCGCCGAATGAAACACATCCAGACCATATCACCGCGTCACTGCCAAGCGACAGACGGATATCCTACTGGAACCCGGCCGCATCGACCGAGCCCTTCGGACAGCCCGCCTTGGTCGTCGGCGCCGAGGCGAGCATGAGAGTGCTCAGCGAACTGTCGGGGCCGATCGGGCCGGTCAGGCCGAGCGTCAGCTCGCCGATCAGCCGCCTGCCGCTCGACGGATCGACCAGGCAGGAGACACGCACCCGCGCGCCCGACCCGGCGCCGAAGGCGCTGTCGAAGGCGCTGCGGATCTGGTCCGAAGTCAGCTGCTTGCCGACATTCCTGGTGAAGAGCTCGCGCACCGGCGAGGCATTCACCGCCCGCATCAGGTTCAGCGCCTCGGCAAAATACTCCTGCTGGCTCTTGCCGTAGCAGGTGCCGTGCTTGATCCATTCATGCCGTTCGAGCTTGGAGGCGGTGCCCGGCATAACCTGGTCGAGCTCGGCGCGCGTAGCGGCATCGAGATCGACCGGCGGCAGGTCTGCCCAATGGGCCGGATTGTCATTGGCCTTGTCGCTCGCCGGCACCTGGCAATAGAAATTGCCGTTCGGCTGCGGCCAGAGCCCATGCAATGTGAAATGCGACGCGTCGAAGCCGCCCGCCGTCTGCGCCTGGCATTCGGGCTTGCTCGACTTGGTTTCGCAGAAGGCCGGCTGCCAGCTCAGCGCGAAAACATATTCGGGTTTTCCTGAAGCCGGCGCCGCAGGCTTGCCCTGATCGGCGGGCGCGGCCGGCTGGGCGGCTGCGCTGCCGCCGGTGACATGACCGCAGCTGATCTTGACCCAGCGACGCTCAGGATCGGCGCCCGGCACGCGGATGAGGTAATGCGTCGGCGCATCCTTGTTGCCGGCCAGGAGGTCGTAGCTCTGTCCAGCCGTTGTCGCGATATTGCCGGGGTTCTTGCCGCTCTTGATTGCCTGCGTTGCTGGACAGGCAGCATCGGCCACGAAGGAGCCGCTCATCTTCACATCGGCGCGCGCTAGGCCGACACCGGCCAGCGCCACCAACACCGCACCCCATATCGCCGATATCCGCATTCCAGCACTCCTAGCGTTTCATAGCGCAAGCTAGAAACGTGTGACATGTCAGAATTACGATTTCTTTCGTCCGCCGCAAAAAACAATCGCTCGGTCGATCAGACCCCGCCCTCCTCGACCCGCTTCGTCAACATACGCAGCAGATCAAGCGCGGTCTCAAGCACGCGAGGCTCGATGCCCTCGCTGATGCGGTTGGCCCAGACATGCTGGCGCGTGCCGATATCCCTGATCGCGGCCCGGCCCGCATCGGTCATCGCCAGGAGCTTGGCGCGGCGGTGCGCCGGGTTGTCCGCATAGGCGGCGAGCCCTTCGGCGGCCAGAATGTCGGCAAGGCGCTGCACGCTCTGGCGGGCAAGCCCCATGTGGCGGGCAATGTCGGCCACCGATTTCGGCTCCTTCAGCACCGCGCCCAGAACCTGCCAGCGCGCCGCCGTCAACCCGGCAGGCTCCGCCAGCCGGTCGGCCGCGTCGAGAAACCCGCCATTCAGCCGGAACACGGCAAGCACCAGTTCGGTGAGCACATCTCCGGCTTCGGTCCTGCTTGTCATTTCTGGCCGGCCTCGATGGTGGAAACGAAAGTGTTGACGGCTTCAGCCACCGCCTCCGGCTTGTCAAGCATCACCCAATGGCCGGAACCGGCGACGGTTCTGTGGCCAATTCCGCTGCGCAGCCGAAACAGGGCCGCCGCATTGTCATTGGCCTCCGTGGCCAGCACGAAGATCGGCCCGTGATAGGCGTCGAGCGTCGGTTCGGGATTCCATTCCGCCAGCGCCTTGCCGACGCCTGCCCGAGCCGCCGGATCGACCACCGCCGCATCGGCGATGACCTGTTTGCGGACATCTGGGTTGGAGCCGGCGATCGAGGTGTAATAAGCGCTCAGGACATCGCCGCCGTTTGGCCCCGCCAGATCGCGCACGAACCCGTCGCGAATCTCTTTGGGCAGGGCGCGCGGATCGGTCGCCGGATCGACCAGCAGGATGCCGGCAACACGGTCGGCATGGCCGGCGGCATAGGCGAGCGCGGCCCCACTGCCGCCGCTATGTGCAACGAGGACAAACCGCTTCAGGCCGAACGCATCGGCCACCGCACCAATATCGTCGGCACGGCCGTCATAGCCGTAGTCGGCATCAGCTGCAGGCGCCGATGCGCCATGGCCGCGAAAATCGAAGGCGACCGCCTCACGGCCACCTGCGGTGAGCTGCATCACCCGGTTCCACTGTGTGGCGCGGCTGCAGTCGCCATGCGCGAACAGGATCGGCAGGCCGTCGCCGGATTTGATGTCGTAGCCGGCAAGCTGGCCCTGCGGGCCGGCAATGGTTGAGGTCTTCATGGTCATCTCCCTGGTCTGGCTGGAAGCAATGCCGGGCAGGAGCATTGCGGATGAAAGGCTCGCCAGCAGAAACGCGCGGCGCGAAACGGTTTTCATGGTCATGCTCCGATCCAATTGACAGTATGCTGTCATATAACCAAATTGACAGCAAGCTGTCAATAGTGACCCCGGCTGATTTCGACCTCCCCTTGACGTCGGTCCCGCCGTCGCCCAACAGTCGCCGAGGAGCGAGACATGGCATTTGACAAGCAGACGACGCTGGCCTCTCCGACCGGGGCCACGCTCAACCTCTATGTGAAGCACGCGGGGGGCTCTCCACGCGCGGTAGTCCAGGTCAATCACGGCCTGGCCGAACATGCGGCGCGCTATGCCCGCTTCGCCGATTACCTCAGCACCCGCGGCTTTCATGTCTACGTCCACGACCATCGCGGCCATGGCGCGACCAAGGCGCCCGATGCCCCGCTCGGCAGGTTCGCCGGCACAGGCGGCCCGGCCAAGGTGATCGCCGATGTCGATGCCGTCCACGATTTGATCGCAAGGGAGCAGCCCGGCCTGCCGGTCATCCTGTTCGGCCATTCGATGGGTGCGTCGGTGGCGCTCAACTACCTGCTGGCGCACTCGCCGCGCGTCCACGCCGCGGCGATCTGGAACGGCAATTTCTCACAAGGCTTGCTCGGCCGGCTTGCGCTCGCCATCCTCGCTTATGAGCGCTTCAGGCTCGGCTCCGATGTCCCCTCACGCATCTTGCCCAGGCTGACCTTCCAGGCCTGGGGCAAGGCGGTGCCCAGCCACAAGACGCTCTTCGACTGGCTGTCGCGCGACGAGGCAGAAGTGGCGAAATACATTGCCGACCCGCTGTGCGGCTGGGATGCCTCGATCTCGATGTGGCGCGATGTCGTGGAGATGGCGCAGAAAGGCGGCAAGGATGCGGGCTTTGCCGGCATCAGGCGCGACCTGCCCGTCAGCATCGTCGGCGGCGAGAAGGATCCGGCCTCCGACTATGGCAAGGGCATCGACCATCTCGCCAAGCGCATGCGTGCGATGGGCTTTTCGAATCTGGTTTCAAAGGTTTACGCCGACACCCGCCACGAAAGCTTGAACGAGGTGAACCGCGATGTCGTCATGGACGATTTCGCTGCCTGGGCCGATAGCGTGCTCAAACGCTGACATCGCTGGCCCACCGCAAGGCCCGTGACAGCGGCATCCCGGGTTGATAGAGGCTGCGGTTCCGACCCGTTTTTGGTGATTTATGGCTGAACCTCCGCTGAAAGGCGTCCGCGTCGTCGAACTCGCCCGCATCCTGGCCGGCCCGTGGGCAGGACAATTGCTGGCCGATCTCGGCGCCGATGTCATCAAGGTCGAGAGCCCCGATGGCGGCGACGATACCCGCAAATGGGGTCCTCCCTTCGTCATGAGCCATGATGGCGAGAACCTGTCGGCCGCCTATTACCACTCCTGCAATCGCGGCAAGCGCTCCATCGCCGTCGATTTCTCGACGCCCGAAGGGGCCGAGACGGTGCGCCGGCTGGTTGCCACGGCCGACATTCTGATCGAGAACTTCAAGCTCGGCGGCCTCAAGAAATACGGGCTCGATTACGAGAGCCTGAAGGCGATCAATCCAAAGCTCGTCTACTGCTCGATCACCGGCTTCGGCCAGGATGGGCCTTACGCACCCCGCGCCGGCTATGATTTCATCATCCAGGCCATGGCCGGCATGATGTCGATCACCGGCGAGGTCGGGCGCGAGCCGCAAAAAGCCGGCGTCGCCATATCGGACATCTTCACCGGCCTCTATTCGGTGATCGCCATCCAGGCAGCGCTTCGCCATGCCGAAAAGACCGGCCAGGGACAGCATATCGACATGGCGCTGTTCGACACGCAGATTTCCGCACTCGGCAACCAGAACCTCAACTATCTCGTCTCCGGCAAGGCGCCGGTGCAGATGGGCAATGCGCATATGAACATTGCGCCCTATGAGGTTGTCCCGGTCAGGGACGGCCATATCATCCTGGCGGTCGGCAATGACGGCCAGTTCGCCAAATTCTGCGCCGCCGTCGGACTCGACCATCTCTCAGCGAATCCCGATTTCGCCACCAATCCGGCCCGCGTCGCCAACCGGGTGAAATTGCGCGAGCACATGATCGAGACGCTGAAGAACTGGGACCGAGACCCGTTGCTGGCCAAGCTCGAAGCGGCAAGCGTGCCGGCGAGCCCGATCAACAATATCGGCCAGATGTTTGCCGACCCGCAGACGATCGCACGCGGCATGCGCCTCGACCTCGACGATGGCCATGGCAATCGTCTGCCCTCGGTGCGCGCGCCGATGGTGATGTCCGGCACACCGCTGGTCTATGAACGCCCTTCGCCACGCCTTGGCGAACATACCGAAGAAATTCTTGCCGAACTGGAGAAGTCTGGACGATGAAGACCGGTGGACAACTGATTGTCGACGCACTCGAGGCGAACGGCACCGACCGCATCTTCTGCGTGCCCGGCGAATCCTATCTCGCGGTGCTCGACGCATTGCATGACTCGCCCATCCGCACCATTGTCTGCCGACAGGAAGGCGGCGCCGCCATGATGGCCGACTGCCAGGGGCGGCTGACCGGCCAGCCCGGCATCTGCTTCGTCACCCGCGGCCCCGGCGCCACCAATGCGTCGGCCGGCATTCACATTGCCATGCAGGATTCGATACCCGTCATCCTGTTCATCGGCCAGGTCGCCAGCCACGCCAAGGAGCGCGAGGCTTTCCAGGAGGTCAACTACAAGCGCTTCTTCGGCGACATCGCCAAATGGGTGGTGGAGATCGACGATGCCGCGCGCATCCCCGAACTCGTCACCCGCGCCTTTGCTGTCGCGACATCGGGCCGCCCCGGCCCCGTCGTCGTCTCGCTGCCGGAGGACATGCTGACCAGTCTTGTCGACGCGCCCGCGGCCTTGCCGCACACGCCGGTCGAAACCCGGCCCGGCGAAGCCGAACTCGATGCTTTGGAAAAGCTTCTGGCCAAAGCCAAGCGTCCCTTCGTCATCCTCGGCGGCACACGCTGGGACGAGGAAGCGGTGGCACGTATGCGCACCATTGCCGAGGCCTGGTCGCTGCCGGTCGGCTGCTCCTTCCGCCGCCAGATGCTGTTCGACCATCTGCACCCGAACTATGCCGGCGATGTCGGCATCGGCATCAACCCGAAGCTGGCCACCGCCATCAAGCAGGCCGACCTGGTGCTGCTGATCGGCGGCCGCATGGGCGAGATGCCGTCCTCCGACTATACGTTGCTGAAGAGCCCTTACCCCGACCAGACGCTGGTCCATGTCCATGCCGATGCCGGCGAACTCGGCCGCGTCTACCGGCCGACCCTGGCGATCAACGCTTCGCCTTCGGCCTTCGTCGAGGCTTTTGCCAAGCGCAAGCCAACCTCCACGCCAGCCTGGGCGGATGAGACAGCGAAAGCACACGCTGCCTACCTCGACTGGTCGACGCCGCCTGAGACCGGCCCCGGCCCGGTCCAGATGGGGCCGATCATGAACTATCTGGAAAAGATTTTGCCCGATGACGCCATTTTCACCAACGGCGCCGGCAATTACGCCACCTGGGTGCACCGCTTCCACCGCTTCCGCCGCTTCGCCACCCAAGGCGCGCCGACCTCCGGTTCGATGGGTTACGGCACCCCGGCTGCGGTCGCCGCCAAGGCGCTCCATCCCGACCGCACCGTGATCGCCTTTGCCGGCGACGGCTGCTTCCTGATGAACGGACAG
Source organism: Mesorhizobium sp. P160219 (assembly GCF_057786095.1). Lineage (NCBI taxonomy): Bacteria > Pseudomonadati > Pseudomonadota > Alphaproteobacteria > Hyphomicrobiales > Phyllobacteriaceae > Mesorhizobium > Mesorhizobium sp. P160219. The sequence goes on from NZ_JBYNWG010000001.1 coordinate 5,313,913, forward strand.
GAATTCGCTACCGCCGTGCAATACGACCTGCCGATCATCGTTATCGTCGTGAACAACGGCATCTACGGCACCATCCGCATGCACCAGGAGCGCGACTATCCCGGCCGTGTCGTCGCCACCGATCTGAAGAACCCTGACTTTGCCGCTCTTGCCCGCGCCTATGGCGGCCACGGCGAGACGGTCGAGAACACGGCAGATTTTGCCCCTGCCTTCGAGCGTGCCCGCGCCAGCGGCAAGCCGGCGATCGTCGAAATCAGGCTCGACCCCGAGGCGATCACGCCGACGCGGACGATGACGCAGATCCGCGACAAGAGCTGAGAAGTTAGCAGCGAAAGCCGAGTTCCGTCACACCCCCCTCTGTCCTGCCGGACATCTCCCCCTCAAGGGGGGAGATTGGATGTCATGTCGCCCTTCGCCAATCTGCAGCGTTGCAGACAGGGCGCTATGGTCAGAGCTGCTGATCTCCCCCCTTGAGGGGGAGATGTCCGGCAGGACAGAGGGGGGTGCTGTCCCGCCGACGCTGCCAAGACGATCGCCCCTTTCCTGATATCTACAAGCGAGCTATCAGACCGCTGCCAGCGCCTGCGTCAGGTCGGCGATAAGATCGTCCGGATGCTCGACGCCGATCGACAGCCTGACCGTGGTCTCCAGCACGCCAATGCGCTGGCGCACGTCGAAGGGAATGCCGGAGTGCGTCATCGCCGCCGGGTGGCTGGCGAGTGACTCCGTGCCGCCGAGGCTCACCGCCAGCTTGAATATTTGCAGCCCGTTGAGAAATGCGAAGGCCGCCTTCTCTCCGCCTTTGATATCGAAAGAAAATGTCGACCCGGCGCCGCTGCATTGCGCCTTGTAGGCCCGTCCCGCTGCCGTATCCTCGCCCAGGAACGGCAGGTAATGCACCTTCTCGACCTTGGCGTGATCGCGCAGGAATTCGGCCACGAGCCGCGCATTGTCGTTGGCGCGCTCCATGCGGATGGACAGCGTCTCCAGCGAGCGGCCGAGCATCCAGCAGGAATGCGGGTCGAGTTGCGTGCCGATGGCGCCGCGCAGCGCCTTGATCGGCTTGGTCACCGCCTTGCTGCCCATCGCCGCACCGGCGATCAGGTCGGAATGGCCGCCGACATATTTGGTCAGCGAATAGACGGAGACATCCGCGCCATGTTCGATCGGTCGCTGGAACACCGGGCCGAGCAGCGTGTTGTCGCAGACGATGATCGGCGTTGATCCTTGGCTTGCGCCGATCTCGTCGGCAAACTTCCGGATCAGTGCGATGTCGACCAGGCTGTTGGTCGGATTCGACGGCGTTTCGATGAGAATGACCGAGACACGCCCCTTCGCCACCGCTGCATCAGCAGCGGCCCGCACCGCCTTGTCGTCGACGCCGTCGGCGAAGCCGACAGCGCCGATGCCGAAGCCGGACAGCGTGCGCGTCAAAAGCGTCTCGGTGCCGCCGTAAAGCGGCTGCGAATGCAGGATGACATCGCCCGGCCGGGCATAGGCGAGCAGCGTCGTGGCGATCGCCGACATGCCCGACGAGAACAGGATGCAGGCGTCCGTTCCCTCATAGACCGCCAGCCGGTCCTCGACGATCTCCGAGTTGGGATGATTGAAGCGCGAATAGACCAGGCCGGACGCCGTGCCGCTCGGCGGCTCCTTGCGGCCGGATGTGTAGTCGAAGAAGTCGCGTCCCTCCTCCGCCGATTTGAACACGAAGGTCGAGGTCAGGAACACCGGCGGCTTGACGGCGCCTTCCGACAGTTGCGGATCGAAGCCATAGCTCAACATCAACGTTTCCGGATGGAGCTTGTGGTTGCCGATGTGGGTTTTCGACGGGCGCGGCGCGGTCATGGCTTTTCCTGCGTTCTGGAGGAGTCTCGTCCAGCAATTTATGCGATCCCGGTCCACCAGTCCTTGCTATTTTCGGCCTCGCATGGCTGCATTCCGGCAACAAATTGCCGAGCGAGAGCAAAAGTGCAACAGAAGATAGCCGACGATTTCGACCGCAAGATCCTGCGCGAGCTGCAGGCCGACGCCCGCATCACCAACAATGAGCTGGCGGAGCGCATCGGCCTGTCGCCGTCGCCATGTTTGAGGAGGGTACGCCGGCTGGAGGAGGCCGGCATCATCAGGGGCTATACCACGCTGGTCGACCCGGCCGCCTTCGGGTGGAACATGGTCGCCATCGCCACCGTCCGGCTCAGCCGCCAGAACGAGGACGAGATCGTCATGTTCGAGGACGCCATCCGCGGGTGGGAAGAGGTGCTGGAATGCCACCTCGTCACCGGGGCGCGCGACTATGTGCTGAAGGTGGTGACCGGCAGCCTCGAACAGTACGAGCGCTTCATCAAGGAAAAGATCGCGCGGCTGAAATGCGTCGCTTCGATCGAGACCAGCTTCGTCATGAACACCATAAAGGAACGGCGCCTCTGACATTTGGTCAAAGGCGCCGCTCTCGAGGTCGAAATTGCCTGGCCAGGCTTATTTGATCGCCTTGTCGGTGATGGCCGTGGTGTAGGCGCCGGTCGGCGCCTTGGTGATGATCTTCTGGTCGAGCAGCGCCTTGGCGGTGCGCTCGTAGGTCGCCGGGTCGAGCTTGCCGTCGGCATTGTCGATCAGCTTGGCGACTTCGCTCATCATCCGCTTCTGGTGGTTTTCGTCCTGGCCACCGCCGTCCATGACAATGCCCGCGGCCTCGTCATTGTTGTCGATGGCATATTTCCAGCCCTTCATCGAGGCGCGCACGAAACGCACCATCTTGTCTTCGAAAGCCGGATCCTTGAGCTTGTCTTCCGAGGCATAGAGCCCGTCCTCAAGCAGGTCGTTGCCCATCGCCGAGTAGTTGAACACGGTGAGCTGGTCCGGCTTGTAGCCGGCATCGATCAGCTGCCAGTACTCGTTGTAGGTCATGACCGAAATGCAATCCGCCTGCTTCTGGATCAGCGGCTGCACGTCGAAGCTCTGCTTCAAAACCGTGACGCCATCCGGGCCGCCTTCGGTCTTCAGGCCGAGCTTGTTCATCCAGGCGTAGAAAGGATATTCGTTGCCGAAGAACCAGACGCCGAGCGTGTGACCCTTGAAATCGGCTTCGGTCTTGATCGGGCCATCCTTCGGGCAGACCAGCTCCATGCCGGCCTTCTTGAACGGCTGGGCGATGTTGACCAGCGGCACGCCCTTTTCGCGCGCGGCGAGCGCCCCGCCCATCCAGTCGACGATGACGTCGGCGCCACCGCCGGCGATCACCTGCTCGGGTGCGATATCGGGACCGCCCGGATTGATGTCGACGTCGAGGCCTTCGGCTTCATAAAAACCCTTGGCCTTGGCGACATAGTAGCCGGCAAACTGCGCCTGCGTGACCCATTTCAGCTGCAAGGTCACCTTGTCGGCGGCCATTGCCTGGAACGCGCCCAGCGACATCGCGCCGGCCAGCATCGGAATGATCAGTCTTTTCATGTTTTTACCCTCTGAAGTTAACACCCGAACCCACCGCCCTATCCACCACGGACAGAGGGATGCCAAAACGTGACGGCTCTCTCGACGAGAGCGACCACGCCATAAAAGACCGAACCCGCCAGTGCTGCAACTGCGATTTCGGCCCAGACCATATCGATGTTCATCCGCCCGACCTCGGTCGAGATGCGAAAGCCCATGCCGACCACAGGCGTGCCGAAGAACTCGGCGACGATGGCGCCGATCAGCGCCAGCGTCGAGTTGATCTTCAGCGCGTTGAAGATGAAGGGCGCTGCCGCCGGCAGCCGGAGCTTCAAGAGTGTTGGCCAGTAGCCCGACGCATAGGTGCGCATCAAATCGCGCTCCATATGGCCGGAGGCGGCAAGACCGGCAACCGTGTTCACCAGCATCGGGAAGAAGGTCATGATGATGACGACCGCGGCCTTGGACGGCCAGTCGAAGCCGAACCACATCACCATGATCGGCGCCACACCGATGATCGGCAGCGCCGAGACCATATTGCCGATCGGCAGCAGACCGCGGCGCAGGAACGGCACGCGGTCGGCCGCAATCGCCACCAGGAAGCCGGCGCCGCTGCCGATGACATAACCGAAGATCACCGCCTTGAAGATGGTCTGCCTGATATCGGCGCCGAGCACCGGCAGGGAACTGGCGATGCGCACACCGATGGCGCTCGGCGGCGGCAAAAGGATGAAGGGAATGCCGGCGCCACGCGTCACCGCTTCCCATATGATCAGGATCCAGGCGCCGAAGATCGCCGGGATGATGAGGCGCAGCGCCATCCGCGCCCCTTTTGCCATCGGGCGAAGCCCCGACAGCACCGCCACACAGCGCCAGGCCAGCAGCCAGGCAGCGGCGAGCAGCAGGAAATAAGGCGCCAATGCCGTGCCTTCGAAACCTGTAATGCCCGAGATCAGCATCCAGGCGACGAGATGAGCGCCGATGAACAGCACCGCAGCCTCGGCCAGCGGCGAAATTCTGATCATCGAGATCAGCCCTGCCAGCACGGCCAGGCCGATCATCGGGGTCTTTATCCCGAAATAGGGGTAGTCGAAGCTTGCTGTCGGGTCTGCAAGGGCGGCCGCTTCCGGCTTCGACATCGCACCGAGCGCGACGGCGACGAGGCACAGCGCAATGGCCAGCACGGCTTGCCAGGAGGGCTTCAGCCAGTTCATGCCGGCCTCCCGCCCATCGCGCGGTCAACGAGGCGCCCGGCTATGCCGACCACCATGACCAGAAGGGCCGCCACCACCGAGCCCGCCACAAGGGCGGACCAGATGTCGATGGACTGGCTGTAATAGGCGCCTGCCAAAAGCTTGGCGCCGATGCCGGCGACAGCACCGGTCGGCAGTTCGCCGACAATGGCGCCGACCAGGCTCGCCGCCACCGCCACCTTCATCGAGGTGAACAGGAACGGCACCGAGGCCGGCACCCGCAGCTTCCAGAAGGTCTGCGAGACACTGGCATTGTAGGTGTGCATCAGGTCGAGATGCATGAGTTCGGGCGAGCGCAGGCCCTTCACCATGCCAACCGTCACCGGGAAGAACGACAGGTAGGTCGAGATCATCGCCTTTGGCATCAGACCGCTGATGCCGATCGCCCCCAGCACGACGATGATCATCGGCGCCACCGCCAGAATGGGAATCGTCTGGGAGGCGATGATCCACGGCATCAGGCTGCGGTCGAGCGTCGCCACATGCACGATGCCAACCGCGATGACGATGCCGAGCGCCGTGCCGAAGGCAAAGCCGAGCAACGTCGACGACAGGGTCACCCAGGCATTGTAGACGAGGCTTCGGCTCGATGTGATGGGCCGCAGGAAGGTGTTCTCGAAGAAGTTCACCGCCACCTGATGCGGCGCCGGCAGCGTCGGCTTGGGCTGCGACAGCGTCTTGCCGATGAATTCGACGGTGTCGTGGGTTTCCCCGGCGCGCCGGTCGAGGTCGCGCTGGAAGGGCGCGTTTAGGATGACGGCGAAGACATACCAGAGCACCACCACGCCCAGGAGGATGGAGGTCACGGGGATGAATTTTTCGCGGAAGGTGTCCATCAGGCGCGCTCCCCTTCTCCTCTCCCCGCCGGGAAGAGGGTGGCCGGAGCGAAGCGGAGGCCGACCACCTCCGCGTTCGTCATCCTAGGGCGGAGCGACACGAAGCGTCGTGCAGACCCTAGGATCCATTCCGTGACGTTGGCCGAGGGGTATAAGCGGTTGAGAATGTTCGCCTTCGCGGGCGCAGCGGCGTGTGCACCGTTTTGCACCGTTGCGGACCGTATAGGTAACGGTATGGATCCTAGGGTCTGCCCCGCGTCGCTTCGCTCCTTGCTTCGCCCTAGGATGACGAAGGCGTGGCGGCGACGTCCGCACTCATTCGCTACCCCCTCAATCATCATAGCTGTGCCCTGCCCTCAAGCCATCGCGTACCCTGGCCGCGATCGCCAAAAATTCCGGCGTCTCGCGGATATCCAGTGGCCGCTCTTTTGGCAGCGTCGATTCGATGATGTCGGTAACCCGACCTGGGCGCGGCGACATGACGACGATGCGCGTCGACAGATACACCGCCTCGGGGATGGAATGGGTGACGAAGCAGATCGTCTTGTTGGTGCGCGCCCACAATTCCAGAAGCTGTTCATTGAGATGGTCGCGCACGATCTCGTCCAGCGCGCCGAAGGGCTCGTCCATCAGCAACAGGTCGGCGTCGAAGGCGAGCGCGCGGGCGATCGAAGCGCGCTGCTGCATGCCGCCGGAAAGCTGCCAAGGGTATTTCTTCTCGAAGCCGGAGAGGTTGACGAGCTCCATCGTGCGCTTGATGCGCTCGGCCTGCTCCGCTCTCGAAAGGCCGATGATCTCCAGCGGCAGCGCCACGTTACGCTCGATCGTGCGCCACGGGAAAAGGGCTGCCGCCTGGAAGACGTAGCCATAAGCGCGTTTCTCGCGCGCCTGTTCCGGCGTCATGCCGTTGACCGAGATCATGCCCGATGTCGGTTTTTCCAGATCGGCGATGACGCGCAGCAAGGTGGTCTTGCCGCAGCCCGATGGGCCGATGAAGGAGACGAACTCGCCCTTGCCGATGGTCAGGTCGACATTGGAGAGCGCCTCTACCGGACCGTCATTGGTCTGAAAGGTAAGGCCAAGTCTGCTTGCCGAGACGACGGCTGGCGATTGTCCCGTCATCGCTTGCTGCCTGCCTCTCGCAGCCGCCCAGGATGAAATGCCGTTGCATTCGCGTTGATGTTGCTTTCCACTCGTCCAATCCCACCCACTCGACGCCCGGAGCCTTGCCGATGTCGCCCAAACCCACTTGTCACCTTATCCGTCCTGAAAGCACTTATGAAGGCAAGCAGGGATTGACCTATTTTGCCGGCATTGCAGCCGAGACGGTCGGCTCGTCCGGCATCTGCATGCATCTGCTCACCCTGCCGCCCGGCGCCCGCGCCAAGGCGCATCTGCATGAAAGCCATGAGACGGCGATCTATGTGCTCTCGGGCGAGGTCCACACATGGTATGGCGACAGGCTCGAGAACCACATCGTCGTCAAGGCCGGCGACCTCTTCTACATCCCGGCCGGCGTACCGCATCTGCCGGCCAATATGAGCAACGCCCCGTCCTCGGCCGTCATCGCCCGCACCGATCCCAATGAACAGGAAAGCGTCGTCCTGTTGCCGGAGCTGGATGCGCTGGTGGCCTGACGCTGACGGGACTGCCGTCATTTGCACCGCGCCACTTCGCCCATGACATTGCCGTCCTCGTCGGCGACCGTCAGCTTCTTGGCGTTCTTGGCGCTGCGCTTGATGGTGAATTTGGTCGGCTCCTGTCCGTCTTCACCTTCGGCCTCGCATGTCGCCGTCACCACCAGCGAACCATCAGCCTGCGCTTGCTTCTCCGTGAAGGTGCAGGCGCTGGCGGCGGTGACCAATGCCTCGTCGGTCAAAAGCAGCATCCGATCGGCGGCGACTTCCTGGCCGTTGCGGTTGATGCAGCCATATTTGTCCCCATAGGGTTTCGTCAGGTCGATGCCTGCCGCAAGGGCCTGACCCGCAGCCAGAACGACTACCATCGCAACAGATGGCCCCAAACCGCGCGCGCTCATTCCCCCAGCTCCAACGTCACGAACACGGTTGCAACGGCCCCATTTCTTCAAGACCGGGAATGGTCACGAAGAACCCACCCTCGCCCTTGTTGGTGACCACAACGGTTTCAGCCGTCGTCCCCGCCTCGCCTTCGGCGGAACAGGTCGCATCAAGTGATTGCGTGCCCGGCGCCCACGTCAATTGCTGCGCGAACCGGCAGCCGCTGCCATAGGTCTCGATGCCCTCGGCGGTCAGCACGATATAATCGTCGCGGCCCTGAAAGCCGGCCTTTGCAAAGACACAACCGGCATCGTTGCCCCAGAAGCCCACCAGCCTCTCGGCCCCTGTTGCCGGACCAGCGACCACCATCGCCACGACCAGTGAAATGAGCGCCCCCGGGCTCCGCAACGTCAAACGCCTGTCGCCGGAATGCCGGTGCGTTCGACCTTGCGCGGCGCGGTGATGTCCTTCCAGGTCGATAGAGCCCGGTTGACCGCCGCGTTCGGCTCGCGGGCGACGAATTCGCCATGGCCGGGCTTGGCCTTGACCTCCGCTTCCTCGACCGACAATTCGCCGCGCGAAAAGACGAAGCGCGGCAGGCCGGTCACCTCAAAACCTTCGAAGACGTTGTAGTCGATCACCGATTGCTGCTTCTTCGAGGTGATGGTCTTCTTGGCGCTGGGGTCCCACACCACGATGTCGGCGTCCGCGCCTTCGACGATGGCGCCCTTCCTAGGATACATGTTGAGGATCTTGGCGATGTTGGTCGAAGTCACCGCGACGAACTCGTTCATCGTCAGCCGCCCGGTGTTGACGCCCGTCGTCCACAGCACGGGCAAGCGGTCTTCAAGCCCGCCAGTGCCGTTCGGGATCTTGGTGAAATCGCCGACGCCGTTGCGCTTCTGCTTGGTGGTGAAGGCGCAGTGGTCGGTCGCCACCACCTGCAGCGATCCCGCCTGCAGGCCGGCCCACAGCGAATCCTGGTGCAGCTTGTTGCGGAAGGGCGGACTCATGACGCGGCGCGCCGCATGGTCCCAATCCTTGTCGAAATACTCGCTTTCATCCAGCGTCAGATGCTGGATCAGCGGCTCGCCGAAAACCCGAATGCCCTTCTGGCGGGCGCGGCGGATGGCTTCGTGGCTCTGCTCGCAGGACACATGCACGACATAGAGCGGCACGCCGGCCATGTCGGCGATCATGATGGCGCGGTTGGTCGCCTCGCCCTCCACTTCCGGCGGCCGCGAATAGGCGTGTCCCTCGGGGCCATTATTGCCGGCGGCGAGCAGCTTTTGCGACAGCGCCGCAACCACGTCGCCATTCTCGGCATGAACAAGCGGCAGCGCGCCGAGATCGGCGCAGCGCTGGAACGACGCGTACATCTCGTCGTCGTCCACCATCAGCGCGCCCTTGTAGGCCATGAAATGCTTGAACGAGGTAATGCCTCTGTCGACGACGGTGGCCATCTCGTCGAACACCTGCTTGCCCCACCAGGTGATCGCCATGTGGAAGGAGTAGTCGCAGGCAGCCTTCGAGGTCTTGTTGTCCCACATCTGCAACGCTTCCAGCAGCGACTGCTGCGGCGCCGGCAGGCAGAAATCGACCACCATCGTGGTGCCACCGGAAAGGGCCGCACGCGTCCCGGACTCGAAATCGTCGGCCGAATAGGTGCCCATGAACGGCATTTCGAGATGGGTGTGCGGATCGATGCCGCCCGGCATGACGTAACAGCCGCTGGCGTCGAACTCATGGTCGCCATGCAGGTTCGAGCCGATGGCGACGATCTTGCCGTGCTGCATCAGCACATCGGCCTTCCAGGTGCGGTCGGCGGTGACGATGGTGCCGTTTCGGATGACTTTGGTCATTGTCGTGTTCCCTTGTTCTCTTCGCGCTTCTTGTGAGCGTCGTTTTGAATACAGATCTTAGTTCACGCCACGATCCCCGCTGTCTCTACCACCGCATGGAACAGCACGTCGGCGCCGGCGCCGGCCCATTCCTTGGTGATTTCCTCAGCCTCGTTGTGTGACAACCCGTCAACGCAGGGGCACATCACCATGGCGGTCGGCGCAACGCGGTTGATCCAGCAGGCGTCGTGGCCGGCGCCGGAGACGATGTTGCGGTGGGAATAGCCGAGCCGATCGGCGGCGTCGCGGATCGCCTTGACGCAGCCGGCATCGAAGGTGACCGGATCGAAAGCGCCGACCTGCTCGACCTTGTACTGGATGTCGAGCGCCTCACAGATTGTGTCGATGCCTTCGCGTATGCGCCCATCCATCGCGTCCAGCACTTCCTTCTCGGGCGAGCGGATGTCGATGGTGAAGACGGTGCGCCCGGCGATGATGTTGCGCGAGTTCGGAAACACCTCCATGTGGCCGACCGCGCCGACGGCGTCGGGCTGGTAGTCCATGGCGATCTCGTGCACCAGTTCGATGACCCGAGCCATGCCGAGCCCGGCATTACGGCGCTTGGGCATCGGGGTCGAGCCGGTATGCGCCTCCTTGCCGGTCAGCGTTACCTGCAGCCATTTCAGGCCCTGGCCGTGGGTGACGACGCCAATGTCGATGCCTTCGTCCTCGAGGATCGGCCCCTGCTCAATATGCAGTTCGAAGAAGGCGTGGATCTTGCGATCACCGACTTTCTCGGTGCCTTTCCAGCCGATGCGCTCCAGCTCCTCGCCAAATTTCCTGCCCTGTTTATCAGTGTGCTGATACACGTCCGCCTGATCGAGCACACCGGCGAACACGCCGGACGCCATCATAGCCGGGGCAAAGCGCGAGCCTTCCTCATTGGTCCAGTTGGTAACGACGATCGGATGCCTGGTCTGGATGCCGAGATCGTTAAGCGAGCGAATAATCTCCAGCCCGCCGAGCACGCCGAGCACGCCGTCATATTTGCCGCCGGTCGGCTGCGTGTCGAGATGGCTGCCGACATAAACCGGCGGCAGGCTGGGATCAGCGCCTTCCCGGCGGGCAAACATGGTGCCCATTTCGTCAAGCCCCATTTCGAGCCCGGCCGCCTCGCACCAGCGCTTGAACAGATGCCGTCCCTCGCCGTCCTCGTCGGTCACGGTCTGGCGATTGTTGCCGCCGGCAATACCGGGGCCGATCTTCGCCATCTGCATGATGGAATCCCACAAACGGTCTGAATTGATTCGCAGATTCTCGCCTGGGGCGGCCATGCTCTAAAACCTCATCGGTTGCGGGGCGGCGGCGTCCCCCTCCCCCTCGAGGGGAGGGTGGCCGCGAAGCGGTCGGGTGGGGTCGCCCGCGACGCGCGCGACCTTCTCTTTGACCACCTGCGCGACGTGCCAAGCGCTGTTTATGACATCGGGCTCGTCAACACGGAAGACTTCAAATCCGAGCGATCGCAGATAAGCATCGCGAACGGCATCGTGCCGACTACCCCTGTCGTGTTCGTGCATGTCGCCATCGACCTCAACGATCAGCTTCACCGCCAAGCAGGCAAAATCCACGATGTACGGGCCAATCGGGCACTGACGGCGAAACTTGATGCCGGCTGATTTCAGGTCCCCCAGTTCATACCACAGCAGCGATTCTCCCTTGGTCGCGTGAATTCGAAGCGCTCGCGCCTTTTGGCGCATTTCGAAGCTCACGCGGGTACGGGGCATCAGGAGCGGCCTCGGAACAAAAGAGCAGGTCGGCGTCCGGTCGCACCGACCCCACCCGACCGCTTCGCGGCCACCCTCCCCTCGAGGGGGAGGGCTATCCGCGCCCGGTTTGTCAATCGATCGCCCTCAGCACTTCTCTGACATGGTCGATCAATTCGTTGATCTGGCCCTTGGTGATGATCAGTGGCGGCGACAGCGCGATGATGTCGCCGGTGGTGCGGATCAGCGCGCCGCGCTCGAACGCCTTGACGAAGGCCGAGAAGGCCCGCTTGGTCGGGCTGCCGGCGATCGGCGCCAGTTCGATCGCGCCGATCAGGCCGATATTCCTGATGTCGATGACATGCGGCTCGTCCTTCAGCGAATGCAGCGCATCTTCCCAGTAGGGCGCCAGTTCCTCGCCGCGGGTCAGCAGGCCCTCTTCCTTGTAGGTGTCGAGCGTGCCGAGTGCCGCGGCGCACGCAATCGGATTGCCCGAATAGGTGTAGCCGTGGAAGAACTCGATCATGTGCTCGGGGCCGGTCATGAAGGCGTCGTGGATTTCCTTCTTCACGAACACCGCGCCCATCGGGATGACGCCGTTGGAGACGCCCTTGGCGGTGGTCATGATGTCGGGCGTGACGCCGAAATAATCCGCTGCGAACGGCGCGCCGAGACGGCCGAAACCGGTGATGACCTCGTCGAAGATCAGCAAAATGCCGTGCTTGGTGCAGATCTCGCGCAGTTTCTGCAGATAGCCCTTCGGCGGCAGGATGACGCCGGTGGAGCCGGCGACCGGTTCGACGATGACGGCGGCGATGGTCGAGGCGTCATGCAGGGCAACGATGCGCTCCAGCTCGTTGGCGAGTTCCGCGCCATATTCCGGCACGCCCTTGGAGAAGGCGTTCTTTTCCGGCAGATGCGTGTGCGGCATGTGGTCGACGCCGCCGAGCAGCGTGCCGAACATCTTGCGGTTGGTGACGATGCCGCCGACCGAGATGCCGCCGAAATTGACGCCGTGATAGCCGCGTTCGCGGCCGATCAGGCGGGTGCGCGCGCCCTCGCCCTTCACACGGTGATAGGCGATCGCCATCTTCAGCGCCGTTTCGACCGATTCCGAACCGGAATTGGTGAAGAAGACATGGTCCATGCCCTTGGGCGCGAGATCGACCAGGCGGTTTGCCAGTTCGAACACGATCGGGTGTCCCATCTGGAAGGCCGGCGCATAGTCGAGTTCGGCCGCCTGATGCTGGATCGCTTCCGTGATCTTGGGACGGCAATGGCCAGCATTGACGCACCACAGGCCGGCGGTGCCGTCGAGCACCTTGCGGCCGTCGCTGGTGGTGTAGTGCATGTCCTTGGCGGACACGAACATGCGTGGCGCCTGTTTGAACTGCCGGTTCGCGGTGAACGGCATCCAGAATGCGCTGAGATCGTTCGGCGTGACTTTCAGCCGGTTGGACATGACCAAGACTTCCCCTTGTAACCTGTTTCTGTGCGGCTAACGCTTGGTCTTTCCAAAGCTTGGTCTTTGCTGCGTTTTCATGCTACGCAAATTTTTGACCGATTGGACAAACGTTAGCACCGCCCTGTCGGCGGTCAAGGGATTACTAGCGGAAATGCGGCCTGCGAAGTGCGCTCCACGGGTAAGAGAAAAACTGGTCCAGAGAATTGGTCCAGATGAACCCTGCGGCCAAGGCTTGCAGGGGTGAGCGGCGCCATGGAAGGCTCAGCCCCTCGCCGCACCCGCATCCAGCAGGAAAAGCGCGAACTGATCCTGGAGGCAGCCCTCGAAGTCTTCTCCGCCAACGGCTTTCGCGGTTCGACCATCGACCAGATCGCCGAGGCCGCCGGGATGTCGAAGCCGAACCTGCTCTACTATTTCCGCCGCAAGGAAGACATCCACGAAACGCTGATGGAGCGGCTGCTGGCGACGTGGCTGGCGCCGCTACGTGAACTCGACGACATCGGCGACCCCCTGACCGAGCTCAGGAGCTACATCCGGCGCAAGCTCGAAATGGCGCGTGATTTTCCCAGGGAAAGCCGGCTGTTCGCCAACGAGATCCTGCAAGGCGCGCCGCGCATCATGCCGCTGCTGGCGGGTGAGCTGAAAACGCTGGTCGACGAGAAGGCCAACGTCATCAAGGGCTGGATGCGCGCGGGAAAAATCGCCCGCACCGATCCCTGGCACCTGATCTTTTCGATCTGGGCGACGACGCAGCACTATGCCGATTTCGATGTCCAGGTCCGTGCCGTGCTCGGCGCCGATCGCGGCGGCGACGGGCGCTTCGAGGATGCGGCGCGGTTTCTGGAGCAGTTGTTCATTGATGGGCTGAAGCCGAAGGGCTGACCTTGGGCGTCAGGCGCTGCGGCGCTCCGCCGGCATCGCCTCAAGCAAATTCTGCAGCTTCTCGATCGAATTCTGTTCGGCCAGCGGCGTGTAGACGATCAGCTTCATGTCCGAGCCGTCGTCGATCGACAGGCTCATATGCTCGAACGTCATGGCGCCGGCTCTCGGATGTCGGACATGTTTCACCCCCGACAATCGGCGTGCCACGTCGCGTTGCGGCCACCAGTCGCGAAACTCCGGACTTGAGCGCGTCATAAGCACGATCAGCCGCTCGAAATCCGCATCGCCCACATAGCGGGCGCTTTCCGCCCGGAACGAGGCCAGCACGGTGCGCGCCAATTGCTCCCAGTCAACCAGCAGGCGCCGGTGATGCGGATTGGTGAACACCATGTGGACGATGTTGCGGGCGTCGCCCTCTAGCAGGCCATAATCACCGAACACCGCTACCGCCGCCGGATTCCAGGCCAGCACATCCCAGCGCCGCCCGACGACATAGGCCGGCTGCAGCACCAGGCTCTCCAGCATATGCATTAGCGGGCCATCGACCTTTTCCGGCGCAGCCACGCGGTTCTCCGGTTGCTGGCGGCCTGCCAGGATGAACAGATGCCGCCTTTCAACGGCGTCGAGGCGCAGCGCTTCGCTGAGCGCAGCTAGCACCTCCACCGAGGGTCTGACCTCGCGCCCCTGCTCTAGCCATGTGTACCAGGTGGTGCCGACGCCGGCGATCATCGCCACTTCCTCGCGACGCAAGCCTGGCGTGCGTCTCCGCAGGCCGGTCGCGATGCCGGTGGCGGACGGCGTCAATCTTTCGCGGCGCGAGCGCAGGAAGGCGCCAAGCTCGCGCCGGCGGCTGTCTTCAGCGGAGTGCGTGGGGGCATCCATGAGAGCTATTATAGCAGTATTGATACCAGGATAAAGTTTGAACTGTTTGGGCTGGGTCAGGCGCCCCATCTTCCATCCAGAAGAGATGGAGGCTCTGAATATGGATCTGAAAGACAAGACAATCCTCATCACCGGTTCGACCGACGGCGTCGGCCGTGTCGTCGCGCAAAGGCTGGGCGCCGGCGGCGCGCGCGTGCTGGTGCATGGCCGTGACGCGGCTCGCGGCAAGGCAACCGTCGCAGAAATCGAATCCGCCGGCGGCAAAGCCGAGTTCCTCGCCGCCGACCTCGCCTCGCTAGCCGAGGTCCGCCGCCTTGCCGAGGCCGTACGCGCAAAAACCGACCGGCTCGACATCCTCATCAACAATGCCGGCATCGGCACGGCCGGCGCCAAGCGACAGCTCAGCGCCGACGGCTTCGAACTGCGCTTTGCGGTCAACTATCTCGCCGGTTTCCTGCTGACCTCGGAACTGCTGCCGCTGCTCAAGGCGAGTTCGCCGGCGCGCATCATCAACGTCGCTTCGGCCGGCCAGCAGGCGATCGATTTCGGCGATGTCATGCTGACACGTTCCTATGACGGCGTGCGCGCCTATTGCCAGAGCAAGCTGGCGCAGATCCTGTTCACCATCGACCTGGCCGGAGAGTTGAAAGGCAGCGGCGTCACCGTCAACGCTCTGCATCCAGCGAGCTACATGAACACCACCATGGTCCGCCAAGCCCGCGTGACGCCATGGAGCTCGGTCGAGACCGGCGCCGACGCCATTCTCAACCTCGCGACATCGCCCGCCCTGGAGGGCCGCAGTGGCCTCTATTTCGACGGCCAAAAGGAATCCCGCGCCGAAGCACAAGCCTATGACGCCAAGGCCAGACAGCAATTGCGAACCCTGAGCCTCGACTTCGTCGGCCAGGCTTCCCCACAATCGAAGGAACAGCATTCATGACCGGCAAGATCGAACACACGGTCGTCGTCGGCGGCTCGTCCGGCATCGGCCTGGCAACGGCGCGAAAACTGCTGGGCCCAGGCATGAAGGTGACCATCACCGGACGAAACCAGGACAAGCTCACCAGCGCCTGGAAGAGCCTCGGCGGCGCCGCCGAAAAAGCTGCCTTCGATGCTTCGAAGCCGGACGAAGTCCGCCAGTTCTTTGGGGAACTCGGACCGTTCGATCACCTCGTGCTGGCTGCCAGCGGCGGCAAGGGACTTGGGCGGTTCGAAACCCTCGACCTCTCAGACATCGCCGGCGGCGTCGACGAGAAAGTCAGGCCGCAGCTGTCCTGTTTGCAGGCAGCCTTACCGACGCTCAACAGATCGGGATCGGTCACTTTCATCTCGGCGGTGTCGGCACAATTGTCGGCGCCCGGCGTGGCTGGCATTGCCGCCGTCAACGGCATGCTGCTGACGGTGGTGCCGATCCTGGCGGTCGAACTGAAGCCTCTGCGCGTCAACGTCGTGGCGCCCGGCGTCATCGACACGCCATGGTGGGATTTTCTGGCCGAAGACCAGCGGCAGGCGGTGTTCAGCGAATATGCCGGCAAAACCCCGGTGGGCAGGATCGGCCGCGCCGAAGACGTCGCCGGCGCAATCGCCTTTCTCGTCTCCAACGGCTTCATGACCGGCCAGGTGCTGACTTGCGATGGCGGTTTGCGCTTCGCGGCGTGACCTTACAGCGACTGTGCGATCAGCGTGAGAAAGCCTCCGGCCAGGGCGACGTTGCCGACGAAGCCGTTGATGCGCGAGGCCCGGTCCGGGCCCTGATGGTCCCAGAAATTGTGGAACATCGGCGTCGCGACAATGAGAAACAGCACCAGCACAGCACTGGCGATCGCGGTCCACAGGCCGGCCATCACCAGCGCGCCGGCAATGGTCTGCAGGACGATGCCGGCCCACAACGCCAATCTCGCCTGCGGCACGCCGCGCGCGGCCATCAGCCCGGTCAGGAACGCCTCGTTTTGAACATTGCGCAGTCCCGCGACAACGAAGGCGCCGCCAAGCAACAGGCGGCCGAGAAACAACAGGGTCGAAGGCAAATCGACAGGCATGAAATCTTCCCCGTACTTAAGCATGAAACAGGTGGAGCGCCGCCCTTTCCACGGCGCTCCATGACTAACCGGACGGTCAGGCTGCTTTGGCAACCGGCATCGGGTGAATGGCGTGGAACGGGATGCAGAGCCGGTTCCAGGTGTTGATCATGCCGATCGCGACCGACAGCTTGACCAGTTCCTCTTCCGAGAAGTGCTCTAGCGTGCGGGCATAGAGTTCGTCCGAAACGCCATTGTTGGCGATCAGGGTCGTTGCCTCGGTCCAGGCAAGCGCCGCGCGTTCGCGCTCGGAAAACAGCGGCGATTCCTTCCAGGCCGAAACCAGATAGAGCCGTGTCTCGGTTTCGCCATCGCGCCTCGCCTCGCGGCTATGCATCTCGACGCAGTAGGAGCAGCCATTGATCTGCGAGGCGCGGAGCTTGATCAAATGCAGCAGGCTCACTTCAAGCCCGCATTCGTCGACCGCCTTGTTGAGCGCCGACACGGCTTTCATGATCTCAGGCGCCTTGGCGAAGAATTGCAGTCTCTGTTTCATCGTCTTTCCTTTCACATCTGTTTGGCGGGGGATTAAATCTGTTTGGTCGAAGCGGGTTTCTGCGGCCGCTGATGGCGCGCCACAAAGGCACAGCTGGCGGCAAACGATCGCGGATCGCCTTCGGCCTTGTAGTCAGCCACGATGTCGGACAACCGGGTTTCCGCGAGGGCCGCGCGATAGGCACGCTCGGCTTTCAGCATCGCGGCATTGATGCCGCACGGCTTCACATAGGCCGAAGCATCGATCTTGACCGGGCCGCGCTGGCGGATCTCGCCGCAGCGGAAGGCCGGCTCGCGACCCTCGACCGCAAGCACGATATCGAGCAGCGTGATGCGCTCGGCCGGACGCGCCAGCCGGTAGCCGCCCGCCGGTCCCGGCACCGATTCCAGGATGCGCGCAGCCGTCAGCTGGTTCAGATGTTTCAGCAGATAGCTCGGCGACAGGCCGAAGGACTCTGCCAAAGCAGCACCCGGTATCGTGCTGTTGCCCTCCACGCTGGCCAGTGTGGCCGCGCAATGGATGGCCGCTTCTACACCCTCGCCCAGCTTCACGATGTTGCGCTCCTATTCATGGATATCTTTTATCCTAGATAAAATTTATCTGCAATAGGAAAATGAAAAACGGCGCTCGAAAGCGCCGCTTTTTTCTTCGACCCGTCCCCTACTCCGCAGCCACCTTGGCCATCGGGTTGTTCGGGTGCGTCGTCCAGTTGGCATAGACCGGCGACACCGGCTTGCCGGTGCGCTGGTCCATCACGCCGGCGGCCAGCGGCTCCATGGTGATGCAGTTCTCGACCGGGCAGACATTGACGCACAGATTGCAGCCGACGCATTCGGCCTCGATCACCTCGAAATGCCTGACGCCGTCGACCATGTTGGTGATTGCCTGGTGCGAGGTGTCCTCGCAGGCGATGTGGCAGCGGCCGCATTTGATGCAGGCGTCCTGGTCGATATGCGCCTTGGCGATGTAATTGAGGTTGAGATACTGCCAGTCGGTGACGTTGGGCGTGGCGCGGCCGACGATGTCGTCGAGCGAGGCATGGCCCTTCTCGTCCATCCAGTTTTCAAGACCGGCGATCATCTCCTGCACGATCTTGAAGCCGTAGGTCATCGCCGCCGTGCACACCTGCACATTGCCGGCGCCGAGCGCCATGAACTCGGCAGCATCCCGCCAGGTGGTGATGCCGCCAATGCCGGAGATCGGCAGGCCGTGCGTTTCGGGATCGCGGGCGATCTCGGCCACCATGTTCATGGCGATCGGCTTCACCGCCGGGCCACAATAGCCGCCATGCGAGCCCTTGCCGTCGATGGTCGGCTGCGGCGCGAAACTGTCGAGATCGACGCCGGTGATCGAGTTGATGGTGTTGATCAGCGACACCGCGTCGGTGCCGCCGGCGTGGGCGGCGCGCGCCGGCTTGCGCACATCGGTGATGTTGGGCGTCAGCTTGGTGATGACAGGCATGCGGGTGTTGGCTTTGCACCAGCGCACCACCATTTCGATATACTCCGGCACCTGGCCGACAGCCGCGCCCATGCCACGTTCCGACATGCCGTGCGGGCAGCCGAAATTGAGCTCGATGCCGTCGGCTTCGGTCTCCTCGACCACCGGCAGGATCGCCTTCCAGCTTTCCTCGACGCATGGCACCATCAGCGAGACGACGATGGCGCGGTCGGGCCAGTCCTTCTTGACCTGCTTGATCTCGCGCAGATTGACCTGCAAATCGCGGTCGGTGATCAGCTCGATATTGTTGAGGCCGAGCAGGCGGCGGTCGGCGCCCCAGATCGCGCCATAACGCGGGCCGTTGACATTGACCACCGGCGGGCCTTCCTCGCCCAGCGTTTTCCAGACCACGCCACCCCAGCCCGCCTTGAAGGCGCGGATGACGTTGTAGGCCTTGTCGGTCGGCGGCGCCGAAGCCAGCCAGAACGGATTGGGCGATTTGATGCCGACGAAATTGTTGCGGATGTCTGCCATGACAGGTCCCTTTCAACCGAGACGAAGGAGCATTTCCACGGGTGCGAGAATGCCGCCTTTAAGCGCGGGGGTGAGATTGGCGATCTTGGTGCCGGCGTTCTCGCCCATGATAAGATTAACGCCAGGCGGCGGCTTTTTTCCTTCCGCCTGCGCCGCAGCCATGCGCGCCCGTATCGTGTCGAAAAATTCGATGGCGAAGGCGCCACGAGGGCGCTCGGCGGTTACAGAGAACCCCGCGGCGGCGGCAGCCGAACGATAGTCGTCGGGCGTGGCAACGAAGGACATGCTCTCGTCGGATGCCCATGGCAGCGGATAGGTCAGCGCACCTGCCTTGAGCCGCATCACATCGTAGACGGCAAAGACGCCGCCCGGCTTGAGCACACGCGCCGCCTCGCTCATCAGCTTTTTCTTGTCGGGAAGATTCATGCCGACATGCAGGATCATGGCCGTATCAAAGCTTTTGTTGCTGAACGGCATGTCCAGCGCGCTGCCCTGCACGAACCGGACTTTGTCGGCCATTCCCACCCGCTTCGACAGGCTGGTCGCGATGTCGACATAGCTTTGCGTCAGATCAATGCCGGTGACATCGGCGCCGGCATTGTTGGCGGCGAAGCGGGCTGGACCACCCACGCCGGAACCAATGTCGAGCAGCCTGGCCCCCGGCTTCAAACCCATCTGGCCGATGAGTTCCCTGGTGGCGGCGATACCGCCAATGTGGAACTCGTCGACCGCTTCGAGATCGCCAGCGCGTAGATGGGCAATTTCCACGCCGGTATCGGCGACCACGGCAAGAATGTGCTGCTCCAGATCCGAGACGTCGTAGTGACGCGCGATGCCTGATTCCACTGAGGCCATGATCTCTATCCCTGTGCCAGACTCCGGTTGATGCTCTCCGCCGCATCGCGGCCTTGCGCGACGGCCGATACCGTCAAATCGTCGCCGCCAAAAATGCAGTCGCCGCCGGCCCAGACATTGGCGAGCGAGGTGCGCCCTTCTGCGTCGACCTTGATGCGGCCGGCTTCGAGTTCGATCGCAGCACCGCTGCCGTTAAGTGCCGCCGGCACAAAGCTCTGGCCGATCGCCTTGAACACCTGGTCGGCGGCCAGCGTCAGCCGCTCGCCGGTGCCGACAAGCGTGTCGCCGTTCATCGCTGTGTATTCGAGCTCGATGCCCGACACTTTGCCACCTTCGACAATGACCCGCTTCGGCTGCAGCCAGTGGCGGATGGTGACGCCGTTGGCGGCTGCCAGATCCTGCTCGAACTCGGAAGCGTTCATGTGTTCCTGGCCGCGCCGGTAGCAGATCGTCACCTCCTCGGCGCCGAGCAGCTTCGACTGCACGGCGGCGTCGATCGCCGTCATGCCGCCGCCGATGACGACGACGCGCCGGCCGATTGGCAGGCTCGAGAGATCGCTGGCCTGGCGCAGTTCGGCGATGAATTCGACTGCATTGACGACGCCACCGGCCTCCTCGCCATCCGTGCGCAACGCATTCACGCCGCCAAGCCCCATGCCGAGGAAGACGGCATCATAATTGAGGATCAGGTCCGACAGCTGGTAGTCGCGACCGAGCGCCTTGCCGTTATGGATATCGATGCCGCCGATCCCAGTGACATAGTCGACCTCGGCCTGGGCGAAATTGTCGATGCTCTTGTAGGCGGCGATGCCATATTCATTGAGGCCGCCGGCCTTCGGGCGGGCTTCCAGAATGGTGACGTCATGGCCGTGGCGAGCGAGCCGGTGGGCGGCGGCAAGACCGGCCGGTCCGGCACCCACGACGGCGACCGACTTGCCGGTCGATTCAGCGCGCGGATAAAACTGCTTGTGCTCGGCCATTGCGACGTCGGTGGCGTAGCGCTGCAGGCGGCCGATCTGCACCGGCTTGCCTTCCGCCACCTCGCGCACGCAGACCTCTTCGCAAAGCGTCTCGGTCGGGCAGACGCGGGCGCACATGCCACCCAATATGTTCTGGTCGAAAATCGTCTTGGCCGAACCGATCGGGTTGCCGGTCGATATCTGGCGGATGAACAGCGGAATGTCGATCGAGGTCGGGCACGCGTTCATGCACGGCGCATCGTAGCAGAAATAGCAGCGGTCGGATTCGACCAGCGCTTCGTGGTGATCGAGCGGCGGATGCAGGTCGGAAAAATTCTCGGCGTACTGGTCGGCGGCAAGCCGGCCGCCGGCAATGCCGTCCTTGAACTGGCCTTCTGGCATCGTCAGTTCCCCATGTTTTCGTTTTGGGGAAGGCTAGCACGTTTTATTTTTTTATCAATTGGTCAATTTTCGCCGCAAGCCACTGAAAAGCCTAGCTGATAATATGATCGGACCACTCATGTTATGGCCTATGTCACGGGCGAAAAGCCAGTGCTCGTAGCGCCGCCATGGATCGACCTGATCTCGTTGGCAACCAGTTGCTGCAGCCGCCACAGATTGCGGTCGCGGATGCCGAATTCCTCAAGGTGGCTGACGGTGTTGTAGAGATATTCCGCGCCTGAGCCGACATGGCCGCAGGCTCTGGCAAGCACCCTCGCCACCCGATCCAGCGGCTGCCCGAGCGAGGTTCCCCTGCCCGTCACCCCGACCCAGAAGCCGAGCGCCCGTATCCGGCCCTGCTCCGTGCGCACGGGAACCCACCGGACCGAGCTGACACTCTCATGGTCGTCGATCTCGCGCCGCAACAATCTTTCGATCTGCTGCGGCTTGTCGCCGTCGGGCAGGCGGTAGATGACGCCGTCGCATCGGCCGCCGCGTTCGAGCGCCATCATCAGCCCCGGCTGCGCGACGCTGCCGCGCCAGCGCACCATGTCGAGGCAGAAGGAGCGATGCCAGCCAAACGCAGTGGCGCGCTGGCGTTCGACGGACTCGAAAGCCGGCTTCCAGATCAACGAGCCATAGGCGAACACCCATAACGGCCCCGCATCGGCTTCGTCGGAGAGCTGTAAGGCAAGCGTGCGAAAATCCTCGTCGTTCAGCTGCGTCCAGCTGCCGTCCGGCCCGGGATCGACCTCTTCGCGATGACACAGTGACACAAGCTCAGGCGTGAGCGACATAAGGCGCATGAAACGACTACCCCTCGTTTGCCCAAGGAAAGTCGAAAACCGCCGCACGTGCAAGGCGTCGAGCGGGACGAAGTGCGGAACGATGTGTCAACGCAGCCGTTGAACTTTCTCCGCTTCGCTGTCGGATTCGCGTCGCTGAAAACGTCCTTTGATGGATCGGACGACGATCTATGCATGAAGGTGAGGAGACCGAAAATGCCGAAATCCCCAATGCCCTTCTTCTGGTACGAGTTGATGACCAGCGACCTCGATGCGGCGCAAGCATTTTACACCACCGTGGTCGGCTGGCGGGCCGAGCCCTTCGACAAGGCGCCCGGCATGCCGCGCTATATCGTGGTGAACTCCGCCGAGCGTGGCGTCGGCGGGCTGATGACCCTGCCCGAGGAAGCAGCCAGGACGGGTCTGAAGCCGGCCTGGTTCGGCTATATCCGCACCAGCGATACCGTTGCCTCGACCGAGGCACTGAAAGCGGCCGGCGGGGCTGTTCACCGCGAACCCGACGACATTCCCGGCGTCGGCCGCTTCTCCGTCGTCGCCGACCCGCAAGGCGCCGCCTTCATGTTCCTGCAGCCCAATGGGCCCGACCAGCCCGTCCTTCCGGCAACGACGCCGGGCCATGTCGGCTGGCACGAGCTTTATGCGTCCGACCGCCAGAAGGCCTTCGATTTCTACTCAAGCCAGTTCGGCTGGACTGATGCCGGCAGCATGGACGTCGGCGAGATGGGCATCTATCAGACCTTCTCAGCCGGCCCTGAATCCGGCGGCGGCATCATGAACAAGCCGCAACAGCTGCCGGTGCCGGTCTGGCTGTTCTACTT
The DNA here is from genome assembly GCF_057786095.1 of Mesorhizobium sp. P160219. NCBI lineage: Bacteria > Pseudomonadati > Pseudomonadota > Alphaproteobacteria > Hyphomicrobiales > Phyllobacteriaceae > Mesorhizobium > Mesorhizobium sp. P160219. The sequence goes on from NZ_JBYNWG010000001.1 coordinate 5,336,709, forward strand.
CAATGTCGACGCCATCGACGCAGCCGCCAAACGCGTCACCGACAATGGCGGCAAGATTGTCATGGGTCCGATGCCGGTGCCGACCGGCCAATGGATTGCCCAGTTCACCGATCCGCAAGGCGCTTATTTCGCGCTGATCGCGCCGGGCCGCTGATCCCCTCCGGTACTCGCCTGCACGGAACTGCTCTCATCGCGCCGCCGGTGCGATGAGACGCGCCTCCGGGCGCGGTCACTCCGGCGCCAGCACCGCGACCTTGAGGTTCTCTTTCCTGGCGCCGCTGAGCTGGATCGTGGCTGCGCCAGGCGTCAGCTTGAAGCGCACGCTCTTGCGGATGCCGGGGCAGGTCTTCACGCCGCTGAAACCCGCTGATTTCACGGCCTGGCCATCCTGAATGACGTCGACCCAGGCCTCATCGGACAGGCTGATCTGGAGCTCTCCTTCCGGTGGCACGGCCACGTTTGCCGTCGCGCCGAACGTGCCGGCTGCCGGCGCGCGTTGCGGTGAGACGGTGAAGCTGACCGCATCGACCGGCTCCAGCGCCATATCCGCGGCTTCGCCGAAAGCAAGAGAGGCACCGGACTGCGCGGCGGGCGCTGCCGGAAACAGTTCCTGCTCGCGTGTCACCGGCCATTTGAAGGCATCGCAGCCAGCATCAGCGGCCATGGCGAAACTGGTGCTTGCGAGAATTGCGAACAGGCTGACGGCGACTTTTTTCATGGCGAAGGAACCCGTTTGGTTTGGAGTGTCTTACACGCAGATATACAACTTTAACGAGATGTATGCAACCATAACGAGAGCAGATTTCGAAGTCAGACTGGAAATAATTGCATCACCGATTGTTGATGACAGGCCATGGGAAGTGAATGGTCCAGCGCCGGGTGATGATTTATGGCCGGGCCACATGGTTGGAAAAATGGAGTTTAGATGAAGCTTTTTGACGGTCTCGCCAGATTTCAGCCGCAGGCACTCGGCGTCCTGCGCATCATGACGGCCCTGCAGTTCCTCGAGCATGGCTCGCAGAAACTGTTCAATTTTCCGGTCAGCGCCGAGCCTCACGCTCTTAGCGGCCTGACGGCGACGGCAGGCATCCTGGAATTCGCCGGTGGCATCCTGCTGGCGCTCGGTCTGTTCACCCGCCCGGTCGCGTTCCTGCTGGCCGGCGAGATGGCCATCGCGTATTTCATGGCGCACTACCCGCGCGACTTCTTCCCGGTCAACAACAGCGGCGACGCGGCGATCTCCTTCTGCTTCATCTTCCTCTATCTGGTGTTTGCCGGCGCCGGCGCCTTCGCGCTCGACAACCGCCGCAGCACCTGACGCGCCTGATGCATGTCGCCCAAAGGTGCGCAGCGGTTTTGGGATAACGACATGCACAAAGGAATCTGAAGCGCCTCGGCGAAGCCGAAGCGCTTCAGGCGCGCATTCGCTCGAAGTTCGCGTCAAAGAGCGGCGCTGCCTGAACGCGCGCCGCGTGGCGCTTGCCCAAAAGTTCGATCTCGAAGCCGTCGCTCTCATCGGCGATCTCCTTCGGCACATAGCCGATGGCGACGGATTTTTTCGAGTGATGCGCATAGCCGCCTGAGGTCACCCAACCGCGGACTGCGCCATCGTACCAGATCGGCTCGTCGCCGATGACATCGGCATCGTCGGCATCGAGGATAAATGTGCGCAGCCTGAGCTTGCCGCCCTGCTTGCGCTCGGCAAGAGCGCCGGTTTTGCCGATGAAATCGGCATCCTTGCCATAGGCGACGAAACGGTCGAGTCCGGCCTCCAGCGGCCCGTAGATCGGCCGGTATTCACGCGCCCATGAGCCGTAGTTTTTCTCCAGCCGCAGCGCATTGAGCGCGCGCGAGCCGAACAGGCCGAGGCCGAATTCCGCGCCTGCCGCCATCAACGCCTGGAAGGCAGCGCGCTGATATTCCGGCGCCACCCAGATCTCGTAGCCGAGATCGCCGGTGTAGCTGACGCGGCCGACCAGGCACGGCGCCGTGCCGATGTCCAATTTCGCGACCGCCATGAAGGGGAATGCGGTGTTGGCGACATCCGCGCGGCTGACCTTCGCCAGCACCTCCCTCGCCTTGGGTCCGGCGATCGCCAGACCGGTCAGTTTCTGCCCCAGCGCCTCTATGCGCACTGAGCTATCCGCAGGTAAATGTGCCTCGAACCAGCGCATATGATACTGCTCGGCGATACCGGAGCCGGCGATGAACCACTCGGTCCCGTTGGAATTGGGGGCACCGATATTGGCCAGCGTGAAATCGCCGATGAGCTTGCCGTCGTCCTTCAACATCGGCGCCAGCGTCATGCGGCCGGGCTTCGGCAACTTGCAGGCAAAGATCCGGTCGAGCCAAGCAGCCGCCCCTTCTCCCGTCACCTTGTATTTGGCGAAGTTCGAAATCTCCGCCAGGCCGACGCTCTCACGAACAGTCGCGACCTCATTGGCGACATGGGTGAAATCGCTGGACCGCCGCCACGAGAACTCGTCCTTGACACCCTCGGGCGCAAACCAGAGCGGCACTTCCAGCCCATAGGACACGCCCCATTGCGCGCCCTTGGCCGACAGCAGATCATAGATCGGCGTCGTCTTCAGCTGCCGCCCGGCGGGCAGCTCCTCATTGGGGAAACGGATCGAGAAGCGGCGCGAATAGTTCTCGCGCACCTTGGCATTGGTGTAGGCCATCGTCGCCCAGTCGCCGTAGCGCGCGACATCCATCGCCCAGATGTCGGCGCCGGGATCGCCCTCGATCATCCAGTTGGACAGCGCCAGGCCGACGCCGCCGCCTTGTGAAAAGCCCGCCATGACGCCGCAGGCGACCCAGAAGCCGGGAAGGCCACGCACCGGCCCAACCAGCGGATTGCCGTCCGGCGCGAAGGTGAAGGGCCCGTTGATGATCTGCTTGATGCCGGTCCTCTCGAAGGCCGGGAAATGGCGGAAGCCGACTTCGAGCGACGGCGCGATGCGGTCGATGTCCGGCTCCAGCAATTCATGACCGAAATTCCACGGCGTCTGGAATTCGGACCAGACCTTATTGGCCTTCTCGTACGTGCCCATCAGCATGCCGCCGCGCTCCTGGCGCAGGTACAGCTCACCATCGAAATCGACGGCATGGATGATCTCGGTCCCCGTCTTGGCGTTCCACGCCGCCACCTCGGGCATATCCTCGGTGATCAGGTACATGTGCTCCATTGCCAGCACCGGCAGCTCCAGCCCGACCATGCGGCCGACCTCGCGCGCCCATAACCCGCCGGCATTGACGACATGCTCGGCCACCACTTCGCCCTTGTTGGTGATGACGCGCCACATGCCGTCGGGCCGGCGCACAATGTCCTCGACCTTGGTGAAGCGCTCGACCTCGGCGCCCAGTTTCCGCGCGGCCTTGGCATAGGCATGCGTCACGCCGGAGGGATCGAGATGGCCGTCCTCCTTGTTGCGGACGGCGCCGACGAATTGTTTCGGGTCGAGCAGCGGCATCAGCTCGGCCGCTTCATTGGCCGATATCTCCTCGAGGTCGATGCCGAGGTAACGCCCCTTGGCGACGACGCCGCGCAGCCAGTCGAGCCGCGCCTCGGTTGCCGCCAGAAGCACGCCGCCGGTCAGATGTACGCCGGTCGCCTGTCCCGACAGCTCCTCGATCTCCTTGTAGAGCGAGATCGTGTATTTCTGCAGCTTGGCGACGTTGGGGTCGCCATTGATCGTGTGCATGCCGCCGGCCGCATGCCAGGTCGAGCCGGAGGTCAGCTCGTCGCGCTCCAAAAGCACGACATCGGTCCAGCCATGACGCGCCAGATGGAACAGCACGGAGCACCCGACGACGCCACCGCCAATGACCACGACCTTTGCATGCGATTTCATGAGTTTTGCTCTGTTATCAATGAGTTGGGAGCGTAGGATGAATCGGAAAAGGAAGCGCCAAGCTACCCCCCTCTGGCCTGCCGGCCATCTCTCCCTCAAGGGGGGAGATCAGCGGCATCGAACCTGCCGCATACTTTTCAAGGTTGATGATTGGCGAAAGAGAACGTGACAGCCAATCTCCCCCCTTGAGGGGGAGATGCCCGGCAGGACAGAGGGGGTGCCGCGCGCCGATGTTGAAAAAGTCATGGCTCGCCCTGCCCGATCGCTTCCTTGCGCCTGGCCATGTATGCCTCCAGCGCCTCGCGCACGGCGATGTCCATCACCGGCTCGACATAGTCTTCCAGCGCCTTCTTCCACAGCCGCGTCGCGCGCGCCGTGGTGTCGAGGCCGCCGGCCTCCTGCCATGCCTCGTAATTCTGCCAGTTGGACAGTATCGGCTGGTAGAAGGCGGTGGCATAGCGTTCCAGCGTGTGCGGTTCGCCGAAGAAATGGCCGCCGGTCGGCACCGCGCCCAGCGCCTCGACAGCAAGCTCCGCCTCGTCGACGACGATCGGGCGCAGGAATTCCATCATGTGCTGGATCATCTCGACATCGATGATGAGCTTTTCGAACGATGCCGTCAGCCCGCCTTCCTGCCAGCCGGCGGCATGATAGACGAGGTTGCCGTGGCCAAGCACAGCGCCCCACAGCGCCATCAGCGTCTCGTAGGCGCCTTGCGCGTCCGCCGCATTTGATGCCGACCCCGGTGTCGTGCGGTAGGGCAGATTGTAGCGCCGCGCCAATTGCCCCGAGGCGATGTTGGCCTTGGTGTTCTCCGGCGTTCCGAAGGCCGGCGCGCCCGACTTCATGTCGACGTTGGAGGTGAAGGCGCCGTACATCACTGGCGCGCCGGGGCGCACCAGTTGCGTCAGCACCACGCCGAACAGCGCCTCGGCATTCTGCTGCGCCAGGGCGCCGGCGAGCGTCACCGGGCTCATCGCGCCCATCAGCGTGAACGGCGTCACCGCCACCGACTGGCCGAACTCAGCCATGGTCATCAGCCCTTCGGCCATCATCTCGTCGAAACGCCGCGGCGAGTTGACCGAGATGATGGTGGCAATGCCGGGATCATCGCGCATCTCGTCCAGCGTCAGCCCGCGCGCGATTGCCATCATCTCGATGCCGTCCAGCGCCCGGCCTCGTCCGATCGCCGAGACATGGAACGATTTGTCGGTCAGCGTCAGATTGGTGAAATAGGTATCCATGTGCCTGGTGTTGGCCGGCAGTTCCACCGGCGCGCAGACCTGGTTGCCGAGCATGTGGATGCAGTTGAAATGCTGCGCCAGCCGGGTCAGATCGGCATAGTCGTGCAAGTTTCCGGCGCGCCGGCCGCGCTCCATGTCGTGCACATTGGGCGGCCCAGCGACGAGGGTGAAATTGATCGTGTTGCCGCCGAGATGAATGGTGTTGGCGGGGTTGCGCGGCGTCAGCCGATAGCTGGACTGCGTGGTCTTCAGCGCCTCGGCGACAAGGCCCCGGTCGATGCGGACGTTCGCCGTTGCATGGTCGACCTTTGCGCCCGCCTTCTCGAACAGCGCCAGCGCCCGCTGAGACATCACCTCGATGCCGAAATTTTCCAGAATATGCATCGACGCCTGGTGGATCGTTTCGACCTGGTCGACTGAGAGCATCGCCATCGGCGGATAGGGATTGGTCACCCGCCGCAGTGGAAGTTGCGGGATGGCGGCGGGCCCCCGGTTGCTGGTTCGCTCCGCGCCGCGCTTGCGTCTTGGTTCATTCATGCCTGGCATCAGAGCGCCGGCATCCGGACATCGCTGTCAGAAATCCGCCCTTCGCGGACGTGATTTTAGCCAAGGCGGCATTTTTGAATTCTGACGGAGATAAAGGCGACGCGAAAGGCCGGAATAATGATACAGGCCCACTGAGCGCAGCCAGGCCGGCAAGCCGTTAAGAAACGCCGCAAGATTCCTTTTATGATTTCGGCCTATTCGTTTTCCAATGCGTAGTTCGAGTTTGAGTAAAATTGTAGCGGTTGGCGTGCTGCTGGCTTTGCCGGCCTGCGCGACGCCGCCCAACCATATCAACAATGTCTGCGCCGTCTTCGACCAGAACGACGGCTGGTTCGACAACTGGCAGTCGGCCGCCGAGCGCGCCTCGCAGAAATACGGCGTCCCCGTCCCTGTGCTGATGGCGACGGTGCGCAAGGAATCCGGTTTCAAGAGCAATGCCAAGCCGCCGCGTACCAAACTGCTCGGCTTCATTCCGTGGAAACATGTCTCGTCAGCCACCGGTTTCTCGCAGGCGCTCGACGGCACATGGTCGCAATATCAGAGCGAAACCGGCAGTTGGGCGGCGAGGCGGACCAAGTTTGCCGATGCCGTCGATTTCGTCGGCTGGTATCATTCCAAGACATCAGACACGTTCGGCGTCGCCCGCAACGACACCTACAATCTCTATCTCGCCTACTATCTTGGCTGGACCGCCTACGGCCGTGGCAACCGTGGCGATGCCGGCGTGCAGGGCTATGCCAGGGCGACCGAAAAGATGGCCCGCGACTATGCCGAACAGCTGCAGCAATGCGGCAGCTGACGTTGCCAAGCGGTCTTGCAGCCACGCAGTTTGCGATCGAAGCGGAACTCAGCAATTCATTCGCTTGGGATCAGGTGGAGGATCGACCTCCCTCCCTTTACCGCTGCCGTCGACAGCTTTCGGTCAAACGTCGCCAATTGGCCGTCACGCGCCTTGGCGAGTCCCAACAGATAGCTATCCGTTACCTGTGCCGGGGTGAGGATCCTGGCTGCATCGATGTCGTTGGAACCGACAAGGCTGATCTCGTCAGGCCAGAACTGATGTCCTGAAAGGGCATGCAGCTTGCCGACAACCTGCGCCACCACGGCGGGCGAACCCGGAGAATTGGGGTATTTCGGGTTGCTTACAATCCTGATGACGCCATTCTCGGTAATGGGACATGTTGCCCATGATAAATGCCCGGAGGATTGGAACCACCGATGGGCATCTTCATGCGCGACGTGAGCCGGATCGATCAACGCAATCAACACATTGACGTCGAGCAGGAAGGTCACGGCAATTCGTCGCGAAGCGCATTGACCATTTCGAGATCGACCATCGGGCCGTCGGGCCGCGATGCAAGCAAGGGGATGCCGTTGCGTTCACCGCCGGTCGGGGGCCTGCGCAGTGAGCGGCGAGCCAGATCGGAAATGACGTCGCCAACGCTGCGATCCTGCTGTCGCGCCATGGCCTTGGCCGCAAGTAGGACATCGTCATCGATTGCAAGTGTGGTTCTCACAATATGCTCCCTATGGCGCATCAAACATCACGCATCACATAAAGCAATGGACAGCAATATTCAAGCGAACGTAGCTGTCGTTCCTTGAGCTATGGCGACGCTGCGGCAATGCGCCAACGAGCGGCATTGCCTCTATGGCTGGTCAGCTCGGCTTCTTGCCATGCGGGCGCTTCGGCGGTTCGCCGGCGAAACCGGGGCCGATCCCATCCGGTGCGTCTTCCGGCACGCCCTCATGCGCTGCGTGTTCCCTGTCGAACTTGATCACCGGCTCCATCGTCGCCAGCACATCGTCCGACAGCCAGCACAGGCTCATATGGCCATCGCCGAGATGCTTCACCGGCGGCACCTTGGTCTCGCACAGATTGTCCGGCACCAGCCTCTTGTAGCCGCAGCGCGTCTGGAACGGGCAGCCGCTCGGCGGGTTCATCGCCGACGGGATATCGCCTTCGAGCACGATGTGCCGTTTGACCACGCTGGTGTCGGCGATCGGGATCGCCGACAGCAGCGCCTCTGTGTAGGGGTGATAGGGTGGCGCGAAGATCTGGTCGGTCGTGCCCTGCTCGACGATGTAGCCGAGATACATGACGACGACGCGGTCGGCGATGTAGCGCACGACGGACAGATCGTGGCTGATGAACAGCATCGTCGTCTTGTTCTTGCGCTGGATGTCCATCAGCAGCTCGGTCACCGCCGCCTGCACCGAGACGTCGAGTGCCGACACCGGCTCGTCGGCCACCACCACCTTGGCATCGCCGGCAAAGGCACGCGCCACGCCGATGCGCTGCTTCTGGCCGCCTGAGAGCTGACGCGGCTTGCGCGTCTCGAAGGCCCGCGGCAGCTTCACCAGGTCGAGCAGCTCCAGCATGCGCTTGCGCCGCTCGGCGACATTGTTGCCGACTTTGAATTTTTCCAGCGTGCGGATGATCTGCGAACCGACGGAGTGGCTGGGATTGAGTGTATCGAACGGGTTCTGGAACACCATCTGGATCGACGACACCGTTTCGACGCTGCGCTTCTCGATGCCGGTCGACTGGATCTCCTTGTTGCCCAGCGTCACTGTGCCGGCACTTGCCGTCTCCAGCCCCAGCAGGACCTTGGCCAGTGTCGACTTTCCGCAGCCGGACTCGCCGACGATGGCGACGGTCTCGGATTCGCGCGCCATGAACGAGATCGTCTCATTGGCCTTGACCACGCGGCCTTCGCTGGAGCCGAACACTTCGCTGCCGCCGACCTTGTAGTATTTTCTCAAATCCTCGATCTTGAGCACCGGCGCGCCGGGCACGACCTTCTCATTGACCTTCTTGGCGCCGGGAGGCAGCGCTTCCCAGTCGATCTCGTTGAAGCGCACGCAGCGCGAGAAATGCCCTTCGTGACCGGCGACCTCGATCATCGGGATTTCGGCGGCATTGCAGACGCCCTCAACGAAATGGTGGCAGCGCGGGCCGAAATTGCAGCCCTTGGGCCGCTCATGCGGCAGCGGCAACTGGCCGGGGATAGAGATCAGCGGCCGCGAATTCTTGTCGGCGCCCGGCAGCGGAATCGAGCGGAACAGCCCTTGCGTATAGGGATGGCGCATCCGGTCGAACACGTCCTTGATCTTGCCGGTCTCGACCGCTTCGCCCGAATACATCACCGTGATGCGGTCGCAGGTCTCGAGGATGAGGCCCAGATTGTGCGACACGAAGATCATCGACGTGCCGAACTTCTCGCCCAGCCCCTTGACCAGTTCGACGATGCCGGCCTCCACCGTCACGTCGAGCGCCGTCGTCGGTTCATCGAGCAGAAGCAGCGCCGGCTTCGACAGCAGCGCCATGGCAATGACGATGCGCTGCTGCTGGCCGCCGGACAGCTGGTGCGGATAGGAACGCATCATGCGTTCGGGATCGGGCAATCTCACCGAGCGCACCATTTCGAGCGCCCTTTTGTAAGCCTCTTCCTTCGACACCTTGTCGTGGATCAGCGGCACTTCCATCAATTGCTGGCCGACCTTCATCGCCGGATTGAGGCTCGCCATCGGCTCCTGGTAGATCATGGCGATCTTGTTGCCGCGGATGGAGCGCAACTCCTCGTCGGACAGCTCGCCCATGTCCTTGCCCTGGAACTTGATCTTGCCGCCGACGATCTTTCCGATGTTGGAGAGGTCGCGCATGATGCCGAGCGACACGGTCGACTTGCCGCAGCCGGACTCGCCGACGATGCCCATGGCTTCGCCCGGCATCACCGTGCAGGAAAAGTCCATGACGGCGGGGATCTCGCCCTTGCGGGTGAAGAAGGAGATCGACAGGTTCTCGATCTCGATGATCGGCGCAGCGCTTGGCCCAAGGGTCGGGTTGCCGGGATTTCGAACTGCCTCATTCATGGGTCGCTCCAATCCTATTTTCATGCTCGCGGGCCGAAACCCGCAGATCAGTCTTTCATCGATTGTTCGCGCAGCGAGTCGGCAAGCAGGTTCAAGCCCAGCACGAACGACATCAGCGCGATCGTCGGCGGCAGCGCCGGGTGGATGAAGGAGCGCAGCAGGCGGCTGGCGTCCTTGATTGCGGTGCCCCAGTCCGGGCTCTCCGGCGCCAGGCCCAGCCCGAAATAGCCGAGCGTGCCGAGCAGGATCGTGGTGTAGCCGATGCGCAGGCAGGCATCGACGATCAGCGGCCCGCGCGCATTGGGCAGGATCTCCCACAGCATGATGTACCAGGGCGATTCACCGCGCGTCTGCGCCGCCGCCACATAGTCGCGCGTCTTGATGTCCATCACCAGGCCGCGCACGATGCGGAATACGCCGGGGCTGGAGGCGAACACCACCGCCACGAAGATGTTGAGCTGGTTGGGATCGATGTGGATGATCTTGAACGGATCGGCGTCGAACACCAGGCCGGCATAGACCCAGCCGCCGATGATCAGCGTCAGCCCGAGCAATATATAGAGGCGGTCCGGCCGGTTCTTGTAGCGGGTCCAGAACAGCACCGAAAAGAAGATGATCGGGAACAGGAAGAACAGCCCGGCCATGGCGTATGGGATCGGCGTATCCATGATGCCCGGCGTCACCAGCAGGTAGAACAGCAGGATCACCGGGAAGGCCAGCACCAGATTGGCCAGGAAGGACAGCACGGTGTCGATCCGGCCGCCATAGTAGCCGGCGGGCAGACCGAGCGTAATGCCGACCATCAGCGCGAAACCGGTCGCAGCCGGTGCGATGATCAGCACGATCTGGCTGCCATAGACCATGCGCGAAAAGACATCGCGGGCGAGCTTGTCGCCGCCGAAATAGTAGATGAGTTTCGATACCGGCTCGAGCGCGCCCGGCAGCGCATCCTTCATGATCGGCACCTGGGCGAGCGGATCGAAGGGCGCGACGGTCGACGCGAAGATTGCCGTGAACAGCCAGAACAGGCAGATGCCGACACCCACTATGCCGACGCCGCTATCGAACAGCTGGCCGTAGAGGCCGAGCCTTTTCTTGTAGGCGAAGCTCGCTCCCATCACCAGGGCAAGCCCTAACCAGACCGGCCAGAAACGCCCAATCACGCCGAGCACGACATTGAAGGCACCGATATATTCGACCTGCATCTGCCCCAGCCCCCTATTGAACTCTGATACGCGGATTGAGGAACGCGTAGCCGACATCCGAGATGAGCTGCGTGATCAGCACGATGAACACCGAGACCAGTGAACAGCCAAGCAGCAGATCGATGTCGTTGTTGCCGGCGGCTTCGACCAGCGTGTAGCCAAAGCCCTGGTAGCGGAACATCACCTCGACGATGACGACGCCGGTAAGCAGCCAGGGAAATTGCAGCATGATGACGGTGAACGGCGCGATCAGCGCATTACGCAGCGCGTGCTTGACGACGACGCTGCCGAAGGAAAGCCCCTTCAGCCGGGCGGTGCGGATATATTGCTGCGTCATCACCTCGACCATCGAGGCGCGCGTCATGCGGGCGATGTAGCCGATGCCGTAGATCGCCAGCGTCATCACCGGCAGGGTGAAATTGTAGAAGGTGATGCCCTGGCTTGCCGAGGCGGCCGAACCGTTCAGCCAGCCGAGCCAGGAGGCGAAGATGACGGTGAAGATGACGCCGGACACATATTCGGGCGTCGCCGTCGACGCGATCGAGGCGACGGACAGCGTTCGGTCCGTTCGCGAGCCCTCGCGCATGCCGGCCAGGATGCCGATCAGCAGCGAAATCGGTACCATCACCAACAGCACGCAGAGCATCAGAATGCCGGTGGCGGCGAGTGCGGGGAAGAGCTTTGACGCAACGGAGGTTTTGAACTTCGTCGAGCAGCCGAAATCACCTTCCAGGATGCCGGAGAATTTCGGCTCCAGCGGATCGTTGCAGAAGGAGAAACGCTGCGTCGGCTTGCCGGTCGCCGGATCGGTCACCGGTTGCTTCGGGACGACGCCCAGCCATTGCCCGTAGCGCACGAAGAAGTTCTGCCGGTAGCCATGGTTGACCAGCCAGCTTTCGAGCTGTTCGGCCGATGTGTGCATTTCGGTCTGGCTGATCGCCAGCTTCTTCAAATTCGGCTCGAGGTTGATCAGGAAGAAGACGATCATCGTCAGGCACAGCATCGTCAATGCCATGGTGCCGAGACGCCGGATTACGAAAGAAAGCATGGCGGTCCCCTGCCGGTCTGGTTGGGGTTGGAGCCAGTTCGAAAAACCAGCTTTGCCGTTGCCGGCAGAGTTGGCCGTCAAATCGGCACTCGGATGCAATCAACCCAGTTTTATTGAACGGTCTTTCAGGAGAGTCCGCAACTTTTTGCTGCGGCGGCTTCCGGTTCTGGACCAAGCGAGGCGTGACGGGAAGGAGCGAAGCGCCCCTTCCCTGACGTTCCGATCACGCCTGGTCGAGCCAGACCTTGCCGTAGTCGCGCTCGAAGGTCGGATGCATCTTGTAATTCTGCACCGCCTTGACCGAGTGGCTGTAGAGCTTGCGCCAGTATGGCTGGATCATGATGCCGGAATCCTGCAGGATCTGCTCGATGTCCTTCATCATCTCCTTGCGCTTGGCCGCATCGGCAACGGCCAATGCTGCATTGAGCTTGGCATCCCATTCGGGGTTGGAATAGGCCGACTCGTTCCACGCCTCGCCGGTGCGGTAGCCGATCGCCAGAACCTGAACGCCGAGCGGGCGCATGTTCCAGTTGGTCATCGACAGCGGATACTTGGTCCAGTCGTTCCAGAACGTCGAGCCCGGCAGCACCGTGCGCTTTACCTTGAGGCCGGCGTCGCGCATCTGCGCGGCGATGGCGTCGCCGGTATTCTTGTGCCAGTCTTCGTCGACCGTGATCAGCTCATGCTCGAAGTCGGCCTGGCCGGCTTCCGCCATCAGCGCCTTGGCCTTGGCCGGATCGCGAGCGACTTTGGGCAGCTCGTAATATTCCGGGTGGATTTGGCAGACATGGTGGTTTTCAGCCACCGTGCCGGCATTTCCGTAGCCAAGCTGCAGGACGACATTGTTGTCGACCGCGAGTTGCAGCGCGTTGCGTACCTTCTGGTCGCCGTAAGGCTTGTTGTTGATGTTGGTGCGGCACACGATGGTCGACGCGGTGACGATTTCGGACTTGACCAGGTCCAGTCCGTCGAGGATTGACACATAGTCGGCCGAGGTCTCGAAATTGGTATGGACTTCGCCGGCCTCGAAGGCACTGACCATGGCTGCCGGATCGGTGCCGTAGTCGACGAATTCGATGCCGTCGAGGAACACCTCGCCGTCCCACCACTTGTTGTCCTCGCGGCGCTTGTAGACCACTTTCTGGCCGACATCGTAGGAGACGAGCTCGAACGGGCCGGTACCGATCGGGCAGGCTTTGAAGTCGCCGCCCTTCTCGTCGAAGCTCTTGTGCACGATGAGGCCGGGATAGTCGCACATGTTCGGAATGAGCGCGATGTCAGCCTTGCCGAGCTTCAGCTTGACGGTGTGGTCGTCAACCTTGGTCACGGCGCTTTCGTCGAGCTTGTCGTCCTTGACCAGCGTGCCGAGACGGCCAGGCATGGAATTGCCCTCGGCCTTCTTGTCGGCCCAGCGCTTGAGATTGAAGATGACGTCATCGGCGGTGAAGGCATCGCCATTCGACCAGGTCACACCCTTGCGCACATGCAACGTGTACTCGGTGGCGTCGTCGTTGACCTCCCAGCTCTCCAGAAGGTACGGGCGGAACGTGTATTCGCTGGTGTACTTGACCAGCGGCTCAAGCGCCTGACGCTCGGCATTGGCGATTTCCGACCAGTCGGCCTTGCGCGGATCCTTGGGATCCTTGACCCATTGCGCGACTTTAAGGATGCCGCCCTTCTTGCCCTGCACCTCTTCGGCCCTGGCTTGGGTCGGCACGGCTACGCCGAGCATGCCGTAGGCCATCGCAGTCGACGCGCCGAACACGCTCGCCATGGCGAGGAACTCGCGGCGATCGACTTTGCCTGCCTTGGCTTCTTCGGCCATGGCCAGGATGTGATCGGGAACGCGATCGCCATTACTCTTGTAATTTGTCATACCTTAACTCCCATTGTTGGCTTTCCGCCTTTTAACATTCCGCATCCCTGCCGTGATGTCAAAGACGGCATGGCTACGGAACCTGTTAGGGAATGTGCAACTTTGAAAAGGGAGCGGTTCGCGTGATAACGACAGACTTGGCGCAAAAGTGCTAGCGCGCCCAGATTCCGCCGGAATCTGCTTAGGCGAGTAATTGATACATTTGGGCGGGTTGAGACAGCGCCAGTTCCGGTGGCGGTAAGGGCCAGGAACTCAATATTCCTTTTCGTAGAATATGCCGCCCTTGGCCTCGCCGCCATCATTGGCCTCGCCGCGCAGCTTGACGCCGCGTCCGACATTGAGGTCGATCGTCGCCTTGCCCGACCCTGGCCTGTCGCCTTTCTGGATCGTCACATAGGTGCGGTCATTGAGGTACTTGCCCGCCGACACGGCGGTGCCGCCCTGGTCATCGGTGGTCACATCCAGGTCGTCGACGCCGATTGCACTGCGCAGGTTTTCGAGCAGCGAGGTCGAGCCGCCGACGCCGGCCAGTTGGCCGGCGGCCTCGGCCAGCTGCGCGATCTGCAGCGGCGACAGGTTCGACATAGAGCGGCCGAAAATCAGCTGCGCCAGCACCTCGTCCTCGGGCAGCGCCGGCACCGATGAGAAGTCGAATTTCGGATTGGTCGCTTCGCCCGAGACGACGATGGTGACGGTGGCGCTGGTCGTGGTCGATGTCGCGGTCAAGTTGAGGTAGGGCACCAGCGAGCCCGAAAAGCCGACCGTGCCTTCGGTAAAGGTCAGCCGCTTGCCGAGGATCGACAGCCGCCCACGCTGCAAGGTGAAGGTGCCGACCGCCTGCGGCGAAGCCGCCGGGCCGGTCAGCCTCAGCGAACCGCCGAACTCGGCATCGACGCCCCTGCCCTGGATGAAGATCTGGTTCGGCGCATTGACCGTGACGTCGAGGACAAGCCCACTGCCGCCACCCCCGCTGGCCGCCGCCGGTCGCAAGGCCTTGTCCTGCGCCCGCACGGAGGCGGGCGCGTTCTTGTGCTTGACACCGAGCGCTGCCAGCGAGCCCGGCAGCTTATCGGGAACGGTGATGACGGTCTTGGCCAGATTGACGGTGCCCGAAATCACCGGCGCCGAGGTGAGCGGCCCCTTGATGGTCAGGTCGCCGCCGAGATTGGCTGTCACCACCCTGCCGTCGGTATAGCGGCCGTCAACCAGCTTGATAGACAAATCGGCTGGGAAACCTTGCGCCGGATTGATGCCGAGGGTGCCGGAGGCCGACAGGCTGCCGCGTGTCGACAGCGTGCCGGTCAGCCGGTTGATCCGGGCAACGCCGTTGCCGATCGAAATGTCGGCGGCAATGTCGTTGACGGCAAGGCCGGAGCGCGCGTCGACCAGGCGGGCGCCCGACGTGCTGACCGTGCCGCCGATCACCGGCGACGCCGCCGGGCCGCGCATCTGGATATTGACGTTGGCGGTGCCGCTGAGCGACAGGCCTTGCGCCGCAAGCTTGGCGGCCAGGAAGGAAAATGGCACCTTGCCGTTGAAGTCGAGCACCAGCGCTGGTGTGCCGGCCGTCGTCACCGTACCGCCGCCCTTGAGGCCAAGCCCGGCGCCGTCGCTGATGTCGGCGTTGAAGGTGAGCTTCTTGCCGGCAAATGTTCCCGACGAAGAGATATTCATGCCGCCAAGACCGGCGCTGCGCGTCTGCGAGGTCTGCACCCCGCCGGCATCGATATCGAAGGCGACAGCCGGATTGCCCAACGCGCCCGTCACCTTCACAGTCCCTGAAATCGAACCGGCGGCCTGGAGGCCCGGCGAAAAACTGTTGGCCAGCGAAGCCGGCACCTTCGACAGCGCGGCACTGATGTCGAGTGCCTGCCCGACCTTGCCGGTCACCGTCGCCGTGCCGCCACCGAGATTGAGCACCAGCTTGTCCAGCGTCGTTGTGCCGTTGGCGATGCTGACGGTCGAGGCCTGGGCGATGGCCGCCTTGATGCCCTGCACCGTGGCCTGGCCGGAAGCGAGTTCGATGGTGGTGGTGCCGCCAGCCACCTTTATCCTGCCCGCAGCCTTCGCCGGAATGCCCTTGACGGTGGCGCCGCCGGAAAACCCGGTCCAGTCGCCGTCGCGCTTCAAATCGACATCGATGCCGCTGATGGCGGTGCCGCCGGAAATGACGCTGTCGGCGCGAATTTTGCCCGAGATGACCGGCGCGGCGAGATAGTTGGCGACCAGCGCATCGATCGACACCGTCTTCGCCTGCAGGTCGCCGCGCGTAATCGAAGCGGTCGCAGCCTTGACGGCGACGTTCGGGCCATCCGCGGTCTTTGAGAAGGCGATGGTGCCGCGCACGTCGCCTTCGGCCTTTTCCAGCGCCAGCGCCGCCAGGGGCCCGATATCCGGCAGGTCGAGCGCGATGGTGCCGACCGGCACGAAAGCCTCGTCGAGCGCAAGGTCGCCGGAAATCTTGTTCTTGCCGAGCGACAGCAGCAGGCCGTTGATGGCGCTCTTGCCGTCCGCCGTCGCCAGCACCGCGCTGCCTTGCAGCGCCTGCCCAGCAACATTGCCGGTCAGTTGCACATTGGCCGCCGGATTGGCGGCATCGGCCTTGCCGGTGGCGGTCAGCTTCAACCCGGTGATTTCGCGTTCCGCCACGAGAAGCCGGTCGCTGCTGACCGTCAGCGACAGATCCGGGGCCAGGCTGGGCCCCTGCGCGTTGAGTGCAAAGCTGATCGCGCCTTTGGCATCTTTCGACAACAGCGAGATGTCGGCCAGTGCACCCTTGATATTTGCGCTAAGCTTGTTGTCGGCGAGGCTGGCCTGACCGTCCGCGGTCAGTGCGCCCGACGCCAGCGTGACCGGATTGGCGCTGACATTGCCATTGGCATCCCGCTTCAGCGTGGCGCTGAGCTGCGTGCGCTCTGCCAGCACGCTGCGCGCCGCCGCCGGCAACGCCGCCGACAGCACGTCGGCGTTGAGGTTGAGGTCGATTGCTCCATCGGCAAAGCCGACACGGCCATTGAAGGCGCTGCCCAGCGCATCGCCCTGCACCGAGCCGCTGTCGATGGTGATCGCATCGGCCGCCAGGCTGCCCGCGACCTTGGCGGTGACTTTGCCGGCGATCAGCGGTGCGATGGTCGGATTGTCCAGACCGATCTTGTCCGCCGTCACCGTGCCCGAGATCGGACCGGTGCGGCTTCTCAGATCAAATGCATCGGAATGCAGCGCAAGCGCAATGCCCTCGACCTTGGCGTCATCCGTCGCCACCGAAGGCAGTACCGCCGAGATGTCGAGCTTGGCTTGCGCAGCCTGCCCGGCCGCCTTCACCGACAGCGCCTGCAATTCGAGCTTGATCGGGCTTTCCGCGCTGCCCAGCGTCAACGGCAGGCTCGGACCGGACGATGTCAGATCGAGCGCGAAATCGCTGGCGCCGTTCGGGTTGACGGTGCCGGCGGCCTTGCCGGAGATTTTTTGGCCCGACAGCGTCGCCTGATCCAGCACGACGCCGCCGGCCGTCGAATAGCTGCCGGCCGCATCGACATCGAGCGGTCCGAGCCCGGCCTGACGGGTCTGGCTGGTCTCGGCGCCGGCCAGTTTTGCATTAAAGCGAATGTCGGGATTTGCTGACGGCCCGGTGATTTGCGCCGTGCCGTCGAGCGTGCCCGCGGCATCGAGGCCGGGCGAAAAGCCATTGGCAAGCGCAGCCGGCAGCGCCGAGAAGGTCGCCGCCAGATCGAGCGTCTGGCCCACCGTGCCCGACAGCGTCACCGAGCCGCCGCCGAGATCGACTACCAGCCTTTGAATGTTGGTTATGCCATCGGCAATGGTCAGGCTCGACGGCTCGGCGATCGCCACCTTGATGCCGCGCACCGTCGCCTCGCCGGACGCGATCTCGACGCTGGTCGCGCCCCCGGCAATCTTCGCCCGCCCGGCAGCTGTCGCCGGAATGCCTGATATGGTTGCGCCGCCGGTGAAATTCGTCCAGTCGCCGTCACGCTTGAGGTCGACGCCGATGCCACTGACGACGGTCGTTCCCGAGGTCACGCTCTCGGCCTTGATCGTGCCGGAGATCGCAGGGCTGTTGAGATAGTTGGCGATCAGTGCGCTGACGGTGACTGCCTTGGCTGCCACATCACCGCGCGCGATCGACACGCTGGCTGCATTGATGGTGACAGTGGGAGCCTCGCCGTCTTTGGCGAACACCACGGTGCCGCCGATATCGCCGGCCGCCGTCTGCCCGGCCAGCGACGCCAGCGGCGCGATATCGGGGGCGGAGATCGTCAGCGTCCCCAGCGGCAGGAATTTTTCATCGAGCGTGAGGTCGCCCGACACCTTGTTGTCGCCCAGCGCTACGCTGAGCCCCTTGATGGAGCGCTTGCCATCGCTCGTCACCAGCGCCGCCTTGATGGCGAGCGGCTGTTCGTCGACCGCGCCGGTCAGCGAGACATCTGCGGCCGGGCTCACAATGTCGGCCTTGCCCGATGCGGTCAGCTTGATGTCCTTGACGGTGCGGCCGGAGGCCGTCAGGCTGGCACTGTCGGCCGAAACCGAGAAATCCGGTGCGTTGCGCGCGCCGCTTGCCGTCAGCGCGAAATCGACCCCGCCGGCGATCGGCACGCCGACCAGCGAAGACAGCACCGAGACGTCGCCGAGCTTGCCCTTGATGTCGGCCTGGATATCGCTGCCTTGCGCGCTGGCGGTGCCGCTGGCGCTCAGCGAACCGGAAGTGAGTTCGATCGAGTTGGCGGCGAAAGAGCCCTGCGGATCGCGCGTCGCGGTCGCCGAGAATTTGACCCGTTCGCCAAGCAGTGAACTGATCTGCGGCGGCAGCGCCGTCGACACCGCATCGGCATTCATCTTGAGCGTCATGGCGAGGTCGGCCAGCGCCACCTTGGCCGTCAGCCCGGCATTGAGCGCATCGCTGCGCAGCGTACCCTCATCGAGCGAGATCTCATCCTTGCTGATCGAGCCGGAAAGAGAGGCCGTCAGCTTGCCGGTGACCAGCGGGGCCAGCGTCGCGACGTCGGTCTTCAGCCCGGCCGCCGCCAGCGACACGCTGACCGGGCCGCTGCGGTTCTCGATGTCGAAACCGTCGGAATGGATCCGCGCATCGAGATTGTTCACCTGAGAACCGCCCGCAACCACCGAGACGAGCGAAGCGCTGGCGTCAATCATCGGCGCCTTGCCGTCACCGAAGGCGCGCGCGGTCACATTGTTGATGGCCACCATGATCGGCTGCGCCTGGGTACCGGCATTGACCGTGACCGGCTTGGCTTTGACCACGAGTTCGACCGAAAGGTCGCTGGCGCCGTTGGGGTCGACCATGCCGGCAGCGGTACCATGAACTGCGTCGCTCTCGATCGCAGCGCGCTCGATGTCGACGCCGCCGGCCGCGGTCGCGGTGCCGGCTAGGTCGAAGCTGGTCTTGCCGGCAAACAGCGACTTGAACCGTTCCGGCAGGAAGCCTTCGAACGAACCGTCGCCCTTGGCCTCGATCCGGTTGCCCTTGTCGGTGAGCTGGTGCCGGCCGGTGAGCTGGGTAACGATCTGACCGTCGACCATGAAGGTGCCGATGCCGCTCCAGTTGGCCAGCGGCCCGGTGCCCGAGACGACGATGTTGACCGGCGGCGCGCCGGGTAGCTTGAGCAGGTTGGCGATGATGCCGCCGGCCGGCTCGGAAGCCTTGAGATCGAGGTCGAGCTTGTTTTCATCCGGCGCGAAGTGGATGTTGGCGTCGACATTGCCTTGCTTGCCGTCATGGCGGGTAACGTTGAGCACCGTCTGGATCGCCAGTGGCGACGCATCGACCTTGGCCGATCCCTTGGCCGCAAGTTCGGCAATGCCGCTGCCGGCAAGTTGCTGGCCGAGCGCGATCTCCGGCAAATCGATCGCTCTGATATCAAGCGAAACCGGCAGGCCGCCCGACCCGCTCTTGCTCGGCTCGGTGCTCGCCACAGGCAGCCGTGCCAATTCTATCCGTTCGGCCGCTATGCGGTCGGCGCTGAAATTCTTCGACAGCAGCGCCAGCGGCGACCAGTCGATGGCCACCTTGCGGGCCACCAGCCAGGCGCCCTCGCGGTCTTCCAGCACGACATGGTCGACCGTCAGCGCGCCGGACCAGATACCGTTAATGCCGCTGACCGTGACTTTGCTGTCCCTTGACGAGGCCATGTCAGAGATGATGCCGGCGAGATTTTCGCGGCCGCGCTCGGTCTTGGTCAGCACGACCAGCGCGCCGATGCCCGCCGCCGCCACGATCAGCAGCGTGTAGAAAAACAGGCGAAGGATGCGTTTCAAAATCTTCATCGTCAGAACGCCTGTCCGATCCCGGCATAGATGCCGAAACGCGGGTCGCCACGGTCGCGGTTGAGCGGCACGGCGGCGTCGATGCGCAGCGGCCCGAACGGCGTGATGTAGCGCAGGCCAACGCCCGCGCCGACCTTCACGTCGGAAAAGTCCGGCGTCGCTGTGGTCGAGACAGTGCCGGCGTCGACGAACGGCACGATGCCGATCGTGTCGGTCAGCGCAATGCGCATTTCGACCGATGTTTCGAAGAAGGAAAGCCCGCCGATCGGCTGATTGTCGATGTCCTTCGGTCCGATGCCCTGATAGGCATAGCCCCGCACCGAGCCGCCACCGCCGGAATAGAAGCGCCTGTCGGCTGGAACGTTCTGAAGGCCGGTGCCGACGATCGAACCCAGCGCGACGCGTTCGGCAAGCACGAATTTCGAGGCCGTGTCGAGCGACTGATAGGCCGACCCCTCGCCCCTGAGCTTGAGGAAGGCGGCGCCGCTCAGAATGTCGTAGCTCGGTTCGGCATAGGCCAGAACCCTGAAGCCGCTGGTCGGATTGAGCCGGTTGTCCCTGTTGTCATAGACATATTGCAGCGGAATGCTGGCGATCAGGTATTTGTGCTTGCCGAAGGCGTCGGTGATCCTGGAATAGTCCAGCGCGATTTCAGCCGAAACCGTCTGCTTCTTGTCGATCTCATAGGACAGGCCGGTGCTGCCCTTGACCGAGAAATGGTCGTAGGCATCGGGATGTTCGAGGACGGTCTTGACGCTGGCGATGAATTTCGAGGCCGGCCCGACCAC
Source organism: Mesorhizobium sp. P160219 (assembly GCF_057786095.1). Lineage (NCBI taxonomy): Bacteria > Pseudomonadati > Pseudomonadota > Alphaproteobacteria > Hyphomicrobiales > Phyllobacteriaceae > Mesorhizobium > Mesorhizobium sp. P160219. Next base: position 5,357,446 of record NZ_JBYNWG010000001.1, read on the forward strand.
GCCCGGCTTCTCGAACATGATGCCGGCATTGTAGTTGAGCTCGCTGAGATCGTTGCTGCCGATGCCGCTGATCTTGCCCTCGATGCGCAGCTTTTCGGCCCGGCCGAACAGATTTCGGTGGCCCCAATAGCCTTCCAGGCCTAGCCCTTCGGTGTTGGAGAAAGTGCCGCCAACGCCGAAATAGCGTGGTTTGCGCTCGCTGACCTGAACGCCGATCGGAATGTTGCCGTCGGCGTCGAGACTGTCGGCTTCCTTCAGCGTCACGCTGTTGAACACTTCGAGCCTCAGCAGCCGGTCGCGGGCATCGTCGATCTCGTCGGGCGAATATTGCCGGCCGCGTTTCAGCCCGGTCATATATTCGGTGAACTCGCGATTGACCTTCTCGGTGCCATCGACGGTGGTGTCGCCATAACCGGCAACCGGCCCGGCGGCCACCGTCAGCGTCACGTCGAGCGTCGAGGTGGTGTGCTCGGCCACGACCTGCCTGTCGGTGATCCGGGCCAGCGGCCGGCCCTCCTGCTTCAGCGCCCGCACGATCAGCGCCTCGGCCTTGAGCACGGCGCCCGAGCCGGCATCGCCGCCGGCTATCAGGCCGAAATCGGCGCTCGCCAGCCCGGCGGCATCGCCCTCCAGCCGAATATTGCCGAGCGTGAATTTGGGCCCGCTCGAGATGCTGATCACCACCGGGATCGGCTGCGGACCCGTAAATTCGGCATCGGGCGGCAAATCGTCGAGCGCCTTGCCCTGGATGGTGATAGTGACGACGCCTTCATAACGGGCGTCGGCATAAAGCGCGGCGACCAGCTGTTCGCGGTCGCTACGCGCCTTCGCCAAAAGGCCGAGCGAGCCGGAAACCGGGCGGTCTTCGTCGGATTTCAGCGACGAGGCGTTTTCGAGCTTCTTGACCAGGTCCTTGTCGGCATCGGGCGCTTCGATGGTCACCGCATAGCGCAGCGGGTCGACGATATCGGCGTCCTCGTCATTCGAAGAGCCCCACAATTTGATGCCGAAGAGCTCGAAGGCGGCCGCCGACCCCGATTCGGCAACGAGCACGGTCGAGCACGCCAACGCCACAATCAGCGCACGCGAAAGCGTGCGCCGTGGCGCACTTACCTTCGACATCTGCGCTTCATACGCCGGCATCAGGACAACCTAGGTTACAAAACTAAAATTGGAATGAAGTTTTGAAGCGCTCGTAAAGGGGCCACAATCCAATTGTCTGAAATAGGCAGGGCTTGGAATTCACACCTTCTGCGTTTTCGCAAGAAAGCGTGATCCCTTTCCCGTGGATGAACTATCGGCATACCGGTCATTGGCCGGTTTGGGAACCGTTGGCGGGCGGAAACCTGCCCGTCCTCGTGTTGACAAGCTTGACTGAAGCTTGAACATGCCGCGGACGTAGCAGTGTCTGGAGGGTGTTATGGCGATGCGCGCGGCGGCTCGTGGTCTGTCGATCTTGATTCTTCTCATTTTCGCCTGGGGGTCTGTAGCGCAAGCGGCCGAAGCCCGCCGGGTGGTGACCTCAAATAATTCCGACTATTTCGGCTTCGATCTCAGATCGGACCAGAATGTCAGCCTCGATCAGTGCAAGACGACATGCCTCGGCGACCCCGCCTGCCGCGCCTTTACTTACAACAACAAGGCCAAATGGTGCTTCCTAAAGTCCGACTATAACCAGTTGAAACCCTTCAGCGGCGCGGTCGCGGGCAAGGTCGTCAATGTCGATGGCGACCCCGATATCGGCGCCCCGCCGGAACTCGCCTTCTTCCCCAACTGGATGGCCGACCAGGCCCAGCAATACCGCAACAAGCTGACCGATCCGGCCTATGACAAGCCGACCGACGGGCTGGAATCACTCCGCGCCGCCGCCGAACAGGCTGCACTGACCGGCGACCATGGCCATGCCATGAACAAATACGAGGCCGCGGTCTCGGTCCTGCCTGACGACGGCCAGCTTTGGCTCGGTCTGGCGCGTGAAACGCTTGCCATACAGCCGGCCAGCGGCACCTCCGAATCCTACAATCTGCCGGTCAAAGGCACCTCCGCCGCTATCAACGCCTACAAATTGCTGCGCACCACCAAGACCCGCGCCGAAGTGCTGGCGCTGCTCGGCAACGGCCTCGACCGCCGCGATCTCTACCGTCCAGCCCTGCAGGCTTATGAAGCCAGCCTCGCGCTGGTCAGTTCGCCGGCGGTCAAGGCCGAATATGAGGATCTCAAGGCCCGCAAGGGCTTCCGCGTCATCGATCACTCGATCGACGCCGACACCAGCGCGCCGCGCATTTGCGCGCAGTTTTCCGAGGAGCTGGTGAAGACCGGCGTCGACTACGCCCAGTTCGTCACCGTCGACAACCAGCCGCCCAAGGGCGTCGAGGCCAAGGACAAGCAGATCTGCGTCGAAGGCCTGGAACACGGCCAGCATTACGAAGTGACCTTCCGCGCCGGCCTGCCGGCCGCAATTGGCGAGGTCACCGCCGCTCCGGTCGTGCTGTCGATCTATGTGCAGGACCGCGCGCCGTCCGCCCGTTTCACCGGCGACAGCTTCGTGCTGCCCGCCGGCGCCCGCCGCGGCATCCCGGTCGTCACCGTCAACATGAACGCCGCGCAGATGAAGCTCTACCGCATCGGCGATCGTTCGCTCGCGCAGCTTCTGTCCGGCTATCAGTTCCTGAAGCAGCTCGACGGCTATGATATCTCCAGCATTTCCGACCAGATGGGTGAGCCGGTCTGGCAGGGGCAGCTCGATATCGCCAACGACCTCAACAAGGACGTCACGACTTCGTTCCCGGTCGACGAAGCCTTGCCGCAGCGCAAGCCCGGCGTCTACGTGCTGACCGCGCAAGCGGTAAATGAAAATGACGAGGACAATTACAATTCGCTTGCCACGCAGTGGTTCGTCGTCTCGGACATCGGCCTGTCGACCTATACCGGCCAGGATGGCCTCAATGTCTTTGCCCGCTCGCTCGGAACCGCCAAGCCGATCGCCGACGCCGAACTGACGCTGCTGGCCAGGAACAATGAAATCCTCGGCACAGCCACGTCGGACGCCGAAGGCCATGCTGTCTTCAACCCCGGCCTGACGCGCGGCGACGGCGGCATGGTGCCGGCCGTTCTGATGGCCAAGCAGGGCGACAACGATTTCGTCTTCCTCGACATGGGCCGCGCCGGCTTCGATCTGTCCGATCGCGGCGTCGCCGGACGCGCCGCACCGGGCGCGCTCGATGTCTATGCCTGGACCGAACGCGGCATCTACCGCGCCGGCGAGGATGTGCATGTCGCAGCCCTTGCCCGCGACGGCGCCTCCAAAGCGGTGGAAAACCTGCCGCTGACCTTCATCTTCACCCGTCCCGACGGCGTCGAGAACCGCCGCATCGTTGCCGATGGCGTCTCGGCCGGCGGCTATGCCGTCGACCTGCCGCTGGAAGCCAACGCCATGCGCGGCACCTGGACGGTGTCGATCTATACCGATCCCAAGCAGGCGGCCGTTTCCAGCCAGATGTTCCTGGTCGAAGACTTCGTGCCGGATCGCATCGAGTTCGACATGAAGTCCGACAAGCAGGAGATCGCCCAGGGCGAAACCGCCAACATCGACATTGACGGCCGCTTCCTCTATGGCGCGCCGGCCGCCGGCCTCGCGCTCGAAGGCGAGCTGACGCTGTCGACGGCGCGCGACTGGGACCGTTTCGCCGGCTATTCGTTCGGCCTTGCCGACGAGCAGTCGGCCGAGCCTTCGGTCACCCCGTTCACCGGTCTGCCGGTGGTCGGCGACGACGGCAAGGCGACCTTCCCGGTCACGGTCGACCAGTTGCCCGCGACCACCAAGCTGGTCGACGCCAAGGTCACGGTTCGCATGCGTGAAACCGGCGGCCGCGCCATCGAACGCTCGCTCAACATCGGCATCCGCCCGCAAGGCCACATGATCGGCATTCGTCCGGATTTCGCCGACAATGAGGTGCCGCAGGGCGGCACCGCCAAGTTCAGCCTCATCGCGGTCGACCCCGACGGCAAGCGCGAGACGCTGAAGGGCGCGCAGTGGTCGCTGGTCAAGGTCGAACGCAATTACCAGTGGTACCGCAACAACAACTCGTGGAACTACGAACCGGTCACCTTCACCAAGTCGATCGCCAACGGCCAGGTCGATCTCAGTGCCGATGCCGAGGCGACCGTGACGATGCCGGTCGACTGGGGCCAGTACCGGCTCGAGATCGAGACTGCCGATCCCGAGGGCCCGGCGACCAGCTATGAGTTCGACGCCGGCTGGTATGTCTCCTCGACCTCCACCGAAACGCCTGACGGGCTCGAGATCGCTCTCGACAAGGACAGCTATGCCGTCGGCGACGTGGCCAAGCTGAAAGTGTCGCCGCATTTTGCCGGCGAACTGCTGGTCACCATTGGCGCCGACAAGCTGCTCAAGACCGTCACGGCAACCATGCCGGCCGGCGGCAGCACGGTCGACATCCCGGTCGGTGACGACTGGGGCGCCGGCGCCTACATCACCGCAACCCTGTTCCGGCCCGGCGATGCGCAGGAAACCCGCATGCCGGCGCGCGCCATCGGCGTAAAATGGCTGACGGTCGACCCAGGCTCGAAAAAGCTCGCCGTCACCCTGACGCCGCCGGACAAGACGATGCCGCGCCAGCAGCTGTCGATCCCGGTTTCGGTCGCCGGCGTAGCGCCGGGCAGCAATGCCTATGTCACGGTCGCTGCCGTCGATGTCGGCATTTTGAACCTCACCAACTACAAGGCGCCGGATCCGGAGGGCTGGTATTTCGGCCAGCGCATGCTCGGGCTCGAAGTCCGCGACATCTATGGCCGTCTCATCGACGGCTCCCTCGGCACCACCGGCAAGCTCAGGACCGGCGGCGACGGCGCCTCAATGCAGCCGCAAGGCAGTCCGCCGACCGAAAAGCTGGTCGCCTTCTTCTCCGGCCCGGTCCAGCTCGACGCCGACGGCAAGGCGAGGATCGACTTCGACATCCCGCAGTTCAACGGCACCGTGCGCGTCATGGCCGTCGCCTGGACCAAGGAGGCCGTCGGCCATGCCACGACCGATGTCATCGTGCGCGATCCGGTGGTGATCACTGCCGGCCTGCCCCGCTTCCTGGCGCCTGGAGATGCAGCTATCATGCGGCTCGACGTCGCCGACACCGACGGTCCGGAGGGCGACTATGCCCTGTCGATCGCCACGACCGGCGACCTCTCGACCGGCGACAAGCCCTTGCCCGAAAAGCTGACGCTGGCCAAGGGCAAGCGCCAGACGCTGACCGTGCCGCTGATTGCACAGACGGCGGGCAATGCCTCGATCACCATCAAGCTCGCCCATGGCGACGGCACCGCCGTCGAGCAGACGCTGTATGTTCCGGTGCGTCCGGCGCAATTGCCGGTCACCACCCGTCTGGTCGTCGACCTCAAGGGCAATGGCGGCTCGCTGCGCGTCGACAAGGAGCTGCTCGCGGCAAGCCTGCTCGACGGCGCCTCGATCAGCGTCGGCGTTTCGCAGGCTGCGGCCTTCGACGTGCCGTCACTGCTGATGACGCTCGACCGCTACCCCTATGGTTGCGCCGAGCAGACCACCAGCCGCGCCATGCCGCTTCTCTACGTCAACGATCTGGCGTCCGGCGTTGGCATGCAAAGCGATCCCGAACTGCACGGCCGCGTGCAGGCCGCCATCTACAAGGTGCTGAGCTACCAGGCTTCGGCCGGCAGCTTCGGCCTGTGGGGTCCGGGCTCCGGCGATCTGTGGCTCGACTCTTACGTCACCGACTTCCTGACCCGGGCGCGCGAGCAGAACTACGACGTGCCGGCCCTGGCGATGAGCCAGGCGCTGAGCAATCTGCAAAACTCGGTCGGTTACGACCAGGACGTCCAGGATCGCGGCAGCGAAATCGCCTACGCGCTCTATGTTCTGGCCCGCAACAAGAAGGCCTCGGTCGGCGATCTGCGCTACTACGCCGACACCAAGCTCGAAGCCTTCTCGAGCCCGATGGCCGTCGCCCAGTTGGCGGCGAGCCTGGCGCTCTACGGCGACGCGCAGCGTTCGGAAGCAACCTTCCAGACGGCGCTGCAGCTGGCCAAGTCGACCACCGAATACGACTACTACCGGTCCGACTATGGCTCGCGGCTGCGTGATGGCGCCGCGATCCTGGCGCTCGCCGCCGAATCGAAGCCGGTGCCGACCATCGTGCCGGAGCTGATCCGGCTGGTGGCAAGGGAACGCGCCGATGCCCGCTGGACCAGCACGCAGGACGAGTCCTGGATGCTTCTGGCGGCCCGCGCGCTGAAGTCGGGCAACGACTCTATCACGCTGTCGGTCAACGGCGCGCCGCATGCAGGTGGATATTCCAACCACCTCAGCGGCACCGACATTGCCGACAGCCCGCTGACCATCGCCAACACCGGCGCCACGCCGCTGCAGGCGGTCGTCACCACGGTCGCCTCGCCGGTAGAGCCCTTGCCGGCCGGCGGCGACGGCTTCACCATCGACCGCACCTACTACAAGCTCGATGGCACCGAAGCCAACGTCACCGAGGCGACGCAGAACGAACGCTACGTGGTCGTGCTCAAGGTTTACGAGCAGAACCGCTGGCCTTCGCGCCTGCTGATCACCGACCTGTTGCCGGCCGGCTTCGAGATCGACAATCCGGGCCTTGTTTCCAGCGCCCAGCTGTCGAACTTCACCTGGCTGGCGCAAACGGACGCAGCCCATCTCGAATTCCGCGACGACCGTTTCGTCGCGGCATTCAATCCCAATGACGGCGATGGCGACCGCAACATCATGCTGGCCTACGTCGTGCGTGCGGTAACGCCGGGCACCTATGCCCATCCGGCAGCCACGGTGGAGGACATGTACCGGCCGCAATATTCGGCCCGCACCGCCACCGGCATGATGGAGATCAAGGCGCCGTAAGGCGCCTAGACGAAGATGAACACGCCGATGTCCGCGACCATCTCCTTCTCCCCGCTATGCGGAGAGAAGGAGCCGGCAGGCGGATGAAGGGCACCACCATGCTCTCCAGAAAATTTCTCCGTCGAACAGGCATCGCCGCCGCCTCCCTCGTCGGCTTTGCGGCGATCGCTGCCGCTTCTCTCTGGGAACTCGACCGCGCTTTTCCGCCGCCGCTGCCCGGAAGGCTCACCGTCTCCACCGAGGTCCAGGACCGCGACGGCCAGCTGTTGCGCGCCTTCGCCACGCCGGACGGTTACTGGCGGCTCGACACTCATCTCGACCAGGTCGACAAGCAGTTCGTCAACATGCTGGTCACCTATGAAGACAAGCGCTTTTGGGACCATGATGGCGTCGATGTGCTGGCGCTGGCGCGCGCCGCCGGCCAGTTCGCCACCAGCGGCCATATCGTCTCCGGCGGCTCGACCCTGTCGATGCAGCTTGCCCGGCTGATCGAGCCACGCGAAAACCGCAGCCTCGGCTCGAAGATCAAGCAGATGCTGCGTGCCATCCAGATCGAGCGGCGGCTGTCTAAGCAGGAGATCCTCGAACGCTATTTGACGCTGGCGCCTTATGGCGGCAATCTCGAAGGCGTGCGCGCCGCGTCACTCGCCTATTTCGGCAAGGAGCCGAAGCGGCTGACGGTCTCGGAAGCAGCCCTCTTGGTGGCGCTGCCGCAATTGCCGGAAAAGCGCCGGCCCGACCGCAATCTCACCATCGCTCATGCAGCCCGCGACCGCGTGCTGACCCGCATGGTATCAGCTGACCTGCTTGGCGAGCGCGAGGCCGCGCGCGCCGCCCTCGACGATGTCTCGGGCCTGCGCCGCAAATTGCCGGCGCTGGCGCCGCACGCCGCCTACGCCATGCTGCCCAAGGCCGTGCCCGGCAAGCCACTGCAGCTTACGATCCGCAAAAGCGTCCAGCAAGGGCTGGAACAGGTGGCGCGCGATGCCGCGATCAAGCTTGGCCCGCGCCTGTCGGTCGCCATGGTGATGGCGGACGCACGCACCGGCGACATTCTTGGCGAAGTCGGCTCGGCCGATTTCTTCGATGCCAGCCGCTCCGGCTGGATCGACATGACCAAGATCGTGCGTTCGCCCGGTTCGACGCTGAAGCCGTTCATCTATGGCCTCGCCTTCGAGCAGGGGCTGGTGGCCCAGGAAATGCTGATCGAGGACAGCCCGGTCGATTTCGGCGGCTACCGGCCGAAGAATTTCGACATGGGGTATCAGGGGGATGTCTCGATCCGCCAGGCGCTGCAGCTGTCGCTCAACGTGCCGGCAATCCGCGTGCTCGACTCTGTCGGCCCGGCACGGCTGATGGCGCGCTTCCGCCAGGCCGGCGTCAGCCCCGTGCTACCGGTCAACGAGGCGCCGGGCCTCGCCATCGGCCTCGGAGGCGTCGGCGTAACGCTGCGCGATCTCGTCCAGCTCTATACCGGCCTCGCCAATGGCGGCAAGGCAAACACGCTCCATGACGGCACCGAGCCGGCCAATGCCGAGCGCACCACCGCCACCATCCTCGACGCCCAGGCGAACTGGCAGATCACCGACATATTGTCGGGCGTGAAGCCGCCCGAGGGCGCCTTGCAGCGCGGCATCGCCTACAAGACCGGCACGTCCTACGGCTACCGCGACGCCTGGTCGGTCGGCTTCGACGGCCGCTACGTGCTGGGCGTCTGGGTCGGCCGCGCCGATGCCGGCGCCGTGCCCGGCCTGTCCGGCTATGTCTCGGCCGCCCCCATCCTGTTCGAGGGCTTCGTCCGCTCCAGCCTTGCAGCGGCACCGTTGCCCAGCCAGCCGGCCGGCGTCGTCAAGGCCAGACGCGAAGACCTGCCGGTGACCCTGGCGCGCTTCGGGGCCGGCGCCGACGGACTGGTGCAGGCAGGCCCGACTGAACCGGCGCCGACGATCATTTTCCCGCCCAACGGCGCCCGCGTCGATCTCGCCACCAATTCCGCCGAGGCCTCGCCGCTGGTGCTGAAACTGCAAGGCGGCCGCGCGCCGTTCCGCTGGCTGGCCAATGGCAAGCCGCTCGTCGGCATCGACCGCCGCCGCACCGCGACCTGGCTGCCCGACGGCGCCGGCTATTCGACGCTCACCGTCATCGACGCCGTGGGACGCGCGGCAAGCGTGAAGGTGTTCGTTGAATAGATGGCGCCAAGCGATTCAGGGGATTGGGCTTCTTCGCCCGAGGCCCGGCGCGAGGCACCCCCCTCTGGCCTGCCGGCCATCTCCCCCGCAAGGAGGGAGATTGGCAGCTTCGGCGCCGCGCTCATTCAGCAACGTTGAAAATTGGCGAAAGCCGCAGCGACATCTGATCTCCCCCCTTGCGGGGGAGATGGCCGGCAGGCCAGAGGGGGGTGTGCCGAAGCGCTTGCATCGAGGATTGGCCTTAGCCCTATCCATGTTCGTTTCGACTTGCTCCCCCGCCGACGCCGATCCCCTGCCCGCCGGCTTCGTCCGCCTGGCCGATGTCGATCCCTCGATCCGCCAGGACATCCGCTATGCCGGCCTGGAAAATTTCCTGCATCGCAAGGCCGATGGCTACGACGCCCCCATCTGCATCCTCACGAAGCAAGCTGCGCAAGCGCTGTCCGGTGTGCAGAAAGCGCTCGCCGCCGATGGCCTGACGCTGGTCGTCTTCGACTGCTACCGCCCGGCCCGCGCCGTTGCCGACATGGGCAAATGGACCAGAGAGGGCGGCCCGCCCGATCCGCAATGGTACCCTCAGGTGCAGCGCGGCGACCTCATCGCCACGGGCTATATCGGCGAATTGTCCACCCATTCGCGCGGCTCGACCGTCGATATCGCCATCGCCCGCAGCGACGGCAAGAACAAATCATGCGCCGCTTGCGGCACGGCCGGCGCCGGCACGCTCGATTTCGGCACCAGCTTCGACTGTTTCGACCCGGCAAGCGAAACCGCACATCGCCCATTGGCGGCAGAAGCGGCGGCAAACCGCAAAAGGCTGCTCGACGCCATGCGCGCCGGCGGCTTCAAGAATTATGCGCGAGAGTGGTGGCACTACACGCTTCGGGATGAGCCGTTTCCAAAGCTGCGCTTCGATTTTCCCATCACTGCGGGCTGAACCGCCCGGTGCTACACCGAGCCTTCCCTCACTCGGCCTTGCTTCTGCGGTGTCAGCTCCTAGATAGCGTCAAACCGGCCGGATTTGGGTTGACCAATATGAGGAAAATATTTCCTTTCGAAACCCAATATCGGCGAAAATTTCCTTCGAGTGGACAAAAAAGGCAACGTTGAATGCATCTAATTTCTATCAATTCGATAGAGTTCAGCCGTCATCAACGGAGGCGGGAATGACCAAACCTCATTTCAAGAAACTGCTCGGCGCACTGGTCGCCACATCGATCCAGTTCGGCACGCTCGGTTTCGCGTTTGCCGATACGACCATTCTGAACGTGTCCTACGACCCGACACGCGAACTCTACAAGGCCTATGACGAAGCCTTCGTCGCACACTGGAAGGCCGAGACCGGCGAGACGGTCACCATCCAGCAATCGCATGGCGGCTCCGGCGCCCAGGCCCGCGCCGTGATCGACGGCCTCGATGCCGATGTGGTCACGCTGGCGCTCGAAGGCGACATCAACGCCATCGTCACCAAGTCGAAGAAGATCAACCCGGACTGGCGCAAGAAGTTCGAGAACAATTCGGCGCCGTACACCTCGACCATCATCTTCCTGGTCCGCAAGGGCAACCCGAAGGGCATCCACGACTGGAGCGATCTGGTCAAGGACGGCGTCCAGGTGATCACGCCGAACCCCAAGACCTCCGGCGGTGCCCGCTGGAACTACCTTGCCGCCTGGGCCTATGCCAACGCCAATGATGGCGGCGACGAAGCCAAGAACAAGGAATTCGTCGGCAAGCTCTACGCCAATGCTCCGGTGCTCGACACCGGTGCGCGCGGCTCGACGGTCACCTTCGCGCAAAAGGGCATCGGCGACGTGCTGATCGGCTGGGAAAACGACGCCTATCTGGCGCTCAATGAATTCGGAGCCGACAATTTCGAGATCGTCTATCCCCCGACCTCGATCCTGGCCGAGCCGCCGGTGGCGATCGTCGACGCCAATGTCGATGCCAAGGGCACCCGCAAGGTCGCCGAAGCCTATCTCGGCTGGCTCTATTCCAAGGAAGCCCAGACGATCATCGCCAAGAACCACTATCGTCCGGCCAAGCCCGAGCTGGTGGATGCGGCTGACATTCCGAAGACGCCCGAAATCAAGCTGATCTCCATCGACGATCCGCTTTTTGGCGGCTGGAAGAAGGCACAGCCTTATCATTTCGGCGATGGTGGTATATTCGACCAGATCTACAAGCCGGCCCAGTAGGATTTAGATCAGGACGACATGACCATAGCACCCGCCAAGGCGGGGTGGCGATTCAGACAGCCGAGTGTCATTCCGGGTTTCGGATTGACGCTCGGCTTCTCGCTTGCCTACCTCACGCTCATCATCCTCATCCCCCTGTCGGGCCTGATCTGGCGCTCGGCAGCCCTCGGCTGGACCGATTTCTGGGCGATCGCCACCGACCGCCGGACCATCAACGCACTCGAAATCAGCTTCGGCACAGCCTTCATCGCAGCCGCCGTCAACGTCGTCTTCGGCACGCTCGTCGCCTGGGTGCTGGTGCGCTACCGCTTCCCCGGCCGCCGCGTCGTCGACGCCATGGTCGACCTGCCCTTCGCGCTGCCGACCGCGGTCGCGGGCATTGCGCTGACCACTCTTTATGCGCCCAATGGCTGGATCGGCCATCTCCTGGCGCCGCTCGGCATCAAGGTCGCCTACACGCCGCTCGGCATCGTCGTGGCGCTTGTCTTCATCGGCCTGCCGTTTGTCGTGCGCACGGTGCAGCCGATCATGGAGGAGATCGACAAGGAAGTGGAGGAAGCCGCCGCGACGCTCGGCGCCAACCGCTTCCAGATCATCACCCGCATCCTGTTTCCCGGCCTGGCGCCGGCCATCATCACCGGCTTCTCACTCGCTTTCGCGCGCGGCGTCGGCGAATACGGCTCGGTCATCTTCATCGCCGGCAACCTTCCCTACAAGTCGGAGATCGCACCGCTTCTGATCGTCATCCGGCTCGAGGAGTACAATTATCCGGCGGCCACCGCGATCGCGGCGATCATGCTTTTGCTGTCGTTCGTGATGCTGCTGGTCATCAACCTGGCGCAGTCATGGAGTCGCAAGCGCTATGGCTGACCCCGAGATCAAATCCTACGAACCGCATCACGAGAGCCGGTCGGCGGCGGTGACCGAAAGCCGGCCGGTGCGGCTGCTGCTGATGGCGGTGGCCTTCGCCTTCCTCGCCATCTTCCTGCTGCTGCCGCTGATCATCGTCTTCCACGAGGCGCTGGCGAAAGGCATTGGCGCCTACACGGAATCGCTCTCCAATCCCGATACGCGCTCGGCGATCCGGTTGACGCTGCTGGTGGCGGTGATCGCCGTGCCGCTTAACGTCGTCTTCGGCATTTCGGCTGCCTGGGCGATCGCCAAGTTCGAGTTCAAGGGCAAGACTTTTCTGACCACGCTGATCGACCTGCCCTTCTCGGTCTCGCCGGTCATTTCCGGCCTGGTCTATGTGCTTTTGTTTGGCGCTCAGGGACTGTTCGGTGAATGGCTGAAGGCGCACGGCATCCAGATCTTGTTCGCCGTGCCCGGCATCGTGCTCGCGACCATCTTCGTCACCTTCCCCTTCGTTGCCCGCGAACTGATCCCGCTGATGCAGGAACAGGGCAACGGCGACGAGGAAGCCGCGCTCTCTCTGGGCGCCAATGGCTGGCAGACCTTCTGGTACGTGACGCTGCCCAACGTCAAATGGGGATTGCTCTACGGCGTGCTTTTATGCAACGCCCGCTCGATGGGCGAATTCGGCGCGGTCTCGGTCGTGTCGGGCCACATACGCGGGCTGACCAACACCATGCCGTTGCATGTCGAAATCCTCTACAACGAGTACAACGCCGTCGGCGCTTTTGCCGTCGCTTCGCTGCTTGCCGGCCTGGCGCTGGTCACGCTGGTCTTGAAAACACTTCTCGAGATGCGCTACGGCGCCGAGATCGCCGCGACGCGCGGGCACTGACTAAATGCATGTCGCCCAAGACTGGGAACCGGTTTTGGGACAACGACATGCGCCAAATTACTGAGGGATCTACATGGAAGTTCGCGTTGCCAACGTACGCAAGGAGTTTGACCGGTTTCCGGCCCTCCATGACGTATCGCTTGACATCAAGTCGGGTGAGCTGATCGCGCTGCTTGGGCCATCCGGCTCCGGCAAGACGACGCTGCTGAGGCTTATCGCCGGCCTGGAGCGGCCGACGCGCGGAAAGATCTTCTTCGGCGACGAGGACGCCTCGCACCGCTCGATCCAGGAGCGCAATGTCGGCTTCGTCTTCCAGCACTATGCGCTCTTCCGGCACATGACGGTCGCCGACAATATAGGCTTCGGCCTCAAGGTCCGGCATGGACCGTCGCGACCACCGGCGGCCGAAATCCGCCGACGCGCCTCCGAACTGCTCGATCTCGTTCAGCTTTCCGGCCTGGAAAAGCGCTATCCGGCGCAACTTTCCGGTGGCCAGCGCCAGCGCGTGGCGCTGGCGCGCGCCATGGCCATCGAGCCCAAGGTGCTGTTGCTCGACGAGCCGTTCGGCGCGCTCGATGCGCAGGTGCGCCGGGAACTCCGCCGCTGGCTGCGCGAGATCCATGACCGTACCGGCCACACCACCGTCTTCGTCACCCACGACCAGGAAGAGGCGCTCGAGCTTGCCGACCGCGTCGTGGTGATGAGCCAGGGCCGCATCGAGCAGGTCGGCTCCGCCGACGAGATCTACGACACGCCGAACTCGCCCTTCGTCTACTCCTTCATCGGCGAATCGAGCATGCTGCCGGTCAAGGTTGAGAATGGCGAGATCTGGCTCGCCGACCGTCCGATCGGCGTGTCGGCGCCGCACGCACCCGAGGGCGATGGGACGCTGTATTTCCGCCCGCACGATATCGAACTGCTCGACGGCTGCAGCGGCTGCATCGCCGGCACGGTCGCCGCCAGCCGCCGCGTCGCCGGCACAAGACGCGTCGAACTGGAAATCGGCGGCGAGCGCCAGCGCGTCGAGATCGAACTGCCTGTGGACCATCCTGCGGCGCAGAAGAGCCGGGTGGCGTTCAGGCCAAGGCGCTGGAAGCTTTTCCCGGCGGCATAGACATCGATCCGGCGCTACTCCAGCCAGTTCTCGACCGTCAGGCCCTTGATCCGACGGAACTCAGCGGTGTTGGCCGTCACCAGTGTCGTCCCCAACACACAGGCATGGGCAGCAATGAAAAGATCATTGTGGCCGATTGGCTGGCCTCTGGCCTCCAGCTCGGCACGAAGTGCTCCGTATTCGTTATCCATCGGCACATCGAGCGGCAGCACAGGTAACTCGGCGAGCAATTGCTCGACCTTGGCGAGCAGCTTGGCCGATCCCTTGCGGGCGCAGCCATAACGCAGCTCCGAGGCGACAACGATGCTGGTGCACAGGGCACCGTCTCCCGCGCGAACCGCCGTACTGGCAGCCTTGCCGGCAGGGTTTCGGATCATGTCGCTGAGAATGTTGGTGTCCAGCATGAACCGCATCAAAAGATATCCTCAGGCCCCACGGGCGCATCATGGATCTCGGGAAAGTCGTCTTCAGGACCAAGCGGCGGCTCTTTCGCCCATTGGGTGAGCAAGGCGGTGAGGCCTGGTTTACGGACTGGCTCGATAACCAGGCGATCGCCGTCGCGGCTGATGAGGACTTTTTCGCCGGGAAGCTCGAACTCGACGGGAATGCGCACCGCCTGGCTGCGGTTGTTGCGGAAGAGCTTCGCCTCTCTCGGCGGCGTTGAATGGCGGTGTTGCGGCATCACGATGCATCCTTGTATATGCCAAATGTATATGCCACAACGGCAAGATGCAATCATTTTGCATGGCGTTGGAAGGAAATCCTACCAATCGGCTGTTTCGGCAACGCTTTTTCTCATCGTCGAATGGCGAACCCGGCGCGCATGTCTGTCCGCGCTGGACATGGTCCTATTATGTTGGCGCATTATATCGATGCATCGACAAACGGCCTTCTCAAGGAGCTCCTTTTCATGAAGCGATTTTTCCTCAGCGTAGCCGCCGTCGGCCTGATCCTCGCCTCTTCGCCGGCCTGGTCGGCCGACAAATTGCTCAACGCTTCCTATGATGTCGGCCGCGAATTGTTCGCCCAGGTGAACAAGGCTTTCGTCGCCGGCCATCCGGGCGTCACCGTCGACCAGTCGCACGCCGGCACCTCGGCGCAGGCGCGCGCCATTGCCGAAGGCCTCGGCGCCGATGTCGTCACCTTCAACCAGGTCACCGACATCGACTTTCTGGTCAAGAAAGGCCTCGTCTCCGCCGACTGGCAGAAGGATTTCCCCGACAACGCCTCGCCCTTCTATTCGCTCCCATCCTTTCTCGTCCGCGCGGGCAACCCCAAGCACATCAAGGACTGGAACGACCTCGTGCGCGACGACGTGCAGGTGATCTTCCCCAACCCCAAGACCTCGGGCAATGCGCGCTACACCTATCTGGCCGCAACCGCCTACGCCAAGGAAGCCTTCAAGGGCGACGACGCCAAGGTGAAGGAGTTCGTCACCAAGCTGTTCAACAAGGTGCCGATCTTCGACACCGGCGGGCGCGCCGCCACCACCACCTTCGTGCAACGCGAGATCGGCGACGTGCTGATCACCTTCGAGTCGGAAACGCGCGGCATCCGCAAGGAGTATGGCAACGACAAGTTCGAACAGGTCACGCCAGCGGTCAGCCTGCTCGCCGAATTCCCGGTGGCGATCGTCGACAAGGTCGCCGACGAGCACGGCAGCCGTGACCTCGCCAAGACCTATCTCGACTTCCTCTACACGCCCGAGGGCCAGACCATCGCGGCTGAAAATGGCCTGCGCGCCCGCAACGCTGAAGTCGCGGCAAAATACAAGGCCGACTTCCCCGATGTCCGCCTGCTGACGGTGGAAGACGTCTTTGGCGGCTGGGACAAGGTACAGAAGGAGCACTTCGCCGCCGGCGGTCTGCTCGACCAGACCTATGGCAGCCGCTGATATCAGCAGCGTTCGACCTCACCTCACAAGAAAGCCGGCGCTTTGCCGGCTTTTTTGATTTCGCGCGCCGACAAACGGCTTTCAGGCGGAATCTGTCGCGATCGGCGAAAACGTTACAAAGAATCAACGCCTTTGTGCCTAACATCTCAACCGGGCGGCTTGTTCTACGCGAAACCGGGTTGTTCAGGCGAAACGTCATGATTTGCACACAAACAACCGCCAGATGCGGGTGGTTGGGGTTTTCATGAACTGAAGCGGGCATGCTTACCAAAAAAGGCAAATACGGCCTCAAGGCCCTCGTGCATCTTTCCGGCCTGCCGGTCGGCCAGCTTGCATTCGTCAACGACATCGCGATCGCCAACAACATCCCGAAGAAATTTCTGGATGCCATTCTGGGCGAGCTGCGCAATGCCGGCTTCGTCCTCAGCCGCAAGGGCAAGGAAGGCGGTTATCGCCTCGCCCGGCCGGCTTCCGAAATCAAGATCGGCCACGTCGTGCGCGTGCTGGACGGCCCGCTCGCTCCCATACCCTGCGCCAGCCGCACGCAATACCAGCGCTGCGAGGATTGCGACGAGGCGACCTGCCAGGTCCGGCACATGATGCTGGAAGTGCGCCAGGCGATCGCCGAAGTGCTGGACAATCGCAGCCTCGCCGCCATGCGCGACGCCGACAATGATGATTTTCCGGTCGAGCTGACGTCGCAGATCTAAATTCGAGCATGATCCCGAAAAAGTGGGAACCGGTTCGGACAAGATCATGCTCAAATGAGAGTCCTCAGACCAGGCCGAGCTTGCCGGCCAGGCCGACGCGCTGGATTTTGCCGGTGGGACCCTTGGGTATCTCCTGGAGAAACAGGATGTGGCGCGGCACCTTGAACTCGACGATCCGGCTGCGCGCGAAATCGCGTATCTGCTCGGCATCGGCGGTGGCGCCCTCGGCCAGCACGATGGCCGCACCCACCTCTTCGCCGAGCATGGCGTGCGGCACGGCAAAGGTCACCGCCTGCGCCACCAGAGGATGATCGAGCAGGACATTGTCGACTTCGAGCGGCGAGATCTTTTCGCCGCCGCGATTGATGATCTCCTTCAGCCGCCCGGTGATCTTCAGATCGCCATCCTCGTCGATCAGGCCCTGGTCGCCGGTGCGGAACCAGCCATCGCTGAAGGCAGCTTCATTGGCCACCGGATTGTTGAGATAGCCATCATGGATGTTGGCGCCGCGCACCGCGATCTCGCCCTTTTCACCCGCCGGAAGGATCGTCCCCTTGTCGTCCAGGATCGTCACCTGCGGACCCGCAGGCAGGCCGACCGAGCCTGGCTTGCGGCGCGCAGGCGGCAGGTCATTGGATGTCATCTGGTGCGCCGCCTCGGTCATGCCATAGGCCTCGACCACCGGACAGCCGAAGACGCGCTCGAGGTCGCGGAACACGGTGTCGGGAAGCGCTGCTGAAGACGAGCGGATGAAGCGCAGCCGCGCAGCAGCGATGGTTTCGCCATTGCGGGCGGCGCGCGCCAGGATCGCCTGATGCATGGTCGGCACCGCGCTGTACCAGCTCGGCCTGAAGTCGCCCAGCCAGCCGTAGAATTTGAGCGGGTTGAAGCCCGGCGTGCAGACAACAGCGCCGCCGACTGCCAGCTGTGCGCTGAGCGCCGCCATCAGCCCGTGAATGTGGAACAGCGGCATCACGTTGAGACAGATATCGTCTGCCGAAAGCGCCAAGGTGCGGGCGATGTTGGCCATTGATGCCTGCAGATTGCGCTGCCGCAAGCCGACGATCTTCGGCCGCGCCGTGGTTCCCGATGTGTGCAGGACAAGCGCGAAATCGTCCGGCCCGTTGAGCTGCATATCGTCGAGGCGAGCCTCACTGGCAGCCTCCACCTCGGCGTCGCCCGCCAGCAGAAACTCGCCGGCCTTGGCGCCGTCAGTCACGACGACGTCGAGCACCGCAATGCCGTGCCCCTTTGCGGCGTTGCGCGCGGCATCGCCCATGCCTTGTCCGCACAGCAGCAGCTTCACATCGAGATCGCCGAGATAGAAGCGGAATTCGTCTTCGCCGTAAGCCGGATTGAGCGGCGCCGCCGTCGCCAACGCCGAGACCGCCAGGAAACAGGCCGCCATTTCCGGGCCGTTGGGCAAGACGATGCCGACGGCCGTGCCGCGGGCAACGCCACGCCTGGCGAGATCGCCGCAGAGCTTGTCGACAAGATTGGCGAGGCCGGCAAAGCTCAGGGATGGCCGGTCCGGCGCCATCAGCGCCACCGCAGCCGGCCGCCAGGGCGCCAGTTGGGGAAGTGCTACCGATAGGGCCTGTTTCAAGTTCGAACCCTGAATGGCGTTCACCATGGCCTTGCCGGCGCCGATTGCGCGCCCGTGGCAGACGCAGTAAAGCGATTTCCGGACGCACGCAAGAACAGGTGGACACCGATCGGATGAGGCTGCCGTGGTTGGGAAAATCCCGGAAAGCCGACCGGACACCATCTTCCGCCGTCATTTATCATACGGAAATCATCGCCGACATCCTGGTGCCCGAACGCGCCGAGCATGTCCGCTTCTTCAGCCGCAAGCAGGTCCGCGCCGGCAAGTTGCGCACCTTCAACAACAGGGATTTCCGCGAGCTGCTGCTGGCCGCCTTCTATCTCGGGGTCGCGGCATTGCTGCCGGTCAATTGGTGGGCCGCGATCTGCAGTCGCATATCGGGGCTGCGCCTCAAGCGCCATATCCGCAAGGATTTCGTGCGCTACGCCGCCGCGACGCGCGCCGTGCTCGGCAATGGCATCGATGCGCAAAGGCAGTTCAGGGCCTTGCTCTGCGCCAACCACCGCCGGCGTTTGCTGCTTGCCGCGAATCTCATCGGCCGCCGCTGGTCACCTGATATCCGGCTGGAGGGCCTGGAAGGCCTGCAAGCGGCGCTGAAGCGCGGCCACGGCGCTATCATCTGGTGCGATCAGTTCACGGCACAGACCATCATCGGCAAACGCGCTCTCCATGAGGCCGGTATCGAGACACACCAGCTCAGCGTCAGGGCTCACGGCATATCCGATTCGACCTTCGGCTTGCGCTTCCTGAACCCGCCGATGGTTCGGGTCGAGAACCGTTTCCTGAAAAGCCGGATCGTGTTCGACCGCAGCGACGCCTACCAGGTCACCGGCCGGATCCAGAAGATCCTTGGCAACAACGGCGTCGTATTGGTGACCAACACCGTGCATGCCGGCTCGACATTCACCGAAGTCGGCCTTGGCGAGAGCGGCTGGACCCACCTGGCTTCGGCGCCGACGAATTTCGCTGCCAGAGGCAAGGCGGCGCTGTTTTCCATGTCGACCTTCGAGACCAATCCGTTCCGCCAATACCGCGCCGTCCTAAGTCCCGAACTGGTGCCGGCCCCGGCAGAGGCCGGCGAGCCCGCGACCAGAGCCGGCGGCGCCAAGAACATGGCGCTTCAGGCCGAGTACATATTGCTCAAGCGCGACCGCTTGCTGGAGGCGCTGAAACTCTATCCCGAGCAAATGATGGTCTGGTCAGGCCATGACCGGTTCACCGAACGGCCGGAAACCGCCTTGCCCGACGAGGGTGGTTCATGATTTTGCGCCGGCCAGCAGGCTGGCAACGGCGGTGACGATTTCAGCCACTGGAAGTGTGGCGTCGGCCGTCAGCGCCCGCTCGTCGGCGCCAGGCGGTTCAAGGATGGCGAACTGGCTTTCGACCAGGCTTGCCGGCATGAAATGCCCCTTGCGGCTGGCGACACGCTGCTTGGCGGTAGCGGGATCGATCTTCAGATAGATGAAAACGATGTCCCGGCGGAAGCCGCGCAGACGATCGCGGTAGCTGCGCTTCAGCGCCGAGCAGGCGGCAACCACGCTTTGGCCGCTGCCGGTCAGGTCCGCGATCCGCTCGCCAATGGCATCGAGCCAGCCCTCACGCAGTTGATCTGTGAGCGGCTCACCGCTCGCCATGCGGGCGACGTTTTCGGGCGGGTGCAGCCTGTCGCCTTCGACAAAGACGGCCCCTTCCTCTGCTGCCAATGCTTTGCCGACAGCCGACTTTCCGCAGCCGGCGACGCCCATCACCACAATGGCCCGAGGCACTGAGCCGGTAGCGCCCATTGGCGCCTGTGCCGTCTTTTCGTCCACGGTCAGCGGCTTGCCGGCGCGCGGCCGTAGAGCAGGAGCATGGCAACGATGACCAGGCCATAGACGATCTGCCGCCCCGCCTCCGGCATCTGCATGACCGAGAGGATGGACTGCAGGAGCGTGATCAGGATGACACCGGCGACGGTGCCGAGATAGGAGCCGCGGCCACCCAGGATCGAGGTGCCGCCCAGAACCACGGCGGCGATCGACGGCAAGAGATAGGCATCGCCCATCGATTGCGCCGCCTTGGAGGCATAGCCGGCGAGAAGCACCCCGCCAAAGGCGGACAGCCCGCCTGAGATAGCGAAGGCGATCATCACCACGCGCCTTGTATCGATGCCGGAGAGATAGGCGGCACGCTCGCGGTTGCCGATGCCGTAGACGGTGCGGCCGAAGCTGGTGCGGAACAGCACGAACACCATCGCGGCACCAATCAGCGCCCAGATGATGACGGCGTTAGGCACGCCAGGAATGGTAAAACCTGTCGCAAGATAGCGCATGGCGCCGGTGGCCGAATCCTGTGGCGAGTAGCCGCCGGTATAAACGACCATGAGCCCTTGCGCGACAGCGTTGGTGGCGAGCGTGATGATCATCGAGGGTATGCGCAGATAAGCGACGCCAAAGCCGTTGACGATGCCGATCAGCACCCCGCAAAAGATGCCGAACGGGATGGCCAGCGCCACACCGATCGGGCCATAGGCCGCAGCCGCACACGCCATCATCGCGCCCGCCGCCACCGCCCACGGCACCGACAGGTCGATTTGGCCTAGCAGGATGACCAGCATCATGCCTGTGGCGATGACGCCGAGGAACGAGGCCACCTTGAGCTGCTGCAAGAGATATTCAGGCGACAGAAAGCTCCTGGAATAGAGGCTGCCTAGGAACAGCAACAGCACGATGCAGGCGAAGGCCGTCAGCACCGCCGGATCGGCGCGGCGGATGAATTTCGGCATGCGGCCGGCGATACCGCCCAATGTCGTTTCGCTCACAGGAACCACTCCAGCCGGTTGCGGACCCGAAACAGCGCAAAGGCGCCAAGGCTGACCGCGACCAGCAGGATAACGCCCTGGAACAGCGGCTGCCATAGCGGATCGAAATCGAAAACGAACAACAGGTCGCCGATGGTGCGGAAGGCCAGCGCGCCGAAGATGGCGCCGATGGCGCTGCCCTTGCCGCCAAACAGCGAGACGCCGCCCAGCACCACGGCGGCAATCGAAAACAGCGTATAGGCGTTGCCGCTGGCATAGGCTGCATCGCCGGTATAGGTGAAGAAGGTCAGGAACAGTCCGCCGATCGCGGCCAACAGGCCTGCGAGCGCGTAGGCAGCGAACTTGCCGCGCCTTATCGGCACACCGGACATGTAGGCCGCCGTCTCCGACGAGCCGGCCGCATAGGCCGCCCGCCCGAGCACCGAGCGGCTGAACGGTACCCAGACCACGAGCACGACGGCGAGCAGCACGACCAGGCTCGCCGGCATCACGCCGAACAGGCGTCCGGTCAGCGCGTCGGCGAGACCTTCGTTGACCGAACCGCCGGGAAACGGCCTGAGCAGCAGCGCGATGCCGAAATAGACCGCACCCGTGGCGATCGTGGCGACGATCGGCTGCAGGCGGCCGTAGATGACGATGGCGCCGTTGATCGCCCCGCAAAGGAGCCCGGTGCCGAGCACGGCGATGACGCCGAAAGCGGTCTCGAGGCCGGTGCCGATGACCAGCCAGGAGGCGAGGCAATTGGTCAGCGTGAAGATCATGCCGACGGAGAGGTCGATGCCGGCGGTGATCACGACCAGTGTCTGCGCCATGGCGACGAAGGCGAGCAGCACGCCCTTGTTGGACGCCGTCTGCACGACATTGGCGGTGAAGCCCGCCGGATGGTTCGAGGTGTAGATGACGAACATGACAATGAATATGCCGAGTGCCATCAGTGTTCCGCGCTGCTCGGCCAGCCAGTAGCGCCACTCTTTCACGCGTCCGCTCCCTGTCTTGCGCCGGCATCGTCTCTCGCGCCGCCGTCATCGCCGTGGATGTTGAGCGCGCTTGCAATGAGCGCCCGCTCGGTGATCTCGGCCCCGACCAGCTCGCGCTTGACTGCGCCGTCATAGAGCACCAGCACGCGGTCGCAGCAGCCGATCAGTTCGTCATAGTCGGTCGAATAGAACAGGATCGCCGCCCCCGCATCCGCCAGCTTGCGCATCAGTTGATAGAGTTCCTGCTTGGTGCCGACGTCGATGCCGCGCGTCGGATCGTTGAGCAGGATGATCCGCGGCTGGCGCATCAGCCATTTGGCGATGACCACCTTCTGCTGGTTGCCCCCCGACAGCGCACCGACCGGAATGTCGAGGCCGGCCGTCTTGATCGCCAGCAGCCCGACCATGTCGTCGATCAGCCGCTGTTCGGCGGCGCGGTCGATGATGCCGGCCTTGGACAGCCGGTCTAGGGCGGCAAAGGAGAGGTTCTCGCGCACCGTCATCGGCAGCATCAGGCCTTCGGTCTTGCGGTCCTCCGGGATCAGCGCCATGCCGATGCGGTCGTCGCGCGCCGCTTGGGGGCTGGCGATCGAAACAGGCTTGCCGTCGATAAGGATCTGGCCGCCGAGGCCGCGCAGCACACCGAAAAAGGCAAGCAGCAATTCGCGCTGGCCCTGGCCGTCCAGGCCGCCAAGGCCGACGACCTCGCCTGCCCCGACGGTCAGCGAGACATTGTCCAGCCGGTCCGTCCAGGACAGCTTGCGCGCCTCCAGCACAGGAACGGCGGCGGCGGCAGCGCGCGCGGGTTTCGGCGGGAAAATATGGCTGTATTCGCGCCCGATCATCAGTTCGACGACTTCGTTGTCGCTCTTTGTGCCTGCCTTGTAGCTGGCGACATTGCGGCCGTTGCGAAACACCGTGCAGTGGTCGGCAAGCTCGGCGATCTCGTTCATGCGGTGCGAAATGTAAAGCAGCGCCAGCCCTTCCGAGCGCAATCGCTTGAGCACGCTGAATATCCTGGCGACGTCCGTCGCGGTCAGGGCCGAGGTCGCCTCGTCGAGGATCAGGATGCGCGGCTTCCTGGCCAATGCCTTGGCGATCTCGACCATCTGTCTTCTTGAAAGCGGAAGATCCTTGACCAGCGCCAATGGATGGATGTCGGCCGCACCTGCGCGTGCCAGCGCATCCTCGGCAATGCGGCGCTGCGCCTTGCGGTCGATCATGCCGAAACGCTTCGGCGGATCGGAGATGACGATGTTGTCGGCAACGCTGAGTTCGGGAACCAGCGACAGCTCCTGGAAGATGCAGACGATGCCGGACTTGTTTGCAGCAGCAGGCGAAGCGAACGTCACCTCGCTGCCGTTCAGCATCATGCGGCCTTCGTCGGGCGCGACGACGCCCGCCATGACCTTGATCAGCGTCGATTTGCCGGCGCCGTTTTCGCCGAGAATGGCGTGGATGCTACCGGACGAGACCGAAAGCTCGGCCTTTTCCAGCGCCCGCACACCACCATAGCGCTTGGATATGCCTTCCATCCGGAAGAGCGGAACCGCACCGTCCATCGGCCCTCCCGAGGCAGTTTGACTTCAAGGGATATCGAGTGGCCGGCGCCGCGGAGATCCCGCGGCGCCGGATATGCCGCCTATTGGTCAGCCCTATTGGTCAGCTTTGGTCTGGCCCATAATTTCCTGCGCGGTGAAATTGATGCCGCAGGTCGGGAAGGAATTGCCGACGAAGAAATTGTCGGACTGGTCGGGGAAGAAATCCTGACCGGCCTTGAAGTTCGGGTCCTCGACGATCGCCAGCGGCAGCTTCACCGCTTGCGGCACAACGTTGCCTTCGAGCGCGGCAATCGCCGTCTTGATGGCGACCGCGACCTGCGCCGGACCGGTGCCGGCCGATGAGCATTTCAGCCCGTCGCCGGCATGTGCCGCGCAGAACTTGCGGAAACCGTTCTCGGTCTCGCCGCCGAACGGCACGAAAGCATGCTTGGCATCGATCATCGCCTGCACGATGCCGGTGTCGCCGCCTTGCCCGGTGATGCCGTCGAACGGGCCGTTGGTGGCAATGGCGTCGGCCGTGGCTTTCTGCGCCACGCCGTCGTCCCATTTGCCGACCACCTCGGTGACGTCCCATTTCTTGCCGGAGGCATCGAGCGCTTCATGGATGCCGTTGTGACGGTCGGTGTCCACGGAAGTTCCGGCAACGCCGCGCACTTCGAGCACCTTGCCGCCATTCGGCACATGGCCGACCAGCCATTTGCCCCACAATTCGCCAAGGCCCTTCTGGTCGACATTGACGTTGATGGCGTCCTTGGTATCGAGAATATTGTCGAAGGCGACGAGGATGACGCCAGCTTCCTTGGCGCGCTTGATGACCGGCCCGAAAGCGGTCGGGTTCTGGGCGTTGACGACGATCGCGTCATAGCCGGAATCGATGAAGTTGTTGATCGCCGAAATCTGAGCCGGCACGTCCTCGCCGGTCGAGACGACCTTGAATTCCTTCAGTTTAGCGGCGACCTCCGGCTGGGCCGCATAGGCCTTGGCGGTCTGCACCATCTGGATGCGCCAGGTGTTGGCGATATAGCCATTGGCGAGCGCGATGCGGTATGGGCCGTCTTTCTTGGGGAACTTGAAGAACTGCGTATCGGCCGCCCAGGGCGCAAAGCAATCCGGCTCAGCCGACGGGCCCTTGACAACTTCCGGGTCGGCCATGGCCGACGAACTCAGCATGACGAATGCAGTGGCGGCAACGATGCCACCAACAAGTGACTTGATCATCGATATTCCTCCCAGTTGTAGTTTTGTTTGCTGCTGCTTGTTTATTTGATGCTGTTTGTCGTGGTGTGTTTCCACGCCTGCCGAAGGCCCTCCAGCCTGGCCGGCGCCACGTCTCAAGGGCCGAAGCCGGCCCGATCCCCTCCCCCTCGCCGCTTCACAGGCGAGAAACGAAACTAGCATATTATACATAATAAACAAGCATGAGCTGTTGCTTATGTATAATAAACAGGGGCGGCCTTTCATCAAAACGTCTGCCCGACGAAAATGGTAGCGCTACCATGACGTTGTGTAAAGCACCATTTGCTGAGGCCGGCCAAAGCGTGTTCAGCGTGCGGTGCTCTCGCGGGGCTTGAGTTCGAAACCAAGATCGACGACCCGCTGCTCAGGCCTTCGTCCTGCGATCGCCGCCAGCGCCATGGCGACAGACCGACGGCCGATTTCATAGCGAGGGGTGCGGATACTGGTGAGCGGCGGGAACGCCGCCTGCATCATTTCGAGGTCGTTGAAGCCGACAATGCCGATTGTTTTCGGCACGTTGAGCGCGGCGCTATGGCATTCGAACAAAACGCCGAGCGCGATGTCGTCATTGTTGCAGAAGACGCCGTCGAGCGCCGGCATCTTGGCCAGCGCATCGCGAAGCAGCTCGCGGCCGAGCGTCACGCTGGACAGTAGCGGCGTGGTGGTGACCAGCCGCGGGTCGAACAGGCCGGCCTTCTCCATTGCCGCGCGATAGCCGGCAAGCCGCCGCTGCGAGCGCGGGTCCATGCGTGCGCCGATGAAGCCGATCCGCCGGTAGCCCGCCTCGATCAGATGCTCGGTCGCGGTGCGGCCGCCGTCGAAATGCGAGAAGCCGACCAGCATGTCGACCGGATCGGGCCCGGTCTCCATCACCTGCACCACCGGGCAGCCCGCGCTCTCCAGCAGCTTTCGCGAGGTCGGCGTCTGGTCGATGCCGGCCACGATCAGCGCCGCCGGGCGCTGCGGTGCGAACACCTGCAGCAGGCGCTCCTCCTCGAGGCCGGAATAATGGGTGTTGCCGAGCTGGACGCGGAACGGGCCGTCCGACAGGCTGTCATAGATGCCGCGCACCACTTCTGCGAAGACGTTGTTGGTCAGCGACGGCACCAGCACGCCGAACACATCGGCGCGCGCCGAGGCCAGCGCCCGTGCATTGGGATCCGGGACATAACCGAGTTCGTCGACGGCGGCCTGGATCTGGCGCCGCAGATCTTGGCTGACGCGTTCCGGTTCGCGCAGCGCCCGCGACACGGTGATGGCGCCGACGCCGGCCTTGCGCGCCACATCTGATAGGGTCGGGCGGCCGCCCCCACGACGCGAGCGCGGCTTGGTCATGGACATCCTCCACGTGCCGGGCCCCGGCCGCTGCGCCCTTGCGAAACCATGTCCAGCTTTTCCACTGCCACCATGCCAACCGGCTGCTGCCGCACCCACTCGCCTGCTGGCGTCGCGCAGCCAATCGCCCTTGTCAAGCAACAGGGCAATCCTGCCTTCCTAAGCCATCAGGGCAGCACTGCGTTTTGCTTTCCACAGCAGCAGCCCGATGGCCACTATGTTCAGCAAGTTCCACGCGATCCCGTTGAGGAACGCGGCGGCGTAAGAGCCAGTCAGGTCGTAGATCCAGCCCGACATCCAGCCACCGATCGCCATGCCGAAGATGGTCGCCATCATGACGATGCCGATACGCTGGCCGGCCTCCTTGGCGGGCAGGTATTCGCGCACGATGATGGCATAGCAAGGCACGATGCCGCCTTGCGACAGGCCGAACACCAGCGACACCACATAGAGCGAGGCAAGCCCGTCGAACGGGATGTAAAACAAAAGCGACAGGCATTGCAGCACGGAACCGATAAGCAGGGTTTT
Source organism: Mesorhizobium sp. P160219 (assembly GCF_057786095.1). Lineage (NCBI taxonomy): Bacteria > Pseudomonadati > Pseudomonadota > Alphaproteobacteria > Hyphomicrobiales > Phyllobacteriaceae > Mesorhizobium > Mesorhizobium sp. P160219. The sequence goes on from NZ_JBYNWG010000001.1 coordinate 5,384,246, forward strand.
CACGCCGCCGATGCGGTCGGCGACAAAGCCGGAGGCAAGCCGGCTGACGACGCCCGCCGCCATCATGATCGACAGCATGTCGGCGCCATGCGCAATGCCGTAGCCAAGATCCATGCAATAGGCGACGATGTGCACCTGCGGCATCGACATCGCCACGCAGCAGCCGAGACCGGCAACGATCAGCAGCACCTGTAACGCCGCCGGCGACAGCGAAATCGACTGCACTGGCCGGCTTCCGGGCGAACCGGCGGCAGCCGCCGTCGGAGCAGCGCGCCGCAACAACAGCACCAGTGGCACCATGGTGACCAGGCAGAAGACACCGATGCCGGCATAGGTGAAGCGCCAGCCTTCCGCCTTGATCAGTGTCGGCATGATGGTTGGCCAGAGCGCTCCGGCGAGATAGTTGCCAGCAGCCGCCGCCGTGACGGCGACGCCGCGCCGATGGTTGAACCAGTGCGAGATGTCGGCGATCAGCGGCCCGAAGATCACCGATGTGCCGACACCAATCAGCACGCCCTGGGCAAGGGTGAATTGCAGGATAGAGGTCGACAACGCGGCGAGCAGCAGGCCGGCGGCGAGAGCCACCGAGGATAGCAGTGCCGGGATCCAATACCCCATGCGATCGACCGCGCGGCCAACCAGCACATTGCCGGCGGCGAAGCCGACCATGGTTGCGGTGTAGGGCATCGATGCCGCGGCGCGGTCAACGCCGAACTCGGCCTGCACGGCCGGCAGCACGACGACGACGGCCCACATGCCGACCGCACCGATCGTCGCCAGCAGCATGGAGATGGCAAGCCGCATCCAGGCGTAGCTGCTGTCGATGCCGGGGCTATCCGCCTGATTGGCGACGATCGGGGTCAAGGCGTTTCCTGTCTACGGTCCTGGGAAGTCGACCGTTGTGTCGCCACTATCGGCGCATTCACCGCGACGGGCAGCGCCACAGGGCCATGATCCGTGGCTCCAGCGGCCCGGCGGCTTTCTCGGGAACCGGCGGCGGCCTGCTCGAGTTTTTGCGACAGGAAGGAGTTTGTCATGACCGCGAAAAAGAAATGGTCGGCCGAGGTGACCGAGCACAGCGATGCGATGGACCTCGAGGACCACATCTTCGAAGCCGACGACGCCAGGAAGATCGCGGCCTCGCTCAAGCGCTCGGCCGAGCACAGCGACCGCCGCAAGGCCGAGCCGTTTCAGTCGGCCATGTCGATGCTGAATTTCTACATCAACCGCGCCGGCAAGAACCTGCCGCAGGCGCGCCGGAAAGTGCTCGAGGACGCCAAGGACGAACTGCGCGCGGCCTTCGGAAGGCCGCAGCAGGATTAATGCATGTCGCTCAAAAGTGGCGCCGGTTTTGAGACAACGACATGCAAAGACCTAAGCGCGTCGACTTAGTCCGTTCAAACGGGACGCGCTTTAGCGCTCCCGATTGGCTCTGCCAAATTCACCTCAACTGGACCTAGTGACAGGTCCTCTTTCCCCTCAGTTTGCCGGCCTCGGCTTTGTGTTTCCCCGAGCCCTTTGAAGTAGCGGCATGACGGTCAAGATCGGCATCAATCCCATCACCTGGAGCAATGACGATGTTCCCGCACTCGGCGGCGATACGCCGCTCGCGACATGCCTGTCGGAAACCAGGCAGGCCGGCTATCGCGGCACCGAACTCGGCGGCAAATTCCCCAGGCGAAGCGACGAGCTTGGACCGATCCTGTCTTCTTACGGACTGGAGCTCGTCTCCGGCTGGTATGACGGCCGCATTCTGGACCGCACGGTCGACGAGGAATTCGCCGCCCTCACCTCGCATCTGACCCTGCTGCGCGACCTCGGCGCCAAGGTCGTCGTCTATGCCGACACCTCGCGCGGCCGTCATGACGGCATTTTCGCGCCGATCTCACAGCGTCCGCGCCTCGCTGACGGCGAATGGACCGCCTATGGCGAGAAGCTGACCGAACTCGCCGACCGCATGGCTGCCTTCGGCGTCGGCATGGCTTTCCATCACCATATGGGCACCATCGTCGAGAGCGATGACGAGGTCGACAGGCTGATAGCCGCAACCGGCAAGAGCGTCGGCCTGCTGTTCGATACCGGCCATTGTCTGTTCTCAGGCGGCGACCCGGCCTCCCTCCTGAACCGGCATCTCGACCGCATCGTGCATTTCCATTGCAAGGACGTCCGCGCGGCCGTGCTGGAGAAGGCACGGCGCGAGGACATGAGTTTCATGGCGGCAGTGATGGAAGGAATCTTCACTGTGCCCGGCGACGGTTCCGTCGATTTCCTGTCGCTGTTGAAGCCGCTGGCCAAGCGCGGCTTCGAAGGCTGGATCGTCGTCGAGGCCGAGCAGGATCCGGCCAAGGCACACCCCTTGACCTATGCCACGAAAGGTTACGCTTCGCTTCTCAAATCGGCCTGCGCGGCCGGGTTCGACGTCGCGATACGAGACTTGGCCTAACCACCGCCGGGGGGCTGGTGGTTGGGCCGGTTGGGCGCGCGCCTCGGTAGGGGTAGCGACGCGAAAGCGCCCGGCGATCCGCGCCGCCGCCCTCCCTTGGCGGCGCGGATCGCACAGTTCTTGGCATCGAAATTTTTGCCCCCGAGTTGCCGGCCCGGCGTTTCAAGCTTGAGGCTGGCGACGAGGCATGCCTTGATGCGGATGGAGGAGCGACATGGCATTCGAGGCGGCACTCGGCATGGAACGGCTTTGCACCATCCGTGAGATCGCCGAGAAGGCGGAACTCGGCGCGGCAACCGTTCACCGCGCGCTGAAGAACAGCCGTGAGGTCCGTCCCGCAACCAGACGGCTGGTGCTCGAGACCGTTTGCCTGCTTAACGAAGAAAAGATCGCGCGCGCAGCCAGGCTCGTCGGAGACTAGCTTGGCCGACCACATGCGCCTTTCCCTCGACATCATGTCGGTCGACCGCGGCTCGGACGAACCGATGCACCGACAGATCTATGGCGCCCTGCGGCGCTTCATCCTCGACGGCCAGATCCAGCAGAACACGCTGCTACCATCGACACGCTCGCTGGCCGAGGATCTCAAGGTCGGCCGAAACACGGTGATCGCCGCCTACGACCAGCTGCTCGCCGAAGGGTTTATAGAGGCGCGCGCCGGGTCCGGCACCTGGGTGGCGCCGATCCAGCAGAAACGCCCGCCGGCCGCGCTGCGCGCCGGGCTTGCCGCTCCGCAAAAGCTCTCGCGGCGCGGTCAGACCATCGTCAACGGCCCGCAGCCGCCGCGCAATGCCGGTGTCATCAACTTCCATCCCGGCGTGCCGGAAACCGCGTCCTTCCCCTTCACCATCTGGTCGAGCCTTCTGGTGCGCAACGCACGCAGCCGCGACGAGAACTTGCTCGGCTATATCTCCTTTGCCGGCCATCCCGGTCTGCGCCAGGCCATTGCGTCGACCATCAGCCTGTCGCGCGGCATCAACTGCACCGCCGACCAGGTCATCATCGTCACCGGCGCGCAGGCAGCACTCGACCTCGCTTCGCGCGTGCTGATGGACGAAGGCGACCATGTCTGGATGGAGGAGCCCGGCTATCTCGGCGCCAAGAGCGCCTTTCTCGCCAGCGGCGCGCAGCTCGCGCCCTTGAAGGTCGATCGCCACGGTTGGCATCTCGCAGACCCAGAGCTGCCGCCGCCGCGGCTGATCTATGTGACGCCATCCTGCCAGTGGCCGTTCGGCACCATCATGCGCATCGAGGAGCGGCTGCAACTGCTCGACATTGCCGAGCGCCACGGCGCCTGGATCGTCGAGGATGATTATGACGGCGAGTACCGGTACCGTGGCCGGCCGGTACCGGCGCTGCGCGGCCTCGATCACGCCGACCGGGTCGTCTATATCGGCTCCTTCGGCAAGACGCTGATCCCGGCGCTCCGCATCGGCTATCTCATCGTGCCGCGCGAACTGTCGGTCCCCTTCGACCGCGCCGTCTCGATCACCGGCCAGTTCGCGCCGCTGATCCTGCAGGCGACGGTCAACGACTTCATCACGCAAGGCTATTTCGCCACGCATCTGAAACGCATGCGCCGCCTTTATGCGCGCCGGCAAGCCAATTTCGTCAAGCTGTGCCAGGAGCATCTGGCCGAATGGCTGACTGTGACCGAGAACGATTCCGGCATGCAGCTGCTGGCCAGTTTTATCCGACCCTACAAGGACAGCGACGTCGTCGCCGCCGCCGTCAAGGAGGGCCTCGACGTGCAGGGCATCTCGATCAACTACCATTCGAGCGAGCCGGAACACGGCCTGCTGCTCGGCTATGCCGCGATGGACGAACGCCAGATCCTGCGCGCGGTGCTGGCGTTGCGCGCTGCCTTCATGCGGCTGGACCGGCAATAGGCCGATCCAGCGCTGAGCGCTTCAATTCACACTATCGAATTTCTGCAGATCGACGGGCGCTGCCTTGCGCACCTCGACATCGTCCAGCGAGGCATTCTCCAGCGCCACACGGGCCGCCGCATCGATGTTATGGACCATGTCGTCGATGTCGGCGTCGCCATGCGCCGGATTCGTCGCGATCATCACCGTGCGGTTGAGGATGTCGAGAGAACCCTTGCCGAGATCGTCGGCATAGGTCAGCCGCAGGCCCTTGTTTTCCGGCAGCGTGTACGGATTGAGCGCCGGATGATGCGCGCCCTCATGCATCAGCACCTGGTCCCACTGAGTGAAATTGTGGCGGCCGGTCTTGCCGGCAATGACGCTCGGAATGGTCTTCGAAAAAGTCTGCGCCGCCTGTTCGCTGGGCAGCAGATACATCACCTGCGCCGCGCAATCGTCGTCGGGGCTGTTCATCGGCGACGGCGTCAGACCGAGATTGCCGAGATGGCGCGTGCCGGCCAGCACCTTCTTCTTCTCCGCCCGCATCGCCTCGATGATGCCGTCGAGACGGTCGAGCTGGACATTGAGCATTGCACCCATCAATTCCGAGGCGCGCGCGCCGATGCCGGCGAACGGCTTGATGCTGTCGCTGCGGCCCTGCCAGTAGAAGTGGCAGGGGTCGATGGCGCAGCGCGCGCGCTCGGCCACTTTCGGATCGCTGGTGGCGATGCCGCCGCCCTCGCCCGACGTGATGTTCTTGAAGTAGTTGAAGGAGTAGGCGCCGGCATGGCCGATGGAGCCGAGCTTCTTGCCCTCATAGCCGCCGCCAATGCCCTGGCAGACATCTTCCAGCACGAGCAGACCGCGTTTTTTAGCGATGTCCATGATGGCGTTCATGTTGCAGGCCGCACCCCACATATGTACCGGGATGACCGCCTTGGTGCCCGGGCCGACGGCGTCGCGCAGAGCGGCCGGGTCGATGGTCAGGCTCTCGTCGATATCGACAATGACCGGAATGGCGCCGACCGACAGCACTGCTGTGGCGGTCGCCATATAGGTGTGCGCCGGCACCAGCACCTCATCGCCCGGGCCGATGCCGAGGCCGATCAGGCCGGCGGCGAGCCCATAGGTGCCGCTGGCGGCCAGCGCAAAATGCTCGACGCCGAGATGCCTGGCATAGCGGGCCTCGAAGCGGTTGCACTCGCTGTTCTCGCCATAGCGAAACAGCGCACCCGAGCGGATCACCCTGGCAATGGCTTCGATCTCTTCTTCGCCGGCAGTGTACATGGCAAGTCTCCACATCGCTGATGGTATGAAAGCAGTACGCCTGCGGCCGCTGTTTGAAAGAACCACTCCGCTGCGATCGGACCAAGCCATCCTGCTCACGTCGGAGCGGCGTTTAGCGCCGACTGTGGGCATATCGAATGAAATCGACATTCCAGAATGCAGGCCCGCGGAAAAATCGTACCCATCCGAATTCGCTGAAGTGGCCCTGTCGGAAAGCCCGCATTGGGCGTTCCATCGCGTCCAGTTGGGCAAACGGTCGGTTCCATGCAGCACGGGACACACTTTGGAAGACCCTCGAAACCGGGGTGCCGGCAAGATGGTGGCCGGCAAGATGGTGGCCGGCAAGACGGTGGCCGTCCATGACGCGACAGCTCGTCCTGCATGAAGACGATGTCGGCATGTGCCATGGCGCCAACAGCGCCTTCCTCGAACTGACCGCACTGGGCGCCTGCAGCTCCGGCGCCGTGATGGTGCCGTGCCCATGGTTCCCTGAGATGGCCGAAGCGGCAGCCGCCGATCCCCGGCTCGATCTCGGCGTCCACCTGACGCTGAACAGCGAAAAGCAGCACTACAAATGGCGGCCGCTGACGTCGCCGTCGCGCGCGGCCGGCCTGACGGACGAGTTCGGCTATTTCTGGCCCGATGTCGCGACCACCCGCCGCAAGGCAGCACCGCAAGCGGTGGAAACCGAGCTTCGCGCCCAGATCGACACCGCCTACCGCGCCGGCATCGACGTCACTCATCTTGACGCCCATATGGGGGCAGCGCTGTCGCCCGAGTTTTGCGACGTCTACATCAAGCTCGGCCTGGAATATCGCTTGCCGGTGCTGTTGACCAAAACGCTGTCGGCCTATTCGCCCAACGACAATCTGGTTGGCGTCACCGAAGCGGCGTTCCAGCGCGGCGTCACTGAAGCCCGGGCCAAGGGCTTTGTCATCTTCGACGCCGCCATTCAGACGACCTGGGGCCGTCCACGCTCCAAGCCGATAGGGCCCGCCTACAGGGCATTGGTCGAAGGGGTGCGCGAAGGCCTGACCTTCTTTTGCCTGCACTTCAACGCGCCGGGCGAGTTGGAACTCATCGAGCCGCGCTCCGCCTATATCCGCACCGAGGAATACGAACTCTTCCGCGACCAGGCTTTCCGCGACTGGCTCGGCGCGCAGGACATCGACATCATCGGCATGAAGCCGCTGCGCGAGGAGCTTCGTGCACGGCTCGGGGCATCGACACCGGCAAAGGCCCGCAAAGCGGCCACCCGGTCAGCGCCGTAAGCCGATCCGTCGGCCGAGGCGCAAAGAGGGAATTGGAACTGCAACGACAATGGGAGAATGACATGAAGACTGTTCTGAAACTGGCGCTCGGCGCGCTTGTCTCGATGAGTATGCTGGCGGGCGTCGTGCAAGCGGCCGGCCTGAAGGATCCCAAGGATGTCCGCATCACCTTCGTGGTGCATGGCTCGGCCTCCGATCCCTACTGGTCGGTGGTCAAGCGCGGCGTCGACGATGCGGCGGCGCTGACCGGCGCCAAGGTCGAATATTATGCGCCGCAAGTGTTCGACGTGGTCGAGCAGGCCCGCCTGCTCGACGCGGCCATCGCCACCAATCCAGACGGCATCGCCGTCTCCATTGCCGACGCCAATGCGCTTGGTAAATCGGTCAAGGCCGGCCTTGCCGCCAATATTCCGATGGTCGTCCTGGATTCCGGCGAGAAGGAAGGCGCCGAACTCGGCACCTCTCTCTACGTCGGCACAGTCTCCGAATATGATTCCGGCAAGAAGGCCGGCGAGCGGCTGGCCAAGGAAGGCACGCTCAAAGTCGTCTGCATCAACCACGAGGTCGGCAATGTCAGCCTCGACCAGCGCTGCCAGGGGTTGAATGATGGGCTGAAGCCGTCAGGCGGCGGCACCGAAGTGCTTACCGTGTCGCCCGATCCGGCCGACATCCAGCGCCGCACCGAGGCCTATCTGTCGGCGCATCCCGACACCCAGGCCGTCTTCGCGCTCGGCGCCACTGCCGCCAATCCGCTGATCCCGTTCTTCCGGCAGAAGGAATTGTTCGGCAAGATCAAGCTCTACACCTTCGACATCAGCCCCGAAGTCCTGGATTCCGTCGTCGCCGGCGAAATGGGCTTCGGCATGGACGCCCAGCAATATCTGATGGGATACCTGCCGGTGATCTATCTGGTCGAGCATGCCACACATGGCTTCTGGCCGCAGAACAACGCCTACACCGGTCCGCTGTTCATCGACTCGCCCGATAAGGCCAAGGCGATCCTGGCGCTCGCCAAGGACGGCATCCGCTAAGGCAAGACCAAAACGGATCGGGGAGCCGCCATGCGCTCCCCGTCTCTGGTCGAGATTGCGAAGTGAGCGATTGGGGAGCCTAATGGCTGTTGTGGAAGACAAGGCGATACCTCCAGAAGCGCCGGCCCCCGGGGTACTGGGCAAGGACCGTTTCGGCATGACGTCGAAACGGGCTGCCGGCACTGACGAGCGGCTGGCCAGCACCGGCCGGCTGACGCAATGGCTGCGCCGGCCCGAAGCCGGTGCCGCCGGCGGCCTCATCGCCACCGTCATCATCTTCGCCCTGCTGCCGGGTGCGTCGAACCTCTATTCGCTACAGGGGTCGATGACCTTCCTGACGCTGGCAGCCGAACTCGGCATCATCGCCACGGCCGCAGCCCTTCTCATCATCGCCGGCGAGTTCGATCTCTCCGTCGGCTCGATGGTCGGCTTCGCCGGCGTCGTCATCGGACTGACGGTGAAATATTGGGGCTTGCCGCTGTGGGGCGGCATCGCCTGCGCCTTCGCTGTCGCCATCCTCACCGGCTACGTCAACGGCCTGATCGTTGTGAAGACCCGCCTGCCCTCCTTCATCGTGACGCTGGCGTCGCTCTACATCCTGCGCGGCCTGTCGATCGGCATCACCCGCGCCGTCACCGGCCGCACGCAGATCCCCTACATCCTCGACGGCGCGCCGGACCCGGCAACCGCGGGCCTGTTCAACGGCCATCTCCTGACTGGCTTCTTCCAATGGATGGGCACGCAAGGTTGGATCGCCACCCGCACCGACGGCATTCCCTTCGTCGTCGGCATTCCGATGTCGATCGTCTGGTGGCTCGGACTGACAGCGCTTGCCGGCTATGTCTTGACCCAGACCAAATACGGCAACTGGATCTTCGCCACCGGCGGCGACCTCAATGCCGCCCGCAATGTCGGCGTGCCGGTCGACCGGGTTAAGATCGCGCTGTTCATCTACACCGCCTGTGCCGCGACCTTGCTTGCCACCATCCAGGTGATGGAGGCCGGCTCCGCCGACACCACGCGCGGCCTGCTCAAGGAATTCGAGGCGATCATCGCCGCGGTCATCGGCGGCGTGCTGCTCACCGGCGGCTACGGCACCGTCTATGGCGTGCTGTTCGGCGCGCTGATCTTCGGCCTGGTGCAGATGGGCATCTTCTACACCGGCATCGACACCGACTGGTTCAAGGTCTTCCTCGGCATCGTCATCTTGATGGCCGTGCTCGTCAACAACTACATCCGCCTCAAGGCGCTCGGACGCGGAGGTGGCAAATGACCTATCCAAACCCATCCCCGGCCATCCAGCCAGCCATGGAATTGCGTGGTGTATCGGTCAATTTCGGCTCGGTGCGCGCGCTGCAGGATATCGACATCAAGGTCTATCCCGGCGAGGTGCACTGCTTGCTGGGCGACAACGGCGCCGGCAAGTCGACGCTGATCAAGGTTCTGTCGGGCGTGCACCGGCCGACCAAGGGCGAGATTTTCGTCGACGGCAAGCCCGTCACGTTCCGCAGCCCGCGCGACGCGCAGGACCTCGGCGTCGCGACGGTCTTCCAGGACCTCGGCATGATCTCGCTGATGTCGATCACGCGCAACTTCTTCCTCGGCCGCGAGCCGACCAGAAGCCGCCTGCCCTTCTCGCGCTTCGACAAGGAGCGCGCCAACACAATTGCCCGCCAGGCGATGGCCGATATCGGCATCGACGTGCGCGACCCGACGCAGGCCGTCGGCACGCTGTCGGGCGGCGAGCGCCAGTCGGTGGCGATCGCACGCGCCGTGCATTTCGGCGCCAAGGTGCTGATTTTGGACGAACCGACCTCGGCGCTCGGCGTGCATCAGGCGGCGATGGTGCTGAAATTCATCATCGAGGCGCGCATGCGCGGCCTGGCCGTGATCTTCATCAGCCACAACATCCACCACGCCTACCCTGTCGGTGACACTTTCACGCTGCTCAACCGCGGCCGCAATCGCGGTACATACGCCAAGTCCGAGATCTCGCGCGACGAGGTGATTTCCATCATGTCGGGCGGCGAGGATTTGAAGGCGGTGGAAGCTGAGATTGCCGGGCTGTTGGCGCAGATCGGCAACCGGCCGGCCGCCGCACCCTGAGCCTGGAACACTTTTGCAGAGAGTATTAACAGCATGAGCAGGATACGCGTCGGCGTCATCGGCGCCGGCATGATTTCGCAGGTCGAGCATATTCCAAACCTGTTGCGGCTCGGCGACCTGTTCGAACTGGTCGGCGTTGCCGACCCGTCAAGGATTTCGCGGGAATATGTCAGCGAAATTCACGGCATCGCCAATTTCGAAACGCCGGAGCAACTGTTCGGCCAGAAGCTCGACGCCGTCGTCATCGGCTCGCCCGACCCGCTGCATCACGAGCAGGTACTGGCCGCACTCGGGCGCGGCCTGCATGTCTTCTGCGAAAAGCCGCTCTGCTATTCCCCGGCGGAAATCGCCGAGATCATCGCCGCGCGCGACAAGGCCGGCAAGGTCATGCAGGTCGGCTATATGAAGCGCTTCGATCCGAGCTACCGGCTGGCGCTGGCCTCGCTGCCCGGCACGGCAAAGACGTTGCGGTCCGTCTCGGTCGAGGTCAACGATCCCGATGCCTGGCCGTTCATCGCCCACCAGCGCTACAAGCGCGGCAACGACATTCCCGAGGAGCTGATTGCCGCCGCGCAAGCCAGGCAGAAACAACAGGTCGAGCGCGCCATCGGCCAGCCCATGACCGATCTGGCTTTCCGTGGGTTTACCGGCGCTTACAGCTCCGCCTTGATTCACGATGTGAATGCCGTGCACGGCCTGCTCGACGCGCTCAGCGTGCCGGAGGGCGAGGTTGTCGGCGCGCAGATCTTCGCCAATGGCGATGGCGGCCAGGGCGCGGTAAAACTGCTCGACGGCCAGGCGCTGTGGACGATGACGCATCTCACCGTGCCGAAGCTCGCCGACTACAAGGAACGCATCACGCTCTTCTTCGACGATGCCAGCCTTGAGCTCGAATTCCCCTCGCCCTGGCTCAACCATCATCCGACCCGGCTGACTGTGAAGACCTCGGACGGCCACACACTGTCGACAAGGGATCTGCGTGCCGGCTACGGCGAAGCCTTCGTCGAGGAACTGCGCGGCTTCTGGGGTGCGATCGTCAATGGCGACGAGGTGGTCAACCGCCCCGAGCACGCCGCCCGCGACCAGGCGCTGCTGGTCGCGCTGACCAGGCAGCACCTGGCCACTTCGCAGGCCGGCTGAGCGCTCGCAGGATGTGTTGAGATTCAGGTCAGGCCGCGCCGAAAACGTTGGATTTCGAGAACCGGAGCGGAGCGTACTTAAGTAAGTGAGCACCGGAAGCGCAGAAAGCCGGCGTTTGCAGGCCGGCCTCACCTGAATATCAGCATATCCTACCGGGTGTTGATGACGCCGTCGGTATTGGCGAGCAGCTTGCGCACCGCGTTGCGGGCCGCCTCCGGCCGCTGCAGGCGGATGGCCTTCTCGATCGCCTCGTGCAGTTGCTGTGCATGCTGCAGATCGTCGAGTTCGCGCGTCGTATAGGTGAACAGATGATCGAAGGCGGATTCGATCAGCACGCCGAGCGGCACCAGCAGATCGTTGCCGGAGGCGCGCAGGATGGCCAGATGGAAACGCGTATCGGCGCGCGTGCGCTCCTGCAGGCTCGGCGCCTCGCCCATCTCGCGGCAGGCCTGGCTGATCTCGGCCATCTGCTCTTCGGTGCGTCGCATGGCGGCGAAGGCAGTCGCTTCCGGCTCGATGATATGGCGGAATTCCTGCACCGTCTTCAGGAACACCTCACGGTCGGGCGCGGTCGCGTACCAGGCGAGCACATCGCGATCGAGCAGGTTCCAGCGCTCCCTGGGCTCCACCCAGCTGCCGATCTTGGGGCGCGATGCCAGAAGGCTTTTGGCCATCAGCATCTTGATCGCCTCACGCACCGCCGAGCGGCTGACGTTGAAGGTTTCGGACCATTTGGCTTCATTGGGCAGGATGGTGCCCGGCGGATAGTCGCCGCGCACGATCCGAAGCCCGATTTCGCTGGCCAGTGACGCATGCACGCTGGTGCCGGGCATCCGGGTCGCGTCAGCCCGGCGAAGGGCCGCCGGGCGCTCGGCGGATGCCCCCTTTTCAGGCTTCGTTCCCTTATTCGGCTTTCCGTCCCTCATGCGTCCACAAAGTCCGGATTTCGAAAGCTGTCAAGCAGAGTGCCGGGCGCAGACGGCAAAGCCTGCGCCTGTGCACAGATCAGGTTACAACCTTGCCCCAAAGCCCAATTTGCCAGTCCTATTTGACGTATTTGCGCCAGCTGTGCTCGGGACGGAAGCCGAGCATGTCCCTGGCCTTGCGGTTGGAAAGCAGCGTTTCATATTCGCCGAGCTTCGTCTTGACCGGCACGTCGGGATAAAACCGCTTCAACAGTTCCGCTGTCGGCAGGTCGGACGAGGTGTCGTCATTGGCGGCGTTGAACACCTGGAAGCCGAGCCCGTCCGTTTCAACGGCGCGCAGCGCGATCTGGCCGAGATCGCGCGCGTCGACATAGCTCCAGGCGATGCGCTTGCGAAAGCCCGGATCGGCAAACCACTTCGGAAACAGCGAATATTCGTGCGGCTCGATGACGTTGCCGATGCGCAACGCATAGATATCGGTGCCGTTGCGCTGCGCAAAGGCGCGCGCCGTGTGCTCGTTGACGACCTTGGACAGAGCATAGCTGTCCATCGGATCGACGTCGTATTCTTCATCGAGGGGAAAATATTTGGGGTCGCGCGGTTCATTGGCGAACACCACGCCGTAGGTGGTCTCGCTGGACGCGATCACCACCTTGGGGATGCCAAGCTTCACCGCCGCCTCGATGACGTTGTAGGTGCCCATCGCATTGATGCGGAACACCTCATTGTCGGTCGTGATCATGATGCGCGGTATGGCGGCGAAGTGCACCACGGCATCGACCGGCTGCGGGCGCAGCGACGGGTCGAATTCGTGCAGACCCATATAGCTCGACAGCGCGTTGAACACCTGGCCGCTGTCGGTGATGTCGGTGATCAGCGTGCGTACCTTGGGATTGTCGAGCGGCCTGGTGTCGATGTTGAGCACCTGGCAGCCCTGTTCGACCAGATATTGCACGACATGGCGACCGGCCTTGCCGCTGCCGCCGGTGAACATGATCCGCTTCGTCATTTTCGTCTCCAATGCCTAGGATTTCCGTGTATTGTCAGACAATATGGCATTCCGCAACCACCCTCGCCCGCCAGACGGCGGCGCCCACTATCAATCATCGCAACAGGACTTCAAGACATGACCACGACCGCCGCGAGCGAAAAGATCGGCTTTATCGGCCTTGGCCTGATGGGGCACGGCATTGCCAAGAACATCGTGGACAAGGGCTATGGCCTGACCTTCCTCGGCCGCAAGAACCGCAAGCCGGCGGAAGACTTGGCTGGCCGCGGTGCGAAGGAAGTGGCCACCTCGCGTGAGGTGGCAGCGGCATCCGATATCGTCTTCATCTGCGTCACCGGCTCGCGCGAGGTCGAAGCCATCATCCGTGGCCCCGGCGGCCTCAAGGAGGGCCTGAAAAGAGGCTCGGTTGTCGTCGACTGCTCGACCGCCGATCCGGTCTCGACGGTAGCGCTGGCGGCGGAACTGAAGGAGATCGGCGTCGACTTCGTCGATGCACCGCTCAGCCGCACCCCGAAGGAAGCCTGGGAAGGCACGCTCGACGCCATGGTCGGCGCGCCCGACGCGCTGTTTGCCCGTGTGAAGCCGGTCATCGAAACCTGGGCCGGCCGCATCGTCCATATTGGCGATACCGGTGACGGCCACCGCATGAAGCTGCTCAACAACTTCATCTCGCTGGGCTATGCCGCGATCTATTCCGAGGCGCTGGCGCTGGCCGAGAAGGTCGGCATCTCGCCACCGCGTTTCGACAGCGTCATCCGCAACGGCCGCATGGATTGCGGCTTCTACCAGACCTTCATGCGCTGGACGCTGGAGGGCGACCGCGACGCGCATAAATTCACCATCGCCAACGCCTTCAAGGACCTGACCTATCTGGAATCGATGGCGGGTGCGGCCGGCATCGCCAACCCGCTCGGCAACGCCACCAAGAACTCCTTCGCCGGTGCCCATGCCACTGGCCCGGCCGAGCAATTCGTGCCGATGCTGGCGACATATATCGGCAAGGTCAACGGCGTCGACCTGATGCCCAGCAAGGATGGCAAGAAGCAGACGATTTGAGGTGGCGAAAAGCCTGTGTCAGCGCCTCGACCGGCCGATAACATCGTCGGTGTTGGCGAGCAGTTTGTGCACCGCATTGCGCGCGGCCGCAGGACGCTGCAGGCGGATGTTCTTCTCGATCGCCTCATGCAGCGCCTGCGCCCGCCGCTGATCGCTGGTCTCGCGTGTGACGAAGACAAAGAGATGATCGAGCGCCGACTCGATCAGAACGCCAAGCGGCACCAGCAGATCGTTGCCCGAGGCGCGCAATATGGCGAGGTGAAAACGCGTGTCGGCGCGGATACGCTCCTGCAGGTTCAAAGCCTCGCCCATCTCACGACAGGCTTGGCTGATCTCGTCCATCTGCTCGTCGCTGCGCCGCGTGGCGGCAAAGGCCGACGCTTCCGGCTCGATGATGTGACGGAACTCCTGCACCGTGCGCAGGAAGGCCTCCCGGTCCGGCCCGGTCGCGTACCAGGCCAGCACATCGCGGTCGAGCAGGTTCCAGCGTTCCCTGGGCTCGACCCAGCTGCCGATCTTGGGCCGTGAAGCCAGCAGGCTTTTGGCCATCAGCATCTTGATGGCTTCGCGCACCGCCGAACGACTGACATCGAAGGTCTCGGCCCATTTGGCCTCGTTGGGCAGAATCGTGCCGGGCGGATAATCGCCTCGCACGATTCTGAGGCCGATCTCGCCGGCCAGCGAGACATGGACGCTCGCTCCCGGAAAATGCGCGGCACCGGCCCTGCGCATGACAGCCGGACCGCGGCTGGCTTGTGCCTTGGCCCGCTCGGCTCGCTTCTTTGATTTCTCGTCCGGCATTCACGTTCCAATGCGTCGGCCGTCTGCGTCCGGACTGGTCCGAACCTGCACGGCGCGCCGATCTCGTTGCCGAAAATCCAAACTACAGACGCGTCAAAGCCGGAGCCTGCTGCCCCAACCGTTGCGTCCGTCCGGGAAGAGACGGGGCGCCCGTCAAAGGGCGCCCCGAAATCGAGAACCTACTTCTGGATGCAGGTGTCGACCGTGTCCTTGGTGCATTCGTCGAGGCCGGTGAACACCGGATCGGCGACGGCCTTGCCTTCGACCAGATCGATCATCACCGATGGTGCCTTGTAGCCCATTTCGAACGGCCGCTGACCAACCAGAGCAGTTACAAGGCCGTCACGGGCGATCGCCACTTCATCGCCGATCGTATCGGCGGCACCGATGACGAAGTCGTTGCTGGCGATGCGGTCCTTGAGCGGCCCGAACAGGTCGCGATAGGGCTGCGGTGCGCCAAACAGCGGCCAGCCGCCCATGATGCCGAAGGCGTCGAGCTTGGGATTGGCGGCGAGGATGTCGGTCATCGCCTGCACGCCCTTGGCGCCGTCGTCATTGGTGAACACCGGGCAACCGGCAACTTCGGTCCAGCCGCCTTCGCCGGCAAGTGCCGCCAGGCCTTCCTTGCCCGACAGCGCGTCACGCATGCCCTGCGCCCGGCGCAGGATGTTGTCGGCCGCGGGATTGCCTTCGATGGTACAGATCGTGCCGCCGTTCGGCTTGCCCTTCTTGATGTACTCGCCGATCTTGTGACCCATCAAATAGTTGTCGGTGCCGAGATAGGTCTTGCGCAGCGCGGCATCTTCCTTGCTGAGATCGGCGTCGAGCGTCATGATCGGGATCGTCGGATTGGCGGTCTTGATCGTCTGCGCGATCAGCGGCGCGTTGGATGGCGAGATCGCCATTGCCACCGTGTCGGCCTTGCTCAGCATGTCCTGAACGATCTGCGCCTCGCCCGCCTCGTCGGAAGTCGATGCCGGGCCGGTGTAGAAGCATTCATATTCCGAGCTGGCATTTTCCTTGTTCCATTTCTCGCAGCCCTGGTGGATGGCTTCGAAGAATGGATTGTCGAGACCCTTCACCACGATTACGAGCTGTTTCTTGGCCAAAGCCGGCCCGGCGCCCAGCGCCATGGCGGCGACGGCGGCGAGCAAAAGTGTTTTCCTCATGTCAGTCCTCCCTTGAAACAGACGGACACGGCGTGCCCGCCACACAGATCGACCGGATGCTTAATGACCGAGGTTCGTTTCACGAGCACTCGTGTCGCCAAGACAGATCGATAAGCATTTCCAGATGCGGCATTGGCCCGGCTCAACACATGGGTGGCGCCGCAACCTCGACCGATAAACCTCCGCCGATTCCGCCCGGCTAACCGCCAGCGACATCGGCACAATCTCCTCCGACGCTTAGCTAATATCGGCTTGCGGCCAACGTCAATGCTATTTGTCCTACAAAACGGATTTTTGGATAACCAACGCTTCAATTCGTCCGACAATTGATTGACGAGCGCCGGCTTTTGCGTAAAACAACGCTGACGCTGTTTCCGGGAGGAGATGGGGAGAGCGGGGCCAAAGCAGCGCCGGCATTCACGCCGGGAACAGCAGCGGGTCGCAAAACACGGGGAGGCAAAGACTGGTGGCGGTTCTCGAACTCACCAATATCTCGAGGCATTTCGGCGCCATCCAGGCGGTCAACGACGTATCGCTGTCGATCGAGCCCGGACAGGTGGTCGGCCTGATGGGCGACAACGGCGCCGGCAAGTCGACGCTGGTCAAGATGATCGCCGGCAATTTCCGCCCCAGCCATGGCGTCATGCGGATGGACGGCAAGGAGTTGATCCTGCACAAGCCGGCGGAAGCTCGCCAGCACGGCATCGAGATCGTCCACCAGGACCTGGCGCTGTGCAACAATCTGACCGCTGCCGCCAATGTCTATCTCGGCCGTGAATTGCGCCGCGGCCTCGGCCCTTTACGCATCCTCGACTATGCCGCCATGTACAAGCGCGCCGGCCAGCTATTCGCCGAGTTGAAGTCCGAGACCCGTCCGCGCGACCTCGTCAAGCAGATGTCGGGCGGCCAGCGCCAGGCAGTAGCGATCGCGCGCACCATGCTGTCGCAGGCGAAGATCGTGTTGATGGACGAACCGACGGCCGCGATCTCGGTGCGCCAGGTCGCCGAAGTGCTGAACCTGATCCGCCATTTGCGCGACCAGGGCATCGCAGTGGTGCTGATCAGCCACCGCATGCCTGACGTGTTCACCGTCGCCGACCGCGTCATCGTCATGCGGCGCGGCCGCAAGGTCGCCGACAAGACGATTGCGTCAAGTTCGCCCGAGGAAGTCACCGGGCTGATCACCGGCGCCATCGAACAGGTTTGATCTCAGCGAATTTCACCACGCACAGCACATGAAGGTCGACGATGGCACTGACAATTGACCAGCCGATCGAACAAAAGCAGCAATCCTTGCCGGCAAGACTGTTTGCCAGCCAGACCTTCTGGGTGGTGATCGCGGTCATCCTGGCCTGCCTGTTCCTGTCTTTTGCCACCGACGCCTTCGCCACGTCGAAGAACCTTTACAACATCACCCGCAACATCACCTTCGTCGCCATCATCGCGCTCGGCATGACCTTCGTCATCATCACAGGTGGCATCGACCTGTCGGTCGGTTCGGTGCTCTGCCTGTCGTCGATGGTGCTGGCCGTCACCATGCATGCCGGCTACTCCATCGAGGTCGGCATCCTCGCCTCGATCGCCACCGCGCTCGCCATAGGCGCCTTCAACGGCATCATGATCGCCTATCTCGGCTTTCCACCCTTCGTGGTGACGCTCGGTATGCTGTCGATTGCCCGCAGCCTCGCCATGGTCGCCTCCAACAACACCGTCGTCTTCCAGTTCGGCCCGGATCACGACAAGCTTCTGGCGCTGGGCGGCGGTGCCTGGGTGTTCGGCATCGCCAATCCGGTGCTCTACATGATCCTTTTGGCGCTGATCACCGGCTTCACGCTGCGCTGGACCAAGTTTGGCCGCCACATCTTCGCCATTGGCGGCAATGAGCACGCGGCGACGCTGACCGGCGTTCCCGTCAAGCAGATCAAGGTCGCCGTCTATATGATCTCGGCGCTGGCGGCGGGCATTGCCGGCATCATCCAGACCGGATGGCTGGGCGCCGTCACCACCAATCTCGGAACCGGCATGGAACTGCAGGTCATCGCCGCCACGGTCATTGGCGGCGCCAATCTCGCCGGCGGCGTCGGCACCGCCTTCGGCGCTATTGTCGGTGCCGCGCTCATCGAAGTTATCCGCAACAGCCTTGGTCTGCTCGGCATCAATGCTTTCTGGCAAGGCGTGTTCATCGGCGGCGCCATCCTGCTCGCGGTGCTGTTCGACCGGATCCGCAACTTCAGGCGCAATGACTGAATGTTTTTGGACTGAACCTTTCGGCTGGAAACCGTTGCCTTGACATCGAAATCCCTGTTCGAGCTCAACGGCCGGCTGGCGCTGATCACCGGCTCCGGCCAGGGCATCGGCCTGGCGCTGGCGCGCGGCCTTGCCGAGCATGGCGCAAGTGTCGTGCTCAACGGCCGCGATGCCGGCAAGGTTGCCGGTGCTGTCGCCGGCTTGCGCGACGCTGGCTTCAAAGCGCACCCCTCGACCTTCGACGTGACGGATTTTCGCGCGGTCGATGCCGATGTCGCCCGCATCGAGGCCGAGATCGGCGCCATCGACATCCTGATCAACAATGCCGGCGTGCAGTTTCGCGCTCCGCTCGAGGACTTTCCCGAGGAGCAGTGGGAGCGGCTGTTCAAGACCAATGTCTCCGGCGCCTTCCATGCCGGCAAGGCGGTCGCCCGCAATATGATCGCGCGCGGCAAGGGCAAGATCATCAACATCGGCTCGGTGCAGAGCGAACTCGCCCGGCCCAACATCGCGCCCTATACGGCCACCAAGGGCGCAATCCGCAATTTGACACGTGGCATGTGCACCGACTGGGCGAAATACGGCTTGCAGGTCAATGCCATCGCCCCCGGCTATTTCCGCACCGAGATGAACCAGGCGCTGGTCGACAACCAGGAATTCTCCGCCTGGCTGGAAAAGCGCACGCCGGCTGGCCGCTGGGGGTATGTCGACGAACTGATCGGCGCCGCCGTGTTCCTCGCCTCCGACGCCTCATCCTTCGTCAACGGCCATACGCTTTATGTCGACGGCGGCATGACGGCTTCGGTTTGACGGGAAACCCTATCGCTCAGTCTGAAAATCCACCACTACGGCCGGCAGCACACAGCGGCTTTCGCCCCGCGCCTTGACGCGAGCCCGAACTCAGCCGCACAATCCCGTTGCAGGCGAAGGGAGGCCAGTCGTCTGCGGGAGGTATACCCATGACGGACGCGATCAGGCTCTATTGGGGCCGGTTCGGACATGTTTCTGTCCTGAATGTCGCCAGCGACTTCGTCACCCATGCGCATGTCGAGGCCCACATCATCATCTGGCTGGAGGGCACGGCCGGCGAGATGACCGTCGGCCGCGAGACGGTGCCGCTGGGTCCCGGCACCGCCGCCGGCATCAATTCCTACCAGCCGCACAGCCACATTCTGTCGCAGAACGGCAGGCCCGGCCTGTTCCTCGCCTTCTACATCGATCCGGATTGGGCGCGCCGGCGCCGCGACCTGCCTTCGTCGGCGCCGTTGTTTGCACAGGCCGCAATCACGCTCGAACCCTGGCTGCACCAGGCCGCCGCCAACCTGCTCGACCATTTGAGCGATAATGAAAGCATCGACGACGTCGCCAATTACGAGATCGAGCGCTTCATCGATAGCCTGCTCGACGCCGCCGACGCCTCGGCGCCGCAGGAGGCGCGCATCCGGGTCAACACAATGCAGGATTTCCGCGTCCGCAAGGCAATCCAGCTGATGAAGGCCAATGTCTGCGAACGCATCTCGTTCGACGACGTCGCCCGCAGCGTCGGCCTGTCGCGGCCGCACTTCTTTGCTTTATTCAAGGAACAGACCAATCTGACGCCCAATGTCTACTGGAACACGCTGCGCATGGAGGAAGCCGTGCGGCAGCTGCAGTGGTCGCAGGAACCGCTGATCTCGGTCGCCTGCAATCTCGGCTTCACCACCCAGGGCAATTTCTCGCGCTTCTTCCGCGACCATGTCGGCGTGCCGCCGACGCTTTACCGCGAGGCGGCGCGTGCCATGGCCTGAGCCAAGCCGCTCGTTTTTCAGACTCCTTGATAGGGCCGCAAGACCCATTGATAAGCGCAGCGCCGGCCGCCGCCCTACCCTGCAGCGTATCGAATTCGTAGGGGAATGATCATATGGCTGAAGTCACCGTCTCCAGCGTCATCGACGCGCCGGTCGAAAAGGTCTGGGCGCGCATACGCGACTTCAACGGCCTGCCGGGCTGGCATCCGCGCATGGTCAAGAGCCATATCGAAGACGGCAAGAGCGCCGAAACCATCGGCTGCGTGCGTAATTTCGAGCTCGCCAGCGGCGCGCGTATCCGCGAAAAACTGCTCGACTTCTCCGATGCGGATTTCCGCGTCAGCTATTCTATCCTCGAAACGCCGCAGCCGCTGACCAATCACAAAGCGACGCTGCAATTGCGCCGCGTGACCGACTGCGACCGCACCTATGCCGAATGGACCGCGAGCTTCGACGCGGCGCCCGAAGAGGCCGACAAGATCGCCGCCGGCATGGCCGCCAATGTCTTCCAGGGTGGCTTCAATGCATTGAAGAGCCATTTTTCTGGCCAGAGCTGAGTCAGGGGAGACTGCCATGGCGCTTGCCCTCCAGACCTTTTCGGCCGTCAGGGATGCCAACGCGGCGCTGAAGGCGCCCGGCACCCGCTATCTCGGCGGCGGCACGCTGGTCGTGCGCGCCGCCAATGAAGGCGATGTCTCCGTCACCGGCCTCGTCCGCTCGACCGATCCGGCCCTCTCCGGGATCACCGTTGCCGGCGGCAAGGTCCGCATCGGAGCTTCGGTGACAATGGCGGCCATCGCCCGCCATCCCGAGCTTGCGGCGCTGTCCAGGGCTGCGCGCGCCGTCGGCGGCCCGGCGATCCGCAATATGGCGACTGTCGGCGGCAATCTGTTCGCACCGGCGCCCTACGGTGATTTCGCTGTCGCCCTGCTGGCGTTGGATGCGACGGTCGGCACCGATGATGGGGAATTGCCTATCGAGGATTTTCTGGCCAGGCGGGACGGCGGCCGCGCCATTGTCACATCAGTCGCCTTCGCGTTGCCGAAGGCCGAGAATTTCCGCTTCCTGAAAGCGTCGCGGGTCAAGCCGAAGGGCGTCTCGGTGCTCAGCATCGCCGCCGTTCTGGAACAGGCCGGCGACGGCACTGTCTCCTCGGCGCGGATCGCGCTCGGCTGCATGGCAGATCGGCCGATGCGCGCCCGTGCTGCGGAAAAGGCACTGATCGGCAGCAGGCTTGACCAGGACGGCGCCGCAGCGGCGCTGGCTGCAGCCGGTGAAGGCACTTCGCCAATCACCGACCCGATCGCCAGCGCCTGGTATCGCGCCGAGGTTCTGCCGGTCCATCTCGGCCGGCTGCTGCTTACTTAACCACCGCTTGGGGGGCGCGCGTCTGTCGGATCAACCGGGCAGGCGCGCTGGGAGGAAAACATGGCAAAGGTTCCGGTTCAGTTCACGCTCAACGGCTCGGAGAAGGCCGAATTTGTCGACAGCGGCACGACGCTGCTGCACGCGCTGCGCGACAAGATCGGCGACACCTCGCCCAAGGGCGGCTGCCACCAGGGCACCTGCGGCGCCTGTTCGGTCATCATCGACGGCGAACTCCGGCTCTCTTGCCTGACGCTGGCCGAGACCTGCAGCGGCGCCGACATCCGCACCACCTTGGGCCTCGCTGAGGCCGGCGTCCTGCATCCGCTGCAGCGTGCCTTCCTCGACGCCTTCGCCACGCAATGCGGCTTCTGCACGCCGGGCATGATCATGGCCGCCAAGGTGCTGCTCGACCACACGCCCAATCCGAGCCGCGAGGACGTGATCGAGGCGCTGTCCGGCAATATCTGCCGCTGCACCGGCTACGAGCCGATCATCCAGGCGGTGCTGACCGCGGCCCGAGCCAATTCGCAGAACGCGGCCTAAGGACCAAAAGAATGGAACTGCGCAAAAACTATTTCGCCGATCAGCGCAAGGACGGCCTGCACGAGATCGGCCATGGGCGGCCTCGGCTGGATTCGCCGGGACATGTGACGGGCAAGACCGCCTATTTCGCCGACCGCAACTTCCCGAATATGCTTCACCTGAAAATGGTGCGCAGTCCGCACCACCATGCCCGCATCCGTTCGATCGACACTTCCGAAGCGGAGAAGCATCCCGGCGTGGTGAAAATCCTCACCGCCAAGGATGTGCCGCACAATGTCTACACCATCCTGATCCTGATCCAGGTCGGACCGGAAGACGAGACGGTGCTGGCCGACGGCAAGGTACGCTGGAAGGGCGAGGCGGTGGTGGCGGTGCTGGCCGAGACCGAGCGCGCGGCTCAGGAAGCGGCAGCCAAGGTCAAGGTCGACTACGAGGTGCTGCCGGCCGTCTTCGACATGGAAGAAGCGCTGAAGCCTGGCGCGCCTTTGGTCAACGAATATCACGGCCAGAACTATTATCTCTATGACAGCGGCGAATGCCGCAAGGTGCGCTTCGGCGATGTCGAGGCGAGCTTCGCCGGCGCCGACCACATCCTCGAACAGAGTTATCAATCCTCGCCCATCGAGCATGCGCCGACCGAGACCACCGGTTGCGTCGTGGTGCCCGAAGGCAATGACCGCTTCACCTGCTACACCAACACCCAGGCGATGTTCTTCACCCTCGACAACGCCTCGATCATCCTGCAGATGCCCGGCTCAAAACTGCATTTCGTCGGCGGCACTGTCGGCGGCGGCTTTGGGGGCAAGGTCGACGTCATCGTCGAGCCGATCGCCATTCTTGGCGCTAAACAAACCGGACGCCCAGTCTGTTTCGTCTATAGCCGCGAGGAGGAGATGCAGATCTCCTCGCCGCGCGCCGCCGAAAAGATAATCATCAAGGACGGCGTGATGAACGACGGCCGCATCGTTGCGCGCAAGGTGACCGGCTATACCGATGCCGGCGCCTATTCGCGCCACTCGCCTTATGGCGCGCAGAAGGGAGCGGCGCACTATCCCGGGCCCTACACCATTCCCAATGTCTGGATCGACACTTATTGCGTCTACACCAACCGCACCCCCTCCTCCGCCATGCGCGGCTTCGGCGTCACCATCGGCGACTTCGCGCTTGAGGTGCAGATGGACAAGCTGGCGCGGCTGATCGGCATGGACCCGCTCGAATTCCGCTTCATCAACGCCTATCGCGATGGCGACATGAAGGCGCATCGCCAGCCGACCGAAGGGGCGGCGCTGATCGAGTGCATGCAGGAGGCGTCGCGCGCCGCCAACTGGCCGGTGGCGGAGAAGTATATGGCGATGTCCTCCTACACGAAGGGAGCTTGAGATGGCGATAAGGCGCGGACGCGGCGTCGCCGCGATCAACTACCCGACGGGCATGAACCTTGGCGGCGACCCGACGCAGGCGCTGGTGCATTCGACGCCGACCGGCAATTTTATGGTCACACTTTCGTCGGTCGATCTCGGCCAGGGCCTGAAGCAGATCATGGCGCAGATCTGCGCCGAGACCATCGGCGTGCCGACCGACCGGGTCACCATCGACACCGCCGACACCGACACCGGCCCGCACTGCATGGGTACCTTCGCCTCGCGCGGCACCCACCGCGCCGGCAATGCCGTCATCCAGGCGGCCAAGGAAGCGCGCCAGGTGATGTTGGAAGTGGCGGCGGAAGAGCTGGAGGTCAACGCTTCCGACCTTGAGACTGACGGCCAGGGCAATATTCTGGTCAAGGGCGCGCCGCAAAAGTCGATCTCGATCTTCGATGTCGCCTTGTCGGCGCATTTCAAGCGCGGGCGCTCGATATCCGGGCGCGGCATGTTCCTGATCCCGCGCTCCTATCCGGAGAAAGAGACCGGCGCGATGAAGCCGTCGACCTGCTACGCCCATGCCTGCACGGTGGCCGAAGTCGAGGTCGATGACGAGACGGGCGAGGTTACGGTGCTGACCGTGAAGAACGTCTTTGAGATCGGCCGCGCGCTGAACCCGAAAATGGTCGAGCAGCAACTGGTCGGCGGTTCCTGGATGGGCATCAGCCACGCGCTCTACGAAACGACCGAGCCCTATTATCCCAACCGCGACCATGGCGGCACCGACTTCAACCAGTATCTGATGCCGGGACCGGGCGATCTCGCCCAAACCGAGATCATCGTGCTGGAGCGGCCGTCGGCGGATGGTCCTTACGGTGCCAAAGGACCAGGCGAAATGTGCGCGAACCCGCAGATCCCCGCGGTTGCCAATGCCGTCTTCGACGCCGTCGGCGTGCGCATCGACACGCTGCCGATCACACCGGAGCGCATATTGCGCGCGCTGAAGGCGCAAGCGGCGAACTGAGGACGACATGCAGGAGCCGAATGCCGAGACTGTCGCGACCTCGCCGGAGGCGGTGGCACGCCACCTCGCTGGATCGCGCTACCTCGCCGACGACAGCCTGGCCACCGCCATCTTCCTGGCCATACGGCTCGGCAAGCCGCTGCTGCTGGAAGGCGCGCCCGGCGTTGGCAAGACCGAAGCTGCGAAGGCGATCGCGCAACTGCTTGGCCGCGATCTGGTGCGGCTGCAATGCTATGAAGGCATCGACGCAGCACACGCGCTCTACGAATGGAACTACCAGCGCCAGCTGCTCGCCATCCGCCATGCCGGCGAGCATGAGATCGACATCTATGACGACCGCTTTCTGATCGCGCGGCCATTGCTGCAGGTGCTGCGGGCGCCGGAGCAGCGCGTGCTGCTGGTCGACGAGATCGACCGCTCCGACCACGAATTCGAAGCGCTGCTTCTCGAATTCCTCTCCGACTTCCAGATCAGCATCCCTGAGCGCGGCACGATCCGCGCGGAGGCGCAGCCGATCGTCATCTTGACCTCGAACCGAACCCGCGAACTGGCGGAGGCGCTGCGTCGGCGTTGCGTCTATCACTGGATCGGCTATCCCGACGCCGAGCGCGAAGCCGCCATCATCATGCTGCGCGCCGGCGATGTCGCCGAGACCACCGCCCGCGCCGTGGCGGCCGCTGTGCAGGAGATCCGCGTCCGCCCGCTGGCCAAGCCGCCCGGCATCTCCGAGGCCGTAGAATGGGCCAACGCCGCCACCATACTGGAGAAAGGCGGCAGCCCATGGCCGCAAGCCTTCCGCCGAGCCATCGGTGTGCTTATCAAGGACGAGGAGGATTTGTCCGCGATCGCGTCGGAGCTTGGCCAGATTGTCGAGGAGGCGCTGGGGTGACGTGTGAGGTCAACAGCTCGTTCATATCGAGGTGGCCTCACCTGGGCACTCTGCAACGCTGGCGGGACAGCGCCCCCCTCTGTCCTGCCGGACATCTCCCCCACAAGGGGGGAGATCAGCCGTCATCCTGGCTTTCGCCAATCTCCAGCGGCGCAGAAAGAACCGAAGCGCCAAAGCTGCTGATCTCCCCCCTTGTGGGGGAGATGTCCGGCAGGACAGAGGGGGGCGCGAAGGAATGATGCGTCAGGGAACCCTTCCTCTCGCCTCCGCGCCCTTCCTCGACTTCGCCCGGCTGCTGCGCCGCCACGCCTTTGCCGTCGCCCCCGAGCAGGTCTGCAGCTTCATGCAGGCCATAACCCTGCTCGGCCCGCGCTCCATGGCCGACATCCGCGAGGCGGCGCTCGCAACGCTTGCCCCCCCGCCCGATCGCCGCGGCGAATTCGAGGCGCATTTTCGCAATCACTTCCATGGCGATGGCCAACCCTCGATCGAAGGCGAGGAAGACGAGGAAACCCGCATCAAGGACGATCACGGCACGCGCCAGGAGGAGAAACAGACCACGCGCCAGGAGAAAGGCGGCGAGCTGTCGTCGGCAATCGAACAGCTCAGCAGCCGCGACTTCCTCCGCGACAACGATGGCCTTGGGCCCTTCCGCCGCAAGCTCGCTTCAGCCCTCCCCGCCCGCCGCTCATTCCGCACCGTGCGCACCCATTCGCGCGGCAAGCTCGATCTGCGCCGCTCGCTCAGGGAAATCGTCAGCGCCGATGGCGATATCCCCTCGCCGCAGCTCCGCCGCCGCCAAACCGTTTCGCGCAAGCTGCTGATCCTGATCGATGTTTCCGGCTCGATGAAGCTGCATACATCGGATTATCTCAAACTGGCGCACGCCGCCGTACAAGGTGCTGACCGTGCCGAAATCTTCACCTTCGGCACGCGGCTCACCCGCATCACGTCCGCACTGCGTATCCGCGATCGCGACCAGGCTCTCGCCCGAGCGGCGGCACTCGTCGACGACTGGGACGGCGGCACGCGCATGGGACCGACCCTGCTCGCCTTCCTCTCGGTGCCCCGTTTCTCAGCCTTCGCCCGCGGCGCTGCTGTGATCATCCTGTCGGACGCGCTGGAGCGCGGCGACCATGCCGATCTCGAGACCGCAATGCGCCGGCTGAGCGCCCGCGCCTTTCGCCTGTCGCTGGCCACACCGCTGGCCGGTGACCCGCGTTTCCTTCCCGCCACGGCAGCACTCCGCGCCATCTTGCCCGATCTCGACGATCTCATCGACGGCTCGTCGCTCGGGAGCCTCACCGATTTCATCCTGTCGCTCGCCCGCCCGGCCCCGGCGGCGTCGGCAATCTGGAAAAGGGTATCGTGATGCAGAAAGCCATCGACGCGCATTTCCACATCTGGCGCCAGCAGGACCAGCCATGGCTGGTCGGGCCGATGGTGCCACGCATTTTCGGCCCCTACGAGCCGATCCGCCGCGACTATCCGATCGAGGAATTTCTCGCCGATCAGCAAGGCGCAGGTGTCGAGAAGGCCGTCTATGTCCAGACCAACTGGGCCAAGGAGGATTTCGAAAAAGAAGTCGCCTTCCTGCAGAAGACTGCCGACGAGACCGGCTGGCCGCACGCTATCGTCGGCTATACCGATATGACTGTCGACGATGTCCGGCCCCAGATCGATCGATTGAAAAAGTACCCGCTGCTGCGCGGCGTGCGCATGCAGCTGCATTGGCACGAGACGCCGGCCTTCCGCTTCGCTGCCTCGGCCGATCAGGTCATCGACCCCAAGGTGCGGGCCAATGTCGCGCGGCTTAAAGACTATGGCCTGTCCTTCGACCTGCAGCTTTTCCCTGCCCAGATGAAGGACGGGCTGACGCTGGTCGGCGAGAACCCGCAGATCAACTTCATCCTCACCCATGCCGGCATGCTGACCGGCATGGAGCCGGAAACCACCGAGGCCTGGAAAGCCGGCCTGAGTACGCTATCAACAGCGCCGAACTTCTACGCCAAGCTGTCGGGCCTCGGCACCTTCGCCCACCGCAACGATCCGGCGTTGGTTGCCTACATCGTCGACAATGCCATCGACATTCTGGGCGCTGACCACCTGATGTTCGGCTCCAACTTCCCGATCGAAAAACTCTGGACCAGCCACGCCGAACTGATCAAGGCGCATCGTGCCGCGGTAGGCAAGCATGGCGCGGCCGCCGAGGCGGATATCTTCTGGAACACGGCCGAGAAGGTTTATCGGCCGGTGTAAGCGTGGTGCCTTCACAATGCCCGCCCCAGAATCTGGACCATGTGCCGTTTGGCGCCGAAGCTGACCGGGCCTGCGATCCGCGCCGGTCCGAAGCCCTGCGCCTGCCAGAACCGAAGCCCCTGCTCGTTTTCGGTGAGCACACCGAGCTCCACGCGCTTGATCTGTTGCGATTTCAGCCGGTTGAAAAAGTCGGTGCAAAGGGTGCGCCCAACGCCTTGTCCGCGAAGGGCCTTGTCGATCATCAGCAAGGCGATCCACCAGCACCCCGCTTGCGGATAGTCGCGGTCGCAAGACAGCAAGCCGACAAACTCGCCATCGACGGCTTTCAATCCGAACACGAATTTGTCCGCCTCCGTCCGGTTGGGCGGAAAGCTTTCGAACTCCTCCCTTGCGCTGTCGGCTGTGGGCAACTCGCCTCGCTCAAGCAAGACGTAATCCGAGCAAGCCTGATATAACCGCACCAGCCGCGGCGCGTCGTTTCCAATTAGCCCTTCGATCTCGTAGCCGGCGAGCGAAATTGGAAATCTTGTCGTCTTGTCCATGAAACCCTAATCCGGAAGAGCACCCCTCACTTCACCTCGAACTCGGGATCGACCGGAATCTGCATCGCCGTCACCAGATGGTTGGTCTGCCCGGCCAGCCCGATGATCGACACCATCTCGCCATGCTGCGCATCGGTCATGCCTTTGGCGCGGGCAGCTGCCGTATGCGAGTGGACGCAGTAGGAGCAGCCATTGGCGGTCGACACCGCGATATAGATCATTTCCTTGGTCAGCGGGTCGATGGCGCTCTCCGTGGCCATCACCACCTTCACCTGTTCCCATGTCCGTTTCAGCAAGGCCGGATCGTTGGCGAGCCCACGCCAGAAATTGTTGACGAAATCCGATTTGCGCGTCGCGCGGATGTCGTCGAAGACCGCGTTCACGGCCGGGATTTTTTCGACCTCGGCGTCGGTCAGGAGTCTGGTGGCAGCCATGGTGTTTCCTTTCGTTGAATCGATGGATCAGGTCGTTGAATCAGATGTCGAGAAAAGGCGGCTAACCGGCTATTCCAATTCAGTCATACGGAATGACACAGAACCATGGCGATTGGCCGAAGCATCTCAGCGTCGTCATCCACGGGCGAAGCAGGCGCGAAGCGCCGTCGCGGAGACCCGAGGATCCATTCTGCGACCTCGCGGGAGGGATGCAGCGGCGCAAAATTCTGGACCGAAGAAACGCTCAGGAGTCCCGGCATGGATCCTCCGGTCTGCGCTGCGTCGCTACGCTCCTTGCTCCGCCCGTGGATGACGAAGGGATGGACGGCTCGGCTAATCTCCACATTGTTCAACCCAGCAGCACACCCCTTTCGCTTCCTGCTTCAACACCCTAATGAACCGCGGCATACATGATCTTCTCCTCCGTCGCCTCCGCCGGCGAGAACTCCTCCACGATGCGGCCCTGCCGGCACACCAGAATCCGGTCCGACAGGTTCATGATTTCCGGCAGGTAGGACGAGATCACGACCACGGCCAGCCCCTCATCGGCCAGCCGGTTGATGATCTGGTGGATCTCGGCGATGGCGCCGACATCGACGCCGCGCGTCGGCTCGTCGAAGATCACGATACGCGGCTGCTGCACCAGCCCCTTGCCGATCACCACCTTTTGCTGGTTGCCGCCGGAAAGTTCGACCACGCGGGCATTGTCGTTGATCGCCTTGATGTTCAGCGTCTTCGTCCATTCAGCGGAAAGCGTGCGCATCTCCTGCTGGTTGATCACCCAGGCCTTTTCGCGACCCGCCGCCAGGAGCCCGCCGAACAAATTCTCGGCAATGCCCATCGTCTCGAAAATGCCCTCGCTTTTGCGGTCCTCGGTAACATAGACGATGCCGTCGGCGACCGCTTCGCTCGGCACGATATAGCGCACCGGCCTGTCGTCGAGTTCAATCGCGCCACCGCGCAAAAAATCGCGCTTGTAGATGCCGGAGACGATCTTGAAGGTCTCGGTACGGCCGGAGCCGATCAGCCCGAACACGCCGGTGATCTGTCCCTCGAAGATCGAGAAGGAGGTGTTGCGCACGACATTGCTCATCGAAATGTCCTGCACCGACAGCACCTTCTTGCCCGCCTTGCGCAGCCTGGCCTCGTCGCGCTGGCGATAGATCTGTCCCGACAGCGTACGCCCAACCATGGCGGCGACGATCTTATCGCGGTCGAAGGCCGAATTGTCGTCGGTGATCACCAGTTCGCCATCGCGCAGGATTGTGATGCGGTCGGCGATCATCAGCGCCTCTTCCAATGCATGGCTGATGAAGACGATCGAGACGCCGTTCGCCTTCAGCCGCCGGATCAGCGCGAAAAAGTGCCGCTTCTCCTCCGGCGTCAGCGTCGCCGTCGGCTCGTCGAAGATGATGATCTCGGCATTGTGGTGAACGGCGCGCGCGATTTCGACCATCTGACGCTTGGCCGCGCCCAGCGTCGCCACCATGGCGTTCGGGTCGACCGGAAAGTTCAGCGATTGCAAAAACTGTTGCGCCGAAATGTAGGTGCCGCGCAGCCGGTTGAGAAACTTTTCGGTGCCGAGATAGAGGTTTTGCGCCACTGTCATCGACGGCACCAGGCTGGTCTCCTGGAACACCATGGCGATGCCGGCCTCGAGCGCCGCATGCGGCGAGGCGTAGGCGATCTCGCGGCCTTTGTGGAACATCTTGCCGGAAGTGGCGTCGACGACGCCGGCAATGATCTTGGTCAGTGTCGATTTTCCGGCGCCATTCTCGCCGAGCAGCGCGTGGATTTCGCCCTTGCGCAGTTCGAAGCTGACTTGTCTGACCGCGGGCACGCCGCGATAGTTTTTGGTGACGTTTTCCAGGCGCACGATCGGTTCCATCAGAGACCTCCTGCGTCGATGGCCAGCACGCAATCGCCGCCCCTGGAGGCGATGAACAGGCGGCCGTCCTTCTCCGCCACGCTGCAGATGCCGTGGCGCGTGCCGTCGGCGCGGCTGTGCAGGCTGAATTGCGGCTGCATGGTCCGGTCGAGCTTCACCACCAGCCCATAGGAGCGGCTCGGCGACCAGGGCTTGTGGATGCCCATGGTACGGATGCCGCCGCATTGCAGCGGTTCGAGGAAGCTGCGATTGGAGGCCAAAGCCGGCGCAATCCAGTAGGCCGGCGCCACCTGGTCTAGCATGTCGCGCCGATAGTGGGTTTCCTGGAGAACGAATTCGATCAGCCGGTTGCGTGGCGCGAACAGAGCCAGCCACGCGCCGCCATCGCCGGCCGGCGCGAGGCGCGCGGGATAGCCGGGCAGATGCGTCAGCATGGTCGAGCGGCTACCGGTCGCACCATCGAAGCGAACGAGCTGATGGCGCCAGCTTTCGCTGACCAGCACATCCCGCCCAATGGGATGCAGCCCATAGGGAAAGGCGATATCGCCGGCCACTTTGCGGAACTCGGCGGCGGCCGCGTCCCGCCTCCAAAGCGAACCGGACGCGCCCTTCTTCATCAGGTCGGCGGCCCATTGCGACGGCGTGTGCTCAGCCGAGCCATTGGCCAGCCACAACGTGCCGTCGTCTGCATAGGCAAGCGCGGTGATGCAGCTGACGCCGGCCGGCAGCGAAACCTCCTTGCCGGCAACCAGCAGCTTGCCGCTCTCAAGTCCGACCGTCAGTTCTCCCGACAGTGATAGAGCCAGCGCAGTGATGTGGGAAGGAAAGGTCTCGACAACCTTCGGCTCCACTCCTGCGGCAAGCGAATAGATGGCGTTGCCGCTGGAAGCGAGCAGCCGGCCATCGGCAACCAGCAGATTGTCGGGCTCGATCAGCCCGGCAAAAACCGGCGCATCATCGAGCCGCGTGTTGGGCCGGAAGGCGCCGTCGAGCGGTGGGATGGTCACCGCCTTGCCACGAAACAGGTCGAGCACAGGATCGAGGATCATGGCTTCGCTCCCCAATAAGAAGCGGAACTGGTCCAGTTCGGGTCGGCGCCCGCAATCTTGTAGCGGCCGATGCGGTTGTTAAGGATGCCGCCGACGAACAGGAAACCCTTGTGCTCGCGCATCGAGGTGACCATCGGATGCGCGCCGCCGGTGAGGTCGCCCATCGCCTCGATAATGCCGCCCTTGTCGTTGAATTTCACCACGCCGCCGGTGTTGATGTTGGGGAACAGCCACTCGTCCTGCGGCAGCCGGCGCGTCATGCGCTTGCGCATATCAGGATGGCGCAGCGACAGGTCGAAGCTCGGCGTGCGCATGCCGAGCCATGCCATCCAGTAATTGCCGTCGGAGGCGCGGTTGATGTTGTCGGGATAGCCCGGCATGTCGCGGATGACGCATTCGGCGGCGCCCGCCTTCGGCCCTTCCAGCCAGTAGCGATGCACGCGGCAGGCCCAGCTCTCAGCGAAGAACAGCGACTTGCCGTCATGCGCCATGCACACACCGTTGGTGTAGCGGTAGCCGTCGAGCAGTGTCTTCGTCGAACCGTCCTTCGGGTCATAGACCAGCAGCCGGCCGGTGGCGCGGTTCTCGATCGAGTCCAGTGCCCAATCGTGGGCGTCATAGCGCTTGGTGGAGTCAGTGAAATAGATGCGCCCGTCCGGCGCGATGTCGCAATCATTGGGGTCGCGCAGCCGCGCATCGTCGACGATCGAGGTCCAGGAGCGCGACGTCTCGGCCGACAGGCGCTTCACTTCCCGATCCGGCGAGACGGAATAGAGCCCCATGGCGCCGACGCAGCTGATCAGATTGCCCGATTTGTCGAAGGCCAGGCCCAGCGGAAAGCCGCCGATGTGGGCAAACACCTCCGATTTCACATAGTCCGGCGCGAAGAAGCGGACGATCTCGCCATGGCGCGTGCCGCAATAGAGGTGATCGTCGCGGTCGAGGATGACGTCTTCCGGCCCTTCCAACTCGCCGAGCCCGATATGGTCGGCCGCCGACAGCCGGTTGTCGAGCGCGTAGGGCGTGCCTGAGCCCGGCACCGCAGACTGTGTCTCGCCCATCTTGAGATAGACCGGCGCGACATAGACTTCGTTGAGCACCTTATGGCGGTTCTTCAGCCAGCGAATGTCGATCGTCACCGCCACCGCCAGCATGATGCCCAGCACCATCTGGTTGGTGCCGGTGCCATAGCCCAGCCGGATCAGCCCGTTGGTCATGGTCAGCACGATGATGGCGCCCATCAGCCCCTTGATGACCGAGCCGCGGCCACCACCCAGGCTGACGCCGCCGACCACCGCCGCCGTCAGCGCCATGATCTCAAGGTTGAGGCCGGTGCCCGGCCCTGCCCCACTCAGGCGGCAAGCGATCAGGAAGCCGCCGATCGAGGCGCAGAAGCCGGAAAAGACATAGGTCATGAACACGGTGCGGCGCACGCGAATGCCGGCATTGTGCGCCGAGCGCCTGGATCCGCCGACCGCCAGCACATGCCAGCCCGGCCGTGAGCGCGTCAGCGCGATATGGGTGACGATGGCAAGAATGATCGCCAGCCACACCGAGACCGAAAGCCCCCAGAAGGTGCTGTCGCCGATGAAGTCGAGCACATCGGATGTCGCCTGGGAAAGCTGCACGTCTGCGGCATAGGTGGTGACGAGAATATCGAACAGCGCCCGGCCAAAAATGAAGGTGACCAGCGTAGTCAGAAAGGCGCGCAGCCTGAGATAGCCGACGAGGTAGCCGTTGACGGCGCCGAAGATGAGGCCGGTGGCGAGCGATGCCGCCACCGCCAGCCAGATAGACTGTTCGAGAATGAAGAAGACATAGACGGCGGAGAAGCAGGACAGCGCGAAGATCGAACCGACGGACAGATCGATGCCGCCGCCCAGCATCACCACCGTCATGCCGGTGACCACCATCGAGAACTCGCCGAGCTGGCGGGTCGATTCCTGTAGCGAGGTCAGCTTGAAGAAGCCGGGAATGATCGAGCCGAACACGCTGAGCGTCGCCACCAGCGCCAGGAACGGAATGGCGTTGTCGGTCCAGCGTTTTGTCAGGATTTCGCCGACCAGATGGTCGGGCACGAGATTGTAGCGCCAGGACTGGAGGCGTTCGCGAAAGGACATCGGCGGCTGCTATTCCATGAGGGAACGAGGTGACCGGATTGTCCAGCCACCTCGTTTATTTCAGTCGAAAAAGCGCGGCTTACTTCGCCGCCGCTTCGGCCTGCAGCGCCTTCAGGTCCCAGCAGCTGTCGGGCTTGAGGTCGGCCTTGGTCGTAGCCTTCTCCAGTGTGTAGATGTAGGTGTGCGACGTGCCGGCCGGCTGGCCGCTCTGCAGCAGGAACTTGATGATAGCGTTCATGTCGCCGGACTGGCGAGCCAGATCGGTCATCACCACGGCGCCGTAAGTTCCGTCCTGCAATTTGTCGCAATCGGCCGCCTTCTCGCCGCCGCCGGTGGTGACCAAAAAGACCTTGCCGTCGAGCTTGGCGTCGCGGATGGCGGCGGATGCGCCGGTGGCGTCGCCATCCCAGAAGTCGATGATCGAGCAGATGTCGGGGTTCTGCTGCAGCATTGTCGTCGTCACGTTGCGCGACGTCGTCGGATCCCAGTTGGAGTCGGGCTTGGCCACGACTTTGAAGTCGGGGTGCTTCTCCAGCACCTTCATGATGCCGGCATACTGGTAGAGACTGGACGAGTTGGCCTGATCACCCTGCACAAGGCCGATCTTCTTCGACGAATTCTCGCCGCAGCCCTTGATCGCCGCTTCGGCCTCGAGTTGGCCGAGCCGGTCCCAGTCACTGCCGACAAAGGCGTCGGCCGGGAAGTTGGCGGGATTGTCGACCAGTATGACGTAGGTTCCGGCAGCCTGCGCCTTCTTCATCAGCTTGGAATAGGAGTTGAGATCCGGCGCATGGATGATCAGCACGTCCGGCCTTGTGTCGGACGAGATCGCGTCGGTGATCGCCTGTGCGCCGGCATCGACGACCCAGTTCGGATCGCGTGTTTCGAAGGTGCCGCCCCAGGCCTCGACTTCCGTCTTCAGATAGTGCGACCAGCCCTGCGCAAGGTCGAAGCCCATCGCCAGCGGCACCAGCATGACGCGCTTGCCCTTGAGCGCCTGCGCGTATGCGGCCGGGCCCGGATCGTCGGCGGCGAAGGTCGGCGCGACGAAGGCGGTAGCGGCCAGCGCCGTGGCGGCCGCCATCAGTGTTCTGATCAGTTTCATGTCACATCCTCTGTTTTTCACTTATTGCCGGCCGGTCCGCATGACCCGTCGGGTACCCCTTAGATGTCGCCCTGCTGCGCGGTCTGTTCGTCGCGCGGATTGATGATGCCGTCGACGATGATGGCCCCCAGCAGGATCGCCGCCTTGATCAGGTTTTGATAGAGCAGCGGAATGTCGATGATGGTCATCGCGTTCGACAGGATGCCGATCAGTGCAGCGCCCACCAGCACGTTGCGCACCCCGCCCCGCCCGCCGGAAAGGCCGATGCCGCCGATCACCGCCACCAGCACGATGTCATAGAGCAGCGTCGAGTTGACGACGCGGGTGTTGATCGAATGCAGGCTTGCCGCCGTAAGCAGGCCGGCGATCAGCGCGACAAAGGCCGAAACCACATAACGCAGCACCAGCATTGGCCGCACCGGAATGCCGATGTTGCGCGCGGCGACCGGATTGTCGCCGGCGAAATAGATGTAGCGGCCCCATTTGGTGTAGCGCAGGAACACGAAGAACAGGAAGGCGAGCCCGGCGAAGACGAACACTTCGATCGGAATGTCGAGGAAACGCAGGCCGCCGAGCAGCTCCACCCAATGGCCCTGAGGCACCGGCACCGCATCCTGCGTGATCAGTTGCGAGCGGACATAGCCGAAGACGAAGGAGCCGGTCGCCAGCGTCACGAAGATCGCCGGCACGTCGGCATAAGCGACGAGAAAACCATTGAGCAGGCCGATGGCGAGCACGCCTGCCAGCACATAGGCGAAGGCGAGCCCATCAGGCGTTCCGGCGTTGAGCAATTGCAGATACCAGGCGACCGACATCGCCATGATCGCCACCGCCGACAGGTCGATGCCCCTGCCGATTATGACGACCGCCATGCCGAGCGCCAAAATGCCCAGCACCGACACCGAGCGGACGATGGCAACGAGATTGTTGGCAGCGATGAAACCAGGCAGCCCAATGGCAGCGGCGACGAACAGCACCACGGCGATGGCAAAGACAATGCCTTCCTGATTCAGGCTCCTGACATTTGGCCAGCCAATCGTGTTCATGTCTGCATTCGCCCCGATGGCAGCTCTGCCACCCCTTCCGAAGAAAGCTAATCGGCTCGGCGCCGCTTCGTCAAATGAATCCGCGCTCGGAACGCCCGTTGGCAGTGATAATCTTCCAGTGGACGCACCGATTGCTAGAACTGGCGCAATCCTAGGAAAAGGCTGCGCTTTTGGCATTCCGTTGCACCATTGCGTGTATGCGCGAAGGTGCCGTTCTGAGGCGAAAGCACAAGGCGGAATTAATTGCCGCCTGAGCGGCGAAAATCGCGAATTCAGGTCCTGGTCATGTGGCCTGAAACTTCGGCGCCTGCACCGGGCGGCAGCACGAGGAACCGCAACGCCGCCACCAGCCCGATGGCGCCGATGACCAGGAAGGCGATGCGAAAATCGACGAGGTCGAGCGCCGGCCGGTGCCTGACGATCTGCGACAGGTTGAGGATGGCAGCCGCCACCGCCACGCCGAACAGCATCGATATCTGCTGCAGCATGGAGGACAAAGTCGCCGCCGAGTTGCGCTGCGCGGCATCGATGTCGGCGAAGGCCAGAGTATTCAGCGCCGTGAACTGCATCGAGCGCGTCAGGCCGGCGATCAGCATCAGCATCACTACCAGCGCCTGCGGCGTTTCGGGCGAGATCGCCGCGCAGGCCATGATCGAGGCCGAGGCGATCAGGCCGTTGACGACCATGACCGTGCGAAAACCAAAGCGTCGCAGCGTCGGCGTCGTCACCGTCTTCATGCCGAGATTGCCGACGAAGTAGGCCAGGATCATCAAGCCGGCATCGACCGGCGAAAGGCCAAAGCCGACCTGAAACAGCAGCGGCAAAAGGAACGGCGTGGCGTTGATCGCCACGCGAAAAATGGTGCCGGCGGCAAGCGTCGAGATGGCGAAGGTCTGCACCCTGAACGCGCTGAGATCGAGCAGCGGATGCGGCGCGCGCCGGAGATGCCGCACCGCCAGCCAGCCGATGACGATGCCGGCGGCAATCAGCAGCACGGCGGGCAAAGCGCCGTCTTCCGGATGTGCGATGCGCTCAAGGCCGTAGAGCAGCAGCGCGAGCCCCAGCGACGTGAGGAAAAACCCCGGCCAATCCAGCGGCTTGGGATCGGCCGCGCGGTCGCCCGGAATGAAGCGCGCGACCAGCCCGACCAGCCCAAGCGGGATGTTGATGAAGAAATTCCAGTGCCAGGAGAGATAGGTTGTGATGAAGCCGCCAAGCACCGGCCCGACCACGGGCGCAAACAACGCCGGCCAGGTGATCAGCGCCGTGGCGTTGAGCAGCTCCGACTTCGACGCATTGCGCAGCACCAGAATGCGCCCGACCGGCGTCATCAGCGCGCTGCCCAGGCCTTGCACGACACGGGCGGCAACGAACTGAGGCAGATTTTGCGAGAAGCCGCAGGCCAGCGAGGCCAGCGTGAACAGCACAATCGCCAGCAGGAAGATGTTGCGCGCGCCGAAGCGGTCGGCAAGCCAGCCCGACAGCGGCACGAACACCGCCATGGTCAGCATGTAGGCGGTGATGCCGATGCTCATCGCCACCGCCGTCACGCCGAAGGATTGTCCCATCTGCGGCAGCGAGGTCGAGATGATCGTCGAATCCAGCAGCTGCATGAAAAACGCGATGGCAACGATCAACGCCACGCGCCGCGCATTGCTGGCGGTTGCGGCGGAGGCCTCGGTGTCGGGAACGGCAGTCATAGCGAACCGCGTTGAACAGCATATGGCTGGCCCCGTCCAGAGCTTATCCAACAAACTTCCGTGTCGGCTCGCAGCCTGTTATGGATGGGCGGGCGGCCAAGGACATTGCATGAAGCCTATCTATATCGACTACCTCAATGCCCTAGATATCGAAGCCCTGGAGATGACCGACGGCGAAATCATTGCCGCTGTCGAAGCCGGGCTTATCGCGCAAGGCAATGGCCAGACGGTGATCGAGCCGCGCGTCCATCTTGAACCCGACCCTTCCTTCCATGGCCATTTCAACGTTCTGCGCGGCTACGTTGCGCCGCTCGACACGGCGGGCGTGAAAATCGTCGGCGACTATGTCGACAATTATCTGCACGGGCTCCCTTCAGAATTTGGCATTCTAAACCTGTTCGATCCGCGCACCGGCACGCCGCGCGCCATTCTCGACGCCACCGTCATCACCGACATGCGCACCGGCGCTGTCACCGCCATCGGCGCCAAACATCTGGCGCGCAAGAACTCCAAGGTGCTGGCCCATATCGGCGCGCGCGGCACCGCCTACTGGAATGTGCGCCTGCTCGACCATCTCTTCGACTTCGACGAGATCCGCGTCCATTCGCGCCGCCCGGAAAGCCGCGACGGCTTCGCCGCCAAACTCTCGGCCGATCTCGGCAAGAAAGTCACCGCGGTTGCCGACTGGGAAAGCTGCATCAAGGGCGCCGACATCGTCGTCGAAGCCTCACGGCTGCCGGAGCCGCAGCCGCTGCTCAAGACCGAATGGATCAAGCCTGGTGCACTGGTCGTGCCGTACGGCACGATGAGCGCGGTGGAGCTGTCGCTGACCGACATCATGCAGAAAATGGTCGTCGACGATTGGGGCCAGTGCAAGGGCGGCAAGTTCGGCTCGCTGCGCGCTCATGTCGAAACCGGAAGGCTGAGCGAGACCACGCTGCACGCCGAGCTCGGCCAGATCGCCGCCGGCCTCAAGCCGGGCCGGCAAAGCGACGACGAGACGATCCTGTTCTGGCATCGCGGCCTGTCGCTGTCCGACATTGCGCTGGGCAAGGCGATGCTGGCCAAGGCTGCTGATAAAGGCATCGGCCAGAGGCTGCGCTTCGCATGAGCGCGCTCGTCCTCACCGGCGCCGGCGTCAGCGTCGAGGATGTCGCGGCGGTCGCCCGCGGCGGCCGCAAGGTCGAGGTTGAACCGACTGTCATCGAGAGGCTCGACAAAGCGCGAAAAGTGCTCGACCAGGTCGCCGCGTCCGGCCAGCAGATTTACGGCCTCAACACCGGGCTCGGCGCCAATCTCGGCACGTCGGTCGAGGGCGATGCCAGCGCCTTCCAGCGCCAGTTGCTGGAAGGGCGAAGCGGCGCTGTCGGCGAACCGTTGCCCCAAGAGGCGGTGCGGGCGACCATGCTTGCGCGCGCAGCGATGCTGGCAGTCGGCGGCTCCGGCATTTCGCCGGTGGCTTTCACCGCCCTTGTCGATGCGCTCAATGCCGGCGTGCATCCGGTAATGCCGCAGTTGGGCTCGATCGGCGCCGGCGATCTCGTGCTGATGGCGGCGCTCGCCCGTCTGCTGACCGGCGACGGCGAAGCTGACTATCAGGGTCGGCGCATGCCGGCGGCCAAGGCGTTGATGATGGCGCGGTTGGCTCCGATCAGCCTGGCGCCGAAAGACGGCCTGTCGCTGATCAACGCCTCGGCGGTATCAGCCGGCACTGGCGCGTTGGTACTGGCCGACGCGCTGTCGGCCTTTGCGCAACAGCAGCAGGCGGGAGCGCTGACCATGGAAGGGTTTGGCGCCAACCGCACCATCCTCGATCCGCGCCTGCATCTGGCGCGGCCGGCAGCCTGCCAGCAACTCGCGGCCAAGGGCCTGCGCGACCTGCTTGCCCGCGACGAGGAGCCGACGCCGACCACCTTGCAGGACCCGCTGTCGATCCGCTGCATGCCGTCGATCCATGGCGCGCTGATCCAGGCGATCGACCAGGCGCGGCTGGCGCTGGAGATCGAACTCAATGCCGCCGCCGACAATCCGCTGGTGCTGGGCGATGACGGGCTGGTTCTGTCGACCGGCAATTTCCACACCGCATCGCTGGCACTTGCCTTCGAGACGCTCGGCCTGGGGATCGCGCAATGTGCCGCGGCAAGCGTTGCCCGCTTGATCCAGCTCGCCGGCTCCGGCCGCAACGGCCTGCCGAAATATTTGTCGCCGGTCGGCGGCGCCTCGGCCGGTTTCGTGCCGCTGCAAAAGACGGCAACGGCAATCCTGGCCGGCATCCGCCACAAGGCCAATCCGGTGATGCTGGATTTCCTTCCCGTGTCCGAAGGCGTCGAGGACCATGCGACGCAGACCCCTCTGGCGGTGTCGAAATGCGCCGAAATGATCGCGCTATGGCGCCGGCTGATCGCCTTCGAACTGATGGCCGCCGCGCAAGCCGTCGATCTGCGCGATAGCCTCAAGCTGGCGCCCGGCACCGCAGCGATCCATGCTGCGGTGCGCGCGCATGTGGCGATGCTGAGGGAGGACCGGCCGCTGGGAACGGATGCCGAGGTACTCCATGCCATGCTCGCCGACGGAACATGGCAAGGTGCAGCGATGATCGGCAAGGAGGCCGAGTAGTCAGCCCTTTGCGTCCACCCGTTTCATGAACAGGCTGAGCTCGGCCGGATCCATGCGCACGACATGCCTGTCTTCCGGATAGGCGCCGCTATCGACGTCGGCAACGTACTCGGAAAACGCCGCGACGCGTTCCGCCTGCAGACGATCGTACTCGGCGGCGAAGTTGCGGTAGACCTTGGAATGGCGCGGCATGTGGCCCCGGTTCTGGCCAAGAATATCGTCGGCAAACAGATATTGCGCGTCGCAGCCGGTGCCCGCACCCATCGACAGCATGATCAGCGAGGTCCGTTCCGAGATCGCCTTCGCCACCTCGATTGGCACCACTTCGATCTCGGCGCCGAGAGCTCCAACGGCCTCATACTGCTTGACCGCCTCAAAAATCTGCATGGCGGTGTCGGCGGTCTTGCCGACGGCCTTGAAGCCGCCGGTCCAGGTGGCGCGGGACGGAATGAGGCCGACATGGCCGATGACGGGGATCGCGTCGTCGGCGAGCCGCTTCACGGTGGCGAAACCGGCGCTGCAATAAACGGCGTCGGCGCCGGCCTTGTAGAGCCGGAACGCCCAGCGCAGGAAATCGTCCGCCGTGCCGATCTCATAAAAATTCTCGCCCGGCATGGTGAACAGGCTGGGCGCCGCATCGCGATACTCAGGGTTGAGCACCAGATCGGGCGGCACCGAGACGATATCGACCCCTGCCCGCTCGGCAGCCTCGGCCTCGTCCATGGTCAGGACGCGCAGCATGGTCAGCTGGCGCTTGCCCTTCATGGCGCGCAGATCGGCGACGGTCGGTCTCTTTCGGCTCATCGGGATGTCCCTGTTGGCTGGTTGCTTTTCCCGGTCACCTTACCGGCCCCGTAACAGGCCGGATAGAAGGCGGGTGGTTTATTCGCTACTCGGCCGCCGCCGACATATCGAGCTCGTGAAATTCACCGCGATAGGGCCGCGCCGTCGGCGGCAATTCGCGCTTGAGGAAATAATCCTCGTACCGCAGCTGCTTCAGCAGCACCGGCCAGACCTCGCGATAGGCATGCCACATGGACGGGTTCGCCGCCGGCAGGTCGTGCTTGACCAGCTCGTGCAGCCTCGGCAGCGCATGGTAGGGCACCATCGGAAACATGTGATGCTCGACGTGGTAATTCATGTTCCAGTAGATGAAGCGGCTGACCGGGTTCATGTAGACGGTGCGCGTGTTCAGCCGGTGGTCGACGACATTGTCGGCCAACCCGATATGCTGGAGCAGGCCGGTCAGAACCATGTGCCAGCTGCCATAAAGACGCGGCAGGCCGATCAGCACCAGCGGCAGCCATGAACCCAGCGCGATCGCGAGGGCGATCGTCGCAACGTACACGGCGACATGCCAGCGCGCCGCCGTGATGGCCTTGCCCTGTTCGGTCTCAGGAATGTAGCTCTTTTCGTCGTCCGACAGCTTGCGCAACGCTTGGCGCG
Organism: Mesorhizobium sp. P160219; assembly: GCF_057786095.1. NCBI lineage: Bacteria > Pseudomonadati > Pseudomonadota > Alphaproteobacteria > Hyphomicrobiales > Phyllobacteriaceae > Mesorhizobium > Mesorhizobium sp. P160219. Next base: position 5,425,777 of record NZ_JBYNWG010000001.1, read on the forward strand.
CCAGGATCGGCAGCGAATAACGGAAATCGAGAATGCCGGTGAAGGCAAGCGCCGCCTTGACCAGATTTGGCGGCCGCATTACCGCGATCTCGGCGTCACGGCCGACGATGATCGTGTCGGTGTGATGCCGCGCATGGCTCCAGCGCCATTGCACCGGATTGCGCACCACCATGAAGCTGCCGATTTCGTAGATCGCATCGTTCATCCAGCGTGTGCGGAAAGCGGTGCCATGGCCGCATTCGTGCCAGCGCGAGTCGCTCGACGATCCATACAGCACGCCATAGACGAGCAGGAACGGCACCACCCACCACGTGCCCCAGAACCAGATGATGCCGGCGGCCGAGCCCAGGATGGCTGCGATCCAGATGATGGTATCGCGGATCGCCGGCCCGTCGGAGCGCTGCATCAGTTCCTTCATTGCCTTGCGCGGCACGTCGGTGTGATACCACTCGGCCGAGGCCAGCCCGGTCTCGATCGCCCGGCGGGTGCTTTCGCCGACCAGGCCGTAATCGCGCTTTGTCTTGGCCGCCGTCGCCATCACCGTCTCGCCTACCTCAAAGCCCGTTGGCGCGGAATTTCCCGTCGAGGAATGTCTTTGCGCGCGGCACGTCCTCCTCGGTCAGATGCTCGATAATGACCGGGATGTTCGGGTGCTTTTCGCTGAGCCGCTTCAGATAGAGGTCGTAGTTGAGCGAGCCGAGACCGGGCGCCGGCAATTCGATCTCGCCGACGCCGCGGAAGGTCAGCCCCTCATGCGCATCCGCATCGCCGATATCGGCATGCTTTTCCGTCTTGTCGCTGCCGGAGCGTTTCACATCCTTGGCATGCGCGATCCGGATCTTGTCGGCCAGCGTGTCGAACACCTGGTTCAGCACCTGGTCCATGCGGTCGATATTGTGCGCCTCGAAATAATTGGTCGGATCCATCAGCAGGCCGAGGCCTGGATGGTCGACCTGCGCGAACATTTTGACCGTCTCCTCGACCGAGCCGACGACATTGTTGACATAGGTTTCGAGCAGGAACACCGCGCCGTGGTCGTAAGCCGTCTGGGCAAGGTCCGAGATCACCTTGCGGCATTCCTCGAAGCCTTCCTCGGTCTTGTTCCTGGGGTGATGCACCCAGTCGGATTCGGTGTTGTATGTGCCGGTCTCCGAGATCACGTAGGGCGAGCCGAAGGCGCGCGCATTGCGGATGATTTCCTTGAGATAACCGACGCGCTTGTCGCGCTCGGATTTGTCGGGATGAATGATGTTGGTGTAGCCCGAGATGCAGCAGACCGGCAGATTGTGGTCGCGAAACGTGTCGCGCACTGTCCTCGCCTTGTCCCCGGTGATCTGCCCGGCCGTGAGATCGACATCCCTGAAATGCATGTCGAGCTGCACCGTGTTGAAGCCGAGTGCACGGATGCGGCGGGCGGCCTCGGCGAGCTCATAGGGGAAATAGCCGGTGAAGATACCTGCCTGCATCATGATGTGAACTCCTCCCGGTAAGCGATTCAGCCGCCACACTATTCGGCGGGCATGTTCAGTCGATCGATATCTCGGACAGTTTGACGGTGCGGCCTTGCGCCATCGAGCGATAGCCGGCCTCGACCAGTGCCATTGTCTTGACGTTGTCGGCCACCGACAATGCCGGCGGCGCACCGGTCTTCACCGCGTGCTGCAATTGCTCCATGACGCCGATGAAGGCGTGCGGGAACCACATCGTGTCCCAGCTCGGGCTCACCCATTTGCCGCCGGTCGTCTCGGTCGACGCATAGGTCAGCGTCGAGGCAGCGCCTTTCGGCCAGCCGATGGTGCCCTTCGCGACACCCTTGGTGCCGTCGACGCGCCAGTTGATGTGCTGGTCGTCCTCATAGCCTTCCTGGCGCGGTCCGGACCAGACATCCTCCAGCGACACGGCGAGCACGCCGCAGGGAAAGCGCAGCGTCGAGACGGTGATGCCGTCTGAATGGTCGAATGTCGTGCGCGGATCCTTGCGCGTCAGCGTGGTGATTTCCGAGGGATCGCCGAACAGGAAGCGCAGCACGTCCAGATGATGCACGCTCATATTGGCGAGCGTCAGCCGGTCGTAGTCCTGAAGGAAAGTCTGCCAGTGCGGGATCGCATGCATGTCGATCTGCGCAAAGACGATGTCGCCCAGCGCGCCGCTGTCGATGATCTGCTTCAGGACGCGCATCGACTGGTCGTAGCGCATGTTCTGGTTGACCGAGAGGATCTTGCCTGACTTGGCTGCCTCGTCGCGCAGCTTCACGGCTTCATCGACCGACAGCGCCAGTGGCTTCTGCGCCAGGATCGCCTTGATGTGAGGCTGCTTCAGCGCATGGCGGATCAGCGCCGGCTGCTGGTCGGGCGGAAAGGCAAGGTCGACGATCTCGACCTCAGAATCCTCGATCAGCTGTTCCGGTGTGTCGTGGACGGTCGCAATGCTCCAGCGCTTCGCCACCTTCTCGGCGCTGGCCTTGGTGCGCGAGGCGATGGCGACGACTGGGAAACCGGCCTGCGCATAGGCGGCAAGATGGCATTCGGCCATGATCATGCCGGCGCCGATGCAACCGATCCGGTATTCGCTGGTGCGAACCCTCACATCCGGCTCGAAACCCTGGCCTGCCATCCATTCCTCCCTTGGACGACAGGATATAACGCCATGGCCGGCCCATCAGCCAAGGTCCGCTCCATCAATTCCCATCAGAACCATGCCGGGGTGACGGTGCGAACTAGTTTGCGGCAATCAGCACGGTGCTTTCCGGCGACCAGCTGAGCATTACATTCTGGCCCTCGGCCAGCCGGTCACTGCCGGTATTCTGGACGATGACTTTCAACGTCTGGCCGGCACGCTCGACGAAATAGGTGCTGTTGTTGCCGGCGAAAATGCGCTTGGAGATCTGGCCCTTCAGAGCGTTGGCATTGGCCGCATCCGCAACCCCGGCATCGGTCGCGATGCGAATGCGTTCGGGACGCACGGCGCAGCTGGCCTTCGTACCGGCGGCAAGCCGATCACCCACCCCGGCGGCGATCGCCGTGCCGTCAGGCAGCCGGATGCCGTTGCCGGTCGCATCGCCGCGAAAAATGTTTGCGTCGCCAAGGAAGGTGGCGGCGAATTCGCTCTTCGGCCGGTCGTAGATTTCCTCCGGCGGCCCTTCCTGCACGAGCCTGCCGTCCCGCAATATGCCGATGCGGTCGCTCATCGTCAGCGCCTCTTCCTGGTCGTGGGTGACGAAGATGGTGGTGATGCCGATCTCGCGCTGGATGCGCTTCAGCTCGATCTGCATGTCGACGCGCAGCGCCTTGTCGAGCGCGCCGAGCGGCTCGTCGAGCAACAGCACGCGCGGCTTGGTGACGATGGCGCGCGCCAGCGCCACACGCTGGCGTTGGCCGCCGGAGAGCTGGTGCGGCCGGCGCTCGCCGAGCTTGCCGAGCTGAACCAGATCGAGCGCGCGCTGCACTTCGGTGGCGATCGTCGCTTTCGTTTCGCCGCGCACCGACAGGCCGAAGGCGACATTATCGGCGACGCTCATATTGGGAAACAGCGCATAGTTCTGGAACACCATGCCGATGCGCCGCTTTTCGACCGGCACCCGTTCCACACTCTCGCCGCCAATGGCGATGCGGCCGGAGTCGGGAAAGTCGAAGCCGGCGATTTGCCTGAGCAGCGTGGTCTTGCCGCTGCCCGAGGGGCCAAGCAGCCCATAGAAACCGCCATCGGCGAAATCGATGGAGACGTGGTCCAGCGCCTTGTGCGCGCCAAAACTGCGGGAGACGTTCGATACCTGCACGCCGGCCATTATTTCTCTCCGCCGAATTTGAAGAAGCGCGCCGTGAACAGCATCAGCGCCATCGACACGACAATGATGATGGTCGAGACCGCGTTGATCTCGGGCGTGAACCCCTTGCGGATCGCGGCGTAGATTTCGACCGGCAGCGTCGTCTGCCCCGGCGTCGCCAGGAAGTAGGAGACGACAAACTGGTCGAACGACACGGCAAATGCGAACAAGCCGCCGGCAATGACGCCGGGCATGATCCACGGCAGCGTCACACGCGCGGTCACCTGCCACTGGTTGGCGCCGAGCGAGCGCGCCGCCTCTTCCAGCTCCGGTGCAAAAGCCTGCAGCCGGGCCGAGACGACGACGATGACATAGGGCAGCGCCAGCGCCACATGGCCGAGCAGGATGGCTAACAGGCCGCGGCCAATGCCGACGCCGAAGAAGAAGATCAGCATCGCCGTGCCGGTGATCAGCCACGGAATGGCGATCGGCGGAAACAGCAGCGCCTGCAGCACTTTCTTGCCGCGGAAGTCGTAGCGGAAGAGCGCCAGCGAAGCGGCCGAGCCAAGCACCACTGAGATGAGCGTGGTGATGACCGCGATCTCGAGGCTGTTCCAGGTCGCCGCGATCAGCTGGTCGTTCTGCCAGAGCGAGGCATACCATTCCGTCGTCCATTCGAACGGCAATTGGTAGAAGGGCGAGACGTTGAACGACATCAGCGCCATGATGATGATCGGCAGATAGAGGAAGACGAGCAGCAGTCCGATGTAGAAGCGGCCTAGTCCTTCGATTATGCGGGTCGTCATCATCAAGCAGCCCTCCGCAGCACCGGCGAGGCAACCGCCAGGATCACCAGCACCACCGCCAGCAGGATGAAGGAAAGCGCCGCCCCCAGCGGCCAGTTGAAGACGGCGACGAACTGGTCCTCGATCACCGTGCCATAGAACGTGCCGGTGCGGCCGCCGAGAATGCGCGGCTCCATGAACGAGCCGACGACCGGCACGAAGATCAGTGCCGCACCTGCCACCAGGCCGGGCATAGACAGCGGGATGATCACCCGCTTCAGCACCTGCAGCCGCGAGGCGCCCAGCGAACGTCCGGCCTCGATCAGCGAGTCGTCGATGGCCTGCAAAGTGAGGTAACAGGTCAGCACCATGTAGGGCACGTAGGAGTGCACCAGGCCGATGATGACTGCGGGGTAGGAATACATCAGGTCGATGTTGATATTGAACGGCAGCACGGCGTTGAGCGCCGTGTCGAGGATGCCGCCCTCGCGCAGCACCATCGCCCAGGAGAAGATGCGCACCAGCCCGTTCGACCAGAACGGCAGGATGACCAGCAGGAAGATCGCCTCGCGGCTGCGCCCCTTCAGCACCTTGGCCAACACATAGGCTGCGGGATAACCGATGACGACGCACCACAAAGTCACTTCGAGGCCGAGCCGCAGCGAAGCGAGCAGCAGCGTCAGGTACAGGCTCTGCGAGAAGAAGGCGGCGTAATTGCCAAGGGTCAAGGCCCACGGCTTTCCCGACAGCGGCAGGTCGGTCATGAAGGAGAAGAACACCATGGCCGAGAGCGGCAGGAAGATCGCCACCGTCAGCCAGAGATAGGCCGGCGCCAGCAGCGGCAGGGCCGATCTCAGCCCGCTGCGCGACGCGACCGCACCCTGTACCGCCATGATACCCTCCTCCCCAGGATTGAAGGGCCAGCCGGCGCCAACCGCCGGCTGGTCGGGACGTGAGCGTTACTTCACGTCGACTTTGAGCTGCTGCCACAGCGCCAGATAGGCCTCGCGCTGCGCGTCGGTGATCGGCGCCTGGAACTGGATGCGCTTGGCCACCTCGGGATCGCCCATCACCTTGCGGTTGAAGGAGTCTTCAGGCAGCGCTTCCACCGCCTTGGTGTTGGCCGACACCGGAGCGCCGACCTTGGTGACCCATTCGACATAGAATTTCGGATCGATCATCCAGTTGATGAAGGCCTGCGCACCTTCGACATTCTTCGAGCCCACCGGGATCGAGAACGCGTCGAGCCAGGCGACGGCGCCTTCCTGCGGAACGACCAGCGAGACCGGCAGCTTGAAGTGGGTCTTGGCGCGATCGGCCGAGCCGCTCCAATAGGTGCCGATGTCGATCTGGTTGGAGGCGACCATCTGGTTCCAGTCGTTCTCCGAACTCCAGAACGTCTTGATCTGCGGCATCAGCGAGGTCAGCTTCGCCTTGACCGCTTCCATATCCTTGATGTCGTTGATATTCTGACCGGTGGCGATGGCGCCGAACTGCACCGCTTCGACAGCGTCGTCGCGAATGACGACCCGGCCCTTATGCGCTGGGTCCCACATTTCGGCGATCGAGGTCGGTGGCTTGTCGAAGGACTTTTCGTTGATTGCCAGCGCCGTCAGGCCCCACACCCACGGCACGCCATAGACCTTGCCGTCATGGTCGAGCATCGGCGATTGCGCCTTGTCCTTGCTGATGTCGGCATAGTTCGGCAGCTTCGAGACATCGATCGGCTGGATCAGCTTTTCCGCCATCGCCTGATCGTTGAAGGCGGCGTTGATCATGACCACGTCATAGAGGCCCGGATTGGTGCGGATCTTGGTCAGCATTTCCTGTTCGGAATTGAAGAAGTCGTTGACGACCTTGTTGCCGGTCGCCTTTTCGAAGGCTTCGATCGCCCACGGCTCGTCGGCGCCGTAGCCCTTCCAGTTGAGCACATGCACTTCGGCGGCACTGGCGGCCAGCGTGAGCGCGGAGGTGATGACGGCGGTCGCCGTCAGCAGGGCAGTCAGTCTTGGCATGCGCATGTTCGTTCCTCTCTTGTTTGCCCGCTTGGCGGGTCAGGCTGTCTGATGGGCCTTCTGGTTCTGGCCCGGCTCGCCCGTGGCGGCCTGGCTCAGGAAAGTCTGGATCTCGCTGTCGGTCGGCGCCGATGAGCCGCCATGGCGGGTGACGGAAAGTGCTGCCGCCGCATTGGCATAGCGCGCCGCCTCGAAGGGATGCACGCCGCGCGAGAGTGCACTGACGAAACCGCCGATATGGGTGTCGCCGGCGCCATTGGTGTCGATGGCATCGACCTTGAAGCCGGCAATGGTCTGCGTCTCGCCATTGACCAACCTCACGAAACAGCCCTTGGCGCCGGCGCGGATAACGACGCCTTCGGCCTTTGGGCAGTGGTCGGCGAGCAGCCGGGCGGCGAGTGCCTCGACATCGCCTTGCCCAGCGATCTCGACCGCTTCCGTCATGTTGCAGCTCAGCCATGTCGTACGGGCAAGCACCCGCGAAAGGATGGGACGTGGGATATCCGCGATGACCGGCGTTGGATCGAAAACGAAGGGAATGTTTTCTGGCAGCGCCTCGATCCAGTCGGTCAGCGCGTCGCGGCTGCCGGAATAGCTCAGCGTATAGCCCGACGTGAACACCCAATCATCAGGCGCGACCACCACGGGCCTCATCATCTCGAGGCTGAGAAAGCTCTCCGCACCGGGCCACGACACGAAGGTGCGCTCGGCATCCCCGGAGATCATGGCGACGCAATTGCCGCTGTCCATGACCGGCGATGGCGACGTCAGCGTTATGATGCCTTCGGCCGCAAACGCGGCGCGCAAGAAATCGCCATTCGGTCCGCTGCCGAGCTGGCCGCCGAACACAACCGTCATGCCGGTGCGGCTGGCCGCGACCATCATGTTGAAGCCGCCGCCGGCGACCTGCGCAAAGCTCGACGCGGTCTTCTCGCAGCCCGGCGCCGGCAAGGCGTCGATGCGGTAGACATAGTCGACGACGGCGCTGCCGATATGGACCAGACGCCCACTCATGCCGCGGCATCCTTGCTGGCCTTTGCCGTGCGCGCCGCGACGAGGTCTTCGGCAAGCGAGCGCACCTCCCCCATATCTATGCCGACGAGCCCGGCAATGTGTTGTTGCGGCAGTTGCGAAAAGCCGACGCAGGCGCCGGCCATGCCTGAGGCAATCGCGCCGATCGTGTCGGTGTCGCCGCCGAGATTGGCGCTGATGATTGCCGCTTGCCAGGGATCGCCCTGCGCGACTTCAAGCACGGCGAAAGCTGCCGGCACGGACTCCTGGCTGGCCACACCGGTGCCGACGAGATCGGTGATGAGCCCGATCGCATCCCGCGTGGTCTTGCCGCGCACGAGCTCCTGCGCCCAGGCGATACGCGCGGCGATATCGCCTCCAGTCACCCAATGTCCGAGCCGGGCGCCTCGCCGCGCGGCTGCTACCGCGCTGTCGGAAGCGGCACGCCAGTCGCCACCGGCGACGCCGTGGCTGGCGGCGGCGGCAACTGCTGCGGCCGAAGCGATGGCGATCGAGGTGTTGTGCGTGGCACGGCAAGTTTCGGCCACCTTGGCGACGAAAGCGTCGAGCGGTTCCAGCGGCATCATGATGCCGACCGGCGCGATGCGCATGGCCGCGCCATTGGTGTCGCCCCGGCTTCCCGCCTCTTCCGCCGGCACGCCGTCATTGATGGCGTCGATGGCGCGCTTGGTCGATGGTCCCAGCAGGTCATAGCTGCCGCGCGCCTTGACCTCGCGCTCCCAGTCGAGCAGTGCGTTCACCCAGCGCGCATGATCGAAGCGGTCGCCGGACTGGACCAGAATGCGACCAAGCAGCAGCGCCTGTTCGGTATCGTCGGTGATGGTGCCGGCAACGAGCCCCTTCGACACCGGATGATCGGCAAACGGCGCCACGAAATCCTCGACATGGCCGTATAGCTCGGCGATCCGCGCCGGCGACAGAAGCTGCGTCGGCATGCCCAGCGCATCACCGAGCGCCCCACCGACAAGCGCGCCCATGGCGCGATCGAGCGTGTCGTTGGTTCTGTCCGGCATCGCTCAAAACCTCATATGCAGCGCGAAATGCGCCGGGTTGAGCAGGCTGGTTACATATTCGATCGGCCGGTCGTCGGCCGCACGCGTCAGCCGGCGTCCGCGCAGGAACGGCGTGCCTTGCGGGCAGCCGAGAATGGCGGCGTCTTCGGCATTCAGCATCTCGATGCCGACCCATTCCTCGCCATGGTCTGGGATGAGGCCGGCGCCGCGCAGCGTCTGGTGCAGCGAGCCTTCGCGCAGACCGCGCAGCGGCACGTCCTCCAGTTCGGGCGACAGCGGCAGGCGGCTGCGTTCGATGGAGATCGCATGGCCGTCGCTGGCATTGGTGCGCACCCGGTCGACGGCGATGAAGAACGGGCTTTCGATGCCAAGCAGCGCGGCAAGATCGGCATCCTCGATCACTTCAAGCCGCAGCGTCCGCGTCTCGGCATTGGCGCCGGCATTGGCCAGCGCCCGCGACCAGCCAATGCTGTCATCGACCGGCTTGCCGTCGAAAGTGACGAAGGAGCCGATGCCGACCTTGGTCGTGATCAGCCCACGGCTGGACAACTCCTCGAGGCCCTTGCGGACCGTGTTGCGGCTGACGGAAAAGCGCTGGACGAGTTCGTTCTCGCTTTGCAGGCGGTCGCCGAAGCCAAGCACGCCGGAGCGGATCTCATGTTCGAGAACGGTGGCGATCTGCTCGGGCTTGCCCGTGCCGGGAGAAAGTTGAACCGCGCGCCGCTTCATATGGGTACCTGTTCAGTAAACCTGTATAGTCCTGTTCGATATTGGAGTTGAAGGGCGACGTCAACGATATATTTGGATTCACGCATATGCGTTGTGCTCAGGTGCCCCGGGCATCGTTTGTTCGCATGGCGACGCTAACCGCGCAGGGCGTCCCGTCTCCGAGACAGAGCGGGGGCAGCGCTTCCCTCAGGCGATTAGCCTTGCGCTCACACGAAGAAAAATTCCTCAATCCGTTGCTTGGCCGTCCGCAGCGCTGGCAGGATATCCCGCTCCATCGCCTCGACGGAGAACCGCGCCGACTGCGTCGAGACGTTGATCGCCGCCACGGTCTTGCCGGCGCGGTCATAGATCGGCACCGCTATCGAGCGCAGGCCAAGTTCCAGCTCTTCATCGACGACGGCAAAGCCATCCGCCCTCGCCGCGTCGATGGCCTTGGCCAGCGCGGCGCGGCTGATGATCGTCTTCGGCGTGCGCCGTTCGATCCTCGCCTCTGCAAGCAAGGCCTTCAGCTCATCCGCGCCCAGCCCCGCAAGCAGGACGCGCCCCATCGAGGTGCAATGCGCCGGCAGCCTGGTGCCGACATCGAGCGAAACGCTGAGGATGCGGCGGCCAGGAATGCGCGCGACATAGACGACTTCCTCGCCCGACAGCACCGCCGCGTTACAGGCCTCGTCGAATTGGCCCGCGACGTCGCGCATGATGGATGCCGCGAATGTCCATAGCGAGGCGCCGCCGAGCCAAGAGCGCACGATGGCGAGCAGGCGCGGCGACAGCGAAAACTGCCGGCCGGATTGCGTGGCATAGCCGGTGGCGGTCAGCGTCAGCAGGAAGCGACGCGCGCCGGCGCGGGTCAGCCCCGCCTCCTCCGCCATTTCGGTCAGCGTCATCCCGGCCGGATGCCGGGCCAGTATCTCCATGACTGCAAGGCCGCGCTCCAGCGAGCCGACATGGTCGCGCGTCTTTGCCTTGTCCTCCATGCGGCCTCCGCAAGACAATGCGTCGCCTTGACTCGTCTCGGCGGCGCGATGTAAAAATATCTCATACAAAACAAATGTTCGCAATACGAACTTTTTGAACTTCGGAGTTCTTGGCGATGGTCAATTTCCTGCCGCTCAAACAGGCCGTGGCTGAGAACCTGCATGATGGCGATACGGTCGCCTTCGAAGGCTTCACGCATCTGATCCCGACGGCGGCGGCGCATGAGGCCATCCGCCAGGACTTTCGCGACCTGACGCTCATCCGCATGACCCCCGACCTGATCTACGACCAGATGATCGGCATGGGCATGGCCAAGAAGATCATCTTCTCCTATGTCGGCAATCCCGGCGTCGGCCTGCTGCGCCGCGCCCGCGACGCCATCGAGAACGGCTTCCCCCGGTCGATCGAGATCGAGGAGCACAGCCATGCCGGCATGGCCAACGCCTACGAGGCGGGAGCTGCCGGCCTGCCTTGCGCGGTGTTCCGCGGCTATCGCGGCGCCGGGCTGGCGGCAGTCAATCCCAACATCCGCTCGGTCACCTGCCCGTTCACCGGCGAGGTGCTTGCCGCCGTTCCTTCCATCCGACCGGACGTGACCTTCATCCACGCTCAGAAGGCCGACAAAAAAGGCAATGTGCTGGTCGAAGGCATTATCGGCATCCAGAAGGAAGCGGTGCTCGCGGCCAAGCGCGCCGTGGTGACGGTAGAGGAAGTCGTCGACAATTTCGACGACCTGCATCCCAACCTCACCGTGCTGCCGCGCTGGACCATCGCTGCGATCTCGGTGGTATCAGGCGGTTCGCATCCCTCCTACACGCACGGCTATTATGTGCGCGACAATGCCGCCTATCTCGAATGGGACGACATCGCCGCCGACCGTGAAAAATTCCAGACCTGGATGCAGGCGAATGTCCTCGAGCGCACGGCGGACGATTTCGCCGGCCGCGTAAAGCATCTGAGGAGCGCGGCATGAGCGGCTTTACTCCCAATGAGATGATGACGATTGCCGCCAGCCGAGCCCTGAAAAACGACGATGTCTGCTTCGTCGGCATTGGCGCGCCGTCGGCCGCCTGCAACGTCGCGCGACTGACGCATGCGCCCGACATCACGCTGATCTATGAAAGCGGCACCATCGGCACCGCGCCCGATGTTTTGCCGCTGTCGATCGGTGACGGCGAACTTTGCGACACCGCCGTCACGACCGTCTCGGTGCCGGAGATGTTTCGTTACTGGCTGCAGGGCGGCCGCATTTCGATCGGTTTCCTCGGTGCCGCCCAGCTCGACAAGTTCGGCAACATCAACACCACCATCATCGGCGACTATGCGCATCCCAAGACCCGCCTGCCCGGCGGCGGCGGCGCGCCGGAGATCGCCACCTCGTCGAAGGAGATCTACATCACCATGGCGCAGTCCAAGCGCGGCATGGTCGAGAAGATCGACTTCTTCACCTCCTTCGGCCATGGCGATGGCGGCGACCATCGCCAGCGCCTCGGCATCGAGACATCAGGGCCGACGCTGCTGATCACCGACCTTGCCATCTGGAAGCCAGATCCGGTGAGCAAGGAATTCACCGTGGTGTCGTTGCATCCCGGCGCAACGCGGCTTGAGGTGCAGGACAGCTGTGGCTGGATCGTAAAGTTCGCCGAGGCGCTTGACGAAACGCCGGCGCCGACGGAACTCGAGCTGACGACATTGCGCGACCTGCAGGCCCGCACCAAGGCGGCGCATGAGGGAAGCGGAAAAGAAAAGGCCGCATGACATGACCGAGGCATTCATCTGCGATTACATCCGCACCCCGATCGGCCGTTTCGGCGGCTCGCTGTCGTCGGTGCGGGCCGACGATCTTGGCGCCATCCCGCTGAAGGCGCTGGTCGAGCGCAATGCCGGCATCGACTGGCAGGCTGTCGACGACGTCGTCTATGGCTGCGCCAATCAGGCCGGCGAGGACAACCGCAATGTAGCCCGCATGTCGCTGCTCCTGGCCGGACTGCCGAAGGAAATTTCAGGCTCGACCGTCAATCGCCTCTGCGGGTCCGGCATGGACGCGCTCACCATTGCCGCCCGCGCCATCAAGGCGGGCGAAGCCGAGTTGATGATCGCCGGCGGCGTCGAATCGATGAGCCGCGCGCCCTTCGTCATGCCCAAGGCCGAGACCGCCTTTTCACGCCATGCCGAGATCCATGACACCACCATCGGCTGGCGTTTCATCAACCCGCTGATGAAGAAACAATATGGCGTCGATTCCATGCCGGAGACCGGCGAGAACGTCGCCGAGGATTTTTCAGTGTCGCGCGCCGACCAGGACGCCTTTGCCGTGCGCAGCCAGGACAAGGCCGTCGCGGCACAGGCCAATGGCCGGCTGGCGAAGGAGATTACCCCGGTGACGGTCCCGCAGAAAAAGGGCGATGCGACTATCGTATCGAAGGATGAGCATCCCCGCGCCGGCACCACGGTCGAGTCGCTGGCCAAATTGCCGACGCCGTTCCGGCAAGACGGCACGGTCACTGCCGGCAACGCATCGGGCGTCAACGATGGCGCGGCGGCGCTGATCATCGCCTCCGAAGCGGCTGTGAAAAAACACGGCCTGACGCCGATCGCCCGCATCCTCGGCGGCGCTGCCGCCGGCGTGGCGCCGCGCATCATGGGCATCGGCCCTGCTCCGGCGACACAAAAGCTCTGCGCTCGCCTCGGCCTGACACCGCACCAATTCGATGTCATCGAACTCAACGAAGCCTTCGCCTCCCAAGGCATCGCCGTGCTCCGCCAACTCGGCATCGCCGAGGATGCGGAGCACGTCAACCCCAATGGCGGCGCCATCGCGCTTGGTCATCCCTTGGGCATGTCGGGCGCGCGCATTGCAGGCACGGCTGCGCTGGAGCTTCGCGAGCGCGGCGCCCGCTATGCGCTCGCCACCATGTGCATCGGCGTCGGCCAGGGCATCGCAGTGGCGCTCGAACGGGTTTGAGTTTGCACCGCCCTTAATAGGGCAAACCGACATAGTTTTCAGCCAGCGCGGTCGACGCCGCTTGCGAATGCACGAGATAGTCGAGCTCGGCTTCCTGGATGCGCTGGCCGAACTCGCCCGTATCGGGAAAGCGGTGCAGCATCGTCGTCATCCACCAGGAGAAGCGCACCGCCTTCCACACTCTGGCCAGCGCCTTGGCTGAATAAGCGTCGAGCCCGCTTGGTGATTTGTCCAGATAGAATTCGCGAAGCCCAGCAAAGAGATAGCGCACATCGCTGGCGGCGAGGTTGAGCCCCTTGGCGCCCGTCGGCGGCACGATATGGGCGGCGTCGCCGACCAGGAACAGCCGGCCGAAGCGCATCGGCTCGGCGACGAAGGAGCGCAGCGGCGCGATTGATTTTTCGAAGGACGGGCCGGTAACGACCGCGGCTGCGGTCTGTTCCGGCAGGCGACTGCGCAATTCGTCCCAGAAGCGACCGTCGCTCCAGGCGTCGACCTGTTCGTCAGCCGGGACCTGCACATAGTAGCGGCTGCGATGCGTCGACCGCATCGAGCACAGCGCAAAGCCCCGCTCATGGTTGGCGTAGACCAGTTCGTGATCGGCCGGCGGCACTTCGGCCAGCACGCCGAGCCAGCCGAAGGGATAGGTCCGCTCGAAGGTTTTCAGCGCCCGCCCAGGCGCCGATTTGCGGCTAACGCCGTGATAGCCGTCGCAGCCGGCGATGAAGTCGCAGTCGATGCAATGGCTGACGCCGTCCTTGTCGTAGGTGACGTAGGGCGCTTCGCCATCGAAACCATGCAGCGCGACGTTGGCCGCCTCATAGACGGTGGTCAGCCCGGCCGCCTCGCGCTTGTCCATCAGATCGTGCGTCACTTCGGTCTGACCATAGACGGTGACATGCTTGCCGCCGGTCAGTGCCGTGAGGTCGAGCCGGTGCAGGCCGCCGCCGAACGCAAGCGAGATGCCGGCATGCAGCAGGCCCTCGGCATGCAGCCTTACAGCTGCGCCCGCCTCTTCGAGCAACTCGACGGTGCCTTGTTCGAGCACCCCTGCCCGCACCCGGCCAAGCACATGCTGCCGGCTCGAACGTTCGAGGATCACCGTCTCGACGCCAATGGTGCCGAGAAGCTGGCCAAGCAGCAGCCCGGACGGTCCGGAGCCGACAATGACGATCTTTGTGCGCATCAGTGTCCCAGGCTTTCGATCTGTCCGGCGAGTTCGGCGGCGAGCCGTAGCGCAGCCGCGGTCGCTATCGCCATTTGCGGCAAGAGCAGCCATTCCAGCGTCCAGGCAGCACCGGAGCGCTCCTGCTCATGCACCAGCGCCTGGTGCATGCCGGAAAGCTGGGTGGCGTTGAAGCGCGCCAGCGTCACCAGCACTTCCGCCTTCACCGGGTTCTGCTTGTGCGGCATGGCCGACGAGCCGCCGCCGCCGGACAGCTTGATGTCGGTTCCACCTTGCGCCATCAGCGCAACGTCCTGGCCGAACTTGCCGAGACTGCCGGTGATGAGCGATAGCAGCCCGGCGAATTCGGCCAGCGCATCCCGCTGGCTGTGCCATTGCGGCGCGTCGCCAAGGCCGAGCTTTGCGGCAAGGGCGGCGCGCACGGCAGGTCCTTTGTCGCCCAGCTTCTCCAGCGTGCCGGCGGCGCCGCCAAACTGCACCACGATCAGACGCTTGGATTGCTCCGACAGTCTCTGCTGATGCCGTTGCAGCGGCGTGCGCCACACCGCCACGCGGTCCGACGCCTGAATTGGGATCGCCGGCTGCATGCGCGTAATCGCTGTCAATGCACGGCTGCCAAAACGTTCTTCCAGCCCCACCAGCCGCAAAATGTTCTCAGTCAGCAGCAGGTCGAGATGTTCAATGAGCCGGCGCAGCCGAAGAACCAGGCCAGTGTCGATGACGTCCTGGCTGGTTGCGCCGAAATGCACGCCGGCGTCGTGCGGCGCGCCGACCGCTGCCTTCAACTGGCGCACCAGTTCGGGCACGATCACGCCATCCTTCGCCACACCGGCCCGCAGCCTCGCGGTGTCCGGCTTGTATGACAACAGGACAGGTATAATCGCCGCGGCGGCATCCGTGCCGATAATCCCGCTTTCGGCTTCCGCTTGCGCCAGCGCGCGCTCGAAATCGAGCATGGCGGCGATTTCCCCATCCACCGAAAAATGCCGAGCCGCCTCCTCGTCGCCGAGCAGGCCGGAAAGCAGCGGATGGTCGAAGGGCGATACGGTCATGTCATTGGTTTCCTGACCGTCAGCTGTCGAAGAAGACCGTTTCCTTCTCCCCTTGGAGATGGACGTCGAAAATATAGTCGTCGCCTTGCCGCTCGGCGATCAGCGTCGGCACGCGCACCTTGTGCTCGATGCGGGCCAGGATCGGATCCTCGGCATTGGCCTTGGCCTCGTCGGAGAAATAGAGCCGCGTGTGGAGGCCGATATTGATGCCGCGGGCGACGATCCACAGGCTGATATGCGGCGCCATCAGCCGGCCGTCGCCATACGGCACGCGTCCCGGCTTGATCGTCTGAAAACTGCACAGGCCGGTTTCCATGTCGGTCGGCTGACGGCCCCAGCCCTGAAAATCCGGATCGGCATCGCCGCGCAATTCGGCCGGCGAATTGTAGAAGCCATTGGCATCCGCTTGCCAGATCTCGATCAACGCATCCCTGAGCGGCGTGCCGGTGCCGTCGAGCACGCGAATGCGCAAACCGATGCGGTCGCCCTTGGCGTTGTCGTTGAGCATCGTGGCGCCCAGGTCTGTCGGGTAGACGCCGCCGATACCGCCGAAATTCGGCGTCAGCCCGATATGCACGTAGGGCCCGGCGGTCTGCGACGGGCTCTCCTTCAGCCGGGTCAGCGATTGCGCCATCAATTGCCCTCCGGACGGTTTTCGAACAGCGAGGCGCGGCGTCCGCGCAACACGATGTCGAACTTGTAGGCGCGCGCGTCGAACGGGATCGTCGCCTGCATGTCGAGCGCCGCTACCAGCGTCTCGATCGCCGCCCTGTCGCGGATACCGCGCACGATCGGGCACCGCCAGATCAGCGGGTCGCCCTCGAAATACATCTGGGTGATCAGCCGCTGTGCGAAGCCGTGGCCGAACACCGAGAAATGGATGTGCGACGGCCGCCAGTCATTGGGCCCGTTCGGCCAGGGATAGGGACCTGGCTTCACCGTGCGAAAGGCATAGCCGCCGTCGGCATCGGTGATGGTGCGGCCGCAGCCGCCGAAATTCGGATCGAGCGGCGCCAGATAGCCGTCCTTCTTGTGGCGGTAGCGGCCGCCCGCATTGGCCTGCCAGAATTCGAGCAGCGCGCCGGAGACGCCCTGGCCGCGCTCGTCGAGCACGCGGCCATAGACGATGATACGCTCGCCGATGGCGCTCTCGCCGGACTTTGCAAAATTGTGGATCAGGTCATTGTCGAGTTCGCCCAGCACGGCGTGGCCGAACACCGGACCGGTGATCTCCGACGCCGTGTTGTCGAAGGCCAGCAGCGCCTTCTGCGGCGAGCGCAGCACCGAAGTCTTGTAGTCGGGCGTCAGCGCCGGCGGGTGCCAGCCGCGGTCGCGCTGGAAGAAGGCGCCGGTCTCGGGCCTGCGGTTCGAGCCGGCATCAGCTGGCATGGCCAGCCCTGCTTCCGTCCATTTCCGAAAACACCTCCTTGGCGATCCTGAAGGCGCGGTTGGCCGCCGGCACGCCGGCATAGATCGCGACATGCAGGAACGCTTCGCAGATATCGTCGCGCGACGCACCGGTGTTGGCGGTGGCGCGCACATGCATGGCGACCTCTTCATCATGGCCAAGGGCGGCCAGCAGTGCCAGCGTCACGATCGAGCGTTCGCGCCTGCTGAAGCCCGGACGCGCCCACACAGTGCCCCATGCTGCCTCGGTGATCAGCTCCTGGAACGGCCGGTCGAAATCGGTGACGGCATCCTCGCTGCGATCGACATGAGGGTCGCCGAGCACCGAGCGCCTGACGGTCAGCCCGGTTCGGTATCTGGTTTCGTTTTTGGGCAGTTCATCCATGGGTCTGCTTTCTCAGGGGAAGCGCCGCGACGAAATCGCGGATCAGGGTGGTCAGCGCCTCGGGCTGTTCGACGCAAGGGATGTGCGCGGCGTCACGAATGATTTCGAAATGTGCGCCTGGGATCAGATCGGCCAGCCAGCGGACGAGATCCGGCGGCGTCGAGCCGTCCTGGTCGCCAACGACGCAAAGCGTGGGCACCGCGATCGCCTGCGCAGCCTCGGTAAAATCGGCATCGCGCACCGCGGCGCAGGTGCCGACATAGCCGGCGACGGCTTGCCGGGTCATCATGTTCCAGTAGCCGTCGAGCTCGGCGACACGGTCCGCGTGGAAGGCAGGCGTAAACCACATTTTGAGCACGGCATCGGCGATGGCCTGGATGCCTTTGCTTTCGACCGTTTCGATGCGGGTGTTCCAGCTGTCGGCCGTGCCGATCTTGTGGGCGGTGTCGCACAGGATGAGGCCGTCGACGATTTCGGGGCGCCGGGCATAAAACCCTTGCGCAATCAGGCCGCCCACCGACAGGCCGCACAGCACCGCATTGTTCAGTTCGAAATGATCGATCAGGCCCGACAGATCATCGACATGCTCGTCGATCGAGCTGACGCCACCAATGTCGGACAGGCCATGGCCGCGCTTGTCGTAGACCAACACAGGTATTTCGCCACCCAGTTCGGACAACACCTCGTCCCAGATGCGGAAGTCGGTGCCCAGCGAATTGATGAACACGATCGGCCGCGCATTTCCCTTCGCCTTGATATGGCGATGGTGCAGCGTGATGCCGCCAATGTTGACGAATGGCACGATTTCGATCCTCCGTGTTCACATTGCACAAGGCATTTGGTTTGGTAAAATGATATTTTACGCCGTTTCATTAACTGCTAGGTTATGAGAACATGTCCGAAAGCCGCATAAGGTTCCGTCACCTGCAGGCATTCCTTGAGGTAGCGCGGCAAGGCAGCGTGGCTAGGGCGGCCGACTTTCTCCATGTCAGCCCACCGGCCGTGACCAAGACGTTGCGCGAATTGGAGGAGGCGCTTGGCATCGCTGTCGTCGAACGCGACGGCCGCGGCATCAGGGTGACGCGGCTTGGCGAAATCTTTCTCGGCCATGCCGGCACGGCGATCACGGCACTGAAGCGCGGCGTCGATTCCGTCCGCCAGGACGGCGCCATCAACCGGCATCCGATCCGCATCGGCGCGCTCCCGACAGTGTCGGCCAAGGTGATGCCACGCGCCATAAGCCTGTTCCTGAGTGAAAATACCGGTGCTGCGATCAAGATCGTCACCGGCGAGAACGCGGTCCTGCTGGAACAGTTGCGCGTCGGTGCGCTCGATCTCGTCGTCGGCCGGCTTGCGGCGCCGGAAAACATGACCGGCTTCTTCTTCGAGCATCTCTATTCCGAACCGGTGCTGTTCGTGGTGAGGGCCGGCCATCCGCTGCTGCAGCCGGGCCAGGACATCTTCGCCCGGCTCGATGAATTCCCGGTGCTGATGCCGACGCGGGAGTCGGTCATCCGCCCGTTCGTCGACCGCCTGTTCATCACCAACGGCATGACGGCGCCTGCGACCGAGATCGAGACCGTCTCGGATTCCTTCGGCCGTGCCTTCCTGCGCCAAAGCAATGCGGTCTGGATCATATCGACAGGCGTCGTCGCCAACGAACTCTCCAGCGGCGCCTTCGTCGCCTTGCCCGTCAACACCGAGGAAACCAAAGGGCCCGTCGGCCTGACGATGCGGACCGACACTGCGCCTTCGCCGGCCTTCACCATCCTGCTGCAGACCATTCGCGAGGCGGCCAGCCAGAACGCCTGAGCACCTTTCGCCAATCTGGCGCAGAGCGGGCCTTCAGCCGTATTTCCATAACCTGTTGGTTAACGAAACACCGCAAAATATCATTTTACCAAACCAAACACCTAGGGCACTGTGACGATGGGAGGATCGAAATCGTGCCTTATCGGCATTGGCGGCGTTCCGCTGCCGCCTCAAGGCCTGCCGGGGCGATCTCCGATCTTAAGAACGGGCGGCATCGATTTTGAGCAGGCCGGCGGTGACCTCCAGGTGCCGTCAGGAAAGGGAGGAATACCAGCATGACCTCAAGCAAATCCGGCGTCTCGCGGCGCCAGTTCATCGCCACATCGCTCGCCGGCGGCGCGGCACTTGCGCTCAGCCGCGGCCAGGCCTTCGCGCAGGCCGCCGACACGCTGAAGGTCGGCTTTGTCAGCCCGCGCACCGGGCCGCTCGCCGGCTTCGGCCAGACCGACGGCTATGTGCTCGACCTCGCCCGCAAGGCGCTCGCCAACGGCATCGACATCGGCGGCAAGAAATACAGTGTCGAGATCATCGACCAGGACACGCAATCCGACCCGTCCCGCGCCGGCCAGCTCGCCAAGGACCTCATCAACAACCAGGCCGTCGACCTGATGCTGGCGGTGTCGACGCCGGAGGTGATCAACCCGGTCGCCGACGCCTGCGAAGCCGCCGGCGTGCCTTGCCTCTCCACCGTCATGCCGTGGGAGGCCTGGTATTTCGGCCGCGGCGCCAAGCCCGGGGAACCCTCGCCGTTCAAATGGACCTATCATTTCGGCTTCGGCGTCGACGAGTTCTTCCGGACCTACATCTCGCAATGGAACCTGATCGAGACCAACAAGAAGGTCGGCGTCATGTATCCCAACGACGCCGACGGCAATGCCATCCGCACCCATCTGGCGCCGTTGCTGGCAAAGCAGGGTTTCACCATCGTCGATCCCGGTGCCTACGAGACCGGCACCACCGACTATTCCTCGCAGATCGCGCTGTTCAAGCAGGAAGGCGTCGAGATCTTCAACTCCTTCCCGATCCCGCCGGACTTCGCCGCCTTCTGGCGCCAGGCCGCGCAGCAAGGCCTGATCAAGCAGATCAAGATCTGCCAGGTCGCCAAGACCGGGCTGTTCCCGTCCGACATCGAGGCGCTGGGCGATCTCGGCAACAAGATTTCGAGCGCCGCTTACTGGCACAAGGCCTTCCCCTACAAGTCGCCGCTGACCGGCGTTTCGGGAATCGAACTGGCCGACGGTTATGAGGCCGCCAGCGGCAAGCAGTGGACGCAGCAGCTCGGCGCCTCGATGTCGCTGCTCGACGCCGGCTTCGAGGCGCTGAAGGCAAGCACCGACGCCAAGGACAAGGCGGCCGTCGCCAAGGCGCTGAGCACGCTCAACACCGAGACCATGATCGGCAAGGTCGACTTCACCAGCGGCCCGGTCGCCAATGTCTCTCCCGGCCCGATCATCGGCACCCAATGGGTGGCGGCCAAGGAAGGCGGCAAATTCCCGCTCGACTACGTCGTGACCGAGAACGCCACCGACCCGAAGGTTCCGGTCGAGGCCAAGCTCCAGCCGTATAACGGCTGACGGACGGCTACGGGGATCGCATCGTGAACGGTTCAGCAAACGCCGCGATCCTCCGCGCTGCCGGCATCCAGAAACGCTTCGGCGCGCTGGTGGTGCTCGACGATGTCGACTTCGCCATGAATGCCGCTGAGGCCGTCGGCATCGTCGGCCCGAACGGCGCCGGCAAGACGACGCTGCTCAGCATCTTGTCAGGCGCCTTCCCGCCGAGCGCCGGCACGGTCGCCTTCAAGGGCGGCGATGTGACGGCGCTGCCGGCAACGCAGCGCTGCCGGCTCGGCCTGGTGCGCACGCACCAGGTGCCGAAACCGTTCGGCGGCATGACCACGTTCGAGAACGTTTTTGTTGCGGCATCGCATGGCGCCGGTCTCGCCCGCGACGAGGCCTATGAAGAGGCGTTGGCGTCGCTGAAACTGTGCGGCATGCTGGGCGTGGCCAACCGGCGCGCCGAAACGCTCGGCCTGCTCGACCGCAAGCGGCTGGAACTTGCCCGCGCGCTCGCGGCAAGGCCGACGCTGCTTCTGCTCGACGAGATCGGCGGCGGCCTGACCGATGGCGAGGCGAGCGAACTTGTCGATACCATCAAGGAATTGCGCCGCCGCAAGATCGGCATCGTCTGGATCGAGCACATCGTCCACATCCTGCTGCAGGTGGCAGAGCGGCTGATCTGTATGGACGCCGGCAAGATCATCGCCGATGGCGAGCCGCAAGCGGTGATGGCCGACCCGGAAGTCGTGCGCGCCTATCTCGGCGGAGGCCCGAAATGAGCCTGCTCGCAATCGAGAATCTGGTCGTCCGCCATGGCCTGTTGCAGGCGGTGCGCGGTGTGAGCTTTACGATCGAGCGCGGCGAAACGCTGGCGCTGGTCGGCGCCAACGGCGCCGGCAAGACGACCCTGCTGCGGGCGATCGCCGGCGCGCACCAGCCGACGGCCGGCCGCGTGCTGCTGAATCGTGCCGATATCACCGGCGTTCCCTCGCACAAGCGCGTCGGCATGGGCGTCGCGCTGGTGCCGGAAGGGCGAAAACTGTTCGTGCAGATGACGGTCGAGGAGAACCTCCTGCTTGGCAAGACCGCCGGCCGTCCCGGCGACTGGAGCGTGGAACGAGTGCTCGACACGTTCCCCAATCTGAAGCCGCGCCGCCATGCCAAGACCGGGCATCTCTCCGGTGGCGAGCAGCAGGCCACCGCCATCGGCCGCGCTTTGATGAGCAATCCCGAACTGCTGCTGCTCGACGAGGTCTCGCTCGGCCTGTCGCCGCTGGTGGTCGATCGCGTATACGCTTCGCTGCAAGGCCTGATCAGCTCCGGCACGACGATCATCCTGGTCGAACAGGACCTCAATCGCGCGCTCTCGGTCTCGGACAAGGTCATCTGCATGCTCGAAGGACGCGTCGCGCTGGAAGGCCCGAGCAAGGGCATGTCCCGCGATGAAGTGACGAAAGCCTATTTCGGTCTGCACAGAAAAAGCGCCGGGAGTGTGCCGGCATGAGCAACCAGATCGTCCAGGGCATCCTGCTCGGCGGCTACTACGCGCTGATCGCCTGCGGCCTCTCCTTCATGTTTTCGGTGATGCGCATCATCAACCTCGCACATGGAAGCCTGGCCGTGTTTTCCGCCTATGCGCTGTGGCGGCTCGCCTCGCAATTCCATATCTCGCCCTTCGTCGGCCTGCTCATCGTGCTGCCGCTGATGGCGGCCATCGGCTGGGCGCTGCAGCGCTTCCTGCTCGAGCGCAGCGCCCGCGGCGGCGCGCTCCTGCCGATCCTGACCACGTTCGGCCTCGCCATCGTCATCGACAATGCGCTGTTCGAGCAGTTCGGCGCCGACACACGTTCGCTGGCGCCCTATATCGGCAGCCTCTCCTACGATTCCTGGGAATGGCCGGGCAGCATCTATGTCGGCAAGCTTGCCGTGATCATGTTCGCCGCCGCCGTCATATTGCTTGGCGGACTGCAGCTGTTCCTCACCCGCACCAGGCTTGGCCGCTCGATCCGCGCCACGTCGGAAGATCCCGACACGGCCGGTCTCGTCGGCGTCGATGCGCGCCGCGCCAATGCCCTCGCCGCCGCCATCGCCATGGTCACCGTTGGGCTGGCCGGCGCCTTCCTCGCCATGCGCGCCACCTTCGATCCCTATACCGGCGCACCTCAATTGCTGTTCGCTTTCGAGGCGGCGGTGATCGGCGGCGCCGGTTCGCTATGGGGCACGCTGGTCGGCGGCATCGTTCTGGCGCTCGCCCAGACGCTCGGCGCGCAGATCCATCCGCAAGGTTTTCTGATCGGCGGCCATGTCGCCTTCCTGATCGTGCTGTTCATCCGGCTCTCCACCTCCGGCCTCGGCCTGCGCGGCCTGCTGCGCCTGCCCGCGAGGAAAGCATCATGAGCGCGGTTTTAAACGACCCCGTCATCGAGCGCGGCACCTCCGCCTCGCGCATCTCGGCGATTGCGGTCGTCGTCATCATCGCGCTGCTTGGCATCGCGCCGCACTTCCTGTCGGCCGGCGCCGTCGACCGCCTTACCGCCTTGTTCATCTATGTGATCCTGGCAGCGATGTGGAACGCGCTGGCCGGCTTCGGCGGGCTGGTTTCGGTTGGACAGCAAGTGTTCTTCGGCCTCGGCGCCTATTTCGCCATCCGTCTGGCCGATGCCGGCCTCAACCCGTTCGCCTCGCTGTTCGTCTCCGCGATCATCGTCGGCGCGATCTCCTGGCCAATGTCGCTGTTCATGCTGAAGCTGAAGAACGGCGAGTTCGCCATCGGCATGTGGGTGATCGCGGCGCTCACCCATCTGCTGGTCAATCTCGACCGGCTGGTGCAAGGCGAGACCGGGACGTCGCTGATCTCGCTCAACATCTATGACGCCGGTTCCAGGCGGGCGACGATCTACTGGCTGGCGTTGGCCGCGATGACGGCGCTCCTTGCCATCCTGTTTAGCCTGCTGCGTGGCAGCACGGGTGCGGCCATCCGCGCCATCAGGGACAATGAGGAGGCCGCGGCATCGGTCGGCGTGCGCGTCACCGGAACCAAGCGGCTGCTCTTCGTGCTCGCCGCCTTCGGCATCGGCATGGCCGGCGCGCTGTGGTTGGCCACGTCGATCACCTTCCAGCCGAAAACCTACTTCAACGTCCAGTGGACCGCCTACATGATCTTCATGGTGCTGGTCGGCGGCATCGGCACCTTCGAGGGCGCCATTCTGGGTGCGCTGCTGTTCTTCCTCATCGAGACCTGGTTCGGCGGCACCGGCGTCTGGTATCTGATCGGCCTCGGCGCCACGGCGGTGCTGTTCTCGCTGTTCCTGCCGCGCGGCGTGTGGGGAACGCTGGAGGAGCGCTTTGGCCTGCGCCTGCTACCGGTCGGCTACCGGGTCAGGCTGCCGGCAAACGCCGGCGATAGTGACGCGACGCCTTCGCCGCAACAGGCCGCAACGCATAGTGAAAAGGCGTGACCATGCTGTTCGGCAAGACCATCCTCATCACCGGTGTCGCCTCTGGTATCGGCGCTCGCACGGCCGAACTTGCCGGCCAACTGGGCGCTGACGTGATCGGCGTCGATATGCGTGAACCGGCAGCATCGGCCGGCAGTTTCGTCAAGGCTGACATCTCATCCAAGGCCGGCGTCGACGATCTCCTCGGGCGCCTGCCGCAGCGCATCGATGCGCTCTGCAATGTCGCCGGCCTCCCCGGCAACACCGGTGCGGTGTCGACACTGGCCGTCAACTTCTACGGCCTGCGCGCGCTCTCGGAAGGCCTGGCACCAAGACTTCGTGAAGGCGGCACCGTAGTCAACGTCGCCTCGATCGCCGGCTATGGCTGGCGCGCCAATCTCAACCGCGCGGCATCGATGGTCGGCATCGAAGGCTTTCCCGATGTGGCGAAGATGATCGCCGACCATCAGGTGAAGAACGAGGAAGGCTATCCCGTTTCCAAGGAGCTGCTGCTGTTGTGGACGCAGCGCGCCGCACATCAGGACCTGTTCAGGAGCCGCGGCATCCGCGTCAATGCAGTGAGCCCCGGCCCGGTCGAGACGCCGATCCTCAAACAGTTCCGCAATGTGCTGGGTGACGCCCGCGTGGACAGCGACATCGCCAGGGTCGGGCGCGCCGGAACCTCGGGCGACATCGCGCCTGTCGTGCTGTTCCTGTGCTCGGACGGCGCACGCTGGGTCAACGGCGTCAATGTGCCGGTTGACGGTGGGCTTGAAGCATCGATCAATGCCGAGGTGCTCGGCTTCTAGACCATGATCCCGAAAAGTGGGAGCCGGTGTTCGGATCAGATCGTGGTCGATAATAGATAGAAAAGACGCTCCACGGCGAGCGAGGGAGAGAACAATGGACATCGGACTTCTGATCGACGGCGACAAAAGGGATGCCTCCGGCTCAGCCTCTTACGAGCGCATGGACCCGTTCACCGGCAAGCTGGCGACCCGCGCTGCCGCAGCCAGCATCGCCGACGCCAATGCCGCGGTCGAAGCCGCTGCTGCCGCTTTCAAGACGTGGTCGAAGACCGGTCCGGGCGAGCGCCGCGCTTTGCTGTCCAAGGCGGCCGATGTCATGGACTCCAAGGTCGGCGAATTCACCAAGTTGATGATGGAAGAAACCGGCGCGACCGGCCCCTGGGCCGGCTTCAACGTCATGCTCGCCGCCAAAATGCTGCGCGAGGCAGCCGCCATGACGACGCAGATTTCGGGCGAGGTCATTCCCTCCGACAAGCCCGGCACGCTGGCCATGGCGATCCGCCAGCCGGCCGGCGTCTGCCTCGGCATCGCGCCGTGGAATGCACCGGTCATCCTCGGAACCCGTGCCATCGCCATGCCGATCGCCTGCGGCAACACGGTTGTGCTGAAAGCTTCGGAAATGTGCCCAGGCACACACCGGCTGATCGGCCAGGTGCTGGTCGAGGCCGGCCTGCCCAAGGGGGTCATCAATGTCGTCACCAATGATCCCAAGGACGCAGCGACAATCGTCGAGGCACTGGTCGCGCACCCGGCCGTAAGGCGTGTCAACTTCACCGGCTCGACCAAGGTCGGCAGGATCATTGCCGAACTCGCGGGCCGTCACTTGAAGCCGGCGCTGCTCGAACTCGGCGGCAAGGCGCCGCTGGTCGTGCTCGACGATGCCGACATTGACGCCGCGGTCAATGCGGCGACCTTCGGCGCCTACATGCATCAGGGCCAGATCTGCATGTCGACCGAGCGCCTGGTCGTCGATGAAAAGGTCGCCGACGAGTTCGTCGCCAAGCTCGCCGCCCGCGCGGCGCAGCTGCCTGCCGGTGACCCGCGCGGCCATGTCGTGCTCGGTTCGCTGATCAGCGACCAAGCCGCCGACAAGATGGAAGAACTGGTTGCCGACGCCGTCGCCAAGGGCGCCAGGCTTGTGGCCGGCGGCAAGCGCACCGGAACCGTGGTCGAGGCGACATTGCTCGACCACGTGACGCCGGCGATGCGCGTCTATTCGGAAGAATCCTTCGGCCCGGTCAAGCCGGTGATCCGCGTCAAGGGCGAGGACGAAGCGGTATGTGTCGCCAACGATACCGAATACGGCCTGTCTTCAGCCGTGTTCAGCCGCGACATCCGCCGTGCCATGACGGTCGCCGCGCGCATCGAAGCCGGTATCTGCCACATCAACGGCCCGACCGTCGGCGACGAGGCGCAAATGCCGTTCGGCGGCGTCAAGGGTTCAGGCTACGGCCGCTTCGGCGGCAAGGCCTCGATCGCCGAATTCACCGACCTGCGCTGGCTGACGATCGAGGATCCGGGGCAGCACTATCCGTTTTGACTGCACCTTCTCTCACAGGGGGAGAAGGAAAGGAGCCCTCAGGCCCGTTGCCTGGCGAGCCAACGGATTCCCGCATCAAAACCCGGCAAGGCTCGAGCCACGCGATCGGCGGCCCCTCCCGGAGTTGTAAATCGTTTAATCGTGGGTATTTTACCCCTCAAGCACATGCCGCCAGACGGCGGCAAGCGGTTTTGGGACTACCACAAGTGCAAAGCAAAATACGCGATGCGGATCGCGCCGGGGAGGAATCGTCATGCCAAACAAGGCCTCGCCGCTGGTCATCAGCGCGCCGGAACCACGCACGCTCGACCTGATCTTCACCCCACCGCAGCTGGCGCGCCTCAAGGCGCATTACCGCGTCGTCGAGACGACGGCCGAGGGCGTGGCGAACTTGCCCGCCGACGTGCTTGCCGAAGCCCGCTATATTATCGGCCAGCCGCCGATCTCGCCCGAGACCTTGGACCAGATGCAGGCGCTGCGTTGCGTCTTCAATGTCGAGACCAACCTCATCAACAACATGCCCTATGAGACGCTGTTTGCGCGCGGCATCCATGTCGTCACCACCGGCCTCGTCTTCGCCGAGCCGGTGGCCGAGCTTGGCCTCGCCATGGCGCTCAACCTTGCCCGAAATATTGTCGATGCCGACCTCGCTTTCCGCAAAGGCGAGGAGCTGTGGGGCGGCGATGGCAATTTGACGGCGCGGCTTCTGTCCGGCGCCGATGTCGGCATCATCGGCTTCGGCGATCTGGGCCGTGCGCTGAACCGGCTGCTGTCGGGCTTTCGTACCCGCACCAAGGTCTTCGATCCCTGGCTGCCGCCATCGATCCTGATCGACAATGGCGTCGAACCGGCCTCGCTCGACGAGGTGCTGTCGACCAGTGACTTCGTCTTCGTCGTCGCTTCGGTGACCTCGGAGAACCAGGGTTTTCTCGGCACCGATGCTTTTGCCAGCATGCGCAAGGGCGCCGCCTTCATCCTGCTCAGCCGCGCCGGCGTCGTCGATTTTCCGGCCTTGATGGCGGCGGTGGGAAGCGGCCACATCGTCGCCGCCAGCGATGTCTTCCCTGAAGAACCGCTGGCGCAGGACCATCCGGTCCGCACGATCCCCGGCTTCCTGCGCTCCGCCCACCGCGCCGGTGCGCTTGACATCGCCTTCAAGCGCATGGGCGACATGGTGCTGGAGGACATGGACCTGATCGACCGCGGCCTGCCGCCTCTGCGCTCCAAGCGCGCCGAGCGCGAGACGGTGTCAAGGATGCGTTCGAAGCCGGCGGACAGGAACTAGTTGTCGCGAGAAATCCGCCTGAGATGGATTTCGCAGTTGGCCAAAACCCCTTTGTCATCGCCGCTCAGGATGACCGGGAACCTTCCGGCATTGGCGTTTTTCAGCCGGATCGCTCCCATTCGATCCAGATCCTACTATCGATACCCCGCCAGGCGTAGCCGGCGGGGTATTGATTTTGAAAGCAATCGGGCTGTGGGAGGCCTGGCCTACTCCAAGGAGGCTCGTCACGATTCGCGTCGGTGGCGGGCCTTTTTATTCACTCCCGAGCAAAGCCGGAGGCGGTCTGCCCGCCTCGCTCTATCCGGCAGCAACGCCGGCTGCCGAGCGATTGGCCAGCACCAGCCCGACCTCGCCGACAACCTGATCGACGCGCTTCAGGATGGGTTCGGCCCGCAGCACGCCGTCGGAAAAGTCCTTGTCCGTGGCATAGACCCCTGTCGGCAGCGTCAGCGCCTCGAAGAAGCCGAACAACGGCCGCAACTGGTGCTCGACGATCAACGCGTGGCGATCGTTGCCGCCGGTGGCAAGCAGCACCACCGGCTTGCCGCGCAAGGAAGCGGGATCGAACAGATCGAAGAAGTGCTTGAACAGGCCGGTGTAGCTGCCCTTGTAGGTCGGCGACCCCACCACCAGCACATCGGCATTGACGACGCTGTCGAAGATTGCCCGCGCCTGACCGTCGAGATCGCGCGCCCATTTGGCAGCGCCAAGTGAGGGGCCGAGGTCTTCGATGTCGTAGGTACTCGCCGACAATCCATGCTGGCGCGCAATGTCCCTGACGACCTGGTCGACGAAGCCGCGCGTCTTGGACGGCCGGGTGAAATTGCCGGAAAACCCGACGACGGTTGGATTGGGCATGTTTCTCTCACCTCTCGCGGACCTGCTTGATGCCGCATATTTACAGGCTTGCGCCTGCCGCAAGAAGCAAATGACTGACCTTGCAGCAGCATAGTGAGGAATTTTTTTCCGTTGCCCGCTCGTCTCAGGCCGCGAGAAGCGGGCCATAGGATTCCAGGTAGAAGCCGGGCGACCTTGCGCAGGTCCGCACCGCCTCCCTGGCGGCAACCGTTTCCTGCCACCGCAGCAGGCGCTCGCATTCGGTCGGCATGACGAAGCCCAGATATTTCTCAAGCACGCACAGCTGTTCGAACCAGGGATAGAAGGCGATGTCGGCGGCGCTGAATTCCGAGCCCAGCAAAAACCGTTCGTCCGCCCCTCGCCTCGCAAAGGCATGCTGTTCCACAAAGCGCAGGGCGTCGGCAAGCTGGGCCTTGATCCGCTCATGAACCATAGCGTCGGAACTGTGCATCATGGTTGCCGTCCTGGCGTAAAGCTGCGTGTCGGCGAAGCTGATCCAGATGCGCGCCTCAGCGCGGGCCTGAGCATCCCTGGGGAAAATCGGCCGTTCGGGGAATGCATCATCGAGATATTCGCAGATGATCGCCAACTCCCTGACATATTGCCCCTGATGGCGCAGCAGCGGCACCTTTCCCGTCGGCGTGAGTTTCAGGAACCACGCCGGCTTGTTGCGCAGATCGATTTCGATTTCCGTCGCCTGCAGGCCTTTCTCGGCAAGGGCGAGCCTGACACGGTGCGCATAGGGACAAAGCTGCGCGACAAAAAGCTCGATTGGCGGCATGAATAACTCCTGAGTTTCGTTATCGCCGACAAGCGGCCTGTCGGGCATAGCTAGGTCCAGTAAGGCCGGCGCGCTATTCGACAGCGTCTGGATTGATTTATCGATCGTCTGTTTCTGGAGCGAAGCGTGGATCTCCTGGCTACCCTCATGCGCGAATTGCACTTCGCAGCCGCCGGGTACCGGCGCCTCGAACTGGCCGCTCCCTGGGCGATCTCGTTCAGCCAGGCTGGGCTTCGCGGCATTCACGTCGTCATCAAGGGGCGATGCGAGGCGGTGTTCGGTGAGGAAGATGTCGAGCCTCTCGATGCCGGCGACCTGATCATTGCACCGCGCGCCGATCCGCATGTGCTGCGGTCGCCCGGCGCGCTCAAAAGCGCGAACGTCCCCGCCGCCGAACTGGCGACCCAAACCGCAGCCGGGCGTATTCGCAGCGGCGGCGAAGGCGAAAAGACCGTCATCCTGTGCGGCGCCTTCGCCTTTCGCGACGCCGACCATCCGGCACTTGCCGGCCTGCCGCGCATCGTTCACATCCGGGGATCGAATGGCCGTCTGCCCAAATGGCTGCGTGGCTATGTCGAGGCCTTGCTGGTGGAAGCGACCGACGAAGGTCCCGGCAGCGACGTGGTCATGGCTCGCCTGTCTGTGGCCATCGTCACGCGCGCCTTGCGCTCCGGTCTGGAAAGCATGGACAATCCAGGTTGGCTGAGGGGATTGCAGGACCCCGCGATCGCCAGAGCGCTCGCCACCCTGCATGAAGCCTATGGCCACGACTGGACGATCGAGACCCTGGCACGCGCGGTCGGGCTCTCCAGGGCAACCTTTGCCGCCCGCTTTCGCGATCTCGTCGGCGAAGCGCCCATGGCCTATCTCTTCGGCTGCCGCATGCGGCAGGCCAGCCGGCTGCTGCACGAGGGCAAGAGCCTGGGCCAAGTCGCCGAGGCGGTCGGCTACAGCTCGGAAGCCGCCTTCTCCACCGCCTTCAGGCGCCACGCCGGCGTCTCGCCCGGCCAATTCAGGAAACGGAAGGATCTGTAAGGCAGAGCGATATTGGCGGCGGCCGCGCCTCGCGGTAGGACTTTGCCAGCACTATGTCTGATCATATCCCGACGCGGTTCGCCGCCGCTTTGCCCAGGAGATGCTTCGTGCCCAAAGGTTCTGACCTGCTTGTTGCCGCCCTCGAGAATGAGGGCGTCGATCGCATCTTCGGCATTCCCGGCGAAGAAAACCTGGACGTCGTCGAATCCATCCGCAAATCCTCGATCCAGCTCATCCTCACCCGTCATGAGCAGGCGGCGGCGTTCATGGCCGCCACCCATGGCAGGCTCACCGGCAAGCCAGGTGTGTGCATCACCACGCTGGGACCCGGCGCCCTGAACCTGACGACGGGTGCCGCCTATGCGCTGCTCGGCGCCATGCCGATGATCATGATCACCGGGCAGAAGGGCATCCGCTCGTCGCGCCAGGCCCGCTTCCAGATCGTCGACATCGTCGCCGCGATGAAGCCGTTGACCAAGCTGTCACGCCAGATCATCTCGGCGAAGACCATTCCCGCCGTGGTGCGCGAAGCGTTTCGGATTGCCGAAGAGGAGCGTCCGGGACCGGTGCATCTGGAACTGCCCGAAGACATCGCGGCCGAGGAGTGCGACGATGTCGCGCTGATCCCGCCGCATCCGGTCGAGCTTCCGCTGGCCAGCCCGCTGGCGCTCGACCGTGCCGCTGAGATGATCATCAAGGCGCAGCGTCCGCTGGCGATGCTGGGCGCCGCCGCGTCGCGGCCGCGCTCAACCTCCGACCTCGCCCGGTTCGTTATCAGAACCGGCATCCCCTATTTCACCACGCAGATGGGCAAGGGCACGGTGCCTGGCGGAACCGAGCTCTATATGGGCACCGCCGCGCTGTCCGAGCGCGACTATGTCCATGAGGCGATAGAGCAGGCCGACCTCATCATCACCATCGGCCACGACACGATCGAGAAGCCGCCCTTCATTATGGGCGACAAGGGACCGAAGGTGATCCATGTCGGCTACCAGCCGGCCAATGTCGAGCAGGTCTATTTCCCGCAGACCGAAGTGATCGGCGACATCGGCGCTTCGCTCAGGCTGCTTGCCGACCGGATCGAGGGCAAGATCCCCAACGCGCAGGCGCTACTGCCGCTGCGCGAAGGGATTTTGAGCCGCATTGCCACCCGCGCCACCGAAGACCGTTTCACGCCGCAGCGCTTGGTGCACGATGTGCGCGCGGTGATGCCGGCCGATGGCATCCTGGCGCTCGACAACGGCATGTACAAGATCTGGTTTGCGCGCAATTACCGCACGCGCGTCGCCAACACTTTGCTGCTCGACAACGCCCTGGCCACGATGGGCGCCGGCCTGCCCTCGGCGATGACGGCCGCGATGCTCTATCCCGGCCGCCGCGTCATGGCGATCTGCGGCGACGGCGGCTTCATGATGAACAGCCAGGAGCTGGAAACCGCCGTCAGGCTGAAACTTAACCTCGTCGTGCTGATCATCGAGGACAATGCTTTCGGCATGATCCGCTGGAAGCAGGCGGTCGACCAGTTCCCCGATTTCGGCATGACCTTCGGCAATCCCGATTTCGTCAGATATGCCGAGGCCTATGGCGCCAAGGGAACCAGGGTCGGCGCCGTCTCAGAAATACAATCGACGCTTGAACAGGCTTTTGCCGGCGGTGGCGTCCATCTCGTCGTCGTTCCGATCGACTATTCGGAGAACGAGCGCGTGCTGGTCGAGGAACTGCGCCACCGGTTGCCGGCGCCACCGGAGGCCTGACGGTGGAGTAGATACCGCCGCAGCAGCGCTCAGGCGGCCCGGACCTTGGCGCTCCCACGCGCCCAGGTCGGCAGCCAGTCGCCATGTGTCGCCAGCAACTCATCGACCAGCGCCCAGATCTGGTCGAGATCGAGTTCGGCCGCCGTATGCGGGTCCATCATCGCCGCGTGGTAGATGTGCTCGCGGTTTTCGGTCATCAACGCCTGCACCGTCAGTTCCTGCACATTGATGTTGGTGCGTATCAACGCGGTGAGTTGCGGCGGCAGCTCGCCAATATAGGTCGGCTGGATGCCGGAGGCGTCCACCAGACACGGCACCTCGGCGGCGCAATTGTCCGGCAGCGAGGTGATGCAGCCATTGTTGCGGACATTGCCGTAGATCACCGAAGGCTCGCCGGTCCACACCGAATTCATGATCGAGGACGCGTATTCCTTCGACTGCTCGACCTCGATGCGGTCGGCCGAGCGATAGGCCTCGGCCTGGCCCTTCCAGCGCTCGATCTGTTCGATGCAGCGCTTGGGGTATTCGTCGAGCGGAATGCCGAACTTCTCGATCAGGTCGGGGCGGCCTTCCTTGATGAAATAGGGCGTGTATTCGGCGAAATGCTCGGAGCTTTCGGTGACGAAATAGCCGAGCCGCGTCAGCATCTCGTAGCGCACCTTGTTGGGGCAGCGTGGGTTCCAGCCCGGCTTCGGCGCCCTGCCCTCGCGATAGGCGCCGACGAGGTCCGGATAGAGATTGCGGTAAGAGCCATCCGGCTGCCGGTGCTCGAACTTCAGGTAGAAGGCCATGTGGTTGATGCCGGCCGAGCGGTAGCGTATCTCGTCGTAGGGAATGTCGAGATCGTGCGCCAGTTCCATCGCCGTGCCCTGCACCGAATGGCAGAGGCCGACCTGTTTGATGTCAGGAAATTTCTCTGAAATCGCCCAGGTGTTGATCGCCATCGGGTTGACGTATTGCAGCATGATCGCGTTTGGGCAGACGGCCAGCATGTCCTCGCAGATCTTCCACAGATGCGGCACGGTCCGGAGGCCGCGCATGATGCCGCCGACGCCGAGCGTGTCGGCAATGGTCTGGCGCAGGCCGTATTTCTTCGGCACCTCGAAATCGGTGACGGTGCAGGGCTCGTAACCGCCGATCTGGAAGGCGACGACGACGAAGTCGGCACCGGCGAGCGCCTTGCGTTGGTCGGAATAGGTCTCGGCCTTCGCCTTCACGCCCAGCGTCGCGATCAGCTTGTTGACGACGATGGCGCTCTCTTCCAGCCGCTGCGGATTGATGTCCATCAGCGCGATCGTCGCGCCTGACAGCGATGGCCGCTGCAGCACGTCGCCGACAATGTTCTTCATGAAGACGGTCGAACCCGCGCCAATGAAGGTGATCCTGGGATGTCTTGCCACTATTAAACCTCCGGCACTTTGCTACGCCACGTCGAAGGCGGCCCTGACGAGCCGTTCGGTGTAGGCGGTCTTGGGATGGGTGAGGACCTCGTCGACGGGTCCCTGTTCGACGATCTTGCCGTTCTGCATGACGATGACGCGATGGCAGAGCGCGCGCACCACCTTGAGGTCGTGCGAAATGAAGAGATAGCTAAGGCCGCGTTCGTCCTGCAGCTTGCGCAACAAGTCGATGATCTGCGCCTGCACCGAAAGGTCGAGCGCCGATGTCGGTTCATCGAGCAGAATGAATTCGGGCTCCAGCGCGATGGCTCGGGCAATGGCGATGCGCTGCCGCTGGCCGCCGGAAAATTCGTGCGGGAACCGCGACAGGATATCGCCGGGCATGCCGGCGCTGACCAGGGCGTCGCGAACCCGACCGACCCGCTCGCGCCGTGTCGTGCCGATCCTGTTGACGACCAGCCCTTCCTCGATGATCTGGCCGATCGTCATACGCGGGTTGAGCGACGAGAACGGATCCTGAAAAACGACCTGCATGCGCGAGCGCAGCGGCCGCATCCCGGCGCGCGACAGGCCGTGGATCGGCTGGCCGTCGAAGCTGACCTCGCCGCGCTTGGCCTCGGTGAGCCTGAGCAAGGCGAGACCGAAGGTGGTCTTGCCGGAGCCGGATTCGCCGACCAGCCCCAGTGTCTCGTGGCGGCAAAGCTTCAGGCCGAGATCGTCGACGGCGACCAGCTCGCGCCAGTCCGGCTTCAGGAAGCTGCCATGGCGTAGCATGAAGCAGACGCGCATATCGCGGGCCTCGAGGATGGTGCCGCTGTTTTCCGGCAGCGGCTGCGGCTTGCCGTGCGGCTCTGAAGCGAGCAGCCGCTTGGTATAGGCATGCTGCGGGTCGGCGAACAGCCGCTCGGTGACGTTGTGCTCGCACATCTCGCCATGCTGCATGACATAGACATAGTCGGAGAATTTTCGCACCACGGTGAGGTCGTGGGTGATCAGGATGACCGCCATCCTGAGTTCTTTTTGCAGATTGCGGATCAAATTGAGGATCTGTGCTTGCACCGTGACGTCGAGCGCTGTCGTTGGCTCGTCGGCGATCAGCACATCGGGGTCGTTGGCGAGCGCCATGGCGATCATCACGCGCTGGCGCTGCCCGCCCGACATCTGGTGCGGATACTGCTTGATGCGCGCTTCCGGCTCGGGGATCTGGACATGCCGCAAAAGCTCGAGCGCCCGCGCCCAGGCTTGCTTGCGGCTGACCTTTCGATGCACTCTGATCGCCTCGACGATCTGACTGCCGACCGTATAGATCGGGTTGAGCGAGCTCATCGGCTCCTGGAAGATCATCGAGATGCGATTGCCGCGCAACTTGCGCCGGGCGCTCTCGGGGAATTTCAGTATGTCCTGCCCGCAATAGTCGATGGTGGATTTCGGCGACACGGTGGCCCGCTTTGACAAGAGCCCCATGACGGCGCGCGCCGTCACCGACTTGCCGGAACCGGACTCGCCGACGATGGCGATCGTCTCCCCGCGATAGAGCTGGAACGAGACATCCTTCACCGCGTCGACGACGCCGTGCTCGACCTTGAAGGCGACCTCGATGTTGCGGGCATCGATGATGGGTTGGTCGTGGCGGCCGGCATGGTCGAGCCGGACGGCTGGTGCGAAGGTGGCTGCGAGCGCTACGGTCATCCCGGCCACCTCAATAGGGATCGACGGCATCGCGCAGGCCGTCGCCCAGCGCGTTGAAGGCAAAGACGGTGATCAGCACGAAGCCGACCGGCGACAGGATCCACGGATAGGTGCCGATGACCGAATAGGTAGCCGTGTCCTGCAGCATCAGCCCCCATGAGATCAGCGGCGGTTTCACGGCGAAGCCGAGGAAGCCGAGAAAGGCTTCGAGCAGTACCACCGTCGGGATCGCGATCGTCACGGCGACGATGACGTGGCTCATCACATTGGGGAAAATGTGCTGCATGATGATACGCATGTCGGTGGCGCCAACCGCCATGGCAGCGCGCACATAGTCGATCCGCGCCAGCGCCAGCGTCTTGCCGCGCACCTCGCGCGACATCTGCGCCCAGCCCAGCGCCGACATGACGATGATGACGAAGGCGAGGAAGACGTTGGTCGGCGCGGTCACCGGGATCAGCGTCGTCAGCGCAAGATAGAGCGGCAATTGCGGGAAGGCGAGCACCAGCTCGACAAAGCGCTGCATCCAGACGTCGAAGCGGCCGCCGAAATAGCCCGAGACCATGCCGACTGTGGTGCCGATGACGGTGATGATGAACACCACCGTCAGCGCGATCATCAGCGAGACGCGCGAGCCCTGGATGGCGCGCGACAACACATCGCGGCCGAATTTGTCGGTGCCGAGAAAATGCACCGGCTGGCCGTCGGCCGAAGCGAAGAAATGCCGGTTGGCGGGGATCAGGCCAAGCAGCCGGTAGTCGGCGCCCTTGACGAAGAAGCCGAGCAGGCGCGGATGCTCGTAATCCGGCCCGACGACCGGCTGGAAGGTGACCGGGTCGAGGTCTGCAGAATCCGCCAGCGCATAGACCCGCGGCTGGAGCACGAAATTCCCGTCTCTGTCGTGAAAACTCATCACTTGCGGCGGGGCGAAAGCGACATCGGTCACCTTGGGGTCCATCGGCGCGAAGAAATCGGCGAACAGCGCCATCAGCACCAGAAGCACGACAAGGATCAGCCCGGCCATGCCGGTCCAGGAGCGCCTCAGCCGGCGCCAGACCAGCGCCATATAGCTCTCATTGCCGCGTGGGGTCGCAATCGCGGTTGCTTCAGCCGGGGGCGGCGGCGGGGATGGGTCACGCGCCAGCATCTAGCTCTCCCTGAACTGGCGTACGCGCGGATCGAGCAGCGCGAGCAGCATGTCGGCGATGATGTTGCCGACGATCAGCGTTGCCGACAGCACCATCATGAAGGTCGCCGTGACATAAACGTCGCCGACCGCCATCGAGCCGACGATGGCGGGCCCGACCGTCGGCAGCGCAAAGATGATCGCCGTCTCGATCTCGCCGGTCAGCATGTAGGGCAGCACCACGCCCTGATACATGATGAGCGGGTGCAGTGCGTTGGGCACGGCATGGCGCATGACGACGGCGCTGCCGGTCAGGCCCTTGGCCTTGGCCGTCTCGACATATTGCGCGTTCAGCGTATCGAGCAGATTGCCGCGCATGACGCGCATATTGTAGGCGAGCCCGCCGAAGGTGGCGATCGCCACCACCGGCCAGACATGCTTGACGA
This sequence comes from Mesorhizobium sp. P160219, assembly GCF_057786095.1. Classification (NCBI taxonomy): domain Bacteria; kingdom Pseudomonadati; phylum Pseudomonadota; class Alphaproteobacteria; order Hyphomicrobiales; family Phyllobacteriaceae; genus Mesorhizobium; species Mesorhizobium sp. P160219. Next base: position 5,462,618 of record NZ_JBYNWG010000001.1, read on the forward strand.
GGTCGGCGAATTTCGCCCACGACCACGGCGCGCCGCCATATTGCGGCGAGAAGAAGCTGCCGATCTCCGACACGTTGAACTGGAAGACCAGGAGATAGACGATGATCAGCGCCATCAGGAAGCGCGGCACCGTCATGCCGAGGAAGGAGATGGCCGACAGCACCGAGTCGATCCATGTGTATTGCCTGGTCGCCGCCCAGATGCCGAAGGTGATGCCGAGCACCGACGCCAGCAGATGGCAGACCAATGCCAGCAGCAGCGTGCGCGGCAGCCGCTCGCCGACCACTGCGGCGACCGGCTTGTTGTAATAGAGGCTGTAGCCGAAATCGCCGCGGGTGATGATGCCGGCGACCCAGTTCAGGTACTGGACGGGCAGCGGTTTATCGAGGCCGTGCTCGACCCGATAGGCCTGCGCCTGCGCGTCGGCTTCGGCAAAAGACGCCCCGCCCTGGTTGATGAGCTGCGAACGGATATAGTCGGCATAGTCGCCCGGCGGCGCCTGGATGATGGCAAAGGTGACCAGGCTCAGGATGACCATGACCGGCACCGCCGATGCTATGCGCATGGCCAGGAATCGCAGCATCGGACCGTTTCTCCTCCTTGGATCTAATCTGTTGCCGCTGACCTTACTCCGTCCCGGCCGCGCGCGCAGCGCGGCCGGGCGTCAGCCAGGGGAGGAAACTCAGTTCGTCGGACCCTTGTCGCCGGGCTTGCCGGGAAGCTGGTCGGGAAAGAGTTCGTATTTCTGCTGCTTGTCGGCGGCGACGAAGACGCGTTCGCGCACGATCGAATCCTCGGCCCAGTTGAACATGAAGATCGGCGTTCCCTGCGGGATGTTGGAGAAGCGCTTGTTGATGATCAGGGCGCCGGGATATTCGGTCAGTCCAATATTGTAGACATGCTCCGTCGAGATCTTCTGGAACGTCTTCATCAGGCTGGCGCGCTCGTCATTGTCTGACGAGGAGACGAACTTGTTGACGATGTCGACAAGCTCCTTTTCGAACGGCATCAGGTCGACCACGCCGCTTTCGGGCGCGCGGTGATCCCAGCTGGTCTTGGGTCCGACGGGCGCGAGTTGCACGGTATTCTGCACGACGGAAGTCAGCTCCTGCTCGTTGCGCCTGATCAGCCAGTCGAAGCGGCCGGAATATTGCGAGGCATCACGCTGGGTGCCGTTGAGGCCGTTGAGCACGACCCTGATGCCAAGCTTTTCCATCTGGCCGACGACGCCTTCGGCGAGGCTCTTGTCAGTGCCGTAGTCATTGTTGACCAGCATCACGATCTCGACATTCTTGCCGCCGGCGGTCCCGGCCGGGAAGTTCACGAAGCCGTCGCCATCCGTATCCTTGAGACCAGCCTTGGCCAGTTCCGCCTTGGCGCCCTCGATGTCGAAGGGATAGTAGACGGTCGAGTTGCGGTCATAGAAGCTGGTGCCCGAGGAAAAGCCACCGGGGTAGATGGCGGTGAACGGCCCCTTGACCAGCGAGTCGCCGAGCGCCTTGCGGTCGAGCGCCATGGTGATGCCCTTGCGGAAGTCCTCATTGCGGTTGAGCTCGCGGATCGCCTGGCCGCGTTCGTCGGGATTGCCCCAGCCATTGGCGGAAAAATTCATGCGCAGATTGTAGCCGATCAGGCGCGGGCCAAAGGCGAGCCGGGCCGGCGCGTCCTTGTCCGCCGCTCGCTTCAGCGAAGCGACGAAATTCTCCGGCTGCTCGAGGTTGGAGAAGTCGGCGGCCCCTGCCACCGCCTGCACGTCGCGGTCGGCCCAGGTCGACAGCTTGTAGTGCAGTTCGTTGAGATAGGGCAGCTGGTTGCCCTTCTCGTCGACCTTCCAGTAGTAGGGATTGCGGCGCAAGACGATGATGTCGTCAGGCCTATACTCCACCGGCACCCAGGCGCCCATCACCGGAATGTTCATATATTCCGGCGGGAACGCGTTCTTGAACTGCTCGTAGGTATTCTTCGAGTACTTCGGATGCTGCGGCTTGAGGATATGCGCTGGGCCGGGGCAGAAGGTGCCATAGGCCATGGCGTAGAGATACTGTTTGGGGAAAGCGTCCTTGAAGGTCCACTCGACGGTGTAATCGTCGACCTTCTTCAGCGTCGTGCCGACACCGAAGGTTTCCGCTGTGGCGCCGTTCAACGGCGAGACATTGGGGTCGACGACCTCATCGTCCCAGTAGAACATGACATCGTCGGCATTGAAGGCAACGCCGTCAGACCATTTGGCGCCTTCGACCAGGTGCATGGTCAGCGTGTGGCCATCCTTCGACCAGTCCCAGCTCCTGGCGAGGTTGGGCAGCGGCTCGGTGTCCTTGGCCTCGACCTGGAACAAAGGCGCGGTGCGCGTCAGGCATTCCGAAAGGCCGATGTCGATGCCGCCCCATCCTTGGGTCTGGCCGGCGCCATAATTCCAGCCTTCCGGCCGGCCGCCAATGACGTGGCGCATGGTGTCGCCATAAACGCCGATGCCGTCCGGCATGTTGCCGGTCTTGAACACCAGCGGCTCCTTCGGCAGGCGATCCTTGACCGGCGGCAGCTTGCCAGTCTTGACGTATTTCTCGGTGACCCACTCGGGCTCGTGATATTCGGGCAGCGCCTTGAACTCCAGGATGGAATCGCGGGCGACGTATTTGATCTTGCCCTCGGCGGGAAACGCCGCCGGCGCCGGCGGCGTGGTCGGCTCGGACGCGTATGCACTGCCAAGCGCCGATGCCGAGACGCTCAGCGCCAGCCCGGCGAGAATGCCAATTCTTCGCCCGGCGAGAATGCCAATTCCACGAAAGTTCCTCATTGTGTTCCTCCCAGATGTTTCGACGTCTGCTGCTGCTCGCATCTATTCATGACGGCTGATTGGCGAACCGGCCTCCCGCTGTCCGCCTGCCAGCATTCTCAGCCGGCCTGTTTCAGAGCCGTTTTTTCGGCGCGCAGTTCCTCGATCGAGCGCACTTTGCGCCGCGCCGCACCCGCCCAGTCGCGGGTTTTCACCATCGATTTCGAAAGCCGCTCCTTGGCGGCCGGCACGGCATCGGCGTATTGCGGCAGCCAACGCGCCTGGGCGACGACCATCTCGTCGACCATCTGCCAGACCTCTTCCGGCGTCGACACCGCACCCACCAGCGGATCGTGCAGCACCGCGAGCTTGAGCAGGTCAATGTCGCCCGTAACAGCCGCATGCACCGACATGCGCTGAACGTTGATCGAAGCCATGCAGGTGGCCGCGCAGGCTTCCGGCAGCGTGATGCCTGACGCCATGTTGATGCCGAAGCGATCGACGAAACCGGGTGATTCGATGATCGCGTCCTGCGGCAGATTGGTGATGATGCCGGTGTTCTTGACGTTGAAGTGGCCGCGATAGACGCGGTTCGTCTCCAGCGCTTCGAGAATATGGCTGGCATGCTCGTTCGAGCGCTTCGATACGTCGAGCGGCTTCGACGCCGCTTCGAGGAATTGCGGATATTCCGTCTCGAACCAGTTGCGGGTTTCCGTGGAGTAGCGAAGATAGCCGCCGGTCTCGCCATGGATCCAGTCGGACATGTCGATCCAGCGGGTGATTTCGTCCGGCCGCTTGCGATACCAGGGCAGATATTCGGAGAGATGACCGTTGCTTTCGGTGGAGTAGACGCCGAAGCGCTTCAGCACGTCGATGCGCAGCTTTTCCTGCTGCGAATAGACCGGATGCGCCTCGAAGGCAGCCACCAGTTCGTCCTTGCCGATCTTGCGGCCGTTGAGCCGCAAATCGATGAACCAGGTCTGGTGGTTGATACCGGAGCAGACATAATCGAGTTCGCTGTGCGACTTGGCGCCGAGCACTTCGGCGATCTGTTCGGCGCCGTGCTGGACACCGTGGCAGAGGCCGACCGTATCGACCTTGCCATATTCGATCGCCGCCCAGGTGTTCATCGCCATCGGGTTGGCATAGTTGAGGAATTTGGCGCCTGGCTCGGCGACCTCCAATATGTCCTTGCAGAAGTCGAGGATGACCGGGATGTTGCGCTGGCCGTAGAGGATGCCCCCGGCGCAAATCGTGTCACCGACGCACTGGTCGATGCCGTATTTCAAGGGAATGCGGATATCGTCGGCATAGGCTTCGAGCCCGCCCACCCGCACGCAGCTGATGACGTAGCGCGCGCCTTCGAGCGCCTTGCGGCGGTCGGTCGTCGCCGTCACCCTGGTCGGCAGCTTGTTGGCCTCGACGATGCGGTCGAGGATCGCCTTGATCATTTGCAGATTGTGTTCGCTGAGATCGGTCAGCGCGAATTCGATGTCGCTGAATTCCGGGACGCACAAAATGTCGGTGAACAGCTTCTTGGTGAAGCCGACGCTGCCCGCGCCGATAATAGCGATTTTGAAACTCATCACCTTCACCTCGATCCATTCGAATGCCGGGTAAGGAGCAACAGGAAAGGGAATGGCGGCCCGCCTTGGCGCGCATGCCATTCGAGCCGGAATTCCGGCTCGTTCTCCTCCCCGCCCGCTCCTCGACCGCGGGTCTTTCGCGTTCTCAGGATTTGGATTATGCCGTTATTCCAGGGCGCGGCCAGAGAACGATTATGCTTTCGAGGGTAATTTTGTGCTGCATGATCTGATCGCCAACGGACAGTTGATGCGCACCATTTCGCTGCCGCGCGGCCGCCAGCGCCTGCATGCCATGCCGACCAGCACCGGCTATGAAGTACGCGAGGGCGTGACTTACGACTGGGATGGGCGCAAGCGCGGCCAGACGCCGTTCACCGTGCTGCAGCACACGATCAGCGGCACCGGCCAGCTGCGCTACGAGAACCGCAACTACCGCCTGCAGGCCAACGACACGCTGCTGGTGCTGGTGCCACACAACCATCGCTACTGGCTGGAGAAGGGCGACCGCTGGGAATATTTCTGGATCTCGATGAATGGCGAGGAGGCGCTGCGCGTCCACAAATCCATACTCAGCGTCTCCGGCCCGGTGTTTCGGCTGCAGCCGGAGACGATCGATCATCTCGCCGATTGCAGCCTGCGCCTGATCAAGGGCGGCGCTTCGCCTGGCGCTGCTTCGGCAATCGCCTATGAGGCGGCGATGGCGCTTTACGACGATGTCTTCGGCTCGCACGCCTTCACTGAGAAACAGAGCGTCATGCAGCCGGTCATCGATCATATCAACGCCAATCTCGACAAGCCCTTGCCCGTGGCCGAGCTCGTCCAGATCAGCGGCCTCAGCCGCGCCCATTTCTCGCGCTGCTTCGCCGAGAGCGAAGGCGTTCCGCCGGCCGAGTTCGTGCTGCAGCAGCGGCTGCAGCGGGCGGCGAAGCTGCTAACCAAAGCCGATTTCCTGCCGGTCAAGGAGGTCGCCATCCTGTGCGGCTTCGAGGACGCCAACTATTTCTCGAAAGTCTTCCGCCGGCTCTACGGCATCAACCCGACGCAGTTCCGCACCACCGGCATGTATGCCAGCCTGGGCAGCCTTCGATAGGATTACCCGATGCGGTTGCCGCTTGCGGGATCGAACAGATGCAGCGCCGCCGGATCGGCAGACAGCCGCACCTTATCGCCAGGCCGGATAGTGCTGCGTCCCATGACGAAGACACAAACCAGCTGGTTGGCGAGCCGGACATAGAACTGCGTCGACAGGCCGAGCGGCTCGACCACCTCGACCTCTGCCCTGAGCGGACCATCGTCGGCAAGCTGGATGTGCTCCGGCCGTAGCCCGACGGTGAGCACATCGCCATCCTTCAATGGCAAGCCATCAGGCAATCTCAGCTTCTGGCCGTCGGCCAGCACCGCGTCCACCTTGCCGCCCTTGGCCACTGTCGCCGGAAAAAAGTTCATGCCGGGCGAGCCGATGAAGCCGGCGACGAAGGTGTTGATCGGCCGATCGTAGAGTTCGAGCGGATGGCCGACCTGCTGGACGTAACCGTCATGCATGACGACGATGCGGTCGGCCATAGTCATGGCTTCGATCTGGTCGTGGGTGACATAGACTGATGTGGTCTTGAGCTGCTGGTGCAGCGCCTTGATCTCGGCGCGCATATGCACGCGCAATTTGGCGTCGAGATTGCTGAGCGGTTCGTCGAACAGGAACACTTTGGGATCACGCACGATGGCCCGGCCCATGGCGACGCGCTGGCGTTGGCCGCCGGACAGTTGCCTGGGCAGACGTCCGAGGAAACTGTCGAGGCCGAGCCGCTTTGCTGCCGCCCCTACCCTGCCGTCGATCCTCGTCTTCTCCGCCTTCTTCAACAGCAGGCTGAAGCCCATATTCGACGACACATCCATGTGCGGATAGAGCGCGTAGGACTGGAACACCATGGCAATATCGCGGTCCTTCGGCGCGACATCGTTGACCAGCCGATCGCCGATGTGGATCTCGCCGCCCGACACCTCCTCCAGCCCGGCAATCATGCGCAAAAGGGTCGACTTGCCACAGCCGGACGGGCCGACCAGCACGACGAACTCGCCATCGGCGATCTCGAGGTCGACGCCGTGCAGGATGCGCAGCGAACCGTAGTCCTTCTCGACGTTTTGCAGCGTGACGGAAGCCATCGATTATCCTTTGACCGCGCCGGCGGTGAGGCCGGTGACGAGATAGCGTTGCAGGAAGGCGAAGAAGATGCAGACCGGGATCAGCGCCAGGATCGACGCCGCCATCATCTGCCCCCAGTCGACGGCGAACTTGCCGATATAGGTGAGCAGGCCGACGGCAAACGTCTTCTGGTCGTCGCTGGAAATGAGCATCAGCGCGAACAGCAATTCGCTCCAGGCGGCGGTGAAGACGAAGCCAAGCGTGGCGCCCATGCCGGGCAAGGTCAGCGGCACGATCACCTTGCGCATCGCCTGCGCCCGCGTGCAGCCGTCGATCATCGCCGCTTCCTCCAGATCCTTCGGAATGCCGTCGAAGAAGGACTGCATCAGGAAGGTGGCGAAGGCGGTGTTGAAGGCCGTGTAGATGATGATCAGACCGACCAGGCTGTTGGTCAGGCCAAGCTCGCCCATGACGCGGTAGATCGGCGGAATGACCATCACCAGCGGAAAGGTTTGCGTGAGCAAAAGCATGATCGCCAGTGTCGCCTTGCCGCGAAAGGTGAAGCGCGACATGGCGTAGCCGGCGAGCGTGGCGATGACTGTCACCAGGGCCGCCGTCGACACCGAGACGATAACGCTGTTGAGGAAATAGCGGGGGAAGTCAGAGGCTTCCAGGACAGTGATGAAGTTGCGGAAGGTCGTCTGCGACGGCCACAGCGTGATGCCCTCGGAATAGAGCAGCCGCTCCGGCGTCACCGAAATCTTCAGCGTCCAGAAGATCGGGAACAGGGCGAAGATCATATAGGCGGCAATCGCCGCGTAGAGGCCGACGCCGCTGAAGATGCGCGAGGAGGTAGAGCGTCCGGCAATCATCAGACGTGCCTCACCAGCAACCGGCGGATGGCGATCAGCGCGATCGCATAGGCGATGAGCAGTACCAGTAGCAGCACCGCCACCGCGGAGGCATAGCCCTTGTCCAGCGACTTGAAGGCGCTGACATAGATGTAGACCGGCACCGTGCTGGTCGAGCCGGCCGGCCCGCCCTCGGTCATGACGAAGATCAGATCGGCGAAGGTCGCGATCCAGATCGTACGCAGCATGACGGTGATGACGATGGTCGGCGCCAGGAACGGCAGCGTCACCTTGGTGAAGCGCTGCCAAGGCGAAGCGCCGTCGATTGCGGCCGCCTCATGCAGTTCCGACGGGATCGACTTCAGCGCCGCCAGCAGCGTGATGGCGAAGAACGGAATGCCGAACCAGATGTTGGCGATGATCGGCCCCCACATGGCGGTCGCCGGATCGGACAGCACATTGGTCGGCTCGGCCTTCAGCCCGAGCGTGAAGAGCCAATGCGGCAGTGGTCCGATGATCGGATTGAACAGCCACGCCCAGGTCAGGCCCGACAGGAAAGATGGCACCGCCCAGGGCAGGAACACCACCGCCTGCACGAACTTGCGCCCGACAAACGGTTTGTCGAGCAGCAACGCCAGACCCAGGCCGAGGAAGAACTGGAAGAACAGGCTGGCGACGGTCCACCAGAGCGTGTTGACCAGCGCCTGCCCCAGCACCTGGTCGGTCAGCATCGCCTGGTACTGGCCTAGACCGACATATTCGGATTTGAAGGCGGAGAACTTCCGGAACGAATAGCTGATGCCGATGATCAGCGGCACCAGCAGCACCACGACCAGCAGAACGATCGCCGGGCTGAGATAAAGCCAGGGCTCGATGGCCGCATGCGTCAGCCGCTTCTTTCGCGGCCGGCCTGCGGATCGTATTTCGGACACGGCATAGGTCATTAGCGCTCAACAGTCATGGGTGGGTGCCGACAGCGGCAACAGCACCCTTCTCCCCGTTCACGGGGAGAAGATGCCGGCAGGCAGATGAGGGGCGGCGCCAGCCTTGGGGTGCTCGCGCTGCCCCTCATCCGGGCCTGTCTGTGCATGTCGTTGTCCCAAAACCGCTACGCACTTTTGGGCGACATGCATTCGGGCCACCTTCTCCCCGTAAACGGGAGAAGGAAGAAGAACTACTTCTTGTTCTTGGCCAGCCAGTCCTGCTGCTCCTTGGTCAGGAACGCGGCCCATTGATCGGCGACGTCCTTGGCCGACTTCTGGCCGAGCAGCACTTCCTGGAAATTCTTGATCGCCACCTGGTCGACGAAATTGCCGAGGTTCTCCAGATGTGTCGGCGGCGTCACCATTTCATATTTGGAAGTGTCGCTGAGTTCGGTGAACCAGCCCTTGAACTGCTCGGTCTTGAAGTGGGCATCCTGGTCGGCGCCATTGTGGATCGGCACGACGCCGACTTCCTTGGCCCATTCCAGATTGTCCTTGGGGGACAACAGCGTCGCCATCAGCTTCCAGGCATCGTCCTTGTGCTGCGAGTTGGCAAACATCGCCCAGCCGGCATAGCCCAGCGTCGGGTAGGATTTGCCGCTCGGTCCGACCGGCAGCGGCGCCACGGCAAAATCGTCGGCGCTCATTTTGTCGGCAATGCCGATCAGCGCATCCGGATCCTGGTTGAGCATCGCGCAGGTGCCGGAATAGAAGCCGGTGACGGTTTCGTTGAAGCCCCAGCTCACCGCATCCTTGGGCGCCAGCCCGTCCTTGTACATGTCGGCCAGCATCTGCAGGCCCTTGACCGAGCCCTCCTCGTTGATGGTCGAGGTGCCGTCCTCGTTGAAGTAGCCGCCCTTGCCAGCGGCGATGTTCATGAACATGTGCATGCCGTTGAAGGCGCCCGGGCCACCGCGCAGGCAGTAGCCGTACTTGCCCGGAATGGCGGAGATCTTCTTGGAGTCGGCGATGAAGTCGTCGAGCGTCGCCGGCGGGCCGTCGAGACCGGCCTCCTTGAACAGCTTCTTGTTCCAGAACAGCGCATTGACATAGTAGCCGTACGGGATCATGAACTGGGTGTTGTTGACGGTCGAGCCGAATTGCTTGGCGCGGTCGCCCAGCGTCTTGGCGTCGTCCCATTTGGCCATGTAAGGGCCGAGATCCTCGAGCTGGCCGTTGGTGGCGTACAGGCCCATCCAGCGCTCCGGCATCTCGACGATGTCGGGCGTATCGCCGGCCTGCACCATGGTGAGGAATTTCTCGAAGGCCTGCCCCCAGGGCAGCGAGACCACCTCGACCTTGACGCCGGCATTGGCGGCCTCGAACTCGGCGATCTGCTTCTTCAGGAATTCGGTGCGCTGCGGGCTGGTGATGACCTCGACCAGCTTGAGGGTGGTGTCGGCCAATGCGCCGCTGGCGGACATCGCCAGGCCGGCAGCGGTGGCAAGCATGATGCTCAGTCGTTTCATGTTCAGAACTCCCATTTTGAACCCAGTCATTTTTTTGCTTTGTCGAAGGCCTGGCCGATGTCGGCCCAGAGGTCTTCGACGCTTTCCAATCCGACATTGAAGCGGATGGTTCGGGGGCTGACGCCGAAGCGCGCCATCGAATTGAGACCCGGTGTCTGCTCGAGCGAGGCCTTTGCCGGCACGACGAGGCTTTCATGACCGCCCCAGCTGACGCCGATGCGGAAGAATTTCAGCGCATCGACGAAAGCGGGAATGTCGACATCCTCCGTCACCTCGAAGGAGAACAGCCCGGCATAGCCGGCAAGCGTCTTCTTGCCGGGATGGTTGGAATAGGCGGGATGACTGACCCGCTCGACCTTGTCATGCGCCTTCAAGCGCTCGGCGATGATGAGCCCGCTCTTCATGTGATGCGGCAGTCTCAGCGGCAGCGTGCGCAGGCCGCGCAACAGCAGCCAGCCCTCGAAGGGCGACAGCTTTGCGCCAAGCTGCGAGTAGGTCTGGTCGTTGATGTGCTTGATATGGGCGGCCGAGCCCGCCACCACACCGGCGACGGTATCGCTGTGGCCGCCGAGATATTTCGAGGCCGAGTGCAGCACCAGATCGACGCCGTGCAGGATCGGCTTCTGGAACACCGGCGTCGCCCAGGAATTGTCGATTGTGGTGACGATGCCCTGCTCTTTCGCCAGCCGCGTCAGATGTTCGAGATCCTGCAGCTCGAACATCATCGAGGTCGGGCTTTCCAGGTAGAGCAGTTTCGCACCGGGAAGTGCCGCGGCCACCGCATCCGGATCGGAGCCGTCGACATAGTCGACCTTGATATGCAGGCGCGGAAACAGCCGCTCGAACAGTCGGTAGGCGTCGCCATAGCAATTGCGCACCGCAAGGATGCGTTCGCCTGCGCCGACGAAAGCCAGCAACGTCGCGCTGATCGCAGCCATGCCGCTCGAAAAACCACGTGCGGCTTCAGCACCTTCAAGCGCTGCGACGCGCGACTCGAATTCCATCACCGTCGGATTGTCGCCGCGCGAATAGATCGGCTGTTTCCTGCGCCCGGCAAAGGTGTCGGCCATGTCGGCATAGCTGGCGAAGGTGAACAGCGAGGTCTGGTAGATCGGCGGCACCACCGCATTGCCGGGGAACGGGTCGTCATGCGCCAGAAGCGTCGCCGCCTCGGCAAGATAGTCGCTGCCGGAAATGCCTGGGTCGAAGCTGTGCTCGTTCATGTGCGGACCGAAAGTTTGAGGTTGGCGGCGCCGCGCTTCAAATCGTCCTCGACCGTGGCGATCAGCTTCAGCGCTTCGGCCCGGGCGCCTTCCGGATCGTGCGCGGCGATGCAGTCGAACATGGTGCGGTGGTAGGGAAAGCTTGCGTGGCCGAAATCGCGCACGCCGAGCGGATGTTCCCAGAAGCGGTGGAACAGTTCGTGCATGGCGGCGATAATCTGCTCGAACAGCGGATTGCCGCAGGCGCGGTAGATCGCCTGATGGAATTCCCAGTCCTCTTCCGACGACATGCCGGCGCGGCTGAGAAACTCTTCCTCCATGATGTCGAGCTTGCGCTCGATCTCGGCGAGGTCGTCCCTGTCGGCACGAATGGCGCAAAGGGCGGCGGCTTCCGCTTCCAGCGCGCGGCGGATTTCCAGCGTGCGCATCAGGCCGGTGAAATCATTGCCGCCGGCAAGCGTCAGCGGCATGTGCAGCATGTCGAGCGAGACGGCGGCCTTGAGATAGGTGCCCGAGCCCTGCCGGCGCTCGACCAGGCCAAGCCCTTCCCAGCGCGTCAGCGCCTCGCGCACCGTATTGCGGCTGACCTTCAGACGCTCAGCGAGGATGCGTTCGGTCGGCAGCCTCTCACCGGGTTCCAGCTTCTCGCGCATGACGAAGCCGGCCAACGCCTTCAGCACCGCGTCGTCGCGGGCCGTCGTCTGGATCGGCGGAAGGCTGAATTGGGTCACCGGGGCTATTACCGAAGTGGTTCAATGGTCCAACCAATTTCTGCACAGACGAAGGGACCTGTCAACAGTGGAAACGCAGCAAGGCCGAAGGGCCAGGGGATGCACCTTCGGCCTTGCTGCTTCAGCCGTGGATGCGCGCCGGCGCAGCGGCGGCGCGAGCCTCGCGCCAGCGAGCGAAGATTGCCTCGCGAACCCGCCTCGAACCAGAGAGGCGCTTTTTTGCCTGCGCCAGCACCGCAGGCGACGCCTCGGCGGGCGTGCCGGACCGAAAGGGAGGAGCCGGGGCGTATTCGAGCGAGAGCTGCACGATCTCGGCCTCCTCCTGTCCAAGCAGCCTCGCAACCAGCGCCAGGCCGAAGTCGATCCCCGAAGTGACGCCGCCGGCGGTGATGAGCTTGCCGTCTTCGACGATACGCTCGTCGACCGGGATCGCTCCGAACTCCTCAAGGAAATCATGCGCATACCAGTGCGTGGTCGCGCGCTTGCCCCTCAGCAGTCCGGCCGCCCCAAGCACCAGGGCACCGCTGCAAACGGAGGTGATGTAGCGCACCTGCCCCGCGCGCTCCCACACGAAATCGAGGACTGTCTGGTCCTCCAGCAGCGCGTTGACCCCGCCCCCGCCAGGAATGCACAGCACGTCGAGGGGCCGGCAATCGTCAAAGGTCGCGGTTGGCGTCAGCGAGAGGCGCGTCGATGACGTCACCGGGTTGCGATCCTTCCAGATCAGTTCCACCTCGGCATCCTTGGCCGATGCCAGGACTTCGTATGGGCCGGTGAGGTCGAGTTGTTGGACGTCGGGGAATACGAGGATGCCGAAACGAAGGGGCATGGAAATCTCCGTGGGTTGACTTCCGGCAATCTACGGCATCATGGTTTGGCACGATTGCCATTCATCCCTCGCTTCGGGCCAAACCAATGCGCCGTATCGAAGTACTTGCCTATCCCGACATCCAGCTCCTCGACGTCAGCGGACCGCTGCAGGTCTTTGCCAGCGCCAATGATTTCAAAAGGCAGGCCGGCGAACCGGCTCCTTACGAGGTCGTGGTCGTCGCCGCCTCACCGCGCATCCGGACATCGGCCGGTCTCGTGCTGGAGGCAGCAGTGCTGCCAACCCACGGAGGTAAGATCGACACGCTGCTTGTCCCCGGAGGATGGGGCGTCAACGCGGCCTGCGACGATCCCGTGCTGGTCCAGTGGATCGCCGGTCGCTCGCGCGATGCCACCCGAACCGCTTCCGTCTGCAGCGGCGCCATGCTGCTGGCGACGGCTGGCCTGCTCGACGGCCGCCGCGCGGTGACCCATTGGGGACGCTGCGCGGAGTTCGCCCGGCGCTTTCCCGCGGTCCGGCTCGAACCCGATCCGATCTTCATCCGCGACGGCAATGTCTGGACATCCGCCGGCGTAACGGCGGGGATCGATCTCGCCCTCTCCCTCGTCGAGGCCGACCTTGGCCGGCACACGGCGCTCGGCGTGGCGCGCGAATTGGTGGTCTTCCTGAAACGTCCCGGTGGCCAGGCGCAATTCAGCCAGACCCTCAAGCTGCAGCAAGGCGACGGGCGCTTCGACCGGCTGCATGGCTGGATCCTCGAAAATCTGGCCGGTGACCTGTCGCTCACGCAGTTGGCCGACCACGCCAATATGAGCCCGCGCAGCTTCTCGCGGCGCTATCGCGAGGCCACCGGCCGGACACCTGCCCGCGCGATCGAGGAGATCCGGATCGAGGCGGCGCGGCGGATGCTGGAGCGGGGCCAGCCCGTCAACCAGACGGCCCGCCGCTGCGGTTTCGGCTCGGAAGAAACCATGCGGCGCGGCTTTCTGCGCGTGCTGGGCACCAATCCGCGCGCCTATCGCGAGCGTTTCTGATCGCGACTGCTTGCTCCATTAGGCCGGCGGTCGATGCCGTAGAAATAGAGCCTCTCTAGCATTCAGGCGGGATGCTGTAGCTGGCTGAGCCCGCCATCGACAACGAGGGTCGCGGCGTTCATGAACGGGCATTCCTCAGAAATCATGAACACAGCGGCCAGCGCGATCTCGCGCGCCGAGGCGATGCGGCCGCCTGGATGCAGCGCCAGCGTCCTGGCGCGCGCGGCCGCCGGGTCGGCAAAACTGTTCCAATAGTCGGTCGCCTTCTGTGTCTCGACATAGCCGGGCGCCAGGGCGTTCACGCGCACGCCCTGCCCGGCATATTCCAGCGCCAGCGATTTGGTCAGCCCAAGCAGCGCGTGCTTGGCCACGGGATAGGGGAAGGTATGAGGGATGATGGTGAAGCTGTGCGTCGAGGCGATGTTAAGGATGGCGCCACCGCCATTTGCGATCATTGCCGGCAGCACCGCCTTGGCGCAGTTCCAGGCGCCCTTGACGTTGACGTCGAAATTGCGGTTCCACTCCTCCTCGGTCGCCTCGAGCGGCGTCGAGAACACATTCATGCCGGCATTGTTGATCAGCGCGTTGATCGGCCCGATCGCGTCGGTCGCTTGACCGACGGCTGCGGCAATCGCGGCACCGTCGCTGATGTCGGCTGAGACATGCCCGACATGGCCCTGCGGCGCTGCTAGGCCGGCGACCGCTTTGTCCAGCAGCGCGCCGTCGCGATCGACCAGGAACAGCCTTGCCCCTTCGGCGAGGCAAGCTTCAGCGATGGCAAGCCCAATGCCTTGCGCGGCGCCGGTGAGGAAGATGCGTTTGCCGGACAGGCGCTCACCCATGGCTGTCACTCCACTGGAAGATGGTCAGCGCCGGCCCAGTGCCGACGAACGCAGATTGTCGAGCAAAACGGCAAGCAGCAGGATCACGCCGCGCACAATGTATTGGTAGAACGCCGGGATGTTGAGCAGGTTCATGGCGTTTTCGGCGATGCCCATGATCAGCACCCCGACGATGACGCCCGACATGGTGGCGCGGCCGCCGGCAAGCGAGACGCCGCCGAGCACGCAGGCCGAGATGACCGAGAGTTCAAGCCCCACCGCCGCATTGGGCTGGCCCGACGTGATGCGCGAGGCCAAAAGGATGCCGGCGATGCCGCAAACCACGCCTTGCAGCGCAAAGATCCAGATGCGCGTCCAGTCGACATTGACGCCGGCCAGGCGCGAAGCCTCCGGGTTACCGCCGATGGCCAGCGTGTTCTTGCCGAAGACGGTACGATTGAGGACAAAACCGAAGATGCAGAACAGCACGGCCATGACCCAGACCGGCGTCGGAATGCCGAACAGCTTCGACAGCGCCAGTTGGTAGAAATCCGGGCTGTTGATGCCGACGGCGCGGCCATCGGATGCGATCAGCGCAAGGCCGCGCACGATCTGCATGGTAGCAAGCGTCGTGATCAGCGCGTTGATGCGGAACTTGGCGATGACGACGCCGTTGATGAAGCCGACGAAGGCGCCGCAGGCGATTGCCGCAAGAAGCCCGAGGATGATCGATCCGGTATAGTTCGACGCCATCACCGCGACCATGCCGGCGAAAGCAACGATCGAACCGACCGAGAGGTCGAAGTCGCGCGCGGCGAGGCAGAACATCATCGTGCAAGCGACGATGCCGACGGTGACCACCGATTGCAGCAGGCCGAGCATGTTGCGGTCGGTCAGAAAATTTGGCACCAGCAGCGACACTAGCGCGAAGGCGACGATGAAGATCACGACGAGGCCCTGTTCGCCGAGCAGGATCTTCTTCAACTGATCGGTCATGGCAAAGATCCTCAGGATGCGATCGCGTCGGGGGTTTTCTGATCGGGAAGAGCGGCGGCCAGGATCGCTTTTTCGGCGAACTGGTCGCGCGCGAGTTCGGCGCTGATGCGCCCGCCGCACATCACCATGATGCGGTCGCAAATGCCCATCACTTCCGGCAGTTCGGACGAGACGACGACGATCGCCATGCCGTCTTCGGCAAGCTGGTAGAGCAGTTCGTAGATTTCCGCTTTGGCGCCGACATCGATACCGCGTGTCGGCTCGTCGACGATAAGCACGCGCACGCCCTGCTCCGACAGCCAGCGGCCGAGAATGACCTTCTGCTGGTTGCCACCGGAGAGGTTGATGATGTCCTGCTTGCGCGACGGCGTGCGCACCTTGAGCTTCTTGATGAAGGTCTCGGCGGTGGCGATCTCGCTAGCGCGGTTCAAGATTCCGAAGCGTGTGTGATGACGCCGCGACGAGATGTTGATGTTCTCCTCGATCGAGCGGCCCTGGATGATGCCGTCATGCTTGCGGTCTTCCGAGCACAAAACGATCCCGGCGCGGATCGCGTCATGCGGATCGGTGGCATGCACGACCTTGCCATCAACGGTAATGGTGCCACCTGAGCGCGGGTCGGCGCCGAACACCAGCCGCATCAGTTCCGAGCGCCCCGCGCCGATCAGGCCGAAGAAGCCGACGATCTCGCCCGCCCTCGCCTCGAAGCTGGCGGGCGTCGTCAGTTTTACTCCGCAAACAGCGTCGACCTTCAGCCGGACATCGCCGGCCGGGCGTGGGCGAAACCCCCAGATATCGGAGATTTCGCGGCCGACCATTTCGGCGACGACCTGGTCGCGTGTGACGTTTTTCAGCGACGCATGGTGCGCCGCGAGCTTGCCGTCGCGCAGCACGGTCAGGCTGTCGCAGAGGCGGAACACTTCGTCCAGCCGGTGCGAGACATAGATGATGACCTTGCCCTCGCCGCGCAGGCGGTCGATCAGGGCAAACAGGATTTCGCTTTCGCGCGACGACAATGACGAGGTCGGCTCGTCCAGAGCGATGACGCGCGCGTCGAGCATGATCGCCTTGGCGATCTCGACCATCTGGCGCTCGCCGATCGACAGCGTCTTGACCTTGCGGCTGATATCGATGTCGATGCCGGCTGATTTCAGCTTGGCGCCAACATCGTCCAGCATCCTGGCACGGGCGATGATGCCGGCGTTGGCGGGGAAGCGGCCGAGGCTGAGGTTTTCGGCAACAGTGAGCTCGGGAACCAGCTGCAGTTCCTGGTGGATGACGATGACGCCATTGTCGAAGGCATCTCGCGTCGTTGCATAGGCTTGCATCTTGCCGTCGATGAGGATCTCGCCGTCATCGGCATGCTGGTCGCCGGACAGGATCTTGATCAGCGTGGATTTGCCGGCGCCGTTCTCGCCCATCAGGCCGTGCACGGCGCCCTTGTCGACGCCGAACGAGACGTCCGACAGCGCCTTGACGCCCGGATAGGTCTTGGTGATTTCCGAGAAGTCGAGAAAGGACATGGGGCGCCTATCCTTTTGCCATGCCAAACAGGCGGCGACTGTGAGCCGCCGCCTGTTTGTACAGGGAGGATTATTCGATGCCGAGACCCTTGCGGACCGTCTGGTAGTCGTCGCGCTTGGCCAGCGCACCGGCGGTCAGGATGAGCTTCTCGGGTTCCTTGTTGTTGGCGACCCAGTCATACATGTTGAGCGCAGTCTCGTAGCCGTGACGCTTCGGCGAGATGATCACCGTGCCGACGAAGCCGGTGGCGGTCGGCTTCTTGAACTCGTTGATCGCCGAATCCGCGCCGCCAATGCCGACGCCGATCACGTTTTCGGCCGGGATGCCGACGCTTTCGGAAGCGCGCACGGCGCCGAGAACGGCTTCGTCGTTGAGGCCGAAGGAGACCCACTTCTTGATGTCGGCATGGGCGTTGAGTACCACCGTCGCCGCATTGAGCGCAGCCTCGGTATCGGTCTTGGCCTGCGGCGCGTCAAAGATGTTTTCGGCCTTGAAGCCGTTGGCCTTCAGCACCGAAATGGCGCCTTCGACCCGGTCGACGGCGGTCGGCAACTGATCATAGGAGACGCGGATGGCGCCGACCTCGTCGGCCTTCCAGCCGCGCGCCTTCATTTCGTCGACGATCGCCTGGCCGACGGCCTCGCCGATCTTGGTCGCCGAAATGCCCATATGCGGCACGTCTTCCAGCGCCTTCCCGTCTGCGCCGACCAGACGGTCATCAACCGTCATCAGCTTGAGATTGTTGGCGGCGGCCTTGGCGACGATGCCGGGGCCGAGCTTCACATCAGGCGTGCAGACGATGAAGCCTTGCGCGCCCTGCGCGCCGAGATTGTCGATCGCCGACATCAGCTTCTCACCGTCCTCGGCGCCGATCTTGACCAGGGTAAAACCCTTCTCCTTGGCGGCCTGGTCGGCGAACTTCCATTCGTCCTGGAACCACGGCTCCTCGGGCTGTTTGACGATAAAACCTATCTTGGTGTCCTGAGCATATGCAGCGATGGTCGTGACGGACAGCACGGCAAGGGCGCCCGCGACGAGCGCGGTCTTCAGAAGTCGCATGATTACCTCCCAGCGATGGCCGGGCGCTCAGCCCGGATGCAGAGTCTCTAATTCTTTTTATCATACTCGTCAATTGATCTGGTATGATAATTGAGCTACATGCTCTGACCAGGGATCGTTGGCGCAAATCATCCGCATCCGGTAAGGCCGGGGACGTGAGATCAGTGGTTTCGCCGCCTTGGAGGAGGGCTGAGGTGACCGAAACTTCGAAGAAGGCATCAGGCGACACCCGCCGCCCGCGCGTCATGCCCGATGTGACCAAGGCGCTTGCCTCAGACATCTTTTCCGGACGCTATCCCGCCGGCTCGTCCCTGCCGACCGAAAACGAACTCGGCGTCGAATATGGCGTCAGCCGCACCGTCATCCGCGAGGCGCTGAAGGTGCTGGCCGCCAAGGGGCTGGTGCTGTCGCGACCGCGCATCGGCACGGTTGTATGTGAACAGGACAACTGGAACATCATCGACCCGCAGGTGCTGGCCTGGCACGCGCCGCATGCGCTGGACGACAAATTGTTCGACGCCATCCTCGAAACGCGCCGCGCCATCGAACCTCTGGTAGCTGAACTGGCGGCGACTCGTGCGACGCTGCAGGAGATCGCCGATCTCGAAGCCGCATGGCGCGGCATGGCCAATGCCGGCGAGGATCTCGCCGCCTTCTCGCGCTCGGACATCACCTTCCACCAGATCGTCTATGCCGCGAGCCACAACCCGATCTTCCGCCAGATCGGCAATCTGATCGACACCGGGCTGAAATTCTCGCTCGAAGCAACGGCGACCATTTCGCTCGCCCGGCGCATGGAAGCGGTGGCGGCGCACCGTGAGGTGGTCGAGGCGCTGCGCATGCGCGATGCCGCGGCGGCGCGTGCGGCGGCAGGCCGGATCCTCGACCTTGCGGCGCGCGACCTGGTCAGCGCCAAGAAACTCAAGAACAACTGAGACCAGCATGAAAATCATCTCGCTCACCACCTACATCGTCCCGCCGCGCTGGCTGTTTCTGAAGATCGAGACTGATGCCGGCGTCACCGGCTGGGGCGAGCCTGTGGTCGAAGGCCGTGCGCTGACGGTCGAGGCAGCGGTCAAGGAACTTGGCGATTATCTGATCGGCAAGGACCCGCGCCTGATCGAGGACCATTGGACGGTGATGCATCGCGGCGGCTTCTACCGCGGCGGGCCGATCCTGATGAGCGCCATTGCCGGCATCGACCAGGCGCTGTGGGACATCAAGGGCAAGGCGCTCGGCGTGCCTGTGCACGAACTGCTCGGCGGCAAGCTGCGCGACAGCATCAAGGTCTATTCCTGGATCGGCGGCGACCGGCCGGCGGAAGTGGCTGCGGGCGCCAGGGAAGTGGTTTCGCGCGGTTTTCAGGCGCTGAAGATGAATGGCACCGAGGAACTGCAGATCGTCGACAGCCATGACAGAATAGATGCGGCTGTCGAACGAGTCGCCATGGTGCGCGAGGCCGTTGGGTCCAACATTGGCATCGCCGTCGATTTCCACGGCCGCGTGCATCGGCCGATGGCGCGCATGCTGGTCAAGGAGCTCGAACCCTACCGGCTGATGTTCATCGAGGAGCCGGTGCTCAGCGAAAACCGCGAGGCGCTGAAGGAGATCGCAGCGCTGGGCTCGACGCCGATCGCGCTCGGCGAGCGTCTTTACAGCCGCTGGGATTTCAAGTCGGTGTTCGAGCAAGGCGCCGTCGATATCATCCAGCCGGACCTGTCGCATGCCGGCGGCATCACCGAATGCCGCAAGATCGCGGCGATGGCCGAGGCCTATGACATTGCGGTGGCGCCACACTGCCCGCTCGGGCCGATCGCGCTTGCCGCCTGCCTGCAGCTCGATGCCGTCAGCTACAACTGCTTCATCCAGGAACAGAGCCTCGGCATCCACTACAACGCCGCAAACGATTTGCTCGACTATGCCGCCAACAAGGACGTCTTCCGCTACGAGGATGGCTATGTCGCAATCCCCGATGGTCCCGGCCTCGGCGTCGAAATCGACGAGGACTACGTCAAGGAACGCGCCAAGGAAGGCCACCGCTGGCGCAACCCGGTCTGGCGTCACAAGGACGGCTCCTTCGCCGAGTGGTAGCTCGGCCGACCTTGCGGCCAGGCCTTCAGGACCTCGGGTTCGATTTCGCGGTGGCGCCAGCGTAACGCAGGCCTCTGATGGGCCGCAGCGCCGAGCACCAGCGCATGGGAACCGTCGGCGCCGGCAAGCCGCAACTCGCTGACCGCCTGGGTTGCCGCAAGCGATCGAAAGCAGTCGCTATCCATGGAACATGGCGGATGTCCTGTTCTCATCGACCTTTTCTTGGCCCGCCAGCCGCGTCACCTGCCCGCGGCGTGCCGGCCTGCGTTCCTGCCGGAGAAGATGCAGCTGCCGAGAAATGTCCCTTCCAGCGCATTGTAGCCGTGATAGCCGCCGCCACCGCCGCCGGCCACCTCGCCTGCCGCATAGAGCCCGGCAATGGGTTCGCCATTGCCGTCGAGAACCTGCGAATTGAGATTGGTGTGCAGGCCGCCAAGCGTTTTGCGCGTCAGGATGTTGAGGCGCACCGCGATCAGCGGCCCGTGCCTGGGATCGAGTATCTTGTGCGGCTTGGTCACCCGGAAGATCTTGTCGCCAATGTAGTTGCGGGCGCCGCGGACGGCTGTGACCTGCGCATCCTTGGTATAGGCATGGTCGACCTCGCGATCGCGCGCCACGATCTGCGCCTTGAGCCGGTCGTAGTCGAGCAGATTGTCGCCCGACAGCGCGTTCATGCCGGCGACCAAGTCGGCCAGGTTGTCGCGGACGACGAAGTCCTCGCCCTTTTCCAGGAACGCTGCCACCGATGGTGGCGCCTTGCCGCCGCGCCGGTTCTTCAGCACGGCCCGCCAATCCTTGGCCGTAAAGTCTAGGTTTTGCTCCGAACCCGACAGCACGAACTCCTTCGAAGCGATCGTCTTGCTCAGCACGAACCAGGAATAATCGTGTCCCGTCGACAGGATACGCTTCAAGGTGCCGAGCGAATCGAAGCTCGGGAAGAACGGCGCCTCCATGCGTTGTCCCAGAGCATCGAACCATAGCGGCGACGGCGCCGACAGGATGCGGATGCCGTGGTTCGGCCAGATCGGATTCCAGTTCTTGATCCCCTCGACATAGTGCCACATGCGGTCGGCGTTGATGACGGCCCCGCCGGCGTCCTGGGTGATCGCCACCATGCGGCCGTCGACATGGTGCGGCACGCCGGCAACCATACGCTTCGGCGCTGGCCCCAGCCGCCGGACCGGCCAGACCTTGCGAACCAACTCATGATTGCCGCCGATGCCGCCGGAGGTGACGATCACGACACCGGCCGAAAGGTCGAAATCGCCGACGGCCGTGCGGCTCGACTGCTTGCCGCGCTCGACATCGGATGCCTCCAGGATTTCGCCCGCGACGCCGGTGACCGCGCCGTTGGTCTTGATCAGCCGGCTGACCTGATGACGGAATTTCAAAGTGATCAGCCCTTTGGCGACGTGCTCGCGCACGCGCCTTTCGAACGGCGCGACCACGCCCGGCCCAGTGCCCCATGTCAGGTGGAAGCGCGGCACTGAATTGCCGTGGCCATTGGCCAGCGCGCCGCCGCGCTCGGCCCAGCCGACCACCGGCCACCAGCGCATGCCCATGGCGTAGAGCCACGGCCGCATCTCGCCGGCGGCGAAATCGACATAGGCTTCCGCCACTTTCCTTGGCCAATGGTCCTCGGGCCGGTCGAACTGGGCAGAACCCAGCCAATCCTGCCAGGCGAGGTCGCGGCTGTCCTTGATGCGCAGGCGGCGCTGCTCGGGCGTGTTGACCAAAAACAGGCCGCCGAGCGACCAGAATGCCTGGCCGCCGAGAAAACCGCCACCCTCTTGCTCGACGATGATCACGCGCTTTCCGGCATCGCCGAGTTCCGCGGCTGCGGCCAGGCCGGCCAGCCCGCCGCCAACGATGATTGCGTCCGCGTCAGCCATTGTCGTAGCTCCTGTGCCGGCTTTTGTTTTCGAGATCGGATGCTCGTTGCTAGCCGCGCAGCGCGTTCCAGATAATGCGCGGCAGCTTCAGGAGGCTCGGCTGGTAGTTGAACTCGGTGATCAGGCGGCCGACCATGTGTGCCCTTTTGTGGGTCAGGAACCAGGCCGGCTTCGGCATGATGCGGAACGGCGCTTCGAGCACGCTGCGTTCCGGTCTGTCGAACAAATAGGTGTTGTGGACGACGCCGATGCCGCTCTGCACGTCGTCGAGCGTGTGGCCAGGGAAAGCACCCCAGGTCGGGCGCAGCAGCGCGAACAGAACGCCGCTCCAGGAATTGATGCCGATGCCGCCATAGCGCAGTTCGGCAATGATTTCCTCGAAGCGCTGCCGGCCGATCTCGGCGATCGTCCTGGGATGGATGAGGATGTTGGCGGCAAGCGTGCCGTGCAGCTTTTCATTGGCGTAGGCGACAGCGGCGCGCAGATAGGATTCCGCATTGCCCGCCGGCAGCCGCATGACGCTGAGCGCCGGCGCGAACACCTCGGCATTTTCGAGATAGGTATCCGTGCCCGGCCGGAACGGCACCACCACGCAGGCCGGCCCGCCGGGCCGCTCGAATTTCTGTACGCTGTCGGCATGCGCCTCGAAGGCGGCGAGGCGCTCGGTCGCGCCGGGATAATAGGCCGGGCGCGACGGGGCTTTCTGCATCACCTTTTCGAGTGCTGCCAAAAGCGCATCGGATTTGCCCCAGCCTTCGGGCAACACGAGCATTTGGCAGGCGATGCAGTTGAAACCGGAATTGTTGAGCTTTTGGGTAGCGATCAGTTCGGCGTGGTAGGCGATATCGGCATCCGACCACGCACCGGGCACCACGATGGTGGGTGCCACGCCGCCAAGCTCCGAGGTGATACGCCGGCTGTTGCGTGGCGTGCCCGCCGCCTTGTTCTTGCGGCCCTCCTCGCCAGGCCCCCAGACGATCGCGTCATGCGAGGCGGCGGCACCGGTGATGTGGATGTCGTCGACGAGATCGTGGTTGCACAGATACGCGCCGACATCGGCGCCACCGCGCACGATGCGCAGCGCACCGAATTCGATCAGCGGCCGCAGCGCCGGCCGCAGGAAATCGATCAGATAGTCGTTGACTAGGTTCATCTTGAGCAGAACCACCTGGTGCTCGACCAAAAGCTTGTGCAGGCAGTCGAGCGGCGCGATCGAGGCGACGTTGCCGGCGCCGAGCACGAGGCCGATCTTGCCCTTGCGGCTGGTGCGCGGCGCGTCATAGGCCGAGGCGGTGTTTGCGGCGAGGTTCGCCTTGGTCACGCCGGGCTGCATCCAGATCTCGGCCTTCAGCCCGGTGAACAGCACCTTGTCCCAGAGCGAATTCGGAACCACCGTCACAGCCACCTGTCCGTTGGGCAAGGTGCGAACCGGCAGACTGTCAAGGAACTTCTTGCCCTCCATCAGGCTCAGCGTGTGGATGAACTGGTTGCAGCCATCCATCAGCGCCGCCGGGCCAGCCAGCCATTCCTCACCTTCCAGCGGCGAGCCGGTCGGGATGCCCTTCTTGCGCGTCGCGGTTTTGACCCACGCCTCGGCGACCTCGCGGATGTGATCCTTGACCTGCCGCAGCAAGGCGATCCGCTCGCCATTCGAGGTCTGCGCCCAGTCGTCCTTCCTGGCGTCGAGATCGGTGAGCGCGAGGTCGAGTTCGGCTGCCCATTCAGGCTGCACGGGCTGGGTTTTGACTGCCTTGGCAACCATCCTATCCTCCTCCACTTCGATCTCTTTGTTTGACGCAATTCCTGTGGGAAACCGCTTCACACTTTTCCTGGAATTGCTCTACGAAAACGGCAGTGCGGCCCATTGCTCGACGAATTTCCCGCCGGAATAGACCTGGATCGAACCGAACTGCTGTAGCACGAATTCGCTCTGCGTCGGACGCAGGAAGGCGTAGTCGTCAGGCCCGACATTGACGTTGTCGGGCAGCGCCATGAATTGCTGATTGGTCGAAAAGCCGAACGTCTTGTCGGTCTTCATCCCCACGGGATGGACGGGCTTCGCCATCCATTTTCCGCCATAGAGAAAACAGCCGCGCCGCGGCAACAGCCCGAGCTTCTGCAGCAGCCAGGAGCGCTGGTCGAGGCCCGGCGCCTGGACATCGACCACTTTCAGGATCGGCGTCGCGATGAATGCGGCAGACCGCAATTGGCTGAGGCTCGGCACATCGAAATCGGTCGGCAGCATAAAAGCCGATCCGATGGACAATTCATTGGCGCCGACCCAGCTGTCATAGAGCAATGCGGTGCTGCTGCCGCCAAGATTGAGGATCTTGCGCTGGTCGGCGGCAAGGCAAGCGACATACTGGCGAAACAGGCTGATCGCCTTGACGCGCGCCTTGGCCGGTCCTCCCAGCAGTTTTGGGATATGGCCGATATGCGCCTCGTAGGCCATGACGCCTTCGCATTTCAGCCGCGGGTAATTCGCCAACGCGGAAACTGCCCGGGCCAGTGAGTCGGGATCGCTGATACCGCCGCGATGAAGGCCGACATCGACCTCGAAGCAGACGCGCAGCTCGCGGTCGAGCTCGGCGGCAAGCGAGCCATAGGCGGCCAGCCGCTCCTCGGTATCGATCAGCCAGACGATGCGCGACGTAGCTTCGCCGAGCCCGGCGAGAACGCCCTTCGTCAGCGCGTGCCTGGCGCCGGCAACCGGCATCGGCTTGCCCAACAGGAGATCGACTTGGGGAAACACTTTCAGCATCTCGGCGCTGATCGGCAGATGAAAGGTCATCAGCCTGTCGGTCGCAAACGCCGCGCGGATATAGTCGATCAGCGGCAGGCATGGCAGCGACTTGTCGACGAGGCGCAGATCGAGGCCCGTGGCGAACTTCGCCTTGATCGCAGCGATGTTGTGATCGAGCCGGTCGAGATCGAGCACCAGGCAAGGCTGAAAGATCCCGGCTGCCCTGAGCGCGCCCGACATTTCCGCGAAATAGGTGTCGGTCAAGCTCATGCCGCGACGCCGAGCAGCCTGGCAATATAGGGCGACACGAAGCGGTTGTCCGGGTCCATCTCGCGGCGGACCGCCATCGCATCGTTCCAGCGCGGATAGAGCGCGCTCAATTCCCTTGATGTCAGGCTGTGCATCTTGCCCCAATGCGGGCGGCCGCCGCGCTTCCTGAAGATCGGCTCGGCGGCGTTGAAGAACGCCATCGGATCGCGCTCGACGCCGTGATGGATGGCGATGGAACAGGTTGGGCGCTTGTAGAAGGGGCTGAGCCAGACATTGTCGGGCGCGACGACGCGCACCTCCATCGGAAAATAGACCTCTGGAAACCGCGTCTCGAGCAGCGCAATGATTTCGCTGAGTGCGGGCGCCCCTTCCTCGAACGGCAGGTGGTATTCCATCTCGTTGAACTTGACGTTGCGCTCGGAGGTGAAGACCTTCAGCCACTCCTCGACATAATCCTCGGCCGGCACCTTGGCGAAGGCCGAGCCGATGAGACGGCGGCGCAGCCAAGGGAGCCAGCTGAGATAGTCGCGCAGTTTTCTCAGCGTCGTCACCGCATCGTCGTCTTCCGTCGGCGGACGCACCGTCGCCGGCGCCTCGGTGATGTCGCTGGCAATCAGCAGCGCCTGGCCGGAAAACGGCACATAGTAGAACTCGGCCGAACGATGCGCCGTCATGGTGCTTTCGAATTGCGCAAGCACATCGGCAATCGGCGCCGTCCAGCGGCGGTGCCGCATCCGGTAACTCGCCACGTTGCGGATCGTCACTTCGGTGACGGCGCCGAAAGCGCCGAGCGAAGCGCCCATGGCTTCGATCATGTCGGGGCTCTTGGCACGGTCGAACTCTTTCACGGCGCCACGCCCGTCGACGATCTGCATCGCCTCGAGCTGGGTATGGTAAGCGCCGAGCGTGATGCCCGAGCCGTGGGTGGCGGTGCCCAGCGCCCCGCCGAACGCCTGCTTGTCGATGTCGCCCATGTTCGGCAGCGCCTGGCCGACGCCGTGCAACAGCTTTGCCAGCGCGCCGATCTTGGTGCCGGCGCCGACCCGTGCTGTCAGCCTTTCGGGATCGTGCGACGTCAGGCCCTCGAAGCGATCAAGCGACAGGATCGTCCCGTCATTCTTAACCAGAGGCGTGAAGGAATGGCCCGTGCCAGCGAATCGAACTGGTCCCGGCGCGTTGCGAATGGCACCACTCAGCTCATCGAGACTCTGCGGTTCGGCAAAAGCCTGCGGCGTGGCCGTGACATAGCCCGACCAATTGCTCCACTGGCTGATAGCCTCTCCCAAAATTGCCTCCCTGGGACGCCGGCTTTGCCGGTCTTTCTCCTAGCGCTGAATAATATGATACATACTCAGCTTTTCGGATATGATACATTGTCAGCTTTCTGTCAACCTGGCAATCGGAGGTGTCTTGTGTGGTCCCGTGTTCAAGTGCATGGCTTTCGCCATGATTGTTCGCATTCCGATAGTGAGATTATCTCTAGGCAATTAAAAGGACAAACAAGGACACAAATATAATTAAAACAATCTGCTTAAATCTCACCACAAGAGCTTTGCGCTCATCCCGTTTTATTCTGATTTTTGTTTCATGTTCGTCATACTTTATATATCCATAAAACATGCAGCATGCTAACAAAACCAAAAAAATACCTCTCCTACCATGGCTTTCTCGGAAGTCACTGCTGCCAAACGCAACCACCCATCCGCCAATTCCGTAAATAACCAATGTTGAAGTGAATAAAACGAAAAGCATCGAGAAAACGTATAGATTCTTTAACGCATTCCGACGACCGTCGTTCCCATCCATCACTACAGTTCCTTTGCTTGCACGAACGTAAATCAATACTGCATTATTCATGATTCATACTTGATTTCCGAGTACCCCTCTAGCTCACCTCGGGGCAACGGAACTTCACTACACAATAGCACGCCGCCAGGTCGTGGGGCGAACGGCTAGGTTCCTCGTCCGTCAGCGAGCCGCGCGCCGTACTAAGGGCCGTGCAAATCCATGAGGGCAACCGGCTGTATCACGAGCCTCACCGCGACCGGGCGATCGTGATCGAGCGTGGTATCTGATTGTCATCGGACGACATTCCGCGCCGGCCGCATTATCTACAGCGACGCACGCTGAGCCGGCGTCGGCATTGAACGCAGTTCGTTGCCCCTTCAAGCCAGCCCAAACGTTTCCACGGCCCGCATGATGCCGCGCAATTCGGCCAAACCCTTCAGGCGGCCGATCAGCGAGTAGCCGGGATTGATCCTTGTCTTGCCGATATCGTCGGCGAGCAGGTGGCCATGGTCCGGCCGCATCGGGATTTGCCAGTCGGCGCGGCCTTCCTTGCGGCGGCGCGCCTCCTCCTTCATCAGCGCCAGGATGACATGCGCCATGTCGGTGCCGCCTTCGAGATGCTCGGCCTCGTAGAACGAGCCGTCATCCTCGATGGTGATGTTGCGCAGATGGGCGAAGTGGATGCGGTCGCCGAATTCCTTGACCATGGCGACGATGTCGTTGTCGGCGCGCGTGCCGTAGGACCCGGTGCAGAACGTCAGCCCATTGGCCTGGCTGTCGACGGCATTGAGAATGAAACGCGCATCCTCGGCGGTCGAAACGACGCGCGGCAGGCCGTAGAGCGAAAACGGCGGATCGTCGGGGTGGATACACATGCGCACCCCCTCCTCTTCCGCCACCGGAATGATCTCGCGCAGGAACCACGCGAGGTTGCCGCGCAACTCCTTCGGCCCGATTCCGTCATAGTCCGCAAGCGCCTCGCGAAAACTGTCGCGGTCATACTTGCGCTCTGTAGCCGGCAGGCCGGCGATCAGATTGCGCTCGATCTGGTCCATCTTCTCTGGCGACAATTCCTTCAGCCGCGCTTCCGCTTGCGCAATACGCGCCGGCGTATAGCTGTCAGCACCGTTCTTGCGCTTCAGCACGAACAGATCGTAGGCGGCGAAATCAACGGCATCAAAACGCAGGGCGTAGCCTGTCGTCGGCAGACGGTAGGCTAGATCGGTGCGGGTCCAGTCCACCACCGGCATGAAATTGTAGCAGATCGTGGCGATGCCGGCCCTGGCCAGCGCGCGGATCGAATCGCGGTAATAGCCGGCATAGCGCTCGCGTTCCTGCGCGCCGATCTTGAAGGAATTATGGACCGGAATGCTCTCGACGACCGACCAGGTCAGTCCTGCTTCCTGGATAATGCGCTTGCGCTCCAGCACTTCGGCCTCAGGCCACGCCCGGCCGTCATAGATATGGTGGAGCGCCGAGACCACGCCGGTGGCGCCCGCCTGCTTGACATGATCGAGCGTCACCGGATCATCGGGCCCATACCAGCGCCAGCATTGTTCCATTTCGGCTTTCCTTCTGCGACAGGTTGGCAACTTATTGTTGGACCCCGATGGGAGTCGATAGAAAATGGAGGAGTTTTTAGAAATGACGGATTTCGACGGCAAGGTCGCCCTGGTGACCGGGACGACCGGAATCGGCCTGGCAACCGCCACACGCCTTGCGGCCGGTGGCGCCGCAATCATCGCCTGCGGCATCGACCGCGCCGCCAACGCGGCGATGAAAGCGCAACTAGAAAGTGCTGGTGCCGCGGTGCTGGTCATCGACACCGATGTGTCCGTCTCCGATCAGGTGCGCGACGCGGTCGCGGCTGGCGTCGCGAAGTTCGGCGGCCTGGATGTCATCGTCAATTCAGCCGCCGTCCATCCCTATGGCACGGCGACGACCACCGACTGGGAAACCTGGAACCGAACGATGACGGTCAATGTCGGCTCGATCTACCTGACCGCGCATTTCGGCATTCCGGAAATGATCAAGCGCGGAGGCGGCGCCATCGTCAACGTCGCCTCGGTGCAGGGCTTTGCCTGCCAGCAGAACGTCGCCGCCTATGCCACGACCAAGGGCGCCATCCACACGCTGACGCGCTCGCTGGCGCTCGACTACGCGGCATCAGGCATCCGCGTCAATTCGGTCAGCCCGGGCTCGATCCGCACGCCGATCCTGGAGAAGGCTGCGCGCGGTGACGGCGGCAGCGATGCCGATGTCGAAGAGGCCTACAAGCGCTTCGGTGCGGCGCATCCGCTCGGCCGCATCGGCGAACCGGAGGAAGTGGCGGAACTCATCGCCTTCCTTTGCTCGTCGAAGGCCGGCTTCTGCACCGGCGCGGACTACAGGATTGATGGCGGACTGACCGCCGGCATCGGCGTCAGATAGAGCACTGATCGTGCTCTGCACGCTTGCCGGCGATCTCGAGCGCTATGTACCGCCTCTATAGCTTCCACGTCCGCCTGGCATTGCCCGAAAGCAGCTTCGCCCGTTCGTCGGGACTGGCTCCCGCGATCAGCGCATGCGTCGCTGTCACCCAGGTCGCAAGGCCACCGCCAAGCGTGCACACCGGCCAGTCGCTGCCCCACACGACGCGGTCCCAGCCGAAGCAGCCGATCGTGTGCTCGACATAGGGGCGCAAGGTCTCGACGGTCCATGAGCCGGCATCGGCATAGGCGACGACACCGGAGATCTTGCCGATGACATTGGGACGCCGCGCGATCTCGGTCATATGCTCGCGCCACGGATGTTCCGCACTGGCCTTGATGTCGGGCACGCCGCAATGGTCGAGCACGAACTGCACATCCGGCGCCAGATCGGCGAGCGCAACCGCCCTTGGAATCTGATGCGGCAGGACGACGAGGTCGAAGGTCAGGCCGGTGCCGGCAAGCCGCTTGATGTTTTCGCGAAACAGCGCGCTGTCCGAAAGCTCGTCCGGCATGACATGCAGCACGCGGCGGAACCCCTTGACGAAGGGATCGGCCTGCTGGCGCCCGAGATAGGCGGCGAAGCCGGCCTCCTCCGGGCGGCAGGAGGCGATCGCCCCGCGCAACAGACTGCCCTTCTCCAGCGACTGCGCCTTCACATGGCTGGTCTCGGCCTGGATGTCGGCTTCATCGACGTCGACCTCCATATGCAGCGCGGCCTCGATACCGGCGCGGCGGGCCTGGATCGCATATTCTGCGTGCGGGAAATCGCGGTTGAGCGCCGGCTCGCGGCTGAGCCAGGGATAGCGCAGCGCCGACAGGTCGATCAGGTGCAGATGAGTGTCGATGATCATGGCTGTCCTCCTCGGTGATTTCAGATCATCGCCAAATGCCTAAACCCAGCGCATGACACAAGCTTTGGCTCAGGCCCGCTTCGGGATCTCTTTGTCCTCGAGCAGCAGCGTCAGCCCCATGGCGACGAAATAGAGCGCCGCCACCCAGATGAACATCACGTTGAAGCCACTGGAGTAATGGTCGAGCACCACTTCGCGGATCGCGCCCGGCAGGCTCGATGCGAGGTGCGGCGTCAACCCGTTCAGGCCACCCGGCAGCAGGGCGGCGGCGTCTGCAGGAAGCTCGGCTGTCTGCCGGTTCAGCGCCCAGATCATCACCGCGCCGTTCAGCGCCAGACCCAGCGATGCTCCGAGCGTCCGCGCCTGGGTGATCAGCGACGTCACCGCGCCGATATCCTGCAGCGGTGCCGCCGCCTGGATCGCCACGATCAGCACCTGGAACTGCAGGCCCATGCTGATGCCGAACACAGCCATCATCGTTGCCAGCACCCAGATCGGCGTGTGCTGGTTGGTGAGGACAAAGCCCAGCATCAGAAACCCGCCAATACCCATGGCGACCACCGGCATCCATTTGTAGCGTCCGGTTGCGGCAATTACCCGCCCGGCGACGATCGAGATGACCATCGATGTCAGCGACGCCGGCAGGAACAGGAAGCCGACTTCGGCCGGGCTGAGACCCGTCAGCGTCTGCATGTAGAGGGCGAAATAGAAGAACATGCCCAGCGTCACCGTTCCGGCGACCAGCGACACGCCCGAGACGATGCTGACCGTCGAATTGCCGAACAGCCGCAACGGCACGATCGGCTCTTCGGCCCGGCGCTCCACCATGATGAACAAGGTGATGGCGACCAGCGCGAGGAGTGGCAATACGAAGGTGAGCAGGTCCGGCCCGCTGGGGTCGAGCACGTGATAGCCCCAATAAACGACCGCCGTTGTGCCGATGGCGAGCAGCGCGCCGCCGAGATAGTCGATGCGGTGCCGTTTTTCGTTGAACCGGCTGCGCATGGCGAAGGCCAGCACCGCCAGCACGATGATGCCTATCGGCAGATTGACCAGGAACACCCAGCGCCAGCCGAACAGGCTGGTGATGTAGCCGCCGGCCAACGGGCCGAGCACTGATGACAGCGCGAACACCGCCGAACTGTAGCCCTGATATTTCGCGCGGTCGCGCGGTGAAAACAGTTCGCCGATCATGGCGAAGGCCGAAACCATCAACCCACCCCCGCCGATACCCTGCAGCACGCGCGCGGCGATCAAGCTCTCCATCGACCATGCCATGCCGCAGACCAGCGAGCCCAGCAGGAACAGGCCGATCGCCGTCAGCACGACATTCTTGCGGCCATACATGTCGCCAAGCTTGCCGTAGAATGGCGAGACCGCGGCGGTCGAGAGCAGGTAGGCGGCACCGACCCAGCCGAACAAATGCAGATTGCCGAGTTCGCCGGCAATGGTGGGCAAGGCGGTGACGACGATCTGCATGTCGATGGTTGCCATGAACATGGCGATCAGCGCGCCGAAATAGACGATCAAGGTCGTAAGGTCGGGCCTGACTTGGGCCTCAACGGGCCGCGCGTCCGGCAGCGTCTGCTCGACAGTCATCGGTGTCTCCGTAGCTTGGGGCGCGATTTATGTGCCCACAGCCGAGAGGTGTCAAATAGGCGAAAACGCCATGCCTGGAGGCATTCCGTCCGGCTAACGGGAAGAGCCTTAGCGGACGTGCAGCCGTGGATGATGGTCGTCGCGACCAGTTCCGCGGGGTCGCGTGCAATCGGGTCGACGATGCTGTCGATGAAGGCAGTGTGATCGAGCGCCAGCGTCGTCAGATTGTGGCTCTCCACCGTGAACACCTGGCCTCGGTGCGCATGGTCACCGACATCTCGGGCAACACTGTCGAAGGCAATAGCTACGCCACATACGGCGAAAGCCTCAACACCGGCTTCCATACCCAAAAGGGCTATATCGGCGAGCGCTTCGATGCCGAGACCGGGCTGCTGTATCTCAATGCCAGGTACATGGATCCGGTGCTTGGACGGTTCATCTCGCCGGATGACTGGGATCCGACTAAGGAAGGCGTTGGCACCAACAGATATGCTTACGCATGCAATGATCCGATCAATAGGGGGGACAATAATGGCCACATAGCACCCCTCATTTGGGCTGCTGCGATCCTCGGTGCATATTTCATGAGTGTCGAGCCTGCAAATGCTCCTGCACCAACGGATACGGCTAAAAGTGTCAGCGGTGGCCAATTGATAGCAAACATGGCAATGGGAGCTGCCACACCACTACTTGCGGCAAAAGCACCATTTTTGACAATGTCAGCGGCGGCAAGGTGGCCACGTGCTTTCCGAATTGGCTGCCGCTGAAACAGGCCTTTTTGCACCAGGAGCAGCCACGGTTGCTGGAGTAGGAGCAACAGCCGCTGCAACAAGTGTTGCTTCGCTTCGAGGGGGGGGTTACTCACGAAGCCGAACGGCTAGCGCAGTTAGGTCTTACCAAGAACAATGCCGGTTGGAGGCCAAACCAAGCTGATTTCGACAGCGCGGCGTTCAAAGTCATTGTGGGAGACGCAAAGTTTAGCCGGGGCGGATTGCCAAAGGGAACGATCTTTGACGGCATGAAGGTTGGAAATTTCGAGATCAAGGGAGGGCTTAGCATGCTGGATTCGACCTACCAACTTAGGCTCCAAACGTATCGATCGCTGAAAACGAACATGCCTCTTACGATCGAGACGACGCGGCCCATCAACCCTACCTTCCAGAACTGGCTAAACCGGTGGGGTGTTTTGGTTCCGAGACAGAAGTGATAGGCATGCGAAGGGATGGGCTGTGGAATTTATGATGACGAAGTGGCATGTTGCGAGGGGCGCGCGCGCCGATGCCGAAATAAATAATAAAATCTTTCTGATCAAAAACGTCTCTGAAATGAGGGCAACTTATCAGGTCAGACTTCTCCTTTATCGAGCTGTGCAGGAAGGTACGCGGTTGGTTTTAGACCTTCCAAAAGAATGCAAGTTGAGCGCCAATTTGAAGGCCTTGGCTAAAGAGCATCGCCGTAATTTTGAAATCACGAGGACCTGATGGGACTATATCTAGCTGTCTTTGATGGCGATGAGGAGCTGGATGGGGTTGAGGTAGGCTCGTATGCTGACTTCGAAACGTTCCGCTCTAAGGTTGCGACGCACGTAGAACAGGGCGTCGCAGGATCGCGGTGTCCAACACTGATGGTTCATTCTGACAGTGACGGACAATGGTCGCCCGAAGAGGCAGCTCTATTGCAAGCGGAGCTATTGTTGATCACCGATAGCTTCTTGAAGCTGCCCCCTGAGCCTCTTGGGGATGGTTGGAAACCAGAAGTAGCCCAGATGTTTGGGCTTCGGCCGAACAGCCTTTATGACTGTTTTTTTGATGTAGACGGCGAGCCTCTCTTGGACCGTCTAATTGGCTTGGCTCAACTGAGTACGCAGCGGAATCTTCCGATTTTGTTCCAATGAGGATGAGAGCCCGGATGACGACTTCAACCTTAACTGGCGAGGCACCCCGGTCCGCCGCAGGCAGACCGATCTGGCTTTCAGCCGTAACTTGAAGCCACCGCTTTTCAGGCGGTGGAGCATTAACTCGATCCCGCTGGTGCTCAATGCGCTGACCGACGCGCTCTCGGTTCTGCAGGAGAAACCCAACCCCCGGTCGCACCCACCCCCCACCACCAACCCTGTGGATAGACTCCAAATCCCCCCATCAATCCAAGCACTCAACCTCAGGACGTCCTAAACTAAGGCCCTTGGGGAATCGGGTGTATGTCAATCGGGTCAAGCAATCGCGTCGTATTGTGCCTGTTGCTTGCACTTGCCGGCTGCAATTCCACGCCGGGCAAGGACTTTTTCACCGAGACTATCGACAGCCTGCACGCCAAGAACTCGCCCTTGCGGGCGGGATACACCGGACCATCCACCGTCACCTCGGCCGCGAGCGCCGGGCAGCGCTTCAACGGCGCGCAGTATCAGGGGTCCGGCCAGTTCGTCTCGTCCAGCGCCCCCGTCACCCAGGTAACGACTGACGGCTCGGGCCAGTTCGAGCTCAACCTGGTCAGTGCGCCGATCGCCGATGCGGCCAAGGCGGTGCTGGGTGACGCGCTGCACCTCAACTACATCGTCGACCCGCGCGTGCAGGGCACGGTGACGCTGCAGACCTCGCAGCCGGTGTCGAAGGATGCACTGGTCGACATACTGGAATCAGCACTTGCGGTGAATGGCGCGGGCATCACCAAGCGCGCCGGCACCTACCAGGTCGTGCCGCTGTCCGAGATCATGTCCAACACACCGCCGGTCAGCGTGCCCTCGGTGTCGCCTTCGGGGCCCGGCGTCAAGGTGCAGGTGCTGCAGCTGCAATATATCGCCGCCGACGAGATGAAGACCATTCTCGAGCCGATCACCCGCCAGGGCTCGGTGCTGCGGGTCGATTCCACCCGCAACCTGATCACCGTCGCCGGCAATGACAGCGACCTCAATGCCATCCGCGAGGCGGTGTCGGTGTTCGATGTCGACTGGATGCGCGGCATGTCGGTGGCGCTGCATCCGCTGAAGACCTCGAAGCCGGAAGCCGTCGCCGCGGAACTCGATTCCATCTTCGGCACCAAGGACGGGCCGGGCGCCAAGCTCATCCAGTTCATCCCCAACGACCGGCTGAATTCGGTGCTGGTGATCACCTCGCGCCCGGCCTATCTCGCGCGCGCCGCCAGCTGGATCAACAAGCTCGACAGGCTGGCGGAGTCCAACGAGGACCAGCTCTTCGTCTACCAGATACAGAACCGCCCGGCCAAGGAACTGGCCGCTGTGCTGAGCTCGGTTCTCGGCACCTCGGTCAAGACCGAGGGCGGCGCGGACGGCTCGAACGTGTCGCCCGACCAGACGCCGATCGCCATGCAGTCGGACGGCATTACCCCGGTGCCGTTGACCGGGCCGTCGCCTTCGATGCCGCAGCAGGACGGACAGCCGCCCGCCCACGCCACCGTCGTCGCCGACATCGAAAACAACGCGCTGCTGATCCAGACCACGGCGCGCGACTATGAGCGCATCGAGCAGATCCTGACCAAGGTCGACATCTTGCCGACGCAGGTCATGCTGGAAGCGGTCATTGCCGAAGTCACGCTCAACGACGAGCTGAAATACGGCCTGCGCTGGTTCTTCGAGAATGGCGGCACGAAGGTATCGGTGACCGACGTGGCCAAGGCGGCTGCCGCCGCCACTTTGCCGGGTTTCAACTGGAGTTATGCCACCGACAACATACAGGTGACGCTGAATGCGCTGTCCTCGATCACCGATGTCAACGTCATTTCGGCGCCGACCATCATGGCGCTGAACAACCAGAAGGCGATCTTGCAGGTCGGCGACCAGGTGCCGATCCTGACCCAGCAATCGCAGGATACCGGCAGCGGCACGGCGCCGATCATCAACTCGGTGCAGATGAAGGACACCGGCGTCATCCTGACGGTGACGCCGCGCATCAACAATGCGGGCCGGGTGATGCTCGACATTCAGCAGGAGGTCAGCAACGTTGCCGAGACGAAGAGCTCCGGCATCGATTCACCGACCATACAGCAGCGCAAGATCCAGACCCGCGTGCTGGTCAATGACGGCGAAAGCCTGGCGCTGGGCGGCCTCATCCAGCAGAACAACAGTGTCGGCCGCACGCAGGTGCCAATTCTCGGCGACATCCCCATTATCGGCAACGCGTTCAAACAGAAAAACGACAAGATTGTGCGTACCGAACTGATCATCTTCATCCGGCCGCATGTCGTGCGCGACATCAACGAGGCCCGCGAAGTGACCGACGAATTCCGCGGCAAGATTAGCCTGCAGACGCCGATCCAGAAACGCCGCGGCGGCACCAAGCTGCAGCAGGATTTGAAGAGGCTGGCCTATTGATCGCGGCTGCGCACCCATCGCTCCTGCTGGCTGCCACGTTCGCCCTGGCGGCAATTCTCGCCGCCATTTCGATCGCCGATTTCCGCCGCCAGATCATCCCGGACGGGTTGAACCTGGCGCTGGCCGCCGTCGGCCTAGGCTATCAGGTGGCGGCAGCCGGGGCGGACGGCCTGCCGTTGCATCTCCTGTTTGCCGCAGCGACCTTCGCCGCCGCCTGGCTGCTGCGGCGCGGGCACTTCCTGATGACCGGCCGGATCGGGCTTGGCCTCGGCGACGTCAAGATGCTGGCCGCCGCCGCATGCTGGATCGACCCGTTGCTTCTGCCGGTGTTGCTGTTCATCGCCAGCGCCACCGCGCTGCTGTTCGTTGGTGGCCAGGTGGTAGCGAGCGGTCCGGCAGCCGCGCGGGCCCGCATTGCCTTCGGCCCGTTTATCACCATCGGCCTCGGCGCCAGCTGGGTGCTGGAACAATTCGCCGGTTTGAACATGGGACTGCTCTGATGATCATGCTGCGCTTTAAGCAAGCTTCCGAAAAATCCGGCCGCGACACCAGCGAAAGCGGGTTCACGCTGGTCGAGCTTCTGGTCGTTCTCGCCATCATTGCCTTGATCGCGACGCTCGCCGCGCCTCAGGTGTTGCGCTATCTCGGCTCGGCGCGGACCAACGCCGCCAAGGCGCAGATCCGCAACATCGAAAGCGCGCTCGAACTCTATTATGTCGACAACGCGAAATACCCGACCGACGAAGAAGGGCTCGCCGCCCTGGTCACACAGCCGGCCAGCGAAGCGCGCTGGAACGGCCCCTATCTCAAGGGCGGCCTGAAGGATCCCTGGGGCAAGCCCTATTCCTACGAGGTGAAGGCCGATGCGAGCGGCGTCGTCATCCGCACGCTTGGCAAGGACGGCAAGCCCGACGGCACCGGCGAGGACCAGGACATCACCAACTGATGCCCGCCAACTGAAGCGAGACGGGACGCGTTATGGGTCAGGCTCTTCAGCTCACCGGCGGCGGCACGGCGGTTGCCAGATCGAGGCGGGCAAAGCCCGTCGACGAGTAGGTCGCGCCGTCCCTCGCCACCGAGATGGTGAACCGCACGGCAGCAGGCAGACGCCGTGGAGCGGACCAGCTCGCCGACCATGACGGGACTTTGGCCGAGGCGTCGAGATATTCGAACCTTACCGCGCTGACGCCGGCGATCAGCAGCACCGGTTGGCCTCCAGTCGATTTGGCGGCATCGCTGCCGCGTCGGATTTTCTGCACGATGGACAGGTCACTTCCAAGCGAAACGGCGACCTCGCGCAAGGCTGAGGATTTGAAGCCGATGGCCTGAACGGCGTTGAACTCGATGCGCGCGCCGGTGCCGCTGAGATAAAGCACCATGTCGGGCGTCGACTGCGACAACGGCAGCGGCTCGGCGCTGCCGATCGCCGTTTCGAGAAACCGCGCCGCGGCATCGACCTCCATCTGCATCTCGGTCGTCTTCTGGATCCGCATCATGGTCCGCGCCTGTCCGAGAAAGACGATCATCAGCGCGGAGATCACGCCGATCATCGCCAGTCCGACCAGCACGTCGATCAGCGCGAAGCCTTCGACCGATGCCGATGATTTGGGGCGCCGGTCGGTCCCGAATATTTGCTTGAGAACACGCTGCCCGGATGGCCGGCCCCCACGACGCGCATGGGCTTGGACCAGCCGCCGGATCATTGCCGATCCTTCGCGGGCACGAAGGTCAGGAACGGCTGGCCGGCGCCGTTACTCCTGCCAATGACGACGGCAACCATCTTCGTCTTCGACACCACGATCGGGCGCGTCTGCAACTGCCAGCCGGATCGCCTGCTGTCCGTTCCGGCCTCGTACTCCGACAGCATGATGCGCGCGGCCCTCGCCGCTTCGATCTGCGCCTTGGCGATGGCGATGCTGCGGCTGGCCAGCACGATCGACTGGCTGGCGATGCCGAGCACCAGCGCCAGGATCGTCATGGCGACGATCATTTCCAGGATCGAAAACCCGTCTTCGGACGAAGGCTCTGTCACGGCAATGCCCGCCATGTCGGAAGTCCGGTCAGCCAGTTGACCGCAATGCGCGCGGTCCGCGCCTTTTGCTGCAGCGAAATATCCATGCCCGACGCGCTGCCGTCGGGCAGGAAAGTCAGCACCGTTTGCCGTCCGGCGACGACGGTCTCCTGGCCGGTAACGACCGTCAGTTTGACGTCATCCGGCAATGCGAAAACATCGCGCTCGCCAAAGCGAATGGTGCGGGCGCCGAGATCGACGAGGACCTCTCTCGGCCGCGCGGTGGCAATGGCCGAGGTGCGCGACAGGCGCAGCCGCATGGTGATCTCGCCGGCCAGCGTCTCCAGGCTCTTGCTGCGGTAGTGGCTGACCAGCCCGGGTGCGGCGATGGCCGCCATGAGCGCCATGATCGCCAGCACCACCAGCATTTCGACCAGGGTGAATCCGGCCTCCGCCTGCTGGCTGGCTTTCGCGGCGGCGGCGGTCATTGCAGCGCCAGATCGTTGATCGAGAGGATCGTGGTCATCACCGAAATGACCAGGCTGCCGACGAGGAAGCCAAGCGAAATCGTCAGCGCCGGCGTCAGCAGCTTCAGCACCGTGTCGATGCGCCGCGTCAGCGTCAGCTGCAGCATTTTCGCGGCGCGATCCAGCACCACCGGCAGCGCGTTCGCCTCCTCGCCGAGCGAGACCAGCGACATCGTCGCATGATCGAAAATCCCCGCCTTGACGACCGCGCCATGCAGGCGCGCGCCGTTGGCGACATTGTCCTCGATCGAGGCAAAGCTTGCCGCGAGCGAGCTTTGCCTCGACACATTGGCGGCGAGCCCAAGCGCCTCGGTCATCGCCACGCCATTGCCGAGCAGCAAGGCCAGCGTTTCAAGGTAGCGCGCGATGACGGCATCCCTGACCAGCGCGCCGATCAGCGGTATCTTCAACACCGCGTGCGAGAACTGTTTTCTGGCGCCGGCAGAGCGAGACAGCACGAGATAGGACAAAAGGCCGAGCACTGCCGCCAGCGGGAAGACGAAGGGGTAGTCGCGGAACACCGTGCCGAAGACCGACAGCATCTTCATGGTGAACGGCTTGGGCGCGGATGAGCCCTCGAAGATCGGCTCCAGCGCCGGCACCAGCACGGTCGCCAGAATGACCAGCGCCCCGCTCATCACCAAAAGCAGAAAGGCCGGATAGGCCAGTGCCTCGCCGATTGCCGCGCGGCGCTTGGCGGTGGCCTCGAACGTGTCGGCCAGCCGCTGGCAGATATAGGCCATCTTGCCGCTGCGCTCACCGCTGGCGAGAAGTGCCGCGACATCGGAGGTGATGCCCGGCAGGGCGGCAAAGGCCTCGGCGATCGGCCGCCCGCCCGTGGTGAGATCGAGCACCGATTGCAGCTGCTGGCGCCGTTGGCGGTTCGCCTCGCCGGCGATGACCGCGCCGAGGGCGCGGTCGACGGTGAAGCCGGCGTTGAGCAGCACCGACAGCTCGGAAAACAGCCGGCTGAGATCGACCTTCCGGGTAAAGGTCAGCGCGCTTCGCCCCGGCAGGCGCAACTGCGGTCTGTCGCTGCTTACCGGGGCGAGGTGATAGGAACGGCGCCCTTGCTGCGCCAGCTTGCGGGCGGCCTCCTGCTTGGTCGAGGCATCGAGGACGCCGCTCTCCGTGCTGCCGTCGACGAGATAGGCGCGATAGGCAAAGGCCGGCATCAGCCATCCCCCGCGAGATCGATGACGCGGCGGACCTCGTCCATCGTGGTAACCCCGGAGCGGGCAAGCGCTGTGGCATGGATCGACATCGGCACCAGATCGTCTTGCGCGGCTATGCGGCCGATCTCCATTTCGCCGGCGCCCTGGTCGATCAGTTCGGCAATGCGCGGCGAAACCTGCAGCATTTCGTAGGTCACCGTGCGGCCGCTATAGCCCGAGCCATTGCAGGTGCGGCAGGGCGAACCGGGCGGCTCAACGCCGTGGCAGGCCGGACAGACATGGCGCAGCAGCCGCTGCGCGATGACGCCGCGGATCGTCGCGCCCAGCAGGTAACCATCGATGCCCATGTCGCGCAGCCGTGTCAACGCGCCCGCCGCGCTGTTGGTGTGCAGCGTCGAGAACACCAGATGCCCGGTCAGTGCTGCCTGCACCGCGACCTGCGCCGTCTCGCGGTCGCGGATTTCGCCGAGCAGGATGATGTCGGGGTCCTGGCGCAGGATCGACCGCAGGGCCGCGGCAAAGTCGAGGTCGATCGCCGGATTGACCTGCAGCTGGGTGATCCCGGCCATGCGGTATTCCACCGGATCCTCGACGGTGAAGATCTTGACGTCGGGCCGCGACCGTTCGGCCAGGATCGAATAGAGCGTCGTCGTCTTGCCGCTGCCGGTCGGCCCGGTGACCAGCACGATGCCGTTGGCCGATTGCGACATGGAGCGGATCTTGGCTTGCGCGGCGCTGTCGAAGCCGAGCTTCTCCAGCTTCAGCTCGACCCCGGCGCGGTCGAGAATGCGCAGCACGATGGCTTCGCCATGGATGGACGGGATGATCGAGACGCGCAGGTCGATATCCCTGCCGCGCACGGCAATGCGCATGCGCCCGTCCTGCGGCAGGCGGCGCTCGGCAATGTTGAGCCGCGACAGGACTTTGATCCGCGTTGAGATGCCCGACAGCATCGCAATCGGGGCGGTGTCGACGGTGGACAGCATGCCGTCATGGCGGAAGCGGATGCGGACATGATCCTCGAGCGGCTCGATGTGAATGTCGGTGGCCCTGGCATCGACCGCCTTGTGGATGGTCTCGGCGACGAAGCGCACGATTGGCGCCTCGCGGGCGAAATCCTTCAGCCGTTCGAGATCGTCAGGACCGAAATCCATGATCCCGCCGGTAGCACCGCCATTGGAGACGGACGCCAGCGCCGATTGCTCGATGCGGTCGATGCATTCGGCGATCACGCGCCTCGGCAGAATGCGCAGCGCCAGCGTCCGCTCATAGTGGAAGGCAAGCGCATCGATGGTTGCCGACGAGAACGGATCGGCGACGGCGACAACCAGCCGCTCGGCGTCCATCTGCAAGGGCAGGATGGCGTTCTCGCGGAGATAGGCGAGCGGCACGCCGGCCAACATTTCGGCGCTGATCTGTTCGGGGACATCCACCGGCGTCGGCGCTTCAAGGTAACTGCTGAGGCTGTTGGCAAGCTCCTGCTCGCCGATCAGTCCGAGTTCAGTCATCACCGTATCGAACGGATGGCCGGATGTTCGCGACGCCCCCAATGCGCGCTGCGCGGCATGCGCGGTCAGTACCTTCTCGCCTTCGAGAAAGGTGAGGAACGCCTCGATCCCCTTGGCCTGGACGGAAGCGTTCATGCGGTCCACCTCGCCAGCAATTGCGCGGCCTCAGGGCCGAACAGCATCTCACAGCCGGCAGTGGCCGTGGACGGTGGCAGTGCGGCGGGGGAGCCGGCCGGGCTGCGCGAGACGCGTGAGAATGGCGACGAGCTGTGAGATTTCTCGATGATGAAGCCGGCCTCGCCTGTGATGCCGGAGCCGTCCTGCCTGACAACGATGTCAACCGTGTAGGCCGATACATCGCTCGCGCCCGCAACGACCGATGCGTCGGGGCCGCCGACGAGAACAGCGCGCAGCCGGCGCGGCGCCCGATCGGAGCTGACCGTGCCGCGCTTGGAGTTGACGGTGAAAATCCCCTGCAGGTTGCGCAGCGGGATTTGCGCAAGTGCAGAAAATTCCTGCAGCTCGGATACGGATTCGAACGGCGCCTGCTTGTCCTCGGGCGGCCCGACCGGGCTTCTGGCCTGGGGCAGGCCGGCGAACAATTTGGCGCTGTCGCGAAACCGGATCGCGGCCCTTGCCAGTTCGTCCGCCATCTGCTGCTCGAAGCCGAGCGCGGCGAAGCCCAGCCCGAGCAGGCGGTCGTCGGCGGCATTGAGATCGATCAGCCCGCCATGATCCTGGACGCGCAGGCCAAAGCTGTATTTTCCCGACCGGCACGCGGCTGGCGTGGAATCCAGCGGCAGCTTTTCAGTGACCTGGTCGCCGGTCAATTCGCTCGCCACCACATTGCCGAGACCCTCGGCAAGCAGCGACAGGCGCTCCTGCTCCAGCTCGTTGTTGGCAATCATCAGCCGCGTCCTGGCGGTGACCGCGAAGGGAACGACGATGGCCGAAACGATCAGCATGAACACCAGCACCGCGACCAGCGAAAAGCCGGCGCTGGTGCTATCTGCGTCTATGGCTGGGAGAGCTTTGCGTTTTAAGAATACCCCTACCCTTGGCCCCTTCCCGCAAGGGGAAGCAGGGCAATCGCATATGGCGTTCCCCCACTCCGTCTCGGCTTCGCCGAGCCACCTCTCCCCCACATTCGTGGGGGAAGAGGAAATGCCAATCGCCGAGGTCGCGGCCTTGAAACGCTTGGGTTTCCTCTCCCCCATGGACATGGGGGGTCCGAAGGACGGGCGAGACCCGTGGCTCGCCCCGGCAAGGTGGCCGCGCAGCGGACGGAGTGGGGGACTGGCACCACCAAATGCGATTGCCCTGCCTTTACTCTCAGCAAACATGCGCGCGCTCATAGTTCCGGCTCAGGTGGCGGCGGTGGCAGGGCTGGCGCTGGCGGGGGCGCCGGCGGCGGGTTCTGCCATGGCGGATGCAGCGGGATGCGCGCCACCTTGCCGTTCCGCTCCAGCACGGCCTGGTCCTTGTCGATCACTGAGACCGTCCAGCCATCGACGGTCTCGCCACTGGCATACCAGAGCGCTTCATCTTTGCCGGCGACGCGCAGCAGGGCTTTTCCCGCCCCGCCCTGAATGCTGATGCCCAGCAGCGATGGCGCGGCCACTGGCGCGACGTCCACCGGCGGAGGCGCCTGTTCGACGGGCGCCACTGCCACCTCCACCGGCAGCGGTGCTGGCGGCGGCGGCACGATTTTCCGCCGCATCGGCGTGAACAGCGGCCGCTGGAACGTCTCGCTGAAATCGCCGGCCTCGGGAAACTGCAGCGCGCCCGTCGCCGAAGCCGGGCCGCCATCATGCCCCTTGCCGGAGGCGATCGGCGTGATGTCGACCGGCGTGTTGTAGAGCGCGACATTGACCAGCACGAGAACCGCGATACCAGCTGCAACCGCCAGGCCCGCGAATTTCATGGCTTGACCCCGCCTGGCGGACTTTGCGTCTGCAGCGGGCCGTAAAACAGGATCTCGGCAGACAGCTCGGGGTCGCCGGCCCGCCCCGCGGCAGGGCTGACATCGGTGGTGCGCAACGTCGCCTCGCGGATGAACAGCACCGGCAGCGAGGTCTCTAAGGCGAGCACGGCGTTGTGGATGCCTTCCAACGGCCCCGCCAGATTGACCCGCAGCCCGATGAAATCGACGCCGCCTTCGCTCAGCACCGGGGCATTGCCGGCCGACAGCACGCTCACCCCATTGGCGGCGGCGATCGCGTTCAGCCGCTTCTGCAGGCCGCCGCGAATGACCGCTTCGCTCTCGCCGGTGAGGAATTCGGGACTTGCCGTAGCCTCCGGGCTGGCGTCGCTGTCGAGGCGCTTGGCCAGCGCTGCCACATTTTGCAGCTGGCCGAGCAGCGCGCGCTTTTCCTCGATCCCGGCCCGCGCCGAAGCGACGCTGTCGAACGCCGCGAACACCAGCCAGGCGCAGAGACACGCCGCCACCACTGCCAGCGCCAGCGCGATCAGGCGGCGGAGCGGCGGGCTGGTGTTGAGGATGGCGGAGAGCATCAGAGCGCTCCGATCTTGGCCGAAATGGTGAAATGTTCGCCGTCCTGTCCGGGCACCTTGACCACGGGCGAAGCGAATTCAG
Source organism: Mesorhizobium sp. P160219 (assembly GCF_057786095.1). Classification (NCBI taxonomy): domain Bacteria; kingdom Pseudomonadati; phylum Pseudomonadota; class Alphaproteobacteria; order Hyphomicrobiales; family Phyllobacteriaceae; genus Mesorhizobium; species Mesorhizobium sp. P160219. The sequence goes on from NZ_JBYNWG010000001.1 coordinate 5,506,483, forward strand.
GCGCCGAAAACAGCGGCGAGGCATCGATCGGCTGGATCAGTTCGGCGGCGGAAGTGGAAAAGCCGGTGATAACAAGGTCGTCGCCTTTGGCCGAGAGATCGGTGAGCCAGGCCGTGTCGGGAAGCAGATGCGTGAGTTCGGCCCAGACCCGCACCAGCGACGCCGTGGTCTTCTTTTCCTGGCGGATTTTCTCGACCCGCTCGATGCCGGCCTGGCGCTTCTGCAGCGAGGCGCGGGCCGTTTTTGCCAGCACCTGCGCATCGGCAATCTGCGTGTCGAGTTCGCCATCGGCCTGCCATATCAGCCAGTGCGCATGGACGAAGGTGATGAGCAGGGCTGCGGCCAGCGCCGAACACGCCGCGATCCAGGCGCTGCGCTTCCGCCGGTCGCGCGCCGTCGGCGGCCAGATGGCGGCCAGGCTGAGCGGATCGGCGCGCAACGTGTCTTCGGGCTGCGCCAGCGACAGGCCGCGCACCGAACCGCCGGCGCGGCGCACCGCGTCCAGCACCGGGACAAGAGTCTTGCCCTTGACGACATGGTAGGTGCTGTCCTGCCCGGCAGGCCTGGCCCCGGCATCCCTGGCAAACACGACATGCACCTGCGCCGGGTCGAGCGGTGTCGCGGCCAGCAGGTCGAGCTCCGCCATGTCGCACGCCTGTCGAACCGGCAGAAGCCGCGGTGCCAGCTGCCTTGTCAGGTACAGGCCGGGCTGGACGACAATATCGAAGCGCGGCCGCCTGACGCGCCGCCCACCCTGCAGTAGCGCCAGGATCTCGTCGGAAGAGGCAGTGAGGGCCAACGGGATCGACTGAAACTCCGGCGCGCCTGCCTCGCGTACGCGAATGCCGTCATCGGCCAGGCTGACGATCCAGTCGCCGGTGGAAACCTGCTTCGGCTTCGGCGAAAGCCGCGCCCAGGCCCCTCGCAGCTCCTCGAGCCACCAGTCCCGGAAATCCAGACATTGCGCGCCAAGTCCAGCCACGGCCCACCCCGCCCCAGCTGATTCTCGGCCGAGGTTTTTCAGCATGAGATTACAGGGGCTGGTGTGAAGGGGATATCAGCGAGACCGCGGAGGGCGGATTAGCCACAGCTTTTGTTGGCTTGGTGTGAACGCCGCAGGCCATCAGGGTCGGCCAGCGTCAGGATCAGATGCACATGGTTAGGCATCAGGGACCATGCCCAGATACCGACGTCGGCGACGTGGCAGTGCTCCACCAGAAGGTTCTTGTAGAGCGTATAGTCTTTCGGGGCAAAAAACACCTTGGCGCGGCCGTTTCCGAGTTGCGTGGCGTGGCGCGGCAGGCTTGGCACGACTATGCGGGCAAGGCGGACATGTGGCTGATAAGAACACAGGTTCGGGAAAGCCAGCAAAAGGCGAAAGTAGACCGTCACCGTAATTCGAACCGAACCGTCATTCGTAGTAATTCGTAATCCTTAAACTTCCTTCGCACGCAAAGGAACGATCATATCCGGGTTACTTGAGCGCCGATCGGCCCAATGGCCCCAGATTATTTCAACTTTCATTGGCTGACCACGAACCGTGGTTTCCACTATATCGCCGACCACCGGAGCCTCCTCATCCACCAAAATGCCGCCCCCAAGGAGAGTGCGCTCAGTTAGTATCTCGCCGGTTTTTAGTAGAATTCTCTTGATTCGATAAGGCATTGCCAAGGTCCAGTTTTGGTTTCTCCTCGATCACCTACTTCGAACTAGTTCAACGGAACATAGGAAGAAGGAGAAAAATTTGTAGTGTTAGTATATTCTGTCACCGCCGCATTGTTCGTAAAACTTCCGCGCGATATAAAGGTTCCAACTCCTGGGCGGGCTGCAACGAACCCGGCAACAGGGTTACCCAAGCTGGCAGGCGCAAGGGTTCCCACCACATTTGCTTGGTATGTTGAGAGGGTCATATCAGAGACATCACCAAGTCGCGCAAAGTAAGTGCCCGGATCAACTCCGGCAGCAAAGGCCACCGGAGCTTCCGGCGTTAGGTGGATCATCGTATCAGGATGGTAGCCTTTCAAGATGCCGCCAATGGTTGGAACTCTCGGAGCGGCAACCGCCGGAACGGACGTTAAGCCTGTCGCTCCAAAACCGACTGCCCCCAAGGTAACCGCACCATGCTGCATGCCAAGGGCTTGTGAGGTGTTTTGTGGTGCATAACTGCCCATGTCAACTTTGCCACCGGTAGCAAATGAAACCAAACCAGAGACCGCGTCGTATGCTCCAGCGGCCATGCTCCCGTAGAAGCTTGAAAAGCTAAGCTTCTCGCCTTTTTTGAATTGAGGCCCAAGGTCTTGAGCAATTTGCATCCTGTCTTTGGCGCCCAATGTAAGTTCATTACTCAGCTCTTTCGACCTGTCGCTCGTTTTGTCGTTTATTCCCAGAGTTTTGCCCGTGCCTGAGTCAACCTTGGTCTCGCCTGCGTCCTGGTGTCCGTTCTGATCGCTCCTGTTGACCGGATCGTTGTGCGCATAGGCATACCGATTGGTCCCGACACCCGACAATGTTGGATCCCATTCATCTGCCGAGATGAACCGTCCCAGTACCGGATCCATGTACCGAGCATTGAGATAGACCAGACCGGTCTCGGGATCGAAGCGTTCGCCGATGTAGCTCTTCTGCGTCTGGAAGCCGGTGTTGAGACGCTCGCCATAGGTGGCGTAGTTGGTGGCTTCCGCGATATTGCCTGAGGCATCGGTGACCATGCGCACCGAGGCCAGGTGATCCCGGTGCAGGAAGGCCTTTGTCGTGCCGGTCACCTTGATGTCGGGATGCGGATATCTGGTGTAGATTTCCGCGCCCGGCGTTGCCGGATTGATCTCGACGGAAGCGTCGGGATAGAGTGTCGTGGCGAAGACTGAAGCCTTCTTCACCCGCGCGCCGTCCGGGCCATAGCTCAGGTTGACGGTGTTGGCGGCAAGCGTGACGGTCTTCAGCCGGTTGGCCTCGTCCCAGATGAGTGTGCGGCTGCCGTCGGAGATCAGATTGCCATTGGCGTCATAGGCCATGGCATTGGCGCCGACGGATATCGGCGCATGCGGACGCGCTGCGCTCGCCGCGGGATAGATGTACGTGCCGGCGACACGGGTTCGCGAGACCATATTGTCGTTGGCGGCATAGACGAAGGTTTCGTCCAGCGTGTTGTCGCCGAGATTGTCGGATGAGATCAATCGGTCGGCATTGTCATAGCCATAGGTCCAGCTGTCGGCAGCCGTCTGCCCTGTAGTGCCGGTGATGCGGCCGAGATTGTCCCTCGCATACTGATCGTCGAGCAGGATGGTGGCGCCCTTCGATGTCGTGACACGCGTCACCCAGCGCCGGGTCGGCGAATAAATGAAGGTCGTCTTCACGCCGTTGGCGTAGGTGATCTCCCTCGTCTGGCCATCGGCTTCGTAGAGCGTCGAGGTGATGAAGCCGGGGGCGGAAACGAGCCTGTTGCCGGGGCTGTATTGCAGCGGTGCGGCCACCGTGCCGAAGTCGAGCTGCACCGGCAGATATTGCGTCGCCAGCGTTTGCCCGGAGGCATCACGCACACTCGTCGTGGTATGCGTCAGCGTGCCGATGATGGCATCCTGACGCGCCACCTTGCCGAAGCCGTCATATTTGTAGGCTTGCGTGGCAGCCGGATTGGTCGAGGTTGTCAGCTGGCCGATATTGTAATAGCCAGCGGCTGCCTGATCATAGGTGTTCTGCGCCTGCGTCACCGCGCTGCCGCCGGGAGCCGTTGCCGTCTTCAGCGTCAGCCGGTCCATCTGGTCATAGCTGAGCGTGGTGACCGTGCCCCTGGTATCGGTCTGGCTGACCAGCCGGTTGGAGGCATCGTAGGTGTAGGACCATGTGCCGAGATCGGGATCGGACGCCGACAGCCGGTTGCCGACCATGTCGGAGGTGTAGGTCCAGTTTGAACCGCCGGGATCGGTCACGCCGATTAATCGGCCGAGCACGTCATAGCTGCGGCTTTCCACCAGGATGAGGCCCGTGAAATCGCGGACGACGGCCGCGATATCTCCATGCGTCGTCCACCCGGTTTTGGTCTGATGACCGAGTTCGTCGGTCGTTACCACCGCGTTCAGCCGCGGGTTGATGCCAGCACCCGTCGCCAACTCGTTGAGATAGGTGCGCTGGCTGGCATCCGGATTGACGGTCTTCACCGGCCGATCGGCCCAGTCATAGGAATTGGTGGTCCACTGCGCCGCCTCGCCGACAAACCTAGGGAAGGCGTTGCGCAGCACATTGCCACGAAGATCGTAATCGGTCTCGGCAATGCGCCTGGCACCGGCTGCCGTTTCTCCCGGGGTTTCGACGCGATAGACCCGGCCAAGCCCATCGTAATACGAGCGGGTAAAATCCTCGCCGGCGCCCCCACTCGCGCCGTTGGGCAGCGGCGTGTACTTCACCAGCGCCTGGGTTGCCGGATTGCCCTCATTCTCGAAGCGCGTCTTGGCATAGGCGCCGGTGACGCTCTGTGAGACCTGGTAGAGCCGGCAGAACGGATCGTAGGTGAAGGTTTTGACCAGGCCGTTGAGGTCAGTCTTAGTTGCCAGCAATCCGCAGGTGGGGTTGTAGGTGGCCGTCGAGACAAAGCGCGTGTCCGCCGTCTGTCCACCCGTCGCAAAATAGCGCGGCGCCCGCTCTGTTACCGGATAGAGGTGATAGACCGCGTCATAGTCCCACTCGGTCTTGTGGCCGAGCACATTGGTGGCAGAGATCTTGTTGCCATAAGTGTCATAGACAAAGACCTGGTAGGAATATTTCTGCGGTGTCGAGTAGACATCGGCATAATCGATCGACCAGGTCAGGTTGCCCTTGGTCGGTGGCGCGCTGTTGTCGCCATGCTGATTGTCATAGAAAAACGCCTTGTAGCTGATGAATGGGAATGTCTCGTCAAGACCCGCTTGTATCGTCTGGATGCGGGGCAGCGAGACAATGTAGGCAGATGTGTTGGGTGCAAACCAGCGCGCCGTCCGGGTCTCGTCGCCGCTGACATCGGTGCGGCCGTAGTCGTCCTGCAAGAAGACATTGTTGTAGGCATCGAACCAGCGCTGGACCCGCAAGCTGCGGCTGATGTTTTCGGTCAGCGTCGTATCGGTCGCCGCGTTCTGCACGGTGTAGGGTTTTGCCGCGGTGTTGACGACATAGGTCTCGGCCACCTGCTTGTGCACGGTGCCCGCGCCATCCCGCCACACCGTCAGTGACGGCAGGCCGTAGCTTGCCAGATCCTGGCGGTAAGTGGTCTCGATCTTCGACGGCGCCGTCTCGCCATTGGCGAGCGGCTTTGTCTCGACGATCGAGGCAAAGCCCAGAAACTTGCGCGCAGCCGGATCGTATTTGCCGCCGGCATAGGCGTAAGCGCTCACGGCCGTCTGGCCACGCCCGTCGCTCACCGACAGCTTCGTCACCGCATGCACGACCTGCGGCAGGTAGTTGTTCACCCAGGTCGAGGACGGCGAATACTCCACCGCAACCGTGCCGCCGAGTTCCGTGGTAATCTGCTTTAGCAGATTCGGGTTGCCGGTGCCGGCATTCGAGATGAACATGCTGGTGTAGTTGGTGAAGTCAGGCAGGCCATCGCCGTTGAAGTCGCCGATGACGGTTCCAACATTCGCTGTCGCGGGCATTGTGAACTCCACCGGCGTCATCGCCGTCGAGGAGGGCCGCAACGAGTAAATCTTGATCGGGCCGGTCCAAAACGGCTGGGGTGGCGATAGCTGCCTGCCGCTTGTCGTGATGACATCCGTGCGCCCGTCATTGTCGAAGTCGCGCAGGATGGCAGATGTTCCCGACATCGAGGAAATAGAGTAATTCTTGAAGCCGAGGCCCGTCGATAGCCAAACCGCGACGCCGTTGCCGCCGAAGCGGAAAACATCCGTTGCCCCATCGCCATTGATATCGGCAAATACGCATGTGCCGGAGGTTTGCGATTCCTGCGCCGGGCAACTGATGCTGAAGGACGCTCCGCTCTTCTGCCAAACGCCGCTCGAAAGCGTTCCCTTCCTTGCCGTTCCGCCAGCGCCCCAGTAGAGCGGCTGCTGCCGTCCGTTGCCTAGAAAATCGCCGACGCCTATTATGGTTCTAGGCGCGCTGCCACCGACGGCGTTGACGGCGTCGATGCCATCGCCATCAGCGTCAGCAACAACGGGCCACAAGGATTTTGTAGCCCCACCAGTTGGCAGCCCGTCACAAATGGCTTGGTAACCGGCTGGTGCCGTTGGCGAACAAGGCGCTTTTGTCAACCCAAGCGAAGTGTCCGTCTTAAGAAGTGAATTTTGAGGGGTATAAGTAGAGCGGCCGGTGTGGCCGTCAGTGAAAGTATGGATCACCGAATCTGCAAAATCAGCCGTGTTTTTTCCTGCAATAAATCTTCCGGATTGTGAAAAATAATCTTCGTCTGCGTTGACGTCTTTTACAATTTCTTCAACAAACTCTCCATTTGAACTAAATTTGTATATATGTTTTTTTCTGAAATGGCTCGTTACTGTGTCGCCACCACTTCCTCCGGAGTGCGTTGTTGTTGTCCCCGCTTGGTCTCCAAACATTTCGTCGCGGCCGTCAAAATTGAGATCACCGGTCTCCTTTGGAGCTCCTTGAAATTTGGAGGGCGCACTATTGAATGTCGTGTAGACCCCATCGGTGTTCTGATAGGTCATCTGGCCGAGGATCTTTGCCGTGCCGCCGGTGATGGCGCCGTCGACAGTACCAGTCGCATCGGTGCCATAGCGCGTGACGACGGTCAGCCGCGAGGCGTTGGAGAACGGCGCCTGGTCATAGGTCAGCTTGTAGGCGCCGCGCACCGCACCTGAGACCGTAATGCCGATCGTCTTGATGCGCTGGCTGGTCTCGGAGATATCGCGGCCATTGCCCATCAGGATCATATCGGGCCGTGTCTCGTAGTAGAACTTGACCACCGTACCATTGTAGCTGACAGCATCGGGATAACAGACCGGGCTCGCCGGACAGGTGTAGGTATAGGTTACGCTATTGCCGTTGGTGTCAGCGACCGAGGTCAGCAGCCAGCGATAGCTCATCGCGAGGTCATAGGCCGGCGTACCGGCGGTCGGCGTCAGATTGGCTACCGCCGCCACCGAGCGGAAAGTCGAGACCGTGCCGTCGCGGTCGGTAACCCTCCATTCGTTAGTGGTGCCGTTCAGCGCAATGCGGCGATAGCTTTCATTCTCGGTCGCATGCGTACCGCCGGTCGCGCAGGAAGGCGACACCATGCCAGCCGCACAGGCCACCATCGCCTGGCCGTCGAGCAGATAAATGTCATTGGCGTCGTATGCCGGCATGCCATAGCCCGGCGTGGCCCGTTCGATGACATCGAAGCCGTCGAGGCCCCAGGCATAGCCGAGCCAGCCCTGGTAGAGGCCACCGGTCTTGGTCTTGCGTGAGGAATTGTAGTTCAGCGCGATCTGCGGCTCGATGCCGTGATAATCGGGGACGTCGATGCCTACAGCGTAACCCAGATTGCCGTTGCCCCCAGCCTTGGGTAGATCCACCTTCGGCGTGCCGACCGCTTCGGGATCGCCGCTCTCGGTTGCCGTGGCTGCTTCCACTGCCGCCGCTGCCGCGGCAGGTTCCTCCGGCGCTGCTTCCGTATCGGTCGTCTTCTCTGTGGCCTTGCCCTTCGCGTCGGTCGTTTTGGCATCGGCAGCCTTGGCGTCGCTCGCATCATCAGCCTTGGCGTCCGCCGGCTCGGCGCCGACCTTGGCCGCCGCATCGGGACTGCCGGTCGCCCCGTCACCCGTCGCGCCTGCGGCCGGTTGCTTCGTCGAAGAGCCGCCGCCTAGTGCGGCGCCGCCATTGCCAAGGCCGCCACTGGCTGGCGCCTCGGGCGAGGCGCTTTGTGCGTTCTGCGCAAACGCCCCGATCCCTGCGCCATCTCTAATATAAGAAACGAAATATATATCCGCGCCGAAGACGCCAGCGGCAAGCACAGCCGCGCCCAAAAGCAACCGCTTCATTGAATCCCCCGAGTCAGTTGCTTGACGCTACTCCGGCTTGACTTGGTTTATACGACGGCAACCCGTCACAACCCAGATATCCACAGCTTTATTTTGCACGCATGAGTTGTTCCGCATAGAGCGCCAGGCGCCCCTGCCAGCGGAGCGATCGCACAAGGGCGCTCCCCTCAGTGTCTCGACGTTGCCGAGCCAGGGCGGTCACCCGCATTCGTCGCAAGTGTGCCTGCGCAAAGCGACCAGAAGCCTTCCGACATCCAGGTAAAGGCTGTCGATGCCCGGCAGCAGCGGCGCCGCCAGGATAAAACGACGTCGCCGCCCGTCTGACAGCAGGCAGACCGGCTTGCTTGCTAGTTTGAAGCTTTATGCCACCCATTTTGGGCAGGCGCCCTGCCCTTGGGCACCGCTGGAGACCGCATCGCGGCAACTCTACAGGTCGCCGCGTCGGATCTTTTATTGGTCGAAGAAACCGGCGTCCTCTTCCGCAAGGTACTTCTTCGCTGCTTCGGCATCGATGTCGACACCCAGTCCCGGCGCTTCGAGCAGGTCGATCATGGAGTCCTTCACGATCTGCCCCTTGGGCAGGCCGACGACGATGTCCTCCCACCAGGGGTCGGAGGCGCTGGGATATTCGAAGGCGATGTAGTTGGCCGGCAGCGTGGCGCAGACATTGATCAGCGCACCGAGGCCCAGCAGACCGTTCGCCGTGCCGTGCGGCGCCATCATGATCGAGTGCATGTAGGCGTGCTCGGCCACCCATTTGAGCTCGGCGATGCCGCCGATGTCGGCGGGATCCGGACCGATGACGCGAACCGCCTGCGTCTCGATCAGTTCCTTGAAATTATGACGCAGATAGATCTGCTCTCCGGTGTGGATGGGCGTGGACGTCGATGTCGTGAGTTCACGGTAGGCCTGTGGATTGACCCATGGCACATAGTCTCCGGTCAGCATATCCTCCAGCCACATCAGATTGTACTTTTCCACGGCCCGCGCGAAGCGGATGGCGTCGGGCAGGAACCAGCCGGGGCCGCAATCCAGCGCCAGCGAGACCTTGTCGCCAAGCACCTCCTTCATGGCGATGACGCAGTCGATCATATGCGCCATGCCGCGCTCGCTGATCTGCCCCTGGTCCATCGCGCCGTGATAGGTCGGCGGCTGACGCACGCCGTAGTGGAAGTCGGGGACGCTGGTCTTCATGTTGGAATGAAAGCTGATGCCTTGCTTGACCATGAAGAAAGCTTCCGGCCGCTCCATCATCCATTTGACGTCGGCCGCGTAATCCTCCGGCCTGTCGCCGGTGCGCTTCTTGCGGATGGAACCGTTATAGACCCGAACCTTGTCGCGCACCTTGCCGCCAAGCAGCTTGTAGACCGGGACGCCGGCGGCCTTGCCGGCGATGTCCCACAGAGCGTGCTCGATGGCGCTGACGGCGGCGCCATAGGGCTTGAACGAACCGCGCTGACGGATCTTCAGCATGCAACGTTCCACATCCGTCGGATCCTCGCCGATCAGCGCGTCGCGGAAATGCAGCACCCAGGGTTTCAGATAAGGCTTGGTGTACTCGACCTCCCCGAGGCCATGGAGGCCTTCGTCGGTGACGATGCGCACGATGGGGTGCCTGCCGATGACGGCGCACCTGAGATCGGTGATCTTCATGATGTCCTCTATTTCACCGACGAGAAGGCGGTTGGCGCGAGAAACTGGCTGGAAATATTGGCCAGGATCGGGCCATCGCGCTCAGACTCGTCGCGGGCCTCGAGCCATGCCCGATCGGTGGTGAAGGCCTTCCATTTCACTTCGCGCTCGGCAAGGGATTCCCAGGCGATGAAATAGGTCAGTCGATTGCTGCTTTCGCCGACCACCGTGGTGAAGAACCCGGCCTGGCGGATGCCGTGCTTGTCCCACAGCGCCAAGGTATGGTCGTTGAAACGCTTGAGCAGCGCCGGGAGTTGGCCCGGCACGCAGTCGTAAATGCGAAGTTCGTAGATCATGGTCCATCCTTCTGTTCACCTCTCCCTCCGAGGAGAGAAGTGTAGAGTCAGCTCCAGGTGCGGTCCCAGGAATATTCGTCGTCCCAGTGATCGGTCGGTTGCCAGATGCCGGTGACGCCGGGCTGCAGGTGCTGGCTGATCACTTCGTCGACGATGTCGTCGATGCCCAGACCAGGCTTGTCGGGCACGGTGATGAAGCCGTCCTTGACCAGCGGCTTGGGCAGGCCGGTGACGATATCGTCCCACCAGTCGACTTCGACGCTGTGATATTCGAGCGCCATGAAGTTTTCCGTCGCCACCGCGACATGCGCGGCGGCCATTGCCGCGATCGGGCTTTCCGCCATGTGAATGGCCATGGCGACGCCATGCTCCTGCGCCGCGTCGCCGATCTTCTTGGTCTCGAGAATGCCGCCGGTGGTCAGCAGATCCGGATGGATGACCGAGATGCCGGCGTTGAGCAGCGGCTCGAAGCCTTCCTTGAGGTAGATGTCCTCACCCGTGCAGATCGGCACCGAGGTCGCCTGCTGCAACTGCCGATACTGCTCGGTGTACTGCCAGGGGATCACGTCCTCGAGCCAGGCCGGTGCATACTTCTCGATCCGCCGGGCCAGACGGATGCCGTCCTGCAGCGAGATGTGGCCGACATGGTCGATGGCGAGCGGGACCTCGTAGCCGATCACCTCGCGGACCTCGTGAATATATTGATCGAGCAGGTCGAGGCCCTTTTCGGTGAAATGGAGGCTGGTGAAGGGATGCGGCACGTTCTGCGCATCATAGGCGGCGTTGCGCGCCCGGCGCTCGTCCAGCGTGCGTGCCGGACCGCGCGCGGCATGGCTGCGGAAACCGTCGAGCACGCCGGCCGGCGCCACCACTGCGCCCGATATGTGCGCGATCTGCGCCAGACCGAGATCCATCTTGAGGAAGGTGAAGCCAAGATCCATCCGCGCCTTGAGCCGCTTGCCGGTCTCGGTGCCGCTGGGCTTGTCCGCGTCGGTGTCGCAATAGACCCGCACCTTGTCGCGGAACCGTCCGCCAAGCATCTGGTAGACCGGCACGCCGTAGGCCTTGCCAGCGAGATCCCACAGCGCGATCTCGACTGCCGAGACACCACCACCTTGCCGTCCATGGCCGCCAAATTGCTTGATGCGGCGGAACAGCCGGTCGACGTCGCAAGGGTTCTCGCCCAGCAACCGGCTCTTGAGCATCAGCGCATAGGTCGCGCTGGCGCCGTCGCGCACTTCGCCCAGGCCGACAATGCCCTGGTTGGTGTAGATCTTGACCAGCGCCGAGGTGAACGGTGCGCCGACGATTTCGGCGACGCGCAGGTCGGTGATGCGCAGGTCGCTCGGCCTGGAGTTCGTATTTACCCGATTGAGCGCCTCGCCGGCGCTACCCGTCTTTGCCATGGCTTATCCTCGTTCTGATGGTGGCGCCCCGCACCCCCGGCCTGCATAAGCGTTGCTAGCCAAGCTCTATCTCGTGGGCCTGCAGGTAGTCTCGGTTCATCTCGACGCCCAGACCCGGCTTCGACGCCAGCTTGAGGCTGCCGTTCGAAACATCGAGTGGCTCGTCGATGAGGTGGTTGTATTTATCGAGATTCCACTCCGACGTTTCGAGCTTGTAGAAGTTGGGAACCGTCATCATCACCTGCGCTCCCGCAACCACATTGATCGGTCCCGCGGCGTCATGGGGCGAGACCGGGATGTAGTAGGCTTCGCACAGGGCGGAAATCTTCTTCAGTTCGGTAATGCCTCCGGTCCAGGTAACGTCCGGCATGATGTAGTCCGCAAGCCTGTTCTCGAGCACCGGCACGAAATCCCATTTGGTGTGGCCGCGCTCGCCCCACGAGATGGCGGCACTGACCTTCTCACGCACTTGCTTGAGAGCATTGAGGCTTTCTGGCGGGCATGGCTCCTCGAACCAGTCGATCTGGCCGGCTTCCTCGAGGCTTCGGCAGAGGCGAATGGCGGTGGGGACGTCGAAGCGGCCATGCGCGTCGATGAGAATGTCGACATCGGGCCCCGCCGTTTCACGGATCAAAGCCGTTAGTTCGGCAGCCTCGCGCTCGTCCTTGCGGGTCATGCTGCCATCGAGGTAGCCGTCCCGCTGTTCGCGCGCCAAGCCATCGGCGATGCGGCCCTGGTGGGGGAAAGGATCGAACTTCAGCCCGGTGTGTCCGGATTCGACGATGTCTCGAATTTCGCGGACCACAGCCTCCTTGCTGGTAAACTTGGCCTGGTTGGGGTGGGTATAGAGCGCGATTTCATCGCGTACCGGACCGCCCAGCAGCTCGTAGATCGGCTTGCCTAGAACTTTGCCGCGAATGTCCCAGAGCGCTATGTCGATGGCGCTCACGCATTCGACTGCGGCGCCGCGGCTGCCCATATAGGTGAAGCTGCGGAAAATCTTGTGCCAGAGATGCTCGATGCGCGCCGGATCCTCACCTGTGACGGCAACACCGATCTGCCGCAGGATCGTGCACAGCGCGCGGTTGGCGAGCCTTGTGGTGGTGGTGATTTCCCCCCAGCCACTGACCCCTTCGTCGGTCGTCACCTCGACGAACAGGAACTCTCCCCAATAGGAAGCATCGGACTTGATCAGCCACGGCCGAACGCTCGTGATTTTCATCTCTCAACTACCTCTGTCTGATGGCCGGACCAATGATTTTCTGGGCTGGAAGTTCTATCCGGCCCGAGCGGCGTTGCGCGCACGCATCTGTTCGAGAACGTGCCGGCCGGAACCCTCGACATGGCGGGCAATGAGTTCGGCCGCCTCGTCGGCATTTCCCGCTTTGATATGCGCGATGAGCTCGCGGTGTTCACGCATGATGGCGGCCCGCCGCGCGAGCGTGAAATTGAAACGCCGGCTCACGGCTCGCAGCACTTCGCGATGCTTCCACCAAAGCTCGGCGGCATGGCGGTTGTAGTGGCGCTGGTACATTACGGTGTGGAAGGCGGTATCCAGTTCACTGTGCCGCAATGTGTCGGTGAAGTTGTTCTCTTCGATCAGAGCCTGGATGCGTTCGAGTTCGGCGATGTCCTCGCCGGTCGCCATGTTCACGAACCATCGCGTCAGGGCCGGCTCGATCAGGACTCCGATCTCGTAGATATCCCGGACAAAATCCTGGTCTATGGGCCGGACGCGCGCGCCACGGTTGGCGACAAAGGTGACGAAGCCCTCCCCTCGCAACAGCTGCAGCGCCTCGCGTACGGGGTTGGTCGAGGTGCCGTGACGCCGGGCGAGATCGGTGACCACAAGCCGTTCGTTGGCGGCGAGCCGTCCCTCGATGATGTCTTCCCGGATCAGCTCATAAAGCGAGGCGCCCTCGCTGGACGCCCCGATGGGATCAATCCCCACGGGTGGCTCTGCTTTGAAATCACTTGTTTCGGCCAAAGCCGGCTCCCCCGATTAGTACATCGCATGCTCGATATCATACACGCGTTTTGCAAACAATGTACGATCGGGTGCGTTGACAGGCAATCCACGATCTGAAAACGTACCAGATGATCGAAGGGATACATTGAGCAGAAGGACGCATCCCGCACGGTCGGACGAGCCCCTTGGCGCACAGCGGCATGGGAGAATCTGGGAGGATACTATGACGAGGATTACACTCGGCGGTGCCGTCCTGCGCGGCACTGTCGCCACTGCTTTGATGGCGTCGCTCATGTCGGGATCGGCGCTGGGTGCGCCGCCGGTCGATTTGAGCAAGTGGTCGCCGGAGTATGTGCGCTCCATCGCCGGCACACAGGATTTCGACACGGCCGCCGATTGCGGCAAGGTCACCCCGCTCGACTACAAAGGGCGACTGACGTTCTGGTATCAGGGCGTGTTCGAGGGCGACCCCGACCTGCTGCGTCAGTACTACAAGGATTTCTTCGAGACCTTCCGCAAGACCTATCCGAACATCCAGCTCGAGGATCAGGCCCTCACCTACAACGACCTTCTCGACAAGTTCCGCACGGCGCTGCTGGGCAATGCCGCGCCGATGGCGGTCCGCCTGCAAATCCTGGGCGGAACCGAGTTCGCCTCGAAGGGTTATCTGCAGCCGCTCAAGCCGGAAGATGTGGGCTATCCCACAGAGGATTTCTGGCCCGGCGCCATGAAGGCGGTAACCTGGGATGGCGTGACCTACGGCATTCCCACCAACAATGAGACGATGGCGTTCATCTGGAACGCCGACATCTTCAAGCGTGCGGGCCTCGATCCGGACAAGGCTCCGGCGACCTGGGACGACGTCGTCAAATATTCCAAGCAGATCCATGACAAGCTCGGCATAGCCGGCTACGGCCTCGTGGCGCGCAAGAACGCCGGCAACACGCCGTACCGCTTCATGCCGCAACTATGGGCCTATGGCGGCGGTGTCTTCGACGAAGCCTCCGCGAACCCGACCTATAAGGAGGTCGAGCTCAATAGCCCGCAGAGCAAGGCGGCGTTGCAAGCCTCCTACGACATGTATGTTCGCGACAAGTCGGTTCCGGTCTCGGCCCTCACCAACCAGCAGGCCGATAACCAGCCCCTGTTCGTCGCCGGCCAACTCGGCATGATGGTCTCGCACCCGTCCGACTATAACGTCATGCTCGACCTGCAGAAGAAGGCAACGGGCGCCGACAAGGACAAGGCGCAGACCGTCATCGACAACATGCGCTATGGCCTGATTCCGACCGGCCCCGACGGCAAGCGTGCCGTCGTGTTTGGCGGCTCGAACATTCACATCCTGAAGCCCGAATATGTCGAGGGCGGCAAGGTGGACGAGCCGGCTGCAAAGGCCATCATCTGTATGTGGACGAGCCCTGAATGGTCGTTGAAGATGGCGTATGCCGGCTCGAACCCGGGCAACCTCAACGGCTTCAAGACCAAATGGATGAAGGAACGTCTGGACAACATCAAGTTCCTCGATGTCACGACCTCGATGTTGCCATACGGCATTCCGTTCCCGGCGCTGCCGCAATCCCCCGAGATCATGAATATCATCGTCCCGGACATGCTGCAGAACGCCCTGACCGGAGCGATGACCGTCGACCAGGCAGCGGACGACGCGGCCGAGAAGGTGAAGAACCTGATGGACGGACTCTAGTCCGGGCCTGACCTGCGATCCGACCGGCTGTGCCGACAGTGCGTGCAGCCGGTTTGCTCCTAACAACAAGGGCACGCCATCGTGACGATCGTGACCGGCAAGGCCGAGGCTCGCCGAAGATTGCAACCCGGTAGCTCCGGCATGCTGCGGAATATCTGGGAGCATCGCGCCGACTACGCATACGTGCTTCCAGCGATCGCCGTGATGCTCATCGTCATCGCCTATCCGATCTACTACACGGTCGAGCTGTCGTTCTTTAAGACGCCGCCTGGCCTGCAGCTCCGCGACAAGACCTTCATCGGATTGGACAACTACACGGCCATCCTCACCAGTCAGGTGTTCTGGAAAGTCACCTTGAACACCCTGATCTGGACGATCGCATCTACCTTCGTTGCCTTTGCCTTGGGATTTGCCGCCGCGCTGGCCCTCCACCGCGAGTTTATCGGCCGGGGTGTCCTGCGCGCTATCCTGATCATTCCCTGGGTCATCAGCGCGGTTGCCGCCTCCTATATCTGGAAGTGGATCTACCATTCGGACTTCGGCATCATCGGCGCGGTGCTGGTCGGCCTCGGATTGGCTGACCGGCCGCCGAACTTCATCGACAACGTCAGCACGGTGCTGCCCTCCTTGATTGTCGTCAATATCTGGCGCGAGTTTCCGTTTGCCATGATCATGATGATGGCCGGTTTGCAGACGGTCCCCGACCAGTTGTTGCGCGCCGCGGAAGTCGACGGGGCCAATGCATGGCAGCGTTTCTGGCACGTCACCTTCCCGCATCTGCGCAACGTCTCGACGGTGACGATCCTGCTGCTCGCAGTGGCCAATTTCAATTCCTTCATCATCCCGTGGATCATGACCGGTGGCGGGCCGTCGAACGCTTCGCACATCTGGATCACCCACATTTATGAGCTCGCCTTCGGCCGGCAGCGATGGGGCGTCGCATCGGCCTATTCGGTACTCCTGTTCCTCATGCTGATGGTGCTGGGCTACTTCTACGTCCGTGCGCTGGCCGGCAACGAGCGCAACGAGGGGAGCGCATGAGCACGATCGTCGAGACAGTCCCTCGACGTCCGGCCCGGCGCCGCATGCGCATCGACGGATGGCGTTGGGCCGGGCGCATCTTCCTCGTGTTCATGCTGCTTTACACCGCGTTGCCGATGATCTGGATGCTGATCACCTCGATCAAGTCCGGCTTCGCGGCGATGCAGTTCCCACCGCAATGGTGGCCGGAAGAGCCTACCCTGGCCAGCTACCAAAAGCTGCTCGATCCGCAAAACAGCGTCGGCCAGGACTTCCTGCGTTTTTTCTGGAACAGCCTCTACGTGTCGACCGTCACCACAATCCTTTCGGTGATCGTGGCCGTTCCTGCGGCCTACGCCTTTTCGCGCTTTCGTTTCCCCGGTCGAAACTTCCTGTTCTTCACCGTGCTTTTGCGCAACATGTTCCCGGCGGTGATCTTTCTCGTGCCGCTCTTCATCCTGATGCGCGCGATCGGGCTGGTGAACACGCATGGCTCGCTCATTCTCACCTATCTCACCTTCGGCCTGCCGCTGGCGATCTGGCTGCTCAAGGGCTTTTACGACAACATTCCGGTGCAGCTCGAGCAGGCGGCGCGGATCGATGGGGCGACCCGGTTCCAGGCCTTCATCCTGATCGTGATGCCTCTCTCGACGCCCGGAATCATCGCCACAGCTATCTATTCCTTCATTGGCGCCTGGAACGAGTACATCTATGCCTACACCTTCCTTTCCAAGAACGAGCAGTTGACCCTGCCGGTCGGCATACAGCGTTTCTTCTCGGAGAATACGACGGACTTTCCGGGCCTGATGGCGGCCAGCTTCATGATGAGCGTGCCCGTCGTGGTGCTGTTCCTCCTCCTGCAACGATACTTCGTACGCGCCCTTACAGAAGGCGCGGTCAAACACTAGAGCCGGATGATTTCAGGTCTGTTCGACCTCAAATCTGAATCCGCCTCTAAATCAAAGAGATAGAGCATGATGTCGTCCGAAAACCGCTTCACACTTTTCGGCATCATGCCGTAGGGAGTTGCCGATGGCCCACGTGGACCTGAGAGATCTCGTCAAGACCTATGGCGGCTTCAAAGCTGTCAACGACGTTTCGCTGACGGTCAATGACGGCGAGTTCGTTGCGCTCGTCGGCCCTTCGGGCTGCGGCAAGACAACCACGCTCAATCTTGTCGCGGGATTGATCCCGGTCACATCGGGCGACATCGTCATCGGCGACCGCGTGGTCAACGACCTCGACCCCAAGGACCGGGACATCGCGATGGTGTTCCAGAACTACGCGCTCTACCCGCAGAAATCGGTCTACAAGAACCTGGCGTTCCCGCTGCAGATGCGCAAGCTGCCCAGGGACGAGATCGACAGGAAGGTCAAGGAAGCGGCGCGCGTGCTCGACATGACGCACCTGCTCGAGCGCAAGCCGCGCGAACTTTCAGGCGGGCAGCAGCAACGTGTCGCCTTGGGGCGCGCCCTCGTCCGCGACCCTGCCGTTTTCCTTATGGACGAGCCGCTCTCCAACCTCGACGCCAAACTGCGCGTCCAGATGCGCTCGGAGATCAAGCGCTTCCACCAGGATCTCAAGGCGACCATCATCTATGTCACGCACGACCAGCTCGAAGCCGTGACCATGGCCGACAAGATGGCGGTGATGAACGGCGGCTACCTGTTGCAATACGATTCTCCGGCGCAGGTCTTTGCCCATCCGGTGAACATGTTCGTCGCCAGCTTCATCGGCAGCCCGGCGATGAGCCTTGTTCCACTGGAGGCATCGACAGCAAACGGCAACACTGCGTTGACCGGCGCGGAGGGCTGGAGCCTTGAGCTCTCGCCGCTCAACGCCCGGAAGGTTGCGGGGGCAACGTCGAGGAAAGTCGTGCTCGGCGCACGTCACTCGACCATCAGGCTCCACAAGAGCGCGGTGCCAGGCAGCGTCCCGGCCAGGGCCTATACAGTGGAGCCGACCGGAGACGTCACCTTCGTGCAGGCGTTGCTGTCAGGCGCCATCGTCAACATCAGCGTGTCCCCCAACATCGCCGTCGCACCTGACGAGCAGATCTGGCTCGAGTTCGACCAGGAGCGGCTGCATCTGTTCGATGGCGAAACTGAACTGGCCCTCAAGGCCGGCTGAGACAAGACGGGGGTTCATTGGGAACGTTGGGGATGACTGAAAAGCTTAAGATCACCGCGATCAAACCCTATCCTGTATGGGTTGGAACGCGTAATCAGATGCTCGTCAAGATCGAGACCGACCAGGGCGTCTTCGGCTGGGGCGAGAGCGGCTTGAGCGGGCGCGAAAAGGCCGTTGCCGGCGCGGTCGAGCATTTTCGCGAGTTTCTCATCGGCCGTGACCCGATGCAGATCGGGCGAATCTGGCAGGAGGCCTATCGCAGCCAGTACTTCGAAGGCGGGCGCGTTCTGCAGGCGGCTATCTCCGCCATCGACATCGCCCTTCACGACATCAAGGGCAAGGCGCTGGGGGTGCCGGTCTACGAACTGCTGGGCGGCAAGCAGCGCGACCGCATCCCCACCTTCGCCTCGACCGGAGACGAGGCCGAGGGCGACCTCGCCATCGAACGAGCCCGGGAGCTGCGCGCACGGGGGTGGCAGGCGATCCGCTTCTTCCCCGCAGGGCAAAGCAGCAGGGACATCTTCGAACCCCGCGAGTCGATCGGCGCTACCGCGAGCATGCTGAACAAGGCGCGCGAGGCGCTTGGCGACGACGTCGTTCTCGGCATCGACTATCATCATCGGCTGTCGGTGGCAGAGGCGGCGAGCTTCTGCAACAAGCTCGGCCGCGGCGTGCTTGATTTTCTCGAGGAGCCGATCCGCGACGAGACACCTGAAGCCTACGAATCCCTGCGCAGGATGACCGACATTCCCTTTGCCATCGGCGAGGAATTTGCCAGCAAGTGGCAGTTCCTGCCCTACATCGAGCGCGGCATCCATCAGTTCAACCGTCTCGATGTCTGCAATGTCGGCGGGCTCACCGAGGCGATGAAAGTCGCCGGCTGGAGCGAGGCGCACTATGTCGACCTGATGCCGCACAATCCGCTTGGTCCGGTGTGCACGGCCGCGACCCTACATCTCGCCGCCGCGGTACCCAACTTCGCGTGGCTCGAGACCAGGGAACCCGAGACGAAGCTGGGCTTCGACAATTCCGACTTCTTCCCCGTGCAGCCACGGCTCGACGGTCCCGACTATCCGGTCAGCGACCTGCCGGGCCTCGGCGTCGAGGTCAACGAAGCGGCGGTCCAGGCGGAGGCTTTTCGTTTCTGGGAAGCGCCTCACCTCAGGCGCCGGGACGGGTCTGTTACGAACTGGTAGTTCCATCTCAACCGGAGTCCACGATGACGCATATCCCTGACATCACGCGACCGCCCAAAGACCTCATTGACGCCCTGAGGGAAATCGGCGCCGCGACGGTCGCCGGCACGCTTGGCCATATGGGTTTCCGCAATCCTCACATGGTCGGTCCGGTGGCGCAGAACCATGGGAAGTCGATCGTCGGGCCGGCGCTGACGCTGCAGTTCCTGCCGC
Organism: Mesorhizobium sp. P160219; assembly: GCF_057786095.1. Classification (NCBI taxonomy): domain Bacteria; kingdom Pseudomonadati; phylum Pseudomonadota; class Alphaproteobacteria; order Hyphomicrobiales; family Phyllobacteriaceae; genus Mesorhizobium; species Mesorhizobium sp. P160219. Next base: position 5,526,071 of record NZ_JBYNWG010000001.1, read on the forward strand.
AGCGGCCGGACCTCTTCAGCGAGGGAGAATACGCCGACCCGGAAACGCAACTGCACCGGCACGTGCTCTATCACGCGCAGGAAGGCGATGTGGTCGTCGTCGACGCGCGCGGTGACATGAGCTCGGGCGTCTTCGGCGATATGATGTCGACCTATTTCAAGGGCAGAGGCGGCGCGGGCATCGTCATCGACGGCTGCATGCGCGACCGGCCCAATGTCGAGAAGCTCGATCTGCCCCTATGGCTGCGCGGCTGGACGCCCAACTACCATGTGCAAACCAGCATCTATCCGAACGCCGTCAACGTTCCGATCGCCTGCGGCGGTGTCACGGTGATCCCGGGCGACATCATAGTGGCGGACGACGACGGGGCGGTTGTGCTTCCCGTCGCAATGGCCGCAAAGGTGATCGAGGAATCCCAGAAGCATCACGATTGGGAAGAGTTCTCGCGAGAGAAGCTGATGCAGGGCGCACCGCTGCAGCGCTACTATCCGCTGCATGACGATGCCCGCGGCGAATATGAGGAGTGGCGCAAAGCCAGTCGTCCGGCGGATTGACGCAGGCATTCAAGACGATCCATATGTGCGGTGAAATTCGATGTGCCCCCCGGCAGACTACTGGGGAGCCGTCTCAGCCGGGACCGCGCCGCCGACGAACGTCCCGATCAAGAAAGGCGCTTTCGTCTGGCGAGGCGGCGGCTCCGACACGGAAGGCGAACGACGTGACCCGCGTCGCATTGATGTCGATACCGCACCGAAAGCTCAGATGGTACCATGTCGTTGCCGTGCGGAAAGCGGTGTCTGGGGCGTCAAGAACATTGCCGGCCTTGAGCGGAATGCTTGGGATCAGTTGGGGAGAATAAGAGGCGTCGTTCAACTCTTGCTCAAGAACGCTGGCGCAAAGTCTGGCGGCCCGTTGATCGCGAGGCACGTCGGCCATCGAGTTCGTTGCGAACACATCACCGGTAGCGCCTTGCGAAAAGAGTTTGCGAACGCCCGGAAGGCCCGAATATGGCCGCGGTGTAGCCGAGGCCACGTCGATGGAGTTTGGCTCTTCGGTGATTCCGCGTCCTGACTTCGTAGCCTTTGCGGGGCGGCGTTTCGGCACGTTTTCGGGTCTGGTCCGAGGCGCCTGAGCCGACGCGGGAAGCTCGATCTCACCGTCGTCCCCATGGGCAGCCAAAGGCATTGCGGCCGCGGATGCCTCTTTGTCAGCGGGTGGGGTCGCAGCCTCCTGTTTGTCCGCTTCCGGCTTCTCATTAATCTTGGCTGACTCTGCCGGCTCTCCGGCGTCTGGCGCTGAGGCGGGTTTACTCTCCGCATTCTTTGGCGCGACAGCCGACTGTGGCTCGTTATCCTTGGGCGGCGATGGCGCATTGTCTTGAGCGCTGCCTCCATCCAAGGACTTTTTGGGGCCAGTGTCTTTGTCGCCGAACTGAAAAACAGGCCTCAGGACCTCGATTGGCGGCAGCTTTTCCGGTGCCTGCTTTTCAACCTTCTGCTCCGAAGGATTTCCGGGTGGCGGTGGCGGCGGCGCGGGAGCGGGTTTCGGTTTTGGCTGTTCGGGCGGCGGCACGAGCGCGACGTTCACCGCTTGCTCCTCCTGCGGCTGCTGGGCAGGCACGGGCAGGCCATAGACCAGGAACGCGGTGATGAGCGCATGCAGGACCAGCGATGCGGGCAAGGCCCACAGCAAAGTCCGACGCCGCTCGGATTTCTCGGTCTTCATCCCTCACGATGTGGAGCGAAACTGCGGCGGCATCAAGCGTGGCAACCGTATTGGCGCATTCAGCCGCAGCTCAGCAGTGAGGAGACGACGCCTGATTGCTTCTCGCCGCCGGCTCCATTCTCTGCATGCCCGCCTCCAATCTCAGCGACGCAGGCTGGCGTCGCGGGCACGCTCGCGGAGCTCTTCGCGAGAAAGGCCCGCATCCGCCAATATGCTGTCTGGAAGCCGCCTCAAGCTCGCAAGCGTCTGGCGATAGGCAAGCCAGCGGGCGAAACGGTGTCGAAGTTCATGCAACATGATCGTCTCCTTGGCGAGCGGGATACCCACGCTCTTGGATTGGTCGAAAACGCAAAGCAATCGCGCAAAGCGTATGCACGATCGAACGGATTGCGCTGACTTCCTGGCCAACCGAGGTGCCTGTCATTGTCCCACCAGGGCAGGAATTTCCAGCACCTCCAACGGCTGCATACTTGCGCGTGATGTCCGCTTCGCGCTACAGCCACGGTCGCAAGGAGTTTTTCATTTCTGCAAAATGGATATTGGCTGGGACGATCTGAGGTTGTTTCTCGACGTTGCGCGGCTGGGTGGCCTGAGCGCGGCGACGGCAACCACGCGCCTCAGCGCAGCCACACTCGGACGACGCGTCACCGCGCTCGAAAAGCAGATCGGCGAAGCGCTGTTCGTACGGCAGCAGACCGGCTACCGACTAACCCCGGTCGGTGAAGAACTGCTGCGGCGCGCCGAAGACGTCGAAGCAGCAATGCAGTCGCTGACCCGCTGGCGCGAGGGAAACCTGCCCGACCGCATTGTCCGCGTCTCGGCCGGGCCATGGACCTCCGCCTTCGTTTCGGCCCATATCGGCGAAATCTGGACGGTCGATGACGGCATCAGGGTGGAACTCGTCACCACCACCGACCGGGTCGACATCGGTCGCCGCGCAGCCGATATCGGCATCCGCAGCGAGCGCCCGACCGAACAGTGGCTGGCCGGCCGTCAGAGCGGCAAGGTCGCGTATGCCATCTATTCCGGACGCCACCTGATCAACGGCATCGCCGCCGGCTTGTTCGTCGGCGTCACCGGCGAAGGAGCAAACATTGCCTCGGCGCGCTGGCTGCAAGCCCATCACGGCGATCGCATCGCCGTGCGCGGCAACAACAACCATTCAGTGCGCGAATTGGTGGCCGCAGGCGCCGGCCTTTCGATCTTTCCGTGCTTCGTCGGTGACAGCGATCCGCGGCTGGTTCGCGTCGCTCATCCTATCCCAGAACTCGAAACCGACCAGTGGATCGTCACCCACCATGAGGAACGCCACTCCCCGCCGGTACGAAAGATTGCCGACCGGATTGCCGCTCTGATGCGGGCCCATCAGCCGTTGTTTCGCGGCAAGATGCCGATCCGCTAAGCCTCAGGCGTCGATCGGCCGCCACATTCTCAAGGTCCTCGCGCGTGAGGCGGGCGCGTGAAGCTTGGAGGGGTTGGATCCCGGAGATTGTGGATTTTCGCTGGCCAGAATCCGAGCCAATTCCGGAAGATTGAACTGGAGACCCGTTCAAAAGGTCGGCTCATTCAGGCGCATATGGTACAAGTCCCACATCTTGTCTTGCCGCAAAGTTCACCCTCTGATTCCCTGTGCCAAGGCGATAGAACGTGATTCTTGCACCTGGCGTGTTCAAGCGGCGCGTTCCGGGAACTTTTTTGTCGATCAATTCCAAGGAGACAAGACGATGAGCACCGCGGCAAGGCCCGTCATCTCGGAAATGCGGCCGAAGATAACCGTTATTGGTGTCGGCGGTGGCGGCGGCAACGCGGTCAACAACATGATTGCCGAAAATCTGCAGGGTGCGGAGTTCATCGTCGCCAACACCGATGCCCAGGCACTGACCATGTCGAAAGCATCGCGGCTGATCCAGCTGGGTGCCCATGTCACGGAAGGCCTGGGCGCCGGGTCGCTGCCGGCGGTCGGCCGCGCGGCAGCCGAGGAATCGATCGACGAGATCAGGGACCACCTAGCGGGAACCCATATGTGCTTCGTGACCGCCGGCATGGGAGGCGGAACTGGAACCGGTGCCGCGCCCGTCATAGCGAACGCTGCACGGGCAGCCGGCATCCTGACGGTGGCGGTCGTCACCAAGCCGTTCACCTTCGAAGGGAAGCGCCGCATGCAAGCCGCCGAAGAGGGCATCGAGCAGCTTCGCGAATGCGCCGATACCGTGATCGTTATTCCGAACCAGAACCTCTTCAGGATCGCCGACGCAAAGACGACTTTCGCGGACGCCTTCGCCATGGCTGATCGCGTCCTTTATTCCGGCGTCGGCTGCATAACCGATCTCATCGTCAAGGAGGGGCTGATCAATCTCGACTTCGCCGACGTGAAGTCGGTGATGCGCGACATGGGCCGCGCAATGATGGGTACCGGGGAAGCCACGGGCGAGGACCGCGCCAGGAAGGCCGCCGAAGCGGCGATAGCAAACCCGCTTCTCGACGAAGCCTCGATGATCGGCGCCAAGGGCGTCCTGGTCTCGATCTCGGGCGGCATGGACATGACGCTGTTCGAAGTCGATGAGGCCGCCACCCGCATCCGCGAGGAGGTCGACGCCGACGCCGACATCATCGTCGGCGCCATATTCGACCGGGCACTCGCCGGAAAATTCAGGGTCTCAGTCGTCGCGACAGGATTGCGGCAGGGCCTGGAGATACCGCAGTAGGCAGGATCCGGGCTGCTGATTTATGAGTCTGGTGGACCGTGGTCATGGGCTTCGCCACCGAAAAGTCGGCCCGCAAGCCCGCACCATTGAACTTGCCGGTGAATTTGCGTTGCCGGCCTAGGGACCGAATTCGTTTCGAGGCCGCTGCCACGAATGCGCGCACTCGCATCAGCGCCGCCGCGGAACCGCTCCCAACTGCAACCGCGCTGCGAATGCGCTTCGACCCGGATCCCCAACAGGAGGCCATACAGATTGACCGCGGCAGACATTTCGCCTGCGATATGGCCAGCGTCTGCTGACCACATGATCGGCCCTTTCTGATCGGTGATGCGGGCTCGCTGGATATGGCACAATAAAACCGGCATGGGTCAGACGTCGGGAGCATCCAGTGGCGGCCAGCCTCGCAAGCGCTATATCGAAGGAAAAACTCAGGTCGACCCGACAGGAGCATACTCCATGGCTGACACGCCGACACCCGATGCTTCGTTTCTCGCGGCCCTGACGACAGAGCATTTCGTGCAGCAGACAGCGATCAGCACGTCCATAAGTGAAATGGCGTCGCGAACGACCATCTACATTATGTCTCTGTCGAGCGCTCTGGTGGCAACGGGCTTTGTTACGCAGTCCTCCGAGTTCTTCCTGCCGTTTGTCGCGGTTGTGCTGCCATCGGTCTTTTTACTGGGTGCCTTTACCGTCTTGAGGTTGGTCGACATCGCCGCTGAGAACATGCAGGCCCATATCGGCATTGCCCGGATCAGAGCCTACTATCGAACTTTGGGCGACGAGGCTGCCTTCCAGTTTTCCAAGGAATTCGGTCGCTGGCCCGAAAATGACGCCGAACCTTCTCTTCGTACTGGGCCTCTCCTGGCGTACCTGACCACTGCAGCGACTATGATCGCATTCATAAATGCCATCGTCGCTGCGGCCGGCGTTACTCTGCTTGCGTTTCGTGTCGGTGCAGAACTATTGCTCGCGCTGTGTCTTGGTGCCGGAACAGCAATCGGCTTGATGACGATTTTCTATTTATACCAGCGCCTTCGGACGAAAGGCATGGTCCGCATTGCCAAACCCTATGGTTCTGAAAAGAGCGTGCTTTGAGCGGGTAACGAATGTGGTGTTTGTCTGAACGCCACCGGCATGGCAATTCCGGTCTCATTGACGACCAATGCTCCACGCTCCTCGCAGGCTGTTCGCAATGGCGAGCCCTTTCGGGATCGAGATATTTGCGCAAACTTTTTTGCCCGGCATGCGTTGTTCGTTCTCCGAGCACAGGAGAAAGCCATGCAGACTAAGTCGCAGACTTCAGCTGAAGCCGCCAAGCAACGCCATATCCAGCGTGGTATCGACGCCAAAGACGAGACGAAGAGCAATGGCAAAATGCAACAAGCGATGCAAGCCGGCGCCCGCAAATATCCCGAGCCGCCTTTTCCCGAGCAGCATCAACCCAAACCGGGGCATGAATGGGCGATCGAGCCCGCTCCGCTCTACGATGCGCCTTACTACCTCGGATCGAAAAAACTCGACGACAAGGTAGCGCTTATCACGGGTGGTGATTCCGGCATCGGCCGTTCGGTGGCAGTCTTGTTCGCCCGCGAGGGCGCCGACATTGCGATCGTATACTTGAGTGAAGACAGGGACGCCGAAGCGACCAAAAACGCCGTCGAAAAGGAAGGCCGGCGTTGCATACTGATAAAAGCCGATGTCAGTGAACGCGAGCATTGCCGCAACGCCGTGGCGCTGACGGTCGAAAAATTCGGCAGGATCGACGTGCTGGTCAACAACGCCGCTTTCCAAATCCATTCCAGTGACTTCAACGACCTGACCGAGGAACATTTCGACACGACGCTGAAGACCAATCTTTACGGCTATTTTCATATGGCGCAGGAGAGCGTGCCGCACATGGAGCCGGGCTCCGCGATCATCAATACCGGTTCGGTGACCGGCATCGACGGTTCCAAGCAACTGGTTGACTATTCGATGACCAAGGGCGGCATTCATGCCTTCACGCGAGCGCTTTCGGGCAATCTGGTCGGCAAGGGCATCCGGGTAAACGCGGTCGCGCCAGGTCCGGTGTGGACGCCGCTCAACCCTTCGGACAAGGAAGCCGACGACGTCTCGAAATTCGGCGCGGATACGCCGATGAAACGGCCAGCGCAACCGGAAGAACTTGCCCCGGCTTACGTGTTCCTCGCCTCGTCGCATTGCTCGAGTTACATCACGGGAGAGATCCTGCCGGTGGTCGGTGGCTACTGAGGTCGCGGAACGTATTTCATTGCGTTGGCTACCGAGTAGACGGCGCGCTGGCACGCGACGACGTCGTCTCCAGGGAGACGCTTGCCGCGCTCGATCGCTTCAAGAAAAGCGTGATCGGTGCCGTGCGCCGCCGCTTCACGGCACCCGCCACGGCCCGTGTTGGTCGAAATCCTCGCCCGCGTTTCAGTTTTCTGAATTTCCACTTGGAACTCTCCCGCCGGCATCCCGTTCAAACATCATTGAGCCGGGAGAACGACCATGCCACGAGGCGACAAATCGAAATACAGCGACAAACAGGAACGCAAAGCCGACCACATTGCCGAAGGCTATGAAAAGCGCGGTGTTTCCGAGAAGGAATCCGAGCGCCGGGCATGGGCGACCGTCAACAAGGACGATGGCGGCGGCAAGAAAGAAGGCGGCTCGGGTCGTGGTAAACACACCGGACACCCCGCGGCCCACAAGGGTGGGAAAAGCGGCGGCAAGGCATCGGCTTCACGGTCAGCCGCAAGCCGATCGGAATCGGCAAAGAAGGCAGCGGCAACCCGCAAGCGGAATGCCGAGCACCATGCCCATTAACTGCTCCGCAACAGATTCGGAACGCCATGAAACCCAAGCTCGCTAATCAGGTCAGCGGGCAAAGAATTTTCGTCGTGGTGCTCGACCTCGGCGAAGAAGCCTTCGCCGCGCTGACAGCCTTCGCAACCGACCAAAACCTCGGCAGTGCCTCTTTGACTGCGATCGGAGCGTTCGGCGCCGCCTTGATCGATCTTGATGCGTGAGGTTGGCAAGCGCCTGCCCGGTTCCTTGGCCATCCATGGCGGATGTCTCTGTGGCAGGATCCGATTCAGCGTCGGGATCGAACCGAGGATTCACTACTGCCACTGCGATATGTGCAGACGAGCGACCGGCAGCGCGTTTGCAGTTCTTGCCTGGATGCCCTGCCAAAGCCTGACCTGGAATTCCGGAAAGCCAACATATCGAAGGTCTTCGCCGATTGCGCAAAGAGGCTTCTGCCCAGAATGCGGGTCGCCGCTCAGCCTTTGCTACGACGCATCGCCAACCGAGATCGCGCTGCACGTCGGTACTTTCGATGATCCGGCTCACCGGGAGCCTCGGTACAACTACGGTTCAGCGCAGCGCCTTGGTTGGGTGTGCTGCGGAATAGACCTACCGGACCGCGACACCGAGGAGCGCTGGTAGCGCCGCGAACGACCCAGATTGCCGATCAGGAATGCGGCCCTTGTCGCCGTGCCCCGAAAGTGCGGTCTCGATCTGCCCGGCCTGCCGACGTCGCCAGACCGTCGACAATCCCTAAGCGCTAGCCGGTTTTGATCCTTTGGGGGGCCGCATTCTCTATCGCGAAGAAAATCGCTTCGAACAGATCCTCGTCGCGGAAGGGCTTGCCGAGCAAGGGCACGTCGGCTGGCCGATCGGCAATCTCCCGGGCATCGGCATAGCCCGTGATCATGACCGCTGGCCAGTCCGAGCGCAAATTGCGCGCGAAGCGGATTACGTCGACGCCGGATACGAGTGGCATGGCGAAGTCGGTGATAATGACGTCGAACTTGTCGGGAGTGCGCTCCATCATGGCCAGCGCCTCCGCCCCTCCTCCCGCGCAGGTCACCTCGAAACCGCGCTGGCGAAGGGACTCGGCGGTCAATTGCCGCAAAACATGGCTGTCGTCGATCAGGAGGATTGATGGGTGCTCCATTCCGGCATCGGCGAACGCTCGTTCAATGTCGGGTTCCACCGCAGGATCCACCGGCTGTTCGGTCGAACGTGGCAGCCAGAGTTGCATGGTAGTTCCGCGGTTGACGACGCTTTCTATGCGAAGTGTCCCACCTGACTGCTTCATGAAGCCGTAGACCGTGCTGAGACCGAGGCCCGTTCCCTTACCGACCGGCTTGGTGGTGAAGAACGGTTCGACGACCTTGGCGACAAGATCGGGTGGTATGCCGGATCCGGTGTCCTTGACGGCGATCAGGACATAGTCGCCCGGCGGAATATCCTCTGTTTGCGTCACGATCGATCAATTCTGCGCATGCACGGTTATTGTCCCGCCAGAGGGCATGGCGTCACGCGCGTTGAAAACCAGATTCATCAGGGCCAATTCAAGTTGGCCTGCATCGACATGCACCGGCCAGATCGTGTCATCGATCTGCCAGTCGAAACGGATCAACCCCCCCAGTACGGGCGCCACCAATCCATTCATCGTGTCGCCCAGCGCAGCAAGGCGCACCGCTTCCGGCTTCAGGGTCTGGCGCCGCGAGAATGCCAGCATTCGCGCCACAAGGTCAGCGCCTTGTTTTGCAGAACGCCGCGTCAGGTCGAGTACCTGTTGCGCCTGATCATCCAACGTGGCCCGGCGTTCAAGCAGCCCTAACCCACTGAGAATTGCGGCGAGCAGGTTGTTGAAATCATGCGCCAGGCCGCCGGTTAGCTTGCCGATAGCGTCGATGCGCTGGGATTGAAGCAGCTGATCCTCAAGACCGCGCCGCTCGGTGATGTCAAGCAATGTGCCGATGATTTCCGGTTCACGGCCATCTGAGCCGTCCGACATCACCCCCTGGTCGAGAAAAATGCGATACTCGCCATTGGCGCATTGCCAGCGGAACTCGCACGTATAGGAGCCGGTGGTTTTTGCCGCCAGCAGCGCTTCCCTCAATCGCGGCAGGTCGTCCGGATGAACGCGGCTGAGACCGAACTCTGGATCCGATGTCAGGTATTCAGGCGCAAAGCCGGTCAAGCGCTCGACGCCCTCCGTAACAAAGCGCGCCGCAAAGGGCGGCTCGGCTGCCCGAGCATGAAAGCAGACCGGCAACGAATTCAGGATGGCGTCCTGCCGTTGCTCGGCGCTGCGCAGCGCGCGTTCGGCCTGAAGCTTGTCCTTGTGCGCCTGCAACGCCTGCGCCAATAGTCCCTGCTCGACCTCCGCCTTGCGCTGGATCTCGAGCGTCTTCTCGTGGAGTTCGACGAAAACCGCGACTTTCGAACGCAGCATGATCGGATCGAATGGCTTGAACACATAGTCGACCGCGCCGGCATCATAGCCGCGCAGCATATGCGCATCCTCCTTGTTGATGGCGGTCAAGAAGATGATTGGGGTGCGCTTGGATTGCTCGCGCTGGCGGATAAGTGCGGCCGTTTCATACCCGTCCAACCCTGGCATGAGGACATCCAGGAGAATGACGGCGAACTCCTCTTTCAGCAGAAAGCGCAGAGCCTCTTCGCCCGATTGGGCGCAGATGACCTCTCCGATAGTCGCGAGCACTTCGCTGATCGCCAGCAGATTGCGCTCATCGTCGTCCACCGCCAGGATGCGGGCTCTTGCCGGCCCTTCGGCAAGAGCTGCCACCTCAAGTTTCCTTACCCTGTTTCTTGCCAGCTTTTGCATCGAACGGCCGTCAGTTCGCTGCCAGGAGAATTTTTTCCGGGCTCTCGACACGGGATCGGGCACGCCCGATCCAGACACGAAGCAGCGCCAGCAGGAGATCCAGGTCGACGGGTTTGGCGATGTAGTCGGAAGCCCCGGCATCCAGACATTTTTGCCGATCCCCCTTCATCGCCTTTGCGGTGACGGAAATCAGCGGGATATGAGCAATCGCCGGTGTGCCGCGAATCCGCCGCATCGTCTCGTAGCCGTCCATCTCCGGCATCATGATATCGATCAATGCCACGTCGACATCGGGCGTCTGTTCAAGAAGCGCGATGCCATCACGGCCCCGCTCGGCATGCAGAACCTGTATGTCATAGGTCTCCAGAACACTCGTGAGCGAATAGATGTTACGAATGTCGTCGTCGACGATGAGAACTTTCGCCCCGGCGAGATCGGACTTGCCGTTGTGTTCAGTTCCTGCCCAGGCCTCTTGGCGACCTTCTCCCGGCAGCGTTGCCGAAATATGCAGCGCCAATTGAGCGAAGTTCTCCGCCCGCGGTGCTTCTGCCAAGGCCGGGTTCAATGCCAGTACCTGTTCAAGCGCGTCCGGGTGAGGTGTAAAGAACAGCAGCTGCGGCAAGGCTTCGCCGAATTGGCCGGTGATCTCGTCCAGCGCCTTTGCGTTGTCCTTGGCGGAGCGTCCAAAGCCGAGCACGACGGCATCATAGAAGGCGAGGCCAACGTCTTCTGCATTTGCCGCAACACGACCGATCGCGGTGACCGACGTTACGCCGTCGCGGATTGCCTCGACCAGAGCCAGACGCCGCTCCGGGTCAGGGTCCACGACCAGAACGCGGCGCTGAACGCGGAGCTTCTTCGAGTGGATATCCTGAAACACCTTCATCAGCTCGTCCGAGGAAACGGGCTTGGTGGAAATGCTGGACGCCCCCTTGCGTGCGAGACTGTCGATGTCTTCGGCACCCGAGATGACATGGATAGGAATTCCCCTCGTCTTCTGGTCATGCCGCAGCAGATCGAAAAGCACCCAGCCATCGATATCCGAAAGTCCGAGATCAAGTGTGATTGCGTCGGGAACGAGCTTGCGGGCCAATGCCAGCGTGCCGGAACCTGCAGTCGACAGAACGCCTTTCAGCCCGGCCGACCGGGCGAGGCCAAGCAGCAACCCGCCAAAGGTCGGATCGTCTTCGACGATCAACACGATCCGATCGGTGGGTAGGATTGAATCGCGGTCGTCGATCAGCTCTGCCGAGGGCGGACTGCTGAGCAGAGCTGTCGCAGCAACCGCCTCCGCCGCCGGAGCCAAGGTCGACTGTACTGTCGTCACGCGGGGGCCGTCGAACGGGATGATGAGGGTAAATGTCGACCCCTTGCCCGGCGTGCTTTCGACCCGCAATTCGCCGCCAAGCAAGCGAGCGATCTCGCGGCTGATCGAGAGCCCAAGGCCGGTGCCGCCATACTTGCGGCTGGTGGTGCCGTCGGCCTGCTGGAAGGCCTCGAAAATCAGCTTCTGTTTGTCTTCTGGAATGCCAATGCCGGTGTCGGTGACGGCGATCGCGAGAGCCTTCACCGGCTGCGTCGCGCCATTGCGGCGGCCGGCCTTCTCAACCCGGAAGTTCAGGCTGACCTCGCCTTCCGAGGTGAATTTGAATGCGTTGGAAAGCAGGTTGAGGACAATCTGCTGCAAGCGTTTCTCATCTGTGCGGACCGTGTCGGGAAGCGCCGGATCGACCTTGATGGTGAAGCCAAGTCCCTTGTCGGCTGCCAGCTGACGAAAAGTTCGTTCCATATGCTGGCGAAGATGCGTCACCGGCATATCGTTGATGTCGATGGAAACAGTGCCCGACTCGATCTTCGACAGATCGAGGATATCGTTGATGAGGCTGAGAAGATCGGTTCCTGCCGAATTGATGGTGCGGGCGAACTCTACCTGTTTTTCGTTGAGGTTGCCGTGCTGGTTGGTCGCCAGCAGGTTTGACAAAATGAGCAGCGAATTGAGCGGCGTGCGCAGTTCGTGGCTCATATTGGCCAGGAATTCGGATTTGTATTTCGACGTGAGCGCCAGTTGCTCGGCTTTTTCCTCCAGCGCGCGTCGCGCCATCTCGATTTCGAGATTCTTGTTTTCGACCTGCTTCTTTTCGTTCTCGAGCAGCTGCGCCTTTTCCTGCAGCTCCTCGTTTGTCGCATGCAGCTCTTCCTGCTTTTTTGTCAGCTCGGTTTGACGCGCTTGCAATTCCGACGTCAGCAGTTGCGACTGCTTGAGCAGGCCCTCCGTGCGCATCGTCGCAGCGATGGTGTTGAGAACGATGCCGACGGATTCCATGAGCTGGTTGAGGAACGACTGGTGTGTGTCACGAAACTCGCCGAACGAGGCGAGCTCGATGACGGCTTTGACTTCATCCTCGAACAGGGCAGGCAGGATGATGACATTGGCTGGCGAGGCGCTGCCAAGACCAGATGTGACCCGAAGGAATTCTGGCGGCACATTGTCCAGCATGATGGCGCGCTTGTCGGCGGCACTTTGCCCAACCAGGCCCTCTCGCAGATCAAGCCGCTGCTTGATGGCAGCCTTGCTCTCGGCGCCATAGGAAGCCGCCAGCTCAAGATAGGATTCCTCCTCGTCGCGATTGGTGACGTAGAACACCCCATACTGGGCGTTCACCAGAGGAGCGAGTTCGGACATGATGAGCCGCGAGACGGTGGCAAGGTCGCGCTCGCCTTGCAGCATGCGCGAAAACCGGGCGAGATTGGTCTTCAACCAGTCCTGCTCGGCATTCTTCAGCGTCTGATCCTTCAGATTGCGGATCATTTCGTTGATGTTGTCTTTCAGCGCGGCGACCTCGCCGGAGGCTTCGACGCTGATCGAACGGGTAAGATCGCCCTTGGTCACCGCCGTCGAAACCTCGGCGATGGCACGCACCTGGGTGGTCAGATTGGCAGCGAGTTGATTGACATTGTCGGTCAGGTCGCGCCAGAGGCCGGCGGCACCTGGCACACGCGCCTGACCACCGAGCTTGCCCTCGATGCCCACCTCACGGGCGACGTTGGTCACCTGGTCGGCAAAGGTGGCAAGCGTCTCGATCATGCCGTTGATGGTGTCGGCCAGCAGGGCGATCTCTCCCTTCGCGTCGACCGTCAGTTTGCGCCTGAGATTGCCTTGCGCGACCGCCGTCACGACATCGGCGATGCCGCGCACCTGATTGGTCAAGTTCGTCGCCATCAGGTTGACGTTGTCGGTCAGGTCCTTCCAGGTACCGGCAACACCTTCGACGCGCGCCTGGCCACCAAGCTTGCCCTCGGTGCCAACCTCACGCGCGACTCGGGTGACCTCGCCGGCGAAGGAGTTCAACTGGTCCACCATGGTGTTGATGGTCGACTTGAGCTCCAGGATTTCGCCCTTCACATCGACGGTGATCTTCTTCGACAGGTCGCCGCGCGCCACGGCGGTCGTGACTTCGGCGATGTTGCGCACCTGGCCGGTCAGATTCTCGGCCATCGAGTTCACATTGTCTGTGAGATCCTTCCACGTGCCGGCAACGCCGCGCACCTGCGCCTGGCCTCCCAACTTGCCTTCCGTGCCGACCTCGCGTGCCACGCGCGTGACTTCCGAAGCGAAGGAATTAAGCTGGTCCACCATTGTGTTGATGGTGTCCTTCAGCTCCAGGATCTCGCCGCGGACATCGACGGTGATCTTCTTCGAAAGGTCCCCGAGCGCCACGGCGGTGGTTACCTCGGCGATGTTGCGCACCTGGCCGGTCAGGTTGGCCGCCATGGCGTTGACGTTTTCTGTGAGATCCTTCCACGTGCCGCCGATGCCGCGCACCTGGGCCTGGCCGCCGAGCTTGCCATCGGAGCCGACCTCGCGCGCCACACGTGTCACTTCCGAAGCGAAGGAATTGAGCTGGTCGACCATCGTGTTGATGACGTCCTTGATCTGCAAGATCTCGCCCAGCGCGTCGACGGTGATCTTCTGGGTCAAGTCGCCGGTCGCAATGGCCGTTGCCACCTTCGACACGTCACGCAACTGCACCGTCAAATTGCCGGCCATGGCGTTGACGTTGTCGGTCAGATCCTTCCAGGTGCCACCGACGCCTTCGACATGCGCCTGGCCACCAAGCTTGCCTTCCGATCCCACTTCGCGGGCCACACGCGTGACCTCAGAGGCGAAGGAGTTCAGTTGGTCGACCATCGTGTTGACGGTGTCCTTGAGCTCCAGGATCTCGCCTTTGACGTCGACGGTGATCTTCTTCGACAGGTCGCCGCGCGCCACGGCGGTGGTGACTTCTGCGATGTTTCGAACCTGGCCAGTCAGGTTGGCGGCCATGAGATTGACGTTGTCGGTCAAATCCTTCCATGTGCCGCCGACGCCCCTCACCTCTGCCTGGCCGCCCAGCTTGCCTTCGGTGCCGACCTCGCGTGCCACGCGCGTCACTTCCGAGGCAAAGGAGTTCAGTTGGTCGACCATCGTGTTGATGGTGTCCTTGAGTTCCAGGATTTCGCCTTGCACGGCGACCGTGATCTTCTTGGACAGATCGCCCGACGCGACCGCCGTGGTCACCTCGGCGATATTGCGCACCTGACCGGTCAGGTTCTCGGCCATCGAGTTGACGTTGTCGGTGAGGTCCTTCCAGGTGCCGGCGACGCCGCGCACCTGCGCCTGGCCGCCAAGCTTGCCTTCGGTGCCAACCTCGCGTGCCACGCGCGTGACCTCGCCTGCGAATGAATTCAGCTGGTCCACCATCGTGTTTATCGTGGATTTCAGCTCGAGAATCTCGCCCTTCACGTCCACCGTAATCTTCTTCGACAGGTCGCCCAAAGCCACCGCGGTCGTCACTTCGGCGATGTTGCGCACCTGGCCAGTCAGGTTCTCGGCCATGGAATTCACATTGTCGGTCAGATCCTTCCACGTACCACCAACACCCTCAACGCGCGCCTGGCCGCCAAGCTTGCCTTCAGTGCCGACCTCGCGCGCCACGCGCGTCACTTCCGAAGCGAAGGAATTAAGCTGGTCCACCATCGTGTTGATGGTGTTCTTCAGTTCTAGGATTTCGCCCTTGACATCGACTGTGATCTTCTTCGACAGGTCGCCCGACGCGACTGCGGTCGTAACCTCCGCGATGTTGCGCACTTGCCCGGTCAGGTTCGTGGCCATCGCGTTGACGTTGTCGGTCAGATCTTTCCACGTGCCGGCGACGCCCTTGACCCGGGCCTGGCCGCCGAGCTTGCCTTCCGTACCGACCTCGCGCGCCACGCGCGTCACCTCGGAGGCGAAAGAGGCCAACTGGCCGACCATGGTGTTGACGATCTTGCCGATGCGCAGGAATTCGCCGCGCAGCGGTCGGCCGTCAATTTCGACCATCATGGTCTGCGACAGGTCACCCTTGGCGACGGCGCCGATAACGCGCGCAACCTCAGCCGTTGGCTGAACCATGTCTTCGATGAGATCATTGACTGAACGGACACTGGATTCCCAACTGCCGGTGGCATTGCGAACCCGGCCGCGCTCGCCTATCCGCCCTTCCTTGCCGACGACCCGGCTCAAGCGCTCGAACTCGCGCGTCACTTGGTCGTTGAGGTCAGCGATCTCATTGAAAGTCTCAGCTATCTCGGAATCGAGGCCTTCATAAACATTGTCGATGCGGACGGAGAAATCGCCGCGCCGGAAGGCTTTCAGAGAATTCAGGATGCTTCGACGGTCCAATTGCTTCTTGGATGCCTGCACGGTCACAGCGCCACTCCCAGCCCTATGGATTTATACGGATAAAGTTGCCCCCGCGGCCAATGGTGGATCGCGCCGCAAGACCCCAAACGCGGCATCTTCAATTTTGTTCCATCGTGCCGTGAATTCCAGGCCGACGGTTGCGCCTTGGTTTGAACGCCGGATTTTCATGATGCGGTTGTGGATTTATCGTGCTTCAGCCGACCACGACACGTCATAGCCGTTTGCCATTGCCAGAGAGGCGGAATTGCGTTGCGCAACTCGGAAGGCGAGGCAGCCACCCGGTGGTCGAAGCTCACGGCAATTTTCTTGCCGGACATGGCATGGACCATAAGCCCGACCAATTCCTCGTCGTCGCAGCGACACTCAGGAAACCTTGCGCGGATTTCATCGACCGCAAACGCCGTCGAGATAATGTCATCAGCGCGATAGCCAGAGATCACCGCGTAGACTGCGCTATAGGTTTCAAGGTCAATGACTTCTGTTTTCAGCACATCATCCTCCCTGCGGAAGGCCGACGGCAGAGGCGCCGGATGTCTCGCAAAGATTGCTAGATGCCGGCATCGAGTCTTCGGCGCTGTATCCTGTTCATTCTATGACGGTTGGCCGCGCTGTCGATAGCTCTGCAAGGCTTTGTACGCTTCCAGACACTGATTCACGCGAGCGACCAGATCAGGCAATCGTGCCGTTCATATACGTTTTCCGGTTCACTGTAGTGCCGTCCGCCAACTGAAACAGTCCACCCGACCAGAATGACGATTGTCGGCCCATTCACTTTAAGCCCCCCAGGTCAGCGAGTGAGTTGTGGCCAACACTCCAACACCTCCGCCATGCTGGCCGCCTCAATCTGCTCACTGAAGCGGGAATGGTAGACTTCCATCAGTGCGTCATGGGTCTGGTCGGCAGAGCTGCAGATGGCATCGGTGACGAGAATGACGCGGAAGCCACGATCGATGGCGCCAAGCACGGTCGCGAGAACGCAAACGTCGGTTTCGCCACCGGTGATCACGAGCGCACGCACGCCGGAGCCACTCAGCAGCGCGTCGAGCCGCCCCTCGGTCCAGGGCGAATAGACGTGTTTGTCGACCACCGTCGCCGGCGGTACAAATCGTGCAAGTTGAGGCATCAGCTCGATCAGGCGCGGATCGATGTTGGAAAGGGTTACCTCCGCCCACCGACGATAGTAGTTTGCCCACATTCCCGGCGCCTCGCCCGGGCGGGCGGCAGGAATGAAGCGCGTGAACAGGGTACGGCTGGCATGTCTGGCGACCAGTTCTTCGATCGCCGGGACCACCTTTTCAGCCCACCGCACGGGCCAAGGTCCACCCGGCGCAAACAGGCGCTGCATGTCGACGCACAGATGCAGGCCATCGTCGCCTATTGGTCCGTGAATCAATCCTTGGGCGGCCACTGGTGGATTCCGTCGGGTTTGGGTTACTGGCCTGCCTGCCGCGCTGCATCGGCCTCAGCCACATCAACAGTATAAAGCAATTCACCGTTTTCGTTGGATACCCTCACAAGCCAGCCGGACAGAGCGTCCGTGCCAGGCTGCAGGTCGGCGAGAAGATCGATTGCGCAGCGGATAGCTTCGGACCGGGCCGCCTCAAGGCTCGCCATCCTCGACGGCGGTATGCGTCGGCTGGTTTCGCCATCGCGATACTCAAAGACATATACGTCGCCGGCGCCGTCGCTTGCAGAGGTTATCTCGACCTGGTCGAAATTGCCGTTGCTGCTCGCGTCATATTCATTGGCTGCGAGATCAAAGGTCGCTGTCTGGACCAGGATTGCCTTTGCGCGGGCAAGCACGTCATCTTCAGCTTGTATCCCGACGTTTGCCATGTCCACCGTAACGCAGTCGCCGCCCTCGCCGCAAAATATCACCCGGCGAACCGACTGCCCGTCTGGCGCCCTGGCATTCACCACTTCGGTCCGAACGACTTGCATGACACTCTCCTGCCTGTCTGACAATGTTCATGGTGCGCTTTCGGTTCCTGCGGATGCAGGCGCCGGCCCGGCAACTTAACGGCTTGCGCCGCCGCCAAAGGCCATTCCGAACCCAAGGCCAACAATGAAGAGGCCGGCGATCCGCTGCTGCCAAAGCCGCACACGAGGGCGCTTCAGGATCCAGGCGCCTATGCTGCCGGAGGCCACGGCATAGGTCCCCAACACCAACACGCCCGTCATTTTCTGAGTTGCTCCCAGCAGCAACAGTTGAAGCGTCACGGAACTCCCATGCGGATCAACGAACTGAGGCAGGAACGCTACCATAAACGTGATGGGCCACGGATTGAACAGATTGGCAATCATGCCTTCCCGTGCCGCGGCGACGGCCTTGATCGGGGCCGTATCCGGCCGGGCCTGTGTTTCCGGCTTCGTGAAGACCAGCCCTAGCCCGAGCCATACGAGATACGCCGCCCCAAGCCATTGCAGTGCTCCAAAAGCTAGTGGGGAGGTTCGCACGAGAGACGAAACACCGAACGCTATGAGAGGAAGCTGAACCATGCCGGCGCCGGCCGTCATCCCCAATACCGTGAACAGCGCAACCCTGCGTCCCTGCCCTATGCCGCGCGCCGTCACCAGCATGCTATCCGGCCCGGGCGGTATCTGCAGCAGGACGACCGTTCCCACGAATGCTATCCAGTGGGCGGGATCGATGACTTGTTCCTCTCAACAATGATGCTCTTGTTGGACTTGGAGCGGCGATATAGCCGGTCAACGCGAAGCTGCGGCGCCGAGGCCGTTGCGCAGAAGTAGCTCATGTCTGGTTCAGAATTAACTGCAGAGCCGCGACCGCCTTGCTCCACGATCATCTCGGCAATGTACTCCTTGAGGTCCCCGACTTCGTCCTGAATGTCCTCGGGGGCGATGCCTTCCTCGTCTGCATCCGCGATGCATTGGCTTGCGAGTTCCTCTGCGGCATCGACGCCCTTCCGCATGAGAGCAGGCTTTTCGATCACATGCTCCTCAATCCATACTCCGACGAAATGGACTGTACGATTTACGATGAGGTCAGCGTCTTCCGAGAGCTGCGCCTCGGTTTTCAAATCGTCCCTCGTCGACACTTTCATGGAACTCACCTCGGCAAATGGGCTCACTTCCAACGCCGACAGGTTGCCAAAAGATGCACCGTGCCGATGAAAATCGCTGTCGAGACCGACAGGATTTCCCCCCACCGGACATTCACGGTGCACCGAGCCCCCGCCGCAGGAACAATTCGAACGGAAACGCGTTGCCCTAGCTGGAAACGGGATAAGCGCAAAATGGCCGCGCCACGTGCTGCCTGGAAGGGCTTCTTGAAGGTTGGTTCGGTTACCTGCGGCGTGAAGATTGTCGGCGCAACCAGCGAAGCATCCAAGATCCATTTCAAGATTTTGAACCGCAAGGACGGTCTGCCGGTCAGGAGCGTCTACGCCGACGAGGAGACCGGAAAGCTGGTGGATGCAGCGGATCAGGTGAAGGGTTTCGAGATCGAAAAGGACGAATTTCTCCAGATCGAACCTGACGACATAAAGGCGTTGAAGCTGACGTCGAAGCACACGCTCGAAGTCGGCGAATTCGTATCGATTGACGATATCGATACGCGCTATCTCGAGAAGCCCTACTATCTGATCCCGGCCGACGGCGCCGCAATCGAAGCATACGGAGTGATCCGCGATGCCATGAAGAACAAGGGCGTGGCCGCTCGATCCTGCGTGGTGCTCTACCAGCGCGGCCGCGAAGTGCTGATTCAGCCCTATGGCAAGGGGATGGTGATGACCGAGCTTCGCAACCACAATGAAATGGTTTCGGAAAGCACTGTGTTCGATGGATTGGCGAAGCAGAAATACGACCCCGATCTGCTCGAAATCGCCGGCATGCTTATTGACAAAAAAGTGACGACCTTCGATCCCTCGAAATTTGAAGACACCTATGAAGACGCGCTGATCGCCATGATCGATGCAAAGCGCAAAGGCAAGAAGCTGCCGAAGCCCGCACCAAGGCCACAGGAGAATGTCATCAACCTCGCTGAGGTGCTGAAGAAGAGCCTCAAACAGGAAGGGCTGGCGAGATCCACAAAGAGAGCCTCACCGAAACGCAAGACAGCATAGTTGATAACTGCCCAGCCAGAAGGTCCGCACAGCAGCCCCAGCCGCCCTAAATCGCTCGGAACAATTCTCGCGGTTGCCCGTTGGCCACCAAGGACGATGCCTTGGCCGAGATCAAGAACGTCGACAGGGCAGTCCTCAAAGAGCCAGAGGCAGCGGATGCCAACATTGCGCTCAAAGGAGCCGGAACGCAGGACTCTGATCGGGCGCCGACAAGCCCCAGGACCGCTGGCCATCGGTAAAAATACATGGGGTGTGAAAAGACCCTTTCGCCTCCAGACGCGGCGACGCGCGACCGGTGGCGGGCCGAACCCCACGCCCAAGCGAAACCCGGAGAATAGATGTGCCCCCCAAACCAGAGCCAACCGAAGAGCCGCCAGTGGATGCGCCGACGTGGACGCCGGACATACGCGAGCCTGAGCCGGATCTTCTTCCCGACGAAGTGCCAGTTCCTAATCCGGACGAGAACCGTGATCCGCCAAAGCGAGGCGTGGTGACAGACTGAACAACGAGTTTGGTCCGGCATCCTCCTGCAAAGGCGTTTATCTCGCCGCCGGGTTCAAGATCGCCAGTGAAGTGCGACTGGATTTGGCTGCGCCGAATGCTTGACGGATTTGGTCTCGATGGTGTGGACCTATCGACGCCTCGCCAAGCCTCATTTTCCAAGTATCTGTTCGAACGTACATTGCTTCGGGCTTTTGTCAGGACGCCATCGCAGAAATTTGGTGCCATGACGGAAACGATCGCCGGTGACATGATCGAACCGCACCTCCGCCACCAGTTCGGGCCGCAATGGCTCCCATTGTCCGCTTCTTTCCGTGCTCCACCGACTGGGACCGCCCGGCGCTTTTCCCGTGAAGCCAGGAGCCGATCGCAAAGCTTCAAGCTGTCGCGTAAGCTTGGCCCTGTCCTCCCGGGCGATCGTCGAAGTGAACCCGACATGGTCGAGTTGCCCCTGGTCATTGTACAGACCGAGCAACAGGGAGCCGACTTCACGCGAATTCGCCAGGTAGCGGAACCCTCCGACGACACAATCGGCCGTGCGCAGGCGCTTGACTTTGACCATGGCGCGCTCGCCGGGTCGATATTCGTCATCGAGAAGCTTGGCAACGACCCCGTCGGTCGAACCTTGTCCGGATTGGCCAAGCCATCTGCCTGCCGCCGCCAAATCAAGCGTTGCCCGAGACAGTTCGAGATCCTTTCGCCGGGCCGACTTTACGAACAGTTCGAGTGCAGCGCGCCGAACCGAGAGCGGCTGTTGCATCAAGGCGCCCTCGGAGGTCGCCAACATGTCAAAGAGGATCAGCTTTGCCGGCGTCGCGACCGACAGTTTCCGGATCCTGCTTTCCGCCGGATGCAGCCGCATCTGCAAGGCGTCGAAAGAAAGAGAGCCTGCAATTTCGATGACGATCTCACCATCGACCACGAACTCTTTTGTTTTCAGTTCATGCAACATCGCGACGACTTCCGGGAAATACCGCCCTAACGGCTTGCCGGATTTTGCACGCAACTCCACGGCCGCGCCGGCTTTAAAGGCCAGGCAGCGGAACCCGTCCCATTTGGGTTCGTATTGCCACCGGCCAGCATCGGCCGGCAACGTGTCGGCAGCCTTTGCTTCCATCGGCGCCGTGCTCAACGCAACGCCGAAAGACGATTTTACACTCGTCGGCAGATCGCGAGTGATGGCAGATTCGCCCGTCATGAAAGTTCCGTGGACAACGATGGAGATCGACTCAACGCAGCATTGGTGCCGGCTTTGGAAAAAATCATGCTCCAACAGCGTTAGGTCATGATGAGATTTCAACCAATCTCATCATGACCTGGGACGGTCTACTCGGCAGCCTGCATGTTGATCTTGCTTTCCGCCATTTCGGTGAGCTTGCGATCGGTCGCCTGCTCTTCTTTCAGGTTCTTGGCCAATACGTTGGCGCAGTCACTGCGGCCAAGCTGCTTGGCCCAGGCGATGAGCGTGCCATATCTGGTCATCTCATAGTGTTCGACCGCCTGCGCCGACGCTATCAGCGCCGCGTCTAGAACCTCCTTGTCGTCGACGTCGCCGCTCACATCGTCGGCTTCCTCCAGAATGCCGTCTATCGCCGGGCAGTTGACCTCCTTGGCCTTGACGCCATGCAATTCGAACACCTGTTCGACGCGCTCGATATGGCCTTTGGTCTGCTCGAGGTGTTTTTCGAATCCGGCCTTCAATTGCGGATCGGTTGCCTTGCCGATCATCTTCGGCAGCGCTTTCTCGATCTGCTTTTCGGCGTAATAGATGTCGCGCAGCGTGTGCACGAAGAGATCGTCGAGTGTCTTGATGTCCTTCGAAAAGAAGCCCATGGCCTTACCTTTCATTGTGCAGAAGTTCGGGTCCGGCGGCGGCTCGCCCGCCACCCGCGGAGGCCGGGAACTCGTCCCGGCTTGCTGGTCAACGCACCGGTGCCGGAGGAGTTCCTGATTCCGAGCCGGCCGTTACTCCTTTTCGGGACGCTGCGGTCCATCTCCGGAGGAGCTTTGACCCGAACACACGTTCCATGGTCCAGGCGAGGACCCTCAGGCGCACGCCGGCGCGGAAAAACTGACGGCCAGGAGAGCCGAAACGTGCTGTGCGCCGCAAGCTCTCGCAGGCGATGGCTGCCTCGGCAGATGCAATGCCAGCGTCGGGCGCGCACTATTGTCGGGAGAACTCTTGGTCAAGTATGCGAAGGCCCTCTTCATATTTGGCCGCCGACGCTCCGACCTGCCTCGACTGCCAGATGTTGTCCTCCAGATCGGCGCGTTTTACGGGGAGCGCCACTGGGTTCGACGCAGCCCGCCGGACAAAGGCGAAATACTCCTCATCCGGCCTGCGCGACATGGCATCGACCGCCGCGGCAATTGTCGGTCCGAAGCCTGCTTCTTCGAGCTTGGCGCGGGTCCAGCCTTCGCCTTTCTCCAGAACGTCATGAAGGTAGGCAACAGTCTTCTGATCGATTGTCTCGACGGCGTCGACGATACGGCGGCAATGCTCGATGTAGGGCCGCCCGGTCTTATCGCGCTGCGACGCGTGAACCTCCTCCGCAATCTTTGCCGCCTGGTAGAAACTGCTCATCGCGCCTGTCGTTACCGTGATTGTCTCTGCCTGATGAAACCTATTCGACGATATGTGGCGTGTGTCGCTTGTCCTCGGCAGGGTCGACATCGATACGGGCCTTTTCCGGATCGAAAGCGGCGTGACCTGCAATAGCCAGAGCGGCCGCATCGGGCGTTTCGTAGGCCCACATGAAATCGTCGGAAGAACTGCCGACGGCGTGGACACGCCAGTAGGTTGCGGTGCCTTTAAGCGGGAACCAGGTGGTGGTGTCGGTCTTTTCGAAAAGATCGAAATAGATGTCCTCGAAGGGGATATAGAAAACGGGCTCGTGCCCGTCTTCACGCAGGACCTTCGCCCGCTCCGTAGCTGCGACGATGGCGTCGGAAAACCGCACCGTCACCGTGCCGGAAAACGGTTCTATGGCCAATCGGCCAAGGTTTTGCTGTGAAGTTGCGCCTGAAGTTTGCATCTGAATTTCTCCCTGGCGATTTCCGCAAGATCGGTCATGCCTGGAGACGAAATGCGCGGCGGCGCTTCAGGTTCCGGCATGTCCGATGAAGCTGAATGGCAGCCGGCCTTAAAGCGCCTACCGCTTGCCGTATCCAGCAGTTCTCGTTGGTAAGGCGCGGTGAAATGCTCGTCCAACCCATTCGAAGACTTTGGAAGGACGACACGGTCGTCACTTCCGTGGAGCGTCAGGGCTGGCACCGAAATGATCTTCGCCGCTACTTGCCGGCGGGCGAGTTCGTGGCTGGAGATGCTCCAGCTGTTTGGCCGTCGTCAGCTGCCGCCTCATGTACGGGCTCCAGGGCGGCCTCAGTTGCTGCCAAGTGGGCCGCAAGGTCCCTATAGACCTTGTCCCTGCCGCCATCGTGTTTAGCGATCAGGCCAAGTAGGTCATGACGGCTTAGCTTTGCAATCTTCATTAGGAATTCGAATTCGTGCTTCGGAATCGAGGCTGCTAAGCGATCGAGTTTGGCCCGCCGGGTCTCTTTGGACACATGTGCTCCTATGTATCCAGCCATGCGAGGCACGTGTTCGGAGGCCCGCCATTGTCTTGATGGCGGGCCTTCGGGCGGCCGAAGCCGCTAGGTCCATCGGCTACTTGTTGCAATTTTGCACGGTCGAGGTCGTTGCGCCACTTGCAGTGTTGTTATCGATGTCATTGCCTGCGGCGTCCTTGCAACGGTCGGTCATGCCGTTCGATTTTGTAGTCGAGTTTGTGGAATTCGGATCGGTTGGCACGGCCGCATTCCCGCTGCCAGTGCCATTGCCAGCGGCGCCGCCGCTGCCAACAGTTCCAGTACCAGTTCCATTACCCATGCCAGCCGTGCCGCCAGCACCCGTTCCATTTGTCTGCGCCAAGGCGGAACCGGCCAAGGCAATAGTTAGCACCGACGCGGCTAGAATTTTCTTCAACATTGGAGTCTCCGTGTTTGAATCGCCGAATTGCGATCGCTTTCCCAACGACAGGTTTTTCTCATTGTTCCCGGCGTAATGGATTGTGATCCGCAGCAGCCTTCGTCGAGGTGGATACTCTTGCCGGCGCACGAATTGTGATGAGACCTGACAAGGCAGGATGGGCTTTGTTCAACACCAAAGCGATATGTTGGGCGCGGCTGCATGCATCCGACGCGGATCGCGATGCGGAATGTGGGCAAGACGGGTTACAACAGAAGCGGCGATCAGAGCTGAGACCGAACCGGCCGCCTTGATGTTAATCTGACGGTTGAATCTCAAGAACATTTCGACGCAGGAGCAGAAGGCATGCCGGCTCGACCCGAAGGATTTACAATCGCTCTGGCTCACAACGGGGATGCACGAACGCAGGCGGCCGCTGCGCTCTATCGACACAACATCGAACAAACCGGAATCCATGACCGGGCAGTGATCGGCGCGGAGCTTACCGACCCCTCGGGAAAGATCTGGGGTGGAATTTGGGGCAGAACGGAACTGGGGCTCCTGTTTCTCGACATGTTCTTCTTGCCTGAAAAATTGCGTGGCCGATCCTATGGATCACAGCTTCTTATGGCGATTGAGGAGGAAGCCATTAGGCGCGGATGCAAGAGAGCCGTCGTCGAGACGAGCAGTTTCCAGGCGCCTCAATTCTACCGGCTTCATGGGTTTGAGGAATTCGGCAAAGTCGAATTCGTTATTCCAGGACATGCCCACATCTTCCTTCGCAAGAACCTGCAGTAATCTTTGCGGAGGCGCCATCTGCACGAACGGCTGTTCGCCGGCAAAATGCCGGCGCCTTAGCCCTCCCGAGCCGTAGCCATCTACTCCCGAAGGTCCTTTTGCCCTTTCCATCCAGGAAGCTCGGTCATCGGGCATAGCAGCCGCGGTCGCGCCGGATCGGAGATATCGAGTTTATCCCAGGGAATGCGGTACAGGCCGTCGCGGCGGCGCAGCCGAAAGAGGTCGAGCATCGCGATGCCGATGGTCGAGGCCGACAGACGCTCGAACGCGGCGTAGATGCCAACGTGGAATTCAGTAACGACGAGCTCGTCGCCACGCTGTTCGGCGAGAATCTCTTCGATGTGACCGATGCTCTTTCCGCGCTGCGAGAGCACGCGTCGCCCGGCAAGATGTTCGAGGTTGACTGTCCTCATCATCACGCTCCTGGGATGCGCCCGATGACATGATCGCGCAACCAGTCCTGCCAGGCGAAAATCGACGTCTCGCCCACCTCGATGTCACATTCGATGTCGAGCCCGTTGTCCTGCACCTTTTTCCACGCAATCCTGTGTGGCACGGCGTGGCGTTTGCCACCCACCCTCGTCGCCAGTTGCGCCATCCATTCGCCGGGCCGCGCGCCAAGGCGGCGCGCCAAAGTGATGGAGCCGAGTTCTATCGCGACAATCCTTGGTGGTTTGCCCCGCCGCAACTCGGCCACCACTCCGTCGACCTTGCCGATCTTGACCCGCCGGCGGTCGAACACCTGCTTGTCCAGGAGATCACGCATCAATTCCATCATGTGCCTCCGAATATCTGCAGCGGAATCGTCACCACGGCGAGCACGAAGGCAAGCGCGATAATGAAGACAACGGCGGCATTCAAAATGATGCCGTTGCGATGTTCGCCGACATAGCGTTCGTCATTCAGCAGGAAGAGAAATGGAACTACCGTCAGCGGAAGGCTCGCCGCCGTTACCGCCATGGAAAAGATGGTCAGCCTCAGTGGGTCGAGGCCAAGCATGATCGGAATGGCGGCCAAAAACAATGATGCCGTATAGACGGCACTGAAGCCCGGATCATCGCGCGGCTTGCGATCCTCACCCCACGTCCAGCCAAAGCCCTGTGCCACCAGATATGCCTGTTGCAACCCGACTTCGAGTGCGGCGCCGAAACAGGCAATGGCGAGCGAGGCAACGAATAGAACGAACCCCCAGAAGCCGAATATAGGGATCAGCATCAACGGCAGTTGGTGATAGTCGTCCACCTGGTCGATGCCGCGCGTCGCGAGAACGAGAGCAGCGACGATCAACACGCCGATCGAAATGGTCCCACCGAAGGTCATGCCCAGCCCGGCGATGGCACGATTGGCCCCAAGGTGGCTTTCATCCCATTTGTCCTCGATAGCTCCCGAGGAATAGAACATGAAAAGATAAGGCGATATCGACGCGCCGAGAATGCTGGCCGCCATGAACCAGTAATTGATGGCATCGTGAGCCGGCAGCGAAGGCACGGCGCTGCCAGCGACCGCTGTCCAGTCGGGCTTTAACATCACCGCACCAACCACGAAGCACAGCGTCACGAGGCCGAGGACCGAAACGCCTTTCTCGATAAAGCCAAACGTGCCTTTCCACAGCAGCAGCCATGCCAGCAACGCCACCGGCAGTGCCCACCACTGGAAGCCTATGCCGGTGGCAAGTTCGAGTGCGATGGCCACACCGCCGATCTCAGCGGACAGCACCATGAAATTGACGAGAAGGACGACGAGCAACGGCCATAGGAAGACGTTGAACCCAAATCTTTCACGAATGCCCTCTGAGATCGTGTGATGGCTCATCGCGGCGAACCGACCGGCCATTTCAACCAAAAAGATGATGCATATGGTGCCGAGAACTATGGCCCAGATCAGCTGGAATCCGAAGGCGGCACCCGCCTGCGCCGCCGTAGCCATCGACCCGACTTCGAGGAAACCTCCGACACTGGTGACGACGCCAAGCGATATTTCCAGAAGCTTCTTCACGGCTTTGGTCCGAAAGCGCTGGTGTAAGCGGCGGCGAGCGAGCGCATGGCCGCCCGAAGATCCTGTTGTGCGCTTTTCACCTCAGTGCGATTGTTCACCCGCAATCCCGCCTCGGCATGCGCCACCGCAACCGACAAACTGTTGACTGCTGCCGTCAGTCCTGCTCGCCCGGCTGGTTCAGCGGTCTCGGCCGATCGAATTTCCGCCTCGACATCGGCCAGCGTTTTTCCGACCGAGTGCAGTGCGGCCGTGGCATAGGCGGACGGTGCCGCTCCCTCCCCCCAGGCATCCAGCACCATCGATACGGTCTGTGCCGCGGAGGCCGCGCTTCGTGATTGCTGCGCCACCTGATTGGAAGACGAGCATCCGGCCAACCCGGCTAGAATCAGCAGCAAGCACAGGCAGCCAACCGGAAAATGACGGTCGTTATGGGGTACAGCGCGCGTTGTATGCACCACGCGGATTTCCTCCCCGGCCCGAACCAACTGCGTCCGGCATCAATGATCTAGAGCCCTCGGAGAGCTCGTCAACGAAACCGACGACGAGCCTGTGAGGTCGGCTAGTCAACGTAACAAAACGCTCATCCCGGACAGCCGTGAAAGAGGGAGGCCCGCGCTTCTCTTTGGCGCGGAGAAGCGCGGGAGATCGGGCTGAGGGGATGACCCGATCGCGCAGCATCAACATGGGAGGGCAACAACGCTGCACGGTTCGAACTTCCAACCGAGCCACTTGTTCCAACTTCAACTGATTAGGCTCATTGCCGTTCTGAGTACTCAATCCATGCGTTTGGGGGCCTTTTGAAGGTAGGCCATCGCGAGTTCTCATGGCGAAGAACGGCTTTTGCCCCAACGCTCATCCATGAATGCGCGCAAGGACCGCGACGACGACCGTCGCCTGACCGTCATGACAGCGCACGATCAATCCAGCCCAAACGCCGCGGAACAATTGTGCCCGCTCGTGGTTCCGATGGCACGAAGATGGAGGATATGATGACGGACGCCAAACTCGCTGTGGTGACCGGCGCCTCGAGTGGCATCGGAAGGGAACTCGCAAAGCTGTGCGCTAAAGACGGTTACGACCTGATCATCGCCGCCGACGAGCCGGCCATCCGGCAGGCGGCAGAGGCACTTGAGACCCACAATGTAACGGTCGAAGCCATTGAGGCCGACCTGGCGACCGTCGAGGGCGCCGATCGGTTGATCTCCCAGATCGGCGATCGCGATATCGACCTGTTGTTTCTCAATGCGGGACGCGGGCTCGGCAACGGCTTCGTCGACCAGGACTGGCGAAAAGTCCGCCGGATCATCGACACCAATGTCACCGGAACGGTCTATCTGGCGCATGAGCTCGGCGCCAAGATGGCCCGGCGAGGCCGCGGGCGCATCCTGTTCACCGGATCGATCGCCGGCTTCATGCCCGGCACATTCCAGGCCGTCTACAACGGCACGAAGGCGTTCATCGATTCCTTCTCGATCGCGCTCCGCCATGAGCTGAAAGATAGCGGCGTGACGGTCACCGTGCTGATGCCTGGCCCTACGCAGACGCGATTCTTCGAGCGCGCTGAAATGATGGATACCAAGGTCGGCACCGATGAAAAGGACAATCCGGCCGATGTCGCCAAGACGGGTTACGAGGCGATGATGGCCGGTGATGAACAGGTCGTCAGCGGTTGGAAAAACAAGCTGCAGGTTGCCGCCGCGCATGTCACGCCGGCAGGCACCTTGGCCGAACAGCACCGTAGGATGGCCGAGCCGGGGTCGGCGTCCAGCGACTGAGCTGATATTTCGCGTCATCAAACGGGCTGGCATTCGCAGAGACGGCATGTGCTGCGCGAGGCAAATCTATTGCTGCCGCAAGGGCGGCACAATCTCGGGCCCGGCGTCTATGTTGGCCTGGTCGATCATATCCCGTTTGGCGCGGCGATGAATAAGGGGCCGACTTTCCGGATGGGCCAGACGCACACGCAACGCTCCTCGAACCTCTTTTGGCCATGGTCCAGAACGGCGAAATCGATCCCTCCCTTGTGATTACCCACCGGGCCGATCTGGAAACAGGGCCTCTACAAGACGTTCCGCGACAAGCAGGATGGTTGTGTCAAAGTGGTGATGCGGCCTCACGGCTGAGACGGGCAAGGCGACCGACACTTCACTGCAATCATAAGGGAACATTCGCGTCGGCGGCCGGTTAGGTGGCACTTCCGTAACGATCACCTGCCGTCAAAGCGAGCCCATGATGAACCACGATCAGCATGATGATGTACCAGACGCAGCGCGTAGACTTGTGGTTGGAAGCATAGCGGGAAGAATTGTCGCCGCTTATGCTTCCACGGCGTCAGCCGATACGGGAACAGTGCCTGCTAAAGCGGGCCCTGCTAGCCCGATGCTCAAACAGAATCCGGCGACGCAATATCCCCAGCCGCCGTTCAAGCCACAGGAACAGAAGTGGCCGGGTTTGACCAACAAGATGGTGCCGCGCCCGGATCACGGCGAGACAACCTACAAGGGGTCAGGCAGGCTTGCCGGTCGCAAAGCGCTGATAACCGGCGGCGATTCCGGAATCGGTCGTGCGGCGGCGATTGCATTCGCGCGCGAGGGTGCGGACGTTGCTTTCGGCTACCTCCCCGAAGAACAGGAAGACGCCGACGAACTGGTGGACCTAATAAAAGCGGCAGGTCAAAAGGCTTGCCGGCGATATCCGCAATTAGGCCTTTTGCAGAAAGCTGGTCGATGAAGCAGCAACGCCCCTCGGCGGTCTCGACATCCTGGTCAGCAACGCTGCTCGCCTCACTCGAGTCAACGGTCCTCAAAAAGGGCCGCCAGGCCCACCGCTCCTTAGGCGTGGTGGGCTTTCAGACTGTCTACAGGAGGAACCAATGGCTGGCGATGAAATAGAAAGAAGGCGACTGCAGATGTTGATCGAACAATATCTGGAGACCCGTAAGCGACGGCACGATTTCGTGTCGATCGCGAATGCCGAACTCGCGATCAAGGCAATCATGCCGCATTGCCCGGTGTCAAGCGCAGCGTTGGCAGAGATGATAGCCGCTGGCGCCGTCACTTACGGCCTTGGCGTCCTATTCGACGCGAGGCAAACCGAGGGCGAACTGCCCGTCGTTTGATAGGCTCATCGCCTGACCAATCGTCGCGCCGTGGCGAAGTTTCGCCCAGCGCTGGAGTACGCCAGACCGGGAGCATGCCAATCGTGCCGGCCGGATCGCAGGCACTTGCCGGCGACGCCGTCTCGGGCCTGGACCCGAATGTCGTCGCATATCTGATGAAAAACCAGTGTCTTTGTGCAGTTACCGGGCTTCTCGTTGGGTTGGCACCGTTCCGCTGTCCTGGTGTCTTGCCAAAGCTGTCGGTTGAACACCGAGCATATTTCGCACGGCCTCGACCAGCGCGGCAGCCCACACGGGTTTTGACAGCATCTTGTGATGACGCAAATCCTGCGGAATGTCGGATGTTGTGTACCCACTGACGAAAACAAACGGAATTCCGCGTTGCGCTAGAAGAGGGACAAGGGCAGCGCTGGTCTCGCCGCCGAGACCAATGTCCAGGACCGCGGCAGATATGACTTCACTCTCGATCAGCTTTTTCGCGCGAGCAACGGACGGCACTGGCCCGGCGATGGCGAAGCCGGCCTCTTCCAGAATTGCGCGGTGCTCCTCCGCGACCAGCCATTCATCTTCGACGATAAGGATACGAGATGCAGTCACGTTTCGCTCTCCCGATGATCAAACGGAAACTCAATCCGCAAGCTCAAACCATCGGAACCGAAAGATGTTTCAAAATTTCCGCCAAGCCGATACTCAATTTCGCCTTTCACCAGCGAAAGACCAAATCCCGTCTTCTCAGGCGGAATGACAGCGGGACCGCCGCTTTCTAACCATTCGAGCTGAAAACCGTGATCCGACGCCGACCAAGTCACGGACACCACGCCGTTTGGCACGGACAAGGCGCCATATTTTCCAGCATTCGTGGCAAGTTCATGGATCACCATGCCAAGCGACAGGCCCTGCTGAGGCTTGAGCCGAATGTCCTCGCCTGTGGTGTTGATGCGTTCCAGCCCGAACGGCTCGACTTCCTGCCGCACGATTTCCTCTACCGAGACCTCTTTCCAGCTTTCACGCGAGAGCACTCCGTAGGCCCGGGCCATGGCGCGCAGGCGACCGATGAGCGCTTCGGCGAAAGCCTCCGAAGAGGGAGCATTTTTCAGGGTCTGACTGGCAATGCTGACCGTAACAGCCAGCATGTTCTTGACCCGATGGTTGAGTTCCGAGATCAATACCCGCTGGTGGGCTTCGGCTTCAGCCATGGTCGTCACATCGACAAAGGTCACCACCACGCCCTGGATTTTCCGCGCGCTGTCGCGGTAGGGGATCAGCCGCACGAGATAGTGGATGCCGTTGCTATCGCGCGGCAGCTGGTGCTCGATCATCTCGCCGGCCCTGAAAACCTGGGCAATATGGTCGCGCAGGTGCGGATAATCGAGCCGGCTGGCAAGATCGGTCAGCGGTCTTCCGATGTCGGTCGGCAGCAGGTTGAAGAACGAAGACGCCGCCGGCGTGAAGCTGCGGATAACCAGCTTGGTATCGAGAAAAACAGTCGCGATCTGTGTGCTCTCGAACAGGTTCTTCAGATCGCTGTTGGCACGATCGAGATCCTCGATCTTGGAAACCAGTTCGGCATTGATGGTGTTCAATTCCTCATTGAGGGACTGCATTTCTTCCTTGGAGGCCTCGAGCTCCTCATTGGAGGACTGGGCTTCTTCGTTGACCGAGACGAGTTCCTCATTGGAAGATTTCAACTCCTCCAACGCGGTCTCATATTCTTCGATCGTCGATTGCAGGCGCTCGCGCGTATCGCGGAGCTCGCGTTCGAAATCAGCAATCCCAGATGCCACCGGCTGTCGAACCTTTAGAGCCTCCAGCCGCGGCTGCGGCTGGCCCACCGGCTCGAACAGGACGAGAAACAGCGGCTCGCCGCTGCCGCGATCAGTCAAGGGCTCGATCGTCAATGTGACGAATTGGACACGATCTTCATCTTCTTCAATGGCTATCGCTTCGCGCACAACCGTGCGCCGGCCCTCGGCGGCTTCCCGCAAAGCGCCGCGCAATTCCAGACGCAGGCCGCTGCGTGCCATTGTGAGCAATTGTCTGCTCGGCACCCCTTGCGGCGGCTCGAGATATTTGCCGGTTCGGACCGAGTAATAGACGACATCGCCATCACCATTGACGACGACGTGAGCCGGAGCGAAGCGTTCGAGAACCTGCGCTTCAACGGTTTGCCTTAGGGAATAAGACAAGCCGCGGCGGGCATGTGTGTCATTGGCGCTGGAAAAGTTGGTTGCAGGCGCAGCATTCAACAAGATCGGCAGCCGCGGCGGCGCCGAATGTTCTCGTGCCTTGAAGATCCGTTGTTTCTTGTCGACCGGTGCGAACAGGTCGGCATGCTGGCTTATGCTTTCGGAGGTGCCAAGGAACAGATAGCCACCGGGCTTCAGCGAATAGTGGAAGGTCGGAATAACCTGCTTTTGCACATCGGGGCCGAAATAGATCAGGAGGTTCCGGCACGACACCATGTCCATGCGCGAGAAGGGTGGATCGCGGATGACGCTGTGCGCCGAGAAGATGCAGAGATCACGTACGCTCTTGCTCAAGATGAAACTTGTGCCGTCATTGCTGAAGAAGCGTTCGCGACGTCCAGGCGAAACGCCCGCAAGCAATGACTCCGGATAGCGCGCCGAACGTGCGATGCCCAGCGCCGCGTCATCGATGTCCGTGGCGAAAATCTGGATGCGCGGCACAGCCGAAAGTGTATCCATATGCTCGCGCATCAGCATTCCGATCGAGAAGACTTCCTCGCCGGTTGCGCAGCCGGGCACCCAGACGCGGATCGTATCGTTGGCGTCCTTGCCTTCGAAAAGTTTGGGGATGACGGTTTCTTCCAGGGTCTTGAAAGCGTCCGTGTCGCGGAAGAAATTTGTGACGTTGATCAGCAGGTCGCGAAACAGCGACCGCACTTCCTCCGCATTTGAACGAAGCAACTCTATATAGGCATCGATCGCCGTGTTCTGTGTTATTTGCATGCGTCGCCTGACGCGACGCAAGAACGTCTTGGCCTTGTAGCCCGAGAAATCATGTCCCGAATGGCTGCGCAGGATCGCGTAGATTTCCTCCTGGCCCTTGCGGAGTTTCAAAGCACTGGCCTTGCCATCGTCAGCTTCAAGCTCGTCGAGCAGTTCAAAGCTATGGGCAAATTCCATGAGTTTCGCACCCATCTCATCGGCCGGGATGGCGATATCGATCAGACCGGAACTGATCGCGCTGCGCGGCATGTCGGGATTGCTCGGACCCGACTCGTCGGAGAGTTGCGCCAGCGTCAGGCCGCCATGCTCCTTGATTGCCTTGATGCCCAACGTACCGTCGGAATCGCCGCCCGACAGGACAACGCCGACGGCGTATTCGCCCTGATCCTCGGCCAGCGCGCTGAAAAAGATATCGATGGGCTTGCGCTCCCTGGACACGGAATTCGGTTGGCGCAGCTTTAGGCTGGAATTTTCGATGGTGAGGATCGCGTTGTGCGGCATCACGTAGACGGTGTCAGGATGGATATCCATTGCATCTTCAGCGACACGAACCGGAATTCCGGTGTAAAGCGCAATCACTTCGTGCAGCAGACTTTCCCGTTCCGGGCTGAGATGCGTGACGATCACGAACGCCATACCGCTCGAAGACGGCATCCCGCGAAAAAATCCCTCCATGGCGGCAATGCCGCCCGCAGAGGCGCCAATACCGACTATGGGGAACCTCGGCAGCTTTTGCATCAATTGTCCTGCTTCAGTGAAATGCAACGCGGCAGCGCTGATTTCGATCCAATGTGTAAACCGTTCCTGGTCGAATTCCCATCCCGCACCGCCGATAGCCACGGAACCGATGGACGCGACCGCCGTTTAAAGCCCGGAGGGCTGCTATGTTATTAGGCATGCGAATTCTGCTCGTCGAGGACGAATTCTTGCTGGCAAGCGAACTTGCCTCTTATTTCAGCGATTGTGGGGCGACCGTTTTGGGGCCGGTGTCGTCAGTCAGCCGGGCTCGACGATATATCGATTCAGCGGACGGGGCGGTGCTGGACATCGATCTTAACGGTGAGACTGTTTTTCCCCTCGCCGATGAGCTGACGGACAGAGGCATCCCGTTCGTATTCTTCTCCGGAAACGATCAGATCACCCTACCGGAGCGGTTCCGGTACACCCAAAACCTCTCCAAGCCGGCCGGTTTCAGGACGGTTGCCGGGATCCTCGCCGCGCAATCAACAGCGCTTGGTGAAGACAATGTTTTCCGCGCTCTTCCAAAACTGAGGCTGTCCGCGCGGCTGCTGCTGGGCGACCCACAGGCGGCCGATCGCCTCGTCGAACGGACATTGAAGGCGGCGCTGGAGGAGCGGTTGTCGACGCGGCATGACCTTCCCTTGAGCGAATGGCTCAATACACTCATGGAGGAGGTGCTCCGCAACGACAGGTCTGGCATCATGAATTGAGATTGTCCGATAGTTTGCCGCAGGCCGCCCTGTCGACCGCCCCCGCTACGGTACCCCTCCCCAAGAGCGCTTCGCTTCGTCTTGCAAATACGGCCGCATTCCTGCTAGAAATCCTCGTGGCCAAACCTCCGCAAACCAAACCTGACTCATTCCGCGATCCTGTTGAGGGCGACGCACTCGCAGCGCTGCTCGACGAAATCGCGGAAGAGGAAACACCTGAACGGCTGTTGAAGCTCGCCCTTGAGCTGCAGCAGCAACTGCTGTTGTCAAAGCAGCTGAAAAATCCCAACTGAACGGCCTGCAGCTAGGCATCTTGATGTGCCTCGAGTTCCACGATGGCGTCATCGCCTCGTTCGCCAGACCGATGCTGCTGCGGTAATCTTTCTGCGCTCGATGTGGGCGAAACCCCAGTCTCAATAGCTCAGCGGTTCCTGCGCCCAGAAGGCCCTGATCCCATCATGACGCCGATGAGACGACCAGGAAGATCAGGGCCAACTTGGGTCGCAGCCCAAGGTCGATCACTGCTGCCCTGGCATCTCGGTATTTTCTTGCGGGTTCTTTTTAACGCCGGGCGCGGGTGATGTCTCGGCGGGGGCATTGCCGCCTTGGTTCTGTTCCTGGGTGCGCTTTACTGGCGATGTCTGCCACGATCCGTCTGAAAGGGGTATGAACACAAAGAAGGCTAGCAGTGCGACGAAGATCACAGCCGCAATGACGACGCCCCACCCGAGTACATTTCGGGTGCCACGCTGTTCTTCCTTCCGGGACACGTGCTCCGTCATCACTGGACTCCTTTGTGTCATTCGATGAAGTACAAATTTATCGTGCAGATCGACCGCACGGTCTGCTCTTCCCCGGCGCCGGCCACCGGCACAGCTGAAGAAAGCTGAAGCTAATCTTCTCCAGCTTTTCGGCTGCCTGGTTTGGCGACCCGCTTTGGCGTTTCCGGCACTGCCGGTTTCTGCTCGGGTGCAGGCGGATTGACCGCCTCATGCGCCAAACGGGCTTTGCGCAATCGCGCCGTTTTCTCTTCCCGCGCTTTACGCTCGGCTTCCATTACTCCTTGTGCGTAGAGGGTGGCTCGTGCGTCCACTGGCCGCCATAGTCAGCCCTCCGCCTTGTAATTTCTTGCTTCCTTCTTGGCGCCGTCTTTGCCGTGCTCGGCTGCAAGCTCTTTGGCCTGCCCGGGTGACACGTCGGTGGCTTCGGCCAACTTGATTGCCTCTTTTTCAGAGAGATCACTGTCCTTTCGCGTGGGGTTCCTTGTCATCGCAGATCTCCTATCAGAGCCCAAACGACCGGACCGGCGGTGTGTTCCCTGGAGCCTTCGATAGTCCACCGATTGAGGCGGGCTATCGCGCTTCCGTCAATGAGCGAAAAGTTTCTGATGCGGGCTGACAAGGTACATGATCAGCTTCAAGGCCTTTCGAATTGCTCCGGCCAGCCGGGTTATGGCCGGGCTATGACCGTGTGGGAACGGGTGACACACGGACGGATTCAGGCATCGATGCCAGGCGCTAGTTCTCGCCCGCGAGCGTGGCGAGAAATGACCGCCGCCATTCTGCTGCGTCATTGCGCGTGATGCGCTTGAGCAGTGCACTATGCCTTGCAATTCTTTCGTCAAGCGGCATCGCGAGCGCTTTTGCGATCGCATCGGCAACCTCGTCGACCGCATACGGGTTCACGATCAAGGATTCGGCAAGTTCTTCGGCCGCACCTGCAAAGCGCGACAACACCAGCACTCCGGGATCGGCTTCGTCCTGCGCGGCTATGTATTCCTTGGCGACGAGGTTCATTCCGTCACGCAGGGGCGTGACCAATCCGACCTGGCTAGCGCGCAACAGGCCAGCAAGCCGAGAGCGTGATACGGCACGGTGGATGTAGCGGATCGGGGTCCAAGCCAAATCCGCGTATCTTCCGTTGACCGCGCCGGCGGTTGCCTCAAGCTGGGCCCGGATGTCGGCATAGGCGCTGACCTCCTCGCGCGTCGGCGACGCAATCTGCAAATAGGTTGCCGCTCGCTCGTGTTCCGGATGCCTTTCCAAAAGACGCGCGAAAGCCTGCATGCGGCCGGGGAGACCCTTGGAGTAGTCCAGCCGATCGACGCCGATGATTTGCTTGAGGCCCAGAATCTGGCGGCGCATGGAATCGATCTGCACATCCTCCGCCGCCTCATTGGCCATGCGTGCGATTGAATCGACGTCGATGCCTATCGGAAAACACCTCGACAACACCGTGCGGCCGTTCATCTCAGCCGAACCATTGATATCAAAAGTAATGGAGTTGGCCGCCTGCACTGAGCGCCGGAAATTCCCCACGTCCGTTTCGGTCTGGAACCCCACGACGTCATATTGAAGCAGGTCATCGATGAGTTCTTCATGGTCGGGCGTGGCTACAAACAGGTCAGGCGGCGGGAACGGTATGTGAAGAAAGAAACCGATCCGATTCCGGACTCCCAGCCGCCGCAACTGGGCGGCCAAGGGGATAAGGTGGTAGTCGTGAACCCACACCAGGTCGTCGTTGCCCGACAGCAGTCCTGCGAGCGCCTTCGCGAACCGCGCATTGATCTGCCGGTAGGCGTGTAGAAACTCTGCCCGGTGGTTCACCAGGTCGAGTCGGTAATGAAAAAGTGGCCACAGCGTGCTGTTGGCATAGCCATTGTAATAGAGCGAATACTCCTCATAGGGCAGGGTAAGCGCAGCCGTCTCGATCTTTCCCACCCGTTCCAAGCGGATCAGCGGTTCGTCGCTCGCGGCGTAGTCCTGATACTCGGCGCTTGCTCCTAGCCACAGGCCTCCACGCTCGGCCAACGCATCCCCGATGCCTACAGCAAGTCCGCCGGCTTGCGACAGATCGCGAATGTTCCCCAGCCTGTTCGAGACGACAACCAGACGACGCGGGATGGCGCGATCGCCAGTTAGCTTAGCCTCCCCACCTAAAGCGTCGCGCTCAAGGGGATCACCAACCGTTTGCGAGGCCTCGTTGAAAATTTCATCCGGTCGCTGCAACAAGAGCAAATCCTGAGCGTGAAGATCGCTTGGGGAACGGTCCGCGCGTGCGATTGTTCCCGACGTAAGTGTCCAGCCGGACTCGCTGGATCACATTCTCGGCCCGCTCGGCGCCTTTTTCAGCGGCTCTCGCAGGATCGTCGTCGGACGCACCGGTGATGAGACCCCGATCCAGCACGCCGAGCAGCCGCTTTGGCGACGGCCGGACTTACCGCTTTGGTATTCATGCTGCCGGATCCCCTGCCCTGTCATATCAACTCCCCACCTTGGCAAAAGCCCCAACTGACCAAACCGTCAGTCCACCTCGATTACCTTGCGCGTCGGCTTTCGTTGGCGGGGCGGCTGCTTTGCGGCTACGGGCGCGGGCGGGGTCTGCGCTATCGATGCCTCCAACAACTGTCGCTGTTCTCTAAGCCGCGCCGTCTTGGCTTCCCTGGCATGCCGCTCCGCTTCCAACAGCAACTTGGCTTCTCGATCCGCCCTCTCGATCTTTTCCCTGTCGATGCGTCGTGTTTTCAAGGTCGCCTCCTTTGGGCAGACGGCGAACAAAGTGCGGACCTGAAAAAATGTTCCCAACAAATTAAGGCCTGATCTGCCTCAAATGATATTGACGAGCAGCCCGCCGGTTGCGCGCATCTGCGGCCCTGTGACGTCCAAAGGAACTGCTTGCCGTCTGCGGCGTTACGCCACCACGCTGGCCGGAAGATTACCATGGACGACAAACCGCGAACGACGATCAGAAAACCGGCCCGGATTGATCGAGGGCATTGCTTTTGCGGAGCCATCACAGCTGAATTCAGTGGCGATCCCTTTTGGATTTGTTTCGACCACGACGATGACTGCCGACGAGCGATCGGCAGCCCACTGACGATCTGGATTGGCTATCGTCCAGATCAGGTCCATTGGCTCGGCCCAAAACCAAAAACATTCTCGAAAACCAGGGGCGTCGTGCGCTCCTTCTGTTCGGAATGTGGCACCTCGATTGGGTACACCGATGAAGGCTTGCCAAACGAGTTCTACATCTCGATCGGATTCATGGACGCGCCCGAGAAGTTCCATCCCCAAGCTCAAGCCTATTGGGAAATGCGGCTGCCGTTTATCAGGATGGATGACGGTTTGCCTCGCGTCGAGGGCTACACCCGGGCGCGCGACCCCACCCAGGGCAATCCCAGAGACCGGTGAGGCAGGAGGCTGGATCCGGGCGTCAGCGCCAGGGCTGGCGGATCCTGAACGGCGGCCGAACCATTGGAATGAGAGAAATGTCCAAACGGACAAATGCCCGAAACCAATTTCACCGGGGTGGGTTGAAGATGGACATGCGGGACTTGTTTTCACAGTCTGACGACAAAGAAGCGGATGTTTGAAGGATTCAAGCTAGAGACCGTGGAACTGCCCGAGTCCTCACTAAGAGTCAGGTATGGAGGTTCAGGCCCGCCGCTTCTTTTGCTGCATGGCCATCCTCGGACGCACGTTACCTGGCACCGGGTAGCCCCACTTCTCGCCGCCGACCACACAGTTGTCTGCCCCGATCTGAGGGGCTTTGGCCAGTCCTCGGTACCGGCGGACGCCGTGGACCATGCTGGATCCTCCAAGCGTGCCAAGGCCAGGGACTGCATTGCTCTCATGGGACATCTCGGCTTTCGCCGGTTTGCCATCGCAGGCCATGACCGCGGCAGCTACACAGCGTTCCGAACAGCCATGGATCACCCGCCGGCGATCAGCCATCTGATCGTCATGGACAGCGTCCCTATCCTGGAAGCCCTCGAACGCTGCGACGCCCGCTTTGCGAAGCTCTGGTGGCATTGGTTCTTTTTCGCACAGCCGGACAAGCCCGAACGCGCAATCATGGCCGATCCTGACGCATGGTATGGCGGCTCAGCCGAGTCCATGGGGGCTGAGGCCTATGTCGACTACAAGGACGCAATCCACGATCCGAATGTTGTTCACGGCATGCTTGAAGACTATCGGGCAGGTCTGGCCATCGACCAATTGCACGATGCCGACGACAGGAAAGCTGGTCGCCGGGTCGCGTGCCCGACCTTGGCGCTCTGGTCCGCCCGCGATGACCTTGAGGCACTCTACGGCAACGTGCTCGATGTTTGGCGACCCTGGACCACCGAACTGAAGGGCCAACCGATCGAAAGCGGACATCATATGGCCGAAGAAGCAGCCGAGGCGGTAGCCGCAGCCGTCATGGCGTTCTTGCGCGAACCGACGTCGTCAGGCGGCGAGCTTTGCTGAACCGATCCGTTTGATGGCGATGCTGATCGACCGTTCGCCATCGTCGTAGTCGGCCCAGGCGACGGTCTTTTTCAGGTGGCCCGGAACCGTGCGAACGGTGTATTTTTTCGGATCGAGATCCGCCTTCACCTGACTCCAGGTCAGCGGCATGGATACAGTCGCGCCTTCCCTGGCGCGAGGGGAGAGAGGGGCGACGGCTGTCGCCATGCGATCATTCCTGAGATAGTCGAGAAAAATCCGGGATGTCCGCAGCTTCTTGGCCATGTTGACGAGGTAGAGATCCGGGCTGTCTGCCGCCATCTGGATGCAGACGGCCTTTGCGAAGGCCTTGGCCTCGGCCCATGTCGTCTTGCTGCGTTCGGCCGCCAATGGCGTCACGACATGCAAGCCTTTGCCCCCCGTGGTTTTGCAGAAGCTCACCAAGCCCAGATCTTCGAGACGATCGCGCATTTCCTTGGCTGCCGCGACCACCTTCGCAAAAGGGACTTCCGGACCGGGGTCAAGGTCGAAGACAAGTCGGCCAGGTATTTCGGGATGACCCGGCTGGCAATTCCAGGGGTGAAGCTCAAGGCCGCCTATCTGGGCGATCGCGGCCAGACCCTCGACGCGGTCGATTTGCAGATACGGTTTGTGATCGCCGAAGACTTTTACCAGTTCCAGCAGATTGGATGTGCCTGGCATTGCGTGGCGCTGGAAAAACTGCTCGCCGGCGTAGCCATCCGGCGCGCGCACGAGTGAACAGGGACGACCTTTGATATGTCTGATCATCCAGGGGCCAACGGTCTCGAAATATTCTGCAAGATCGAGCTTGTCGACGGGCTGACCGTCGCCGGCATTCGGCCAAAGCGGCTTGTCCGGCTTGGAAATGATGACGCCCATGACAACCGGGCTTTTTCCTGTCTTGCCAGTCACCTTGGCAGGGTCGGCAATCGGCGTCTCTTGAGGATCAGCTGGACGCTCGGCCTCGACGTCTTTTGCGGGCTTGTCTTCACGCAGGCCTTTGAAGGCGGCCTGCCGGATATTGCCACCCCCGGTCCAGCCGGCGAACTCGATTTCCGCGACCAATTCCGGCTTCGTCCAGAAGACGGTTGAATTCCTTTTCGGTGCGCCATCGCCGGTAAACGGCGACGTCGCGGCTTTCATCTCCTGCAGCCTGGGCATCAGCTGCTTGACCTTTGCCTCGCTGAATCCGGTCCCCACACGGCCGATATAGGCGAAATGTTCACCGCGATTGACGCCGACGAGCAATGACCGGAATTTGCCGTTGGTCGTCGACCAGCCGCCGATGACCACCTCATGCCCGGCGCGGCATTTCGATTTGGCCCAGGTGTCGGTCCTCCCCGAAACATAGGTTGCATCGGCCCTCTTGGAGACAATCCCCTCAAGCGAAAGGCGACAGGCAGAACGCAGCACCGCGTCGCCGCCATTGCTGAAGTGCTCGACATAGCGGATGAGATTTTGCTCGCCGCGATCGACTTCGCCGAGCATCTCGCTCAGACGTTCCTTCCGTTGTGAGAGAGGCATCTTTCGCAGATCGACGCCATTTGCGAAGAGCAGGTCAAAGGCAAAGTAGATCAGGTCCTTCGTCCGGCGCTCCGACAGCGCTGCCTGCAGTGCGGCAAAATCGGGCGCGCCGTTCTCGCCAAGCGCTACGATCTCGCCGTCGATGATGACGTTGGGAAGACTGGCGGCCTCCTTTGCGATGGCGCCAAATTTCTCCGTCCAGTCAAGACCCTTGCGGGTCCTAAGCGCGATGTCCTTGTCTTCCACGCGCAACTGGACGCGATAACCGTCAAACTTGATTTCGTGAACCCAGTTCGTCCCGGCCGGCGGCCGGGAGAGCGTCGCGCAAAGCTGTGGTGGGATGAAGTCGGGCATCTTCGCCGCTGAGGCACCAGCGGCTCGCTTCGGCCGCGGAGCAGGCTTTGCCGACCTGGCGGCGCGCTTGTCGGCATGGCCGCGCTTGCTGTCCCAAACGGCATCCGCATCGGCCAACGATGAACCTTTCATCATGAACGGCTTCGGACCTGCCCCCTTCCCCGCTGCAATCCTCTCCATGCTCCGACCCGAGGCGACGGATCGATCCTGAGCCAGCACCGCATCGCCATTGCCCTCTGTCGCGTATTTATCGCGGTGTTTGATCAGCAGCCAGTTGGTCCGCTTCCCGCCATTGCGGTCATGCTTCATGCGCACGAGGACGAAGCTTCCATGCAGGCGCTTGCCCTGCAGCGTGAATTTCAGGTCGCCTTTTTCCAACGCCTTTTCGGGAGACATGGCGCCTTCCGGTTCCCAATATCCGCGATCCCACAACTGCACCGTGCCGCCACCATATTGTCCTTTGGGAATTGTGCCTTCGAAGTCGCCGTACTCCAGCGGGTGGTCCTCAACCTCCACGGCAAGTCGTTTGTCGTGAGGATCCAGTGATGGACCTTTGGTCACAGCCCATGATTTGAAGACCCCGCCAAGCTCGAGGCGAAGATCATAGTGCAGCCGCGTGGCCGCGTGTTTTTGGATGACAAACCGAAGTCGATTCGAACCCGCAATCGAGCTTTCGCCGCTGGGCTCTTTCGTCTTCGCGAAGTCCCTTTTGGCCCGGTAGGTTGAAAGCTCGCCCGTTTTCATGGAAGTGCCCCGACTAATGACGCAACGCCGGACTCAACGCAGTGGGTGAGATTTGGTTCGGTTCATGGCCGAGACGGCGCCGATGCTGCTTTTCCGCTTCAGAGTGGCATCGCCGTCAAATGTAGGCCTTCACGGAGATTACACGTCATGTCGTCACCGCTGACGTTAAGGTTCCTTGGTTTGCCCAACCATTTTTGCAAGCTCTGAAAATGGTGGGATGTCCAGTTCGCCTTGCGCGTTGTTTGCGATCTGCAGAAGCCTGATCGGGAAGCAGATCGCGTCACGGTTGGCCGGTGACATGTCTTCGTAGGTCCGCTCGTCACCTGTCATGGACGCCTCTGCCTTTCGCAGGGCGGTATCGATCTCGTCAATTGACAGCAGACCTTTGTGAACGAGCAGGTTGTTGATTGACGCGACCGCCATCATCAACCCTTCAAGCTGAAGATTGGCAACGTTCATGGCTTAACCGTGTTTCCGCTGCCCGGCCTCGCCGGGGCGTTCTGGCCATCGGATTGGTGCGTCTTGTCATCCACCTCATTGACTGGCCGCGTCAGACCGACCCCACTCTTGGGTTTCTTGTTGCCGGCCGCATCCTGAGAGAACGCATCCGAAGGATCAGGACCTGTTCTAGCCGGGTACTTCGTTGCGCCGGTCTCGCGACGGTTTTCATTATCAGGCATTTTTGATCACTCCAATCGGATGACCGATAACCATTACGAGCCCGGCGAGTTCCGGCGCCGCATGGAACATTTCTGGCCGTTCGTGCAGAGACAAGCGGGCGTGTCTCTGCAATCGCGCCTCGCGCACTGGCGGCAGGTCTCGCTTTCGTTGCCGACAGCACTAGGTTGCTCGTGAGGCAAAAGGAATTCCCCATGCGGGTGGCACGCGAGGCCTGGGTTCTTGGCAAGGAGAGCATCCTCGGATTCATCAACGACAATGCCCTCAGCCACGGTGCGGCGATGGCGTTCTATGCCGTTACGTCCCTGGCCCCGATCTTGTTGATCGTTGTTGCGATTGCTGGACTTGTCTTTGGGCATGAAGCAGCTCAACTCGCTCTGTCGGCCGAAATCGCAGGCGTGATGGGATCGCAAACCGGCGACCTTCTGCGCAGCACCATCGAAAGCGCTTCTCACAGAACCGCCGGCACTGTTGCCACCTTGGTGGGCATCGTCACCCTCTTCGTGACAGCCTCCGGGGTGTTTGGCGAAATGCAGCTTTCGCTCAACACAATCTGGAAGATTGACCCACCACCCATGTCTGTGTCGCGATTGGTGCGGGCGCGGGCGGCCAGCCTGGGTCTGGTTGCAGCGTTGGGATTTCTACTGCTTGTGTCGTTGGCGGCGAGTGCCGCCATTTCCGCGCTTGGCGCTGTCATCAACGCCCATCTGCCGTTCGGCACGATCATTCTCGCGTCGATAAACGGCATTGTATCCTTCGTGCTGATTTCCGCTCTGTTTGCCGCGATCTTCAAGATCCTGCCGGACCGGTCGCTCGCTTGGCGCGATGTCGCAATTGGCGCGGCAGTGACCGCTTTGCTCTTCACCATCGGCAAGTCGCTGATTGGCTGGTATATCGGAACCAGCGCGATCGCATCCTCCTATGGCGCGGCGGGTGCACTGCTGGTCGTGCTGCTTTGGGTTTACTATTCGTCTGAGATCTTCCTGCTCGGCGCCGAGTTCACGCGGGCCTATTCCGTCCGTCTCGGCAGTCGGTCCGACCTTCAACCGATAGTGGAGGCAGAGAGCCCGTCGCGACAGACATCGAACCCTGGGCCAACTATCCAACGCGAGGTGCAAGCCTGGATTGTGATCACGGGTTTGCTGACCTTCGTGGCGACACGGGTCTGGCCATCGCGGCGATCTTAGCTGCTTCCCACCAATTCTGTTTCTTTGGAACGCAACCCGGACACCGGAATTGCATA
Organism: Mesorhizobium sp. P160219; assembly: GCF_057786095.1. Taxonomy (NCBI): domain Bacteria; kingdom Pseudomonadati; phylum Pseudomonadota; class Alphaproteobacteria; order Hyphomicrobiales; family Phyllobacteriaceae; genus Mesorhizobium; species Mesorhizobium sp. P160219. Next base: position 5,570,546 of record NZ_JBYNWG010000001.1, read on the forward strand.
GGAACAGGAGGTTGCCCATGCCAAAATTTCGCTTTGAGACGACAGTATCCGGCCAGACTACTGCTTTCCAGGAAGAGCTAGCGAGTGCGGAGATGGCCAGTCCAAGAGCAATAGAGATGGCGCGCGTAGCGGTGGCGGCGGAACCTGGGTCAGGAACCAAGCAATCGGGATCGACTATCAAGGTCTACGATGAAGCCGGATATCTGGTCGCCACAGTCAATTTTTCCGACGTGTTGCCGAGTGATCCGGACGCCGGACAGCATGGGACTGGCGACGCGGTTGTCGAAGAACCGGGTGTGATGCGGTCTGGCTGACCCGTGGTAGATCAGGGTTTCACGTTTCGCTCACGCGATCCCCGGCAGGGCAATTTGCTGAGATCGCGAGGTCCTCGGCCATCGTCGGATGCTAGAGCTGAGATTCGATCGGGAGGTGACGGACGAAGACCGCCAGGATACGGCGAAAAAATCCGGCTTCTGGTTCATGCGTATAGTCCTGAATCTTGCCTTCGCCGCATCCATGCCAATGCAGGACATTGTGTTTCAGTTCGAGCCGATAGCTTGTTTCCGGAGATATTTCCGATTGGAATCGATGCCGCAACTCGGCGACCAATTTCGGATCCTCAAACAGCACGCCCATTTCCGAGTTCAAGGACACTGACCGTGGATCGAAATTGAAGGAACCGACGAAGCCGATATTGTCGTCGACGGTGAAAGCTTTCGTATGCAGACTGGCGCCCTTCGAGCCAAACACCGAGATTGCCGAGCGCCGGTTGAACGGCTGAAGCTCGAAAATATTGACGCCATTCCTCAGCAGCCGCTTGCGATAATTTGCGTAAGCGCCATGGACTGCGGCGACGTCCGTGGCGGCCAGGGAATTGGTCAGAACCGAAACGTCAACACCGGCGCCGACAAGGTCCAGCAAGATCGCTGTGCCCCTTTTGCCGGGGATGAAATAGGGCGACACAATTTCCAGACACCCGCGCGTGGATTGGATGATCGGACGCAGCTCTTTCATAAGCCAGCTGCGACGTCTCCAACCACGAACCTTCTCCGGCGGATCGGAAATGACCCGCACGCCATCCACCCAATGAACGTCGTTGCTGGCCGCAATAAACTCCGTGATCGAGCCCCGGTTGCCGATGCCGTTCAAGAATTTGGGATCGGGGCCGGTATCGCTTCCTTCAAGCCATTTGGCATGCTCATGCTCAGCCACTGATCCCAAGGTTTTGATTGGCTTGGCTTCATTGCAAGCCCAGAAGGCATCGAATATCGCCGCGGTTTGCCGTACCGCAGGCCCCAGGAGCAGCAGATCGAGGTCCCGGAAATTGGTTTCTGCCGCATCGAAATAGGCATCGCCAACATTCCGACCGCCGACAATGGCAAATTTGTCGTCAACGATCCAAGCCTTGTTGTGCATCCGTCGTGTCAATGCAAAGAGCCGCAACAGCACTTCCACACCACGCATGATCCGGCCGCGCCTGATACCGCTCGGATTGAACAACTTCAATTCGATGTTTGGATGGTTGTTCAGCGCCAGATATGCCGCATCATTTTTACGCGGATTGACGTCGTCAAGGAGCATGCGCACCCGAACACCGCGCTCAGCAGCTCGAAAAACCTCGCGAAGCAGCAAGCGGCCGGTGTGGTCATCATGCCAAAGGTAATACATCAGGTCGAGGCTGCGCTCAGCGCTCCTTGCCGCCAGCACGCGCACGGCGAAAGCGTCATAATTGTCCGAGACAAGCAGCAAGCCGCTCTTGCCGGCCTTGATGTTGTGGTCTGCGGTTCGCGAAACCGATACGTCCATGAAAATTGCCACCTTTGGACGGCGCTCGCGCCATCCCGCTCAAATCATAGCTAGAACCATTCTGAGGTATTCTGGTTGCATACGCAGCGTCCAATCACCCAATTCCTGGATGCAAGCGGGGCCCAGCAATCAAGCGGCTGCAGAGCGGTCAGGAGGCTTGAGAGGCGTTGCCCCGACTGCTCTGCTGCCGCCGCGGAACTTGCTTCTCCTGTAGTCCCAGCCCCTCACACCGTGAACTGTTGGCGAGAGCCCGATGGCGTGCGCCCCGCCGCGGCTCTTCGACGAGAATGACGTGGTCGTTGTTCTCACTGAAGCGCACGACCCTTTAAATTTAGATATCTCCATTATGCCGGAACCGGGTTCGGGTTTCCGAGTTAAGAAAATGCTCGCGACGGGCAATTTTCAACAGAGGAGACGGCAAAATGCCCACTGCCAAGAAAGCCAATGGCAACAACAAGGACCTGGAGGACCTTTTCCTCGATGGCCTCAAAGACATCTACTATGCCGAGAAGAAAATTCTGAAAGCCTTGCCGAAGATGGCCAAAGGCGCATCCGAAGAGCAAGTTTCGGCAGCATTCGAGAAGCACCTCGCTGAAACCGAGGGGCAGGTCGAACGTCTGGAGGAGGTCTTCGAGATTCTCGGCGCTGCCGCGCGCGGCAAAACCTGCCCGGCGATCGACGGCATCCTGGAGGAAGGATCTGAAATCCTTCAGGAGTACAAGGGTTCGACTTCGCTCGATGCAGGGCTCGTCGGTGCCGCGCAAGCCGTGGAGCACTACGAGATCGCCAGGTATGGAACCCTGATCGCCTGGGCTACGACGCTCGGCAAGGACGACGTGGTTGCGCTCCTCAATGCGACACTTGAAGAGGAGAAGGCCACCGACGAGGCGTTGACTGCCCTCGGTGAAGCCGGCGTCAACGAACGAGCGGCAGAACGGAAAGCGGCTTGATTGATCGCCTACCCAACCGCCTCGGCGACCCATGTGCCGAGGCGGTCCCGGGAGATGAAGGACATGATCACGCATATCTACAAAGGACTGGAATGTTTCCTGCTTGAGTGTTCGGCCGCGCTGGTCAGGCGCCGCGCGCTTGGCGGTTCGCGCAGCGGTCCTCGGCAGCTGCGAGAACAGCGCAGAGATGAGTTCAGGGCCCGCAAAGCCGCCGAATGAGCGCCAAGATGGAGAGTCGGATGGGCTTCTTTGGAAAATATTTCTCAGGACTGTTGAGCAAGAAATCGACTGACGGCAAGGGGAGCGGCGATATGCGGAAAGCTACCGGCGCGGGTCCGGCAATTGCCGCGCATTCCAAAGATGCAAAGACATCCGCTGCTTCCGGTCAAAGCACCAATGCTTCGAGCAAAAATGCAGATGGACGATGACAAAAGGCAAGATTTGGCTACCGACTCTAGGTCGCATCGAAGCGGCGCAAAGACGTTAAATCGTCGAGATGACCCGCATCGCAACCTTCAACGTCAATGGCGTCAACGGCCGACTGCCAGTGCTTCTCAAGTGGCTTGGCGAAACCGGCTATGACATCGTCTGCCTTCAAGAACTGAAGACCTCTGACGAAAAATTTCCCGTCGATGCGATTAGAAACGCCGGCTATGGCGCAATCTGGCACGGACAGAAGTCCTACAATGGCGTGGCAATCCTCGCTCGCGGGATTGAGCCGCTGGAACGTCGTCGAGGTCTGCCGGGCGATCCCGACGATTCGCACAGCCGCTACATCGAGGCAGATGTGAATGGGCTTGTTGTCGGCTGCCTGTATTTGCCCAATGGCAATCCAGCGCCGGGGCCGAAGTTCGACTACAAACTTCGCTGGTTCCGACGTTTGATCACCTATGGCCAGGTGCTGCTCGGCGATAGCTCACCGACCATCCTGTGCGGCGACTATAACGTCGTTCCAGGCCCGATCGACGCGGCGGTGCCGGGGCGCTGGGTTGGCGATGCCGTTTACTTCCCCGAGAGCCGGAGCGCGTACGCCGAAATGCTTGCTCAGGGCTGGATCGATGCGGTTCGTCGCATTCATCCAGAAAAGGGAATTTACACCTATTGGAACTTCTCCTACCGCGGCGGGTACGATCGGAGTTCCGGGCTCCGGATGGACCATCTCTTGCTGAGTTCATCCCTATTGGATCGCCTGAAGAATGCCGGAGTAGATGCCGAAACGCGTGCATGGGACAAGCCGAGCGATCATGCGCCAGCCTGGATAGAACTTGATTGAGCTTCCTCGGCAAGGAGCCTGAAGACCTGGTGGCGCTCCTTCGTGATTACATTTGGCCGCGCATGTCTATCGTCAACAATGAGGACTGCCGGCGCCAAGCGATCAAGGACGCAATGATGACAACCACTCAAAAGGAAGCTGAACTGATTGCGCGCCTTGCACGCCAGCATGGCGTCACTGATGGCGCTGTCATGGCTGTCCTTGAGGCGTTGCGGCGTGGTGGTGGAACCATGGCCCAGTTCAGCCACGTCGACTTCGGAGGAATGTCACAATGGTCCTCCGGCATGACGATGGTCGGCGACATGTTCGATGACAGCCTCAAGGCGAAGCTCAACACTATCGCGGCGGAGCTCTCGGCCTACCTGCGCGATCATCCCGCCAAGCCACAACGCGACGACACGAGCTATCGTTCTGCAGCTATGGCCCACGCCGGCTCATGGTGGCCTGAGGAGTTTGGGAGCCCGTCTGCCGCTGGTTCTCAAAACAATATGCGCTACGCAGCGTTTCCTGAGCAAAGCCGCCTGGTCATGGACGATCATGGAAAGATGGAGATTTATGACACAGGCGACCATCGCATATCCGGTGTTTCGCAGAGCCAGAGCACGGACTCCACCCTGACCTTTGTCAGCCAGCACGGCGTGGTCCGCGTATCTGATCTCAAGCGCGTATCTGCGACGTAGGTCAGGGCCGCTTCCATGCAGACAGTCACGCTCATCGGCTATCTCGCGACCGTCTGCTCGATGAGCAGTTTCACCCCGCAAGCCTGGAAAATCATCAGGACACGAGAGACAAGCGGCATCTCCGCACCGATGTATGCCATCACTGTGTTGGGCTTCGCCTTGTGGCTGGCCTTCGGCATCATGAAGGCAGAGTGGCCGATCATAATCACGAATGGCGTCTGTCTCCTGCTGTCAGCGTTCATTCTCACAATGACAGTCCTGCCGCAGGCTGAGAAAGATGCGGTTGCCAAGGCTTTCGACCCCGACGACTAGATTAGCGCTTCCAACTTTTCAGCAGCGGACCTTGGCTCCCATATGCAGGATCCTTGCGCGGACGCCCCACCCTGGGGATCGTTGCGAGCGCACCGCTATGCTGATCCTTGCTCCTACATTCGTCATAAGTCCCAAACGGAGGATACGCGCCGACAACCAAAAAATCATCGGATGCCAAGAGGCATTGGTGCCCGGTGCCTGCCGGGAGGACCGCGACGTCACCGGCCTTCAGCGACAGCGTTCGTCCTTTCTTGCCGCCAAACCGGACTTCAGCGTTTCCGCGCGCAATGCCCAGAACCTCGTGTATTTGCGAATGATAGTGAACATAATCATAGATGCCGTTTCGCCAGCTATCGCCCCATCCGTTTGCCTCGAAAAGCACCTCCATGACGGCTGCTGGATCAAGTCCTTCGGGCAATTCGACGGCGCCTCGATAAACGACGAGCGGCCATGCTGGATGATTGGGTACAAGTCCATCATCCTTGAACCAGAACTCATTCGACTTTCGCTGCCTCACAAATCCGGCGACAGCTTGCTTGCGCGGTCTTGCGAAACCGGTGACGTTCTCGATCACTTTCTTGCTGGTTTCCAAAATGCTCATCGACGCTGCCTCTAAAGCAGAGGTTAGTTTAGCCGCTCGCTCAGAGCTCGACCTTTGCGTTGTCGCCCACATTCGGCTTGGCGCCGGTAACGGCCGCAAACACCATCGTTGCGGTAGCCATGATTAGCCCCGGGCTGTCCCACAATTCGCCTTCGTCGGGTTTGACCGTTATCAGACGAATCTCGGGATCATCGGCATTATCCCACCAGGCTGCGTCAGTTTTCTCCCAGAGTTCGGTGATCTTTTCCCTATCATTTGTCACTGTGGCCGGGCCTGACATCGTGACGTATTTGTAGTGGCTGTTGTCACTCCAGGCCAATGTGACCTTTGGATAGGTCGACAGTTGCTCGCTCTTGGCGCTGTCGTCATTGACGAGGAAGTATATGGCGTTTTCTTCACGGACCACACGCGCAGATAGCGGACGGGCTCGATTGTACTCGCCGTCCCAGGTCACAAACATGCAGACGTCGATGTCCTCGGCGAGTTCCCAGATGCGGTCTGTTGCCTCGGCGGGCGTGAGGTCCGTCTGCTGCTCTCGGCGGTTAGCCATAAGCGTCCTCCTGCGGGTGAATATCCTCGCTTACAACTCACGTCCCGCCACGACGTTCCAACTCACTGGGTCCTTCGGCTTGCTAAAGCGGTGGAACTTTCGAAATTGCCGGAAGTTTGGATGGCAAACGCGAGGCCATGATGGCGGACAAGACGCTTCGAACATCAAGACGGACACCCGAGCAGGACGCTAAGGGTCAGTCGGAAAAGGACCACAAGGGCGGCGGAAACGATGGCGTCGCCAGCGCCGATCCGCGGGTGATCTCCGGCAAAAAAGACGGCGACGCGACATTCCCTGTCAAGGGACCGAAGAAATAGCTATGAGCCCATTAGTCGGGCATCTGGCGGTGTCATCGATGCGCGGAGACAATTGACGAACGGGCTGACATCATTTCGCGATGACACTTTGCTACCGTCACCGACGCGGATCACCTTCAACCCTCCGGAGTTCCATGGCCGCATGACGCGCATCCGCCTCAAGGCGCTAATGGCAGCCTGGAATCACGCGACCTTTGAAAAGAGAGCGACGTCGCATCTGGCCAAACCATAGCGCCATCGGTGATCGGTTGTGGCAACCCGGCTCTGGTAGAACAGTGAAAGCTGACTGCCATCGATCATCACTGTCGAGTGGCCGTTCTCGCCCGGTTGACCTGGCTCCAACACCGGGCCGATCGAAACGTAAGGGCCGCTGACCTCGTCGGCGATGGCAAAAAACACCCGTTGCCGGTTTCCCCGAAGGCCATTCGGAAGAAAGCAAGTGGCGTTGAGAAGCACCCGGCCGTCCGGCAGCTCGATCAGTTGCGCGCCCTCAATGCCCCATTCGTAGTCGGGATCATCTCTGGTGTTATGGTGGGGAACATCGTTGTGGTCGAGGATTTTGCCGATCCGCTTCCACGGACCGAACCACGAGTCGGACTGGCTACGTGCCAGATAGATGTCGGGCTGAGGCACCCTGGTGAATTTTGGCATAGCCGAATAAACCAGGTAGCGCCCACCGCCAATGACTGCTGGATGCGGATCGTAAATGCCGTCCTCTTCCGTGTCCGGGATGGCCAGAATGGCCGGACTGAGGACTACCCAATGGAACCCGTCGTTGGAAACCGCATGCTCGCAACGGCCACCCGACTTCATGAATTCTGTCTGGATGAACATGTGGAAGACGCCGCACTCGTGGGTCACACCGGGAGCCGCAACACCAGTACCGTTGATTGGAAGTTCGATCGGCTCATGCTCGGCCCACGGCCCATAAAGATCGGGCGCCGTGGCATGCAAGATTCTCCACGTCTCGGTGGTGACCGTGCCGCTTGACCCGAAGACGTGCCAGACACGGCCATCGAAGACAGGACACGGGTCCTTGAGATCATCCACGCTTTGCGGATGAAACAGTGGAAAAACGTTGGTTTCAAAGTTGATGTTCATGTCAGCCCCGGAATTCGCCTCGGCAGTCGGAGACGCGCAGAGATACAGGCGAATCATTGATGTTAGGCACATTCTATAGCCAACGAGTTCAACGCAAATACGGCAATGCCGCTGTCCACCAGCATTCCTCGCTGAACCACGCTTTCAGTGGCGGCCGGGTTCCGACAGCCGCCCTCGCCTCCGCACCCAGATCCCGCTTCGTGCGTGGACCAAGCGGGCGACCGGGCCTTCTTCATTTCAGTTGGAACAACTCACCTGATCGAAAGTTAGGAGCTGGAACTAAGTAGTTCTCTCCATTCGCGATTAACAAATGTTAATCGTAACATAAATAGTGTCACAGAGGGAGTATGTCAATGGAAGCGGCCTTTGGCGGGGTAACCGGCAGTCAATATGTTCGTCGCGAAAATATACTGGTTTGCTTCTCCCACTTACGATGGAATTTTGTTCACCAGCGTCCGCAGCATCTCCTCACTCTCGCATCCGCTCAGCAGAGAGTGGTCTACTTTGAAGAACCCGTTTTCGAAGAATTGCCGCAGCCGCTGATGCGGACGAGCGTGGGATCGGAAAACATTCTGATTGTCACACCAGTGCTGCCGCTTGGCACGTCGGCCGCGAAAGCAGATGCCGTCCAGCGGAGATTTGTGCAGCAGACCATCGCTTCTATGCCGCATAGCCGGCTGATCGCCTGGTACTACACCCCAATGGCTCTTCGCTTTACGGAATTCCTCGACCCAGACATATGCGTCTATGACTGCATGGACGAACTCTCTGCGTTCAGGAATGCGCCCCCCGAGCTGGGCCAGATGGAAAAGGAGCTTCTGCGTCGCGCGGATCTGGTTTTCACCGGTGGTCTAAGCTTGTTCGAGACCAAGCGTCACCTCCATCCCGCCATCTTTCCATTTCCGAGCAGCATCGATGTGAGGCACTTTCACACCGCAAGACGGCCAGGAAGGGACCCAGCCGACCAGGCGGGCATTCCTTCCCCGAGGGTTGGATATTTCGGCGTCATCGACGAGCGGCTGGACGTCGATCTCGTGGCGCTAGCGGCAAAGACAATGCCGGACGTGCATTTCGTCATGCTCGGTCCGGTTGTCAAGATCGACCCTGCAAGCCTGCCGCAAGCCGAAAACCTTCATTGGCTTGGCCCGAAAGCCTACTGCGATCTGCCCGACTATCTGCGCCATTGGGACGCCGGATGGATGCCGTTTGCCCTCAACGAGGCGACGCGTTTCATCAGCCCGACCAAGACGCCGGAATTTCTCGCGGCGGGTCTGCCGGTGATCTCGACGGCAATCGTCGACGTGGTGCGCAGTTACGGTGCTGCCGGGCTGGTGGAAATCGCCGACTGTGACGATCTGGAAATCAAGCTGCGCTCCGTCCTTTCGCGACCGCGTCAGATGCTCCTGCAGCAAGTCGATGCCTATCTTGCGGACATGTCCTGGGAACGGACATGGAATGCCATGGCAGCTCACATTGAGCGCGCCTACCAACGCAAGAAGGTCGTGCCCCTTCGCAGGAGTGCATAGCCATGTTCGATTGGCTGATCGTCGGCGCGGGTTTCGCCGGCAGTGTGCTTGCCGAACGGATAGCGTCGCAGCGTCAGGAAAGCGTTTTGCTGATCGATCGCCGCAGCCATGTGGGAGGCAACGCCTATGACTGCTACAATGAAGCCGGCATCCTCATCCATCGCTACGGCCCGCACATCTTCCACACCAACAGCCAAACGATCGTGGACCACCTTTCGCAGTTCACGCAATGGCGGCCGTACGAGCACAGGGTGTTGGCGGCCGTGGACGGGCAACTGGTTCCCATCCCGATCAATCTCGACACCATCAACCGGCTTTACGGGCTAGACCTGACCTCGGCACAGCTGGAGGATTTCTTCGCGTCGCGACGCGAAACGGTGGAGGATGTCCGAACGGCTGAGGACGTCGTCGTCAGCACCGTGGGGCGCGAGCTCTATGAAAAATTCTTCCGCGGCTACACAAGAAAGCAATGGGGCGTCGATCCCAGTCAGCTGAGCAAATCCGTGACGGCACGAGTGCCGACCAGGACCAACCGTGACGACCGCTATTTCAGCGACAGCTTCCAGAAAATGCCGGCCGGCGGGTACACGCGGATGTTCGAACGCATGCTCGATCATCCGAACATCAAGATCATGCTGCAGACCGACTTCCGTGAAATTCGTGAGAAGATACCGTTCAGGCGCATGGTTTATACCGGCCCGATCGATGAATATTTCGGCTGGCAGCTCGGGCACCTTCCGTATCGTTCGCTTCGTTTCGAGCACGTTACACTGGATTGCGAGCAATTTCAGCCGGTTGCCGTGGTCAATTATCCCCAGACGGAAGATTACACGCGCATTACCGAGTACAAACATCTGACCGGCCAGCAGAGTTCGCGGACCAGCCTGACCTACGAATACCCCACGGACATCGGGGACCCGTACTATCCCGTGCCCCGGCCCGAAAACGAAGTGCTCTACAAGCGCTATGAAGCGCTCGCGGCAAGCTGCCCAGACGTCTGGTTTGTCGGTCGGCTTGCAACTTACCGCTATTACAACATGGACCAGGTAGTCGGACAGGCTCTGGCCACCTTCTCGCGCATCCAAAAAAGCCTCCCGGCCTGGGCGCGCACGGACGAGCCGTTGTTGGCCGAGCCGAGAAGATAGTTTCTTTCAAGACGGAAGATCGGGCGGGTATCAGAAGGAGAAACTCGATGGATACAAACTTCAACTCGGAAAGCCGTGAGATATTTATCGTCGGCTTGCGCAACGCGCACGCCATGGAAAATCAAGCGCTGTCGATCATGAAGCCTCAGGTCGAGCGTATAGAGAACTATCCGGAGGTGGCCGATCGCTTGCGCCGGCACATTCAGGAAACCGAAGGCCAGATCACGAGACTCGAGTCCGTCCTGGAGGGCCTTGGCGAGGAGCACTCCACCCTCAAGGACACCGCCTTGTCGATGGTTGGCAGCGTGGCCGCCATTGGACATTCGATGGCCGGCGACGAGATCATCAAGAACAGCCTGGCGAATTTCGCATTCGAGAACTACGAGATTGCTGCCTACAATTCGCTGCTGGTACTGGCCGACGCTGGGGGCTTCCAGGATGCTGAAAGGGCCCTCAAGCAGAACCTGAACGAAGAGGAAGCCATGGCCAACTGGCTCAAGGAAAATCTGAGCGACGTTACCATGCGGTATGCCAGGCTGCGCGAGGCCGGGGCGACTGCAAAAAGCTGATGCACCGCACCGGCGCGGGCGGCGTTTCGAAACAGACGCTCGCCCGCCCCTCCCTCGTTTGAGGCCTCTTCAAGGCGTCGTGTCCGCCACGAGAAGAGCTTGCTGACGGGCCAGTTCATCTGCTGTGGGTTTGCGCAGGTGTCGCCTGCCGTCAGCCTGGATGACGGAAAACAAACCGACCTCGGCATGTCGCGAATTGTCCCAGCCCGGGTAGGCCGTTATCGGGTACAGGCAAATACCCTCGATCGGCGCTCCGAGACTGATTGCGGAACGCACCTCGTCGCAGACATAATGGAGCCAAGCCGGCCCGCCGGATCCCTCGGAGCCGGTCTCCGCAATGAACATCGGCTTGCCGTATCGATGAGCAACTTCTAGCAACATTTCCGACAGGGCGCGGTACTCGTGGTGTCCCATCGGAATCGTCGGCCCGTTTACGTACCATTGATTGTGCGGGTAAAAATTCAAGCCCACGACATCGACAACATCTTCGCTCCCGCCCAACTCAGGTTCGACGCGGCCCAGCAACATGTCGTAAGCTTCGAACTGTCCCTGTCGGGCGTTTTCGGCCCGGCGCCGTTCGCTGCGGGTCCGGTCACGAGGGGCGATATGGATAAGCGGCTCGGCCCAGACAAATCTGCAGGCGGGATCGATCTCCCGCATTGCACGAACACCCGCGATGGCGGCCTTGACGAGGTGCCGCTTGAACCATCCACGTTTGTTCGGCCCCACGCGCGGGAAATAGCCGACCTCGACAGCCCATGCGAAAAACGAGATTTCGTTGATGGGGCACAACAGAGGCGATGTTCCGGTGATCGAACGGTGTACCTTGACGGCTTCTGCCGCGAACGAGGCATAGGCGTCGATGAAATGCAGCGAGCCCTGATCGACATGGTCCGGAGATCCGTAGTGAAAGATGTCCCAGATTACCTGAACACCTGCCGATCGGGCTGCCTCGACCATTGGCGCCCAACTTGACCAGTCATAGGCTCCGGGAGCGGTTTCGATCAAATGCCAACGCAGGCCGTCGCGGATGGTGCGAAGGCCGAGTTCGGCGCAGCCGCGGTAGTCGCCCAGGGCATGCAAATTATGCGAGGTCGCACGAATAAGATCGAGGCGAACGCCGTCCTTGCGCCGGTGCGAGGAGCATTCAAAGCCTGCCATGAAAAAACTGGCGAAGCGCGAAGCTTCCGGAACCGAGGCCTCCGTCTGGCGTCCCACTTCGCTCATTTTTCGAAGTCTCCTTTGGGCAATCGGCTTCGAACTCGGCCGCCTTGTCCGGACCGGGAACCGCGTTGGCGAAATACCGAATTCAGTCGGGCGCGCCCCATGTTCGTTGCTCAGTCCAGCTCGTCCTTGCGTGGCCGGGTAGTGCCGAACCCATTGGTAGAGCCTTTGTTCCGGTGGTGAACTGTCCGGGCGCCGCGTGCAAATGGGGAACAAGGAGGCCCGTCCCAAGTTCGGGGCGATGTACAGCCGCCGTCATCCACTCGAGCGGCTGCTCGGCAACAACAGAGGCATGGGATCACATGACCGTTCAGATTCGACTTTCCGAGATCGACCACGCCAGGCGCGAGGATCGTGGCGACGGCGCTTGGAGCATCGCACCGGACCTGGGTTACTTGCGGCTAGCAATCGTCAATGTCGTGTTCTTCGGCGCACCGGGCAGCGGAGATCGGAACTGGGTGCTGATCGATACCGGGTTGCCGACGTCTCGCAGCAGCATTCTAGCGGCCGCGGAAAAGCGGTTCGGCGTCAACGCACGGCCGGCTGCAATCATCCTGACCCATGGCCATTTCGACCATGTGGGAACGGTTCTAGAACTCGCAAATGGCTGGGACGTGCCTGTCTTCGCCCATCCACTCGAGCACCCCTATTTGGACGGCACCACATCCTATCCGCCACCGGATCCCTGGGTTGGGGGTGGACTGATGGCGCTGCTTTCACCGCTTTTTCCACGCGGGCCAATCGATCTTGGCAGCCGTTTGCAACCCTTGCCCGCCGATGGATCGATCCCCGGAATGCCCGGATGGCAATGGCTGCACACACCCGGACATGCCCCTGGGCATATCTCGCTCTGGCGCGAGCAAGACCGCTCGCTCATCGTAGGAGACGCTTTCATCACCACCGGTCAGGAGTCGGTCTATGAAGTCGCCATTCAGGATCTCGAGATGCACGGTCCGCCGCGCTATTTCACGCCAGACTGGGATGCAGCGGAAAGGTCCGTGAAGCATCTGGCTGCCTTGGGCCCCCAGATGGTCATCAGTGGGCACGGCGCGGCTGCTGCGGGAGTGGGCATGCGTCAGGCTCTCGACAACCTGGCTGAGCGGTTCAGGGTATTCGCCGTCCCGCCGAAATTGAAATTCGTGCGCGAGCCAGCGTCGCCGATAGCTAGGCCAATCGAGCCGCCATCGTTCTGAAATTATGGTCGGATTGGCCAACGCGGGACCATCGGACAGAGTAACTCGGTCCAGCGGAACAAACCCGGCCGGCGACAGTTGGGGCACTCGCTCAGGGGGCGACACCCTGCGAAGTGCCGCGAGGTTCCGCGCCATGGGGAGGCTCAGATGGAAACCCGATGAACGCATGCTTCTAACGCGCGTTCCCGCAAAGAGAGATTGCAGAACCGGTGTTGTTGCCATCCAGCCCTAAGTTGACACGCCAACTGCTCTGGATCCTCGGAGGCGCATTCTTGCCCGGTTGCGCGGGGGGAGTGCTCGATCCCCAAGGACCAATTGGCGTCGGCAATCGCACGATCCTTTTGAACTCGCTGGCGGTGATGCTGGTGATCGTTGTTCCCACGCTTGTTGCACTTCTGGCATTCGCCTGGAAGTTCCGCGTCTCGAACAGCAACGCCCGCTATAACCCGGAGTTCACCTATTCGGGACGCGTGGAGTTGATCGTCTGGTCGATCCCGACGCTCACCATCCTGTTCATTGGCGGGCTGATCTACTACGGATCGTATCAGCTCGATCCACGCAAACCGATCCCTTCTAGCCAGCCGCCGCTCGACATTCAGGTGGTGGCGCTCGACTGGAAATGGCTGTTCCTCTATCCCGAGCAGGGCGTGGGCGCTGTCAATCAACTGGTTATCCCCGCCGGTGTTCCAGTGCGTTTCAAGTTGACCTCGGCCAGCGTGATGAACACGTTCTTCGTGCCCCAGCTTGGCAGCATGGTCTACGTCATGAACGGCATGCAGACCGAATTGCATCTGCAGGCCGACCGCGAGGGCAGCTTTTTCGGCCAGTCGGCGCACTTCAGCGGCGACGGCTTCTCGGATATGAATTTCAGTGTGAGCGCGGTTTCAGCCGATGCCTTCACCCGCTGGGCGTCATCGCTGCGTGGCGGGGGCGGCGTGCTGAATGCCAACGCCTATCGCGAACTCGCCCGGCAAAGCACAAATGTGGCGCCGGCTTCCTTCGGTCATGTCCAGCCTGGGCTGTTCGAAGCGGTCGTTCAGCAGACGCTCGCACCGGGTCCGGGGCCTGCTGAGAGCGCAGCCAGCGGCGAGCCACAGGTGAGCCCAAGGGCATTACCCGCGGCGGCGGCAACGATGACCCATCATCCACAAGGCGCAGAATGACGATGCTGGGCAAGCTCGACTGGTCGGCCGTTCCTTTCGATCAACCCATCCCCCTCGGCGCAGCCCTTGGCGTCTTTCTGGCAGCAGCCGCCGTGCTTGGCTGGATAACGGTGAAGGGCTACTGGCCATATCTGTGGAGCGAGTGGATAAGCTCGGTCGACCACAAGCGCATCGGCGTGATGTACATTGTGCTGGCGATGCTCATGCTTCTTCGTGGTTTTATCGATGCTATCATGATGCGCACACAACAGGTGCTGGCGATTCACGGGCCGGGCTACCTCCCGCCGGAGCATTACGACCAGATCTTTTCCGCGCACGGCACGATCATGATCTTCTTCGCCGCGATGCCGTTCATGATCGGCCTGATGAATTTCGTCGTGCCGCTGCAGCTTGGCGTACGCGATGTCGCTTTTCCGACGCTCAATTCCGTCAGCTTCTGGCTGACGGCTTCCGGAGCCCTGCTGGTCAACATCTCGCTTGTGGTCGGCGAGTTCGCGCGCACCGGCTGGCTGCCCTATGCCCCTTTGTCGGAAACCGCCTACTCGCCGGGCGTCGGTGTCGATTATTATCTGTGGGCGATCCAGATCTCCGGCGTCGGCACGCTGCTCACCGGTGTCAACCTGGTGACGACCATCCTCAAGATGCGAGCGCCGGGAATGGGCTATCTGCGAATGCCGATGTTCTGCTGGACCTCGCTCGCGTCCAACCTGCTCATTGTCGCAGCCTTCCCGATCCTTACCGCCACGCTCGCAATGCTGACGCTGGACCGGTATCTCGGCTTCCACTTCTTCACCAACGAAGCTGGTGGAAATCAGATGATGTTCGTCAACCTGATCTGGGCGTGGGGCCATCCCGAAGTATACATCCTGGTGCTTCCCGCCTTCGGAATCTTTTCCGAGATTTTCTCGACTTTTTCATCGAAGCCGCTGTTCGGATACCGTTCGATGGTCGCGGCTACGATGTTCATCTGCATCGTCTCGTTCATGGTCTGGCTGCATCACTTCTTCACCATGGGTGCCGGAGCGGACGTTAATGCCGCCTTCGGCATCGCCACGTCGGTCATTGCCGTGGGAACCGGTGTGAAAATCTACAACTGGCTCTTCACCATGTATGGCGGGCGCGTTCGTTTCGACACGCCGATGCTTTGGGCACTGGCTTTCGTGACCACCTTCACCGTCGGCGGCATGACTGGCGTCCTGCTTGCCGTCCCGCCGGCCGACTTCGTGCTACACAATTCCCTTTTCCTCGTCGCGCATTTCCATAACGTCATCATCTCGGGCGTGTTGTTTGGAGCATTCGCCGGCTTCACCTACTGGTTCCCCAAGGCGTTCGGTTTCCGTTTGCACGAAGGCTGGGGAAAAGCGGCATTTTGGGTCACCTTGGCCGGCTACATGCTGGTCTTCGTACCGCTCTATATCGTCGGTCTGCTCGGCATGACGCGGCGCCTGCAACATATCGATATGGACCTTTGGGCACCGTGGCTGGTGGTGGCCGCTTTCGGAGTGGTGGTGATGATCGCCGGCGCGGCGCTGCAGATCACACAGCTTTTCGTTTCGATCCGGCATCGCGACAAGTTTCGCGACGAAACCGGCGACCCGTGGGACGGGCGTTCGCTGGAGTGGTCGACATCTTCCCCTCCTCCTGTCTTCAATTATGCACGGCTGCCTCACGTGGAAGACGAAGAGCCCTACTGGAGCATCAAGCAACGAGGGATCGAACAGAGCTCGGACGAGGAAAAGGCATATGAGCCGATCGAGATGCCTCGCAACAGCCCGACTGGCTTCGTCACCGCCTTCTTCAGCACACTGATCGGCTTCGCGCTGATCTGGCATATATGGTGGCTGGCGATCGTCGGCTTCATCGGCGCCTACGCAACCTTCGTCGTATTCGCCTGGCGCGATCATGGAGACTACGAGATCCCTGTCGACGAGGTCGCCCGCATCGACCATGACCACAAGGCAGCCCAGTTTGCCCGGTTGCGCGGGTGGGAGCGCCCGGCATGAGCGATCACGCATTCTCCGGCGACATCAGCGCCGGCACCCAGGCACGGGACCCGTATCGGCTTAATCACACCGGTCGGCATGCGGTGCGCTCTGCGACGGGCCACGGAGAAGGCGGCCCGGCCTCAAAGTTCGTCACGGTGACCTACGGCTTCTGGATCTTTCTCCTGTCCGACATCATCATGTTCTCGGCATTTTTCGCCGCCTACGCCGTGCTGGCCAAGGCAACCGCCGGCGGACCGACAGGCAAGGATCTGTTCGAACCGACACGGGTTGCGGTCCAGACGGGCCTTCTGCTCACTTCGAGCTTCACCGGCGGCGTGGCAACACTCGCCACCCGTCGCAGATCAATGGCTGCCACGCAGTTCTGGCTTCTCGTCACGGGGTTGCTCGGGGCAGCGTTCCTGTTCCTGGAACTACAGGAGTTCGCGGCAATGATCGGCGAGCAGGCAGGCCCCTCGCGCAGCGCATTTCTTTCTGCCTTCTTTGCGCTCGTTGGCTGCCACGGTGCCCATGTCGGTCTCGGCCTGCTCTGGCTGGGAACGATGATGGCGCAGCTGTGGGTCAAGGGCTTTCGGCCCGACATTTTGCGGCGGCTCCACTGCTTCGGGCTCTTCTGGCACGCCCTCGACATCATCTGGGTTGCCATCTTCACCCTGGTCTATCTGCTGGGAGCATCGTCATGACCGAGATCGAGAGCAAGACCGGCGAGTTGCAGGACCGCCGCGATTTAGCGCCGGGCGAGGAACACATAAGCGAGCACGAAACCGCTGGGGGCCTCTCGGGCTATGTGCTCGGCTTCGGGCTGGCCATTCTGCTCACGATCGCGTCATTCCTGGCGGCGCGAACCGATCTGATTTACCAGCCCGCGGTCATCTCGGCCCTGGTGGTGCTCGCTGTTGCGCAGATGGGCGTTCATCTTGTCTTCTTTCTGCACCTGACCACCGGGCCGGATAACACCAACAACATCCTGGCCCTGGCCTTCGGCGTGCTGATCGTCGCGCTGGTGGTTCTGGGCTCTATCTGGATCATGGCCCATCTGAATGAAAACATGGCTGCCATGACACCCCATCAAGCCGGAACCATGCCTTGAACGCTCCCCGCGAACGCACGGCCGCCCGCAGCGCCATTCGCACCGATGGCCCCAGGAGACAAAAGGCTCGTCAGATCTCGTGCTTTGGCTGGGCTGCACGTAGGGCATCAAGCGCTAAGCGAACCGCATCGATGCCTGAGACGCTGGGCTGGGTCGGCCTGAAAATCAGGCGGCCGTTCCGGTAGTCCAGGCCCAACGCCTTGCTGTTCCGCCATCGGGACGCCGACGGCTTGTTCCGAGGGGTGATCGCGATGGCCTCGGGACCCACATCGACTTTGCCGACGCCCAATTCCGACGCTGCTATTCGCAACCTGGTAAATTCCAGCAAAAGGGCTACTTCGCCAGGCATGTCTCCAAAGCGGTCCTCGAGCTCTTCGCTGAATGTATCGAGGTCCGGCTCCGAACGGATTCGGGAGAGCCGCGCATAGAGGCCAACGCGCACCGTAGGCTCGTCGACATAGCTCTCGGGAAAAGCCCCCTTTCCCGAGCCATTGATCTCGGCAAGTTGCTTGCCGAAGTCGGCCCCTCCGCCAGCCGCCGAGACCGCGCGCTCCAGCAAGTGCTCGTACAAGCCCACTCCGATCAGCTTCATATGCCCGGCCTGGTCTTCTCCGAAAAGATCGCCGGCGCCACGCAGGTCGAGGTCCCTTTGACTGATTGCCAGGCCTGAGCCGAGCCGATCGAGCGCAAGCATCGTCGAAAGCCGGGCCCTGGTGCCGTCGGCCAGTTCAACGCCAGGCTGGGTCAGAAGAAACGCAACGGCCTGCACCGCCCCCCTTCCGACCCGGCCCCGCAGCTGGTGCAACTGCGCCAGACCGAACCGGTCGGGGCGCCAAACGATGATGGTGTTGGCCCGCGGCACATCGAGGCCGCTCTCGATGATGTCGGTGCTCAACAAAATGTCGCCATCACCGTCGGCGAATCCGACCATGACTTCGTCCAGCTGTCTCCCCTTCATTTCACCATGCGCCGTCTTGACCCCGAGTTCCGGCACCAGTCTGTTCAGCTGGTCACAGGCCTGGGCAATATCCTCGATCCGCGGGACCACGAAAAAGCTCTGTCCACCCCGGTGAAATTCACGCAGGAGGGCCGCGCGCACCGATGCTGGATCGAACGCTGCCAAGATCGTGCGAACGGGACGTCTTTTGGCGGGCGGAGAGTTTAGAACGCTGACGTCCTGGATTCCCGACAACGCCGATTGCAGCGTCCGGGGTATCGGTGTGGCGCTCATGCTCAGCGTATGGAGGCGAGGCGTCATGGTCCGCAGGGCCCGCTTCAACTTGACCCCGAACCGGTGCTCCTCGTCGATCACCAGCAGTCCAAGATTGGCGAAGGTGACGCTCCTGGACGCCAGGGCCTGAGTACCCACAACGACCGTAACCTGGCCGCTCCGCAGACCCTCTTTTGCCGCTCTCGCCTCCGCAGCCCCGACCATCCTAGAAAGGTGGGCGACCTGCAGGCCGGTTCCTGCGAAGCGGCGGCTGAACGTCTCATAGTGCTGTCGTGCCAACACTGTTGTCGGTGCTATGATAGCAACCTGTTTCCCGCAGAGAGCGGCGGCGGCGCAAGCACGCAGGGCGACCTCTGTCTTGCCGAAGCCGACATCGCCGCAGACGAGCCGGTTCATTGTTCTTCCCGACGAAAGATCATCGAGCACAGCGCGGATGGCGGCCGCTTGGTCGGGCGTCTCCGTATAGGGAAATCTCGCCGCAAAACGGGCCAAGTCCGTGCGGGAGGGCTTCATGATCTTGGCAGGCTGGCTGGACCTGATTTTGGCAAGACTCAAGAGGCGTTTGGCCAGCCTGTCGATCTCGCGCAACGCAGCTTCGCGTCGCTTCGGCCAGCCCTCGCCGTTGAGGCGATCAAGGGACACTGCCTCCGGTTCCGAGCCGTAGCGCCATATTCGTCCAAAGTCGTCGACCGGAACCAGCAAGGAAGCCCCGCCATGATATTCCAGTCTGACGACATCCTGTTGCTGGCCAGCCAACTCGACCTGTTCGACCGCGGCGAGCACGCCCAGGCCATGGTCTTCATGGACGACGACATCGCCAATGCGCAACTCGGGTTCGAGTATGCCCGTGGTCGCGCTCCCGTTCGCCTTCAACGCGGGACCAAACAGGTCGGATGCGGCCACCACGGCGATATTGGATTGCGCGTCGACAAACCCTTCGTCGAGGACGAATTCAGCCTTGAGAAGAGAGCCCCTTGCGGCCGAAAGGATTTGCGGCAAGTCGGCCGCTTCCTCTGCCCGCCGGCCTAGTCTCCTATCGAGCAGGCGATCTGCTCGCTGCAATTCAGAGGCATCGCCGGTGCACACTACTCTGACTCCGGCGCTCGTCTGCCATGTGACGAATTCCGCGAAATCATGCCCGGGTCGGGCCTGGCGGAAGAATTTGGGAACTCCCACGGCAGAAACGGCAAGTCTCACGCAGCAGCGGTTAAGCAGAGCAGCGTCCCACTCTTCACGGGATAGGTAAAATCGTCCCGGCAAAGGTTTTTTCGTTCCGGCTGCCTCCTGCCTGGCACGACGTGCATCCTCGACCAGATCCAGAACTCTGCCGAGCGGCTGCCCGTCGGTCCCTTCAAGGAAGGAGATCGAGGCGCTGGAAGCCGCATCGAAGACGGACGGCATAGCGCCATACGATGCGACCAGGCGCTCTTCCATCGACGTCGCGCGCATCGCTGTCAGCTCAGGATGCTCACCAGCTTTAAAGATCAGCTCGGATGCCGGTCCGACCGTAACCGAGTCTCGAACCTGATCGCTGAGCTGACTGAGCGGGTCGTAGGTCTTGAGCTGGCGGATGCAGGCATCGGGACCAACGATGACGCGAACGGGGCCATCCGCGCCAGCAGGGAAAATATCGATGAGATCGCCCCGAAAGGCTATCTCACCCGGTTCGTCGACCCTCTCGTCGACGACATAGCCAATGGCTTCGGACCTGGTTCTGAAATCGTCACGGTCGAGCTTTTGTCCCACCTCCAGAATTGTGAAACCGCCAGCGATGACCGGAGCAGGCGGCACCCGCTGCAGAATGGCTTCGAGCGACATCACAGCGATGCGCGGGCGATCCGGCTTCGTTGCGATCTCACGCAACGCACGAAGCCTTCGCCCCATATTGGCGCGTGTGGGCCACACCCTGTCGTAGGGCAGGCAATCCCAGGACGGCAGCAAGATGATATCCGCGTCAGGCAGGAACTGACGCAAGGCGCCGGCGATCTCCTCGGCACTGCGTTCCGAGGGAGCTATATGGATGATGTGCTTGTCCCGACTGGTCTCCAGGCCACGGGCCAGCGCTACCGCGATTGCTGAGGATGGCGGTCCGCCGTGCCCTATCGCAGACCCGCTGTCATCCGTGTGATCGATTTGTTCGACATCCGTCCGCGAAATATGCCTGTTCACTGAAATCTCACCTTGCCACTGAGACAACGTCAGCGGAGCCACCCCGTTCCTGGTGGCGCATCAAAGAGTTCCAGGACGGGCTGCGGGTGCAGCCCTCGAAAGGGCGGAGCGAAGGGTCAAAGCTGCGCCGTGATCGGCGAACTCCTGGGGCTGGCTGCCCAGCGGGACAATTTCTAACCGAGCCTATGTCATAGGTTAATGCATTGCTGCCTGCCTCACCTATGGCTGTCCTAAAAAACTGTGCTTCGATCATTCCGGGATCTTCAACCACCCTCGACGCTGGCAGAACGCTCCAGGCATGGGACCATGCCGCACGGCGGCGCCCTCTGCCGCCGCGCATATGTCCCCATGCCAATCGGAACTTTTGGCGCGGATAATAGTTCGATCACCAACATCAGCCAGGTAGTCAATTTGTTCCCCACCTCATCCTCGGATGTACTCATTCGCAAGCTTCAGACCATCTCGGATCTTCGAGAGGCCGACATCGGCGTTCTGAAAGGCATTCCGATCCAGGAGAAGGAATATTCGGCCAACCACGATCTGGTGCGTGAGGGCGACCGTCCTGTTTACTCGTTTATCGTTCTTGATGGCTTGGTCGGTTCCACCAAACATACGGGCGAAGGAAAGCGACAAATCACATCATTCTTCGTCGCCGGCGACATTCCTGATCTGCATGGGCTGCATCTGTCCGTCATGGATTGTAACTTCTCGACCCTTACGCCGGCGCGAATAGGTTTCATGCGGCATGACACCCTGCGTGCCGTTTGCGACCAGCACCCTCGCATCGCCACCGCTTTTTGGCGGTCGACGTTGATAGATGCCGCGATTTACAGGGAGTGGGTCATCAATGTGGGAAGACGCGAGGCATACACCCGCATGGCTCACATCCTGTGCGAACTGATTTTTCGCTTGCGCTCCATGGGGCGCATTGAGGATCACGTGGCGGATATCCCCATTACACAGGCGGCCCTTGGCGATGCACTGGGTTTGTCCACGGTCCACGTCAACCGGATGCTCCAGGAACTACGACGCAGAGGCCTCATTGCCACCTCGGGATCAAAAGTTCACGCACTGGACTGGGCTGGCCTCACTCACGCAGGAGATTTCGACACGACCTACCTGCACCAAAGGAACCCCGCAGATTAGCAGTGACGGAAGCTCTCCGATGGCACGATTTTTCTTCGACAGCGGCGATGGCGATCTCATCTTCGAGGACGAAATAGGTGTCGAATGCGCTGGCCTCGAGGAGGTCCGCCGCGCGGGATTCGAGGGCCTTGTCGACCTCACGAGAGAGTCACTGAAGAGCGTCGACGGGCAGCAATTGTTTATCGAAGTGCGCGATGAAAATGGCGCCAAGATTTTGCGGCTGAGCCTCTCGCTTCGGGTAAAATCGAACGTATAAATTTGCACTCTACGCGCAGCGTTAGGCGAGCGGACTGGGACTGCAAACATCCACTGGCATGTCGTGTCTCAAAACCAGGGCCACTTTTGAGCGACATGCATTAACCCATAGATTGTGCCTCGATTCGCCTCGATTTGTGTACAGGACGGGGAACCATCAAAGAGCCGCCGAGTTCGTCCAACGGACAAGCCCGGAATCTAACATGGAAGAAATCGGCAAGGCACAACAAAAGGTCATAGCCCGCCTCATACGGGAGTGGATTTCATCGGACGCCAATCGTCGCCAGCTTCGCCAGTTGCTGGATCTGCCGACAGACGCGGACATGCCCAGCGAGCATCGGTCATTGCTTGACGAACTCGACCGAAAGCTCAACCAATGAGCGCCCCTGCTTTCGGGAGGGCTCCCGAGTGGATGCGAGCCGGTGGCGAGGGGAAAGGAGCTGAGGTCGACATCTGGTTGAGGCCGCCGACATTTGACCCAAGCAGACGCGAACGCTTTACGCCGGACGGCGCCGATTGGCCGAAGAAGAATGTTCGGTGGTGTTCGCGGAGCCGCGGTCCGATTCCTAAAGGTGAGTTTCTGCACCTTGCTGCGCGTTTAAAAGTTGAGAAACGGCAGTTATGATCTGCGGCAGAAAAAAGGGCTTGGTGATCATTATGCTGTTGGGCACGCCTTCCGCTCCCCAGTGTACCGCGCTGTCGCCACTGATATAGACAACCGGGATGGTCGAGTTGGACCTTCGCAAGTGCCGAGCGACCTCCCACCCCGACTGTCCTGCTCCCAGACGGATGTCCGTGAGCACGGCCTTGAACTTGGTCGGATCGGGGTCGAAAGCCGCCAGCGCCTCGGCGGCACTCCGAGTGCCGACCACCTGGAAGCCGGCCTCCTCCAAAGCTGACTCGAGGTCGAGCAGGATCATTGTCTCATCTTCGACGATCAGAACAGCACCTTCGCTCATCCGGAATCTCCCCAAGCCGCCCGCTAATACGATTTCGGCGTCAACTTGGTTCCATCTGACGCGCAGCAGCCTGTTGGTTATCGAAGCTCTACGCTGCCTCGGTTGCGCGGCGGACTTGTGACGTCGGGAAGCCGCCGTGGAGAACGACGACGCCGGCTTAGCTGCGTCCACAGCCTTGGACAACGAGGCTGATTACAGGCTGTAGCCGACGCTGAACCGTTGCCGACGAGGTCGCTTTGATCAAGCGTTCTCCTGATCTCCAGAAGCTTGCTGGATCTGCGTCATCACCTTTTGGGGATCGACATTCTCGGCGAGTTCCGGCAGCTCTTTGTCGGCCGGGGTCGAGATATTCAGACGCGCCGTCAAGGCAGCCACCATCTCGATCAGCCGCGTGGTTTCATGTTCGTTTAGAAGGCTGATCTGCAAATCCAGTTCGGCTCGGCGCTCGCTGTGGGCGGCCATTCTGTTCTGATTGATCAGCACAAAGGTAGACAGGAAGATTGCCTCAACCGAGGCGACCATGGCCAGGATCACGAAAGTCGGGTCCCAGGCTGGGACGGCTGGTATCTCGCCAAGGTTTGCGAGGACCCAGACGACAAGAATTGCAAGGTGCAGATAGACGAAAGTCATGCTTCCCGCGAAGCGCGAAACAGCGCCGGCGACCCACGCTTGAACGCCTTGGTGCTCTTCTTGCTGCCGCCTGTGCTCGACCAGCGCCTGTATGTTCTGGTGGAGCACCGACTGCATGTCGGCTGGACGTTGGTCGCTCATTTGAAAGCCCCGTTGGAGATCATTCCGTGCAAGCGGCGTCGCTTATCGCCGGTGGCTCCCGCGAGGCCGGATCTACCTTGAACTCGTCGGCACGCGACTTGGGTCGCTGCCGACGGCCCGCTTGGAACAAGGCGTGCCGCCCTGCAATAGTGTGCACCATGCCGACCACTGCTTGCGGGGCGCTCTGATGAACCATATGGCCGGCGCCCGGAACCACCTCGAGGAGAGACCCACCGACTTCCGCGTGCAAGCGTCGTGCATCGCGTTGCGCGTCGAACAAACGATCCCCGGATCCCGCCATGATGCCGGTGGGCACGGCAATGTCCCTATAGTTGGCTTTTCCCAACAGGGACGCGGCCAGCATCGATGCTGTCTCCAGAGAAACCGCCCGCAGTTGGGAAGGGCGGCTGGCGACATCTTTGGCAAGTGCGGCGAACTCGCCGGCGACGACGGCGGGTTTAAAGATCTTCTCCATTGCCCAATGCCAAGCAAGCCTTACAAGCGGCGGCAGCAAGGTGTGACGAAACGCGGTGCCGATCACAGGCAGTGCAGGGAGTGCGGCCAGTGCAAGATCCAGCCGCGGTGGCGGATAGTAGTAACCCGAGACCAGCACGATGCCGGCGACCGATGGAGAATGCCTGCGCGCCAATTCGAGGGCGATCCAAGCTCCCCAGGAATGTCCAAGCACGAGGTATTTCTCTATACCCAGCCCGCAGGCGGCGGCATGTATAAGGTCGGCTTGGTCGCGAGCGGACCAACGCCGGCCGCGCGGCCGTGAGCTTCGCCCAAAACCGGGACGATCAAATGCAAGCACCCGATAGGTCTTTGCCGCCTCATCGAAGATGCCGCTCGACTTGAAATCCTCCGCCATGGATCCATTGCCATGCAGGAGAAGCAGCGGCATGCCGGTTCCGGCTTCGATAAAATGCAGGCGCAGACCATCGATCTCCATCACACGTCCGCATGCCCGGCCGGCAATCGCACGTTTGGCGCGGATGGCGTTGTATGCCGCCAGCGCCGCCAATGAGGCCGCGAGCAACCCGGTCGCGAGTTTCGGTCCATCTCTGTCGAACGCCATGCCGTGCCTGTTGGAAACCATCTGCCGAACCCAACTCTCGGGGCGAAAGCTTGTTCCGCCAGACAAGACACGCTGTACAACCGGCTCAAGCGTCTTGGAAAGTAGGCCCATGGAGTTGGGACCGTTAAGCCTGGGCAGCGCTGCTGCCTCCCAGTTTCCAATCACCCTGCCAACGTGCGCGCACGGCAATCATCAGCATGGCCGCTTCCGTCATCCCGGTCTGGAAAAGTCTGACCAGCTCTCTCGCGATGGATTCTGCCGCGGTAGTGTCCGACGAAATCTCAAATTCCTCACACAGCGCGTCGAAAACCGACCGAAGCGTTTTCAGGTCGTCTGGATAGAGAGCGTCCGTATTCGTAAGAATGGGTCGGTCAAGCATCAAAACGTCTCCAAACGAGTGAAGTGCGGTTCGGGCACCCAGCCAGCGGGAGCTCGTCAAGTGCCCGCTGGTTTCCCCTTTATCCGCCACAGCGCGCCAAGCTGTCATTAACCTATGACCGCGGTGCGGCGTGTTCGGCTGACCGGCCCGCCAAACAAACTGCCGTCCTGCGGGGAACTCTTGGCCGCAGACTGCATTTAAGTCCGGGCAAAACGGGGGCGAAATGGGGGCCACTTCAAGCAATCCGCGATCTGAACTGCAGCGCTTCGAGCTTTTGGCAGCGCTGGGCGACCGTATTCGCGAGATTACGGATCCCGCAGAACTGGCCTACGCAGCCGCGGAACTGCTGGGGAACCATTTTGGCATCAGCCGAGCCGGATACGGCACGATCGATCTAGAGAAAGAAACGATCACCATTGACAGGGACTGGAACGCGCCAGGCATCAAAAGCCTGGCTGGGACGCTGAATTTCAGGAACTACGGCTCGTATATCGAGGATTTGAAGCGAGGCGAAACCGTTGTCTTTGAAAACGCCGAGACAGATCCGCGAACCAGCAGCCATGCGGAGGCACTCAAAGCCATCAGCGCCCAATCCGTCATCAACATGCCCGTTACCGAGCATGGCGGGCTGGTGGCGCTGTTATACCTGAACCACTCCGCGCCCAGACGCTGGGCGACGGAGGAAGTAGCCCTCATTTCGGCAGTCGCGGACCGGACGCGTACGGCGATAGAACGCCTTCGCGCCGAACTGGCCCTGCGTGAGAACGCCGAACGCCTTGCTTTTCTCGACCGCCTCGGCAGGGAGATAGCCCTCGCGGCCGACGCCGATGCTGTCATGCAGATCACCACTCGGCTCCTCGGCGAACATCTTGGCGTCTCGATTTGCGCCTATGCCGACATGGAGCAGGACCAAGACCATTTCACCATCCGCGGCGATTGGAGCGCACCTGGCTCGCCCAGCATCAGGGGATATTACAGTCTTGCCGATTTCGGTCGCCTGGCTGTCACCAACCTCAGCGCCAACAAGCCGCTTATCATCAACAACAACCTTGAGGAAATCGCTCCCGAGGAAGCGAAGACCTTTCAGGATATCGGGATAACGGCAACCATCTGTATGCCTTTGGTCAAACAAGGCCGACTGACTGCCCTGATGGCCATCCACGACAAGCAGCGCCGCGTCTGGTCGCAACGCGAATTGTCCTTGCTGACCGAGGTGACGGAGCGGTCCTGGGCTCACATCGAGCGCGTTCGCTCGGAACAGGCGGCACGGGCGAGCGAGGAGCGGCTGAGGCTTGCCACCGACGCGGCCGCTATTGGCACCTGGGATTACGATCCCATCAGCGGAGTGCTGCGTTGGGACGACCGGTGCAAAGCCCTTTTTGGTTTGCCGCCGGACGCGGAGGTGACATATGAAAGCGCCTTCCTGGCGGGCCTCCACCCGGAAGATCGCGCACGGGCCGACGAGGCCGTACGCCAGTCGCTCGCGCCGGGCACCCCCTCCCGCTACGACATCGAATACCGGACGATCGGCCTTCGGGATGGCAAGGAGCGCTGGATTGCCGCAACCGGGGAAGCACTTTTCCAGTCCGGCCGTGCGATCCGCTTCATCGGCACCGTGGTTGATGTCACCGCGCGAAAGCGGGTGGAGCATCAGCTTCAGTTGATGAACGCTACTGCGGCAGCCGTGGCGGCCGAGCTTGACGTGGAGCGAATTGTCCAGACGGTAACCGATGCCGGCGTCGTGCTGTCGGGCGCACAATTTGGAGCTTTCTTCTACAATGTGATCGACGACAAGGGCGACAGCTATGTGCTCTACGCCCTTTCGGGGGCACCTCGTTCTGCTTTCGAAAACTTTCCCATGCCGCGCAACACCGCGGTGTTCGAGCCCACTTTCCGCGGCACAAGCGTGGTGCGTTCCGACGATATCCTCACCGATCCGCGTTACGGAAAGAACTGGCCCCGCAAGGGAATGCCGGAGGGCCATCTGCCGGTGCGTTCCTATCTCGCCGTGCCGGTCGTCTCGCGTTCGGGCGAGGTCCTGGGCGGCCTCTTCCTTGGTCATTCAGAGACCGGCGTGTTCGCCGAACAGCAAGAAGCGGCCTTGCTGGGGCTTGCCGGCCATGCCGCGACGGCCATCGACAACTCCCGGCTGTTCAAGGCGCTGCAGGCACTCAACGGCACGCTCGAACAACGTGTCAAAGATGAAGTTGCGGAACGCGCCAGAGCAGAAGAGCACCTGCGCCAAGCCCAGAAGATGGAAGCTGTCGGACAGCTCACCGGTGGCATCGCGCACGACTTCAACAATATGCTGGCCGTCATCATCGGCGGCCTGAACCTTGTGCAGCGCAAGCTCAGAAACGGCGATACCAACGTCCACCAATTCGTAACCGGCGCGATCGATGGAGCACAACGTGCCGCAGAACTTACCAGGCGACTGCTCGCCTTTTCCCGCCAGCAACCACTGGCGCCGAAGCGGCTGAATCCAAATCGCCTCGTCTCCGGTATGAGCGAATTGCTGAACCGGACGCTTGGCGAGACCATCCAGATCGAGACCGTGCTCGCCGCGGGGCTATGGCATGTCGAGGCCGACGCAGGGCAATTGGAAAGCGCGCTGCTCAACCTTTGCGTCAACGCAAGGGATGCCATGCCTGCTGGCGGCAAGCTGACGATCGAGACATCAAACGCCCACGTCGACGAGCGCTATGCCAGGGAGAACGCGATCCCCTCCGGCCAGTATGTGATGATAGCGGTCACCGATACAGGAACGGGCATGACTGCTGATGTTGTCGCAAGAGCCTTCGATCCGTTCTTCACCACCAAGGGGGTCGGCAAAGGCACCGGGCTGGGACTCAGCCAAGTCTATGGGTTTGTTCGCCAGTCCGGCGGCAGTGTGAAGATCTATTCCGAGCAAGGCATCGGAACCACCTTGAAAATATATCTGCCGCGCTCGCACCACGGCGTGCTCGACAGCCAAATCGACGTCGTGGCAGGCGAGCACCCCGGCTGTGCAGACGAGATCATCATGGTTGTCGAGGATGAAGATCGCGTCCGGCTGATGGCCGCGGAAGCGCTGCGGGAACTGGGCTACTCCGTGCTGGAAATGCAAGGCCCACGCGACGCGCTGGTGGCCGTCGAAAGCGGGCAAGTGCCGTCGCTTCTGTTCACCGACGTGGTGATGCCGGAGATGTCGGGCCGGGAGCTGGTGGATCAGGTCAAGACAATGCACCCGTCGTTAAAAGTGCTCTACACCACCGGCTACACACGAAATGCGATTGTCCACAACGGCACGCTCGATTTCGGAACCGAACTTTTGACCAAGCCCTACACGATCGACGAATTGGCAGAGAAAGTCCGGAAGGTGCTGGATCGAAAGTGAACGGGCAACAGCCCGCGACGCTCGCCGTGTGACCGAACCCGGCGTTTGCCGCTAGGTGTGCAGCGAAACGGGCCGAAGGTGTCGACACCGACATCGTATTAATATGGCCCGGCTTCACTTTTCCGAGCCAGTATCCCTCCAGATTTTGTCTACCTCTTGCCCATCCGCGGCCTTGCTCATTGCCGTGATGGCGCAGCACGATCGAAATCTCGTTGCCGCCGGTCACCGGTCGGAGAAATAAATGCCGCCTCTGGCTCCCTGAGATGCTCAACACTGAAGCTGCCGTAAAAATGCTCGCTGGCCGATGGCCGGATGGAACAATCAACTTGCCGGGATGTTCGGATGATCTAACCGGAGAGATGTCCATGTTCATGCACAACAAGCGCCTGCAATACACCGTTCGCGTCTCGGAGCCGAATCCTCGCCTGGCCTGCATGATCATGGAACAGTTCGGCGGCGCCGATGGCGAGCTTGCAGCGGCCATGCGCTATTTCACGCAAGGGCTTGGCGAGGACGATCTTGGCCGTCGCGACATGTTGCTCGATATTGCGACCGAAGAACTCAGCCATCTCGAAGTGGTGGGATCAATCGTCACCATGCTCAACAAGGGGCTCAAGGCACAGCTGGCCGAGGGCCAAATGAAGGAAGCCGACCTTTACCTGATGATCGGCGCCAGCGGCACAACAGCCAAGGAATCAATTCTGTTCGGCGGCGCTCCCGCGCTGTGCGACTCAGCCGGCGTTCCCTGGACCGCGGCCTATGTCGACTCGCGCGGTGAACCTACGGTGGATTTGCGGTCGAATATCGCCGCCGAAGCCCGCGCCAAGATCGTTTACGAACGCCTCATCAACATCACCGACGACCCGGGAATCAAGGACGCGCTCGGCTTCCTGATGACCCGCGAGATCGCGCACCAGAAGTCGTTTGAGAAAGCACTCTACGCGATCGAAAACAATTTCCCTTCCGGCAAGCTCCCAGGCGTAGAGAAGTACGCCAGCATGTATGTCAACACCTCTCAAGGCGACGGCGATGTCGCTGGCCCATGGAATTCCGGCGAAGAGTGGGATCGGATCGATGACCTTGAAGAGGTGATGCCCGTCGACGGCGGAGACGGCCTGGCAACTGTCAAGCTGGGGGCCAAAGACATGAAGGTGGTGGCCAGGATGGCCGACCGTACGCTTTCCGATCCGGCTTCCGATCCGACAACAGGCGCTGATCTAGGAGCAGGCCCGGGAGCTGGCCGTACCAAGAACGCCGATTTCGGCGGCGCGGCAAGCATTCAGGAGGCCCCGGCCGTGGCAGAGGCTGCCGTCAAACGCGCACGTAGGCGTTAGCACAGAGCCGACGCGGGCATCTATGTTCCGCGATGCGGCCGGAAGCTAACACCGACGAAGGCAGGGCATCCGACCAGCAACGGACTGGCCGGAGCGCTCGCATCGACATCTGTGCTGAATGTGGGTGAAGCAACCATGGCCACCGCCGCACCACGACCAGATTCGGAGCGTGCGGACCAGCCGGATAAGGTCCGTCCCGACGGTTGCGAGAACCGGTGCATCGTGACAATCGGAGCATCGGCCGGCGGCGTCGACGCGCTGAAGAGACTTGTCCGCGATCTTTCGCCGGACATCCCGGCGGCTCTCCTCGTCGTACAGCACGTTGGTCCCACGAGTTACCTCGGCGACATTCTCGGTCGCGCTGCCAACATGCCCGTTGCAAATGCCTCCAACGGCATGAAGGTTAAAAACGGGCACATCTTCGTTGCACCGCCGGGAGCTCACCTTCTGTTACACCACGATCATATGCTGCTGCGGCGCGGGCCGCGCGAGAACCTGGCGCGCCCCGCCATCGACCCCCTGTTTCGATCGGCGGCCTGCAGCTTTGGCGGCAGCGTGATCGGCGTCGTGCTCACAGGCAGCCTCTCCGACGGCACCGCCGGCCTGCACGCAATCAAGATGTGCGGAGGCGTCAGCGTAGTCCAGGACCCCGGCGACGCTGCAGTACCCGACATGCCGCTGAGCGCCTTGCAGAATGTGGAAATCGACCATTGCGTCCCTCTGTCCGAAATGGCTGGCCTGTTGCACAGGCTTGCTTCCGAAATCGCAGGACCGACACCAGAAATCCCGTCCGGCATCCGCCTTGAGGCAGCGATTGCAGCTCAGGAGCACAGCACAATGGAATTGACCGAAGGCCAGCTTGGCGCCCCCTCGACATTTGTCTGCCCCGAATGTCATGGCCCCCTATGGGAGATCGAAGACGGGCCGATTACCCGTTACCGCTGCCACACCGGACATGCGTTCGGGGCAGACGTTTTGATGCAGGCCCAGGCTGACGATGCGGAACAGGCTCTTTGGAGCCTTCTAAGAGCGCACCAGCAGCGGGCTGAGTTGGCGAAACGTACGGCAAAACGCGAAGCCGCGCGGGAAAGACACAGCCTGGCCAGTCAAATGGCTGCGCGCGCCGCGGAATACGAAGCCGACGCTAAACTTATTGAAGAGATCATCCATCGTCGAACGCCGTGACATGCAACAGCGTTTGTCAGGGCGGGTACGTCTGCGCTGTCCCGATCGCATTTTCCTGGATCAGCCGCGTTGCCTCACCGCTTGGCCTGTGGCCACGGGTATCCAGGTCCCATGCTTTGATTGAACACCTGCACCCAAATCCAACTGCACGAATTTTATGCAAAGCAGGAACATAGAAGCATTACGCGAGTTAGGCACTGACCCATTGGACGTATCCTCGCATTCTGCGGTCTGCCTGGGTGGTCCTTGTTTTGTAAACGAATGCCAGGACAATGTATCGCTCGCAGCTTTTCGTACCTCTTTTTGGCCTGCTGTTGCTGATGGGTGGCCTGTTCCACGGGCACGAGGCCATGGCGCAGGAACCCTGTCCGGCCGATCACGATAAGCTGCTTGCAGCCCTCAAAGCCAACGTGAAGGCAAGCGGCGGACCAGCCAATGGCGGCTTTGAAACCAACGAATGGGCAGCCATCGTTGCCCGTGACGGCACTGTCTGCGCGATTGCGTTCAGCGGCCCCACCCCCGACTCGCAATGGCCGGGAAGTCGGCTCATAGCAGCGGAGAAAGCCAACACGGCCAACGGTCTCAGCCTGGCTCAGATGGCCCTCTCGACGGCCAATCTCTATGCGGGGGTGCAGCCCGGCGGACCGCTATTTGGCCTGCAGGAGACCAATCCCGTCAACCAGGCCGCGGCCTATACGGGCGATCCCAAAACGTTCGGAAGCGCCGGCGACCCGCTCGTCGGCAAGCCGATCGGAGGCGTCGTGGTGTTTGGCGGCGGGCTTGCCCTCTACGACGGCAAGAGCATTGTCGGCGGCCTCGGCGTTTCAGGCGACTCCTCATGCGCCGATCACAATGTCGCCTGGCGTATCCGCGCGGCGCTCGGCTTCGACAAGGTCCCGGCAGGCGTCAATCCAAATCGCAAGGATGCCATTGTCTACGATCTGGACCCCGGCGGCAAAAGCGCTTCGGGCTGGGGCCATCCGCTTTGTGCCGGAACGGAGGCCGACATCGCGGCCGAACTCGGCGCCGGCGTGGGAGGCTCGATCAATAAATGAAAGCTATGCCGCAGTTGGCATTAACGCGCGTTGACGTAGAACGACGTACCCGCAAATTGGCAGCCGGGAATTCCTTTGGCGCTATCCTTCTGGTGACGCTGCTCGCCTGCGTGCTGCTTCTGGGCGCTGCGTCCGAGCCTCCTAAAACACCAGCGATCGTACCGCCAGCCGCAGCCTCGCCACCCGATGACGGCCAATGGACGATGCCGGCCAAGAACTACGCGTCGACGCGCTTCAGCGAACTCTCCGAGATCAATGAAGGCAACGTCAAGAACCTGCAGGTCGCGTTCACGT
Source organism: Mesorhizobium sp. P160219 (assembly GCF_057786095.1). Lineage (NCBI taxonomy): Bacteria > Pseudomonadati > Pseudomonadota > Alphaproteobacteria > Hyphomicrobiales > Phyllobacteriaceae > Mesorhizobium > Mesorhizobium sp. P160219. Next base: position 5,603,281 of record NZ_JBYNWG010000001.1, read on the forward strand.
TCTCGACAGGCGTGAACAAGGGCCAGGAAGCAGCGCCGCTGGTCGTCGGCAACACCATGTATATCGTGACGCCCTTTCCCAACTTCGTCTATGCGCTCGATCTCTCCAAGCCCGGCGCCCCGATGAAGTGGAAGTACGAACCCAATCCCGAGCCGGCGGCACAGGGAGTGGCCTGCTGCGACGTCGTCAACCGCGGGGTGGCATTCGCCGACGGGCGCATTTTTTTCAATACGCTGGACGGCCACACGATTGCCCTTGATGCGAACACGGGCAAGCCGATCTGGAACACTCATGTCGGCAACATCAACATCGGCGAGACCATCACCATGGCGCCGCTTGTGGTGAAGGGCAAAGTGCTGGTCGGCAATTCCGGCGGCGAGATGGGCGTTCGCGGCTGGGTAAAGGCGCTCGACGCCGGCGACGGTCATGTCGTCTGGATCGCCTTTAGCACCGGGCCGGACAAGGACGTGCTGATCGGATCGGACTTCAAGCCGCACTACGACATGGACAAAGGCAAGGATCTTGGCGTCACGACGTGGCCGCCGGAAGCCTGGAAGATCGGCGGCGGCAACATGTGGGGCTGGATTTCCTATGATCCCGATCTGAACCTGATCTTCCACGGCACCGGCAATCCCGGACCATGGAATCCGGATTTGCGGCCGGGCGACAACAAGTGGACGTCTGGCATTTTCGCGCGCGATCCCGACACCGGCGCGGCGAAATGGTTTTATCAATGGAGCCCGCATGACCTCCACGATTATGACGGCATCAACGAGCAGATCCTGCTCGACATGTCCTGGCAGGGCAAGCCGCGCAAGGTGCTGATCCGGCCGGAGCGCAACGGCTATCTCTACATCCTCGACCGGACAACCGGCGAGGTGCTGTCGGCAAAACCGTTTGGTCCGGTCAACTCCAGCAAAGGTGTGGATCTGAAAACCGGTCGGCTGATCGTAAACCCGGACAAGAAGACCGGCACCGGCAAGGTCGTTCGCGATATCTGTCCGACGGCGTCGGGCCTCAAGGACTGGCAGCCTTCCGCGTTCTCGCCGAAGACCGGCCTGCTCTACATCCCGCACAACAATCTGTGCATGGATGAAGAAGGCGTCGAGGTGAACTACATTGCCGGCACGCCCTATGTGGGCATGAACGTCCGCATGATACCAGGGCCCGGCGGTAATCGCGGCGCCTTCACCGCCTGGGACATCGCCGCGGAGAAACCCGCCTGGAGCCTCAAGGAGAATTTCCCGGTGTGGAGCGGCGCGGTGGTGACCGCCGGCGACGTTGTCTTCTATGGCACGATGGAAGGCTGGTTCAAGGCGGTCAGCGCCAAGACCGGAGACCTGCTTTGGCAGTTCAAGACCTCGTCCGGGATCATCGGCCAGCCCATCACCTATCGCGGTCCCGACGGGCACCAATATGTCGCCATCCTCTCAGGCGTCGGCGGCTGGGCCGGCGCCATTGTATCGGGCGATCTTGACCCGCGTGACGCCACCGCCGCGCTCGGTTTCGTCAATGCCATGAAGGATCTGAAGAACGCGACAACCTCGGGAGGCACGCTTTATGTGTTCCGGCTGCCTTGATGGATTGTACTTGACCGTAGGTCCGGCGCGAAAGGGGTGTCAACGGCTGGCGATCGGCATGGCCGCGATTGCCTTCGTGTTCTTGACGGCCACAGCCGACGCACGTGAGCTGAGGGTCTGCGCCGATCCGAACAACCTGCCGTTCTCCAACGCGGCAGGTCAGGGCTTCGAGAACAGGATCGCAGAAATCGTTGCGTCCGATCTCGGCGCCAAGCTGACCTATACCTGGTGGGCGCAGCGTCGCGGCTTCATCCGCAATACGCTGAAGGCGGGCCTGTGCGATCTCGTGCCGGGCACGCCGAGCAACCTCGAAATGCTGCGCACCACCACGCCCTACTACCGATCGTCCTATGTCTTCGTCACCCGCAGGGACGGCCCCGACGTAGCATCGTTCAATGATCCGCGGCTGCGCGACATGCGGATCGGTGTTCAGCTCATCGGCGACGATGGCGCCAATTCGCCTCCGGTCCAGGCGCTTGGCCGCCGCGGTATCGTCGGGCACCTCGTTGGCTATCCGGTCTATGGCGACTATTCCGCCCCCAACCCGCCGGCGCGCATCGTCGAAGCGGTGGCGAGTGGCGAGATCGACCTTGCCGTGGTCTGGGGCCCCCTCGCCGGCTACTTCGCCGCCAGGCAGAAGGTGCCGCTCCGCATCACGCCGGTTGCGCCCCGCATCGACGGACCGCAACTGCCGATGATCTACGACATCTCGATGGGCGTCCGCCGCGAAGACGATGCGCTGCGCGGCGATGTCAATGGCGCCCTCTCCAGGCACAAGGTCGAGATAGATGCCTTGCTGTCACAGTACGGCGTGCCGCGCCTCGATGCCTCGGGGAGCCCGGTGCGATGAGAGCCGTTGTGGCCATGCTCCTGTTTCCAGTCCTGGCGCTCGCTGCCTGCCAGCGCGAGGACCGTGACACGCGCCCGCAATCGGCGCTCGGATCGGGCGAGCAGCCGACGCCTGTGACCACGCTGGAGCCCGGCGGACAGCGCCCCCCCGCCAGCGATAACAAGGCGGCGAGCTTCGAGGCCAACGCCTTCCATATGAGCGAAGGGAAACGGCTTTTCGGCTGGTTCAACTGTTCGGGATGCCACGCCAATGGCGGCGGCGGCATGGGGCCGGCCCTGATGGACCAGAAGTGGCTCTATGGCAGCTCGATCGAAAGCATCCATGCCACGATCCGCGACGGTCGGCCAAACGGCATGCCGAGCTTCCGCGACAAGATTCCCGACGACCAGATCTGGGAGCTTGCGGCTTTCGTGCGCTCGCTGAGCGGCAACGCGCCGTCTTCCGCCGCGCCGCAACGCAATGACGACATGATGGCGCATCCGTCGGAAAACCGCATGCCCGACGCGGCCACGCTGGGGAAGTCGCCGTGAAACGTCTCGTCTCGATGGCGTTCGCCACCACCGGCGCTCTGTTACTCCAGGGATGCGCGGGCTGGCAATCCGCCCTCGACCCGAAAGGTCCCGCGGCGAGCGAACTGGCATGGCTGATCTGGTTCTTCACCGCGCTCTGCGCCGTGGTGTGGGTGCTGGTGATGATCGCCCTCGTCGTACCCTTGATGATGCGGTCGCGCGCGCAGGCGGAGCCGCTCGCGATCAAGGCCGGCGCCGACGACCGGAAGCTGCGCGCGGTGATGACCGCCGTCGGGTTGACCGCCGTTGTCCTGATCGGACTGACCTTGCTGAGCTTCTTCGCCAACAGGACGCTCGCCGCGATCGGCTCGGATGCCGCACTGACCATTCGGGTCACCGGCCATCAATGGTGGTGGGAGGTGCGCTATGAGGATGCCACGCCAAGCCGGATCCTGACCACGGCGAACGAGATCCATATCCCCGCCGGGGAGCCGGTGAAGCTTCTTCTGACCTCGACCGACGTCATCCATTCCTTCTGGATTCCGAGCCTTTCGGGCAAGCTCGACCTCATTCCCGGCCACATGAACGTGCTCGACCTCAAGGCAGACAAGCCTGGTGTTTACCGAGGTCAATGCGCCGAGTTCTGCGGGGCGCAGCACGCAAACATGGGCACCTTCATCATCGCCGAGCCTCGTGCGAAGTTCGACGCCTGGTGGAACGACCAGTTGCAGCCGGCAGCTACTCCGACGGGGGACGAGGCCAAGGCCGGCCAGGATCTGTTTCTGAAGCGCCCTTGCGTGATGTGTCACAGAATAGGCGGCACGCCTGCCGGAGGAACGGTCGCCCCTGACCTCACCCATATAGCCAGCCGGCAGACGCTTGCCGCCGGGACATTGACGATGAGCCGCGGCAATCTCGCCGCCTGGATAGCCGACCCACAGGGCATCAAGCCCGGATCCCACATGCCGGTGGTGGAGCTCAGCGGCGACGAACTCAACGCCATGGTCGCCTACCTCGAGGCGCTTAAATGAGCAGCGCGGACCTCACAAGCGAACGCGACCTGCCGCGCGAAACGCCCGCCACAGGCGACGTCGCACCCGAGCATGACGGACCGCGCGACACCGGCATGGACGATGCCAGCCTGGATCGCTGGCTGGCGCGGACATGGCGCACGCCCCCCGGCATCATCGGCGCGCTGTCGAGCGTCGACCACAAGGTCGTCGCACGGCGCTATCTGATCACCGCCTTCGTGTTTCTGTGCCTGGGCGGGCTCAACGCTGTCGCCATGCGCATCCAGCTCTCAGGGCCGCAGCGCGGTCTGATCGGCCCGGACCTCTACAACCAGCTGTTCACGATGCATGGTGTGACCATGATGTTCCTGTTCGCCGTGCCCATCGTGCAGGCGACAGGCATCTATCTCGTCCCGCTGATGGTCGGCAGCCGCAACATCGCCTTTCCCCGCCTGAACGCGTTCAGCTACTGGATCTATGTTTCGGGCGGTATATTTGCCTGGGTGTCTTTCGCGCTCAACATGGCGCCCGACGTCGGCTGGTTTGCTTATGTGCCGCTGTCAGGCCCCGAATTCGCGCCGGGCAAGCGGGCCGACGTCTGGGCCCAGATGATCACTTATACAGAAGTATCCTCGCTGGCGGTCGCGGTGGCAACCATCGTCACCGTGTTCAAGCAGCGAGCCCCCGGCATGTCGCTGGACAGGATTCCGCTCTACGTCTGGGCAATGCTGGTTACCTCCTTCGTCGTCGTCTTCGCCATGCCCGCGGTGATGATCACCTCGACCTTCCTGATCCTCGACCGGCTGGTCGGCACACATATCTTCAACCCCGCCGAGGGCGGCGACGCACTGCTCTTCCAGCATCTGTTCTGGTTCTTTGGCCATCCCGAGGTCTACATCATCTTCCTGCCGGCGACGGGCATGGTCTCCGCGATCATCCCGGTCTTCGCCCGGCGTCCCGTGTTCGGGCATCTCGGGCTGGTCTTGTCGCTGATCGCCGTCGGTTTCCTTTCGTTCGGCCTCTGGGTCCATCACATGTTCGCGACGGGGCTACCCAAGCTCGGCGCCAGCTTCTTCACCGCGTCGAGCATGCTGATCGCCATCCCCAATGGCGTTCAGATCTTCTGCTGGCTGGCGACCTTGTGGGACGGCAGGCCGGTGATCCGCACGCCGCTGCTGTTCGTGTTCGGCTTCTTTTTCATCTTCGTCATCGGCGGCCTCACCGGCGTCATGCTCGCTTCGGTGCCGCTGGACCTCCAGGTGCACGACACTTATTTCGTCGTCGCCCATTTCCATTACGTGCTGATCGGCGGTTCGGTCTTCCCGCTGCTGGGCGCGGCCTATTTCTGGTTCCCCAAGATCAGCGGCCGCATGATGAGCGAGCGTCTCGGGCGCTGGCATTTCTGGCTGGCTTTCATCGGCTTCAACGCGGCTTTTTTTCCAATGCATCTCGTCGGGCTCTGGGGCATGCCACGAAGGGTCTACACCTATCCGGCCGAGCTTGGCTGGGGCAACATCAACCTGTTCATCAGCGCTGGCGCGGTGCTCTTTTTCCTCAGCTTCGTACTGTTCACTTTCAATCTTGTACACGGCGCGTTGAAGGGCGCGCTGGCCGGAAACAATCCCTGGGATGCCGGTACGCTCGAATGGGCGACGTCTTCGCCGCCGCCAAGCTATAATTTCGCGCGGATACCGATTGTCACACATGTCGAGCCGCTCTGGGCCGAACGGGAGGCGATGCCTGTGGCGACCGGACTCCGCGTCGATGTCCGTGAGCTATTGATCTCAACCGTGGCGGAAGCCCACCCCGACATTCGCGAGAAATCGGCGACACCGTCGATCTGGCCGCTGCTGGCGGCAATCGCCGTCGGCGGTACGTTTGTCTATTCGATCTTCACGCCCTGGGCGATCGTCTGGGGCGCCGCGCCGATCGCCATCACCTTGATCGGCTGGTTCTGGCCCAAGGACGACCCGGAGGATGAGGGATGAGTGAGCGTCCCAGCTTGGATCTTTCGGACCTCCCAACCTTTGGACATGGTCCGCGCAGCCCGACTTGGTGGGGAACGCTCGGCTTCATGGCGCTGGAAGGCATGGGCTTTGCGTTGGCCGCCGGCGCTTATCTCTATCTCGCCACTTTGTGGCCCAACTGGCGTCTAAGCGCCCCGCACCCCAACCATTGGCCCGGAACGATCGTCACCATCCTGTTTATCATCAGCGTGGTGCCGAATCACATCCTCCACGGCCATGCCAAGCAACGCGCGATCGTGCCGGTGCGGATCGGGCTGGTGGTGATGTCGCTGCTCGGTCTGGCCCCGCTTGTCGTGCGCTGGTTCGAATTCCCGGCGCTGAACATCTACTGGGACACGAACGCCTACGGCTCGATGCTCTGGGTGCTGCTCGGGCTGCACACCACACACCTGATCACCGATGTCGGCGACACCATCGTTTTGACGGTGCTGATGTTCACACGCCATGGCTATAGCGGCCGGCGCTTCGGCGATGTCGGCGACAATGTCTTCTATTGGGATTTCGTGGTGCTGACCTGGATCCCGATCTATCTGCTCATCTACTGGATGCCGAGGCTAGGCTGATGCGTGCGTTGAAAATGGGAACGTCCTGGGGTGGTCTTCTGTCGGGGCCGATGGCTTGGGCAATCTCGACGCAGCTGAACTACGCACTCGTACCATGGCAGTGCAACCGCCAGGTGCCGGTGGTGCTTCCCGTGGCACTGGTGCTCGCCGTGCTTTCGCTGCTCGGCGGTGCCTTGTCATGGCGGGCGAAGCGGCAGGGCGGCGCCGCCTTCAAGCCTGAGCGCACGCGCAGCACCGAGCAGTTCGTCGCCGATCTCGGCATGCTTGCGGCATTGCTGTTTGCCCTCGTCATCATCATGCAAGGCAGCGCGGCTCTCATTCTCGACGAGTGCCTGCGATGAGCTTCGACGCGTTCTTCTCGACCTCGATCTGCTACGGCGCCGGCGCGCCCGAGGCCGGATGGACGCTCGCATTTCCCATCACGTTTCCGCTGGCCGCGATTGCCTTCCTTTATGCCATCGGAGCGACTCGGTTGTGGCGCCGCAGCAGCCGAGGCCGTCCCGAGCGGATGCGGCAGGCGTTGTTGTTCGCCGCCGGTTGGGGCGTGCTGACGGCAGCACTGGTCAGCCCCATCCATGCGCTCGGCGAGCGGGTGTTTGCCGCCCATATGATCGAGCATGAACTGCTGATGGCGGTGGCGGCGCCTCTCCTTGTCGCCGCGTGCCCAGGCGCAGTCCTGCTCTGGTCCTTGCCGGCCTCACTTCGCCGCGGAACGGGCAAGCTCACGCGCGCAAAGACGCTGCAATCGGTTTGGGCCCTGGTGATCCGCCCCCTCAACGCGACTATCATTCACGGCGTCGCCATCTGGATCTGGCACATTCCGGCGTTGTTCCAGGCAGCGCTCCAGCAGGGCTTTCTTCATTATGCCCAGCATGCGAGCTTCCTCGGCACAGCCTTGCTGTTCTGGTGGGCGCTCCTACCGCGCCCCGGTCGACAGCAAACCTATGGCAACTCCGTCATGCATCTTTTCTTCACCTCGCTTCATACCGGCCTGCTCGGTGTCCTGCTGCTGATGTCGCCCAAACTCTGGTATCCGGAGAATGGCGCCGGCGCGGCATTGTGGGGAATGACCGCGATCGAGGACCAGCAGCTCGCCGGATTGGTAATGTGGGTTCCGGCCGGCTTGATCTATGGCGGCGCCGCCCTGCTGCTCGCCGGCCTCTGGATAAGCAGCAGCGCAACCAGGGAGGCAACACATGCGCTCCGACCTGGGTAGGCTGATCGGGGGCGCCCTTGCCGCAATCCTGCTGCTGGCTGCGGCTGTCGCAGCGGCGACTTTGTGGTCCGACAGGCGCGAGCGCGTCCGGCACGAGTCGGATGCGGCGACCGGCGGCGTAGGCGCCCGCGCCATTCCAATCATGACGGCGAATGGCTGCTCCGGCTGCCATACGATACCCGGCGTGCCGGGTGCGCAAGGCCAGGTCGGACCCCGCCTGGACGGTGGCCTTGCCGACAGGGTCTTTATCGGTGGCCTGCTGGCAAACAATCCGGAGAACATGATCCGCTGGATACGCTCGGCGAGGGAAGTCAATCCGCACACGGCCATGCCGTCGACGAGGATCACCGAGCAACAGGCGCGGGACATCGCCGCTTATCTCTATGCTTTGAGGTAAATCAGCCCTCGCCGCCGCGCCGGGACCACAAGCCGCGGCCGGGATCGTAGCCGATGACCGCCGCGAGGAAGAAGGCGATGAGGCAGCCAAGGACCACAATCGCCGCGACAGGATCGAACCGCAGATAGAGCGCGAAGCGTATCAGCTCGACCGCCGAGCTGAACGGGTTCCAGGCGGCGATTGTTGCCAGCGCCGGTCCCGCCTCGGCAAGCCGCCACAGCGGATAGAGCGCCGTCGAGGCAAAGAACACCGGAAAGATGACGAAATTCATGACACCGGCAAAGTTCTCCATCTGTGTCGAAACCGAGGAGACAAGCAGGCCGAACGCGCCAAGCATCAGGCCCGCCAGCACGAGCGCCGGAAATACCGCGACGTAGCCGAGAACGGGCGGCCGCACATCCCAGAAACGCGCGATCAACAGAAACAAATAGACCAGCGGCACGCCGACGATCACGCTGGCCAGCAGGCGCGCCGCAAGCAGGTACCAGCGCGGCAATGGTGCGGTCAGCAACAAGCGCATGCTGCCCATCTCGCGATCGTAGACCATGGCCAGCGAACTCGCCATGGCATGGAAGAGCAGCATCATGGCCGCTAGCCCGGGCACCACATACACGTCATAGAGAACATAGGTCTGGTAGGGTGGCGTGATCGACAGACCGAGAACGGAGCGGAAGCCAGCGGCAAAGATTGCCAGCCAGACCAGCGGCCGTACCATCGCCGAGAGCAGCCGGCCGCGTTGCCGCAACGTGCGCAGCATCTCCCTGCGCAGGATGCCGTTGAGCGCGCGCACCGCGTGAGACGTTTTCATTCGGACTCCGTCAGCGACGCGAAGGCCTCGCCCGTGCTCGCCACACCGAGATCGGTAGCCAGGCGATCGGCGCGGCCGGCCCACCGCATTGTGCCTCGATGCAGCACCACCACATCGTCATCCGCCGTTAGTTCTTCCAGAAAATGTGTTGCCCACAGGACGGCAATGCCGCGCTCACGGCAAAGCTCCCGCACGTGCCGCTCGAGCGCGCGGCGGCCCGGCACGTCGAGCCCGGTGGTCGGCTCATCCAGCAGCAAAAGGCGTGGGCTATGCATCAGAGCGCGTGCTATCTCGACACGGCGACGCTGCCCCCCGGAAAGCGCTCGGGCAGGATCGTCGATCCTGTCCAGCACGTCCAGCCGGCCGAGTTCGTGGATGGAGCGCTCCTTGCTCAAGGCCTGGCTAAGCCCATGCAAGGCCGCGTGGTAACGCAGGTTCTCGCCGGCCGTCAGATCGAGGTCGAGGGTCGGCAACTGGAAGACGACGCCCATCTGCGCCAACGCGGCGGACGGGTTGACATCCATCGCCTGGTCGAAGACATGCACCGAGCCGGAGCGGGCGTGATAAAGACCGGTGATCAGCGAGAACAGCGTCGTCTTGCCGGCGCCGTTGCGGCCTAGCAAGATGCACATCCTGCCTTGGGCCACAGAGAAAGAGACGCCGTCGAGAACCCGCCGGTTTCCGAAGCTATGGCCCAGATTCTCGACCGACAAGGCGTTCATGGCCCGATCACGACGCCCCACGGCCCCCGCCCTACCGGCAGCGATTTCACCACCTCCTGGTTTTCCAGATCGATAAACGAAATATCGCCGGAATTCCCGTTTGCGCTGACCAGGCGCTTCTCGTCGCCGGAGAGCGCAACGTGCCAGGGTCGTTGACCAACAAGGTAGAGCCGACGGACCGTCAACGTTTTCACATCGACTTCCGCAATCCTGTTGGCGGGGCCGAGCGCCACATAGACGGTCGTGCCATCGCGGGACGTCGCCATGCCGACCGCTTGCACACCCTCGCGTCGTATACCCGGCACCTCGAACTCGACTTTGCCGGTCTGCGCGCGCGTTGCCGTGTCGAAGACGGTGACGGTGCCCCGGATCTCCGAGGACACCCAGAATTGCTTACCGTCCGGCGAGAATAAAGCCGCGCGCGGCCGGGTATCGACCAGCAGATTGTCGACGAGTTCAAGCGTGCCTGCGTCGATCAGATGCACCATGCTGGTGGTCTCCGAAGTGCAGGCGACATAGCGGCCGTCGGCGCTGGCCGCCATTCCTTCCGGTTCGACGCCGACATCCACGGTGCCGATGACCTTGGCCGCGGCGATGTCCACCACCGACACCAGATTGTCATTCTCGTTGGCGACGAACAGCCGCTTGCCATCGGGATGGACTGCGAAGAATTCCGGATCGGCTCCCGAAGGCAATTCCCCGACGACCCGCCGCTTCGCGACGTCGACCACGTCGATGCGGTTGTCGTCGCCTTCCGCGACGAACAGCATCTTGTTGTCGATCGACAGCGCCAGCCCGCGCGGACGGCGGCCGACATCGATCGTCGCCAGCAAAGTCATTGTCACGCCGTCGACGACCGCGACGGTATTGTCCTGCTCATTGGAAACGTAGATGGTCTCGGCGGCGGCGGGAGCAGCAAGAGCGAACGCCGCCAACAACAGCGTCATCAGAACTTGCATGTGCTCTCCTCCAGGTCGATGCCCAGCGTGTCGAGCGGCGTGCGCTGATGCAGGAAGCCCGGTTGCGGTGAGCTGGAAATCAAGAGGCGAGGCCCGGCGATCAAAATGGGCTGGCGCATCTGTCCGTCCCAAGGACGGAAACTAAGCCCCTGCCCCTTGAAGCCAGCGAGAAGAAACGCGTCGCCGCGTATATATCTGCCGATTGCCGCGGGATCGAGACTGTGCAGGCGCGTCGCCGCTTCGCCGATACTGCGCACAGCGAGCCAGGCCGCGTAGTCGCTGGGCAACATCCAGCGCCCTGCCTGCCTGTGGAAACGGTCCTGCAGTTGCGTGGCGCCCCATTCCTCGCTGACAGCGCTCCAGCCTGTGGTGACCAGCCCTTGCGTGCCGGCGACGATTCTCGGCAGCGCAGTGCGGCCCTCCAGATAGGCGCCGAATTCATCCGCCTCGTCGGCGACCACGAGCACATCATAGTCGCTGACCTGCGTGACCGCGGGTATTTCGGTCTGCAGCGTGACATGCCCTGTATCGGCACGTCCGTTGGCGGGCCTGAATGTCCACGGCTGGTCGATCGTGATCTCGGCTCCGAAGCGAGCCGCCGCCCGTCGAAAGGCCGCCGCCATCGCCTGATCCTGCGAATGCGGCCCCACAAGCAGGAACCAACGCTGCCAGCGCTTCCAGGCGAGATACTGCGCCAGCCCGTCGGCGAGCATGGCGCGGCTCGGGATCGTGTGCAGCACGTTCCGACGGCAGTCCTGTTGGCGAAGCACGTCGTCCGGCGCCCGGCTGTTGAGCAACGTCATCTGCTCGGCACCGGGCGCGGCACTGGCCTGTAGAAGCTGACTGGCGTCGAGATCGGCGACGACAAAGGCGATGCCGGCATCGGCGAATTGTCTTACCGCGTCGTCCGGCGTTTCGGTTGGTTCCAATATTCTTTCCTCCAGCCGAAATTTCTGCCCAAGAAACCGGCCGGTGCTTTCGTCGTCGGCAATGCCGAGCCGTGCGCCTTGCAGGCCGTCGTCGGTGACGGTTTCATCAAGGGGTCCAAGGGGCAGAGCCGGTTTGCGCTCCTGGCCGATATACCCGATCACCATCGTCTGTTGCTCGGTGGCGCCAGGGCCGGTGATCAGCAAAAGAAAGAGAAGGCCCAGCATCAGTCTCATTGTGTCGCCCCCAGCCCAAAGCGCGACGATCCCGCTTCATCGCCACGTGAGATTGCGACATCGCGCACGATGCGCGCCGGCGATCCCTCCAGAACAATGACCCGATCACCCAGAGACGAGGCATATGCGAGATCGTGCGTAACCAGCAGCGTGGTAGTCCGCCGACTGGCGAAACAATCCTGCAGCAGGTGGCGCATGGCTTGCGCCGTCGCCTCGTCGAGAGAAGCGGATGGCTCGTCGAGGAGCAGGAGCGCAGGCTCCACGGCGAGCGCCCGGGCAAGCGCTACGCGCCGCGCCATGCCGCCCGAGAGTCGCTGCGGATAGCTCTTCTCATTGCCTTTCAGGCCGACAGCGGCAAGCCACCGGGCCGCATCGGGCGCGCGATCCGGGATGGCCATCTCTACATTGCGCAAGGCGGTGAGCCAGGGCAGCAGCCTCGGTGTCTGGAACAGCATGCCTATCGGAAGCGGTCGTCCGCTCACGCTGCCGCGAAATTCGCGGTCGACGCCCGAAACGATCGACAGCAGCGTCGACTTGCCGACACCGGAAGGGCCGGTCAGGACGCAGACCTGTCCGTCGGCTATATCAAGCGACAGCGCGCGAAAGATCGTCCGGCGCTGTCCGTCGTCACCGGGGAAAGTCTTGTCCTCGATCCTGATCCTCAGCATCAGCGTCGCCAGGCGAACAGACGACGTTCCAACGGCACAAGCAGTCCATACTCTATGGCAAGCATCACAACGCCGAAGCTGATCGCATAGGCAAGGATGTGGGTGACGTCGAAGTTCTGAAAATAGACCTGTAGCTGGAACCCGACGCCGTTGGAGCGGCCGAGCAGTTCGGCGAGCAACACGATCTTCCACGTTAGTGCCAGCCCGCTGCGCAGGGTGACGAGAAAGAACGGCGCCAATTGCGGCAGCACGACATGCTGCAGCTTTGCAGCACGCCCGAAGCGATAGAGCTCAGCCATTTCGGCAAAGTCCTTGTCCAGCCGGCTGGCGCCTTCACGAATAGTCACCACGACATTGGGGATCTTGTTGAGCGCGACCGCAAGGACAAGCGCGGTCTCGGCAAGACCAAGCCAGATATAAATTAGAATGACCGTGATCAGCGCCGGCATGTTGAGGAGTAACACGATCCAAGGCCTCATCCATATGTCGGCTCTGTGCGAGCGGCCTGCCGCGTAGCCAAGGGCCGCGCCGATGACTATTGCCGACCCGAGGCTTGCCACGACGCGCGCAAGCGAGATGCCCAAATGGTATGGCAGCTCGCCCCGAACCGCTTCGTGCAGGAGAACCGAAACAACCTGGACCGGACCAGGAAACAGCCGATCGGCGGCGATCGATGATGCAATCTGCCAGACGAGCACCATGGTCAGCAATGCCGCAGTGGATTGCGAACGCTGCATTGTGATGGGGAACGCTGGGACATCGGTCATTGGCGCGAGCTCAAGCCGGTATGGCCCGGAAGACACCAGGATCGAGGCTCGTCGCCTTGCCGACCAGATCCTCGCCGCCCAATTCGGCCAGGATGGCAAACAACCGGGCCGCGCCATCACGTTCGTCTTTGCCGAACCGACGAGGGATTCCGGCTCGATAGGCGGCGCGTAACGCCGCCTGCAGGTGAGGATCGTCCGTGCCCAATTGGGGCGCGAGCACCCGCCATTCGTCGTCCGAAGACTCGAGCAGCGACTTCGCTGCCGCGGTCGCGCTCGTGAATCGCGCGAGGGCTATCGGGTTGGCCCGCGCCCAGCTTTCATGGAAGACGTAGCCGAGCATCGGCAAGTCCACGGATACGCCAAGCCCCTGCAGGATTTGCGCGACACTGAGCAGAGGCCTTGCCCCCTCTGACTCGAGACGGGCGGCGAAATTCCAGAACGTCAGCAGTGCATCCAGTCGCCCCGCCAGAAATTCCTGCTCCAACAAAGGCGGCGCGCCGAACACTGGATCCACCTCTTCAGCAAGATCGCGCTTCACCTGACGGAGGCCGAGCGCGCGCAACAGGATCCAGCTTTTGTCCAGCGGACCACCTGCGATCCCCAGCCTTTTGCCCTTGAGGTCCGCAAGAGTTCGAATGGGCGAGCCTTGCGGCAGTTCCAGCGCGCCGACGGCACGAGAATACGGATAGAAGACCAGATCAGCGCCTTCGCTGCGCTGGCGCATGACCCACACCCAGTCCGAAACGATGACGTCGACGCTGCCCGCCAGCAATGCGGTCTTACCGGCTTCGGTACCGGCAAGCCGCTGAGCCTCGATTGATACGCCGTGCACAGTGTCCAACGCATGTCGCCGCATGACGTCAACTTCCCAGGCGGCGGTGCCAAATCCCAGCACGCCAAATCGCACGAGCGGCGATGGCTGTGGCGCGGCTTCTGCGGAAGCACCCAATAGCCAGCAACAAATACCCGCAAGAGCGGCCCGCCGCGAGATGTGACCCCGATGATGCCGGGTCAGCCATTCGCCTGGAAGGGTAGCAGTCAGCACGGGCGCACCGGGTGTGAAGGAACTTTCCTAACGCCGTGGCGGCAGGAATGTTCCTCAATGGTGCATGGAACTAACGGGAAAGCACCTAAGGTCCGTTTTTCAGCTCGTATAGCAGCCCGGGGGGCTTGTTCAGGCGAACAGAAGAAGGTGTCAGGGGCTACGGTCCGCTCTTGGCATCATCAACCTCCAACGCGTCCATTACAGGTGCCGGATCGCTCTTTTCGGAGCTCGGGCTCTGCACCCCGGACCCGGCGTTCTCGATCGCTTGCACGATAGCATCTTCGATGTTTCCGAGTTCGTCCTCCCTTACTTCACGCCCATAACCAGCCACCTCGGCATCCTGCTCGAATTGCTGAGCGAGCACCGCGACGCTGACTTCCTCTCGACCAGGAAGTGTGCCGACATTCTCCTGTAGCCAGTTTTGAAAAAACTCTCTGGTCGCGCTCATCTCAGACCACCCTTTCGCCAAACTAAGCGCGACGGTGAGCCGAAGTTCCATGATGCGTTCACTTTCCCAGTGGTGCTGTACTCACAGCGTTGGGAGCCACGAGGTTTTTGCAGGCTTGATGAGGCAGTGGCCTTTCTCTTCACGACTCGATTGGAGTTCACTCTTATTGTGCAGTGTGCATCCTGATTGCGTCCATTTCGACCCTGTGGAACAAGCTCGTTGAGTTGAAGTTAGGCCCGATGCCAAGCTTTTCGGGCGAACCAAGCTTTTCGGGCGCACAAGTTTTTGACGTTGCCATCGTCGGCGGCGGCCCCGCGGGGCTCGCTGCAGCCATGTATTTAGCCAGGTTTCTGCGTTCGGTGATCTCGCTCGACGCGGGGCATGCGCGTGCCAAGCTCATCCCAAAATCCCGTAACTGTCCCGGCTTCCCCGACGGCATCAGCGGGGAAGAACTGCTCGGCCGCCTACGAGCCCAGGCACAGCTATACGGCGCGAGCCTTGTCCATGGTTGCGTAGGCCACGCCGAAAAACGCGAGGGGTTTTTTGTTCTGACGACCACCTGCGGGATTGTCCAAGCAAGGCGCGTGATTCTGGCAACGGGCATTGTGGACAAGGCACCTCCCATTGAAAGACTGGAGGAGGCGATCGCAACCGGCATTGTCAGACTGTGCCCGGTTTGCGATGCATATGAGGCCCGGGGTAGCCGCATCGGCGTTGTTGGTCCGGAGCATCTCGCCGTCAGGGAGGCTCTGTTCCTGAAGGGATATGGCAGTCAGGTCGCCTTGCTCGCCAATAACCAGGATGATGTTTCCGAAGCTGCCCGCGGCGCCGCCTTGGCAGGCGGAGTTGAAATCTGGGACGCTGTCGATGACCTGATCCCTCGACGAACCGGGTTCGATGTCGTCATGGCCGAGGGCGCCCCGATGCGCAACATCGATGTGGTGTACCCTTCGATGGGCAGCGACGTACGCTCCGAACTCGCGGTTGCTCTGGGGGCTAACTGTGACGCAGAAGGCTATGTCCTGGTCAACCGACACCTTGAGACTTCAACGCCAGGACTCTATGCCATTGGCGACGTGGCCGAGGGGCTCAATCAAATTGCTGTTGCGTTCGGAGACGCCGCCAAGGCTGCAACTCACATTCATAACGACCTCCGCGATTGCGCCGAGCCGGCGACGAACTTCCGGCGAAGTTGACCTGCAGATGCGAACGCACCGTACCGGCTCACCTTTGGCTGCGTTGATGCCCGGAACCTGTTCCACCCGGCGTGAGACTACCGGCTTCGGCTTTGCTAGAGTTCTCCCAGGCGCAGCCGCTGGGTTGATGGACGGGCACGCGCTGGCGAACGGCTGGAGGAAGGAATGAAAATTCTCGTCACCGGCGCGTCAGGTCTGATTGGAGCCGCGCTTTGCGCGCGCCTGGCCGGCGAGAGTCATGAAGTGGTCCGCGTGCTTCACCACGCAGACACTGGCGTCCACCCGGAGATCCAAACCGTTTCCCGGGATATGGCGCGGGCCTTGCGACCTCAGGATTGGATCCCCTATCTCGCCGGTGTGGACGCCGTCGTAAACTGTGCCGGCGTCCTCCAGGATAGTGCCCGGGAAAACACCCGGCATGTCCATTCTACCGGCGCCTCGGCTCTCTTCACCGCGTGTGAGCAAGCAGGTGTGAACAAGGTGATTCACTTTTCTGCCATCGGGGTCGATCGCCAGCAGCCGTCCGCCTTTTCCGCCAGCAAGCTCGCCGGCGATGAAGCACTGATGGCACGTAGCCTTAGCTGGGTCATCCTGCGCCCCTCCGTAGTGCTGGGAAGGCCGGCCTTCGGCGCAAGTGCACTGTTTCGCGGCCTCGCGGCGTTGCCGCTCTTGCCGTTGATGCCCGACACGGGCCATCTCCAAGTCGTCCAACTCGATGACGTCATCTCCACCGTCCTGTTCTTCCTCAAACCCGGCAGCCCATCGCACCTCACGCTGGACCTGGCTGGGCCCGAGGCACTTTCGATGAGCGAGGTCGTGGGTCGCTATCGCCGCTGGTTCGGATGGAGCAGTGCTCGGGAGTTCATCTTGCCGAATTGGGCCGCAGCTATCTTGTACAGGTTCGGGGATGCCGCGGCTCAGCTGGGCTGGCGCCCGCCCATGCGCAGCAATGCAGCAAAAGAGATTGCCCGTGGCGCTGTCGGCGATCCCCAGCCGTGGATGACGGCGACCGGCATTCAACCATCAGGTCTTACATCTGCACTGCGTCTAAATCCTGCGACCGTGCAGGAGCGATGGTTCGCCGGTCTTTACTTCGTCAAGCCGGCGCTCTTTGTCGTCTTGCCGCTCTTCTGGATCATGACCGGCATGATTTCCCTCACCGCCGGCTGGCGCAGCGGAGTTGACTTGCTGATTGGCACTGCTGCCGGCCCCTTGGCCGAACCGGCGGTAGTCGCCGGCGCGCTGGCTGACATCGCCGTCGGGGCGCTTGTCGCCTGGCGCCCAACCAGCCGGCTTGGTCTTTTCGGCGCAATCGCGGTATCGCTTTTCTATGCGACCGCTGGGAGCATTCTGCGGCCGGATCTTTGGCTTGAGCCACTCGGGCCGCTGATCAAAATCCTCCCGATCCTCGTTCTGCATTTTGCAGCGCTGGCCATTCTGGAGGAACGCTGATGATGTACTTCGTGCTTAAATACCTGCACGTGATCGGCGCTGCTGTGCTGCTCGGAACTGGTGCCGGCATTGCTTTTTTCATGCTTTTGGCACACCGGACCGGGAATGCCGCGACGATCGCAGCCATCGCCCGAATTGTCGTGCTGGCTGATTTCCTGTTCACGGCTACGGCCGTTGTCGCACAACCTCTGACCGGACTGGGCCTCGCTAGGGTTGCGGGGTATTCGCTGTCCGAAGGATGGATCGTTCTCTCGATCCTGCTCTACATCTTAACGGGCCTGTTCTGGCTGCCTGTCGTGTGGATGCAGATCGAGATGCGAAATCTAGCCACACAGGCCGCACTCTCCAACCAACCTCCTCCCGAGCGCTACCATCAGCTGTTCAGACGCTGGTTTGTCTTCGGCTTCCCAGCTTTCGGCGCCGTGCTCGCCATTTTCTGGCTGATGATTGCGCGCCCGGCAATCGAGTGGTCATCGTTGTAGCTGCGATCGGCAAGCACTGCGCCGTGAATTCATCCGTCGCGCCTAGCTGGCTCGTGCCGGCGCGATGCACTGCGGTCGGGAACCACGGTCACTGCCGCGAGTTCTTTCGCATGGCCAATCATCCCGTCACCGGCGTGCTTACCTCAATCGGCACATTAACCTCCCGCCCCGCGGCATTCCTGATCCTGTTGGTCTACGCAATCCTTTGGATGATCTTCGAGCGACAGACCCTGGACTGGCATGGAGCGGCTACCTTGTTTACGTGGGCCATGACGCTGTTCATCCAGCGTGCCGAGCACCGCGACACTCAGGCCATTCACGCCAAACTGGATGAGATCCTGCGATCAGACCACAATGCCTCGAACATCACGCGGATCGACGATGAAGAGCCCGAGGAAATCGAAAAACACCGCCACCGCAGGCAGCAGGACGACTGATGAGCGGCGTTTTGGTTTCACGGCAGGACGAGTAGCGGGTTTCCGGCTTTTGACGCCTATCCAGCCCCGCCGCCTCCTGCGCTCAGGGCCAAGGCCTTCGATCCTTGCTGCGGCTGTGGTTCAGCGACGGAAGGATCGGAGCCCCTATTGTTCCACCGCATCCAGAAAAATTTGCCCGAGAACCAGGTCAGGCAAATCGGCCGGCTCGAAGTGCGTCATTCGCCCTTCTGGTTGCGCTCGACGAACTTGTTGAAACGGCTGGTTTGTCCGTCACCAGTCTTGGACTGGTAAAGAAAGGCCAGATCGTTCTCGTCGAATATGCGGAAGAACTCATCCCATTCGACCGGCTCGAATGCTTCCTCGGGTTTGCCGAAGTCGATCCGCAGGATGCCGCCCGCGCCTTTGGTGCGAACCACTGCCGGCCGTCCATCCCGCTCCTCCGCCCATTTGCGGATTTCGTCGTGATTGGTGGTCGTTTGCGACTGGGACATTGAAATCTCCTTTGATCATCGGCGTTGCCAACATCGGGCATCGTCGGGGCTGCCGGCGTCCTAACAGCACAAGGGCGGCAATGTTCCGGCACGGCGCGGCGAGCGCGATGTGGCTGCTTCCGAACGAAGCCGGCCAAAGGAACTTTGTTGAAGCCAAGGGAACAAACCTTTTGCCGAAAAGTTCGGGTCGCCAAGATTACCTGTCTGAGGAGTGGTCGTGAAACGGATATTGGTTACAGGGGGCTGCGGCTTCATCGGCCGGCATGTCGCCCAGGAACTCATCGAGCAGGATTATTCGGTTCGCATTTTGGATGTGCTGCTGGAGCAGGTGCACGCAGGCGAAACAGTCGCCCTTCCCGCCGGGGCCGAGCTGATCAAGGGCGACATTCGGGACCGGGAGGCGGTCGCCAAGGCGCTGGAAGGCGTTGACGCGGTCATTCATCTAGCCGCGGAAGTCGGCGTCGGACAGTCGATGTACGAGATCGCGCGCTATGTCGGCACCAACGATCTCGGCACCGCGACGCTGCTTGAGGCGCTGATCAAACACCCGGTCGAGCGCATTGTCGTCGCCTCATCGATGAGTGTCTATGGCGAGGGCCTCTATGCTACATCGGACGGCCGGCGCATCGACAATGCCCGGCGCAAGGCGAGCGACATCAAAAACGGACAGTGGAATCCGCTGTCGCCGGAAGGCGAACCCCTCTCCCCCCTGCCGACGGACGAGGAAAAGCCGGTCGATCTCGCCTCTATCTATGCACTGACGAAATACGCCCAGGAACGCGCCGTGCTGATCTTCGGCGAAGCCTATGGCATCGATGCGGTCGCGCTGCGCCTGTTCAACGTCTTCGGCGCCGGCCAGGCGTTATCGAACCCCTATACCGGCGTGTTGGCCAATTTTGCTTCGCGTCTCGCCAACGGCCAACGTCCAATGATCTTCGAGGATGGCGAACAGAAACGCGATTTCGTCCATGTGGATGACGTCGCCCGCGCCTTTCGTCTTGCGCTGCAGCAACGCCAGGCAAGGGGTCACGTCATCAACATCGGCAGCGGCCGAGCCTATGCTATCAGCGACGTCGCGCGGGTACTTGCCGAGGCCATGGGAACGCCGGACCGCTCGCCAGAGTTGCTCGGCAAGGCGCGCTCCGGGGATATCCGCAACTGCTTCGCCGATATTTCCAAGGCCCGTGAGCTGCTCGGTTTCGAGCCGAGGCAACAACTGGAGAATTCGCTCGCCGATTTCGTTTCCTGGGTGCGCAACTCGTCCGCCATCGACCGCGGCGCCGACATGAAACGCGAGCTTGAAGAACGTGGGCTGGTGTCATGAATACGCGCAATCGACGCGACGCGCCCGTCGCCATTGTCGGCGGCAGCGGCTTCATAGGATCGAACCTGGCCGACAGCCTGTTGTCGGATGGCGAGCCGGTGCTGGTGATCGACAATCTCAGCCGCCCCGGCGTCGAACAGAACCTTGAATGGCTGGCGCAGAAACACGGAAGCCGCCTCATGGTCGAAACGATTGACGTGCGCGACGCCAACGCGCTTGCGCCCGTTCTGAAGAGTTCCAAGGCGATCTTCCACCTGGCCGCGCAAACCGCCGTCACAACGAGCCTGGTCCAACCGGACGAGGATTTCGACATCAACCTTCGAGGAACGTTCAATGTCCTCGAGGCGGCGCGGCTGAGCAGTGAGTTTGTTCCGGTGGTCTTCGCCAGCACCAACAAGGTCTATGGCAGCCTGCCCGACGTCGCGGTGCGCGAGGACGGCGATCGTTACCTGCCTTGCGACGGCATCATCCAAGCGAATGGCATCGACGAGACCCACGGCCTGGATTTCTGCACGCCCTATGGCTGCTCCAAAGGCGCGGCGGACCAATATGTGCTCGACTATGCCAAATCCTACGGCATGCCCACGGCGGTGCTGCGGATGAGCTGCATCTACGGGCCGCGCCAGTTCGGAACCGAGGATCAAGGCTGGGTCGCGCACTTCCTGCTGAGTGCGCTGACGGGACGTCCAATCACCATTTACGGCGACGGCAGACAAGTGCGCGATATACTGCATGTCTCCGATGCGGTCGCCGCCTACAGGGCCACGCTCGATCGTATCGAGACGACCAAAGGCCAGGCATTCAATCTTGGCGGCGGCCCCGATAATGCGATCAGCCTGCGCATGCTGTTGAGCGAGATCCGTAGCTTGACCGGCCATGAGCTTTCGATCCGCCATGATGACGAACGCACCGGCGATCAGCCCTTCTTCGTCGCCGACACCCGCAAGATCAAAGCGATGCTTGGCTGGAAAGCTCGTGTTTCATGGCGCGAAGGCATTCGCGATCTCGCAGACTGGCTGCAACAACACCGGCTCCAGCCTCGCCCCGAAGTCGTGAGGTACGTCGCATGAAAATCGCCCTGGTAAACCCGTTCTGGACCTATGACGACAGCATCTATTTCGGCTGCCGCCAACCACATCTCCCGCTGGAACTCGGCTATTCGAAATCCCTCCTCGAAACAGCCGGCCATGAGGTGTTGATGCTGGATGGGCAATTGCAGAAGCTCGACAACTCGGACCTCTCCGAGCGTGTGGCTGATTTCGCGCCTGCAATGACGGTCGTCAGTACCGCCCCGACTTATCTGTTCTGGCGCTGCGCACCACCCGAGTTGCGCGTGCCGGCCGATTTCCTCAACCGTCTCGCCGGGCGCGGTGGACGCACAGTCGCGGTCGGGCCGCATGGCTCGGCTACGCCCGCGCCAACCTTGCGCAAGCTTGGCGTCGACATTGTTGTGCGCGGCGAATGCGAGGAAATCGTCGCGGAACTTGCCCGGCGCGACGACTGGAGCGCGGTCCCCTCGACCGCTTACCTGCGCGACGCCAAGGTGGTTTTGAACGGCGGCGTCCACGCCAGCTCGTTTGTCGATCATCCGCCACTCCAATGGCCATCAGACTGGATCGCAGCCCATTCGCATCACCATCACAGGTTCGATGACAAGCAGGTTGGGTTCGGCGCGGAGGTCGAAGCATCGCGCGGCTGCCCCTACAATTGCAGCTTCTGCGCCAAGATCGATTTCCGCGATGCCTATCGCCGCCGAAACCACGAGGCTGTCATAGCGGAAATCGATGGGCTGATTGCCCAGGGGGTCGGCTACATTTATTTCATCGATGAAATCTTCCTGCCGCAAAAAGCGCTGCTGGAAGCGTTGATCCATCGCGACGTGAAGTTCGGTGTGCAGACCCGCATCGACCTTTGGAAGCCCGAGCTGCTGGAACTGCTCGGTGCGGCTGGCTGTGTCTCCATCGAGGCCGGCCTCGAAAGCCTGACCGTGGAAGGTCGTGCGATGCTGGCGAAACGCTGCCGGCTGGGTACCGAGGAACTTGCCGCGCTGCTCGTCAATGCCAGGCGTCACGTTCCGTTCGTACAGGCCAATCTGATCGGCGTCGTCGAGGATGACCCTGCCCTTGTGGACTACTGGCGAACGCACCTGATCGACAACGGCGTGTGGGCCAATGAACCCGTACCGCTTTATCCATATCCGAGTTCGCCAAGCTATCGCGAGCTTTGGGGCGAACCCGACGACCTCGCCTGGGAGCGCGCCCATGATCACTATCTCGCATCATTCCAGAAGTTCAGCGACATCCAGGAAAGGCGCCCGCGTCCGCTGGCGGAACTGGAGGCGACATGTTGCGGACACTGACGCCGCGCTCGCGGCGCATCCTGATGACGGTCGACGCCGTGGGCGGCGTGTGGCGCTATGCGCTCGACCTGGCCAGGGAACTTGTCAACGGCGGCGATAGCGTGGTGCTTGCCGGCCTCGGTCCGCCACCGTCCAGGCAGCAGGCCGACGAGGCGGAGGCTTTCGCGAAGCTGATCTGGCTGAACACGCCGCCGGATTGGATGACCCGCAACGGCGGTGATCTCGACGCGCTGCCGCGGGAGTTGCATGCGCCCATGCGCGACCACGCCATCGACCTTGTCCATTTCAACGCGCCTTCGCAGGCGGCGGGATTCGACGCGCCATGCCCGGTCGTGGTGGTCTCCCATTCCTGCGTGACGACCTGGTTCCATGCGGTCAGAGGACAGGCGGCGGATGGGGCATGGGCCTGGCAGAAGGAGCGCAACAGACGCGGCATGGATCGGGCCGACGCGGTCATCGCGCCGAGCCGCAGCCATGCCGACATGCTAGAGACCTGCTACGGCCCGATCGCGCGCTTGAGTGTGGTCACAAATGGTGCCCGTCCTCTGCCGAAGGCCGAAAAGCATCAACCGCTCGTCTTCGCCGCTGCCCGCTGGTGGGACGAGGGCAAAAATGCGGCGGTGGTCGATCAGGCGGCGTCCCTGACGCGATGGCCTCTGTTTGCCGCCGGTTCGACGAACGGCCCAAACGGCGAGCATGTCAGCTTCAGCCATGCTGTTCCTCTGGGAGCAGTGCCGTCCGATGAGGTGCGTTCGTTGATGGCTCGCGCGGGTATTTTCGTATCGCCATCGCTCTACGAGCCATTCGGCCTGGCCGCGCTGGAAGCCGCCATGTCGGCTACGCCCCTGGTGCTTTCCGATATCGCCACCTATCGCGAACTATGGGACGGGGCCGCGATATTCTTTGACGCGCGCGATCCGCACGATCTCGCTGCCTGCCTCAACCGTCTCTCCAGCGATGCCGAGCTCCGGCGAGAGCTTGGCCAGGCAGCCATCCGACGCAGCCGCAGGTTTAGGCTGACAAAGCAGACAGCGGCTATGCGCGGCGTCTACGACAAAGCGGCCTTAGCGATGGCGGAGCGCTGATCATGCGCTTTGTGTTTTACACCCACTCGGTCGTTTCCGACTGGAACCATGGCAATGCCCATTTCCTGCGCGGCGTCATGCGAGAGCTGGTCCAGCGCCGGCATCAGACTATTGCGCTGGAGCCGGCGAATGGCTGGAGCCGGTCGAATCTGCTGGCTGAGAAGGGGTCGTTCGCCATCGAACGCTTCCGCAAGGATTTTCCCGAACTGATGCCGGTGACCTACGACGCCGGATTTGATCACGAAGCCTGGATTGCCGAGGCCGACGTTGTGATCGTTCATGAGTGGACGGATCCGGAGCTTGTCGCACGTATTGGCCGTGCCCGGGCCGCCGGCGGCAACTTCATCCTTCTTTTTCACGACACCCACCACCGGGCCGTGTCTGCGACCGAGGCACTCTCGGCGCTCCGGCTGGAGCACTATGACGGCGTTCTCGCCTTTGGCGAAACCTTGCGCGAGAGCTATCTGCGCGCCGGCTGGGGCAAGCGCGTCTTCACTTGGCATGAAGCGGCGGACGATCGCCTGTTCAAGCCGCACCCGGAGATCCACCCCACCTCCGATCTGGTCTGGATCGGCAACTGGGGCGATGATGAGCGGACCGCCGAACTCAAGGAGTTTCTGATCGAGCCGGTGCACGATCTCGGCCTTGATGCCGCTGTTCACGGCGTACGCTACCCCAAGACCGCACTTGCGGATCTGGCCACCGCAGGACTGCGCTATGAGGGGTGGATCGCCAATGCCGACGTGCCGAAGGCCTTCGCCGCGCATCGTGTCACCGTTCACGTTCCACGGCGCCCCTATCGCGAGAGGTTGCCCGGAATCCCGACGATCCGCATGTTCGAGGCACTCGCCTGCGGCATTCCGCTGATTTCAGCGCCATGGTCCGATGTCGAGCAGCTTTTCAGGCCCGGTGTCGACTTCCTGTTTGCCGAGAATGGCTCGCAAATGCGGCAACAGCTTCGGACGGTGTTGTCCGACGAGGACTTTGCGGCCTCCCTGGTGACCTCGGGTCTCGAGACCATCCGCTCGCGGCACACCTGCCGCCACCGCGTCGACGAGTTGCTCGGCGTGCTCACGCAATGCGCGAACCGACACACCGCCGTCCCGACAGCCGCAAAGGAAGCCGTCGCATGAAGATCGCATTCTATGGATCGAGCCTTTTGTCGTCCTACTGGAACGGTGCCGCGACGTACTATCGCGGTTTGCTCAAGGCACTTTCGCAATTGGGTTACGAGATCACGTTCTACGAACCCGATGTCTACGACCGGCAGAAGAACCGCGACATCGAAGCTCCCGACTGGTGCACTGTCGTCGTTTATGAGGCGACCCAGCATGCGCTGATGCAGGTCGCGGCACGTGCCGCCGGCGCCGACATCGTCGTCAAGGCGAGTGGCGTCGGTTTCGAAGACGAGGCGCTGCTTCGCGCCGTTCTCGACCACGCCCGCAGCGACGCGCTTGTCGTATTCTGGGACGTGGATGCGCCAGCCACGCTTGCCCAGTTGCGCGACGAGCCGGACCACCCGCTCCATCGTGCACTGCAGGAGATCGACCTCGTGCTGACCTATGGTGGCGGCGATCCCGTTGTCTGGGCCTATCGTGCCATGGGCGCCAAGGAGTGCGTGCCCATCTACAATGCGCTCGATCCCGAAACGCACCATCCGGTCGCCAGCAAAGCGCGTTTTGCCTGCGACCTGGCGTTCCTCGGAAACCGGCTGCCGGACCGTGAAGCGCGTGTCGAATCGTTTTTCCTCGATCCCGCCAGCCAGCTGCCGAAACAGCGTTTCCTGCTCGGAGGCTCGGGTTGGGGCGACAAGCCGCTCCCCACCAATGTAGGCTGGCTCGGCCATGTCGGCACCCGCGATCACAACGCCTTCAATGTCACCCCAAAAGCCGTGTTGAACATCAGCCGCGACAGCATGGCCGCCAACGGTTTTTCACCGGCCACGCGAGTGTTCGAGGCGGCCGGCGCGGGCGCCTGTCTCATCACGGATGCATGGCTGGGCGTGGAACTGTTCCTGAAACCAGGCGAGGAGATCCTGGTCGCGCGTGACGGCGGCGATGTCGCCGAAATAATGCGCTCGCTGACCCCCGGGCGGGCCAAGGCAATCGGCCAAGCCGCACTTCACCGCGTGCTGGCGGACCATACCTACGCGCTTCGGGCGGATGTGGCGGATGCCGTCTTCAAACGTCATTTCGAGCACGGGGCCGTGGAGGCAGCGGAATGACCAAGAAACTGGACATCGTCTTTCTCGGCCTGTCGCTGTCCTCATCCTGGGGAAACGGCCACGCCACGACTTTCCGGGGTCTTTTGAAAGGCTTGCACGGACTCGGTCACCGGGTGACTTTTCTGGAGCGCAACGTGCCCTGGTACGCCAATCACCGCGATCTGCGCGATCCGGAGTTCTGCGCCTTGCGCTACTACGAAACCACTGCGGAGCTGCAACGCGACTACGCACAGTGCCTGGAGCAGGCCGACATCATCGTCATCGGATCCTTTGTTCCAGAAGGACGCCAGGTCATCGACATCGTCGCCTCGCTTTGCAAGGGGCAGCTCTGCTTTTACGACATCGACACCCCGGTGACCCTGGCCAAGCTTTCAGCCGACGATTGCGATTATCTGAGTTCGCGGCAAATTCCGTATTTCGATGTCTATTTCTCCTTCACTGGCGGACCAACGCTCAACCATCTGGCGCAAGACTTCGGCGCGCGTCATGCCGAACCTCTCTATTGTTCGGTCGATCCAGAACGGCATCACCCGACAGGAGATCCGATCCGCTGGGATCTCGGCTATCTCGGCACCTACAGCATGGACCGGCAGACAACGCTGAACGCTCTGCTGCTCGAGCCCGCACGGCATATGCCGAACCTCCGTTTCGTCGTGGCCGGCTCCCAATATCCATCCGACATCATCTGGCCGGACAATGTCGAACGCATCGAACATTTGCCGCCAGCCGATCACGCCGCGTTCTATAGCCGTCAGCGCTACACGCTGAATGTCACACGCAGTTCCATGATCACCGCAGGATGGTCGCCCAGCGTGCGCCTGTTCGAAGCGGCGGCTTGCGGCACGCCCATCGTCAGCGACCACTGGCCAGGGCTCGACAGCTTCTTTCCCGCATCGGCGATCCACACCGCCGCGGAGACGGACGAAGTCATCGATATCCTCGTTGGCGAGTCCGAGCGCGCACGCCTGGCCATGGCCGGCCGGGCTCGCAAACTCGTCCTCGCTTCCCACACCGGTGGGGCCAGGGCTCGCGAATTCGTGGCGGCGCTGACCCAACCAACGGCGACGGCCCTCGATCTCGACATTGGAAGTGCAGCATGAACGGCAGACAGGAGAAAACAGCGATGCGACAGACAAGAAAGGCGCACAGGGCAAAGACGGTGCTTGTTGCCGGCGGCGCGGGTTTCCTCGGTTCGCATCTTTGCGAAGTATTGCTCCGCAACGGCTGGCGCGTGATCTGCGTCGACAATTTTCTGACCGGGCGCATGGAAAACATCATCTCGATCATGGACCGGCCGGGTTTCCGGTTGATCGAGCAGGACATCTGCCGGCCATTGGATCTCGGCGAGCCCGTGGATCACATCTTCAACCTGGCCTGCGCCGCCTCACCGCCGCGTTATCAGGCCGACCCGATACACACCACGCGTACCTGCGTGATCGGAACCCTCAACCTGCTCGAACTCGCTGTCCGCAATGACGCGCGACTGCTGCAGGCCTCGACGAGCGAAGTGTATGGCGATCCGGAACAACACCCGCAAAGGGAGGATTATGTCGGCCATGTGAACTGCACCGGCCCACGCGCCTGCTACGACGAGGGCAAGCGCACCGCCGAAACGCTTTGCTTCGACTATCTAAGGGCCGGCAAGGCCGACGTCCGCGTCGCGCGCATCTTCAACACCTACGGTCCGAGAATGGATCCGGCCGACGGTCGCATCGTCTCGAATTTGATCATGCAGGCGCTCGAGAAGCGTCCGCTGACGATATTCGGCGACGGCCAGCAGACGCGATCCTTCTGCTATGTCTCCGACTTGATTGATGGATTGATGCGCCTGATGAACATCGACCCCAATCCGGGCAAGCCGGTCAATCTGGGCAATCCCGGAGAATTCACCATCGTGCGACTGGCGGCATTGGTGAAGGCGATGACCGGCACCAAGTCGGATCTGAAATTTCTGCCCCTGCCGCAAGACGATCCTCGGCGCAGGCAGCCTGATATTTCGCGTGCGAAAACGCTGCTCGGCTGGTCGCCGAGAGTGCCGCTCAACGAAGGGCTCAAGCTGACGATCGATTATTTCGCGGCGCTCGAAGGCACCGGCATCGGCGATCAGATGACAGGCCTTGCCAAAAGGAGACCCGCAGGCGGGCTGCAGAACCTTCCTGCATGACGCGGGCCGCGGACGGACCTGCCCGGAGATCGTTCGGAACATCCATCCAACCTTGTAGTTTGGCGGGAGGGACCCGATACGGAGGATCATCCTCATGCAACCCAAGCGACCCGCGAAGGATGTCGACAAGATTGCCGAACGCGAGGCGGCTGCCTATCTGCGGCGCTCCTCGATCACCTATCTCGAGTGCTGCGTCAGCCTGATGATGACGCATCTGCAGCGCGAGGAAGTGGCCGCTATTCTCGAGCAGGAAGCAGACATGCTACGAAGGCTGGATTGATCGAAACGCTACACCTGAGATTCGTCCAGGAATCGTATCAGCCCCGCCCTGTATCGGTCTCCGGTCGCGGCCAGCCTTGCTTTTTCCTGGCCATTTTCGGATTGCGCTGCCGTGCTCCAGAGCCCGATTTGGAACGCCAAATAGCAGGGTTCGAAAAAATCGATGTGGCCATTGTCAATATCGAGCCCCATCCCCTCGACCAATGTCGTCACATCGCTGTCGGACAGTCCATATTCGACACGGGCGCCGGCAATGTCCCACTCTATCGGCTGGCAGCCAATCAAATCGTGTGCCCGGCAATGGTCGACGGCATCTGTCTTGACCACCGAGCCGTCGGCACAAACGAGAAACTCCCACGCGTGAAGCTTTCCGTCGATTTCCACCGGCTGCAGAACATGCGCAGGGGTTTTTTTCGAGAGCCAGCCGCGCAACGTCGCCGCTCGGTTCTCGCCCAGAGCTTCAGATGTATTGAAAACAGCCATTTCCGTGAGTGCGAGCAATGATGCACCCGGTTCGCAGGTTCGGAGATTGAGCGCCCGCCAGGTTAGATAGCGCGCCAACTCCGCGACCAGCCTTCCTCTTGGCAGCGGCGCCTGGTCCATCGTGGTGCCGTCAATCCACCGTTCGACCAGAAAGCCGTGGCAAAGCCCGACCACTTGCGATCCGAACCCGGCTTTCCCCAACATTTCCGCGGCTCGTCTCTTACGCCGTCCGGTTTCGCCGAGGCCGGCGAATTTGACGAGCCAGCGACCACACCCCGCGGACGCCAGGAATTTACGCCGCTCGATGCCGCGCGGGCTCGGCGGCCAATGCTTTTCGTCGACGTAGTGGACGCTCCTCCATTCGCCACCAGACAGTTCGGTCAGGCGTAATTCGGGGCTGCCGACCGCCTCGGCCACCCATTCGCTAAGCGTGGGAATGTTCGAGCTTTCGGGGAAGGTGCATTCGAGCGCCGTCGCCACATGTTTCGGACAGCGCGACCATGTCTCCCTGGCCTCCCGTGACGCTTCGATGCCCGGGTCGCCAGGATGGCTGGGAAACAGGTGAATGCGGTCCATACCAATACCCAGTTCCCGCAGCCACGCGACGACGGCGTGCATCGAACTGCCGGACAGACCGGGACCTTCGTCTACAACGGCGAAGCGTGCCGATGGATTGTTCTTCCAGGAAGCGATCGAGCGCGGATCGGCATTGATGTGCCTGCGGAAAGGATGGCCGACCGGACGAACGCTGAACGGCGCCGGCGCGCCAATCGCGGCAGCCACTATGGCGGCAAGCCCCAGGCCGATGCTGCGGATGCCGATCACGCATGTGTTCGCATCGAGACCTGACTCCTGCGCCGCTCCCAAATAGCTTTCGGGATAAAGCGCGTAATGCGCGTAACCCTCGGCAGAACCGGTCAGAACCTCAGCCTCGCAATCCAACCCGTCCAGCAGTTGGAGAAGTCCCGGCTCGATGCCACCGCCCACGGCGAAACCGCTTCGCCACGACTTCGCCACCTCTGCCGCAAGACCAACCAGCAATCTGGCGCCTTGCTGTTGCCGCGGCGAAAAGATGTCGATGCCCCTGTTCTCGAAATCGACATCGGCAAGCGCGCGAACCAGTTCCGATACGCTGATGAATAGGCCGACCAACGCGGCATGGCGTCGGACGCCATGAGCCATGCGGTCCAGACTTTGAGCAATTTCGCTCGCAGCATCGCGAAGCCGTTCTGCGCTCTGCCTCCGCTTCTGGTCGCCGTAAACAATCATCGATCGGTTTTCCAATGCTTCGCCTTGCGGCAACGCAGCGAGCGCTGCTTCGATCCATGCTGTCTTGCGCAATTTTTCGGCAGGCCAAGGAACATTCCGGCACGCTGGTGGTTCGGCTGCAGGAACTTACCTTTGAACAGCATAGGGCGGCAGTTTCGTGGGATCGAAAAAGGTTCGTGTCGGTATCGTCGGGGTCGGCAATTGCGCATCCTCCCTGGTGCAGGGCCTCTCCTATTATCGTCACGCAAAAAGCAACGAACCAATCCCAGGGCTGATGCATGCCGACCTCGGCGGTTACCATGTCGACGACATCGAGATTGTCTGCGCATTCGACGTCGCCAGGAGCAAGGTTGGCCTCGACGTCGCTGAAGCAATCTACGCCGCCCCGAACAACACGTTCCGCTTTGCCGATGCGGCGGCAAACGGCGTTCGCGTCGAGCGCGGACCGACACTTGACGGCATCGGAAAATACTTGCGCGACGAAATCGAGGAGGCGCCGGAGCCGGTTGCCGACGTCAGCGAAATCCTGCGCAACAGCGGCGCCGACGTGCTGGTCTCTTACCTGCCGGTGGGCTCCGAGGAGGCGACGCGCTTCTACGCCGAATGCGCGCTTGAGGCCGGCTGCGCCTTCGTCAACTGCATACCCGTTTTCATCGCCTCACGTCCGGAATGGCGCCGGCGCTTCGAGCAGCGAGGGCTGCCGCTGGTCGGCGATGATATCAAGAGCCAGGTCGGGGCGACCATCGTTCACCGCCTGCTGGCCAATCTCTTCCGCGAGCGCGGCGTGCGCATCGATCGCACTTATCAGCTGAATTTCGGCGGCAACACCGACTTCCTCAACATGCTGGAACGCGAGCGGCTGGAATCAAAGAAAATTTCCAAGACCCAGTCCGTGGCCAGCCAGTTCGATGTTCCCCTGGAGCCGGGCAATATTCATGTCGGACCCAGCGACCACGTACCGTGGCTGACTGATCGCAAATGGGCCTATATCCGAGTGGAAGGGACGACCTTCGGCGGCGTGCCGCTCAACGCCGAGCTCAAGCTGGAAGTCTGGGATTCTCCAAATTCAGCCGGCGTGGTGATCGATGCGATACGCTGCGCCAAGCTTGCGCTCGATCGCGGCATAGCGGGAGCACTGACCGGTCCCTGCAGCTATTTCATGAAGTCGCCTCCCGAACAGTTCACCGACGCCGAAGCGCGGCAGCGCACGCTCGCCTTCATCGCCGGCAAGGACGAGCCTTTGCTGGATGCCGCGGAATGACGACAACGTTCTTTTTGATCCGTCATGCAGCGCACGACAATGTCGGCTCCTATCTTGCAGGACGGATGGATGGCGTTTGCCTTGGCGAGGCTGGGAAGGCGCAGGCCGCGCATCTTGGTGGCCGCATGGCCCGGGAGCCGATTGAAGCCATCTTGTGCAGCCCGCGTGAGCGTACGCAAGAGACGGCCGTGCCGATCGCGCTTGCCTGCGGCGTCGGTGAAATCGCGATCTGCGCCGAACTCGACGAGATCGATTTCGGCGATTGGTCGGGAAAGACCTTCGACGAGTTGAATGGCGATGCCGGTTGGCGGGCGTGGAACGACCAGCGGCAGGAGGCCAGGACACCGAGCGGCGAGACCATGCTGGATGTCCAGGAGCGGATCGTCGCACTGATGAACGCAGTGCGCGAGCGGCATCCGAATCAGTGTGTCGCCCTGGTCAGCCACGCCGACGTGATCAAAGCCGCCGTCTGCAAGGTGCTTGGCTTGCCGGTCGGCGACTGCTTCCGCTTCGACATCGATCCAGCCTCGATCACGACGATCGTGTCGGGTGACTGGGGCTCCAAGCTCCTGCGAATGAACGAAGCTGCCTGACGAGGACTTTCCGGATGCAGATGGTCATTTTCGGTCTCACCGTTACATCATCATGGGGCAACGGCCATGCCACGCTCTGGCGGGGACTGATCCGCGCCCTGGGTCGGCTGGGATGGTCCATCACCTTCTTCGAACGCGATACCCCCTACTATGCCGGGACGCGTGATCTCGATCGGCTCGATGGCGGCAACGTCGTCATTTATCCGGACTGGGAAGACATCCGTCGCGTTGCGGAGCGGGCAATGAAGCAAGCGGATGTCGTCGTCGTCACTTCCTACTGTGCCGACGCCGTGGAGGCCTCGCGGTTGGCGCAGCAGACAGGTCGCGGATTGCGTGTCTTCTACGATCTCGACACTCCGGTCACGCTTGCCCGCATCGAGCAAGGCGAGCGTCCGCCCTATTTCGGACCTGAGGGTCTTGCCGATTTCGACCTCGTTTTGAGTTACACCGGCGGCTCGGCGATCGAGGCGCTTAAGTCGGTTTTAGGCGCGCGTCACGTGGTACCTCTCTATGGGCATGTCGATCCCGACCAACACCGGCCGGCAGAGAAGCGGGCCGAATTCGCCGGTGATCTGTCCTATCTCGGAACTTACGCGGCGGATCGCCAGGCCGGCGTCGAAAAGCTGCTGGTCCGCCCGGCCGCGCGCCTGCCTGACCACCGCTTCATCATTGGCGGCGCGCAATATCCGCAGGAATTCCCATGGAGCGACAACATCTTCTTTGTCAGGCATCTTCCGCCAGCCGACCATCCGGCTTTCTTCTCATCATCTCGCCTGACACTGAACGTCACCCGGGAGGCGATGGCGCAAAAGGGCTGGTGCCCGTCGGGACGGCTCTTCGAAGCGGCCGCGTGTGGGGCTGCCATCGTCACCGATGCATGGCCGGGCCTAGCCGAATTTTTCGAACCCGGCCGCGAAATATTGTTGGCGCATGACACCGATGATGTGGTCGCCGCATTGCAATTGCCGGAGTGCGAGCTCGACGGCATTCGAAGGCGTGCCCGCGACCGGGTCTTGGGCGAACACACTTCCGCACGGCGCGCGGCGGAACTGGATCGCATCCTGAACGATGCCTTTCAAAGATCTCCCGGCGAACCGATGAGGGAAGCGGTCTGATGTTGGGCATCGTACCCGCTGCCGGGCGCGGCAGCCGCATTCAGCCGCTCGGCTTCTCGAAAGAGCTGCTGCCGGTCGGTAGCCGGATCGATGGACAGACCGAGCGTCCCTGCGCCGTGAGCGAGTATCTGGTACGGCGCATGGTGCAGGCCGGCGTCGACAAGATTTGCTTCATCATCGGATCGGGCAAATCCGACATCCTTGAATACTACGCCGCCGGCTACGGTGACGCGGCGGCTCTCTTCGTGGTGCAGCCGAACCCCGTCGGTCTGTGCGATGCGATCTTCCGGGCGGCGCCCCTCGTCGCGCCCGACGAGGTCGTCCTGGTCGGCCTTCCCGATACGATCTGGTTTCCCGAGGACGGTTTCCGCCATTTGCCCGACGATCAGCTCTCATTTCTGCTTTTCCCGGTGGATCAGCCGGAATTCTTCGACGCCGTCGTCATCGACGTCCACGAGCGCGTGATCGAAATCCAGGTCAAGCGGCAGGATGCCGCCACGAACTGGGTTTGGGGTGCGTTCAAGATGCCGGGCCATATCCTGCATCAGCTTGCGGGACTCTGGCGTGAGCGGGAGCGCAGTGACGAATATATCGGCACTTTGGTCAACGCCTATATTGCGGCCGGCGGTACAGCTTTTGGTGTCAGGGCTGGGTCGGACTATGTCGATGTCGGCACTTTCAACGGCTATCGAACAGCTCTGCGGTTGCTTGAAAACGACGCCTCATCCGCGCAGCGCCGGCCCACCATGATCATGCCCGGCGCGCAGTCGCATGTACCCGTCGTTCCTGGCGAAGGAGCCTGAGCCATGCTGCATTCCCATGCCGAAATCCGCCGCCGCATCGATGCGCTCGGCCCATGGTTCCACAACATGGAACTTGCCGGCGTCCAAACCGCTCCCAACCATTTTCTGGGCAACTACCCGCTGATCAAATGGCGCAAATTTGCCAATGCCATTCCCGCTGATCTGAGGGGCAAGGCCGTACTCGATATCGGCTGCAATGCAGGATTTTACTCCATCGAGATGAAACGGCGAGGTGCTGACCGTGTCCTCGGCATCGATTTCGATGACGCCTACCTGGCGCAGGCTCGCTTTGCCGCCGAGGTTGCCGATTGCGAGATCGAATTCCAGAAGCTTTCGGTCTACGACGTCGGCTCGCTGCGCGAGACGTTCGATGTCGTGCTGTTCATGGGGGTGCTTTACCATTTGCGCCACCCCTTGCTCGCGCTCGACCTGATCCGCGAACATGTCGCCCGTGACCTGATGATCTTCCAGTCCATGCAGCGCGGCAGCGCGGATCTGCCCGAGTTGGAAGAAAACTATCATTTCTGGACGCATGACCTGTTCGACCAGCCGCAGTTTCCCAAGCTGCATTTTATCGAGCACCGCTATGCCGACGATCCCACCAACTGGTGGATTCCAAACCGCGCCTGCACCGAAGCGATGCTGCGCAGCGCCGGTTTCGAGATCGTTCTGCACCCCGAGCAGGAGGTCTATTTCTGCCGCGCAGCCGGGGACCCGGCCGGCGGCGGCGCCATCTACCCCTCGAAAGGACAGCTCCATGATTGAAGCCGCCATGATCTGGAACGAGCCCAACAACAAATCGCATTGGGACCCAGAGCTCGATCCCGATTGGAGCCGCTTTGCCAGGATGGCGATCTTGTCGGCTGACGCAATCGCGTCGGAGAACCCGTCTTTGACGAAAGTACTCGGTGGCATCTCGCCGATAGATCCGGGCTTTATCACCCGCATGAAGGAATTCGGCGTGCTGGACCATGTCGATGCCGTCGCCGTGCACGGCTTTCCGCTCGACTGGAACCTGTGGCAGATCCACGAATGGCCACAGAAGATCGGCGAGATCGCGACCGTCACCAACCTTCCCATCTGGGTCAGCGAAGTCGGCGTATCGACCTTCGGCGCGGAAGAAATCCAGGTCTGGGGGCTCAAGCGCACCGCCGAGTTGCTGATCGGCAACGCACCACGCATCCAGTGGTACAGCCTCTACGATCTTCCGCGCGAATGGGAAGCAACGACGCGGCATCGCGAGGCAGAGGGCTCTTCTTACTATCGACATTTCCACATGGGGCTGCTACGCCAGGACGGTACGCCAAAACCTGCGCTGGAGGAGTTCCTGCGCTACACGCCCGCAATGGGGCTGGTGCAGTGGTTTCATTTCGAGGACGCCCGGCTGGACGATGCCGTCGCCTGGATGAAGCGGCTGGGCGTCACCAATATGCGCACGGGGCTTTCCTGGGCAGACAGCTTCCGGCCGAACGCGCTGGACTGGTTTGACCGGCAGATGGAGGCACTCGCCGATTTCGACGTGACGGTCACCTTTTGCTTTACACCGCAGCATCGCGGAATGATGCCCCACCACACCAGCCCACCTCTGGTGCCGGAGGAGTTCGCGGAATTCTGCGCAACCATGATCCGCCGCTATGCGCCCGGCATGACGTCCGCTTCGCTCCCGACGCGGCGGGCCTCGGCAGCGTGAAAGTGTCATGCTGCCAATGCATCAGACGCCTGACACATTGGACGAATTAGCGGCATCATCGACAGGTGGTGCGGCATACGGGACCGAGGCGCAACCAGCCGCGGCGCTCACTGTCCTCAATGTCGCCTACCCTCTCGCACCCGTCGGACCCGATGCTGTCGGCGGTGCCGAACAGGTTCTGTCGATGCTCGATCGGGAGCTGGTTCGCGCCGGCCACCGCTCTATCGTCATTGGCTGCCGCGGCTCCAGCGCGAGCGGTACCCTTGTGGAAATACCGGCTGAAAACGGCGTGCTCGACGAGGCGGCGAAGAGCCGCGCGCAGCAGGCTCATCGCAAAGCGATCGCCGCTGCCCGCGCCCGATGGCCGATCGATGTGGCTCATCTGCACGGTATCGATTTTCATGCCTATTTGCCCGACGATGGTCCGACCCTGGTGAGCCTCCACCTGCCCTTGGACTGGTATCCGGCCGAGGCTCTGCGACCGACGCGCGACGACCTGTGGCTCCATGCGGTCTCGCCCACCCAGCAGCAAACGGCGCCACCAGGGGCCAGACTGGTGGCGCCGATTCCCAACGGCGTTGACATCGAAGCACTGAGCCTGGTGCAGCCGAAGCGAGACTTTGCCCTGGTTCTCAGCCGGGTCTGCCCGGAAAAGGGCATTCACCTGGCCCTGGACGCGGCCAAACAGGCGGGCGTGCCCCTGGTCATCGGCGGCAAGGTCTACCCCTACGAAACACATACGCGCTACTTTCGCGACGAGGTCCAATCCCGTCTTGATGCTCGCCGCAGCTTCTTGGGCCCGCTCGGTTTTAACGCCAAGAGGCGCTTTCTCAACGCAGCCCGCTGTCTGGTCATTCCAAGCCTCGCCGCCGAGACAAGCTCGCTTGTCGCCATGGAGGCCCTCGCCTGCGGTACCCCGGTGGTCGCATTCCCGAATGGTGCGCTTGCGGATGTAATCGAGCACGGCAGGACGGGCTTTCTCGTCAATACAGTCGACGAGATGGCCCAAGCCATTCTTGCGGCGCCCAGCCTGGACGCCGAGGCGTGCCGGGTGGAGGCGCGACGGCGGTTTTCGCTGGAACGGATGATCTCGTCGTATATGGCTGCCTATCAGGCGCTGGCACAACTTGGCACAGATTGCCGGCGCTTCGCTGCGGCACCGTGAGAAAAGCAGTGTTGCGCAGTGAAATCATCGATGACCCCGTAAAATTCGATGCCTTGACGCCGCACTGGTGGAAACTGTGGGAGCAGAGTTCCTGTGCGACGCCGTTCCAATCCCCCGCCTGGCTGGTGCCATGGTGGCGCGCATTCGCACCCGGTGAACTGGCGACAGTCGCGGTCTGGCGTGGCGGCGATCTGGTCGGGCTGGCGCCACTCTATCTCGAGCATGGAACGGCCGGTTCGAAGCTGCTTCCGGTCGGTATTTCGCTCAGCGATTATCTGGACATCCTGGCTGTCCGGGATATCGAGGCGGCGGTCGTGTCCACAATTGCCGAAACGATCTGCTCGGTCGGGTGGTCACAATGGATATTGTCTGATCTGCCGCAAAACAGTGCCGGTCTTACGATCGCGCATCCCGGTTTAACGGTCGAGAGGCCGGTAATTCATGCAGCCTGCCCCGTGCTTGCTGTTGCCGGCGACGACACGTTGGCCGGCTGCGTTCCCGCTCGGCGCAGGCGCCAGTTGCGCCGGGCGCGCCAAGCGGCGTCCAGACGCGGCCGGCTCGCGTTGGCGTCAGCCCGGGGCGATCAGAACTTCCTGAACCAATTGATCCGCCTGCACCATGCACGCTGGGTTGGACATGGAGGTGGTGTATTGGCCAACCCCGCCGTGCAGCACTTCCATGGGCTTTCACTTCCCTTGC
Source organism: Mesorhizobium sp. P160219 (assembly GCF_057786095.1). Classification (NCBI taxonomy): domain Bacteria; kingdom Pseudomonadati; phylum Pseudomonadota; class Alphaproteobacteria; order Hyphomicrobiales; family Phyllobacteriaceae; genus Mesorhizobium; species Mesorhizobium sp. P160219. The sequence continues at coordinate 5,640,584 of NZ_JBYNWG010000001.1, forward strand.
TCGATGCTCACGGTCTGGTCCGATGCTGGTTGCTCGCGATCGATGGCACGACTGTCGCCGCCTATTACGGATTTCACCACCGCGGCCGCGCCTATGCCTATCTCGGCGGCCTCGATCCTGCTTATGCCGAGGAGAGCCCAGGGGCGATCCTGATCGGCCACGCGATCGCGGAGTCGATCCGCGAGGATGCGCGCGAGTTCGACTTCCTGCGCGGCCAGGAGGCCTACAAATACGGCTGGGGCGCCGTTGACAGGTGGACGATGCGGAGGATCTGGACGCGGAGTTGATGTCATGAGTGTGCACGCGCAGCGCCGGACATCGGTCAGACGGGCGGTCGAAGATTGCATGGCCGATGGTGCCTGCGCCGAAGCTGTTCTCGTCAGGCTGGCGCTTCACCTGCCGCCCACAATTGAAGCGGCGGAATTGGCGGAGTTCGTGCTGAAAGTCCGTCCGGCGGATACCGGCGATGCTGAAAGACTGCGAAAGGTCGCTGGACTGCTGCGCCACAGACCGGGCGTCCTTGCCACTTTGCGAGCGACAGGCGGCGCCGTTCGGCATGAACGCGGTAACGGCGAGACGGATATTGCCGTCGTCACGCGGCTGGCCTCGAGTTTTGATGCCGCGGCAGCAATTTCGACAGCCGCAAGTGTCCAGTTAGGATCCCTTGGCGATGACGAGCGGCTGACAGCCATGACCGACGAAATCGTTGAATGGCTCGAGGCGCGAGAATTCACCGGAATTGAACGAGACATTCTCGACATCGGTTGCGGCATCGGACGTTTCGAGCGCGCGCTGTCCAATTCCTTCAAGCGGATGGTCGGCATCGACATATCATCGCGGATGATCTCTATCGCCTCCGAGCAATGCGCAGCGCTCGGCAATGTCGAACTGCGCCAAACCTCCGGTCTCGATCTGGCCGACTTCGACGACGACAGTTTCGATTGCGTGTTGGCGGTCGACAGCTTTCCCTACCTGGTCCTGGCCGGCATGGCTGAGCGGCTTTTCGATGAAATTGCGCGCGTTCTCAAACGGCCGGGCCGGCTCGCATTGCTCAACTATTCTTATCGCGGATCGCTTTCTTTGGACCGGGCCGACATCGGCCGTCTTGCGCAAGCTCACCAATTGCGGGTCGTCATCGACGGCGAGAAGCCGTTTGGGTCATGGGATGGCGACGCCTTCCTGCTTGCTGGGTGAGACGGAACATTACAGCGCGATGCCGGTTCGGGCGTCGGCACCGATCGGTGTCCTGGATTCGAAGGAGGAGATCATGGCATCCGGCGGCAAAAAGCATTTCGGCCAAGGCAGCCAAGGCAAAGGTGCCGGCGCCGGCGCAATGACCACCTTGGACAAGGACAAGATCGAAGAAAACGCGGTTTTGTCCAACCGCGACAGGAAGCAACATAGCCGAGAGCGCGGGCTGGACGGCAATCGAATCAAGTCCGATCAATTTCAGGATCACGCCGCAAACCGGTTGCTGAAGGACTGACGCCACCGCGCCGCGTCTTGCCGCGGCACGGAGGAAAACTGTGCAAGGGCCGCCGGTGAGCCTCTCGGCGGTCGACAACGCCTTGTAGTGCCGAGCGCTCATCATCAGACTTGGATCTAGGGATGCTATCAAGAGAACGTGATGTCTCATTCGAGCGACGATACCACGGATCTGCTTGTCGAGATGGCAGTGGATCAGGAGATTGCTTCCCTGCTGGCCGCCATAGAGCAGGAAAAGATACCAGACCGCCTATCCAAGCTGGCGATCCAATTGCAAAATGCTCTCGTCGAGAAGCGTCGGCGAGACGTGAAGAGCTGATTATCTGCGGCTGTCGACCTCTATATCGAGCTGACCATCCGACAGCTGATTTCGCCTTTCTATCAATGTCTGCAACGAGCTCTCCCCGAGTAGCTCAAGGATGTTGGCGCGGGCACGGTTCAGCCGGCTCTTGACCGTCCCTACCGCGCAGCCGCAGATTTCGGCGGTTTCCTCGTAGCCCACTCCTAAAACGCCGATCAGCATCAGCACCTCGCGCTGATGTTCGGGCAGCTTTTGGATGGCGCCGTGAACTTCCTTGCTCTGAACGGTCCATTCCTGGGTAGCTTCCGAAATCGGTCTCGAAGACGCGCAGTCGAGAAGGCCTGGCGCTTCCCGTGCAGCGATCTTGATCCGGGTGTAGTAGGTGTTGCGCATGATGGTGAAGAGCCACGACTTCATGCGTGTACCAGGTTCGAACTTGTCGATGTTGGCGAGCCCTTTGGTCAACGTTTCCTGCACCAGATCGTCGGCATCGTCTGGAACGCGGCAGAAGGTGCGCGCGAAAGCCCGCAGGGCAGGTATCAGATCAACGATGGAAACGTCATTGGTTTGTTGGTCGGCCAAGAGATAGCCTCCGGATGACAATGGTCCAGCTCCCAGAAGAAAGAGTGAATGAACGAAGCCAGAGCTAAATGCATGGAAGTTTGGTTCGTTCCCGCCGTTGGAAACAACTCTTCGAAAATTCCACCGGGCGCGAACACGCCGACTACGGTCTTCCCCCAACCACGCCCACTTCAAAGGAACGAAACACCATGCCGAGCTTCATTCCCGGGAAGTCTCGCCGGTGCGTTTGGCTGTGCAGGGCATGGACCGAGTCGTGCGGCTGGTAACGCGCAAACCACTGCTGACAAACCTATTGGCGAACCACGTGGCGAACTCGGCTACCATCGATACATAGCGATAATGGTTGGCCGGAGACATGTTAGAGTCATTAATTTTGTTAACTTATTGGCGCGGGTGAAATCCAGCAATCGGTCGTAGTTGCCGGGCGGTCGGCCAACGAACATGCTCGTCCAGCACTTGCTCTATTCTGCCCTCCGATCGGGCTAAGCCGATGAAATACCGGGTTGATTCACCCCTCACGACGTCGCCGAACGGCATGCTGTCGCGTACAATCTGCAGCTGCTCTCCGAAGCTGGCTGTTGCGGTGCTGTGCAACTCGCTTTGGCGAAGATCACGGATGACGATCAGCGCTTGAGTGAGCGCCCGAACCGGTCCTCGATCCGCGACTGAAGGAACTCGAGCCCCATCGAGAGCAGCCAATAGATCATCGAGGCGGTGATGAGCATCTCGATGTGGCGGAACTCGGTCTGGCCCTGCGTGCGTGCGAGATACATGATCTCCCAGACCCCGACCACCGAGACCAGCGAAGAATCCTTCAGCATCGCAATGAACTGGTTGCCGGTCGGCGGCACGATGACGCGCATCGCCTGCGGCAGGATGACCAGGAACATCGTCTGGTTAGCGCTAAGGCCGAGTGCCGTAGCACCCTCGGTCTGGCCGCGCGAGATGCTTTCGATGCCGGCCCGGAAGATCTCGGTCATGTACGCGCCGTAGCAGAGCGACAGCGCCATGATGCCAGCCGGCACGGCGCCGATCACGTAGCCAATCTGCGGCAGGCCGAGATAGATGATGTAGATCTGCATCAGCAACGGCAAGCCACGAAACAGAGAGGTATAGAAGGTCGCCAAGCCATAGACCACGCCGTTGCGGGAAAGTTTGGCGATGGCGCCAACGAAGGCGATGAGGGTGGCGATGGCGATCGAAATGGCCGAAATGTAGAGGGTCGTCACCACACCCTTCGAGACGAGGAAGCCGATCTTCTTGGCGATGAACGCGAAGGACAGGTCGAAGGAATAGAAAAACAACATTAGCAACACGAACAGCTCTATCCAAACTGCCACAATCTGCTGTTTGCGGCTGAGATACCGCAGCGCGTTCCAGTTCGCCACCAAGATCAATGCGATCAGCACCGCCGAGACCGCCCGCCCGACGTCCGGGTTGGCGGCGAGCCACTCGACCGACCCCGGAACGAGCTTGCCGAGCCAACTGGCTTTGATGCCGAGCCCATACAGGCCGGCGGCGATGGCGGCGAGCACGAAGAACACGCCAACGCGGCGCGCCGCGTCCGGGTGGTTGAGCAATAGTCGGCCGATCACGTCTTCGATCTCCCTGCGGTCAGCGGGCCCGCTCGCGCCACCAATCCTGCGCCTGCAGCTTCCAGTAGGTGAGTTGCGCAACCGCAAGTCCAGCCGGGCCGCCCGCCCAGGCAAGGCCGAATGGTGCAAACAGCCGGTAACGGTCCGATTGTCCCAGTATGGCTTCGGCGATCAACTTGCCGGCGATCGCCGTGGTGTTGATGCCATGGCCACCAAAAGCCGTGAGGTACCAGACGCCCGGCTGCAACGGGCCTATCTGGGGCATCATGTGCCGGGCATAAGACATGAGCCCGGACCAGGCGAGTTCGGTCTTGAGGTGTTCGAGCTGCGGATAAGTGGTGACCATCTCACGGCGCAATTGCCTCGCCAACACGCCCGATGAGGCTGCCCGGGTGGTGATGCGCCCTCCCCAGAGCAGCCGCCTGCCGCCTTCGACAACACGGTAATAATCGCCTGCGCGACGGTTATCGCCGACGGCGTCGGTCGTCGTAATCGCCTTGGCGATGAGGTCAGGCGCCTCCTCGCTCACCATAACGTAAGTGGCGATAGGCAGGAATGCCCGCTGCAGCCGGCCGACCAGTGGGCCCGTATATCCGCCGGTGGCAACTACGGCCTGGCGGGCGCGCACTTCGCCGCTGTCGGTGCGCAAGACCTTTTCGGCGCCGTCAAGGTTGGCTTCAACGGCAGCCGTTCTCTCGTATATCCTGCCGCCCAGCCGCTCGATCTCGCTCGCAACGGCGCGCAGATAGTTAAGCGGATGCATGTGGAAGGCGCTGGGATCGCGCAGGCCTTGGTGGTAGCGATCGGAATGCAGCACTGCTCGCACCTGGTCGCGATCGAGATAGTCGAGCCGGTAGTCGAAATCCCGCGCCAGTTGCTCGGCATATGCCTTGAGCGCGGTGCCGCCATCGTGGCGAAGCACGCTCAATATACCGGAGCGCGGCTCTGCCGCCTTGATGTCGAGATCGCGGATCGTCTGCCGCACGAAGCCGACGCCTTCGATGGACAGGCGGTGCAGTTTTTGTGCCGCGTCGACGCCGGCCATCGCGGCGATGTTGTCGGTGCCGGTGGCGAAACCGGGATTGACGAAGCCGCCATTGCGACCGGAGGCGCCGAAGCCTATCCGCTGCGCCTCAAGCACGACGACCTGCTGGCCGGCGCGAGCCAGCTGCAACGCCGTCGTCAGGCCGGCCAGTCCGCCGCCGACAACGACTGTCTCGCACTCGGAAACGCCGCTCAGCGGCGGTCTGATGGTGTTGTCGGCAAGCGTGCGTCGGTAATAGGTGTCAGGACATGTCATGATCAATACGATGAGGTGGCGGCACTAGAGCATTTTGCAGGCAGGCGGAGCCGCCCGGTGTCGTGAAAATGCGGCTGAAACAAAACAGACGGAGCGGGATGTTCAATTGAATGCATCCCGCTCAAGCTTTATCCACGACGCTCCTCAGTCGGCGCTGTAATCCTTGCCGTACCACTTGGTGGTCAGTTTCGCGAGGGTACCGTCCTTCTTCATCTCGTCGAGAATGCCGCCGATCTTGGCATTCCACTCGGCATCACCTTTTTCCGCGATCACCACCAGCGGCTCACGGAAGGCATAGCCGCCTTCCAGGACACGCAACGGGTAGCCGTTCTTTATCGCGTTCTGAGCCGTCTGTTCTGGTGCGATGACCGCGTTGAGGCGCACGCCGTCGCCGAGCCTCAAATCGTCGAACGGCAGCATTGAGTCGGCGAAAGTCCTGATCTCACCGGGCTCCAGCTTGTATTCGATGGGCGGCAGGCCGGGAGCATCGATCTCGAGTTGTCTGCGGATGAAATCCTCCGACGTGGTGGCGGTCTCGACGCCGATGATCTTACCGTTCAGGTCGGCGACCGATTTGGCCGGGCTGTCCTTGTGAACCACGTAAACGTAGGGGCTATAATAATAGATGCCTTCGAAATCGATCACCTTGGCCCGCGCTTTGGTCGGCGTCACCGAGCCGACACCCAGATCGTAGCGTCCCTGCCAATGGCCGCCCGTCATCGTCGCCCAGTCCGGCGTGTCGAAACTGACCTCCACACCGAGGCGCCGTGCGATCTCCTTCGAGACGTCGATATCGAAGCCGACCAACTGATTGCTGTCGTCGAGGAAACTCTGCGGCGGCCAACCGCTGTTTGTGGCGACCACCATTGCCTTCTTCGAGGTAACCCGGTCGATGGTTTCACCCGCCGACGCCGCAGACGCGAACGCGAGCGTGGTAGTGGCCAAGGCCAGCCACGCGATCAATTTCCTCACTTGAACCTCCCTCTTCATCGTCATTCAGACATATGCTTCCCAGAGCGCGCTCCCGTAGAGAACAGCAATTCAGAGCGCGGCATGAGATCGATCTCATATCAGCACACATATCGACGAGGGGATCAAGTCCTTTTTCAAGTAGCCAGTTGTCCTCCGGGGGCGCAAAGCATCGGCACCCGTACGGTGCGGCGGAACCCGCGTTTGATGTGACGCGCGTGACTTTCAAGACAGAGGAAACGAAGATCTACTTCAACCTATCACATCAGATGGGCGGCACAGGATGGCTTGCTGTCTACGAGTTTCCGATGTTCCGGTTAAGCATGGGTGCGCGGCACACCGGCAGCAGCACCAGCAGGATGATGGCGGAGTCGACCCAGAGGACCCTGTTCACGCCCATCGTGTCGACGATCTGACTGGTCGCTAGGGTACCCACGGAGATGGCAAAATTGAAAGTGAAGCAGTAGATGGCCGTCGCGGTCTCCGCGCTTTCTGGTGCTGCACTCAGCACCCACGTCTGCAGCGTGATGGGCGCCGCGCCATACGCGAAGCCCCACACCAGCAGCAGGATGGTTCCTGTGAGCGGCGTGACCCCGAGTAACGGGAAGAGAGCCAGCGTGGCGCCGAGCCCAATGACGACGCAGGCCAATGTGCGACCGACGGATTTGGCGGCCCAGACGCCTGCGACGGCGTTGCCAATCATTCCGAGAATGCCATACCCCAACAGTAGCCAGCCTATGCTCCCTGCAGTGACGCCCGAGACCTCCAGCAACACCGGGCTCACGAAGGTGTAGGCACCGTAGTGAGCAGCCACCAGCAGTGCCGTCGCAACCACGCCCGCCAGAAGGGCGGGATTGCGCAATTGCGCACGCAGCGCTTTCACCTCCACAGGCTCCGCCGCCTCCAGCTTCGGAAGCACAAGCAGGGCGGCGAGCAATATGGCAAAGCTCAGGCCGGCGAGAGACCAGAACGCGCCGCGCCAGCCGACTAGATCACCGATGATCGTGCCGGCCGGCACGCCCAGCACCGCAGCGGCACTTACACCGCCGAAGACAATAGTCATGGCGCGCGGCACGGACGGTCCAGGAACAAGGCGTACTGCGATGCTCCCGGCTATCGCCCAAAAGCCACCGATGGTGATCCCGACGAGCAGCCTGGACGCGAGCAGAACGGGAAAGTTCGTTGCGAGCGCTGAAATCACGCTCGCCGCAGCCATTGCCGCGAGCAGGCCCGCCATCAGAATACGCCGGTCGAGCCTCCCCACTGCCAACGGCAAACCGATAGAAGCGAACGCCGCAATTACGCCGGGTATCGTCACCGTGAGACCGCCACTCCCAATAGAGACATTCAACTCGGAAGAAATTGCCGGAATCAGCCCCACAGGGAGTTGCTCCGCAGTGATCATCGAAAAAATACCCAGCGATACGGTGAGCACGGAGAGCCACATGCGAACAGTGGCTCCCTGTTTCTCCTGAAGGGCTGCTTTGGTCAGAGACATGATCACCTCCAGCCCGCGAGAAGGCACTCGACGCCGACGTTTCGGGCAAACGTTAGAGAGACGGATCGGGCAATTGATCCCCGCCTGGCTTCAGATAATCTGTCCACTGCGGATTGATAATCGGGGAAAATATGGATGGTGAATTCACGAAACGTGAATGAAACAGGTGATTGCAGTTGGACCGGCTGACCAGCATGACCGTGTTTGCCAACGTCGTCAGTGAAGGCAGCTTCGCTGGAGGGGCCAAGCGGATGCGACTATCGCCAGCGGCCGTGAGCAAACATGTCCAGATGCTGGAAGAGTGGCTTGGCGCACGCCTTCTCAACCGGACGACCCGGCGCATAAGCCTGACAGAGCTCGGCGCCTCCGTCTACGAGCGCAGTCTGCGCATAATCGAGGATGTCGAGGAAGTTCGTACGAGCGCGGCCGAGAGCAAGACACGTCCCACCGGCTCACTGCGTGTCAGCGCGCCGATCTCCTTCGGCGCGATGCACCTTGGGAGAGTCGTTGCAGAATATCTCGCGGTCTACCCGGAGGTGTCGGTTGAGTTGGTGTTGGACGACCGTGTGGTTGACATCGTGGAAGAGGGCCTGGATGTCGCGGTACGCATCGCTCCACTCACGGTTTCCAATCTGGTTGCTCGCCGAATCGCGCCTTCACGCGAGGTGGTCTGCGCTTCGCGCGATTATCTGGACAGACGCGGGCGTCCCACAAAGCCGTCGGATCTCCACGACCATGATTGTCTGGACTACGCGTTGCGCGCCAGCCGCGGAAAATGGCGGTTCGACGGACCAAAGGGGGAAGTGGCGGTAAAAATCACTGCACGGATGACGGCAACGAACGGGCAGCTCCTGCGCGATGCGGCGCTGGGTGGAGCAGGCATAGTACTTTGCCCCACTTTCCTTGTTGGAGAAGCCATTCGTTCGGGCCAACTGGAGACAGTGATGCCCCAGTTCAAGCCGGTAAGCCGGTCGATCTACGCGATGTACCCGTCAAGCAGGCATCTTTCCGCCAAAGTTCAAAGCTTCGTAACGCTTCTCGCCGCCCACTTTGGTGAGAACCCACCTTGGGACAACTTTGGACCATGACGACTGGAATGTTGAGCCCAGAGGCCGCGCGCACTTGCACGGCCTTACTGTGCATGGGACCAGCACCCAGGGCCAAGGGGCGGTGCATATCGAGCCGTCCAGCACCTTTTCGAGACTGAAGCATCCGCTATTTGCCGACGGTCAGTCGCTGAGGCTCAATCCACCGCCCATCCTAAGCGCCGCCAAAGCGCAAGTTGTAGCATCTGCGGTGTCTCTGGTTCTCTGCGGCCACCGGCGGAACGGGTTGTAAGCAGGCGCGTTCCTCCAGCGTCAAGCTTGGAGAACATACATGGATGACGAGCTGCGCCTGAAGTTACAAGAGCTGAGCCAAAGCATGCAAACGCGAGCGGCCGAACTTTCGACGCTCGGCGGCAGCGCAGACATAAGTACGGTGATGTCGGGGATCGCCGTCGCTCTGGAGGCGCTACTGGTGATTGCCGAAGAGATGAAAACGCCACGTTCCGGCCCTTCGGTCCTGCCCGACGCTACATGAACATCTCCGATCGTTTGGGAGAGGCTCCAGAGCGAGAGCGCCTACCGCCCACCAGCAAATCGCTCGCCGAGGAACTGGCTTTAATCCACATTCCGGGTTGGAGAGTGGAGAGCGCAATCGACTCGGTGGAGTACTCCAGGTGGGGTGAGCGTCGGCAGAAATGGATTTTGCACTCGACGATGCCTTTTGGGTAATCGAGGACGGCCTTAGGACGGAGGACCACGATGGCTTGGATGGCCGCAATTTGCCCGATTACAGATGAGCAGGCGCTCGTTAATTCGGAGACAGTTGGTGACATCCGGGAGTTTCGCTGTCCGAGTTGCGGCGACTTCAAAATCACGAACTCGGCCACCGCGATGTTCAAAGGCCTATCGGCAGAACAGAAGTTGGAGCGCTTCGAATACGCTAGAGCAATCGCGGGCGACAACGCGATCACAGTGACGACGGAACATGGATCTATCGATACCGAAGATCAATAGAATACCCGCCCGACAAGCCGGTTCCCAGCGCATCTCCTCACTTGCTGCCCTGAGACCATTTGACTGCCGGTCCAGGTAGTGGGCAGTTTGAAGGTAGAAGCTCACGTCAACATGGCCAGACCATTTTTACACTGCCGATCTGCGCGGCCAGCAACGCCTCTCGTGAGGGGCAAGTCACGGGCATCGAACGTCTCGGACCGGTCGGCAGCGTAAGGCAGGTTGCCTAGGATCCTCCTACCGGCGAATGGAACCAGATCTGCCACAGCGCGTCATAGAAGCAGATCAGGTGCGATTTAACGTAAGGAGTGACATCGATGATCAGGCTCCTTCTCCTCCTCGCCATTGCACTCGCCTTCGCATGCGGCGGGACGGAGGCGGCCAAGCTGGACCTAGCCGCGGTAAATCAGGCGCAATTCTCCGCCGGCGATCCGAAAGGGCTCGATCCTGCCGTGCTGAAGGCGCAAATTTTTTTGGATCGTGCGCGCTTCTCACCGGGGCTCATCGACGGCCGCCTTGGAGAGAACTTCGCCAAGGCGGTCAAGGCCTTCCAGGCGTCGAACGGACTGGCCCCAGATGGCAAGCTCACCCAGGCGACTTGGGACAAGCTGATGGCAACCTCCACCAGCCCAGCTCTGATCACCTATGAACTGACCCGCAAAGATGTACGCGGCCCCTTCACCAAACGCATTCCGGGGCGCATGGAGAGGATGGCTCGCCTGAGAAGGCTTGGCTATCACGACTCGATCGAGAAGCTGGCGGAGCGCTTCCATGTGAGCGAACCATTGCTCAGGAGGCTAAACCCAGGCACCGGATTCAGGAAAGCTGGAACCACGCTGCTGGTACCAGATGTTGGCCGGGGTGAACCTCCCGCCACCATTGCCGGCGTCGAAGTCGACAAAGGCGCTCATCAGGTGCGCGTGCTCGACCCCTCCAATAAAGCGTTTGCCGTCTACCCTGCCTCGATCGGGAGCGACGAGAAGCCGGCACCAAGTGGGCAGGCAGAGATCCAAAGGGTGGTGCACAACCCGACCTATCACTACGATCCCGATTTTGCATTCAAGGGAGTCAAAACCAAGCGGCCCTTCACCATTGCTGCCGGCCCTAACAATCCCGTGGGATCAATCTGGATCGACCTCTCCATCGAAAGCTACGGCATTCACGGCACGCCCGAACCCGGCAAGATCGGGAAGACCTTCTCTCACGGCTGCATCAGGCTAACGAACTGGGATGCCGAGGACCTCGCCTCAATGGTGCACAAACATATGAAGGTGACTTTCAAGGACGAGTGACGCAAGCCGTCGCATCCCTCGATGGTCGCCGAAACAAGATGTCCGTCTGTGCCCGTGACAATTGCATCTTGCGATCCGCTGGATCCGATCAGCGGATGCTCCGGGTTCGGGGTGTCAGGTCAAGCGGCGCCATTTGCACGGATGGCGGCGAACCAACCACCATGGCGGGGGCGCCAGATTGCTCACCACGTTGGCTCTCTACTTCGCGGCTCATACCTTGTTGAGCAGCTTGCATCTCCGGAACGGTGAAAACCGGCACCTCGCCCTTGAAACCCTGGAGCTCAAAGGCGCCCGCCTGGACGACCGGCATCGATGCTGCTGCCGCAAAGCCGGGTCCAAGCACCAGGGGGATGCCCAGCTTCTTGGTCGTCGATTCGAGCCGTGCCGCGCGGTTCACGGGGGAGCCGATCGCGGTGTAATCGAAGCGCCGTTCGGAGCCGAAATTGCCTACCGAGCAGATGCCGGTCTCGATGGCGACGCCGATTTCGATGGAGCGATGGCCATCCGCGGTGAAGGCGGCGTCTTCGCGCCTCACCCGCTCGATAAGGGACAGGCCCGCGTCGAGCGCACGCTCACGATGATCGGGTTGATCTAGCGGTGCGTTCCAGAAGGCCAGCACCGCATCGCCCATGAACTTGTCGATGGTGCCGTCGCGCTTGAGGATCTCATCGGTCGCAATGCCGAGGAAATGGTTGACCACCTTGGCGATCTCTTGGGTGTCGAGCTGTTCGCTCATGGTCGTGAAGCCACGTATGTCGCTGATCAAAATTGTGATCTCGCGCTTCTCGCCGGACAGGATTGCCTCGGTGTCCGAGCTTGCGAGGCGCTGCACCACGGAGGGCGACAGATATTGGGAGAACTGTCGCGTCAGGGTGGACCGGCGCTGCTCGCTGCGCCTGTAGAGGACATAGCCTTCGAAGCCCGCAACCATGATGGTTGCAAGCGCCGGCTGCAGCGGGTCATAGAGTGCACCCTGCAGGCTGTACTCGAGAGCGCCGAACACGAACGGCGTGAGGGCCAGCAGCGCCAGGGAGATGGCGCCAAGCACGACACGCCCGGCGAGCACTCCGGAAACCCCGATGAAAACGAGGGCACTGAGGAGAAACCAGAGCCGCTCGAGCATACGCGCGTGCGCTGGCTCTGCCAGGAAGCGCCCGGCAAGCATCTGGCCGATCGCATCGGCGTGGATCTCCGCTCCTGGTCGCGCTGGACTCGTCGGCGTGGGCAGGTACTGCGTCAGGCCCACAGCCGACAGGTCGACAATGGCGATGGCGTCCCGCAGCCGCGGATCGCCATGGCCCGAAAGGATAGTGCTGGCAGACAGGCGAGGCGTGTCCGTGGCGGTTTCCCAGAGGCGGATGCTCCCCTCCGGCTCGAGCGGCACAATGGCGCCTGCCATCCTGAGTGCGTCGAACCCGGCTGCATTCATCCGGGCTGTGTAACCGTCCTGTCCAGCGTAAAGGCGCAGGAGCTCGAGTGCGAAAGACGGCCACAGCTGCGCGCGTTGAGGGGTATTGCGAAGCCAGAGCAGCGGCACATGGCGTAGTACGCCGTCGGGATCGGGCAAGGTGCGAATCACGCCGAGGCCTGCGGCGGCGTTCGAGAATTCGGCAAGCGACCCGGTAAGACCGGTGAAGCCGGGAAGTGTATCGGGTACTTGCCCGACGATCGACCAGCCGGCTTTGGGTTCTGCTTCTGAAACCGTCGCTTCATTGCCCAGGCTGACGGCAAGCGCCGTTCGATTTTTGGACAGCGCCGCTGCCAGGCGCTTGTCTCCGGCCATGCCCTCAGGCGAGGTGTCAGCCTCGGGGAGTACCAGCGCAAGCCCGACCACCGCCGCGCCGGATTGCGTGATGCCATCGACCAGATCGGCCAAGAGGCCACGGTTCCAGGGCCATCGCCCATGTGCCTTGAGGCTGTCGTCGTCTATCGAGACGATCACGACAGGATTGCTCGTCGCCTGGCGTGGGGCGAGAAACTGATAAAAGTCGTACGTCCGCTCACGCAGGCGCGACAACGGCCCGTCAAAAGCCAAATGGCAAGCGAGCAGCAGGAGCACGACCAAAAGGCCGGATATTTTGCGCCTGCCGGCTTGCCGCCAATCAGCCCAGCGCCTACCGACCGAGTGGCTCATCTCGTGCAGCCAGGCCTAATCGCAGTTGTAGTAGTAGCAGCAACCCTCACCCTCACACTCGCCCCGCCGGCCCCCGCTGCCCGCAGGTGGCGTTGGGCTGTCAGGGAATTCCATGACCACTCCTGGCAGTGCGCCGTCCCTGGACCCGCAGACTTTGAGCGAGGAGCCTAGAGCCGACGTACAAATTGCGCTTACGTCCAACCCAGGACCCGGTGCGCCCGGCAGGCCGGTTCCCGCTATCCGGTCGATACTGTCCAAGATCGGGAAGGCGTCGATGCCGCCGTAGCCGGCCAGAAGCTTGCCATCGTCCGACGTGCAGGCATAGCCCGGGTTCGTGATGACCAGCCGTTTGCCATTGATCGTGCAGGTCATGCGGCCGGCGCGCAATATGCCGACGGTCTGGCCGGCTGCCACCAGCACTTCGATGATGCCGCCTCTCGCTCCGAGCACCATGTGCGGCGTCGCAACCTGCATGACGCCCCCTTTCGAAACCTGGCCGCCATAAAAACGTGCCAGGCCGCTGTTCATCCCGATGTCGATCTTTCCCGACCCGGAGCCCGGATTGTAGACGAACTCATCGATCGTCAGGCTGGTGTTTGGACCAATTTTGGCGCTCGATTCATCCCGGAACACCAGCATTCCGAGACCGGTGGGATTGCTGCGCAACTGGTCGCCGAGTTCGACGCCGGCGCCAACGTTCATCGTCCCGCCGTTATTGCGGACGATGATGGTCTGGTAGGCCGTCATCGACCCGACCGTCTCAGCAGCGGATGGTGCCGCGAAGGCGAGGCAGGCGATAAAAATGACGATCTGATGATACCTCATCGCGGCCTCTTTCAATTGAGCGTCAACGTATAGCTCATGAGCATTTCGAACGATTTTCGGTCGCGGTTGGCGAGGGCGAAGTTGGTTTTGCGGTAGGCGAGATCGACGCTGATCTTCTGCGCTTCCGTCAGCTGAAAATCGCTTTCCGAGGCAATGCGCCAGAAGTCGCTCTTGATATTTGTGCCGATGCCGACGGACAGATCGGGAGTGTCGCTGTGGCCGGCCGATAAGGCGATCTGGTGCGACCATGCGAAAAAATCCGGTACGTTCATCAACAGGCCGCCATAGCGGACCTCGCCCGTATAGCTGCGGCTGATTTCGCCCGATCCGGAAGCGAAGTCATTCGAGCCGACAAAGCGCAAGCCGAGCGCCTGGCCATTGCGGAAGCGGTAGCTGCCGCCTGCCTCGTAGAAGACCCTGCTATCCGCGAAAATGCCTTGCGAGGCGCTTAGATCGATGTAGCCGCCACCGGCGAAGAGCGTCGTCTCGACCGTCGGGCGAACGACGAAACGTCCACTGAGGCCGATACCGGTTTCGTAAATGTCGCTGTCGAAACGATCCGTAACGGTGAACGCGGAAAGCAGCAGGCGCAGCGAATCGATCCCGCTGTTGGGCAGTCCCTTGTCCCAGGTTATCGCTGCGTTGCCGTGGATAAAAGTCTTCTCGCCACCCGGAACCGACAGGTCTTCCGTGAAAAGACGCTCAGTCGCGGTCAACGACCCCGAAAGAACGAGCGCGTCGGCACTTGGCGTGCCGAGGTCCCACCGCACAAAACCTTCCGCCTGCCCGTAAGGCGAGACGAAGCTGTCGTCGTCCTGCGCCCCGCCTGGCTCAAAATCGGTGAATGCGCTGAATACGCCGCCGGTCAGGGCGAGTTCCCAGGTGACGCCACGCAACGCGCGCTCGATGCGGGCGAGCAGGCGAACAGCTTCCTGTTGCTCACTTGCGGTCAGACCCCCGACTTCGATGCCGTACTGCACCTGCCGCCGGGCCAATTCATAGGACCCGACATGGTAATACAACCGGCTGGCCGCAAGCCGGGCGCGCGCATCGCGGGGGTACTGGATCAGATACTGCTCGATCGAGGAGATCGCCTGATCGTATTGCCCAGCGTTGACCGCAACCGTGACGAATTGGGCGAGCGTTCCATTGTCGGCCGGACTGGCGATGCGGGCCGCAAACGCATCGTCATAGGCCCCAAAAAGACCTTGTGCGCCGGCCGGCAACACGCCGGCACAAAGCAGCGCTGCGGCGAAGCCGAAGATCGTTCGAAACGAAGATTGCATGCCGAGAACCCACCCCAAACCCGACTAGTGCGAGGGATTTAGCACGACTGCAAGAAAAAGGCGACTGAACGGTCGCCGGACTTATGCGAGTCCTCAGCAGCTGTTGCAGCTGCGCAACAAGATATCGGGTTTATTCCTATTTCGGCTGCGCTGATTGTCAAAAACTCTTCTCAACATTGCTGCACGTGATTGAAGTATTTGACCCAAGGCTTAACAAAATCAAATCTCATCAGTAGTGGATCGCACAGCCGACAAGATTAATATTGGGTGGGCGATCCTGCGTATCTGGTCACCAGGCTTCAAGGTCACCCACGGCTTCTCCAAAGGCCTTCCGTCGCGTTTCGCAAGGGACGGAGAGCTGCCGGAGGTGCTTCTCACGAGGCGTGTGCAATTCGGCCCGGGTCTTGCAATTTCTTTGAACGCGAGGTCAGCTCATTGCCTCAACGCCCAGGGACGCGTCACCGCACGCAGCTTGCTACAGCACGAGCATGGTGGCCAGCCCCAGCATCAGGCCCATGCCTACAATATCGGTCACGGTGGTGAGGAAGATCGCCGAGGCGACCGCCGGATCGGCGCCTACCCGGCGCAGGCCCAACGGGATCAGCACGCCGGAGATGCCGGACATGAGGCACGCTCCGGACATGGCAAGCAGGATCACAAGTGCCAGCATCGGCGCCTGCGCCGCCGACGCCGGTTGCCTCGAGGCATAGAACCACATCGCCGCAGCCGCAACAACGCCGACGAGCACGCCGTTGGCGGCCGCGAGCGCGCCCTCTCTCATCACCAAGTGCAGCTTCGGTCGTTTGTCCACATCCCCCAGGGCAAGGCCACGCAGCGTCATAGCCAGTGCCTGGCAGCCGGTGTTTCCGCTCTGCCCGGCCAAGACCGGGAGAAACGCCGCCAGAGCGACGATCTTCTCGATCGTGCCTGTGAACGAACTGACCACGAATGCGGCCATGAAGGCCGTCAGGAGATTCAACTGCAGCCACGGATGACGCTTCAGGAAGGCTGAAAACAGCGGCGTAAAAGAGCGCTCCTCCTTCTGGAGGCCTACCATCTGGCCAGACTGGGCGGAAATCTCGATGATTTGCTGCTCGAACAATCGCCAGCCGCGAACCTGCCCGAGCAGCCGGTTCTCCGCATCCACCACCGGATAGACAGGATAGTGACGCCGTACCGCCGCCTTGCATGCGTTACTCAAAGAGAGACCGACATCAAGAGCGAACGGCCTGGGCAGCATGATGTGATCGACAATCGCGTCGGGTTCGCTCAGCATCAGATCGCGCAGGACCGCCAGGCCAACCAGTTTATTGCCCTTGTCCGTGACGTAGAGATAAGTGAGCTCGGTCGGCACCTGGGCGCCTCTGACAGCTTCCACCGCGGCAGCAACCGTCGTCCCGACAGGAACGCTGGCGGGGATCGGGTCCATCACCTCGATGAGCGACTCGGGGATCGCGAAACCCATGTCACCATCATGAGAGCTGATGGGCCGCATATGCTGTGGCAAATGCTCGGCCACCTTACGGGCGTGCCCGTCAGGCAACAGCTTTAGTGTGTCGCGGATGAACTCGGGAGACTCTCTAGCGAGCAATTCAGCTGCGTCATCAGGTGCTCGAGCACGCAGCGTGCGCACCAACTTCTGAACGCCGGTCTCTTCGTTCATATGATATGGCCCCCCAATTGAAAGTGAAAAAGTTGTGAAGTATCGGATCGCACCGGGGCGGAAATACGACAGTTCTTCCGGCCCAGCAGTCCGCCTTGTGGTTCTCGCAAGCGCCGCCTGCACGCTCCTAGCTTGAGAAGGCAAAGCAGACGTCTACATTTTGGGCGTGCCCTCGTCAGGTCAGCATGCGAGTGTCCGCGCTATTTCCCTCGCTTTTCAACCTTTAGATTTGGGAGGTCGGGTCGCTTGGATACCACACCGGCCTCCTTCAAGGCGGTGTATCCAACCTTTTTGAGGAGCTTCTCTGTTTTGGCGCGCTCCTTGTCCAGAGCGGTATCACCTTTGACCTTGGGCATCCGTCCTCCATTTAGTCGTTGTCGTTCGCCGGTAAATGAGATTGCCGGAAATGTCCCGCAGTGTCGTGCTTTGACCCGCGGCCGAGGACTGAATTGAGGCGCTTTGCCGCCCGGCAGCCTTTGGGCGGGAAGCGGACGGGCGGGCTATTCCTGCTGGAATTGACAGGGCCAATTTTCTGGCCTCGTCATGCCAGAAGGCAACTCGGTCCGGGCGTCCCCGCAAGCCATGTTGAGCTGCCACTGGGACAGACCCGCCGAATTGGATAGATCGAGGCCCTCGATACGGGTCAGAAAGAAAAAAGCGCCCTCAAAGTCTATCGGTGCGGTGAACTTCGCTCCTCGGAAGTCCGCCCGCGCGAGATTGGCAAACGAAAAGTGGCTGCCGCTGATATCGGCGTCATGGAACTGCGCACGCCCCAATTCCGCCTTTGTGAAATCAACATTGACCAGATTGGCGTCCTGGAAATTCGAGCGCTGCACTTCCGCGCCCGTAAACACGGCGCCCTGCGCGTCCATATGGCTGAAGTCGGTCCTGTACGCCTCGATTTTGTCGAACCGGGCGCCTTTGGCGGTAGAGCCGGCCAGGGAAGCGCGCACAAGCGTTGCCTTCTCAAAATTTGCCGCAAGGAGATTGCTGTTCCTGAGGTCGGTCGAAGTGAAATCAACACCGAACAGGTTTGCCCCGCTCAGGTCCTGTCCTTCTAGGATGAGAAGCTTTTTGTCACACTCCTGCCAATTGACGCCAGGCGTCGCGGCTGCGTAGCAATCTTGAGCGGCGGTGGCGTTTTGCCAAGCCAATACTGTGCAAACCGCCAGAACCAAGCCGGATCCGCCGTAAGCTCTGGTTCGTCTCAAAGTCATTGTTGCTGGACCCCTCTGCTACTCGTCGACAATCAGCCTTACCACATCTGCTGACACTCGAGCCACGGTAACGACCGCCGTCACAGTTGCGCATCAACGTTCCGCCGATAGCCAGCAGCAGCTTGCGAAATTATCGAGAGGTGGGGGAAAGGCTTTGACGGTAGAGTGCTTTTTCGCGGATGCGCGTGAGCGCCTCAAGTGCACGAACGAGGAGCGTGAGCAGCGCCTGGAGGAGCGTCTGACGCTCGCGAAGGAAATGACGGGGAGCGTAGATCCGTGGATTTCATAGAAACCTGGATATCCCCCGGTCCAGAGACACCATCCAAAGTTCGGTGGTGACCCTCCCAGCGCCGGCGGGGCGGACAGCGACAGCTGAAGCGTGAGGCCGTGACAACCATAGTGACTGTCAACGAGCGCCTTCCCGTGGTTTGAGCCATCGGTCGTGTGAACCCATCCTGTTGCACGTCGTAGCCGCCGATTGCCGCACGAATCGCTGGAAGTCTTTCGAAGCTGAAATTCTTGGGTTACGTGTGACAGGTGGCATCCCAGAAGGTGAATAGACGAACGGACTGACGACTATGTCGATCCAAAGGCACATACTTTCGGGAAAGCGCTCAATTCACAAAACAAAGAGTTCGGCGTAAGCCGTGAGTTATTGGTGGACCCGGAGGGCGAACGGAAATTGTTGATTTTGCTGAATTTTTGGTGGGCCAAAATCTGAAAGGTCCCGTATCATCCCGTATGCTCCCCCGACCCCCAAACTGCCGACCATAGCTGACCTCGTTTTGCAAACGTTGGGAGACAGGGTCCAGAACGGCGGAAATGGGGGCGGTTGCAGATCGGCAGCTGCGGCAACAGCGCGCGACCAGCCGACGGTCTAGCGCCTCGAGTATGTTTTATTCGCCGGCTCCGGGATTTATGCCCACGCTTCAGGTCGAAGAAAGGCCGGGGTGTCCGTTCCAGGCTCTTGGCAAACGGGCTAAGATTATCCTGCCGATTGTAGCCGCCAACCAAGATGTTGTCGGTCACCTCGCTGAAAAAGTACACCCAGAAATAGTCAAGCCATCAGGAGAAAATAGGTCATAAGGGGGCCTTGCGGTCCTCCTTCCCGGAGCGGTTTCGCTTGCCTGTTCAAACTCGGAAGGCTGTTACCCAAAAACCGCAGTGGGTATTTTATGTGCCATTTTTGCGACATTCTATAGAATTTTGCTTGAATTTAGCGTTTTAGCGGTCACTAAATCAATAAGTGCTCCCATATTTTGCAAATTTGTGAACAATAACGGTTGAGTTGTAACGCCTGGCAATAATGGCGCAGGGGAACGTTGGGGTGGGGTGAAATGAATACGACATCTATGTCGGCGATAGGCAAGCGCCTCGGCCTGCTGACGACGGTCGCCATATTGAGTTGTGGGGATGCTCACGCGCTCACTCTCCAGGAGGCGATGGCGGTTGCGGTGGAGTCCAACCCCGAAATTGGCCAGGCGATCGAAAACCGCGAAGCAATCGAATTCGAGCTACGCCAAGCGAAGGGACTTTATCTTCCCAGCGTCGATGTCGAGGCGTCGGCGGGGGTTCGTCGTCTCGACAATTCCTCCCGGCGTTCGCTGTCCATAGAGGATGACGCGCTCTATCCGGCGGAAGCCGACGTCGTTGTCACGCAGACGCTTTATGACAGCGGCGCAAGGCGGGCGGAACTGAACCGCCAGGCGTCGCGGGTCGACGGCGCATCGTTCCGGGTGCTGGAACGGTCTGAATTCATTGGACTGTCTGTCGTCCAGGACTATCTCGAATACATGCTGCAGGCTTCGATCGTTTCGGAAGCGAAGAAGAATCTGGGCTTTCACCAGGCAATCCTCGGCGACATCCGGCAAGGTATTGCAGGCGGCGCGTTGAACGAGGCTGATCGCCAGCAGGCCGAGGAGCGGCTGTTCGCTGCCAAGGCACGTATGCAGGAGGCGACCGAAGAACTGGAGGCTTCCAAGATACGGTTCTTCAAGACGGTCGGTAAGCCGCTGACCAACGCGTCAAGGCCAGGCGATGTCTCGAGCGCGCTGCCAAGGTCGCTCGACGACGCGCTAGGGCTGGCGCGACAGAACAATCCGCGCGTCCACATGGCCAACAGCGATATCGACGCCGCCGCCTCCCTGGTGGATGCGGCGCGGGCGAAATTCGGGCCCTCCGTCATCGCCGAAGGCCGCGCCCGCGGCGGCTATGACATCGACGGCGACGATGGCGACGCTAGCGACCTGCAGGCGCGGCTGGTGCTGCGCTGGAACCTCTATCGCGGCGGCATCGACAAAGCCAACGAGCAAGAGCAGGTCCGCCGCACCAGCGAGCAGCGCCTTGTGCTGCACCAGGTTCTGCGCGAGATCGAGGAAGCCGTCCGTACGTCATGGGATCGCCGCTTCCGGCAGGCCGATCTGGCAAAGACATTGAAGCTTCAGGCTGCCGCCAACGAAAGGCTGGTGGCGTCCTATCGCGAGCAGTTCAAGGTCGGACAGCGCTCGCTGCTCGACGTGCTCGACGCGCAGAACACGCGGTTCAACACAGCTACGCTTGCCGACACCGCATCCTACGCGTCGCTTTTCGCGCAGTACCGGCTGCTGGCGGCAACCGGGCAGTTGCTGAAGACCATGAATCTTCAGCCGGCAAAACAGGCCACCGCCTATGCCAAGGCCGAGTTCAATGCGCCTGAAACGGCCGACACCGAAACGTATGCGCGCACGCCGTCGGAGCAGACGAACGATCTGCCTTTCGACATCCTCGCACCGGTAAGAAAGAAGTAGGAAGGTCAAGGACGAACGATAGTCCTGCGGGCTGATCGTGAACCCACAACCCAAAATCCTCTCCCCAAAAGAGGCGTTCAAGGCCTGCTTCTCCGCTGTTGCCGGGTACCTCGGCAGGCCGAGTTCCGAGACCGTGCTGTTTGCCGGCGTGCCGCTGTCAGACACCCGCATCGATATCGACGCCATCCGGCATCTTGCCGAACGCATCGGTCTTGAAATCACGGAATTCAGCCATCGCGACTTTCTTCGCGGACGCATCGACCTTCCCGCCATTCTGTTTCGCGTCAGCCAGTTGCCGGTTGCGCTGCTTGCCCAGACCGAGGACGGTGGATTTACGACCGCTCCCCAGGAAGACGGGCGCACCACAATTAGCAAATCCGAGTTTTCCGGAAGTTATATAAGTGGCGGCGTTTCCTTCTCGATAACCTATGCCAACGCAGTAGAGGCGATGAGCGTCGGTTCGGCGGCCAAGATCGAGCGGCGACATTGGCTGACCGGCACGATGGGGCCGTTCTGGCGCACCTATTCGAAGGTCATCCTGTCGGCGGTATTCATCAATCTGCTGGCTCTTGCCTCACCGATCTTCACCATGAACGTCTACGACAGGATCTTGCCGAACAAGGCGATATCGACGCTCTGGGTGCTGTCGATCGGGATCGGCGCGGTCATTCTGTTCGACCTGCTCTTGAAGACCGCCAGAGCGTCACTGATCGACTATGCCGGGCGCAAGGCCGATCTTCGCATCTCCTATATGCTATTCGAGAAGGTGCTGAACTCGTCCTTGTCGGCAAGGCCCGGCTCAACCGGCGAATATGCAAATCGGGTGACCCAGTACGAGTTCGTGCGCGAGTTTTTCACGTCGAACACCATCAGCGTCTTCATCGACACAGCATTCGTCTTCGTCTTTCTTCTTGTCATCTATGCGATAGGCGGTTGGCTGGTCGTCATACCGGCCATTGCTTTTGTCGCCTCGGTGATCGTCGGGCTGATCACGCAACGGCGCATCGGCAAACGCGTTGCCGCTTCCATGAACGAGGCTTCGCAGCGCCAGGCCCTGCTGGTGGAATCCATCTCCACGCTGGAAACGATCAAATCGCTACGCGCAGAGGCGTACCTTCTGCGAAAATGGGCGGAGCATTCCAAGAACGCATCCAACACGTCCGAGAAGATCAAACAGCTTTCGGCTGCCGCCGGCAACATAACCCAAGCCATCCAGCAGATGGTCACCGTCGCTTTGATCGTGGCCGGCGCCTATGCCTTTTCGGAAGGGCATGTCTCGACCGGCGCCATCATCGGCACCGTCATGCTGGCAGGCCGGGCGGTGGCCCCGCTTGGGCAGATTGCGATCACCTTGTCCAGACTTCGCCAAGCGATGCTGTCCCTGCGAATGGTGAATTCGATCATGGCGCAGCCTGAGGATCGGCCGGACACGGTTGGTTTCGTCAACCGCCCCATTCGCAACGGTGCAATGGCATTCAGGAATGTCGGCTTTGTCTACCCGGGTTCCGAAAACGAAGTGCTGACCGGCCTGAATTTCTCGGTGAAGCCCGGTGAGCGGATCGGCATCATCGGCCGCATAGGCTCGGGAAAGACGACCATGGGGCGGCTGATCGGCAGGCTTTTCCTGCCGACCTCCGGCGAGTTGCTGCTGGACGGGATCGACATCCGTCAATACCACCCGTCGGAGGTTCGCGCCGCGGTCGGGATCGTCGCGCAAGCCAACGATCTGTTTTCCGGCACCATCAAGGAAAATCTCCTGATGGCGTGCCCGGAGGCGACCGATGAGCAGATCGTCGACGCGGCCAAGGCTGCCGGCGTCGACGACTTCGTCTCCCGCCATCCGCGAGGTTACGACATGAATGTCGGCGAGCGCGGCACCAATCTCTCGGGCGGTCAGAGGCAGACAATGGCAATTGCCCGCCTGTTGCTGACCAAACCGAAAATCGTGTTCCTGGACGAGCCGTCCGGCTCGATGGATCTGGCCTCCGAGCGCCAGCTGATCAAGCAGCTCAAAGTGGCTTTCGATCGCAACACGACCCTGATCGTATCGACGCACCGCTTCAGCATGCTCGAGCTGGCCGACCGCCTGATCGTCATCGAGCAGGGCAAGATCGTTGCCGATGGACCGAAAGACCAGGTGATACAGGCGCTGCAGAAAACAAGCGCCTGACGAACAGAATTATGCGTGAACACAGCACGTTGGGACGTGGTAATGCTAGCCAGGGAAGACCGTCCGCCGCTTTTTGCGTCGGCTTCGATATTCATTATCGGAGCGCTTTTTGCGAGTTCGGTAGCCTGGGCATCCTTCGCCGAGGTCGATGAAATCGCACGCGGCGACGGCAAGATCATACCGGCGTCGAAGACCCAGATCATCCAGGCCAGCGAGCCGGGCGTGGTTCAGGAAATCGCCGTGACGATCGGTCAGGTCGTCAAGAAGAATGACCTCATCATTCGTCTCGACAACACCTTCAACACTTCCAGCCTTGGCGAGCAGCAGGCCAAGGCGCGGGCGCTGCAGACGCGCATTGCACGGCTCCAATTCGAACAGACCGGCAGCCTCGAGGGCGCGTTTCCCTGTCCGTCCGAGATCCAGAAGGTGGCGCCGGAAATCTGCGACAACGAGCAGAAGCTGCTAATCGCGCGGCGCGACAACTTCGAAGTCAAACTGTCGGTTCTAAAGTCGCGGCTCGATCAGCGTGAGAAGGAACTCGACGAAGCCAACGCCAATGCCGATCGCCTCACCAAGAACCTGGCCGTCAGCGACCAGGAGGCGAAGCTGGTCGAAGCGATGGTCAAGAAAGGCCTGATGGCGCGAACCGAGCAGCTCCGCGTCGAGCGCGAGCAGACCGAGCTCAATGGTCAGCTGACGCTTGCCGGAGAGACCATCAAGAAAGCCAGGTCTGCCATCACGGAAGCCAAGCTTCAGGTCGACGAACTTGGCCTCCAGCTGCAACAGGAAGCGCTCAGCGATCTGACGCAGGCGCTGGCCGATCTCTCGGTGGTGGACGAGACGATACGCGGTGCCACCGACAAGGTGGCGCGCACCGATATCCGTTCGCCTGTCGATGGTATCGTCAACACGCTTGACATCAACACGGTCGGCGCCTTCGTCCAGCCCGGCGCGGTCGTCGCGGGTATCGTGCCGACGTCCGAGACCCTGCTGGTCGAAGCCCGGGTCTCACCGCGGGACGTCGCCTTCATCCGGCCGGGCCAGGATGCCCTGATCAAGGTGACCGCCTATGACTTCTCGATCTTCGGCGGCATCGAAGGCAAGGTGTCGAACATCACTGCCGACAGCCTTGTCGACCAGAAGACCGGCGAACCGTACTATCAGGTGCGTGTCGCCACCGACAAATCGACCCTGACACGCGACGGCAAGACCTATTCCATCATCCCCGGCATGATCTGTTCGGTCGACATCAAGACCGGACGCAAAACGATTCTCACCTACCTTCTGAAACCAATCAACAAGGCGCGGGAGGAGGCAATGAGTGAGCGATAGTGCGATCTCCCGCCCGGTCGATCGCGACCGGCTGCTGCCACCGCTGGCGAGTGAGGATTTCGGTCTCGAGTTCCGGGTTGTGGCGCGTGGCGGCACGCGCCGCGGCATTCGTCTGGAACGGGCGTTCTGGACATCGCTGAAGCAGATGGCGGAAAGCCGCAAATGCACGATCGGCACACTGATCGAGGAAATTGCAGAGAGCCACGCCAACGCCGGAAACCTGACATCGGCAATTCGCGTAGCCTGCATGCGTGGATTGGCCGACCAAAACCTCACCTTGCAGAGGCTCGCGTCGATCAAGACCATCAGCGCCATTCTCGTCGCCTGTCCCTCGCCGGCCTTTGCCCTGGCATCGTCGAAGAAGATCCTGACCTTCAATGCGCCGTTCCAGCAACTGGTGCGGCGGCAATTGCCGGTGGCGCCGAACGAGGACGCGCGCCAGGATCTCAAGCTGGCGCTGGACCTCAATGTCGCCGACATATTCGCCAGGCTCGACGCCAATGGCGAGACGCCGGTCGCGACCGGTTTCGTCATAGGCGCCGGCGACCGCCGCTACCGCGGTCAACTGAGCGCGGTGCGGGCGCCGGTGGTCGAGCCGGAACTGCTGATGGCGTTCGTCTTCGGCGGCTAGAGCAATTCCGGGAAAAGTGTGAGCGGTTTCCGTGGAAAATTGCGTCAAACAAGAGATAGAGCGCTCAAGACTCTCTGATGGGAGCTTACGGCTGCACACCTTCACCAGGCGCGACCGTCGAAAGGCCGCCCTTGATATCGGCTGTTTGAGCAGAACCGGTCTTCGCGCCATGGATCCACGCGCGATCGGTGCTGAACGAATACAGCGGCACGTAGGTCGGCAGGTCTGTGTCGCGGGAAACTACATTGCTCAAACTGTCGAGAATGAAGACGCCGCTGCCGGTGCTGACCGACAGCACGGCATGAAAGAAACCGCGCTTGCGATCCTGCAAGACGACCAGCGACATGCTCTGCGCCGGGATGCCTGCATGCAGCAGCGCGGCCATCTTGAGGATGGCGAAATCCTCGCAGTCCCCTGCCCGCCGCTCAAGGATTTCCGCGGGCTTGGCCCAGTAGTCGAGCCTGCCGTAAACCGCGCTGTCCTTCTTGTAGGCGATGGCGCGATTTATACTTGAGTTGACGAAGGACAACTTGTCGATGAAGCGCTTGTTCCCGGCTGCCTTGACGATCTCGGCAAAGGCGCTGTTCTTGCGTTCGCACGCGCTGCTCGCGGTACAGTCGACAATTGCCTTGTAGACCGGCGCCCAGCGCGCCGAAACCGGGAAATTGCGCATCGACAGGGCAACAGAACCGAACACGCCGGGAATGATCGCCGCCGTCTGGATCGGGTCGATCCCGGCGGCGGGCGGCGCGATCGAAGAACCACGCTTTTCATCAACGGCAACAGGACCATAGCTGCTGAAAATCATGCCGATCCGGTAGGCTGGAACCGGCTGCCATGGCTGCGGCCGAGCCAGCGAAACGCCGCCGAGACTGGAAGGGGTTTCGACCGCCGCCAGAACTCCAGCGGCAGCGCCGGCATTCACGGCAATTGCTTTCGCGGATGATGGCTGCGGCAGGCTTGTGATCGCCATTGCCAGCAGGATGAGCCTGAGCCCGGTTATTCCCAGGGCAGTTTTTTCTTTTTTCATAACGCCCACCTCTTGACTGTGGACGGTACCAATCTTGTCTCAAATTACTGGAAAGGAAGGTGGATAAGTTTCCTTCAATCGGGAATACCTATTTTGTGTAAAATTTTATTCAAATTTATACTTCTGTTTACCAATCCAGCTCAGCCGGCGGATATCAAACGAGGCGCGGCGCGGCCAATGCATATCAGATTATATCTTCCGGGTTTACCACGCGTAAAAAATGCCGAGACTTGCATACCAGGATATATGAAATTGATTGCGGGACAGTTGCAAAGCAGAAGTCGTCACTGTCTCTATCCGGGAAATGCCGGAGGGGTTTGGCGATGACGACGAGTAACGATTTGGATACCGTCTCGAATTCTTGGGACGAGCACTCTTCACATGAACATGGCGGCTCGCCATCGCAGGCAGGCATCCAGGTAGCGCAGGCCGCTCAGGCGGCGCCTGCCGAGCCGGTGCCGGTCGATGTCGGCAGTGGCGCACCCGTTCAGCCGGCAGCACCCGCGGAGGCGAAAGCGCCGGCGGCAGCCGCGCCGCATGAATACGTGGCCGACGCCAGCAACATCGTGAAACTTCCGGCGGACGTCTCCATCGACAACATCAAGGTCGACGGCCACAATCTGTTGCTGGAACAGGCGGACGGTTCAGTCATCCTCATCAAGGATGGCGCGCTCAACGTGCCGACCTTCATCATCGGTGATGTCGAAGTTCCGCGCGTGGCCTTGCTGGCCGCTCTTGAAGCGAGCCACGTCGATGTCGCCTTCGGTGCCGATGGTTCGATCTCGGCCGGCCCGGGCGGCGCCCCAGGCAGTGCCGGCGGCGACTTCACCATTCCCCCAGGCGGTATCGGCGACGGCTTCGATCTTTCCGCATTGTTGCCGCCGACGGACCTGCAATTTGGACGGCTGGAGCCGCGTGAGCTGACGATCGGGGTCAGGGAAGAAGATACGACGCCGACAATCGACATTGGCTCCGGATTTGTCGTCAACGAGGCCGCGCTTTCCGACGGGACGGACCCGGCCAGCACCGCCGAGCAGGTTTCAGGGACCTTCAACATCGTCTCGGGTGATGGCATCGGGACGCTTGTCATTGACGGTGTGGACGTGACCAACGGCGGCAGCGTTGCCGGGCAATACGGCACGCTCGTGGTCACCGGCAATCCTACGAACGGCTATAGCTGGATTTATACCCTTGCCGACAACACTCTTGATCATCACGACAACTCATCGACCGGAACGACCGAGGGGGTTTCCGACAGCTTTGCCGTCGTGGTTACAGACACAGACAATGATCCGGCCACCGCGACCCTCAATATTGGTGTGCTGGACGACGGCCCTACGCTTTCGGTCCAGGCAACCGCGCAAGCGGCACAGTTGCTTTCGGTCGAGCTCGACGAGACGGTCGGCGGCGACCGCTATAATGCCGGCGAGACCGAAGATGCCGGCGGCAACGCCAACACCGATGACGGCGTTGGCCTGGCCCAGGTGACGACCGGCCTGGCGGGTGGCCTTTCTTCGCTGTTCGCCGTTGGCGGCGTCTACGGTGCCGACGGGCCAGGCAGCACGACCGCGCAGTTGGCATTCACCGGCATTCCGGCCGGTGGCCTTGCCACGAATCTCATTGCCACGGACGGCGGGGCCATTACGCTCTTCCTCGAAGGAGGAGTGATTGTCGGCCGCGACACGCAGGGTGATCAGGTCCTGACCATTGCGATCACCGGCGCGCCCGGCGCAGAGCAGTTGCAGACCACGCTCTACGAAGCGCTCAACCATGGCGCCGACGGCAACAAGTTCGATTCCGAACTCAATCTGTCGCTGACCAATGGCGGCCAGGTTCAGCTGCAATATGAGGTGACGCGCCAGGACGGCGACGGCGACACCGTCATCGAGAAGGCTACCGTCGATCTGATCGACGGCAACGGCTCGGCATTCTCCTTCGACGATGACGGGCCAAGCCTTACGGTCGGCACCCACGATGGAGCCGCTGGCCTGCTTTCGGTCGAGCTCGACGAGACGGTTGGCGCGGACCGCTACAATGGCGCTATCGGCGAGACCGAAGACGCCGGCGGCAACGCCAACACGGATGATGCCGGTCCGGGCCTGGCACAGGTCAACACGGCAGTATCGGGCGGACTGACCAATCTGTTCACGATCGGCGGCAGCTATGGTTCGGACGGTCCTGGAACCGTCACCGGAACTTTGAGCTTCACCGGCATTCCGGCCGGTGGCCTTGCCACGAATCTCACTGCCACCGATGGCGGCGCCATCACACTGTTCCTCGAGGGCGGCGTTATCGTCGGCCGCGACACGCAGCTCAATCAGGTTCTGACCATCGCGATCACTGGCGCGCCGGGCGCCGAGCAGCTGCAGACCACGCTCTACGAAGCGCTCAACCATGGCGCAGACGGCAACAAGTTCGATTCCGAACTCAATCTGTCGCTGACCAATGGCGGCCAGGTTCAGCTGCAATATGAGGTGACGCGCCAGGACGGCGACGGCGACACCGTCACCGAGAAGGCGACCGTCGACCTGATCGACGGCAAGGGCTCGGCATTCTCCTTCGACGATGACGGGCCGAAGGCCATTGGCACCGCCCAGATCACCGCGAATGTCGACGAGGATGGCCTGCACAACAGCCAGTCCACCGGAAATGCCGACAATCTTCAGCCTGGCGAAGTGACCGGAACAAACTCCGCGGTTGCCATCGGTGCTGCCGGCGCATTGAATGCAATCGTCGACTTCGGCTCTGACGGCCCGAATGCGACCTCGGCCTTCGGCCTTGTCACCCAAACCACCCCATCGGATTCGGGATTTGATTCGAAAGGCGGCAACGTCCTCATCGTCTCCGACGGCACGACCCTGACCGGCTATGTCGATGTAGGCGCCGGCGCCGGCTATCAGGCGGGCACGGATCGTCCTGTTTTCACCCTGACCGTCGGTGCGGACGGCTCCTATGTCTTCACCCTGATCGATCAGATCGATCATCCGACTCTGGATACGCTCCCGGGCGACAACACCGAAAATACGCTTGCCAATGGCGGTATCGATCTTTCGGCCTTTGTCGTTGCCATGGACGGTGACGGCGATACCATCGGACTGGCGGCTGGTACATTCAAGGTCCAGGTGCTCGACGACGTTCCGCAGATCGTCGCGCGGGATGCCGGCACGACGACCACAACCACGACCGAAACGATCGTCTACACGCTGCAGGCCGGCAACACCGATGTTCGCGGCATGGATGGCGCAGGCAACCACGACATCAAGCTCAGCGCCGTCGACATCAACGAAGGCGACAATTCCGTCAACACCACCGGCACCAAGATCGGCGTTGGCGACGGCCAGATCATCGACGGATACGAAACCCATCCGCATTTGACCGGCCCCGAAATCGTGACGATGGACTTCGTCAACAATCTTGTCATCGCCCCCAACAATCCGAATCCGCCCAGCATCACCGACGGTGGTTCATACGACGTCGACTCGGTCAAGTTCACGATCGATGTTGCGGAAGCCCAGGGTGTCGAAGCCGCCGTGATGTTCATCGGCGCCAAGGACGGTGGCACATTCGAGCCGTTCACCGTGAGCATCAATGGTGTGCTGACGGCCGGCACGGCTGTGTTCGAGGGCGGCGTGCAGGTGGGCTATGCCTTCGCCGGCGTGCCCGATGGTGCGACTGTCGAGGTCATCGGCAGCACCCCGTTCGACCAGCTCAAGGTGGGCAACTACAACGATTTTACCTTCGATTCCAACGCTGGCGGAACCGATGCGACCCTGACTGGCGGCAACCCGTTCAAGATCTTCGGCATCGAAGCCAAGGTCACGACAGTCACAACGCAGACCGAGGTCTTCCGGGTCAGCCACGACGAATCCGCCGGCGTCAACAACGCCGCAGATCCCAATCCGGCGGATGACACCGCTCTCTCCCCGCCAGCTCTGGTGGACGAGCCGGGGGCGTTGGGCTACGCAAAATCGTCAGCCAGCGCGCTCGGCCTTTTCAACGCCTCGGTCGGCGCCGATGACGACGCGACATTCTCGTTTGCCGTCACCGACGCGATTGGCAATCCGCTGTCAAACGTCGATTCCGGCCTGAAGACACTCGACGGCTCGGCGATCATGCTCTCGACAAATGCGGACGGCGTTCTCGTTGGTTCTGCCAACGGCGTCGACGTCTTCAAGGTTTATGTCGATCCGACCGGAGCGGTCTGGATCGGGCAATATCAGCCGATCGCTCACAATGTCGACGGTTCAAGCACCGCAGCCTTTGACGACATAGCGACCGTCGCCGCCGACCTGCACGTCAAGGCCACCATCACCGATTTCGACGGCGACACGAGCACCGCCGTATCCCATGTCGCGTTGAGCATCGAATTCCAGGATGATGGCCCGGTTGCGGTCAACGATCAGGACTCGGTCACCGAAGATGGGCCGCTCACGGCAGACGGCAATGTGATCACGGGGGTCGGCGGCGCCGACGCAAACGCAACCGACGGCCACGCGGATCACCTCGGCACCGACGGCTTGGGCTCGATCACCTGGGACGGCGCCGTTGCCAGCCACGTTGCTGGAACCTACGGCCAGCTTACGGTAGGCGCCGACGGCAGCTACACATATGTGCTCTACACCCAAGCCCAGAACCCGGCCGGGTATGCCGCGGTACAGGCGCTGGATGTCGGCCAGACCGTGGCCGAGAGCTTCGACTATGCTGTGGCGGATGGCGACGGCGATACCGCTCTGGCGTCCCTGACCATCACCATCAACGGCACCAACGACGTGCCGCAGATCTTCGTCAACCAGGGCAACCCGGCCGGCGCCCACGACCTGGTCTATGAAGCGGGCCTTCCGGCGGGCTCGGCGGCCGGCAACGGCAGCACGGTGGCGACAGGCACCTTCACAGTGTCGGACCCCGACGGGCTCGACGACGTCCAGAGCGTCACCATCGGCGGCACCACGGTTGCCATCGGCAGCCTCAACGGTTCGACCTTCCCGGGCGATCACGGCACGCTGCTGATCACCGGCTACAACGCGGTAACCGGCGTAGCGACCTACCAGTACACGCTGACCAGCCCGACCACGGACGTTCCCGCCGTCACCGAGACCGAGACCTTCTCGCTCACAGTCTCGGACGGCACCTCCTCGTCAGCCCCGGCGGCGATCGTGATCGATATCGTCGACGACGTGCCGACGGCCACCGCCGACGGCGGCAATGTCAATGAAGGCGCCCTGCTGACGGTCGCCGCGACCGGCGTGCTGGGCAACGACGTGGCCGGCGCCGACGGCGCCACCATCGATGGCGTGCGCGCCGCCGGCGGCAACACCACGACGGCCGTATCGGGCGGTGTCGGCACCGACATTGCCGGCCTGCACGGCACTTTGCATCTCAACGCCGACGGCTCCTACACCTACCAGTCGACGGCCAACAACATCGCCGCCGACACCACGGACGTGTTCGTCTACACGCTCAAGGACGGTGACGGCGACCTGTCGACGACGACGCTGACCATCAACCTGGCCGATGCCGGGCTTGTTGCACCGGCCGACAACGACGTGACGGTCAACGAAGCCGCACTCGACACCACCACGAGCGGCGCCGACCTTGCGCACGGCTCGGTGACCGGCTCGCTGCCGGCCCTGGCCACCGAGACCGATGCCTCCAACCAGCTCAACGCCACTGGCGGCTTCGCACCGCTGACCTATCAGCTGCTGAGCGGCGGCAATGCCGCCACCGCAGGCACCTACGGCACCATCCAGGTCAATACCGACGGCACCTATGTCTACACGCTGACCTCACCGGTGCATGGACCGGCGACCGCCGGTACCGACACCGTCAACGCCGCCGAGAGCTTCACCTACAAGGTCACCGACGCCAACGGCAACACCACCACCGGCACCATCAACGTCGCCATCGTCGACGACGTGCCGACGGCCACCGCCGACGGCGGCAATGTCAATGAAGGCGCCCTGCTGACGGTCGCCGCGACCGGCGTGCTGGGCAACGACGTGGCCGGCGCCGACGGCGCCACCATCGATGGCGTGCGCGCCGCCGGCGGCAACACCACGACGGCCGTATCGGGCGGTGTCGGCACCGACATTGCCGGCCTGCACGGCACTTTGCATCTCAACGCCGACGGCTCCTACACCTACCAGTCGACGGCCAACAACATCGCCGCCGACACCACGGACGTGTTCGTCTACACGCTCAAGGACGGTGACGGCGACCTGTCGACGACGACGCTGACCATCAACCTGGCCGATGCCGGGCTTGTTGCACCGGCCGACAACGACGTGACGGTCAACGAAGCCGCACTCGACACCACCACGAGCGGCGCCGACCTTGCGCACGGCTCGGTGACCGGCTCGCTGCCGGCCCTGGCCACCGAGACCGATGCCTCCAACCAGCTCAACGCCACTGGCGGCTTCGCACCGCTGACCTATCAGCTGCTGAGCGGCGGCAATGCCGCCACCGCAGGCACCTACGGCACCATCCAGGTCAATACCGACGGCACCTATGTCTACACGCTGACCTCACCGGTGCATGGACCGGCGACCGCCGGTACCGACACCGTCAACGCCGCCGAGAGCTTCACCTACAAGGTCACCGACGCCAACGGCAACACCACCACCGGCACCATCAACGTCGCCATCGTCGACGACGTGCCGACGGCCACCGCCGACAGCGGCAATGTCAATGAAGGCGCCCTGCTGACGGTCGCCGCGACCGGCGTGCTGGGCAACGACGTGGCCGGCGCCGACGGCGCCACCATCGATGGCGTGCGCGCCGCCGGCGGCAACACCACGACGGCCGTATCGGGCGGTGTCGGCACCGACATTGCCGGCCTGCACGGCACTTTGCATCTCAACGCCGACGGCTCCTACACCTACCAGTCGACGGCCAACAACATCGCCGCCGACACCACGGACGTGTTCGTCTACACGCTCAAGGACGGTGACGGCGACCTGTCGACGACGACGCTGACCATCAACCTGGCCGATGCCGGGCTTGTTGCACCGGCCGACAACGACGTGACGGTCAACGAAGCCGCACTCGACACCACCACGAGCGGCGCCGACCTTGCGCACGGCTCGGTGACCGGCTCGCTGCCGGCCCTGGCCACCGAGACCGATGCCTCCAACCAGCTCAACGCCACTGGCGGCTTCGCACCGCTGACCTATCAGCTGCTGAGCGGCGGCAATGCCGCCACCGCAGGCACCTACGGCACCATCCAGGTCAATACCGACGGCACCTATGTCTACACGCTGACCTCACCGGTGCATGGACCGGCGACCGCCGGTACCGACACCGTCAACGCCGCCGAGAGCTTCACCTACAAGGTCACCGACGCCAACGGCAACACCACCACCGGCACCATCAACGTCGCCATCGTCGACGACGTGCCGACGGCCACCGCCGACAGCGGCAATGTCAATGAAGGCGCCCTGCTGACGGTCGCCGCGACCGGCGTGCTGGGCAACGACGTGGCCGGCGCCGACGGCGCCACCATCGATGGCGTGCGCGCCGCCGGCGGCAACACCACGACGGCCGTATCGGGCGGTGTCGGCACCGACATTGCCGGCCTGCACGGCACTTTGCATCTCAACGCCGACGGCTCCTACACCTACCAGTCGACGGCCAACAACATCGCCGCCGACACCACGGACGTGTTCGTCTACACGCTCAAGGACGGTGACGGCGACCTGTCGACGACGACGCTGACCATCAACCTGGCCGATGCCGGGCTTGTTGCACCGGCCGACAACGACGTGACGGTCAACGAAGCCGCACTCGACACCACCACGAGCGGCGCCGACCTTGCGCACGGCTCGGTGACCGGCTCGCTGCCGGCCCTGGCCACCGAGACCGATGCCTCCAACCAGCTCAACGCCACTGGCGGCTTCGCACCGCTGACCTATCAGCTGCTGAGCGGCGGCAATGCCGCCACCGCAGGCACCTACGGCACCATCCAGGTCAATACCGACGGCACCTATGTCTACACGCTGACCTCACCGGTGCATGGACCGGCGACCGCCGGTACCGACACCGTCAACGCCGCCGAGAGCTTCACCTACAAGGTCACCGACGCCAACGGCAACACCACCACCGGCACCATCAACGTCGCCATCGTCGACGACGTGCCGACGGCCACCGCCGACAGCGGCAATGTCAATGAAGGCGCCCTGCTGACGGTCGCCGCGACCGGCGTGCTGGGCAACGACGTGGCCGGCGCCGACGGCGCCACCATCGATGGCGTGCGCGCCGCCGGCGGCAACACCACGACGGCCGTATCGGGCGGTGTCGGCACCGACATTGCCGGCCTGCACGGCACTTTGCATCTCAACGCCGACGGCTCCTACACCTACCAGTCGACGGCCAACAACATCGCCGCCGACACCACGGACGTGTTCGTCTACACGCTCAAGGACGGTGACGGCGACCTGTCGACGACGACGCTGACCATCAACCTGGCCGATGCCGGGCTTGTTGCACCGGCCGACAACGACGTGACGGTCAACGAAGCCGCACTCGACACCACCACGAGCGGCGCCGACCTTGCGCACGGCTCGGTGACCGGCTCGCTGCCGGCCCTGGCCACCGAGACCGATGCCTCCAACCAGCTCAACGCCACTGGCGGCTTCGCACCGCTGACCTATCAGCTGCTGAGCGGCGGCAATGCCGCCACCGCAGGCACCTACGGCACCATCCAGGTCAATACCGACGGCACCTATGTCTACACGCTGACCTCACCGGTGCATGGACCGGCGACCGCCGGTACCGACACCGTCAACGCCGCCGAGAGCTTCACCTACAAGGTCACCGACGCCAACGGCAACACCACCACCGGCACCATCAACGTCGCCATCGTCGACGACGTGCCGACGGCCACCGCCGACAGCGGCAATGTCAATGAAGGCGCCCTGCTGACGGTCGCCGCGACCGGCGTGCTGGGCAACGACGTGGCCGGCGCCGACGGCGCCACCATCGATGGCGTGCGCGCCGCCGGCGGCAACACCACGACGGCCGTATCGGGCGGTGTCGGCACCGACATTGCCGGCCTGCACGGCACTTTGCATCTCAACGCCGACGGCTCCTACACCTACCAGTCGACGGCCAACAACATCGCCGCCGACACCACGGACGTGTTCGTCTACACGCTCAAGGACGGTGACGGCGACCTGTCGACGACGACGCTGACCATCAACCTGGCCGATGCCGGGCTTGTTGCACCGGCCGACAACGACGTGACGGTCAACGAAGCCGCACTCGACACCACCACGAGCGGCGCCGACCTTGCGCACGGCTCGGTGACCGGCTCGCTGCCGGCCCTGGCCACCGAGACCGATGCCTCCAACCAGCTCAACGCCACTGGCGGCTTCGCACCGCTGACCTATCAGCTGCTGAGCGGCGGCAATGCCGCCACCGCAGGCACCTACGGCACCATCCAGGTCAATACCGACGGCACCTATGTCTACACGCTGACCTCACCGGTGCATGGACCGGCGACCGCCGGTACCGACACCGTCAACGCCGCCGAGAGCTTCACCTACAAGGTCACCGACGCCAACGGCAACACCACCACCGGCACCATCAACGTCGCCATCGTCGACGACGTGCCGACGGCCACCGCCGACAGCGGCAATGTCAATGAAGGCGCCCTGCTGACGGTCGCCGCGACCGGCGTGCTGGGCAACGACGTGGCCGGCGCCGACGGCGCCACCATCGATGGCGTGCGCGCCGCCGGCGGCAACACCACGACGGCCGTATCGGGCGGTGTCGGCACCGACATTGCCGGCCTGCACGGCACTTTGCATCTCAACGCCGACGGCTCCTACACCTACCAGTCGACGGCCAACAACATCGCCGCCGACACCACGGACGTGTTCGTCTACACGCTCAAGGACGGTGACGGCGACCTGTCGACGACGACGCTGACCATCAACCTGGCCGATGCCGGGCTTGTTGCACCGGCCGACAACGACGTGACGGTCAACGAAGCCGCACTCGACACCACCACGAGCGGCGCCGACCTTGCGCACGGCTCGGTGACCGGCTCGCTGCCGGCCCTGGCCACCGAGACCGATGCCTCCAACCAGCTCAACGCCACTGGCGGCTTCGCACCGCTGACCTATCAGCTGCTGAGCGGCGGCAATGCCGCCACCGCAGGCACCTACGGCACCATCCAGGTCAATACCGACGGCACCTATGTCTACACGCTGACCTCACCGGTGCATGGACCGGCGACCGCCGGTACCGACACCGTCAACGCCGCCGAGAGCTTCACCTACAAGGTCACCGACGCCAACGGCAACACCACCACCGGCACCATCAACGTCGCCATCGTCGACGACGTGCCGACGGCCACCGCCGACGGCGGCAATGTCAATGAAGGCGCCCTGCTGACGGTCGCCGCGACCGGCGTGCTGGGCAACGACGTGGCCGGCGCCGACGGCGCCACCATCGATGGCGTGCGCGCCGCCGGCGGCAACACCACGACGGCCGTATCGGGCGGTGTCGGCACCGACATTGCCGGCCTGCACGGCACTTTGCATCTCAACGCCGACGGCTCCTACACCTACCAGTCGACGGCCAACAACATCGCCGCCGACACCACGGACGTGTTCGTCTACACGCTCAAGGACGGTGACGGCGACCTGTCGACGACGACGCTGACCATCAACCTGGCCGATGCCGGGCTTGTTGCACCGGCCGACAACGACGTGACGGTCAACGAAGCCGCACTCGACACCACCACGAGCGGCGCCGACCTTGCGCACGGCTCGGTGACCGGCTCGCTGCCGGCCCTGGCCACCGAGACCGATGCCTCCAACCAGCTCAACGCCACTGGCGGCTTCGCACCGCTGACCTATCAGCTGCTGAGCGGCGGCAATGCCGCCACCGCAGGCACCTACGGCACCATCCAGGTCAATACCGACGGCACCTATGTCTACACGCTGACCTCACCGGTGCATGGACCGGCGACCGCCGGTACCGACACCGTCAACGCCGCCGAGAGCTTCACCTACAAGGTCACCGACGCCAACGGCAACACCACCACCGGCACCATCAACGTCGCCATCGTCGACGACGTGCCGACGGCCACCGCCGACAGCGGCAATGTCAATGAAGGCGCCCTGCTGACGGTCGCCGCGACCGGCGTGCTGGGCAACGACGTGGCCGGCGCCGACGGCGCCACCATCGATGGCGTGCGCGCCGCCGGCGGCAACACCACGACGGCCGTATCGGGCGGTGTCGGCACCGACATTGCCGGCCTGCACGGCACTTTGCATCTCAACGCCGACGGCTCCTACACCTACCAGTCGACGGCCAACAACATCGCCGCCGACACCACGGACGTGTTCGTCTACACGCTCAAGGACGGTGACGGCGACCTGTCGACGACGACGCTGACCATCAACCTGGCCGATGCCGGGCTTGTTGCACCGGCCGACAACGACGTGACGGTCAACGAAGCCGCACTCGACACCACCACGAGCGGCGCCGACCTTGCGCACGGCTCGGTGACCGGCTCGCTGCCGGCCCTGGCCACCGAGACCGATGCCTCCAACCAGCTCAACGCCACTGGCGGCTTCGCACCGCTGACCTATCAGCTGCTGAGCGGCGGCAATGCCGCCACCGCAGGCACCTACGGCACCATCCAGGTCAATACCGACGGCACCTATGTCTACACGCTGACCTCACCGGTGCATGGACCGGCGACCGCCGGTACCGACACCGTCAACGCCGCCGAGAGCTTCACCTACAAGGTCACCGACGCCAACGGCAACACCACCACCGGCACCATCAACGTCGCCATCGTCGACGACGTGCCGACGGCCACCGCCGACAGCGGCAATGTCAATGAAGGCGCCCTGCTGACGGTCGCCGCGACCGGCGTGCTGGGCAACGACGTGGCCGGCGCCGACGGCGCCACCATCGATGGCGTGCGCGCCGCCGGCGGCAACACCACGACGGCCGTATCGGGCGGTGTCGGCACCGACATTGCCGGCCTGCACGGCACTTTGCATCTCAACGCCGACGGCTCCTACACCTACCAGTCGACGGCCAACAACATCGCCGCCGACACCACGGACGTGTTCGTCTACACGCTCAAGGACGGTGACGGCGACCTGTCGACGACGACGCTGACCATCAACCTGGCCGATGCCGGGCTTGTTGCACCGGCCGACAACGACGTGACGGTCAACGAAGCCGCACTCGACACCACCACGAGCGGCGCCGACCTTGCGCACGGCTCGGTGACCGGCTCGCTGCCGGCCCTGGCCACCGAGACCGATGCCTCCAACCAGCTCAACGCCACTGGCGGCTTCGCACCGCTGACCTATCAGCTGCTGAGCGGCGGCAATGCCGCCACCGCAGGCACCTACGGCACCATCCAGGTCAATACCGACGGCACCTATGTCTACACGCTGACCTCACCGGTGCATGGACCGGCGACCGCCGGTACCGACACCGTCAACGCCGCCGAGAGCTTCACCTACAAGGTCACCGACGCCAACGGCAACACCACCACCGGCACCATCAACGTCGCCATCGTCGACGACGTGCCGACGGCCACCGCCGACACCTGGGCTCCGACCATCACAGGTGCAACGGTTCTCACTGGTCTCTTGGACAACGACAAATTCGGAGCCGACGGCGTCGACACCGACAACAATCCGGTCAGCGGCCAGGTGACCGCCACCAACGGTGCTCACGGCACCGTCACCTACAACAACGATGGAACGTTCACCTACACGCCGACGGGCATCTATGTCGGCTCGGACTTTTTCACCTACACGATCAAGGACGGTGACGGCGACACTTCGACGGCCACGGTGACCCTGAATGTGCAGACCAACACCGTTCCATCGGGTGGCGGGACTGCATCGTTGACATTGAACGAAGCCGCGCTCGACACCACGCTCGATGCTTCGGCGCCTGCGGATCTCCAAGCCGGGGCCGTGACCGGCACCAACCCAGGCAGCCGCGGCGAGACGGCGCAAGCAATCAGCGGCATCACCTTCACCACGACCGGCGAAGCCATTAATGTTGCATTCGCCAACCCGACCGGCGATCCAAACTGGGTGGCGCCGACTGTTTCTGGCCTAGCCTCTGGATACACAATCAGCTGGGCGCTCGTCGGCAACCAACTCGTCGGCAGTCTGATACAAACGGCCGGCAGCGTGAACCTCGGCGCATTCGTCTATCTGGCGCTGTCAAACACAAGCGCCGGCGCCAACAGTTCGTTGACACCCGTCGTTACCGCGACACTGACCGACCAGCTCCAGCATCTTGCCGGCTCGGGCAACGTCACCATCAACGGGCTTCAGGTGGTGGCAACCGACACCAGCGGTGATCATGTTTCCGGATCGGTCAATCTGACGGTCCTGGACGACGTTCCGCTGCCATTCAAGCCGGATGGCATCTTCGTGGAAAACACCACGCATACGGTGCTGACGGAGAGCATCAATTTTGCCGCGAGCGCCGGTGCTGACGGCGTTGGCAATGTCGTGTTCAACGTGACCGAAGGCGCGGCCGTCACATCAGGCAGCACAAACATATTCCTGAATGGCGAGCAGGTCTTCTTCCACGTCGTCGATACGCATACTGTGGAGGGACGGACCTCGGCCGCGAACGGCAGCGACCTCGCTTTCACGGCGACCCTGAACCCGGCGACAGATACTTGGACATACACCCAGGCCGCGACGATGTTTGCCGGCAACCAGTTCAATACGGCGAACTTCTCGCCAAGCGGTGGCAACAACCAAGCGATTGTCCTGGACTCCATCGGCTCAACCAGCGACCTGCTCGCAACCGCCAACAGCCCCAATTCCGTGAACACCAGCACGGGCAGTTGGGGCGTCGATGGCGGAAACAGCATCAGCCCTGGTGAGAAGATCCGCTTCGATTTCGTCAGCAATGCAACCACCGACGGCACCATCGCCGGAACCCCCGCGGGCATCGGGGCGGGAACCCACTATACGGATCACTACGAGGTGGCTAGCTATACACAGGGGATTGGCAATGTCTCGGGACCTGGCCTGGTTTCTATAACGATCCGCCCGGTCAACGCCGACTATGATAACACCTACATAGGTGATGTTACCGGCGAAAGCACGGCCCTCGGCGCCTTGGTCACTGTCGTCAACGGCTCCGGCGGAGCTACTCCGACCGCAACGAACAATGGGGACGGAACGTGGACGATCACCGGTCTCGCGCAAGGCGACACCTTTACCGTGGTTGCAAATTCGGACCCGTTCAGCGCAATCGAAATTTCGGCCAATGTTGGCTCGAATGACTTCAAGCTAGGCCCGGTCACCTACACGACCGCCAACGCCGTCACACCGTTCGACATCTCGATCCCGGTCACGGCAACCGACGGTGACGGCGACCCAATTGCCGGGTCAGTGACGGCACACCTTTCGCCCGATCTCAGCACCTGGCAAGGAACTTCGGGCGTGGACACTCACACCACGACCGCGACAGAAACCACGCTGCTCGGCGAGGACGGTAACGACACCCTCAATGGACTCAATCTCCAGGCTGATATCCTCTCCGGCGGACGCGGCGATGATACCTTGTCGGGCAACTCCGGTAACGACACGCTTTACGGCGGCTCGGGAGCGGACATACTGTTCGGCGGCGACGGCAACGACCTGCTGATCGGCGGTTCCGGTCAGGACACGCTCACCGGTGGTATAGGCGTCGATACGTTCAAGCTCGAGCACCTCGACATCAAAGATCTTATCGCTGACTACAGCGGTGTCGGCGGCCATGGCGACATCATCGACCTTACCTCCTTGTTCGATACAGCCGCCGGAGGGGCCAATGTCGGCGACTTCGTGAACTACAATGCGGGAACGAACACTGTCAGCGTCGACGCCGACGGTTTGGCCAACGGCGCCAATTTCGTGGACGTGGCCACCTTGACGAATGCACCCGTCGCCAACACGATCACCCTGCTCTACGATGACGGAGTGACGCAGCATACGACAACGGCAAACGTGGTCTAGGAGCATGGTGCGGGGCCACGCGACTATGCTATGTATTAGAGATTAGGAATACAGAGGGGGATCTCATCATGAAACGTTCCGTAAGACTGTTGGTTTCCGCTGCGACGCTGTTGCTGGCAGTCGGGTCGACGGGCTATGCCGCCGACATCATCGACGGGCCGGTGGCCGACTATTGCCGGACCGTCGGCACATCGAACCTGGTGTTGAACGACAACATCGTCGATCTCAAGGTCCAGGTGGTCAAGCTGATGGACGAGTCGGTGGCCGTCGCCAACAGCTCGGAATGGATCAATTCGTCCCGCCCCGCCTTCGTCTGGGCGTCGGAAGCCAAGGTCGCCTGCGGCATGGCCTATGGCTACCTCAAGACGAACTACAAGGACGAGGACACGCTCAACAAGTGCGAGTGCTTCCACGACCGCATGGTCGAGTACATGAACTGACCGAAAGGGATCAAGTCGCGCCGACAGGCTGACGATGATCGCCCGTGGAAGATTGTCGAGAGCGATTGCCGGAGCGATCGCACTGGCCGTTTTTGCCCCTGAAGCCCGTGCCAACTGGCTGGAACGACCTGCCCTCGAGCAGCAAGCTCCGTCCGGCTTGACGCGGCCGGTTCGCTGCGATGTCGCTCCGGAATGGACGCGCGAGACATTCAAGGCGTTCGCGACGTGCCAGGCATCGCTCTACGGCCTGGAGCCGGTGCTGGCGCACGCGGTGATGGAGATCGAAAGCGGATTCGATCCCGATGTGCACGGCGCCGATGGTGAGGTCGGGTTGATGCAGGTAATGCCCGCGACGGCCCGAATGCTGGGCTTTCGTGGCTCGCTCGACGAGCTTGGCGCGCCGGCGACCAACATCGCGCTCGGCGTCAGATATCTGGCGCAGGCAAACAGCCTTGCCGCAGGCGATCTCTGCACCACCGTCATGAAGTATCGTGCCGGGCACGGTGAAACCCGGTTCTCCGAACTTTCGGTCCGCTACTGCCGGCGTGCGCTTGCAATCCTGGCGAGAGAAGGTTTTGCGGTGGCCGGGCCATTGCCGGTGGCGACGTTCGGATTCTCCGCATTCCCGACAGCAGGAGACGATGGTGCCCCTGCCCCGGCGAGGCGGATTTGTGTGCGCCGCCTGTTCGTGCCGGGCCCACGATACATGAAATGCGCGGACTATCGAAGCGCCGGGCAAGCCAGAATGATCAAGGCGCTCCGGGCAAAACTTTTCGACGGCTGAGCCATAATCCAGCAATTGCAAAGACGGCGAGGCAAGTCTGCCGTAAGATGAACGGATGAGACCGGGACAAATACCCGGCGGGATATGAGGGAGGCATCATGGATTCTGGCCGGCAGCGACACGGTTCGTGGACGTGGGCGATCGTCTTTGCGTTAGCTGGCATAGTGTCGGGCTGCCAGTCGAAAGGCAGCGTCTCGGACGCGCTCGACCCGGCGGCGATCGCCGCACCTGGAGCGCCGGTCACCGGCGCCGTTGCCGGTCCCGCCCAGGCGACGCAATCGCTCGGCACGGGATCGACGAAGGTCACGATGCTGCTGCCTTTGTCGGCCCCGGGCAACGCCGGCGAAAACGGCAGGAAGATGCTCGATGCGACCAAGCTCGCGATGGCCGACCTTGGAAATGTCCTGCTCACGGTCACGGTCGAGGACACCAAGGGCGACAGCGCGCACGCCAGCGAATTGGCTGTGAAGGCGATCACCACTGGAACCAAGATCGTCATCGGCCCGGTCGAACTCGCGGCCGCGCAGCACATAGCCAAGCTCTCGGGATCGAAGCGACCGCCGGTGCTGGCGCTGGCCGACAATTTCGCCGGCGGCCCGGGCGTCTATGCGGTGCGCCTCAACGAGGCCGACAGCGCGGCCGCGGGCGCAGCCGGCCTGGCGGCCAAAGGCAGCAAGAAGTTCGTGTTGCTCGTTGCGGCGGGCGCGAATGCCGGCGTGGTTGAAAAGCGGGTCGCCAACAGCCTCAGCATCTATGGCGCGACACTCGCCGTCACCATTCCGTATCCGGCCGGCGATGGCGGCACCAAAGTGGTCAATGATGCGGGCTCGCTGGTCGAGGCTCCCGATGCCATCATCATCGCCAGCGGCGACGACAATCCGGCGCAGATCCTTGCGGCGCTCAAAACGAAAGGCATTCCCGGAAAAGCAGTCGCCGTCATTGGAACCAACCGCTGGCTGGAACATCCGATGGAGCCGCTGTTTGAAGGCTCCTATATCGCCACGCTCGACCCAACCGAAACCGGCCCAATCGCCGACCGCTTCAAGACGACCTACAATTATCCAGCCGACGCCAATGTCGCCTACGCCTATGATATGGTCGCCCTGACAGCAGGAATTGCAAGTTCGGCCGGGCCTGACGGCTTCAGCAAGCAGGTGCTCGAAAATCGGAGCGGATTTCGCGGATCGACCGGCCTGTTCCGGTTTCGGGCGGATGGCTCCAGTGAGCGATCCATGCCCTTCTATCAGGTTCAAAAAGGTGCACTCAAGCTGGTCGCCAAATCGACATCGGGGTATTGAGGGGCAAGGAACCTTGCTTGAGTTGATGGGCTGGCCGAGGCACAATCGCTTGATAGCGCTCGGAAGCCTGCTCCTCCTGGCCGGGGTCTTGTTGATCATCCGGGCCGCCGATCTGCTTCCCATCGATCGGCCGATACCAGCGCCGCGTCAATCCATCGACGATAGCCAGCCACTGCGACCAGTTGCGACCGTCGCCAATACGCCATGGCGAGGACGGGCACGCAAGATTGCTCAGGACCTTATCGCGCCGCCACAGCTTGATTCGGCGCAAATCGAACGGGTCGAGCCGCGCCCGCCGCTCAGCGACCTTGGTCTGGCCGCGCCTGCAGGGATGCGAATGCCAAAGGATTGGAAAGAGGTCCTGCTGTACCAACCGGTTGCTACCTCGTCGGCAACCTTCGAATCGATGGGGCGCAAGGTAGCCATCAGCGGGATCCAAGGCATTGACCTGGATGAGACCTGTTCCTTTCGTGGCATCGCCTGGCCTTGCGGCCAGCGTGCGCGCGCGACGTTCAATTCCTGGCTGCGCGGCCGGGCGCTGAAATGCGTCGTGCCGCCGGAAATCGATCGTTTTGCCATTGCGGCACCGTGCAGCTTGGGCAAGCAGGATGTCGGCGCGTGGCTTGTTTCCAATGGCTGGGCGACGGCCTTGGCGAATGGAATCTATGGCAAGGCGGAGGCAGTGGCCAGAGACGCGCAGATGGGGATATTCGGCCCGCCGCAATAGCCGATAATTCGGTGTCGTTGCTTTTGCCGCCGTAGCCTTGCTTTTGAAGGGCTGATTTCGGGCCGATGGTAGGTGATTGCGCCATTACTAAAATTGTATGTTTCCTCGAAACTGAAAGTGCAGCACCTTGGCCTTATGACAGCCGATCAGGCGGGAGATTG
The DNA here is from genome assembly GCF_057786095.1 of Mesorhizobium sp. P160219. Classification (NCBI taxonomy): domain Bacteria; kingdom Pseudomonadati; phylum Pseudomonadota; class Alphaproteobacteria; order Hyphomicrobiales; family Phyllobacteriaceae; genus Mesorhizobium; species Mesorhizobium sp. P160219. Next base: position 5,685,152 of record NZ_JBYNWG010000001.1, read on the forward strand.
GCTAATGATGACACCAATGGCGAATAGCTCGCCCCGGCAATGGAAAGATATCGCATGGCTGACTGCCCTGGGATCGGCGGGAATTCTGCTCCTCTCGGTTGGCCTAAATTATCTGCTTCTGTTCTCGGAAGCCTTGACGCCCTTCGGCCGCAGCATGGTCACCGCGATCCTGTTGCCGGTCATCGTCGGTGGCCCACTTTTCCTGTTCATTGGACTGCAGCGGACCGAGCTCGTCCGTTATCGAAGAGAACTCAACAAGTCGGCGACCTTTGACAGCCTGACAGGCTGCCTCAACCGGACAGTCTTCACGTCGATGGTCGAAAGGAGAGCAACCAGGCCGGAATCGTCTGGTCCAAGATCTGGCGCCTTCCTGGTCATTCATCCCGAACACATCAGGTCCATCAATCTGCGCTTCGGCCTTGGCTGGGGTGACGAAGCCTTGCGGCTCATAGCCTCGACCATCCAGTCATCGGTACGCAAGGAAGATCTGGTGGGCCGGATCGGAACCTCCATGTTCGGGGTCTTTCTGCCCGGTGCGACAGAAGACGACGCCAGGGAGATCGGCGACCGTATCCGGGCGCGCGTGGCCCAAGCCTATTTCGCGCCAAAAGGAACCGCGGACACGCTGACCATCAGCGTCGGCGGCGTGGTGTTTGAAAACGAGTTGGAATTCGAGGACATGTTCCGATCGGCGGAATCGCTGTTATCCGGCGTCGAACGCCAGCCCGGATTTCAATTGTCGCACCTCCACAACTAGCTGAAACAAGTCGTTGCCGGAGGAACACCGCCGCAAATGTCTTGCCGCACGGCTGCGGCAGCGATCATCTTGGCCCTTGTTGCCAAACCGGACGATTGACCCATGGGCGGTTTCAACCCGTGGGAGGTCTGGTTCCTGACGGTGCTGACGGCATCGCCGCGCATCGCTGGCAGTATTTGCCGGACCGACCAAGTTCTGGTTGCCGCTGGTTGCAGCAACCTTGATCGCCTTGATGGCCGGCTATCGGACCATGCTGCTGCCGCCGAACTCCTGACAGGTCGAGACACCCGCCGCGCCAGTAGCATCAGGTTCGGCGCTCAGGGCACGAGCGACAAAGCTTGAGGGCGCACAGATAGCAGCTGGATCCCCACGGCTCTCTCTTCATCCGTGGGGATCACAAGCACGTCGACGTCGGAACCAGCAAGGCTGATGACCTCGTCGCCTCGTCCATTCAGCTTGTGGTCGATATTAACCGCAAGCCAGCCGGCCACAGCCCCGGCCCTCTCTCGAATACATTGGGCGTTTTGGCCTACGCCTGCCTTGAACACCAGCGTGTCCAGTCCGCCTATCGCAGCGGCCAGCGACCCGATCTCGCGTGCGATACGATAGACGAAGAGATCGACTGTTTCGGCGGCAAGAGGATCATCGGAGTCGATTAGCGTCCGCATATCACCGGATATCCCTGACACTCCGAGCAGGCCGGATTGCTCGTAGAGAAGGGTGACCAATCGTCCGTCTGCAGCTTCCGGTCATTCAGCTGCGCGCTTTGCCCCAGCCAGCCCACGCGCCTTTCTCGTTCGCCGGGCTTTGGGCTTACAATTCCAATCTCGACATAACCAGCTGCACCAGCATCACATGATCAACAGCCTCTCATTCTCTACCAGGCATACTATGACGCCTGGCTGGACCCGGGGACCAAAGGACCAGCCTCAAGGACATTCTCAGCCACGACTTCGACGGTCAGCTGCAATTCAACCGCGTTGGACGTGAGGTGAACACGAGCGCCGTCAACAAATTTCCCAACGACCATCCCGGCCTGGTCGGGCGGAGCCGGCGACTTTTTCTGTTCGCCGAAATCGTCAAGCACGCCCCTGCTGGGGCGAAGCTTTCTAAAGCACGCTCCGACCACATATTTTAGGAGGGCGGGATGACAGAGCGTGAGAGATCGTCGCGAATGCATGGGCACTGGCTACGGGCGCACAACAAATCCTAGAGGCCCTTCTCATCATGCTGAAAAAGTCGGGAACGTCGCGCGACCTTCGATTGCCGGGTAGCCGGGAAGTGGACCATCAGTTAAGGGTCCGTAGCTAGAGCGTGATAAAGCAGCAAACACACTATCATAGAAACGGCGCTGCCTAGCAGCTGGTCTGCCGTCAGGCCGGAAAAATAGACAAGATGAAACGCCACCAACGCTCTACCAATCACGGTTCGGAACACTGCCGAAATGACCGTTAGACGGCGCTAATGTTCCGGTCTGGACTCGCTACCGCTTTGGAAGCATTCTGCACTCGGGGGAGAGGGCGTGGGCAAAGTCCAGCGTCATCAAGGTGCGGATCAGGCCGACCGCTGGCGCAAGAACGCAAAGGGGCGGTGGATGTGGCGACGGCAATATCTGCCGGCGCTGGTGATGGTTCCCTGACCGGCTCATCCCAGCTGGCTGGCTGAGTGGCACCCGCACGGCCGGCGCGGGGAGCCGCGATATCAAGGGCAACATTTCCACCAGTACCGATGAGCGATTTATCACGTTCCAGGGCAGGAGCATTACTGGAAGACGACGATCAGTTTCAGTACAGCGAGCGCTGGCTGTGCAGCGAGGCAGAGGCATGGGCCGTCGGCTGGCGCAAAGCAAGGCGGTAGCGCGGTAGCCACCACCATGTGCAGGCCAACCAGCCCGTCATCATGGTCCGAACCTGATCGCACCCGCCGACCTTGGTCTCAACGTCGTTGATTGGCACTGCCACGCGGCTTTCCTTCATTCGCATGGTTCGCAGACATTAGCATGATCGCATACTCTCATCATCCAGCGTCGTCTCCCTCACAAAGCAGCGCCGGTAAGGCTCGGCGCCCTTCTTGTTTGTCCCATGTGCCAAAGGAGGTCGCCGGGCCTGCCGTTGCTCATCTTTGCGGGTTGCTCCTGATGGCTCCGCTTGGCGCCGTGGCCCTGCGTCTTCCTTCAGGTAAGGCCGGCGAGGCGCTTGTCAGACGGCCTGGCATGTAGGATTATGGTCCTCGTTGCGGCGACGCCCTCAATGGAGAGCGCCAATGGCCAGAACAAACCTTCCGAACAGCTTTCCCGGGCTGAAATCGAGCGCTTCCTGGCGGCAGCCGAAGCGCTGCACAAGAGCATCGCCGGGCCGCTCCTGGCGTACCACAGGGAGCACTGCCAAGCTCTACCTGAGGCCCATGGACCCCTGTTGAAGTCGATTGAGACGGTCACCGGCCAGAAGGCGCAGTTCATCCGCTGGAACGGGACAGGACCGGCACAGCCCCGGAGAAGCCTCCGGGCTGGTTCTCCTCGCGCAACTCTCGCGCCGCATCACCTCTAAGAGCAGTTGGAACGCTTTCGATTTCGCCGTTGATTTGGTCGGCAGGGATGCCAGGCTTCTCGGCCGCTGTCATCAATTGGTCTGCTAAGTCGCTGGCGGCGATCGGATCGCCCCGCGTCACAATCGCGGCGCGGAGGGGTTTTATTAGCTCCCCCTCATCTTGACGCCGGTGCCGGCTGCTCCAAAGTGTTGGGCATGGCTCGGGGAAGTATCAAAGTTGGCGACGAGGTCGCAGTCACGGCGATTGTGCGCAGCCGGGTGACGCCCGATCGCATAAGCGTGACGATCCCCTCCTACGACTTCCCGCATTCTGTTGTCGATTCGACTTCGAAGGCTGTAATTGGCCAGCATATGGAATTGATCGGCCCTGTCACACGCATCGACGGGGACAAGGTAACCGTCAGCCTCCGGCCATTGGTGACTGTCGACGCCGAGCACGTGCGCCTGGTCGAAAGCCACGTGGCACTTCCGCGAGCGCGAAAAAGGCCGCTCGTTGACAAAGTTTAACTTGCCTGCCCACCCCAGGAACAGCCCACTGAAACTTTCTCCTTCACATCGGCTCTGGTCGCCTCCCGCTAGCTGCCGGCGCGTTGCGATATCGGCACAGTAGACGGGTTGGCATTTCCGAACTTTCCGCCATGTCGTCGCGATGACGTTGGCGAAGGCGCTTCAGCAGATCGCGTGAGGCTTGAATCGCCCTGCGCGATTGATCCATGTTCTGGCGAAACGTGGCGCGTTCCTCCATGGACTTCTGCCACTTCAGCAAGGTGGCCGTAGTCGCAGTAGCGGCTTGAGCGATTTCTATGGGCGTTGCAACCATCGCATTCTCCCTAAAAAGGCAATGGTAAACGCAATCTTTATAGGCCCAACGAAACCCTTCTCCAATTAAAAACAACCATACGGCATACGGCAAAATGGCTATTCGTCGGGGCGCTCGACGGCAGCTTCGTCGACCTCGGCCTCCATCTCGTTGTTGACGGTTTTGGTCTTGCCAAAACCGTCCATCGCCACACCGTCAAAGCCCTGCAGCCACGCGTCGGCATGTTCCTGCCAGTAAGCTGGCACCTCACGCTCCTTGCCATCCTTGCGCGCTTGGGCGCCGTACATCCAGGCGTAGGTGGCGCGTTCCTGATCTTTCTTAGGCATGGCCATTTGCATCATCCTCCCGGAAATCCAGCAGCCTTGCGTGCCGCAGCTTCTCTTCGCCTTTGAGGGTCTCGACCCAGCCAACCAGTCCGGGCTTCAGCCACTCGGCCTTTTCCTTTTTATGTCCCTTCGGGACCGGGGCCGCCAACCTTGCCCTGGACACGATCCCAAAGCGCTTGCCGCTCATCGGCATTGAAGTTGACGAGTGCGCCGCCTTTGTAGAGGCCTTTTCAGCCATGATCACCTGGGTAGCTTTGCCGCGCTCGCGCTGTGCACCGATGATTTGCATTTCCTTTTCCTCAAAGCACTTGATCTTGCGCCAAGCGCTCGTTTGCCGCTGCGATATGGACTGCCCTCGAGCTTCGAGACCATGCCTTCTAGCCCGTCTCGTCGACCAGGTGGCAAACGGCGTCACCAGTGCGGCATCGCTCCGCTGAATTGAATGCGCCCGCCGGCAGGGATCATTTCGTGCAGGATCTCGCCGCGATCTTCGGTCGGCATCCCGCGCAGGTCATGATGCGTGGAACCCTGCCGGTTGCTGACCGTTCTCCGTCAATGGAAGCCCCGAACCAACAGAGCCAAACGATCCTCGTGGTTGACGGCGACGTCATCGCCCGATGCGTCATCGCGGACTATCTCCGCCACTGTGGCTACAGGGTGATTGAGGCCCATTTCGCACGTGAGGCGCAACAAGCGTTGAACTATGCGGAGTTCGGTGTGGACACCGTCTTGTGTGACGTTGACCTGCCGGGCAACATGAACGGGTTCCAACTGTCGAAGTGGGTTCGCGAGAACAAGCCCGAGGTCAAAATAGTGCTTTCTGCCGCAGTAGAACGAACTGCGATCGCGGCGGGCGACCTTTGTCAGGAAGGCCCGCACCTTGCGAAGCCGTATGAGCCGGCCAACGTAGTGGACCATATCAGGCGACTGCAGCGTGTTTGGAGCTTACGATCCAGGAACCCTGGTGCAAAGCGCAATTGATCTCTGTCCAGAGCCGAGAGGCTCGTCTGCATACCAATGGTGATTTAGCCCTGCGAACTGGACGCCGCTCAAAGGAAGAACGGCGTATAAGCCGCAGTCCTGCGTGCGGCCGCAACAGTGGACGGTTGTCCCGCGCAGGACGGAGGAAATTCGCCCTCCTGCCGCGGTGAACGGGATACCGTAGGAGCGTCAGCATAGCGCCGGCCACAGGACGGGACGCGGCACCGACTGTCCCCGTCCGGTAGTCCGCATGTTTTGGTCGAAGCCGACCGGCTGAGATCGTGCGCATTTTGGTTCTCGACGGTACGGCCGCTGATCGGCGATGATGCGAGGACCGAGTTGCCCGGAAGAATCGATCTGGTCTTGCACCTTTTTTGCTTCCTCATTCGCGGGGCAGCTTGTGATTTTCCAGCCTGACAGACCCTCCCCTGTCTATAAGAAATTTCCCGACGCATGAGCGCACGTCCAACACAGTGCGGACTCCAATGCTCACCGGCAGCGCGAGAATGGTAACCACCTATCTTGAGGGGAGCGCCACGTGCGTAATCAACGATGCAGCGCTGCAGTTCGCTTGAGAAAACCGCATCTCTTCGTCACCGCCTCATCGAGAGCCACCGCTGCGGCATCCTGAATACAGGTCGGCGATCCGAAAAACATGCATTGCGCAAGATTTTCCAAACTGATGCCAAGACCGGCCCAAGCGTCCATCCTAGCCTGCAGATGCTGTTGAGAGGAACTCGCCGTTGAATATTGTGCTGCGGTAAACCTCATCGCTGATGATCCATAGATTGTGCCGCTCGGCAAATGTGGCAATGATCCTCCTTGCCGAATACATATCCGCCGGGATTGTTTGGGGAATTCAGCAAGATCGCCCGCGTTCGATCTCCTACCGCTGAACGGAGAATATCCTCGGATGCCTTCCGCCGCGCATTTTGCAGCGATAGTTTGACGGGTCGGACCACTGCTCCATCGGCGCGTATTGCCGCTTCGTATGTAGATACCAATGCTCGAGGCAAAGCACCTCGTCGCCAGCTCCGGCAACGGAAGCTTAGTGTGATTGAGCGGCCAGGCGGCCGGTCCCCAATTCGTTCGAATGATGCGCTTGCCTCGCCAATGTCGCATGGTGAGTCAGCCGGCAAACCAAAACACTCAACCGCCGGTTAGGCCCGGCCGCCTGATGCGCCCCACAAGAGGCTGTGCCGGGCCGTTCGTCGGGGCTTCTGCACCTGAGCGTTAATGTGCCCAGGCAACACACCATTGACGCCAAGACGATGGCAAGAAGGGGAGCCGCGCAGTCCTCAAGAATAAGTCAGCAGGCACCTAGACCGATGTAGGGCCTTCCAATCGCAGCTCTCGGCTCCTCGCGGCGCCGGCGCCCTGGCATCGTTTGATTGAACGAAGACGCTGAGTTGAGCTCTCGATACAAAAGCATCTCAGTCCTCGTGCCTCAATGGTTCCGGGCATGCGGCTGCAGGGGATGAAGTCATGAAGTTCAGGGATTTGATCAGACGCGCCGAGGACAATGTGGAGAGGTCGTTCGACGATCTCGAAGCTGACTTGGCTAACGCTGTCGACCAGTGCCTCGATTTGGAGGATGTCGCCGACGTGCCAAACATGGCAGGCGACAACAACGAACAGGATGACAGCGTATGGAGTGAGGGCGGTGCCGGCGACGACGATGATAGCTCGCCGATACCAGCACATCGGCTGACCTCACACACGCAGAGCCGAATTGCTGCCGTGAGCTCGTTTAACGGCTTGTTCCACGATGCCAAGCTCCATTTCGAGGAGATCAACGCAAAAATCTCCGAAATTACAAGCACATGTCAACTGACGTTCGAGTTTTTTCACATCCTTCACGCGGACATTCTCCGTGCCAACGAACTGGAGTTGGCGAATCAAAATCTGATCGCAGATCAAAGGAGCTTGTCGGAAACACTCAATGACCTGAACAGACGGTACTGTGAGCGTCAGGGCACGGTCGAGACATTGCAGCAGCGCCAGGCAAGCCTTGTTCAGGAGTGCAAAGTGCTCCGTGGCGCATTGGCCGCGGCAAGGCTGGAGCTGGTCGAAGCGGCGAACACCACCACAAAGAACGAAGCGGAATTTGGCGACCTCACGAACATGCTTGCCGCCGCAAATGTCGAGGCCGACAGGCGCTCCCGAGAGAACAAACAGCTGCGTGAAAAGAATGTGAGCCTGTCTATTGACCTGGAAAAGGCCATGAAGCGGGAGGAAGAGGCACGGCATAGGCTGGATGCCTTCTCCACGATCCATGCCAACGAAGCTGCGCGAAATTCCGAAATGCTGAGTGCGCTCGGCAAGAGCGAAAAAGAGGCAATCAAGTTGCACACCTCACTCGAGGTTGCGCAGGCGAAGCTATGGGAGGTGACCGAAGCAGCCAGGATTATGCAGGCGGACATGGATGGCGAGCTTAAACGCTGCCAGGCTGAGAACCGAGGATTGCGCTCAGAAATTCAAAGTCTCCAATCGCGCTTCGAACTCGCCTCAATCGCAAACAACGAGGCCGCGGCCGAGATCGCCAGGCTCCAGCTACAATGGAGCGACGCCCTGGCGGAAAAACAGGTGACCGACGAAAGGTTGGCCGCACTCACCGAGGAGGCCGAAACCAACAAGGTGAACCTTTCCAAGATCGCCGCAGATTTTGCACAGCTGTCCATGCAGCAGGCGTCCGATCAGATTGAACTCGATGTGAGACGGCAGGAATGCGAGGACTTGCGGGTCGAAATTGCCTCGGTCAATGCTCGGGTCAGGGAATTGCTGCCCTACAAGAGGTCGCATGGAAGCGCGAACGCCTTGCCGCATACGTCTGACGTGGCAAATGTAGCGGTGACTGCAGACCGAACGGTGCATGCCGCACGCCGTGTCCGCCGCAGGGCCCTCGCCGCGTCGTAGGAAGCAAAGAACCTCTCCTCGTGAGGCAATTGCCCATGTTGATGATCGTGGAACGGTATGCGCTGTTTGTTGCGCAAAAGATGACAGGACACTAACGCTGTTGTCGGGGCAGGACTTGGTGAGGCGGCCAGGAAAATCCTGTTGGGGTATCCTTGTAGCCGGGACAATGTCCCAGACGAGCCTCGCGCGTCGGCCGCAGGCGTCACCCCTGTCGGCATCACGTCGCCTACCCTAATATGTCAGCAAGCACGCCTGCCGTGTTCCCGCGGTCGACCGCTCACAGCCGCCATGTCATTGCCGGAAAGCCCTCGACATCTGGTCGGTAAGCGGCTTCAGCAGATAAGACCAGACGCTGTGTTCGTCCGTACTTATGTGAACCTCCGCTGGCATACCGGGTTTGAGCACTTTGGCATCGGTCAGACAGGTGGACTTGTCTTCGACATTGATGCGCGCCGAGAAATAAGAAAGCTGGCGCTGTTGATCTTTTATCAGGTCCGCCGAGATGCGCTTGACAGACCCTTGGCAGGCAGGCGTGGTGCCGGCGTCGAAAGCCGGAAACCGGATCGAGACCCGCTGACCTGGACGAACGTCATCTATGCGCGACGGCGCAATCAGCGCGTCGACCACAAGGTTGCCGGTGTCAGGGACGATCATCATGAGAACCTCGCCCGCGGCAATCACGCCGCCGATCGTGTGAATGGAAGATTCCTGTACCGTTCCCGATTGCGGAGCGCGGATGGTGGTTTTGGCCAGTTCGTCCTGTGCCACAACCTTGCGCTCGCTGAGTTCGGTTTGCTTGGCTTCCGTTTCACGAAGTTCGCTCGTCACGTCACTACGCCTTTGTTCATCGAGCTGAAGAATTTGCAATTCGGTCTCGCTGATCCGGGCCTGCGCCTCGGCAACTGCCGCCGCGAGGCGCCCCGATTCTCCGTGCGCCCGGGTGGCATCCAGCCTGATGTTGCTAAGTCGCTCTTTGGACACCAGTTTCTTTGTAAAAAGCGCCTGTACATCGACAAGATCGCCATCCAGCAGGACCACGGATTGTTCTTCCGCGGTCTGTTGCGCCTTGAGGCCCTCAACTTGGCGTTCGAGTTGCTTTGAGCGGCTTTGCAATTGTGCCTTCTGCCCGTTGAGGGCCGTAGCGCGGCTTTCGAACAGCGTGCGCTCACCGTTCACCAGGGCAGCCAGTTCCGGCTCGCCCATTCGCGCTTGAAGGCTGAACGGAAGCTGCATCTCCGACAGGCCTTGCCGCTCTGCCTCCAGCCGCACAAGCCGAACCGTTGCCCGATCAAGATCCTTGCTAATTATCTGCAGATTGGCCCGTGTCAGTGTGTCGTCCAACCGTGCCATCACATCGCCGGCCCGTACATGATCCCCGTCTTGCGCGAAGATGCCACCTATCGTGCCGCCCGTCAGATGCTGCACCTTCTTTATGTTGCTCTCGACCACCACGGTCGCAGGCGCAATTACCGCGCCAGCAATCTTGGTCAGACCGAGCCAGAGCCCGCCGCCGGCAAGCAACGTAACCGTGACCGCCGCCCCCAGGATCAGGTTGGCCCTGATTCCATCGCGCGTGCCCGAAATCATCGCGTTGCGCCGGCTCCCATTGCCGATCGGGGCCGATGGAGCCATCGTCGCCTCAGACAAAAAAATATCCCTCATGCATGACCGCTCACCCCTTTGTGCATCGCGACGGCCGCTGCCGGGCGTTCAACAGGCGCAGCAAAGGGGCGGATGACGTTGGCCAGGACCTCCTCGCGTGAGCCGAAGGCGTGAAGCATCCCATTGGACATTACGAGTACCCTGTCGATGTTGGTAAGGGCAGAAGGACGGTGCGCAACTACGATGACGATGCCTCCACGTCTGCGCACTGCCAGGATCGCGCCGGCCAAGGCGGTATCGCCATCGACGTCCAGATTTGAATTCGGCTCGTCCAGAACGACGAGAAACGGATCGCCGTAAAGTGCCCTGGCAAGCCCTACGAGTTGCCGCTGTCCAGCCGACAACGCTGTTCCTCCCTCGCCCATGCGAGTTTGAAAACCGTTCGGCAATCGCAGGATCATTTTGTCGACGCCCGCTGCCTTGGCAGCTGCAAGCACGCCCTTGGCGTCGCCCTTCCCGCCAAATCGCGAAATGTTATCGGCAACCGTTCCATCAAACAGTTCGACGTCCTGGGGCAGGTAGCCAATATGTGCGCCAAGACGTTCTTGGTCCCATTGGTCAAGCGAGGCGTCGTCCAGCCTCACCGTGCCGCGAAGTGGCTGCCAGACGCCCACCAGCGCGCGCACAAGCGTGCTTTTGCCAGAACCGCTCGGGCCGACAACGGCCATTCCCGTCCCTGCGGCCAGGCGGAAGCTGACATTGGCTACCGTCGGTTTTTGCTGGCCCGGTGGCGCTATAGTCAGGTCCTCGACCGCAAGCTCCGCTTGGGGGCGCGGAAGTTCCATATGTTCGTCCCGGCCAGGAAAAGCGGCCAGGGCCGTTGCCAGTTGCGAATAGCTTTGCCGGAACGCGGCGAAGCCTCGCCAGTTCGCGATAGCGGCGTCAACAGGAGCCAATGAGCGGCCCAGCAAGATGGAGGATGCGATGATCACGCCTGGCGAGGCTTCGCCTCCTATCACCAGGTAGGCACCCAGTCCGAGAACGCAGGACTGCAAGGCCAAACGCAGTGCCCTAGAGAGTGCCCCGGTGGCGCCGACGACGTCGGAAAGCTTCTCTTGGTGCCTCAGATATGCGTTATTGATCTCGCCCCAGCGGTGGGCAAGCCGTGCGGAAAGGCCCATCGCGCGTACGACCTCCGCGTTGCGGCGTCCGGATTCGGCGAGATTGCGCTGCGACACCAGCGTCTCGGACGCGCGTGTCACCGATGTGCGGCCAAGAACTTCCGCCATGACCGTGAGCAGCACGACAATGATCGCACCGCTTGTGGACAACACACCGAGCGCGGGATGCAGGAAATAGATGATCAGCAGGTAAAATGGAATCCACGGCGCGTCGAAGATGACAGTCGGCCCCATTCCGGAAAGGAAGCCGCGTAGCTGATCGAGATCACGGAGGGGCTGTATCCGGTTCGCATCCTGCCCGCCAAAGAGCGGCAAGGACAGCGAGAGGCCGAACACCCTCTGCTTCAAATTCCTATGGACACGATTGCCCACTCGAACCAGCAGGCGCAGCCGCACGAAATCCAGCAGCCCGTAGACAGCGTAAAGACCCAGCATTCCGATGGTGAACCCGACAAGCGTCGGAACGCTCTGCGAAGGTAAAACGCGATCGTAAATTTGCAGCATATAGACCGAGCCGGTCAGGGCGAGAAGGTTTATGACTGCCGAGAAGACGCCGACGCCTACCAGGCCAGGCACGGTCCCAAGCATTGCGCCTCGCAGATCCGACGAACTCCTTCCACCAGGGTTCATGGGTTTCGACCTCCCGTGAGAGATCGTTGCGCAAGCTCACTGGCCCCACTGGGCACGGACATTCTCTTGCTGTTCAGGAGCGTATCCCCTTAGCCTTCTAATATTACGCCCCACTAACATGATTGGACTTTAGTCAAAATGTAGCAAAATCGTGGCGCTGACCCGAGAAACCCGGAACCCACATATTAAATCGGGGGAAAACTGCCGTTCCACCGTATTTAGACGGGGTTTCATGCCGGGCGAGCCACCCCAAGAAAACCGCTGCCTGCCGTTTTCGGGGCTTTCTCGGGATTTAGCGCTTCCTCGCAACAACCAGGAAGTGTTGCGCCAGCTGGCCAGGAACGCAAAGCCTTCTGCAGGCCTTCTCGACAGGCTGCATCATCATTTCACAGAACCCTGGCAACAGGTTTCCCGGCCGAGGCAGGTAACCGTACGGTATCGTCTGCTCGACGGTGAATCCCGAGGCAGTCAGGAGGGCCTTGAACCTCGCTGCGCTCAGCGTGTGGCGAATTGTGCGTCCAGACACTCGATTGAGCAGCCGGCACGCCAGGCCGACGGGCGACGTCGCATTCATGTGAACGTTGCACACAAGCCGCCCGCCATCTTTCAGGTGCTCATTGATCGCTTTCAGTGCATGCCATTTCAGTTCATCCTCTGCGTTCAGGAAAAAACGAAATGCGGTTACCACATCGAACGTCATACCCAACTGCTCCCTTGTAACGTCGACGTGACGCAAACTCACATTGGGCGGTACTTGAGCGCTGTCGAGCATAGTTCTGGAAACGTCGGCGCCAACCACCTCGCTGAAGAGGCCGGCGGCTACCTCGGCGATGCGACCTGTTCCGCATGCGAAATCGAGGCAGTTTCGGCTCGCTCCGCTCAAGGGGCGAAGAACGTCGAGGATCAGGGGCTTTTCGATGTTCCCCCAAAGCGCGCCATAATAGCCGGAACTGTGCGTTTTGTTGTAATGTAGGCCGTAGCCGGGCGCGCAATGGCTGGTCCTGTAGCCGTCCGACACCCAGCCGCCCTGCGCATTGCTCTCCTTGCTGGACGTAAATTCATGCCAATTTCCGGACTCACCGGCGCGCGACCTGGACCGCACAATTCGCGCTGACGGCATATGGGAAGCATAACTTGCAGACTGCGTCATCTGATCCGCGTTCGTTGAGGGTGTCAGGGTCGCTCCCTGGTTGAAAATGCGCCTCACCTTGGATCTCCGTTCAGTTGGGTTCGCCCCCCGATAGAACAGTAAGCTCCGCACGGACTGCGGCTGACGCCCTATTGGACCGCCACACTTTGCAGTTCACTGCTGAATCTGGCTTCGACAGTATCCCCCGGCAGCACAATGGCATCTTCGTCAGCCAACAGCTTGCGCCATTCATTGCCGATCTTGCGCACGATGGTCACCTGGGCCCGTACCGTTTCGCCGGCAATCGGCAATGGCTGTGTGGATGCTCCAGTCGGCTGCAGCTTCTCGCTGGCGGCATGGAGCCTGGCGGTGACATCCGCCAGCCGGGCGTTGGTGTCCTTCAGATCCGTCAGCAAGCCAATCCTCCTTTGATTGTCGTTGCGTTCGTGCTGTCTGACAAAGTCCTCCTGCTGGCGCCGCGCCCTCATCAGCTCGACCGAGGTTTGAAGCGCGCCGCTTGAAGACAGAAGCAACGCGCGCCTGACATCCGCGAGCCGGGTGTTGGTCAGATTGCCTGCATCGAATGCCTTCGTCACTCGCGCCAAATCTTGCTCATCCGCCTTCACGCTCTCGCCCTCTACTCGTTCGCGTTTCTGCAAAACGTCAATCTGCTCGGCAGCGTCCGTCCGGCCCTTCTCCAGAAAATCCTGTTCCTGCCGGAAATCGCTCAGCGCAACCTTCAGCGCCTCTGCTTCAGCCTGTGCCATCGCGGCTACAACGCTCGGCGAAAGAGGTGATCCCTGTGGTGTCTTCTTGTCGAAATCCGCCTGGCCCTGAAGCTCGGCGCGAATGCGGGCAGCGTGAAGGTATTCTTTCGTGTAATCTCCCCAGAGCATTTCGTAATCGCGCTTGAGATCAACCGGATCAGGCCCGGCCTGGCCTGCCCGTGATCGCAAAAGACTGAAGCCGCCGGAAACGGCCAGCGCCTGCCGTACAGTCATGAGCGGACGGTAGGCCTGTTGTCCCGGGGTGAGCACATCGCCCGTTACATAGATCGGGCGATAGTCCGCTATGATCGCTGTGACATCGTCGGGCTCGACAGTAACTGTCTGCTCCCGCCCATCAGTCAGACGCACGTGAAAAATCTTGCTTGGCAAGACCTCTTGCATGCGCCTTTGCAGTTGGGACGCCGTCAGGCCTGCGACCATGATCATTCCAGCCTCCGGAAGGGCGATATTGCCATCCATCTGGACTACGGCGCGCTGCGTCCGATCAGGGATCGGCGCTATTCCTATCTCGACCGTATCGCCAGGTGAGAGTTGATAGGGCTCGACCTCGCCTGCGCAAGCCATCGAGGTTAGCGACATCATCACGACTGCGCCAAGAACGTATCGTCTACTGAAGGTCATTTGCGACAATCTCCTTCCGGTCGAACACCGGCTTCAAAGGCCATTCAACACGACTAACGAAATCATATACCGGGCCACCGGGCACGCCCCAGTTGCTGGACCAGACCACCTGGGAGCCGTCCGGAGAGGGAGAGGCATGCGTCTCGCTCCAGTAGTCGAAGGGCGCGTTGTGCGTGTCTGCGACACGGCGGACCTCTCCACTGCCGTCTAGACGCAGAGCAATGACTTGCTGAGCGTAAGGCGCCCAATCCGGGTGCTGCGATAGTTCGGCTGGCGTGCCGCCATAACTCAGAAACACCCAGCCGGGCCTGCCGAGCGACCTGAGTGACGCATGCATGGCCTCGCCATATTTCATCAGCGAGGTAGCCTTGCCATCAGCCAAGCGGCGCTTGATCACCTGATATTTGTCAGGATCCGATTTGCTGATCCCGACATAGATTTCGCTTCCGTCGGAATCGACCGTCATGTCGCCATGGCCTGGTCGATGGTGCTCCATCCACTTCTGGCGCAATATGCCGTCTATGGAGAAGACGAAACTCGCTTCAATTCCGTCCGGTAATTGCTGGGAACACACTATGTTGATTCCGAGTGGTGAGATTGAGCAGGAGCCGGTTGTTCCCGGGAATTCGGCAAGATCGATATCGGGGAATTTCCGCCGTAGCTTTAGATCGTAGCCAAAGACCACCGCTCTGCCGTCATTGTTCGTTGCACGCACCGCAATCCGGCTGCCGTCGCGGCTCGGATTGCCTTTGTTGGGTCCAAATTTGAGGTTGGAGTACGCTGCGGAGGCAAACACGACGTCCTCATGATCGGTACGTGGGGCCCATGTCGCAATCTGCCGGCCCCCGACACAGATCATCAACTCGGGATCAGTGGGATGCCATTCGCATTCGGTCGCGCGGTTGCGGTGGAACAAAGGCAAGTAGGTTTGTCCGTCGAGAAAGCACAGGCCACCGCAGCCATTGGCGATCAGGAGCAGGCTCTGGTCGGCATTCCAAGCCTGTGCGCTTGAGTAACGGTGGGTGCAGTACTTCTTCCCGCATACACCCGCCCCGCCGAGAACGCCCGGTCTGGTGATCCGTGCGAAAACCATGCCAGACCAAGGATCCCTTGTTTCGGGCACATGGCCCGGCAGGTTGTCCACAACCGCGGTGGCCGCCGCCTCCGCTGCCTTGCTTTGACGGCCACCGGCAACGTAGATGTTGGGAGATATGGCACCGGCAGCCAGCAACAGCGCCAACGCATGACGGCCGCCCAGGGTCATGTCATGTAACCCACTTCGCGCCGTACCCGGCCTTCACTAAGGCGCTCGCGCCACCACGTGATTGTTCGCTCCAGCCCATCGCGCAGGCTGGTCTGTGTCCGCCATCCAGTCTCGCGTTCAAAGCGCGAGGAGTCGGCGAGCAAGGCGCGAACTTCGGAATTTTGCGGCCTCAGGCGCCTTTCATCACGACGGACCGGCTTCTTGCAATCGGTCAACTCAAGAACAATGGCCAATACGTCCGAGACGGTCGCAGCGCGTTGGCTGCCAGCGTTGTAGGCGTGGCCGAACTCGAGCTGGGCGAGACCTGCGGTCAGGAACGCTGTCGCGGTGTCTTCGACATAGGTCAGGTCGCGGATCGGGCTGGTATCGCCGACCATGATCGCAGGACATTTCGGGTCGAGGACTTGCCGGATAATGGTCGGCACGATGGCGCGCTCACTCTGGCGCGGGCCATACGTGTTGAAGGGTCGCATGATGACCACAGGGACATCGAACGACCTGGCGTAAGACTCCGCCATCATGTCAGCGCCGATTTTGGATGCCGAATATGGTGACTGTCCCTGCAGGGGGTGTGTTTCGCCGATCGGCATGGTTTGGGCAGTTCCATAGACCTCGCTCGTGGAGGTATGGATCACCCGCTCCGTCTCCCATAGGCGCGCCGCTTCGAGGACGTTCACCGTGCCCAGGATGTTGGTTTCCACATAGGACTGGGCAGCGGCGTAGGAATATGGAATCGCAATAAGCGCCGCCAGATGAAAAACCGCGGCTTGGCCGCGCATGATCCGGTTAAGGAACGCACTGTCGCGGACGTCACCACGGACGAGCCTCAACTGGCTGCGGATGGTGTCCGGCAGATCGTCTAGCCATCCATGGCTGTCGAAGGAATTGTAAAGGGCAAGGGCTGTGACATCTGCCCCGTTGCGAACAAGCGCCTCGGTGACATGCGAACCGATGAATCCGTCCGCGCCGGTCACCAGGACTTTCTTTCCATTGTAGCTCATCACTGCGCATTCCCTTGGCTGTTTGGAACGCTTCCCTTGGATATTCAAACGTCGATCGGCGGTACCGGAACCCAACCGACCACTGCCAGCACTCCCCGCACCATCCACGCGAGGTCGGAGACGATGGTGCGTCGCGGATAATATGAGAGGTCCAGTGTTGCCTTGGCGGGGAACATGACTTCCCGGTAGAACACGATCGGATCTACGGATTGGGGGAAGTAATGCGCTTCGTGCCGAAAAACGACCTGGGCTGGTCCCAGCAGGCCTGGCTTGTATTGCAGCACGGCCCTAAGCTCGCCCCGGAAACAATCGGCGAAAGCCAGGCTCTCGGGCCGTGGGCCGACGATCGCCATTTCGCCTTTGAGGACATTCCACAGCTGCGGTAGTTCGTCCAGCTTCGTCGCTGCGAGAAAGCGGCCAACGGTGGTCATGCGTGTATCGCCCACGACCGTCAGCGCAAGGCCTTGAGAGCCGCAGTTCACACCGAATTTGCGAAATTTGTACATGCGGAAGGTTCGGCCGCCGGCCCCGATGCGGGTCTGAGCGAACAAGATCGAGCCACCGCCCTCGAGCAGAAGCGCTCCGGCGATCAGCAGCATCAATGGCGCCAATGCGACGGTAGCGATGCCGGCCACCGCAAGATCGATTGCGCGTCTCGCAAAGCCGTGATCAGGATTTGGAACGAACATCCGGTGAAAGGCAGGGTCTAACGCATTCATGCAGCAGTTCCTCTTTGGGCGCCTGCTTTGAGCGCGCCTGTTTTGAGCGCGGCTGCCAGGGCAGCCACGACTGATTCGGCGGCGGCGGAAGTGATCTGGGGGTGCAGCGGAATTGTGAGCTCTCGCTCAGCGAAATCCTCTGTTCGGGGCAAACTCACGCCGGGAAAGCGCTCGCGGTAGAACGTCATTTGGTGCACCGGCGGGTAGTGGATGGTGGTCTGTATGCCCTGTGTCCGCAGCTCGTCGATGACATCCTGCCGGCTCGCGTAGCGCGGCAGGACGATCGGCATGATGTGGTAAGCCGACGTCCGGGGTTCGCTAAATGGAATGACAATGGCTGGGCAACGGTCCGCGATCAGGCGTCGGTACAAGACAGCTATGATACGCCTGATTTCGTTCCACTCTTGCAGGTTCTGCAACTGAACCAGCCCTATTGCCGCTCGCATCTCGTCCATTCGGTAGTTGAACCCGAGCATCGTGACATCATATTGCGGCGTACGACTGTTCAGCCGCTGATGCGTCCCCGTGGTCATTCCGTGCCCGCGGGCCAGGCGAACCCTGTCGAGCAGATCGGGGTCACGTGCGATCACGGCGCCCCCTTCGGCCGTTGTCATGTTCTTGTTGCCATAGAAGCTGAACGCGGCCGCGGCGCCGAATGTCCCGACTTCCCTAAGCCCGGGCGCGTGCGCAGCGTCCTCGATGATATGCAGCCCGCGAAGCCGGGCGAACCGCTGCCATTGTTCCCGATCGGGGAGATACCCGGCGAAGTGAACGAGAATGACCGCTTTCGTGCGCGTCGTGCACCGCGCTTCGGCTTCCGCAACCGAGATCAACGGCACGTCGACGGACTCGATATCGACGAAGACCGGCGTCGCCCCTACATACAGCACCGCATTCGCCGTCGCCACGAACGTCAGCGAAGGAACCAGTACTTCGTCGCCAGGGCCGATGCCCAAAGCATGGAGGAGAAGATGGAGCGCTGCGGTGCAGGAACCAACCGCAACGCAATCTCGCGCGCCATGCATGCCGGCAAAGGCCTGTTCGAACTCTCGTACCCTGTCCCCCATCGTAAGCCAGCCGCTATCAATCACCTGCGACAGGGCTGCCTTCTCTGGCACGCCTAGGATCGGGGCGCTCACCAAGAGCATTTTGACCTCCTGAAAGCCTTGTTAGTGGCTAGACCTCTGCATCAGACTTTCATGCGGCTGCGGCGGCAGCCGCGACCTC
Source organism: Mesorhizobium sp. P160219 (assembly GCF_057786095.1). Classification (NCBI taxonomy): domain Bacteria; kingdom Pseudomonadati; phylum Pseudomonadota; class Alphaproteobacteria; order Hyphomicrobiales; family Phyllobacteriaceae; genus Mesorhizobium; species Mesorhizobium sp. P160219. The sequence continues at coordinate 5,703,660 of NZ_JBYNWG010000001.1, forward strand.
GATTGAGGACGACTGATCTTCCCAGGCAATTGCCTGCGCATTCTGGAAGTCATCGACACGACCGATGTCGAGCCAAAGACCGTCATGCTTGTAAACATGCACGGTCGTGCCGCCCTGCATCATCTGCAGCATCAGGTCATCGAACCCAAATGGGATCCCGGACGGAATGAACCGCAGGACATCTGGGTTCATGCAGTAAATCCCCATGCTGACGAGATGGGAAAGCGTCGGCTTTTCCCGGAAGAGCTGGACGGTATTGTCGATCTCGTCGATGACGCCGAAGTCCATCTTGATATGACGGCATGCCGTGGCGATCGTAACGGGATCCCTATGCAAGCGGTGCGCGGCTACAAACCGGCTCAGGCTTAGATCTGTGAGGACATCGCCGTTCAGAACGACAAATGTTTCGTTCAGTTCATCCCTAATCAGAGAGAGAGGTCCGACGGTGCCGAGTGGCTCCATTTCCTGGGTATATTTGATCTTCAAGTTCCATTGCGATCCGTCGCCGCAGACGCTCCGGATCAAATGTCCTAGATACCCTGTCGTAATATATACCTCTTCAATGCCGTTGCGCCGCAGCCACTTCAAAAGCAACTCAAGAACAGGCCTGGCCCCTATCGGCATTAATGGTTTCGGCAGGACCGATGTAAACGGTCGAAGGCGCGTACCCATCCCACCACATTGAATCACCGCTTTCATTCGATCCTCCTGATCTGCAGTTGGCTTTGTTCGGGATCGGTGTTCCATTGTCCGGCCAGGGCACACCCTCAAATCCGGCCAAACCTCGGCGGCAATCCGAACATCATATGCGAAAAGGTATGTGACAGCCGGGGCGGCTGTCGTCGTGCATTCGAATGGTAGGGATTCAAAACGTTCAAGGTATTAGATGGCCACGAGATCAACAGCCGATAGAAGCGCGATTGGGCACTGATCATGACGCCGATAAAACGAAAGCAGTTGCTTTCAAGAAAGCTGCGATCCGCCAGGGCCGGACCGGCCTACAGGTCCGGCGACAGCGGGTGGCGACATAACAGATGTCACATGATTACGATGGTCCTGAACAGCTGGCTTTGGACCCAGAGATGGGAAACCGGCATCGTTTTGCCGACAGGCACCGCACGCCAGGGTTAAAAATCTATGGATGAGCTTCGCAATTTAGTATTATATTAGACGTTCTGGATGTGCGTGGATGGGACGCTGCGGACATCACTGTGATGCGTTGACCAGTGGATGGCCGCCATTTTAGGACCACCACGGATTGTCGATCATAGGCGAATGGGAGGTTCCAGCGGGTTTTCTCGTCGGGAACCGAGTAACGCGTTGGGGTAGTTGCATGGCTCGGATCGTCATTGCCGACGATCACGGCTTATATCGGCGTGGTCTCCGGCTGGCACTCATGGCTGGAATTCCAAGCGCCGAAATATTCGAAGCTTCGTGTTTCGATGCCGCGGTCAATCTTTTAGAGGAGCAGGCGTCCATCGATCTTGCGATCCTCGATCTGAACATGCCTGGGCTGTTCCATCAGGAAGTGCTCAGCGACTTTATGGCTGCCTATCCTGACACTCGCTTTGCGATCGTTTCCGGGGATGATTCCCGCTCGGAGATACTGACCGCGCTTTCGATCGGACTTCACGGGTATATCGTCAAATCGCAGAGCGACGAAGAAGTCGTGCTGGCTGTAAACGAAATCCTCGCTGGCCGGATCTATGTGCCATCTCTCCTATCTCGAACGTCTGCCGACCAGAGATCGCATGCCCCCCCACCTCCGGTTCAAAATGCCAGCCGCCGGCACGAGGGCTCGGGCGACGTCGCTAGGCTGACGTCTAGACAGAAGGACGTCCTCAAGCTGATGGCAGAGGGGTACTCGAATAAGGAGATTGCCCGCAATCTGGACATTGCCGAGGCGACAACGAAAATCCATGCCGCAGCCGTGCTGCGTGAGCTTGGGGTTAGAAACCGTACCGAAGCAGCTGTGTTGCTCCAAAGCTGGCTGACGAGACAGGCGAGTTGACGCATGCCCCTCGAACCGGCCCGAGTTTGCTTGCAGGAAATCGCAGCAAAGGGCCCACACCATCGGTTAATTGGCCAATTCGGCTTCGACTTGGAGGGGCTCTATTGCAATCCAAATTCCTCAATTTCTTTGCGCGATACACGCAGCGAATATCGAAGGCCATCTTCGGTTATTTCCATATTCGGGGAATGACCGACAAGCGGCGTGCTGTCCACACCGATTATCAGTGACCCGAACCCGCGGCGTACGACTTTTGAACTCTTCCGTCGGCCCGATTCCACCCAATCGAACACGAGGTCGTCACCTTCGTCCTCGGATGCAAATCGCCACTTAACTTCGACCTTGCCATTCGGGTCACCCAGCGCACCATGTTTCACCGAGTTTGTCGTCAACTCGTGAAGGATCATCGCCAAGCCCTCGGCGGCGCCGCTTGGCACAGTGAGGGAAGGTCCACTGATCGTAATGTCGCGTGTCTCCTTGAAGGGCTGCAATTCCCGGTCCACGAGTTCATGGAGCATCCCTGACAGGTTGGCATGACGAGAAAGGATGCGATGGGTCGCCTCCAGTGTTCGAATCCAATCGATCAACATCTCCTTGTATTTGGCAACATCATTGTCGGGAATATCGATCATGTTGACCAGAGCTCTAATCACTGGAAACACATTGCTGAACCGATGGCGCTCTTCGCGCATTATGCGCTCGCGTCTCTTTACGGCGGCGCGAAGCAAAGTTGTTTGTCGACGTTCGGTCAGATCCGCCGCCACTCCGATGCGCATTTTGCGGTCGCCGTGCTCTTCCTGCCGTCCACGCAATGCAATCCAGCGTGTGTGACCATCCACTTGCCGGACACGAATCTCGACGTCAAAGTTCAATGCCGATGAAGGCTTTGCCGAGGCGGACAACTTCGGCCAGTCGACGGGATGGATTACCGCCGAGAGTTCTTCCAAGCGGCGGACTGGGGCCGGAGGCAGACCAAGAATGTCCCAGAACTTGCCGGAGCCGGCGACTGTCCCATCCTCAATGTCTATTTGCCATGTGCCCAGGCGCCCGGCAGATACGGCGAGATCGAGCCATTCCTTCTGAGCCCGAAGGGCCTCGCGTGCCGCTTGTCGCTCGGAAATATCGTCAACCACCACGAATACGCTCTCATTTGCCGCCTCGTCCGGCCGCGACGAAGACAGGGCCAGGTGAGCCCAAAATGCCGTGCCATCCTTGCGCAAAACGCGGATATCCGTCGCCGACGCGGTCCCATTGCCCAAATCTTGCAAAAGTTTCCGCACAGTACCTCGATCGTCGGGGAAAATGAGTTCCTCAAGCTCCAGTTGGGCAAGTTCCTTGTGCGCGTAGCCGGTCATCTCCAAAAGCCGTCTGTTCGACTGCAGCAGTTCGCCATGGCGATTGGTATTAGCAAAGCCCAAGGCGGCAGCGTCGATGGCACCGAGCCTCGCTTCTGCCACCCTGAGCGCACCATGCAGATCTTGTCGCAGGCGGTGGAACACAGCTGCGATCAGGCTACCCGAACCCAGAAGGAAGACGGCCCCGGTCCAGTCTCCACCAGTGAGGTGACCGTCCAACAGGTGTCGCATCCACAAGCCGGCGACCGCCATCAGAAGCGTTGCTGCGATGGCAACAAAACGGCCCTCAAGATACACGATGACAACGGTTATGGGGATAAACGCAACAAGCGGCAACGGCTGGCCGCCATATACCGTAGTTATCGCCTCGAATGCTATCGATGCTGCAAACACCAAAAGCGAAGCTAGATGAGCCCACGTAGTGCTCGACACATTCGATTTGAGCCAGCGCAGGTCCGAACCCATGCGCAAAGACTACAACTTTCGGTCTAGTCCGTCGAGACTAGGCCGAAGGGGTGGCACCTAATCCCAATGCCCGATTGCCATGACTTTGCCGGCGAATAAAATCATGGTGTCAGGAGCGCTCTTCAGAAAGGTATATCCAAGAGACGCTGCGGAAAAACCATTCGCAGATTTCTCGCAGTATGTGGAAATTCAAGTTGAAGCAGCAACTTCATCAGATTTGATTTGCGTCAGTAGCAATGGGTTGGGTGGAAGCGATGACACTGATTGAAACGCGAAACGATGCGCTCGCAGGCAGGCAATACATTGTATTGAACGATACCCGCCACGAAAGGCCGATAAGCCTTGTGGACCGACCGGACGCAAGGGTCGGCGGATCTCGACGACGCAGCCTGGAATCCATCACCGGCATGCTTGATCGTATGGGTTGCGGCTATCTCGTCCTGGACCGAGACAAGAAAGTAATAGAATGGAACGCTGCCGCTCGGGACACCCTCGCACGCCAGGGCGAAGCAACTGATACAGCCGTCGAGCTTGCCGCCGGGTTGAGGCGGCTGGTCGCGAATGTTCCGGTCCACCTCCAGCCGGGCTCACTCTCATGGGTAGTGATCCACAGCAGAGGCGATAGGCCGGTGACCATGAACGAGACGGGGGTCGTTACACCGGACGGGACAACCGTCGTCGCATTGCTGGACCGGGATAACAAATCGGCGGCCAACCCTCGCACGTTGCAAAGGATGTTCGGTTTGACCAGCGCGGAAACGCAGTTGGCGCTACGCCTGGCCCATGGCGACGCGCCCCTGGAGATCGCCCGCAGCTGGCATCTCAGTCGCACGACTATCCGCTCTCAGCTCGCCTCGCTGTTCGCCAAGACCGACACGAGGCGTCAGGCGGAACTAGTGGCTCTTTTGGGGCGCATTTCGGTTTTGCCATGAGAAATCGACTGCTGTCTGCATCCGCTTTGATTCGGACAGCGGCGGCCCGCATTGAGCGCGCTGTCGCGTAGATCACAAGGCCGGCGGCGCCATTTCCGATCGTTCAAGCGCTGCCGAGATAGCGCGGAACGCGGAACCTGGAAACGGGAGTGACTTGCCATGGCCGAAGCAGATTCGAAGGTCAACAAGCTGGCGGATATCGTTCACGGGCTGCAGGATGGTGCTGCGTCGAAGCTTACGCACACGGGGCCGATCATCGTCACGGGCGCCGCTGGGTTCATCGGATTTCATGTTGCGTCACGCCTTTTGCGGCTCGGCGCTGAGGTCATCGGCGTCGACAACTTCACGCCTTACTACGACCTGAAGCTGAAGGAGGCGCGATTTACACGGCTCTGCGCCGAGCCGAGGTTCACGCCGATGCGCTTCGACCTAGCGGACCGGTCGCTGGTGAAAGCGCTGTTCTGCGAATTCCAGCCATCGCACTTCGTGCATCTGGCCGCCCAGGCCGGGGTACGTCATTCGCTCGTGGACCCGCATGCCTATGTGGAGTCAAACATAGTCGCGTTTCTCAACGTTCTGGAGGGCTGCCGACACGCCGGCGTCAGCCATCTCGTTTATGCCTCGTCGAGCTCCGTATATGGTGCCAATCGACGCATACCCTTTTCCGAGCATTATGGTGCCAATCATCCGGTGAGCTTCTACGCCGCCACCAAGGCCGCCAACGAGTGCATGGCGCATTCCTACAGCCATCTGTTCGGCTTGCCCGTGACCGGACTGCGCTTCTTCACCGTCTATGGTCCCTGGGGCAGGCCCGACATGGCAGTCTATACTTTCACCCATGCCATCGCCGAGGGCCGAACGATCGAAGTCGCCAATGCCGGGCGCGTATGGCGGGATTTCACCTATATCGACGACATCGTAGAGGGGGTTGTTCGCGTGCTCGCCAAACCACCGTGTCAGGATCCCGGTTGGGACGGCCGCGCTGCCGATCCTGCCACCAGTTCGGCGCCATATAGGCTGTACAATATCGGCAATGATCGGCCGGAAGAAATCAACCATCTGATCGCGCTCATCGAGACGGCCCTTGGTCGCCGCGCCCTTCGGGTCAACGTACCCTTACCACCAGGTGACGTCCTGGAAACCCGCGCCGATGTCAGGGACCTCCGCCGCGCCGTTGGCTTCGCACCGGCGACAACACTGGAGGACGGCGTGCAACGTTTCGTGGAATGGTATCGGGAATTCCATGCACGCCCTGTCGGACAGGTGCGACCAGCTGGCCTTCCGGCCACGGCATAGTGAGCGCAACGCCGCCGTTTCCTTGGTGTGGCAGGGTCGCGGCTCGCCTTCAATCTGTCTTGGGATAGGCCGGCACTGGAAGGGACCCAAGCTGCCGTCCTGTGCCGTGCCCGACCCCCAAAAGGCGCCGCGCATAGCGGGTGAGCGGCTTCTCGAACAGACGGTGGGTGATAAATGCCACGCCCAGGGTTATCGCCAAGGCGGAACCGATGAAGGCCCACGGGCCGAGCACAAAGATCAAGCCTGTACGCCAGAACAATATGCGCATGGCGCGGATCACGAATGGATGCATGAGGTAAAGAGCGTATGACGCATCGCCAACGCCAGCGGCCCACCTCGCCGCCAGGCTGTCATGCCTCAGTTTACCCGGCGGTGCCAAGGCAGCACTCCAGACAATTAGAGACGCCGGAATGCCATACACGACAGAGCGACCAAAGCCGGCCGAGATATCAGGAAACGCCGCCGCAAGCATCAGGGCACCCAGTCCCGTTGCGGCGACACAGGCCCTGATTGGGCCGGAAGGCCGCAGGCCCGAGGCGCACATGACCCCGATCATCGCGCCGAAAGCGAATTCGAGGATGATCGGATTGGTCCAGAAACCCCAGGGCTCAGGCAAAGGAGCCGCAAGAGCGCCCGAGAGCACCATCCCAACCAGGATCGTGAGCAGGACCGTAACTGCCCACCGCATGGGCAGCACGATCGTCGCCGTGAACAACACGTAAAAGAGCATCTCATAATTGAGCGTCCAACCCAACTCGTAGACCGGCTGAACGACGCCGTCAGGGCGACTGGCCGGAACGAATAAGTAGGATTCGACTACAAACCTGAAATCGACGTAGCTCTGGTTGAGAAGATTTGGGGCGGCCACCGCTACCGCAATGTAGAGCGAGGTGAGCGCCCAATATAGCGGGACAATTCGCGCGATCCGGCGGGAAATGAAGAGACGCGCGCCCCCGGGCTTTGCGAACAGCTGTCGCGACGTATGCACCATGATAAGGCCGGAAATCACGAAGAAAATATCGACTCCAGCGCTCCATGGTATCGGATTCCAGCTCTGAAAGGTGCGGCCGGCCTGTAATTCCAGGGTGGCCGCATCATGCTGGGCGTGTCGCAGCGCGACCGAACTAGCCGCGAGGGCGCGCAGGACCTGGACCTGGGTGAGGGTTTCGCGTTGGCTGCGCTCGACAGGCGTCGATCTCTCCGAGCGACGGCGCACTGCAGGCGCCGAGGCGCTCGCCATTCGGGCTTGTTCCATGGATGCTCCGCAGATTGTGAGCACACCGTGGTGCACCTCCGAAACTGATGCATCCTTCAAATGACGGACACCGCTCGCAAAGTATCAGCTGCCCGCGGGGAGCGGGTGTCCGGAACAGGTATACGCCGAAGCGTCTGCGCAGCCCTATGGCCTTTGTGCGATCCGGGCTTCGTGACTTCCTGCCCGAACGACGGCGATCACCGTAGCGAAAACAGTGGTCTCATTTGCTCGCCCTCAAGAACCAATGCCATTGACGGGCATCGACCGCGCTCGGCCTCATCGACAGCAAGGCAAAAACCAAGCCTGGCATGATTTTCAGTCGCTTGCGGATATAAACGGCCATGGCAATGCTCCAGATGCTCAGTGCAAGTGCCACACCCACCGCAGCGCCAAGCAGGCCGTACACCGCAACTCCGGCTGCACAGGCAATTATATTGGCCACAGCACCCGCTACCATCGTCGTTGCCGCAGCCCATTCATTTCCAGTCATGGTCAGGAGATTCTGTTGGGGCCCGCACAGCGCGACAAAGACATATCCCAAAATCAGAACCCGTGCGATCGGCGCTCCCGCGCTATAACCCTCACCGAAATAGCTCAAGAACGGCTCGACTATCACCATCATTGGGACGGCCACCAGGATGGCACCGCCAGCAGAAAGCAGGGTTGCGCGCGCGAACAGCTGTTGTAGGCCTCTGCGATCGCCTCTGACGTAGAGATCGGCTGCTGTTGGCGAAAACATGGTTGCCACGGCGATACGGGACAGGCCCACGAGCATCGCGACATTCAAGGCCAGCGCGAAAATACCCGCTTCAGCAATATGGCTTGTCCAGCCCAAAACCAGGACTCCTGCCCGACTGACGAAAACATCGAGCCCAGTGATGAGCATGAGCGGGGGGACGGCAAGCCACCATTCCCTCGAGGCATAACTTGGCTTGGCGTGTCCCAGGCCGGGTGGTTCAAACCTCCTAGCGATGATGAACACCAGCGCCGCTGTGAAAGCGGAACTCACAAGCACCGCCAGCGTCACCGAGGGCGCATCCACTGTTCGAAATCCCGACAATGCCAGGAGCGCTACCAACACGAGCAGGAGCCCGTCTCGCATGATGCGCTCCGGCAACAACGCCGAGACAACGCCGCCGAAAGCACGCACAAGCGTGGCTCCGAGAGCATAGGCCGTAACCAAGGGCACAGCCATCATGCCGAGCACGATGCTTGTCTCAAGCCCTCTTTCCGTTGGATCTGAAAGGAACAGGACGGACGCAGCGCCGATCATCCCGAACAAGGTTGCCGCTATCAGCGATCTCTGCAGCGCAAATCTTATCACGCCGCGGGCCAGATCAAGCCTGCCACTGGCCCTATAGGCCGGGAGGAAACGCAACAATGATACATTAAAACCAAGCGTTGCCAGATAGGCGAGCACTGACGTCCAAGCCTGAACGTAGGAATAGATGCCGTAGTTGTGAGGTCCGATAAGGCGTGCAATTGCCAACTGGGCAAGACTGGTCAAACCAGCGCCACCAATATAGATCAGCAAGGCGAATATGCTTGCCCAAGCGAGCCGCGAGCCCATGTCCTTGTTGCGCGGCGGTGCGGTTGCTGAACCAGTTACATCTGCGCGATGAGCTGGCAACTCAATTTGCTTTTCGCCGACCGCCCTATCGAAGCGCGACAATGCAGAAAGTATTTGTCTCTCAATCCGACAAATACTTTTAAAGGTCGATGGACCATCGGTGTTTTCGACGGAGATGATTTCCCGGCCAGATGTTGTCAGGAGGTCATGCATCGCTTCAAAAACGGCGAACGAGCGCATGTTCACGTTCAGGTCGGCCTCGAAAATCCGTTCCGCCGGCGGCTCAAGCTCCATCCGCCGACGAAGGCGACTTTCCACGACCGCAGCTGGCACCAAGAGCCTGACGGTGAGATCGGCCGCCGGTGCGAGGCTGAGCGCCTTTTCCAGCGCTCTGGGGTTGGTGCTCCCATTAAACATCGCAAGCGAACCAATCGCTTGAACATATCCTTGATCGAAAATTATAATTTCGGGCGATTGCTCAGCAGACTTCCAGCAACGCGAAAGGTGCAGGATGTATCGCCAGATTCGCGCGCGCCAAATTCGGTTTCTTGGCGGTATCATCCTCACCATTGCAAAGGAATTGGAAATATCATCGGCTCGCCCTGCCGAAAAAAGCAGTATTCTGGAGGTTGAAAATATCGCCGATACGATCCGTGATATGAATAGCAAGATTCCGAGGTCATATTTGGCGGCCCTGGTGCTTGGCTTGTAGCTGAGAGCGACCTTGGCGTGATAGCCTTTCCCGCGCAGCTGCTGCGCAAGCGCATGTGCGAAGGTTGTTTTGCCGGATCCTGGAGGTCCGAAAAATTCAATGATCATCGTGTAGCTGGCTCGATTTAGGGGCGCGATCGCTCCCTGGAGCTTCTGTTGAAGATCGCACACGCATCTTCAAACCCTCTCCAACAGAAGATCGGCGTTGTCTCCGAGCCTGGAGCCGGCTAGCCTCTTCAGGTTCACCCGGGTGAGCACACTCCCTACTGGAACGGTGGCGGACCCGCCGGCCCCTATTGCATCCAGAGCACCACGGGCAATGCTGCGCCTCGTCCTTGCCCAGCGAACGGCAAAAAGCACCGAATCGGCCCAGCGCTTAAGCAGCCTGGTTTCAGGCCCCCCGAGGCCCAGGGGACCGTTCATGATGACCACGTCGTAGGCCGAACGCAGCTCCTCGGTGAACTGGCATTTGTCGACGGTGGACAGAAGCGTCAGGAGATCATCGGAAGGTGCTGGAGCGGCCATGAGGTCGATACCGATTTCCGGCATCCTCGTAATTGCATCCTTCAGCACGCAACGTTCATTCACATAGTCGCCGAAGGAGTTCCGGGCCTTGTCGGTGCTGAATTCACCACGAAACCCGTTCGTGAGCCGTACATCCTTGCGATCGAGATCGAGGAAAAGCACTCTTCCTCCCAGCCGCGTTGCCGCCAGCGCCAGGCTCCATGCCAACTCGGTCTTGGCATCGTCCTGGATGCTGGACGTCACGAGAATGATATGCGGCGGCTGCCCCTTCCCCTGAGTTGGCGCCGCAGTGACGAGCAGCGAAGTCACGGCGCGGCTGAACGGCAAGTTCTGCTGGCTCAGAACCAGATGCCGCAGCTTTCTGGCATTAAGTCCCGCAACCCTGGGAAGCAGTCCTACGCACGGGACCCCAAGCTCGGCCTCGGCTTCGGCTTCACTGCGCAAGGTTTGGTTGAAACCGTTGCGGACCAGGACAATGACCGCCCCCATGAGACCAAAGACGACCATGCCGGGGGGAATCAGGAAAATCGGCGACAATGTCACGGGGGTCGACGGCGGCCAGGCGGTCGAAAGGACCGCTACGCCTGGCGAAGGAGCGGCGATGCGACGTATCAGATCCTGCTGCCGGCTCAGGAGTTCGTTGTAATGCTGCGTCACGATGGCTACCCTAGGCTCAAGGGAACGCAGCCCCGAAAGTTGGCTCGCCGTGTCGGCCACGGCCGCGTCGAGCATCGCCTTGCGACTTTCAAGAGCCGTAGCCTGAGACCGGTAGACATTTGCCTCGGCAGCGATTCGGGCAACGCTTTGCTCCATTTCGCGGGCGATCGCGTTGCGCAGATCGCCGTCGGCGGCGGCACCCGACTGGCGTGTCACCAGGTCCGTCAACACGGGCGACCCGATTTCTTCAGCGATGGCCGTGACCGGGGCGCCCGCCTTGCGCAGGTCCTCAATACGGCGAAGGCGCGCTTCCGACGCGGAAAGACTGGCTTTCGATAGGAATATCTGCCGGCCGAGTTCCGCTGTCTCACTGGCTGCGTTGTTGGCCGCAGTCTGATCGACGGCGCCATGCGTGAGCCGGTATGTCTCCAGCCGATCTGTCGCTTCGACAAGATCCCTTTGTACTTGCGGAAGGCTGGCGACTATCGAATCCAGATTAACCTGATCCGATGCCCGGCTTTTTTGTACCAGATCTTGAATGTAGACCTGGGCAAACGTGTTCGCGACAAGTGCCGCACGCGCCGGACTTGGATCGGTGAAGCCGATGGTGATGACGCGTGATCGCAGCTCTTGTCCGACCCTCATTCCGTTGCGTAGCGCCTTCAGTTCGGGCGCGTCCGCTGCGTCCGGATTTTCCGCCACCGTGTTATCCTGTCTCCAGGCCCTGCTCAGGAGATCGATGAGGAACGAGCCAGCCGCGGGCGGGACGGCATTGACGACGGTCTTTCCGTTACCGTCGACTGGTTGGGCTTTGCGCAGTGCTGCCAGGACCCGACGCAGGTGGCCTTGCGAGGAGAGCATCGTCAGATGATCATCGATGTTCGATTCCAGCGAGTCCTGGGCGGATGCCACGCCGCCCGAAGCACTGCTGCTCGGGGCGTCGATAATGACCTGGGTCGTTGCCTCGAACAGCACCGGGCGGGTGAAGCCTGCCAGTCCGGCCAGGATGCCGCCCAGAAGGGCCACGGCAAGCAAGAACCATTTTCGCGTCGTCAGGATGATGACGAGCTGGTGGAAGGGTGACGATTGCGTTGGCTCGCGTGGCGGCCGCATCAAGCGCAGATTGGTTTCAAGTGTCCCAACTTCCATCTGCTTGGCGCGCGGACGCCGGGCGCGGTTGGCTATGGAACCTTCCATCTCAATCCCCTGTCAGTTCGATATGGTAAGAAGGGTGCGTGGCGACCGTCGATGGCCGCATGGCTTCGTTGCGCCACGCCTGAAACATGAGCACCGGCCACAGGTCGCGGAAATTATCTTGGCTTCCATGCAGATGATTGCGCCAGCATGCGTCAACCTTCTCACGGTCGATGACCCCGTCCCCGGAGCGGCCGATCGTGGCAATGATATCGGTTGCCCAGCCGCGCAAGGGCCCTTTCAACCAAGTCCCGACCGGAACGTCGAAACCTTGCTTGGGCCGGTCGACCAGTCGGCGTGGTACATAACGATCAAGCAGTCGTCGAAGCAACCATTTGCCCTTCCCGTTTCGGACTTTGGCACGGGCTGGCAACCGCCAGGCGAATTCAACGACGCGATGGTCCAGGATCGGGCATCGCCCCTCAAGGCTGTTGGCCATGGTGGCTCGATCGAGCTTCACCAAAATGTCGCCCGGTAGATAGCCTGTCATGTCGGCGAATAGGAGACGCGAGAGCAGGCCGTCGAGCTTTGTGGTGTCGGTAGGTGCTGTCGACGGCTTGCGATGAACAAGGTCGTTGGCTGAAGATTTTGTCAGTTGCAGAAAGAGTTCGTCCTCATCTCGCGCCGCGAGCAGGCGGGCAAGGCGAGCCAGGCGGTCACCGCGCAAGCCATGCCGCATATTCGCCGAAAGCGGCAGATTGCCGAAGATATCTTTCTGAGAGGCTTGGGCCAGCAACCCAGCCCCCGATGCCAACAGCCGGCGAAATGACAATGGCAGCTCATGCTGCTTTGTGAGGCGGGTTGCCAGGAAGTGTCGAGAATAGCCTGCGAAGCACTCGTCGCCGCCATCGCCTGAAAGCGCCACGGTTACGTGTTGCCGCGCGAGGCGCGACACCAGCAGCGTCGGTATCTGCAATTCATCGGCAAACGGCTCGTCCCAAATCCGGGGCAGCTCCGGAATGACCTCAAGCGCGGCAGCCGGCGAGAGATGAAGTTCCGTATGATCGGTGCCCAAATGCCGAGCAACCGCGGCCGCATGGGGAGCTTCATCAAACCCACCTTCCCCGAACGCTATGGTGAACGTCCGAACGGGGTTTCGGGACTGTGCCTGCATCAGGGCGACGACAGTCGAGCTGTCGATCCCGCCCGACAGAAAGGCGCCCAGCGGCACATCTGCAATCATTCGTTCCTTGACGGCCAGGCGGAGCAGGCTGTCGAGCTCGGTTGCGAGGTCCTCGTCGCTGGCAGCTATCGGATCGCGCTGTCCCTTGCAGGCGACATCGGCCAGCGACCACCAAGGGTGAATGCGATGCGCGAGCGAACCGGTGCCTCGGGCGTTGGCGAATTGCGCCGCAGTGACCGACAGGACTGATCCAGGTGGCAGCTTGAACACGCCTTGCCAAATGCAACGGTCATCCGGCACCCAGCCTTTGGAAACCATTGTCGTCGCCGCATCGACATCGAGTTCCGGGGTGAATCCTGGGAAGCGAGTGATCGCCTTCAACTCCGAGGCGAAGACGAGCGCATCACGTGTCAGGGCGACATAGAGTGGCTTCTTCCCCATTCGGTCGCGGGCAAGCTGAAGCGTTCGGTTCTTCAGGTCCCACAGCCCAAAAGCAAACATGCCAGCGAAGCGCGCGAGGGCTGCATCAAGGCCCCAGCTTTCGATCGCGCACAGCATGACCTCCGTGTCGCTGGCGCCGCGGAAATGATGGCCCGCCCCTTCCAGTTCACGGCGCAGATCGCGAAAATTGTATATCTCGCCATTGAAGGTGATGACATACCGACCGCTCGCGGAGAGCATTGGCTGGCGACCCGCTTCGGACAGGTCGACGATGGCCAGTCGCCGGTGGCCGAAGGCTACCCCCCCTTCACGGCTCACCCAGAAGGCCTCACCGTCAGGTCCGCGATGACGAAGCGCCGTCGCCATCGGTCCGATGGCCCTGAGCGCACTTGCGTTGGCTGCATCGGGCGCCAACAAAATTCCGGCGATCCCACACATTCTAGCATCTCCTCTGGCGAACAATCGCAGGGATCGCTTCCGGCGTCCCAGCGGCAAGGCAGAGGGTCAGACAGAACCACACGATCGGATGGCGGATGACCAAATGCGGAGCACTGAAAACGGCGATCGATGCCACGAGCGCCACCAGAGCGTCCAGCTTCGCCCGCCAGGCGGACAACGCAGCCGAGCCGAAGATCCACATCAGGGCTAGAACCGAAATCAGGCCGCCCTGAGTGTAGAGATCCAGGATGGTGCTGTGCGCCTCGAAGGGCCGCGGCAAAAACTGTTGATTGACCACGGGCGGACTATCTAGGTGCGGGCCCGGACCCAGTCCAAGCGATCCCGATCGTGCCCCCTTCTCCAAGGCTGCATTCCAGAGGTAGAGGCGAAGCGCCGCGGTTTGGGCAGTCGCTTCCCCGCCCTTGTCTTTGGTCAGGCTCTTGGCGAAGTCTTCGGCGCTGGAGGCCTCGCTGAGGGCATAGGGCGCTATAGACAGGGCCAGCGGCAGGAAGCCAACGGCCATCAAGACGGCAAGCTGCCTTGAAAGGCTCGCCTTATTGCCGTCGCTCGTCAGCCAGGCCCGGACCCGCAGCCCGAGAAGGATCAGACAAGCCAGGACCGTGGTATAAAGGTAGGTATCGCTTTTTGTCAGCCTTCCGACGTAAACGGTGAATATGAGGCTGCATAGGGCAAGGCATCTTCCCCATTTATTGCTGGTGGTTGTGGCAAGATGCAAGGCCAGTGGACCGAGCAGGGCGCAGTAGAGCGCAAGCTGGTTCGGATTGTCGGACCATCCGCAGAAGCGGTCCCAGTACCAGGGCTCGACCCCAGCCTGATGGAGCCAGCCGAAGCCAAGCCCTACCTGAATGATGAAGCCCGCATTCGCGATAGCAACCATCCACCAGGCGATACGACGCAAACGGAAAGACGCGTTGGGCTCCGCAGCGGCCAGACAGGTGACGCACGCCAACAGCACATAGGCCAGCGTGTCGTGCAACAACGGATCCAGGAACAACGTGGTTGTCAGAAAACCGATGATGTAACCCACGCCCATGGCAAGCGCCAGGATCAGCCAGAAAAGCCCAAGCTTGGCCAGGGCCGGCGTAACCTCCAGTTGGCCGCCAGCAAGGATTCGCGTCATCGACAGCATTATCCAGAGCGTGAGGCACAGTTCGCTGTAGCCGAAGGGCAGCCCTGGGATGCTGAGTTGCGCCGCGTAGGACATCGCGACGCCGAAGGCCAGAAGCGCATCACGCATCATTGCCGCGCCTCACCCAGTCGATGGGGGCTTGGCACCGCCTCTTCCCTCGGATTCGCCTGCGCAGCTTGAACAAGCCTGCTGCGATATCTGCCACCCAGTATTGTCTTATACAGGTCGCAATACTGGTCGATCACCCACGACAGCGAGAACCGCTCCCGCACGAATCCGACGGAACGGCTGCCCATCGTCTTGCCACGGGCGGGGTCGGAAAGAAGATCGACTATCCGGGAGGCCAAGCCATCCGCATCGCGCGGCGCCACGAGATAGCCGTTCCAGCCATCCTCAACCACATCGTTGCAGCCCGGCATATTCGAGGCGACGATCGGCAATCCGGACAATCCCGCCTCCAGCAGGACACGCGGAATTCCCTCGCGATATTGCGTCGGAAACGCAAAGATATCCGCCATGCCAAGGAGGGCTGGAATGTCGCGCCTTGGCCCCAATGCGACAACGTGGGGAACATGGCGCTCGATATCGGCTCTGCTGACGGCAAACGGACCTTCGGAGTCTTGCGGGCCGACAAGTACGAAACGCGCGTTGGGCCTCTCGCGGATAACGCGAGGAACCGCCTCGATGAGGGTTGGAATCCCCTTCTGCCGCGTGAGCCGACCGACAAATATTATGACCTGGGCCGATTGTAGGCCAAGTTCCTCGCGCATCGTGGCAGCCGAAGGACCACGATACCTTGCCATCGAGAATGCATCGGGGTCGATGCCAGAACTCCGGATCAGTCGCCCTTTGCCGCGAGCCACCAGCCGATAGCGCTCGAAGAAGGCCTGATCATCACTATTCTGGAAGACGGTCATGGCTGTCCAACGAGACGCCACCCCCTGAAGGCCGCAAAAGAAAGGACGCAATGCCAGGGCCCGCGGCTCCCGCGACGAGAATGTCCAACCAAGCCCGTTGATGGTGCGAACGACGGGAACGTGCCCGCGCACCGCCAGTGGAGTTAGGAGATTGGGCTTGGTGTCGAAACTTTGAATGATGTCCGGACGCAGTTCGGACATCAGTTCACGGATCGCGCCGACAGCACCCCATTCTGCACCGCCGCTGCCAAAGCGGTCGAACCCGAATCGGCGATGGGCAATGCCATGGGGTGAAAAGGCGGCTCCGAGATCACTCGAAACGGCAGTGACTTGAAAACCCCTTTCGCGAAGCGCCAAAAGAAACGGGATTCTTAGTCTATGATCCTCGCCGCCAACGCAAACCAGATGCGGACTCATCCTGTCGCTCCTGGATGCGATCCCAATCTCGTAAAACAGCTGACCCTATCCGCGGTTTCCATGGCCGGTTTCATCGCCCCTGAACACACAACAGCCAGTCCCACGCTAGGAGCAGGCTTTCGTGCTGTCCTCGTCTGTTTGCATGAAGCAAGCTGATCAACGATGCGGCAATGCAGCCACAATCGCTGTCGCCTCGGTCAGTGCGTTGGATCATCCGGTCTGACGGTGCAACGACGACACGTTCGCGTACGACACGGCGGGCCGGATATTTAGAAAAAGAGGGCTGTGTTCGACGGGGTCCGCGCGCTCGCGTTCTCTGCCCGCCTTCTCACGCCGGATCAACATCGCACCCAGATGGTGTGATGACTCGCACCGGCAGTTCTCCCGACCGCTTCGTCTGGAACAGGCTTTCACCCGGTCTTTGGATACGGTCGGACCACCAGCCGCCTCTTCCTGCGGATGGGCGACCGCGTTGCCATGCTCCCCGTCATTCGGACCCGCACGCCCGCCTTTCGGTTGAACCCGGCGGGATCCAGTTCAGTGCCTCTCCGCAATTGCCAGCGGCGAGCGCCTCGCATGACCTTGCGGACATTTGGCGCCGAGGCTTTGCTCACGAGGAGCATTGAGCGGCTGCAATGGGAGGGCTTCGCCAGGACGCGATTCTTTTGCGGTCTGAGCTCGAATAAATCCTGCGGAAGCGCGCATTTGGGCGGTGGCTCGCGCAACCGAAGCGCGCATTGGCCGATTGCCGCCACTGCAAATGCGCAGGCGCTCCGGCAGACTTCGCTGCAACGCTTTCGTTGCAGGCTTGAGCGCCCGACATACTTGGATCATCTACAAACCTCTGACGCAAGCGTAGCATCGAGGCTGTTGTGTTTTCCGGACGATGATCAAAGATTCTATCAAGGGACGCCGGTATTTGATTTGTCGCTAATGGATCCTTTCCCTAGGCAGGTGTGGGGCGCCTACCGAATCGGACGAAGGGTATGTCAATGACAACACTCCATTACGCCTCGGGCGGGTCGGCCTCCGAGGTCGCGAAAGCCGGATTCAATCTTGTTGATGTATCTTCCTTGGACCAGCTCAACGCCTTGCCGGCCGGCCAGAAAGGCCTGGTGTGGCTCAATGAAGCCGATGGTGCAACCTCCTCCTTTATCCAGAAGGTCACGCCCTTCATCGGCAATCCGAAAGTGTTTGGCTTCTTCCTCGTCGATGAGCCGGACCCGACCGGCAAATGGGGAACTTATGCCACCGCCGCTGATCTGAAGGCGGAGTCAGACTGGATCCACAGCCACCTGCCCGGCGCCAAGACCTTCATAACAATGATGAACATGGGGTCTTCCGCTAACCCCGACTTTTCAAACACCTTCAATCCTGCCAACACGCATATCGACTATTACGGCTTGGATCCCTACCCGGTACGGACCGGAACAAGCACGATTGATTACAACATGATCGACAGGACTGTGGCGGCGGCCGTCGCCTCGGGCATCCCGCTCAGTCAGGTCGTTCCCGTGTATCAGACCTTCGGCGGCGGCGACTGGACGACCGACACGGGCGGTCGCTATGTCCTGCCCAGCGTTGCTCAGGAAAAGACCATGTTGGACCACTGGGCCAAGGTAGCGCCTTCGCCGGCCTTCGACTATGCCTATGCTTGGGGTTCTCAACAGGGCGACACGGCGCTTGAGAGCTCGCCGACGCTGCAGGCTCTGTTCCTTCAACACAACCAGAGCACCGCAAGCGGTCCTTCGGCCAGCGAACCGACGCCGCCGCCTACCAGCACAGCGCCTCCGCCCACAAGTGTCCCTCCGACCAGCACCGGCGATCACATTTTCTACGGCACGGGTAGCGCGGATGTGCTTCGCGGCACCGCTGGCGCGGACACGATGATGGGCCGCGGCTACAACGACACCTACTATGTCAACAACGCCGGCGACAAGGTGGTGGAACTGCGGCACAGCGGCAACGACAGCGTGCTGGCATCGGTGAGCTACGCGCTGTCGGCCGGCTCGCAGGTCGAGCATCTTGCGACCACCAGCAAATTGGGAACTGCCGCCATCAAGCTCACGGGAAACGAATTCGCCCAAACCATCGATGGCAATTCCGGGAGCAACACTATCAACGGCGGTGGCGGGAGAGACGTTCTGACCGGACATGGCGGCAACGACGTCTTTGTCTTCGATTCGGCTCTCAAGGTCGGCAATATCGACAAGGTCACCGATTTCAAAGTGGGCCACGACAAGATCCAACTCGACCACACCGTGTTTGCCGGCCTGCATACAGGCGCCCTTCCCTCTTCGGCGTTTTACGCCGGCAGGGCCGCGCACGACAGCGGCGATCACATCGTCTATAACAGCACGACCGGCGCGCTTTCCTTTGACAGCGACGGCTCGGGCGGCGCACATCAGATCCAATTTGCCACTCTATCGCCACATCTGGCTCTGACGGCGTCCTCGTTCATCGTGACGTGACCGTGGGACGTCAGCCTGAGCAAGATGGTCTGACGTTCTTGAATATGGCTGACGGAACCAAGAAGCCCCGCCGAGCTTGTACTTGGTATGAGCGCGCGCGGCATCGAATTCCTGCAGAAATGGGTAGAGGATAAGATCCCACTCTACACCAAGGCCGATCCGGCTCTTGCGGCGAAACTTGCGGACCAAGCAACGGCGGATGCCATCAGAGCGGGAATCCGCCCCGAGGAAATCTCTGAGGAAGTCGGAAGCATGTTGACGACCATGCTCGAAGTGCTCGATCAGCACGATTCGACATGATTGCGCGCTTGGCGGCAGATGCTGCCCGGCTTGGCGCCAAATGCATAAATGTGTCATGGATCATAGGTCATGGGCCAGCCTAGGCAGCATGACCAACATGCTCTCCCAGAACGCGCGCGACGACCCCGTCCACGTCGTGAGGTTCAGCACCATTGACTTGTATCAACGGCCATCGGTCCTGGCGCAGGCACTCGCCGACCTCTCTTGAGATTTCGGCCTGCCTTAATCCTTTGTCCACGCCAAGTTCGAACAGCATAACCTCGAGGAGCGGTTGCTGCGCATGCCTATCCACAAGACGGCGGCGTAACGTTTCCTGGGGCGCGTCGAGTTGCACAACGAGATCCGGCCGCGGCAGGAACGCCAGGCACTCGCGGACCGCGTCGAGGCTTGGAGTTCTAGCCAGCACACCCAGCGCACACAAAGCCTGAATCATGCCCTCTTCGAAGATGAAGCAACCGGGCGACTCCCGCGCTTGGCGCCAGGACTGGCACAGTTGGGCGATGTCGACCTTCATTCGCCATGACCACACGCGGCTTCGAAGAGGGATCGATGCCAGAAGCCGGGCCGCGACACTGTCCTTTGGCAAGGTCGACAGCAAGATAGGACCGGATGTGGCAATCTTTTTGCCAATTCTTCCTATGCCATGGCGGATTTCCGGAGCGTCATCCTGAGCCGATCCAGGTTCAATCAGGCGATACCCATTTACTGTCTTCACATTGATGCCGTGTCTCGCCAGCCCTTGGCAGAGGCCGCGAAGCAGCGTGGTTTTACCCGCGCCAGGCGGCCCAAACAACTCGATGATCATATGCTCAAGCGTCTCCGAACGAGCAGTCATTCCCCTACGGATCAAGCTTAGCCGGATTTCAGATCACACCAACGTTCATTTGAATGATTGTTCCAGTCAGTGAATCTGGGCACCGAGCCCGGATTCTAGCGGAGATGCCGATCGCTCCGTTCGCCTGGGCAAGCCGTCTTGCGCTCGACGGAGCTTGCAAGGAAAAACGACCGGTGCTGGACACAGATGGCAAAACTTCTGACAGGACGCTCGGGAAGCGCTGGCTAGGCAAGATCGAGGCATCATCCGAATGATTGATGAAAAGATCTCCGCGGCGAGCGATGTTCGACCGTCAGCTTGGCGGGGCCCTGAATGTCCTCAGTGTGTTTGCATTCGGAAGTGGCAAATCAAAACCTACAGGTGGATCTGCGACCCACCCGAAAGTGGTCAGTCGTTCCCGAATATGATCTTGACCAAGGGGGGCCAGTCTGGCGCCGTTACCGACAGATGGGTGCCAAATTTGCGGACACTCCAATCTTCGACCACCTTGGAGATGTCGCCAGGCGGTATCCTGACAAGCTCGCAATCAGCGACGGCGCGAACCGCCTGACTTTTTCTGAGCTTTTCCGGGCGGTCGAGACGCTGGCAACTCATATCGCTGCCGTCGTCCCCGAAGGGCAGGCCATCGGCATCCTGCAAGCAAACTCCGCTTGGTATCCTGTGGCGATGTTGGCGACCATGGCGGCGGGACGGCCTTCGGTCCCGCTCAACACAAGAGATCCCGCCTCTCGCATTTTCGATATAGTCAGTGCCGCGGGGCTCGGCGCGATTATAGGCGCCGAAAATGTTCGCCCGGTCGAATTGGCCCAAGAGATCGTCTGGATCGAAATTGCGGCCGCCGTGGCGTCCAACGATCAACACCCAGAACAGCAGCATAAGCCCCCTATGGTTTCGGTCGATGCGCCCGCATTGGTGCTTTACACTTCGGGCAGCACCGGGCGCCCCAAGGGAATCGTCAACAGCCAACGCAGCCTGCTATGGCGGGTCCGGCAATATGTCGATGCGTGCCATATCAGCGCGGATGACGTTTTCCTGCCGCTGACCGGGCCAGCCACGATCGCCGGTTGCCGGGAGATCTTTGCGGCGCTGCTGACGGGCGCCACGTTGCATCTTCTCGAGGTGGAGGCTGTCGGCCTGCGCGCTACGCGCGCTCGATTGCAGTCCGAAGGTGTGACGATCGCCTATCTTGTGCCGGCACTGCTTCGAGCCCTCCTGGCTGAGGCGCCCGCCGACGCTTCCTGGCCGCTCAGAGTGGCCCGGATCGGTGGGGAGAAAGTGTCATGGATGGACATCGCTTTGCTGCGCAAAGCCGTTTCGGACCAGTGTCTGATCCAGATCGGCTACTCATCGACTGAAACCATCGGTTCGCAATGGTTCTTGCCGCCTGACTGGCCCGAGCAAGACGCGTCGGTTCCCGTCGGCAGGCTGCTCCCTGGTATGACATTCGCTATCGTCGACGAAGCGGAGCGCAATGTAGGGCCAGGCGAAAGTGGAGAGCTTCTGATCAAAAGCCGCTATGTCCTGCTTGGTCATTGGGAGAACGGTGTGGTCGTTCCCGCGCAGCCGGACCCCGACGATCCCGAGGCTCGGCTTTTTTCGACCGGGGACCTCGTTCGGCTCGACGATGATGGCATCTTGAGGATCGTCGGCCGCAAAGGGCGCCAGATCAAGATCAATGGTCGACGCATCGAGCCCGCCGAACTCGAACGGGTCTTGCGTTGCGCGCCTTCGGTGGCGGATGCCGTGGTGATGGTAACGGCCGCGCAGGAACTCATCGCCTTCGCGGTTCCCCAGCGCTTCGCAGGCGGCGCTTTTGCAGACGACCTTCGCCAGCTCCTCAGAATGACCTTGCCGGCACCATTGCGTCCCTTGCGATTGCACCCCGTTGACGCAATCCCACGCCTGTCGGGAGGTAAGGTCGATTTGGCAACACTGGCCGAGATAGATCGTTCGCACGGAAGGAGGGCGCGAGTCGCCCGGTCGTCCACTCTCGATGCTCCGCCCGCCGGAGGAGCAAAGGACACACGTCAAATAGTGCAGCACGCGTGGACGCAGGTTCTCAACACAGGCACTGCCACGGGAAACTGGGATGATGCTGGAGGAGATTCGCTGCAGCTGCTGCACTGCGTGATGGCGATCGAAAACGCCATCGGGCAAGAGCTGGGCCTCGAAGCATTCACCGTCGGCATGAGCTTGGACGAGATGGTTGAGGCGGTCGTCTCTGCACGGTCGGGCGAAGGGCGCGAAAAGAAGCACCACCCCCCGGTTCTTTTCCTGTTTCCAGGGTCCGTTGGCTATGGTCCGAGCCTGGCTGCGTTCGCAGCCGCCATAGGGAAAGTCGCCCGTGTAAACCCGATCCGATATCCGAGCCTTGCGGCGATACTGGACGGACACAACACCCTCAGCGCCATGGCTGGCGCCGCACTCGAGCAGATAAGCCGCATCCAACCTGCGGGCCCCGTGCGACTTCTCGGCCATTCTCTGGGTGGCGCGGTTGCATTCGAGGTTGCCGCACGGCTCATGAAGGCCGGGCGAACGGTGCGGTTCCTGGGCATCCTCGACACGAGCCTTCTGGACGAGCCGAGCAACCGTTGGGAGACACTTACCCGTACGTTCTATCGTATTCGCACCAACCGCATATCCGCGCATCGGATGGCTTGCAGAGCCCTTGCGAAGATCACCGTCGCCGTGGGCGGCGAAGCGCGTCTGGCCAGGATTCTGGACAGATTTGCCAATGGAGAGTTCAACCCGACGATCTTCAGGACCAAACTGGAACTGCAGGAGGTTTTAAGGGCGAAGTCATTCTTCCAATGGCTTGAGGCACCGAAACCGGCTCTGCCCCTCTCCGGTACCTTGTTCCGATGTCGCAGGGAGGGAATGCCGCGGGCCTTGGGCTGGGACAGCGTCTTGGCACACCTGGACGTCATTTCGATCACGGGCAGCCACATCGACCTTGTCGTCGAACCAAACCTTGCCACCAACCGTCCGCTTATCGAGACGGCCATCGTGCAGACCTATTCCCCCGCCGAATCTCGCAAAAGGGAGGACTTGTCATCGACATAATTCCGGAATTCAGCAAGGACATGCTGACGCTCGATGCCCGCGCGGAGGTCGATCGCATCGTTGACACCTTGCGCACTCAGGTTCTCGGCACCCTGCATCGTCGCGGCGTGGTTGTCGGTCTTTCCGGCGGTATCGACAGCTCCGTCGTCGCGACCTTGTGCATGCGCGCGTTCGGGAAAGACAAGGTCCTGGGACTGTTCATGCCGGAGCGGGATTCTTCCGGCGACTCCCTGAGACTTGGCCGCCGCGTCGCGGCACAGCTTGGCATTGAAAGCGTCCTTGAGGACATAGCACCGGCACTGGAGGCCATTGGGGCCTACCGCCGGCAGATCGATGCGATCCAGACCGTCGTTCCCGACTATGGGGAAGGGTGGAAATGCAAGCTGGTGATCGCGTCGGTTCTGGAGAGCAGCGGGCTCAATATAACCCGCCTCACGGTCCAGGATCCGCAGGGTAAAGTAGATACCGTGCGTCTGCCGCCAGCTGCCTATCTGCAGATCGTTGCTGCGACAAACTACAAGCAGCGCCTGCGCAAGATGACGGAATACTATCACGCCGACCGCCTCAAATACGCGGTTGTCGGCACTCCAAATCGCCTCGAGTACGACCAGGGCTTTTTCGTCAAGCAGGGCGACGGAGCCGCCGACGTGATGCCGATCGTTCACCTTTACAAAACCCAGGTTTATCAACTCGCGGAATATCTCGAGGTGGATGATGAAATCCGGCAGCGGCCACCGACCACCGACACCTTTTCCATGACCCAAAGCCAGGAAGAATTCTATTTCGCGCTGCCCTATCACCTGATGGATCTATGCCTCTACGGCCTGAACCACGGGGTCGCCAGCAATGAGCTCGCGGCGGTTGCTGGCCTCACCGAGCCCCAGCTTCAGAAAGTGTTCAAGGACATCGAAGCGAAACGAAGGGCGGCCCACTATCTTCACGCGCGGCCTTTGCTGTCCGCGGAAGGCGGAGATTGACCGAGCATGTGCGGCATCGCTGGAATCGTGGCGCTGAATGCCACAGCGGCTTCTCCTTCGCGGCAGGCGCTGATGCAGATGATGGGCGCGCTGGCGCATCGCGGCCCCGACGGGCGCGGTCTCTACCGGGACAGACGCGCGGGGCTGGCGCATGTGCGCCTGTCCATCGTCGATCTTTCCAGTGGCCAGCAACCGATGGCGGACACAGGCGATACGACGTGGATCGTGTTCAACGGCGAGATATTCAACTACGTCGAATTGCGTGAAAAACTCACGGCGCTCGGCCACCGCTTCCGAACCCGCAGCGACACGGAGGTCGCGCTACACGCCTATCGTGAGTGGGGAGCAACGGCCTTCGAGCGGATGAACGGCCAATGGGCAATTGCGATCTGGGATTCAGTGGCCAATCGTCTTATATTGTCGCGCGACCGCTTCGGCATTTGCCCGCTGTATTTCAGCGAGCATGCGCACCGGCTTTATTTCGCCAGCGAAGTGAAAGCCATTTTCGCGGCCGATCGAACCATACCTCGCGCCCTTGATCCAGCCGGCATCGATCAGACGTTCACGCTCTGGACGGTCGTTCCGCCGCAAGGAGTTTTCCACGGAATCAACGAACTCGAGCCGGGTCGTGTCCGCATCTATCAGGATGGCACCGTTCGTGAGCGGATTTTTTGGCAGCCTTCCTATCCCGACAATTTCGGATCGCGGCAGGGCGAGTTCCCCGGGTCCTCCAACGACGCGGTGGACCGCGTGTCTAGCGCTCTTGAGGCCGCGACGGCGCTCAGAATGGTGCGCGCCGACGTGCCTGTCGGGTGCTACCTCTCCGGAGGGCTGGACAGTTCGCTTGTGGCCGCGCTCGCGAGGCGCTTCGCGGGCGATCGCTTCCAAACCTTCTCCTTGCGTTTTGCCGACGCCGAATATGACGAGACCCGCTTCCAGCGAATGGTTGCCGAGGCGACCGGCAGTGAGCACCATGAAGTGGTCGTTTCGCGCAGAGATATAGCCGGAATCTTTCCGGAGGTAATCCGACACACCGAACGCCCGATACTGAGGACTGCCCCGGCGCCACTCTTCCTGCTCTCGCGCCTAGTGCGCGAGCGTGGAATCAAGGTCGTGCTGACCGGCGAAGGCGCTGACGAAATGTTCGCCGGCTACGACCTGTTCCGCGAAGGCAAGGTCCGCCGCTTCTGGGGGCGCCACCCGACTTCGACACGACGCTCTCGGCTCCTGGAACGCCTTTACCCCTATCTCACCCGCTCGCCGGTGCAACAGCAGGCGATGGCGCGTCAGTTCTTCGGGCGAAATATTCAGGCTTACGACGCGCCGGGCTTTGCTCATGAAACCCGCTGGCAAACCACCAGGGCCATCAAGCGCTTGTTTACGGCCGATATGCGGGCTCGAACGCAGGGCCGCGACGCCGTGTCCGAGTTGCTCGCCCGTCTGCCCGCGCAGTTTGCCCGTTGGAGTCCCCTTGCGCAGGACCAGTATCTCGAGGTGCAAACACTGATGTCGGGCTATCTGCTCTCCTCGCAAGGCGACAGGATGCTGATGGCTCACTCCGTCGAGGGGCGCTTCCCGTTCCTGGACGATGAACTTGTGAGGCTCGCGAATTCGCTGCCGCCCTCCTTCAAACTCCGCGGCCTCGACGAAAAGCACGTGCTGAAGCGCATGGCGGCACCCATCCTGCCCTCCGAGATCGTAGCCCGCAAGAAGCAGCCCTTCCGCGCGCCCAACGCGCTTTGCTTCGTCGGCGCAGACGCTCCGGATTACGCTCGCGAGGCGGTTTCGCAGAAGGCCCTGCGCGAGGCGAATGTCTTCGATCCAAAGGGGGTCACGCACCTGCTTGCCAAATGCCAGGCCAGAACTGGCGATGGCGACCTGTCCAATGCCGACAACATGGCGCTGGTCGGCGTGTTGTCGACCCAACTTCTTCATCAGCAGTTCGTCGCGGGTTGTCCCAGTGCAACGCTCGAATGCACGCTCAGCGTCGACGTCGACTGCGAACATCGGGAAGAGCGCCTGTATGTTGCATGATGCCGTACCATTGCTGCATGACTACCTCGCCCATTCCGCCGTCCGACACGGAAGTAAGGTGGCGCTGGTGTGCAACAGGCAGCGTGTCACCTACCTCGAACTCGAAACGCGAGCCAACGCGATCGCCTGGGACCTGTCCGCATCCGGAGTCGTTCGCGGTGATCGCGTGATGATCTTCGCCGACAACACCGTCGAGACGGTGGTTAGCTTCTGGGCGGTGCTAAAGGCGAATGCGGTGGTGTGCATCGTCAACCCGCTCACCAAGAGCGACAAGCTCGATTATCTGCTCAACGACTGCCGGCCGACGGCGCTCATCACGGACGGCCATCTGCAAGCGATCTTCCGCGAGCCGGCGCGCGGCTGCCCGTCACTTCTGCGGGTGATCGTATCGGGACCGATCGACGACGTCGAACTCGCCCAGCTGCCGTTTGCCGTGCGCTGGGACGCCGCCCTCGCCAATGGCGCGGATACGCCGCCGGCACGGCAGTGCATCGATGTTGATCTGGCAGCCATCATCTACACGTCCGGGTCGACGGGCGAACCCAAGGGCGTGATGCTGACGCACAGAAACATGATGGCCGCGTGCGCGTCTGTCGCTTCCTACCTGGCGATTGCCGAGGACGAGGTGATCCTCAATGTCCTACCCCTCGCCTTCGATTATGGACTGTACCAGATGATCATGGCTTTTCGTACCGGCGCCCGGCTGGTGCTCGAACGCTCGTTCGCTTTCCCGGCACAGATCCTCGGGTTGATCAGGCAGGAGGGAGTTACGGGCTTTCCCGGCGTGCCCACAATCTTTGCCGCACTCTCCGAACTCAGGTCCCTCAAAGACCAGGATTTCTCGAGCATCCGCTACGTCACAAACACTGCGGCAGCCCTACCCCTCAAGCATATTTTCATGCTTCGCGAGCTGTTTTCGAGTGCACGCATCTATTCGATGTACGGTCTCACCGAATGCAAACGTTGCACCTATTTGCCGCCAGAGGACCTCGAGCGAAAGCCATTGAGCGTAGGGATCGCAATCCCGAATACGGAGATGTGGATCGTTGACGAGCATGACAGGCGGATAGGCCCAGGCGTTGTCGGCCAACTCGTCATTCGCGGCGCAACGGTGATGAACGGGTATTGGGGCAAGCCCGAGGCAACGGCCAGGAAACTCAAACCCGGCCCGCTGCCCGGCGAGCAGGTCCTATACACCGGCGACTACTGCCGGATGGATACGGAGGGTTACCTCTACTTCGTTGGCCGTGGGGATGAGATCATAAAGTCGCGAGGCGAGAAGGTGGCGCCAAGGGAAGTGGAAAATGTACTGATGGACATTCCAGGAGTCCGAGAAGCGGCTGTCATAGGTGTTCCCGACGAGCTCCTCGGGCAAGCGGTGAAAGCTTTTGTGGTGATGGAGCATGGAAGAGCCATTGGCGAAAGGGAACTGCAGAAGGAGTGCCAGAAGCGTCTGGAAAACTTCATGGTCCCGAAATCCATCGTCGTTGTGGCGAACCTGCCGATGACGGACACGGGAAAACTCAAGAAAACGGCGCTGTCATGATACGGGGCCAGAACCAAGTCGCTGATTTAATGGTGACGCCACGGAGGACGAATTCATGTTGACCATCAAGGAACGCACCGGAATCTACAGCGAGCAAATTCGTAGTTTCTTGGTTTCGAATTTCTACGTCAGCGACGTCAAGGCATTGCTGGATGACGCATCCTTGCTCGATCAAGGCATTGTCGACTCGACGGGTGTGCTTGAGATTATCGGCTTCATCGAGGAGACCTTTGGCATTACCGTCGAGGACAGCGAACTTCTGCCTGAAAACCTCGATTCCATCCAGGGGATCGAGCAATACATCATCCGCAAAATGAACTGATGGGTGAGCGTAACGCCCAGAGCAGCCCCGTATTTGGTCTGACTGTCGCAGGATTCATGCCTGCGTCTTGACTTGCCCCAGAACCACCCGGCCCTCGCCTGCTTCGTTCGAGACCGAACGGATGTTCTCGAATGCCTTGCTGCGTTCCAGCAGACCCGCTACCTGTCGGTCTTGGCCAAGCCCGACCTCGAAGAGCAGGATGCCGCCACGCCGCAGGTATCGCGGTGCGTCTTTCAGTACGCGCATATGAATGCTCAGGCCGTAAGGGCCGGCTGCGAACGCCTCGCGCGGCTCAAGCTCGATCAGATGGGCGCGGTCGCCCTCGAGCCGCTTTTCAGAAATGTAAGGCGGATTGCAGACGATTACGTCGATAGTTCCGTCTAACCCAAGGCCGATGAGAGAGTCGAACAAGTCGCCCTGAAGCACCGAAAGACGCTCAGCCATGCCGTGATGTGAGGTGTTGCGGCGTGCCGTTTCGACGCATTCATCGGTGAGATCGCTTGCCCAGACAAGGGCGCTGGGCACATGGTAGGCGATCGCGCACGCCAGATTCCCAGTGCCGCAGCACATATCAACTATGCGCGGAGCCGGCAGGTTCATCTGATGCAACACACCAAGCGCGGTCTTGCCGAGCAACTCGGTCTCAGGTCTGGGGACGAGCGCACCGGGCGAAACCAGCAGTTCAAGTCCCATGAAGATGGCGCGGCCGGCGCCATAGGCATCAGCTACACTGAACTCTTTGCTCATGGCCGACCCCATCGCTTGATCTCCCCAGTATAGATCTGCGGCGCTCATGCGCCAGCCAAACCTGCTCCGAAATCATGAATTCTCAAGCCTTTCCTTCGAAAAACTGCAGGCACAAACTCGGTGCATCGCACTTCTGACGCTCATTGACCGACCGCAATCTCAGGTTGCCCAAGATGGAGAGAGAGAGAGGTGCTAATCATGCTTGAAGAGCCAATGGCGTGGTACGGAGGCTTTTAGATTTTGCGGATGGTGGAGAGGGGTAAGCGCCTATCCAACTCTGATGGAGCGGAGGCGCGGACCGCAGCTCCATTGACGCGCTAATCTTCGGCTCCGGTAATTCAGCAAGTGGTCGGTGGAAGCGCCTCCGCTCCAGCATCAGCCTCACCTTGCTGCATGGAGAGGTTACCTATAGGTTTGCGGACATGTCGAAACAACTGTCCGAAGGTCTCGGATCGACATCTCATTTCGGTCAATCGCAGAGAGGGGCCGTGAGCGAAAGCGTGAGTGTTCTGATTGTTGAGGATCAATGGCTAGTCGCGCAGGACACTGCCGCGCGGCTGCGTCGCGCCGGTTATCAGGTGGTCGGACCTGTGCCGTCGGTATCCGCCGCTCTGCGTCTTGTCGAATCGGACAAGATTGACGTGGCGTTGCTAGACATCCAGCTGAACGGTGAAACGGGTCTGCCGGTGGCGAGGATATTGCAGGCGCGAGGCATCCCCTTTGCCTTCTTGTCGGGATTTGGCCCCGCCGACGTTCCCGCGGCTTTCCGCGACTGCAGATTCCTGCCGAAGCCGGCAACCGATGCTGTCATCCTTGCTGCTGTCAGCGAGTTGGCGTCCCTGCGCACAGCTTCGCGCTGACATTCGCTCCGCCGCATTATTACCGGAGTTGCGCCCTGGCGACCTGGTAGGCCGGACGAGGTCAGTCTCACAAAGGGCAACATTGGCGCTTTGGCCATGAGGACGGCGGACTACGACCGGCGAGGACGGAAATTCAGCGTTCAAAAAGCATCCGCCGGGGTTCCACTTCTCGGCCTGTTGGCGGCGATTTGGACTTAGGTCCGATCCCGGTCGCCAGAGGTCGGATTGCGGAACATCTGCCAAGGACCCACGTTCGGGGTTTGAGCACGGAGGTGCCGGCCGATCTCGAAGCGCAAGTTTCACGGGCAACTGTTGGGGAGTGTCGTAGTGCCGATTTCAAACGATATGGGGGACGAGTACCTGGAACTGGAATGTCCAAACTGTTCTCATGTCATCATAAAAAAGGGATCGTGGTTGAAGGTGATATCCAACTTCAACTGCACCCAATGCCATGCAAAAATCAGAATTGGTTATATGACCAAGCTCGCGCTTTTCGAGAAAAAAAGGCAAAGCATGAACCCGGCTGCGCAGTGAGAAGTCCTAGCGGCCCGACAGTCGTTTGGGGTGGTGCGTTGAACCGTCGGGCCTGACCGGCCCGATGGCGGGGGAGCCAGGCCGGCTGGGTGAATCGTATACATTAGATCGTGCTTATCAAGCCCAAATACGCGGCGCGACATCGCCTGGTGACGCAACGGTGAACCCCGCGCCCGTATACGCGCTAGCAGGAACGTCGGCGGTCAACATGCCGCTCATTCGTAGAGAGTGCGAACAGCTTCATCAAACAACTCCACCTCGGCTTCAACCTTTTCAGCCGCTTTATCGACCTTGTCGAAACGCTTCAGCATTCGATTGTGGAGCATGGACAAGCGTGCCGCATGGTAGACCACGCTGCGCTTGTAACCTTCAGAGTCGAGTGGTTCGAACAACATTGTCATGGCAGAAATCCTCAATGTTTTTCGTCCTGCAATCCTTCCCTAGTAAACCGCCAGTTAACTCTTTCGTTCCGCTGGTGATGCGAAGGCGCCCGAATGAATAACTCGTTGCGCTGTCTCCAGACTGCACGAGCGTGCTTCGTCTGTCTGAGGTTGGGCCCCAAGGCTTGCGCTTGCCTCGCCTGTTCGGCTCATGCTGCGTCAGTCACGACATCGACGGCCAGCTTCAGTTCAAGCGCTTTGGGCGTGAGTTGAATACCGGCGCTGCCAAAAATTGCCGAATGATCATCCTGCTGTGGTGGGACCGCCGAACCCGTCAGGAGCGACGAACCGAGCCGGCTTGGATAGTCGCCCCGCCGCAAGGACGCGAGCGATCGAAGATCACGTCGGCAGGTGCTCTGCCCTCTCTAGGAAGCCGGCGCCGCGCGCACTTACTGAAAAAACCCAAACAGAATAAGAGCGAGAAAGGCAAACAGCAGCGCTGCAGCCGCTAGCAACACACCTTTGTTGGAGCCGCGCCGAGGTTGAGGGTCAGGCACGAGTTTTTTCCGGTTTGGGAGTTCATTCACTGGACATTAATTTGCGGCTGCAAATTAGGTTCCGCTCATGCTTGAATGCCTACAATGCCGCCCCACAGCGCCCTACAGGCGCACGACCTTCGCTAGCCCTAGGCGTATCCGCTGGCCTTCTGCAAAGGACAACGCGAACGATTCCTGATTGAATGACCTGGCAATTTCCTGATCTTTCTCAACCACGCGGACGAACCATTCGCCGCAGGTTTCTGTCACTTCGACGCAAGGCACGGCCTTGCGGAATGGAACCACGTTATCCATCACAGCCGACCTACGAGCAATGGCAACATCGGTCTTGTAAGGCCACCGAATTCGGGATTTCAATAAAAAAGTCGATACGGAGCAGGAGCGGCTCGCCGTGGAGGGCATGGCGAAGCTTCTGAAGCGGTTTGTCTGACCGACTGTCTAACCAGGTTGTCTACCCTCGACGCAAAGCCTTGTTCATCAAGGCGACTGGTAGGCCCGGAGGGCGAACGAAAATCGTCGATTTTGTTGGGTTTTTCGCGGGCAAAAATCAGAAATCTTCCCGCATCGTTCCGTATGGTTCCGAGGACGGCCAAAGCACCGAACGCTCGGTGTTTGGCCTTCAGATGGAGCACGAATAGCGAAACTTCCAGGCAGCCATCACCCTACTACACTAAAAGATGTTCACGACCTTCCCGAACCCCTTAGTTCCGTTTGCCGAGGCAGCCGGCACCTGGCCGAGCCCGATACCCGTCAGCCTGAAGCCAGCCTGACCGGTTGGCTCTTCGGCTGCCGCGCTGAAAGCAACGTCGCGAACTGGTCCACGGCCTGTGCGGCCAGCCCAGGCCCGTTGGATCCAAAAGCTTGCCGTCGGCAAAATCGCTGTCGCTGCCATAGACGACGCTCGGCACCCTCAGCGCCGAATAGAAGCCGAACGGCGGGCGAAGCTGGTGTTCGACCACCAGCGCGTGGCGCTGGCCGCCTCCCGTCGCGCCGATCAGGACTGGGCGATCGACGAGTGCCAGCGGATCGATGAGGTCGAACAGGCCAGCATAGGAACCATTATAGACCGGCGTCGTCACGATCAGCGCGTCGGCTTGTTCGACCGCGGCCACCACATCCAGCGCCTCCGGCGTCGATTCCTTACGCGTGAACGCAGCACCCAGACCGCGGCCGGCATCGACGAGATCGAGGAAATTCACTGTGACCGACAGTTTTTCGCGCAGTGCCTCACCCAGATGATGCGCCAGCCTCCGTGATTTCGACGGCCTATGGGTGTTGCCTGACAACACGACGATGTTCTGGCGCAGCCGTTCGACATGGAAATTCGTGGTCTCTCTCATCTGTGCGAAATGATTGGAGACTCTGACGGGGCCGCCGGCCCCGCCAGTCCACAGCTGACCGTCAGGCGGCGCGCAGAGGCCGCGTCAGCGGGATCGGTGCGGCCGGCTCGGAACGCGGCACACGGCCTTCGACCGGATGGCTCGGATCGTTGAACCCATGCGTCGAGGCATGGCCGGCGGTGACGAGGCGGTCGACAAAGGCCTCGTCCTCGGCGGTCAGCCTGAAGTCCAGCGCCTTGGCGTAGCTGTCCCACTGTTCCTCAGTGCGCGGACCGGCGATCGCCGCCGTGATCAGCCGGTTGTTGAGCACCCAGGCCAGCGCGAAATCGGCGGCCGAGACACCGCGCGACTTTGCGTGCGCCGCGATCTGCCTGGCGATCTCGATCGATTCCGGGCGCCACTCGGTCTCGGCGATACGCTTGTCGCCACGCCCGGCCCTAGTGTCGGCGGCTGGCGCCTGGTTGGGCTCGTATTTGCCGGTCAGCACGCCGCGCGCCAGCGGGCTGTAGGAGACGACACCAAGACCAAAATAGGCTGCCGCCGGCAGTTGCTCGGCCTCGGCGGTGCGGTTGACGATGTTGTAGAGCGGCTGGCTGGCCACCGGCCGGTCGATGCCGAGTTCATCGGCGAGATGCGCGACTTCGGCGATGCGCCAGCCACGGAAGTTCGACACGCCGAAATAGCGCAGCTTGCCCTGGCGGATCAGGTCGGCGATGGCCCGCACCGGCTCCTCCAGCGGCGCATCGAAGACGGCGCGGTGGAAATAGAACAGGTCGATGTAGTCTGTTCCCAGGCGCCTCAGACTGTTCTCGACGGTCTGGATCACCCATTTGCGTGAATGGCCGCCGAGATTGGGACCCTTGTCATGCGAGTTGACGAATTTGGTCGCCACCACCCAATGATCGCGCGTCGCCTTGATGCCGCGGCCAACAACTTCCTCGGACTTGCCATTGTGGTAGACGTCGGCGGTGTCAATGAAATTGACGCCTTGCTCGCGCGCCTTGTCGATGATGCGGTGCGCGACCGTCTCCTCGGTCGGCCCGCCGAACATCATGGTGCCAAGGCTGAGCGGGGAAACCTTCAGGGCGCTGCGGCCGAGATAGCGGTAATCGGACATTGTTTTGCTCCGTTGAACTTTCAGTTGAGGGTTGGTTCGGCGTAGTGGCAAGCGACGTGATGCCCCGCCGCGATCGCCCGGAATGCAGGCTCCTGCGAACGGCAGAGATCCGTCGCCAGCGGGCAGCGCGTGTGGAAACGGCAACCGCTGGGGATGTTCTGCGGGCTCGGCAGATCGCCATGGATCGGCGCTGCCTGACGCCGGCGCACCGGGTCCGGCACGGCGTCCATCAGTGCGCGCGTGTAGGGATGTTTTGGCGAGGTCCACAGCGTCGCATTGTCGGCGCTTTCGACGATGCGTCCGAGATACATGACCAGCACCCGGTCAGCGAAATAGCGGACCACCGACAGATCATGCGAGATGAACAGGTAGGACAGGCCGAGCTGCCGTTTCATGTCGACCAGCAGGTTGAGGATCTGGGCCCGGATCGAAAGGTCGAGTGCCGACACCGGCTCGTCGCAGACGACCAGTTCCGGATTGAGGATCAGTGCCCGGGCGATGCCGATGCGCTGGCGCTGACCACCGGAAAATTCATGCGGGTAGCGGCCAAGCGAATCCTTGGGCAGACCGACGCGCTCGATTATATCCTCTACAATCTTGCGCCGCTCGGCCTTGTTGCCGATGCTATGGACTTTCAGCGGCGCGGTCAGGATGTCGCCAATCGTGTGGCGCGGGTTGAGCGACGCGAACGGATCCTGGAAAATCATCTGGATGTTGCGGCGCGCCGCCTTCAGCCGGCGGGCGTCGAGAACGGTGATGTCGGTGCCGTTGAACTCGATCTTGCCGCTGGTCGGATCGACCAGCCGCATGATCGTCTTGCCGAGGCTCGATTTTCCGCAGCCGCTTTCGCCGACGAGGCCAACCGTTTCGCCGCGTCCGACCTCGAGCGAGACGCCGTCGACGGCGCGCAACGCACCACCCTGAGCATGGAAATGCGTGGAGAGGTCAGAGACCGAGAGCAGCGCCATGCGCAACCTCCGGAATGAAGCTGTAGGGGCAGGCGACGAGGCGATCCTCGCTCACCTCGACGAGGTCGGGCACGAAATGGGCGCAGCTATCGCGCGCCACCGCGCAGCGCGGCCGGAACGGGCAGCCTTTCTCGCCAGCGGCCGAGACGATGCTGCCGGGTATCTCCGTCAGCCTGGCGTCGCGGTAGTGCAGATTGGTCTTCAGCCTTGGCGAAGCGGCCAGCAGGCCGCGCGTATAGGGATGGAGCGGGGTTCTGAACAGCGCGCCGGGCAGCGCCTGTTCAACCTTGCGTCCTGCATACATGACGACGACCTTGTCGGCCCACTGCGCGACGACGCCGAGATCGTGGGTGATGAGCACGACAGCCATCGACAGTTCGCGGCGCAGCGTATCGAGCAGGTCGAGCACCTGCGCCTGGATGGTCACATCCAGCGCCGTCGTAGGTTCGTCGGCAATCAGCAGGCGCGGACGGCAGGCAACGGCAATGGCAATCATGACTCGCTGGCGCATGCCACCGGAAAGCTGGTGGGGATAGTCGTCGATGCGCCGCTGCGGATCGGGAATACGCACCAGATTGAGAAGCTCGATGGCACGGTTCCGCGCTGCCTTGCCGCGTATGCCTTCGTGCAGCGTCAGTACCTCGGTGATCTGCCGGCCGATGGTCAGCACCGGGTTGAGCGACGTCATCGGCTCCTGGAAGATCATGGCGATCTCGCGCCCGCGCAGGTTCCGCATCGCCTTCTGGTCGAGACCGAGCAGATCCCTGCCGGCGAACTCGATCCTTCCATTGGGGATCTTCGCCGAGCGCGGCAGAAGCTGCATCAGGGCAAGTGCTGTCAGCGATTTGCCGGAGCCCGATTCGCCGACGATCGCCAGCGTCTCGCCTTCGCCGACCTCGAAACTCAGCCGGCTGACCGGCTCGGTGCTCGGGAAGCGAACCGTCAGATTGTCGACCTTGAGCAAAGCAGCGGCCATCTCTAGCGCTCCTGCAAGAAGCGCGGGTTGAGCGCGTCGTTGACGCCGTCGCCGATCAAGTTCAGCGCCAGCACGGTGAAGACGATCGCAAGCCCCGGCAGTGCTGTCAGATACCAGGCGGTGCGGATCAACTCCCTGCCCGCTCCTATCATCGAACCCCAACTGACGACATTGGGATCGCCGAGGCCCATGAAGGACAGCGCCGATTCCATCAGGATTGCGGTTGCCACCATCACCGACGAGGTCACGATCAAAGGCGGCAGCGCGTTTGGCAATATCTCCCGAAAGATGATGCGGGCATGGCCATAGCCGAGGCTGCGCGCGGCCATGACGAAATCCTTTTCGCGAATGGCGCGGAATTCGGCGCGGGTCAGCCGCGCCACCGTCGGCCAGGTGATGACGGCGATCGCCACCGTCACGACAAGCGCCGTCGGTTGCGCGATCGCCACCATGACGACCAGAAGCACGAAGCTCGGTATGGTCTGAAAGATCTCGATCAGGCGCACCAGCACGTAATCGATCCAGCCGCCGAAATAGCCGGCGGTGGCGCCGATAAGGATGCCGAAGCTCAGGCCAAGTGCTGTCGCCACCAGGCCGACGAACAGCGAAATCCGCGCACCGTGCAGAATGCCGGAAAGCACGTCGCGGCCCATGGAATCGGTGCCCAGCGGAAAGCCAGGATTCTGCCCCGGCCAAAGGAAGGGCCGCGCCACCATCGACAGCGGATCGGCCGGATAAACGACGGGCGCCAGCAATGCTGCGAGCACGACCAGCGACAGGAACACCACGCCGAACATGGCGTTGGGATTGCGGAGGAAAATCCTCAGCGCCCGGCCGCCGGCTGCAATCGGTACCGACGCCGCAGAGGCGGAGCGCGCGTCGGGCGCGTGAAGATTGCTCCAGCTCTTCGCCTCGGGTTCAGC
The DNA here is from genome assembly GCF_057786095.1 of Mesorhizobium sp. P160219. Lineage (NCBI taxonomy): Bacteria > Pseudomonadati > Pseudomonadota > Alphaproteobacteria > Hyphomicrobiales > Phyllobacteriaceae > Mesorhizobium > Mesorhizobium sp. P160219. Next base: position 5,740,067 of record NZ_JBYNWG010000001.1, read on the forward strand.
CGGTGCCGCAGGCTCGCGAGCCTCGGCATAGGCGCGGCGGGAGCGGGCGTCGCCCGCGACGAAATCGGTTGAAGCCATTCAGCGCACTCCGATGCGGGGATCGAGCCAGGCGTGCAGCAGATCGACCGTCGCATTGGCGACGATGACCAGCAGCGACGACAGCAGCAGGATGCCGAGCAGCACCGTGAAATCGCGGCCCATGACCGCCTCGAAGGCGAGGCGCCCGAGGCCGGGCCAGGAATAGACGGTCTCGACAACCACGGCGCCGCCAAGCATGCCGCCGACATGCATGCCGGCCATGGTGGTGATGGGGATCAGCGCGTTGCGCAGGACATGGCGGATGGTGATGATGGTTGGCGACAAGCCCTTGGCGGCGGCGGTGCGCACATAGTCCTGCGATTGGACTTCCAGCATCGCCGCACGCGTCAGCCGCGCATAGATCGCCACGTAGAACAGTGCCAGCGACAGCGCCGGCAGGATCATGTAGCGCACCTTGTCCCACAGGCCGGCGAGACCGGTCAGATTGCTGCCGATGGTTCCCGAACCGCCGCTCGGCAGCCAGCCGAGCTTGACCGAGAACAGCACGATCAGCATCAAGCCGATCCAGAAGCCCGGGATCGAATAGAACAGCAGCGAAACGACCGAAAGCAGACGATCCGGCAGGCGTCCCGAAAACACCGCCATCAACGATCCGAGGACGAGACCGAGTGCGATGGCGATACTCAGCGCCACCGCCATCAGCAACAGTGTGCCCGGCAGCCGCTGGCCGATCAGGTCGGCGACCGGCATGCCGTAGCGCGGCGAAAAGCCGAGACTGAAATGCGCCAGGTTGTAGAGATAGTTGAACAGCTGGACGAGCAGCGGATTGTCGAGCCCGAAGCGCTCGCGCAGCGCAGCCATGGTTTCCACCGTGGCCGAACCGGCCTCGCCGGCCATGACGTCGGCAGCATCGCCCGGCGCAAGCTGCAGCAGGAAGAAGTTCAGGATGACGATGCCCAGAACGGTTGGCACCGCCTGGATGGCCGTGCGCCGGAAGGTTCTGCCAATGCGCGTCAGGGTCGACATCGTTTTCGCTATCCCGGCTGTGGCTGACGATGCGGGTTTACTGTTTCCCGGAAGTTCCGTGCTTTTTAGTTGACAAGATTTATAGACGTTGTCAAACCTGATCTAAGAAATTTTGTTCTGCAAATGGCGAAACTGCAGAATAGAATTTTGTTTCATGCTACAAAAAAAGCCATTTGAAGTATGAAATCTTAAGTGCGGGAGCGCGGCGGCCAAATCTTTTCACAAACGGGCCGGCTCTTGGAACGATGGATTTTTCACCCGGCTGCCGACGACCGGCCGATTGATGCCGGCAGCAAAAAAGGACCAGGGCACCATGTCTCATTTCCTCACTCCGAACCGCCGCAGGTTCCTCGGCCTTTCGGCGACAGTGCTCGGAGCCACCCTGTTGCCCGCATCGCGCAGTGCCTACGCAGCCGAGCCGAAACAGGGTGGGACGGCGACGCTGCTGCTCTCGGCCGAGCCGCCGGTGCTGACGACGATCGCCCACACCGCATTCAATTCGGTCTACGTCTCGGCAAAGACCACCGAGGGCCTGCTGACCTATGATTTCGATCTCACGCCGCGGCCATCGCTGGCCAGGCAGTGGTCGGTCAGCGACGATGGCCTGCAATACACATTCAAGCTGCGCGAAGGCGTGAAGTGGCATGACGGCCAGCCATTCACCGCTGCCGACGTCGCCTATTCGATCGCCACGATTAAGGAGGTTCATCCGCGCGGCCGCAACACCTTCCTCAACCTTGTCGATATCCAGACGCCGGATCCGCTGACCGTGACGCTGGTTCTGTCGAAGCCGGCACCTTACCTGATCACGGCGCTGGCCGCGGCCGAAACGCCGATCGTGCCGAAGCATCTTTATGACGGCAGCAAGGCCGCCGAGAATCCGGTCAACACGGCTCCGATCGGCACCGGCCCATTCGTCTTCAAGGAATGGGTCCGCGGCAGCCACATCGTCTACGAACGCAACCCCGGCTATTGGGATGCACCGCGCCCCTATCTCGACCGGCTGATCGTGCGTTTCATTCCGGACGCCTCGGGACGCGCACTGGCGCTCGAGACCGGCGAGATCGACCTGGCGCCGGCAACGCCGATCCCGTACAGCGATTTGCAGCGCTTCGAAACGCTGCCGCATATCGGCTTCGAGAAGCAGGGTTACCAGTATTCCAACGGCATCAGCCGGGTCGAGTTCAACCTGGAGAAACCCTATTTCCAGGATGTTCGCGTCCGCCGCGCCTTCGCCCATGTCATCGACCGCGACATCATCCGCGACACCATCAACTACGGCTATGGCGCGACCATTCCGGGCCCGATCAATCCCAATCTGAAGAAGTGGTTCGTCGCCGACCTGAAGACCTATCCGGTCGACATTGCTGCCGCCGAGAAACTGCTCGACGAAGCAGGCTTGCAACGCGGTGCCGACGGCATCCGGCTCAAGCTTGTCCACGATTATGTTCCGAGCGGTGAGACCTACAAGCGCGGCGCTGAATACATCAAGCAGGCGCTGTCCGCGGTCGGGATCGCGGTCACCGTGCGCAGCCAGGATTTCGCCACCTACACCAAGCGCATCTACACCGACCGCGATTTCGACTTCACCTTCAACGGCATGAGCAATCTGTTCGACCCGACGGTCGGCGTGCAGCGCCTCTACTGGTCGAAGAATTTCAAGCCGGGCGTGCCGTTCTCGAATGGCTCGAAATACAGCAACCCCAAGGTCGATGAACTCCTTGAAGCGGCCGCTGTCGAGGTCGACCACGAAAAGCGCTTCGAGCAATGGGCCGCGATCCAGCAGATCCTGGTCGAGGACCTGCCCGACATCGGCATCGTCAGCCAGCCGGAAATCACCCTCTACAACAAGCGCATCGCCGACCACACGGTGGGCGCCGAGGGCAATGCCGGCTCCCTCGCAACAGCCCACATCGTCGCCTGATCCGCCAAACCCGTGCGCGGTCTTCACGCACGGGTTCCCTGCCTCCATCCGAGAAAGTTCGCCATGACGCTCGCCCATAAGCCTGGTTCCATCGTCGGCACGCCCTTCTTCAGGGCGCCCACCGATTATCCCGACAGCCCGCTGTCGAAAGCGCTTCAGCAGCCGGTGCTGCTCGGGCTGTTCCTGCCGATCCAGGCCGGTGGTTGGACCAACTCGACCCTGGAGCGTTCGACCGACTGGCGCTTCGACTACAATCGCGACCTGACGCTCAGGGCGGAAGAGCTTGGCTTCGACCTTGTCTTTGCCCTCAGCCAATGGCTGCCCAAGGGTGGTTATGGCGGTGTCTTCAACGGCCAGGCGCTTGACAGTTTCGTGTCCATCGCAGCCATGGCCGCGATCACCAAGAGGATCATGCTGATCTCGACCATGCATGTTCTCTACGGCCCGTGGCATCCGCTGCATCTGGCGAAATTCGGCGCTACTCTCGACCACATCTCCGGCGGCCGCTGGGGCATCAATGTGGTCACCGGCCATCGCGCCGTCGAACACGAGATGTTCGGCTGGAACCGCATCGAGCATGACCGCCGCTACGAACTCGCCGCCGAGTTTGTCGAAGTGCTGCAGCGGCTGTGGCAGGACGACGAGAATTTCTCCTTCTCCGGAGAATCGAGCTGGAAGCTCAACGGCGGCTTTGTCACGCCGAAGCCGAATTACGGCCGGCCGATCCTGGTCAACGCCACCGGCTCCGACGCCGGCATTTCCTTTGCCGGCCGTTACTCCGACATCGTCTTCGTCACCAGCCCGGCCGGCTCAGACATAGCCAGCGCGCTGGAGGCGCTGCCGGCGCATACCAAGAAGGTAAAGGACGCGGCCCTCGGTGTCGGCCGCACCGTGCGCACGCTGCTCAACCCGCTGGTCATCAGCCGACCGACCGAGAAGGAAGCCTGGGCGGTCGCCGACCAGATCGTCGCCCATGCCGACAGCCGCACGCCGAAAGGCTTCCAGACCTTCAACAGCGACGCCCAGGCCTGGAAAGGTCGAGAAGGCCGTGACGATCCCTACGCCAAGGTCGGCGGCAACATCTATCTCATCGGCACGCCCGAGCAGATCGTCGACCAGTTCGTCAAGCTCAAGGACGCCGGCATCGACGGACTGCAACTGTCCTTCTTCGACTTCAAGCCGGATCTCGAATTCTTCGGCGAGAACATCCTGCCGCTGATGAAGCAGGCCGGCCTGCGCAACGTCTGAGGAGCAATCATGACCACGACTGCGATCTCCGAAATCTGGTACACACGCTGCCCGGTGCCGACGCCTGTCGGACTTGCGGCACAACTCGGGCTTCTCGAGGAAACCTTCCGCAAGGAAGGGATCGAATTGAAGTCGATCATCGACTCGCCCAACCGCGATATCCGCCAAAGCCATTTCAACCACACGCTCGACTGGTCGTTCCGCCACGGCGGCAACGTGCCGCCGATCCGTGCCCGTTCCGAAGGGCGCAAGACGCGTCTCGTCGGCATCACCTGGACCGACGAGTTCCAGGCCATCATCGCCTTGCCCGGCTCCGGCATCAAAACGACCAGAGACCTAAAAGGCCGCCGCTTCGGCATCGCCCGGCGTCCCGAAGGCATCGTCGACTTCATGCGGGCGACGGCGCTGAAGGGCCTGGTATCGGCGCTGTCGCTCGAGGGCCTCAGCCATGCCGACGTCGAGATCGTCGACATCGCGCTGACCGACAGTGTGCTCGACAGCCAGGAAGGGCCATCGTTGTTCGGCCTCAAGCGCAAGCAGGCCTATGGCGAGGAGGCAGCAGCCCTGATCCGTGGCGACGTCGACGCCATCTATGTCAAGGGCACGGCCGGCATCAATGTCGCCAATCTGATCGGCGCCATCCAGGTCGCCGAATTCGGCTTCCACCCGGAGCCCAATATCCGCATCAATTCCGGTTCGCCGCGCGTGCTGACCGTCGACGATTTGCTGGCAAAAGAACGCCCCGAACTGATCGCTCGGCTGATCGAGACGATCCTGCGCGCCAGCGCCTGGGCCGAGGCGCATCCCGACGAGACGCGGCGCTTCGTTGCCCGCGAATCCGGCGCCACCGAAGAGCAGGTGCTGGCGGCCAACGGTCCGGATGTCCACAAACATCTCGGCCTCGGGCTGCAGCCCGAGCTCATCGCGGCGGTTTCCCACTACAAGGATTTCCTGTGCGACTGGGGTTTTCTCGCCAGCGATTTCGACGTCGAGAAATGGGTCGATCGCCGGCCGCTCGATCTGGTGACCATTCGCGCCGCCGCCTGAGAGGAAGCCAGCTTCATGACCTCGACCATTCCCGAGTTTCCACAACTCCTCGACACGGCAGCCGGCCTTGCCAACGACTTCGCGATGACCGCCGCGCATCACGACGCGACCGGGGATTTTCCGTTCGCCAATTTCGACCGGCTTCACCAGGCCGGGCTGCTTGGCCTGGTGACGGCGCGCGAGCATGGGGGCCTCGGTGGCGGGCTGGTGGAAGCCCAGGCAGTGATCGCCGAGATCGGCCGTGGCGAGCCGTCGACGGCGCTGGTGCTGGCCATGCATTACAACAGCCAGTACGCGCTGCGGAAATCCGGCAAATGGCCGCGCCATCTGGTGCAGCGGATTGTCGAGGCCGGCCGCCTCGGCCCTGCTTTGATCAACGCCGCGCAGGCCGAGCCGGGGATCGGCTCGCCCGCTCATGGCAAGCCGCCCGAAACCATTGCCCGGCGCGACGGCAATGTCTGGCGGATATCCGGCCACAAGAATTACGTCACCGGCATTCCCATTCTGAAATGGGTGAACTTGCTGGCGCTGACCGACGAGCCGCAACCGCGCCTCGCCTCGTTCCTGGTGCCGACCAATGCGCCGGGATTGCGCGTCGAAAAGACATGGAATGCCGCCGGCATGCGGGCCACCGCCAGCGACGATGTCATCCTCGACAATGTCGTGGTGCCTGCCGAAGACATTACCGAGGCACAGCCGGCGTCTGAACCGCTGAGGCGTGAAGAAGGGCCGACAGCGTTCTTCTTTTCGCTGATCGGCGCTGTCTACCATGGTGCGGCCCGCGCGGCCCGTGACCGGCTGGCCTCCTTCGTCACCACGCACGCGCCGGCGAGCCTCGGCGCGCCGCTATCGACGGTGCCGCACATCCAGGCGGGGCTGGGCGACATCGAGGTTCGGCTTGCGACCAGCACGCGGCTGCTGCGTTCGCTCGCCGAAGATGTCGATGCCGGCCGACCGGTCGGCACCGACGGCATGACGGTCAGGCATGTCGTCATCGACAATGCCGTTGCCGTCACCTCGCTGGCGCTGGAGCTTGCCGGCAATCCCGGCCTCAACAGAGACTTCCAGCTCGAGCGCCACCATCGCGATACGCTGACCGCGCGCTCGCATGCACCACAGAACCACATGATCCGCACGATCGCCGCCAAAGCGGCGCTCAGCCGCCACGCTGCCCCTCAGGTAGCCGAGCCGCCGGCTGTTGCTGTCAAACCCAGGCTCAAGGCGGTCGGGTGAGCGGCGTCATGGCATCCGAACATGTCGAAGTCGCCATCGTCGGTGGAGGCCCTGGCGGCCTGACACTGGCGCAGGGCCTGAAGAAGAACGGCATCGGCGTCGCCGTCTTCGAGAAGGATCGCGCCCGCACCGACTATGTCCAGGGTTTCCGCCTGCGCATCCGCCAGCGCGGCATCGATTCGCTGATCGCCAATCTGCCGCCGGAACTCTACGAAGCCTTTGTCGCCACGCTCGGCCAGGCGCCGGACCGCAACATCCTGCTCGACGAGAATTTCGAAACCTTGGGCGAGGATGCCTGGGGTGGCGGCAATGCGCAGGGCGAGGTTGACGACACGCATATCGAAAAGTCGGTGAGCCGCATCACGCTGCGCCAGGTGCTGCTGTCCGGCCTCGACGGTGTCGTGCGCCATGGCAAGGTCTTTTCACGCTACGAGGAGCAGCCGGACGGTTCGGTAACAGCGCATTTCGAGGACGGCTCGACAATCCATGCCGATGTGCTGGTCGGCGCCGACGGCGCCCGCTCGCGCGTGCGCCAGCAGTTGGTGCCGCATGCGCGAAGCTTCGACACCGGCGTCAGGCGCTTGGCCGGCAAGATGACGCTGCATGCCGCAGCCCTTCACCAGATCTCGCCGCTGCTGCTCGACTACAATGCCGGCATCCGGCCGTCGGAAGGTCACGGGCTGATGGTCACCAGCCATCGCGTCAATGTCGAGGCCTATCGTAGATATGGGCTGATCGGGCTGGACGACGACACCCACAAGGACATTGCCGGTTTCCATTTCAACAACACCACCAGCTATGTCTGGTGGAACACCGCATACGAAAAGGGCGAGCTGGCCACGGATGAAATGCTGGCAAAGCTCTCCGGTGCCGACCTGCTCGACCTGCTGGTTTCGAAGATCGGCCACTGGCATCCGGAGATCCTCAACCTCATCCGCCACACCGATCCGTCGACAGTGGCGCTGCTGCATGTCCACAGCTCCGAGCCTGTCGATCCATGGCCGACGAAACGGGTCACGCTGCTTGGCGACGCCATCCACGCCATGACCTATTTCCGCGCGCTCGGCGGCAACACCGCGATCTACGACGCCGGCTTGCTGGTGCCCGAACTCGTGGCCGCCAAACGCGGCGACAAGCCGCTTCTCCAGGCACTGTCGCACTACGAGGCCAGATTGCTGGAGCACGGCGCCAAAGCCGTGCGTTCTTCGCTGACGGCGATGCAGAAGAACGTGCTCTCAGGCCGCCGCCGTCAACAGGAAGCCGCCGAATAGCAGCCCGAAAAATCGCCTGACAGTGCTCCTACCTTACGCCGCTTCCACCAGGCTCGCCGACTGGAAGTCGTGCAAGAGGATGGCGATCTCGAAGCCGCGCCGCTGCAGCCAGTGCGCCGTCGTCGCCGCGCGGACGCCAAGCAGATCGTCGATCAGCACGATGCGGGCGCCGCGCACGGCGATGGTGCGATAGGCGACCCCGAGCAACTGCCCACCCTCCGACGTGATCGACCCCGGAATATGCGCTTCGGCGAACTCTTCCGGCGTACGCACGTCAAGCAGGTAGGTTGTCCGCTTGTCGTCCCTCGCCCAGGCTGCGGCCGTCGCCGCATCGATGCGCGGAAAACCGTCGCCCTCGGCAAGCTTTGCGATGTGCTCCCCGGCGAAACGCTTGGCGTCCTCGCTGGCCGGACCATAGGCAGCGGTCCTGCCGGTTTCCAGCTCGAGGCCGGCCTCGCGCCACGCCTTGGTGCCGTCGTGCAGATAGGCGACCTTGTTGGGCACGCCGGCGTCGATCAGCGTCTGCGCGCCGATGATGGCGCGCGGCAGGCCGGCGCAGGAGACGACCACCTGCGTCTCCGGCGACGGCACCAGGTCGGCGAAGCGCAGCACCAGTTCGGCGCCCGGCACGCTGATGGCGCCCGGCACATGGTCCTTGTCGAACTCCGCCACCGTTCGACTGTCGAGGATCACCACGTCGGCGCCCTGGCCTTTGAGCGCTTCAAGTTCGTCTACGGTGATGACCGGCGTTCCCTTCTCGTCGCGGATCGCCAGCGAAAAATCGACGCCCGGCGTGTCGAAGGTCGGCAAGCCGTCCACGCCGCCTTTCGTCCATTCAGGAATTCCACCGGCCAGTGCGAAAAGCTGGCTGCGACCATGCCCGGACAACCGTTCGACAAGTTGCTCGGCAACGCAGCTGCCGTCATCGGCCAGCACGGTGCGCACCGATTTGCGCGGGATGAAGCGGTCGATCTCCGCTTCAACGTGATCCGCCGGCAGATTGGTGGCAAACAGCGGCGACGCGTATCCGACTGCCGCTCTGTCCCGGATATCCAGCACCGCCAGTTCCTCGCCATCGGCCAGCCATTGGCGAAAAATTTTCCAATCGATCGTGCTCGCGCTCATGAGGCCTTCCTCTGCTGATGTTCGGCAACGCCACGGACCGGACGCGCAAGGCCGAGATTCTCGCGCAGCGTGCTGCCTTCGTAAGCGGTGCGGAACAGGCCGCGCCGCTGCAGCTCCGGGATGACGAGATCGACGAAATCGGTGAGGCCCGTTGGCAGGATCGGCGGCATGACGTTGAAGCCGTCCGCCGCACCGCCGGTGAACCACTCTTCCATCATGTCGGCGACATCTTTTGGCGTGCCGACGATCTGGAAATGGCCGCGCGCGCCGGCAACGGCGAGATATAATTGCCGGATCGTCAGGTTCCGGCTCGCGGCCAATTCGGAAACGACTTTCAGGCGGCTCTTCACCGCATCGGAACTGCCGAGTTCCGGCAACGGCCCGTCGAGCGGATGGCCGGAAAGATCGACGCCACCGAGCAGTCCGGAAACCAGCGCCACGCCGACCACCGGATCGACCAGCCGTTGGATGGCGTCGAACTTGTCTTCGGCTTCCGCGCGCGTCGGCGCAACGACCGGGAAGACGCCGGGCATGATCTTCAAGCTGTCGGCGGAGCGGCCGAACGACCCCAGCCGGCCCTTCAGCTCGCTGTAGAAACCCCGCGCCGAGTCGATGGTCGGATGAGCGGTGAAGACCACCTCCGCCGTGCGCGCCGCAAAATGCTGGCCAGCATCGGACGAACCGGCCTGGACGATGACGGGGTGGCCCTGCGGCGGGCGGGCGACGTTGAGCGGGCCTTTGACGCGGAAATGCCGGCCGACATGGTCAGGCGCATGGATGCCATGCCGGTCGATGGCGATCCCCGAAACCTTGTCGGCGACGAAGGCATCGTCGTCCCAGCTGTCCCACAGCTTCTGCGCCACGGCGACGAACTCCTCGGCGCGGTCGTAGCGGTCGGCATGAACGGGATGCTGGTCGCGGCTGAAATTCGCCGCCGCCGGAGCGTCGGCCGAGGTGACGACGTTCCAGCCTGTCCTGCCGCCGCTCAGATGGTCGATCGAGGCAAACAGCCGCGCCAGGTGGAACGGCTCCCAATAGGTGGTCGAGGCGGTTGCCACCAGCCCAATCCTCCGCGTGATGGTCGAGAGCGCCGACAACAGCGTCAGCGGCTCGAAATGCACGACATGGCCGGTGCGTTCGAAAGTCTCGATCGGCTGCTCGCCATTGCGCGCGCTGAGGCTGTCGGCAAGAAACACCATGTCGAACAGGCCGCGCTCGGCGGAGCGCGCGGCGTCTGCATAGTGCTGGAAGCTCAGGCCAGGGTTGGCCGGCACATCGGGATGGCGCCAAGCGGCGACATGATGGCCAGGCCCTCGGACAAAGGCGCCAAGCCTCATCTTTCGATCTTCAGTCATGGTCGGCTCTCGTGGCGTTCTCAGGCTGGTCGCGCTATGGTTTTCATCTCTAGCGCCTGCCAACCCCACTGCGCGAAAGAATGCCTTTCGCCGACTGGCAATTATTGTTTTTTGACATCGGGTTGGGGCACAGCACGATGGTCGCCGCCGCAGTGATCGGCTAGAGCCACGCACCGTCGGCGTCACAAAGGTCCTTGATGCTTCATACCCCGTCCTCCCAGCCTTCAATCAGCACTTCGCGCTCGATCCCTCGTTCAATCATCATCATTGGCGGCGGCTTTGCCGGCGCGGTTACCGCGATCAAGCTGCTCGACCGTTCGACCGAGCCGCTGGCAATCACCATCATCGAGCGCCGGGCCGAGCTCGGCCGCGGCGTCGCCTACAGCACCATCGACCCGCAACATTTGGTCAATGGCGCGGCGCGCATCTTCTCGCTGCATCCTGATGACCCCGATCATCTCGTTCGCTGGCTCATGGCGAATGGGCCGGAGCATGGCTGGGCGCCGCCCGCAGATGTCCCGGACTCCAGTCCGCCGCGTTGGCTGTTCGGCAGCTATGTCCAGTCCGAACTGACGAGAGCGACCAAAGACGCGGACGGGCGTTCCTCATTGCGCCACATCAACGCCTCGGCAATAGACATGCTGACCGGTCCATGTGGTGTCTGCGTCGGCACCAGCGATGGCCAGCAATTGCTGGCCGATGAGGTCGTCCTGGCGACCGGCGTGTTCCAGAGCGAGCCGTCCGCCACGGAAGCAGCCATCGTCGGCGATCCCCGCTATGTCGCCAACCCCTGGAATCCGGCGGCGCTCGACCGGCTTGCCGGCAGCAGGCAATTGCTGCTGATCGGCTCGAGTCTCAGCATGGTCGACGTCGTCGCCAGCATGGAGGCGCGCGGCTTCAAGGGCAGCTATCGCGTCGTGTCGCGGCGCGGACAGATCGTCGAGCCTCGGCGCAATACCGAAGCGTGGCGCGATTTTCTTACCGGGCGGCCGCTGCCGAAAACCACGAGGGCGCTTCTTGCCTTGGTAAAGGCCGAACGCCGGGCCATCGAGGCCGCCGGGCTGGACTGGCAAGGGCTGCCTTTGACGATCCGGCCGTGGATCCTGGCTCTGTGGCAAGGCGCTACCGACAAGGAGCGCCTGAAGTTCGCACGCCATCTGCGCGCTTTCTGGGACGTCACCGCGCATCGAGCGGCGCCGCCGAGCTTTGAGCGCGTCGCACTGGCGCAAAGCCAAGGCCGTTGGGCGGGCGGCGCCGGACGGGTGCTGGCACTGCATCCGCGAGCCGGCGGCATTGTCGCCGAGATCCGCTGGCGCGATAGCGGCGCGGTCGAACGGCTGCGTTTCGACGGTGTCGTCAACTGCCGGGGCCATCAGGAGCATGACTGGCGGCGGATCGCCGATCCGTTTGTCCAGAGCCTGCTGGAGAACGGCATCGTCAGGCCGCATGCGACCGGGTTCGGCATCGACGCCACGCATGACGGCCAGGTGATTTCCGGCGACGGCAGGACCCACGGCAATCTGTTTGCCATCGGCCATCCGCTGCGCGGCGTCGCCTGGGAATCGAGTTCCATCGGCGAACAGCTAGCGCAAGCCATCGCCCTTGCCGGCCTTCTGGTCGGCTCCAGCCCAAGGCTGCGTGCTCTGGCCTGACCGTTCTGCACCTCAAGACAATAGAATCGAAAAGGGCCGCGTCGAGACGCGGCCCCTTTTCTTGCTGATGTCCGCCGGGTTCAGGCGTTCGGATCGATATATGCGTCTGCGAAACTGGCCGACAGGCCTTCAGCACCCGGCGCGTAATTCTTGACGGTCTTGCGGGCAATGATGATGGTCGGCGGTGCGATCAGATTGATGATCGGCAACTCGTCGGCGATGATCTCCTGGAACCTGAAGAACAGCTGCTTGCGCTTGGCCTCGTCAAGCTCCACCGATGCGGCCTCCAGCAGCCGGTCGACCTCAGGGTTCTCGTAGTGCGCGCCGTTGGAGAATGGCAGTCCGATCTTGATGTTCTGCGACCAGTAGAGCCGTTGCGCACCGGCGCTCGGGTCGAAGATGTTGCCGCAGGATTCCGTCGACAGGTCCCAGGTGCGATCCGTGTAGATGGTTTTGACATAGGTGCCGAAGTCGAATTTCTGGATCTCGGCGTCGATGCCGATCTTGGCCAGTGCCTGTTTGAGGAAGTCGGCATAGCCCCACGGATTGTAGGGATTGTTGGTGAGCCTGAGCTTGAAGCGGATGCCGTCCGCTCCGCGCTTGAAGCCAGCCTCGTCGAGCAGTTTTTCCGACAGCGCCGTATCGACGGTCGCCGCCTTCACATCGGGATCGAAATACTTCTTGTTGACGACGCTGATCGGTGTCGGCGACACCTGGCCATAGCCGTAGAACACGATGGCATTGATCGCATCGAGATCGATGGCATGCGCGATTGCCTGACGGACCTTCTTCTCCTTCAGGATCGGGTTTTCCAGGTTGATGATCAGCTGGTGCAGCGGGCCGCTATAGGCAAAGACGGTGCTATCGACGACGAACTGCGGCAACGCCTTGAACCGCTCCAGATCGGCAAACGCCACCGGGTTCGGGCCGATGTCGACTTCACCCGTCTCGAGTGCCGCGGCGCGCGCGCCGGAATCGGTGATGAAGCGGAAGATGATCCGGTCGAGATAGGGTTTTGGCGCATCCCAATAGGTCGGGTTCTTCTCGACGATGATGTGGCTGCCCTTGACCCATTCCTTGAGCACGAACGGTCCACTGCCGATGATCTGCTCGAAGGACGGATCGTCCGCCGGCTTCAGCTTCTCGTAGATGTGCTTGGGCACGACGGGCGATTCCGTCGCGGCCAGCCCCGAGATCAGCGCGGCGGACGGTTTAGACAGTTTGATTTTCACCACATGCGGATCCGACGTGTCGACGTCGGTGACATTCTGGAAGGTGATGCGTCCACGCGGATGCGCTTCACGCAGCCGCGAGATCGAAAAGGCCACGTCTTGCGATGTCAAATCATGGCCGTCGCTGAATTTCACCCCCGGCCGCAGCTTGAAGACATATTCGAGCCCGTCATCGCTGATCGACCATTCGGTGGCCAGTTGCGGCCTTGGATTGAGGTCGTAGTCGTAGGCGAGCAGGCCGTCGAAAATCTTCGGCCCGATGGTGGCCGGTCCACCGGCGCTGGTGTTGATGGAAACGATCTGGTTGGGCTCGGGATAGTAGACGAAATTGAGCGTGCCGCCCGCCACCGGCTTGGCGTCTTCGGCAAAGGCCCCGGCAGGTAGGGCGGTACTCGCGCCGGCCAGCAGCAGGAACTGATTGAACAAGCGTCGGTTGATGGTCATGGTCGGTACTCCGCGTTTGCGCGATTTGTCTTTATGGGGAAAAGTCGGGATCGGTGGTTTCACGCACCGATCCAAGGCAAGGCAATCCGAGCGCCTATGCGTTTGGCGCGAGCCAGATCTGCGCGAAGCTGTTGTTGATGCCTTGCGCTCCGGGTGCGAAATCCCTGACCTTCTTGTTGGCAACAATCTGGGCACCGGCCGCAACGAGGTCGACCGACACCACGTCGTCATGGATGATGTGCTGGAACTTGTACCAGAGCTCGCGCCGTTTCGTTTCGTCGGGCTCGATTGCGGCGGCTTCGAGGATCTGGTCGACCTCGGGGTTCGCATAGTGGCTGGCGTTGGAGAAGACGAGGCCGATCTTGAAATTCTTCGACCAGTAGGCGCGCTGGACGCCGAGCGTCGGATCAAAGGTGTTCGACAGCGACTCAACCACCAGGTCCCAGGCGCGGTCGGTGTAGACGGTCTTCAGGAACGTCGACAGATCGAGCTTCAGGATCTCGGCGTCGATGCCGACCACTGCCAGCGACTGCCTGATGAAATCGGCATAGGACGCCGGCAGGAACGCGTTGTAGGCGAGCCGGAGCTTAAAGCGCGTGCCGTCGGCGCCGCGCGGATGGCCGGCATCGTCGAGCAGTTTCTCCGCCAGTTTGGGGTCGGGTTCGCGCGCCTTGATGCTGGGGTCATACCATTTGGGCAGTGCCGTGCTGATGGGACTTGGCGATACCTGCGCATAGCCATAGAGCGCAATGTCGACCAGCTTCTGCAGGTCGATCGCGTGGGCGATGGCCAGACGCACGTCGCGCTTGGTCAGGATTTCGTTCTCGTAGTTGAAGAACAATTGCTGCTGCGGGCCGGAATAGGCATAGGTGTTGGTGTCGACGACCAAAGCGGGGTTGGCCTTCAGCCGCTCGATATCGGCCAGCGGCACGGGATTGGCGCCGATATCGATCTCGCCGGTTTCAAGAGCCGCCGAGCGTGCCGCCGGGTCGAGAATGACATGCAGCACGACGCGGTCGAGGTAAGGCCTTGGCGCATCCCAATAGTTCGGATTGCGATCGAAGATCAGATGGCTGCCGGGCACCCATTCCTTGAGAACGAAGGGGCCGGTGCCGATCGTCTGTTCCAGCTTGGGCTGTTCTGCCGGCTTGAACGTTTCGTAGACATGCTTCGGCACGATCGGTGATTCCGAACTGCTCAGCGCCGTGATCAGATAGGGCGCCGGCTTCGAAAGCACGACAATGGCGGTGTGCGGATCGGGCGTCTCGACCGCTGTCACGTTCTGGTAGGTGATGCGGCCGCGCGGATGCGCCTCCTTCAGCCGGAAGATGGTGAAGGCAACATCTTCCGAGGTGAAGTCCTTGCTGTCATGCCACTTGACACCCTGGCGCAGCTTGAAGGTGTAGCGCAGGCCGTCATCGCTGATCGACCACTCCGTGGCCAGCAGCGGTTTCGGGGTGAGGTCGTAGGCGAAATCAAGCAGGCCTTCATTCACCTTGGGGCCGATCGCCTGGCCGGTGCCCGACGAGGTGTTGATGGCGATCAGCGACGTCGGATCGGGATAGTAGGCCCAGTTGAGCGTGCCGCCCTGAACGGGCGTGCCTTCGGCTGCAAAGGAAAGGCCGGGCAATGCGAAACTCGCACCCCCAAGCAGCAAGAGCTGGTTGAAATGACGACGATTGACAGACATGGTCTTGGGCTCCGGAAAACGGATTGCATCCGGCGGCCGAACGCACTCCGGCGCCTCGACGCAATGATCCCTGCCGTCGCGCAAAACCGGAAGAATGATTTTCTATCGTCGGCCGAAAGCGCCGCTTTGCACGACTGGTTCATTCCAGGCCTGCGAAGCCGACCGACACCCAAATCGGTGCTGCCCGTCTTATTTCTACAAGAATAGTAGACATTGCGATTTTTTAGATTTCCGTTCCCGCTGGCGCGACGCTGCGGCAAACGAAATTTTCCGCCGCGCGCTTTGGCGCAAAGCCCGCCCTCGTCGCGCCGGGTCCGAACGTGTTGAATGCGCCTCATGGTTGATGTCATTCGCGCCAAACCGAGGAAGCTACGACCGACGCTGGCGAGACTTCCGCCGCTGACCTCGCTTCGCGCCTTTGTCGCAACCGCCCGCCATCTGAGCTTTACGCGAGCGGCGGAAGAACTCCATGTCACGCCCGCCGCCATCGGCCAGCAGATCCGCCAGCTGGAGGATCACCTGGGGCAACCGCTGTTCCAGCGCAACCGGGGCGAGCTTTTGCTGACCTCGGCCGGTCAGGCGCTGATGCCCGGGCTCACCGAGGCTTTCGACGTCGTTGTCGAATCGGTCGCGCGTATTTCCGGCGACGAGGAGGATGCGCCGATCAAGGTGTCGGTCGCGCCCTCCTTCGCCAGCAAATGGCTGATCCCGCGCCTCGACGCGCTGCGTGAGGCGGTGCCCGGACTCGAAGTACTGGTCGATGCATCGACAAGGCTTGCCGACTTTGCCAGCGAAGATATCGACTGTGTCATCCGCTACGGCTCGGGCGCCTATAGCGGCCTCATCACGGAACGGCTGTTCTCGGAAGCGGTGCTGCCTGTCTGCAGCCCCGAATTTGCCCGCACGCACGGCCTCTTCCGTGGACCGGAAGGGCTGCGTAACGCGCCGATCCTGCATGAGGACGGGCCGGAGCGCGATCCAAGTTGCCCCGACTGGAAGGGCTGGCTGCGATCCAACGGCCTGTCCGGCCGCCTTGTCGACGGCGGCATACGGCTTAGCCAGTCCTCGCTGGTACTCGACGCCGCGGTTGCCGGCAAGGGCATCGGTCTCGGCAAATTCCGACTGGCCGAGCCTGACCTTGCGGCAGGGCGGCTGGTCAGCCCTTTCGGCTCGCCGCAGCCGGTCGAGTTTTCCTATTACTTCGCGACGACGCCACACAAGGCGAAGCTCGCGACCGTCGAGCGCTTCCATGGCTGGCTGAAGGCTGAGGCGCGAAGGGTTGGCGCACTCGACTTCACACCGCCGGCAGCACTGCCGGCGCGCATCGCCATCGTTGCCGCCGAATAGCCTTGGCTATTTAAGCTTGAAGCCCAGCGCCTTGAGCGCATCACCCAGGCGATCACGGCCTTTCAGCGCCGCAGTGCTGCCGATGCGGTTCGACATCAGTTCGGTCCAGTCGACAACGGGCATCGACTGCTCTTGCTGAAAGGTGCGAAGCGTCAGGTTGTACGCTGCGAGATCGTCCTGATCGAAGCCTGACTGATAGCGCTCGCGATGCAGCACAACACGCTGCGGCAGTCTGGGCTTGATGTCGGTCGCAGCCAGGAGATCGGGACAGCCAACGGTCAGGCCGAACACCGCCACGGTTTCCGGCGGCAGGCCGAGCTCTTGCGCCACGGCCTCAGGATGATTGCGCATGGCGCCGATGTAGCAGGAGCCGAGCCCGAGCGCATCGATTGCCACCACGGCATTCTGCGCGGCAAGTGCTGCGTCGATCACGGCCAGCAGAAAACTCTCATGATAATCGAGCCCCTCGCCCGCCCGGCTGTTTGCCTCGGCAATGGCGCGCAGCCGTGACAGGTCGGCCAGCCAAACCAGCAGCAACGGCGCCTGCTCGATATGGCGATTGACCGCCGCCAGTCCGGCAAGCCGCGCCTTGCGCGCCGGATCCTCGACGGCGATGACGCTCCACGCCTGCAGATTGGACGAGGTCGGCGCCGACTGGGCGGCAGCGATGATCAGTTCGAGCGTCCCTTCGGGCAGAGGCCTGGCGAGATAGTTGCGGACCGAGCGATGTGAAAGGATCGCCTCGAGGGCTTCGTTCCAGTTTGCAGTGTTCGCCTCTTGCGGCGCCCGGTAACGCCGCCTTAGTGCTGCTTCACCGCGCAGGTCGGCGTCGGAAGGGCGGATGCTGAAAGCGGCTGGCTGTGGCATTGTCGTCCCTATTTGGCGATCTGGCTCGTTCGGTGTTCTGACAACCCCACGTCATTCAACAAACGCGGCTTGGACCCTATTGCGCAATAGCGGGAGCAACTGGTCGCCTTGCCGCTTGATCTCGGAAAGATACGGCGTGTCCGAGAGCACGAAATGCGTGATGCCCAGATCCCGGTACTTGCCGAGCGAACTGGCCACGTCGGCGGCCGAGCCGACCAGCCAGGTGGTGCCGGCGCCGCCGCCGCCATATTTGCCCGGCGCAGTGTAGAGATTGTCGTCCAGCACCTCGCCGCGCGTGTGCAGATCGAGCAGACGCTGCTGGCCTACCGCTACCGCCCGACCATGATCATTCCAGCCGGCGCCCTGGCCCTTTGCCATTTCGGCGACCTTCGCCTCGGCGTCCGCCCAGGCCTGCCCGGTGGTGTCGCGGACCAGCGTGGTGACCCGCAACCCGAATTGTAGAGGCGGGAGGTCCCGGTCAAGTTCCCGGCTCAAGGCCTTGAGCCGCTCGATCCGCTCCCGGACGCCGTCGAGCGGCTCGCCCCAGAACAGCTGGACATCGGCCTCGCTGGCCGAGACGCGCTCGGCCGCCTCCGACGCGCCGCCGAAATAGAGCCTGGGATGGCGACGGTTTCCACGGACAGGGATGCGGGGCATGACGGTAGACCCGGTGACCTTGAAGTGCTCGCCGGCAAAGGTGACGTTCTCTTCGGTCCAAAGTCTGCGAACCAGCCGCATGAACTCTCTGGTGCGGGCATAGCGATGGTTCTGCTCGCCTTCGCTGTCGCCATAGGCAGCGAGGTTGTCCTTGCCCGACACTATGTTGATACGCACGCGACCGCGGGTCAGCTGGTCGAGCGTGGCGACCGCGGATGCGAAGTGCGCTGGCCGCCAGTAACCCGGGCGGATCGCGATGAGCGGCTCGAAGGAGGTGGTCCGCGCGGCGAGCGCGGCGGCGACGGTAAACGTGTCGGGCCGACCCCAGCCGGTACCGATCAGCGCGCCCTTCCAGCCGTGTTCCTCAAGCGCCTTTGCGTGGCTGGTCAGCGTCTCAAGGCTGTTGTGGTCCTCGACGGCCGGCTCGCCGCGGTGACCGGGATCGACCTGATTCGGGATGTACCAGAGAAATTCGGGATCAGCGCTCATTGTCGGGCCTGTATTTTTGTCGGGCGTGGAGGTCAATGGCGGTACCTTCCGCGCCGTTATCGTTTGATGATCGTTCAATGGGTGGCCCCGAGCAACCCTGACGCCTTGTGTGGCTGCGGCGCGAAACGGCTTTCAGGCCTGATAAGGCCGAGATGGTCGCGCAGCGTGCGCCCTTCATAGTCGCTGCGAAACAGGCCGCGCCGGCGCAGGATCGGCACGACCGTATCGACAAAGACTTCCAGCCCGGTCGGCAGCACGTCAGGCATCAGGTTGAAGCCATCGGCGGCGCCGGCGACAAACCATCTTTCGATATCGTCGGCGATCTGCTCCGGCGTGCCGACAACGGTGCGGTGGCCGGTACTGCCGTTGAGCGCCCGGATCAGTTGGCGAACGGTGAAATCGTTGTTGCGGGCAAGTGCCAGCGTGGCCTTGAAGAAGGTGTGGCCGCCGTTGGGCGGCAGCGGGATGACGTCAGGCAGCTTCTCGTCGAGCCTCAGCCGCTCGCGGTCGATGCCGAGCACGCCCGACAGCCGCGTCAGGCTGTAGTCGAGCGGGATGCGGTCCCACAGTTCTTCCTGCCGCCGCTCCGCTTCCGCCTCGGTGCTGCCGATGATGGTGGCCAGACCGGCGAGGTTGAGCGGCACGCCGCCGCTTCTGCCATAGGCGACAGCCCGGGCCTTCAGCTCCTTTGCGTAGGCGAGCGCCTCCTCGAACGATTGCGACGCGGAAAACACCGCTTCGGCGTGGCGCGCGGCGAGCTCCTTGCCGTCATCGGAACCGCCGGCCTGGATGACCACCGGATGCCCTTGCGGCGAGCGCGGCACATTGTGCGGCCCATGCACCGAAAAATGCGCGCCCTCGTGCTCGATGGCGTGAACCTTGGCGGCATCGACGAAGCGCCCACTGGCGACGTCGCCGATGAAGGCATCGTCCTCCCAGCTGTCCCACAGCGCCTTGACTATTTCGGTGAATTCGGCGGCCCGCTCGTAGCGCCGGCCATGATCTATCGCGCCGGTCAGGCCGAAATTGCGGGCCGAGGCGGGATCGGCCGTGGTCACGATGTTCCAGCCGATGCGCCCGCCGCTGACATGGTCGAGCGTCGCGAAACGACGGGCGATGTTGTAGGGCTCGTTGAAGCTGGTCGATGCCGTCGCAATCAGGCCGATGCGCTCGGTCGCGGCGGCTATCGTCGCCAGCACGATGGTCGGTTCCAGCGATGTAATCGGCCGATAGTCGATGCGATCCGAAATTGCCGCCTGATCGGCAAGGAATATAGCGTCGAGCTTGGCGCGCTCGGCGATCTTCGCCACCTGCACATAGTGGTCGACGGTGAAGGCGGCATAGGGGTCGACCCCGTCCATCCGCCATGCCGCCGGCGAGAAGCCGGCGTGCAGGATGTTGACATTGAGGTGGAGCTGTCGGCCGCTCATCGAAAGACGCCGGGCTCGGGATAGGCGCCAGTCAGATACCAGGTGCCGACGGTGCGGGCCTTGTATTCGGCGGGGTTGTGCAAGGTGTGGATGCGCGCATTGCGCCAGAAACGGTCGAAGCCGTATTTGCGCACCGCCGAGCGCGCGCCCATCACCTCGAAGATCTCGGCGGTGACTTCGAGCGCGACATTGCCGGCCAGCACGTTGGCCGCGGCAACTGCAACCGCCGCTTCCCCGCGCTCTTGCTCGGTCAACGCCTTGCCGCGCGCGATCGCATGATCGATCGCCGCCGCAGCGCGATCAGCCAGCACCGTTGCCGCCCGCGTCTTGACCCAGAGCTCGCCATATTGCCGCTTGATCCATGGATCGTCGATGTGGCGCTCGACGCCGGAATACATCCACGGTCGCGAGCTGTTGAGCGTGTAGTCGCGTGCCGCTAGCAGTGCGCCCTGGGCGGTACCGATGAAGACATTGAGCAGCACGCTTTGCTGCTGCAGCGGGCCGATGGTGCGGATCGGCAGCGACGCGTCTACCCAGCCGCGCACCAGTTCGTTGTCATGGATCCTAACATCCTTGTAGGAGACCTTGCCACTGCCGGTTTGCGTCTGGCCGATGCCGTCCCAGTCGTCGAGAATGGTGATGCCCTCACGATCCGCCGGGATGGCCGCGAACTTCCGCTCGCCGCTGACCTCGTCTTCCCAGGAGGTCGAAAGATAGTCGGCGACATGCGAGCCGGAGGCGAAGGGCTTGAAGCCGCTGACGATCGTCCACTCGCCATCCTTGCGGCCGAACAGCGTCTTGGAAAAGCTGTTGCCGGTGTTGCCCCAGAACCAGTCGCCCGCAGCCGAACGCCGCAGCAGATCGGCTGAGCGCGGTTCGTCCGAATTGAGCCTTGCGGCGATCAGCGCGCTGAAATGGTAGCCGTAGATGTGGCCGATCGAGCCGTCGACCTTGGCGAACTCGCGGCCGATCTTCAGCGCCGTCGAATAGGGTTCGCCGGCGCCGCCGAATTCCTTGGGAATGACGATACTGAGCAGGCCGCTCTCCTTGAGCAGGCGGATCTGTTCGACGGGCCTGCCGCCAAGCTGGTCGCGCTCGACCGCGTCGCGGGCAAAGATGTCGCGCAGCTCGACCGCCTTGGCGATCCATGGATTGGAGGTATCGGGATCGAAGCTCATCAGGTCACTCATGCAGATGCGGGAAGCCGTGGCGCTCGGCAAGCAGCGCAAGAATGCGCCTTGTGTCGTCGGCAAAGACCTTGCCCTTGGCGGTCGGTAGGTCGGCTGGCGGATCACTGCCGACGACCAGCACCGGCAGCGACTGGTGGCGTTCGCCGAGCGCATCGATCACCTTACCCCTCGGCCTTGCGAACGGCACGCGCTCGACGTCCAGCCTGGCAGCAAGATCGGGAAAGGCTGCGAGCAGCCCTTCGACCTTGTTGGAATAGGGGCAGACGAAGGTCTGGCCCGGATGCTTTGGGTCGGCGAAACCCGGCTGGATGAGAAAGAGCGTGTCGCGCGCCATCGGCTCATTCCTATTCCGCCGCCGCCGCGGCATGCCGCGAAAAACGGTTTGCCGGCCGCTTCAGGCCGAGATTGTCGCGCAAGGTGCTGCCCTCATACTCCCGACGGAACAGGCCACGGTGGCGCAGTTCCGGCACCACCAACTCGATGAAATCCTTCAAGCCGCCGGGCATGATCGGTGCCATGATGTTGAAGCCGTCGGCGCCGTAATTCTCAAAGCGCTCTTCCATCGTGTCGGCGATCTGTTGTGGCGTGCCGACCACCTGCCAGTGGCCGCGAGCGCCGGCGATGCGCAAATAGAGCTGCCGGATCGTCAGCTTCTCGCGCCGCGCCAGATCGATGACCAGCGCCTGCCGGCTCTTGCCGGCATTGGTCTCCGGCAGTTCCGGCACCGGCCCGTCGAGCGGATAGGCGGTCAGATCGAAGCCGCCGGCCAGCGCCGAGACCAGACCGAGGCCCACTTCCGGCTGGATGAGATCCTGCAGCTGTTCGAACTTTTCCTGCGCCTCGGCTTCGCTGCGGCCGACGACCGGAAAGATGCCTGGCAGGATTTTCAGATCATCCTCTGAACGGCCGTACTTACCGAGCCTGCCCTTGACGTCGGCATAGAAGGCGGTGGCTTCATCGAGCGTGATCTGCGCGGCGAAAATCGCTTCCGCGGTGCGCGCCGCCAGCTCCTTGCCGGGGCCGGACGCACCCGCCTGGACGACGACCGGATGGCCTTGCGGCGTGCGCGGCGTGTTCAGCGGACCGCGCACCTCGAAGTGCTGGCCCTTGTGGTTCAGCACATGCAGCTTCTCCTTGTCGAAATAGCGCCCGCTCACTTTGTCGCGCGGGAAGGCATCATCCTCCCAGCTGTCCCACAGCCCAAGCACGACATCGGCGAATTCCTCGGCGCGATCGTAGCGGTCGCCGTGCTGGATATGCGTATTGTGGCCGAAATTGAATGCCGCATCCGGATCGGACGAGGTGACGAGGTTCCAGCCGGCGCGCCCGCCGCTCAGATGGTCGAGCGACGCGAACTGGCGGGCCAGATTGTAGGGATCGGAATAGCTGGTCGAAGCCGTGGCGATCAGGCCGATGTTGGTGGTCACCGCCGACAGCGCCGACAGCAGCGTGATGGGCTCGAACGGATAGACGCCGCTATGCGCCTTGCGGCTGGCAGCCTCGAGATTGCTCAGCCGCGCCGCGACGCCATCGGCAAAGAAGATCGCATCGAATTTGGCCGCTTCCGCGAGCCTGGCCAGTTCGACATAGTCGCCGAGGCTGGTCCCCTCGGCCGCCTGTGGATGGCGCCATGCCGCCACATGGTGGCCGGTGAAGAGAAGAAACGCTCCAAGCTTGAGCTTGTCCTTGCGCCTGGCCATTTTCCGCGCCTCCTCAGCGATACAACCCGCCGACCGGGAATTCCCCGGTCAGCAACCAGGTGCCGATGGTGCGCTTCTTGTATTCGGCCGGGTTGTGCAGCGTGTGCGTGCGCACATTGCGCCAGAACCTGTCATAGCCATTGGCCTTGGTGGCCGAGCGGGCGCCCATCACCTCGAAAACCTCGCTCGATGCGTCGAGACCGATTTGCCCGGCATAGACATTGGCGGTGGCAAGGTCGATCGCCGTCTGTCCGCGCTGCTCCAGGGTCAAGGCCTCGCCCTTGCCATAGGCGGCATCGAGGCTGCGCGCCGCCACATCGGCGAGTTCGGCGGCAGCCAGCGTGCGGATATAGAGATCGCCATATTTGCGCTGAACGAACGGATCGTCGGTGTGGTTCTCATAGCCGGAATAGACCCAGGGTCGCGATTGCGAGACCGTATAGTCGCGGCCTTCGCTCAGCGCTCCTTGCGCGCTGCCGACGAAGAGGTTGAGCAGGACCGCCTGCTGGAAGAGTGAAATCAGCGTCTGGAACGGCGTCAGCGGCACGGCGGGCGAGCCGATCAGTTCGTCATCACCGATATGCACATCCTTGAACGTGACTTTACCGGAACCCGTCTGCCGCTGGCCGACGCCATCCCAGTCATCCTCGATGACGATACCTTCACGATCGGCCGGGATCGCAGCTGCCAGGCGGTCCTGGCCGTCTTCCCATGCCACCTGGATATAGTCGGCGATGTGCGAGCCGGAAGAGAACGGCCGGAAGCCGTTCAGGATCCAGCCCGAGCCGTTGCGCCTGGCCGTAGAGGTCTTCGACATGGCGTTGCCGGAATTGCCCCAGACCCAGTTCTCGCGGGCCGAGCGTGTCAGCAGTTGGTCCTTCTGCGCGTCCGTACCGCGAAACAACACGCCGTTGAGCGGCAGATGATGGTAGCCGTAGAGATGGGCTAGCGAACCATCGGTGCGGGCAAATTCGCGCACGACGCGCAGCACCGACAGCCAGGGCGCGCCCTTGCCGCCATAGTTTTTGGGAATCTGCGCCGACGGCAGTCCACTTTCCTTGAGCAGGCGGATCTGCTCGACCGGTCGTCCACCGGCCTTGTCGCGCGCCACCGCATCGCGATCGAAGATGGTGCGCAGCTCGACCGCCGTGGCGACGAACGGGTCGGAAAGGTCAGGGCTGAAGGTCATGCGTTTGTCCATGGAATGCGTCTATTCCGCCGCAATGGTCTGTGCCGGCCGCCAGACGGCAGAGGCGTAGGCCTCCTCCCCGAACTCGGCCGGATGGCTGCCGGTGATGCGGCTCTCATGGCTGTCGAGATCGGCAAGGAAGAGATCGCGGCTGATGCGGGCGACGACAGCCGGCACGTCGCGCCTGATCGACGGAACATCGCCTATCGGCAGGCCGAAACTGACGAAGCCGCCTGGATTGAAGACGTGGATGTTCCTCAGGAACGGCGCCTCCCCCAGCGCTTTCTCGAGGAATTCATGGCCGAGGCCGAGATAGGGATGGGCGCCGAAAAATTCATCCAGTTCGCCTTCCGCCGGCGCGTATTGGTCACGCCACAGCCGGATCGAGGCGGCGAAATCGCTAAATTCCGGCTTGCGCGTCGGGTCGGCGAAATAGCCGGTGCCGGCGATGACGAAGTCGAAAGCGAACGTCTCGGCGCCGATGTCGGTGACGACCTTGCCGCCGTCGATATCCGCATTCGTCCAGGGGGCACCGAGATGCAGGTGGAAATTCTTGTGCCGCACTACCCGCTCCACGGCATCGGGCGGTGGCGTCGAACCGGCCTCGCGGAAGCGCAGTGCCTGGCGCCAGCGCACCGGATCGGGCAAGCGCGGATAGTTGTCATAGGCGCCGGGATAACCCCGCACGCGGTTGATCGGCACGCTGGCGATACTGGTGCGCCGCGCGAACAGGCGCACCGATTGCGCGCCGGCCTCAAGGGCTGTCCCCGCCGCATCGAATGCCGAAGCCGCCGACCCGACGACAGCGACCGCTTTGCCCTTGAGCGAGGCAAAATCGATTGCCGCAGAACTGTGTGCGACAAAGCCCTGGGGCAGAGCAGCGAGCACCGCCGGTATCATTGGACCGCCGCTGCCCCCAAAGCCATTGGCCAGAATGATCTTCCGCGCCGTTTCGATCAATGGCGTGCCGCCGGCATCGAGGTGGAGGCGAAGATACCCGTCAGCCGGCTCGATGCGAAGGAGACGCGTGCCGTAGCGAATGCCAATGCCGAGAAAGTCGCGATACCATTTCAGGTAGTTCGCCCAATCCGTCCGCGCGATGCGGTCGAAGCCGGCATAGGCTTCGGCACCATGGCGCGCTTCGTACCAGGACTGAAAGCTCAGGCCCGGCAGGCCGAGTTCCGGTCCCGGCAGGCCCTTTGGTGTTCGCAGCCGGTTCATCCGCGCATGCGTGAGCCAGATGCCGGCCTTGCCCTCATCCGGCGCCGCATCGATGACCGTGACCTTGCCGATGCCGGCCCGCCTCAACGCGAAGGCGAAGGTCGCGCCCGTCTGCCCGCCGCCAACGACAAAGACATTGTGGTCGATGCCCTCCCGATCCGGCACCCAATTTTGCGGATCGGGACCGATCAGTCGAAGTGTTTCGCGGGCGTCGTGATCTGGATCGGACGGTAAGGCCATTTCGGTCCTGGCTGAAGTTCAAGCGTTACACCAAACTCCGCCCCGGTCGGCAAACAGTCCAGAAATGTCTGCTTTGATTGCCCGGTAGTTTTTTTCACTTGCATCCAACGGCACAATCGGAGCGTCACCGGGCTGCTGCCGGATATTCGGCACCACCTGCAATCCGTGATGACAAGCGAACAATTGGCGCGCAGGGCTGACATAATCTGAACGCTCGGTTGCCCGCGTCGGATTCCGCTGCAATTCTTGCCCGTTGAAAGGAGTACGCTGCGTTTCCGACACTTCACCAAGTAGGGGTCGAGCCCACGTGTGGAAAAACGCGTCATGCACCCGAAAGGAGACCTCGAGGACTTCGATTGGTGGCGGCTCTCACCACGCCTTGAGCTGCACCGGCGTCAAGTACACGGCGCCGTCGCGGTCGCGATTGAGATCTATTTCAAAGCACGACCGATGGAAAACGATGCGGTTGGGGACATTACCGATTACCATTCTCATGATTTCCTCAGCCTTTACCTGTCCGGGCTGGGTAAGAGAATTCTGTCGGAATTGGCTGCCAGATCCGCACAGATCAACCGAACTGGCAAGCGCATTTTGAGACTGCGGCCGAGTTCAGAACCCGCCTAATTGCACGTCGTTGCCGCCGATTGCCGCAGGCATCCTTGCAGGGTATTTCGAACCCAGGGGGCTTGGGCTAGGTGTGACAGTGCCATCAACGAGACGGAGAAAATTGACGAACGGGCCCCAAAACCATTTTGCCCAGAAGCCATAGATTTACCCGATAACGCTCAACTCAAACTCAAATAATTAGGCGTAAGGTATTGATATATAATAAACTGGTGGTGGTGGCAGTCACGTGCGAACCAGTCTCTGGTCGATTTCCCTGTTAGGCGCTGAAAAACAGCGAATTTCAGGTGTTTTTGAAATCTTGGGCCAATATGCACGGAAATCCCAGCGCAGTTTCAATGCGTTAAGTGAAATTTCCCTAACCGAACTAACAGGGAAATCGTTGAGGCTAGCACGGAACTCTCTGGTCGCTGTGGCCCAGGCCGCACGAATTTATTCGAACACCGTGCCTCCCCGAAGCCCACCACTTAGCCAGTCAGTGGGATCTGCGGGCTTGATCCGTTGTGTCTTGCCCGAACCCGCGAGGATGAGAAGACAGATGCATCGCTTATCTTGGTTTTCTGGAGTAGACGACACTTAGATCCAGATTTCGCGAGAAGTTGATAATGCCTAAAATGCGTCAGGCAGGACCTCGGTTGGGTGCGCCGATATCACCCTTCGGTCCAAAGCCGATCCTGGTTGATCGAGCTGGCGAGATGTGTCGCCTGCGCACCTTCAGACCAAGCGAAGTCGACGAACGCTCTGCGAAATGGCTCCTCGACCCGGCCGTCGCCGCCGGTTTGAACATGCCGGCTTCGATCGGGATTGATGCCTTTCGGTCCTATGTCGCAAGCTTCGACAACTTCAGCCGAAATCTGATGGCAGTTCGCACATTGGACAACGAAGCCATCGGTCTTGTCATGGTTGACATCGATATGCGGCACCGGCTTGGATCGCTGCACTTGATCATTGGAGAGAAGGAAGAACGCCGGCTGCAAATTTCCATCGAGGCCATCACCCTCGCTGTTTGGCATCTGTTCATGGAACGCAAGCTGGAGAAGCTGACTTTTGAGCCACTCGCCCGCAATCGCGCCGCGGTGGCAGGTTGCCGATTTGGCATGCTGAGGCAGGAGGCAGAGCTGCTCTCGCACAGGCTCGATGCCAAAAGCGGTCAGAGGCTCGACCAGCTGATCTTTGCTGTGACGCTGGCCGAATTCAAACAGAGACTGAAGGCTGTCTCCAAGCTGCCGGTTTTTCAGGGACCGGGATTGCCGCGCAATTTCGTGCGCGACACAGCTGCTTCCGTCGGCCGTCCGCGAAATCGCTAGAAGCGATAGGCGATGCCGAAATTCAACGTTCCAAATGATGGTTTGAAAGCCACTGGCGGACCTCCGTCTCCGCCGACATCGACCTTCCCGAACAGATATTGACTATACTCTGTCTTGAAAGACCAGTTGGGTGCGAAGGCATATTCCACGCCGGCACCGAAGGCCCCGCCAACACGGGTCTTGCGAATGGTATCCGTGCCACCGAGAAATCCGTTGAATGCCGATGAGGCTTCAACCCGCGTCACTGCCACACCGGCGGTTCCGTAGAGCAGGATTTGATCGGAAGCCAGATAGCCCGCTCTGGCGCGAGCCGAAGCGACCCAGTCCAAATCATAACCGTAGGAATCGGTTTTGCCGCCAAAAACCGGATCGGCGTGTGTGACCGACTGATTGTTGAATCCCAGGAAATCTAAGTTTGCGACCGCGCCATAGACGAACTGCCCATGCTGCCAGTCGTGGCCTACGTAGATCCCGCCAACAAAAGCGTCGTCGTTGAACTGCGATCCGGTTGCGAGCGCATCGCCTTCGAACCCAGGTGTCGAAAACCCGGCCCCGATTTCCGCCCCAGCGTAGAAGCCTGTCCAATTGGTGTCCTCGGCATACGCCGGCGCGGCCAAACCAGCGAGAGCAACCGATGCGTAGAGAATCTTGATCATGAATTTCTGCCCCATCCATCTCAAGAGTAGAGCGCATCCCTTTGAAAGGCTGTAGCAAAATAGTCACGCATCAAAAAAACTGGGTTGCCGGAGTTTCGCACGGGAGGTTGGCGCCTGGCCACCGGCGGCCTGACTATCATGGACCAGCTTCATCGGTGACGACCTCGAAGTGGGTACGCGCGCAAGGGTTGTTACTTCGGGCCAACGGACCATTCCCAGCCCGGAGTCTTGCGGCGCTCGATCTGCGACGAACGCATTACTTTATCAATCGTTGACCGGCACTGATATGTCGATGCCCTTCATTAGCTGAAAGCGGCCGTCATATGACTGATTGATACAGGAACTATCTCCACCACATGAGTTTCGGTGCTGGAGCCATTTGCGTTGGTCGGCCAGCAAGGCCTTACGCCCCTTCATGTTGTTGAAGCCCCGAATGTACAAATAGATCGCGTTCATCGCGCGATCCTTCGCCCACAGGTGGTCTTCGGAGCACACGGCCTTCTCCGTCAAAGTGGTTGCCTTCGAGCAGTCGAAACTCGGACTCCCAACACCGGTCGGCTGTCGATGATCTGCCATGAACGAGATGGTTTGCAGGCAGACGAGGAGAGCGCCTCGGCTCCTTATCGTCGATTTCACCTCATCGAGCATAGGCGTCCACAAGCCTATCCAATTTTCTTGGCCGGCAACACGGTTGCCTTCATCAACTGCGTGCCTGACGGCCCGATCAATGACGTCTGGCGTCGCACTGGTTCTGCATGGAGCACCGCGGCGAAGGCGAGCGATACCTATAAGCACGTCAATATCGCTATTTCATACGGTGACTAAGCGTGGAATTTGGCCACTTCACCGCAGGCACATGTGAGCTTGCGCACCTAGAGTTGGTTCCGTTAGCGAGGTCCCATAGACAAGGGATCCAACACATGACCGACGAAGACAACCATGCTGTCGAACTGGCGGAACTTACAGCGGACGTCGTTTCCGCATACGTGGCCAATAACCCACTACCGGTCGCCAACTTGCCCGACCTGATTGCATCTGTGCACGCTTCATTGTCAGGTTTGAGTAGCCAGATCGCACCGGCTGCGAAAGAGCTTGTGCCTGCCGTAAGTCCGAAAAAGTCTGTGTTCCCGGATCACATAATCAGCCTGGAAGACGGCCGGAAATTCAAGTCTATGAAACGCCACCTTGGCCTACTTGGCATGACTCCCGACGAATACCGGGAGAAGTGGGGCTTGTCTCACGACTACCCGATGGTCGCGCCGAACTACGCCGCGAAGCGATCGGCCCTTGCGAAGGCGTCTGGTCTAGGTCGGAAGGCCGAGGTTAAGGCGCCGGCGGAACGGGCGAAGAAGGCGTAGTCTGAACCCCACCTGACGCAACGTCAAGAATCAGCTATCGATTGAGTTGCGGCGGACCTGATTTTGAGGCGGAAGCGCTGGCGGCTGCCATCGTCGCAACGATCGACCAGATGCGATTGCGCGTGATGGTGAAACCACCGTCCCCTAGTATTAAATAGGGGCGGAGAAAGGGAAGCTCGCTAGGTCGCGCGACGGTGGGCTCGCACCGACCGGCGAGGTGGTGCGAGCCCGGCCGAGTCTTGCGGGACCTCGACCAGCAGCGATCACCCACTCGCTGCCGTTCTATCAACAAGCCCCCAAATTTCAGGTTCCGCTAATGTACAAAAAGCCGGTGAACGGAGCATGGCTCATCGCTGCGTAACGCATTTCCCTGAGTGGTTCCGTCGAGCCACCAAAAGCCGCCGGGGGTGTAACCCGGCGGCTTGAACGTTCGGCTAGCATCGCTTCAGCTGTGACGGGTCTTAAAGTGTTGGCTCAGGAGCCTGTTTGGCAGCCATCTCGTCGATCTTCTCGGCAAGCACGCCGTTGGCCCATTCGGTGACCTCGGCGTCGACCGGCTTGTTGGCCATCTCGGCGAGCGCGTCATCCAGCGATGGGACGGCGGCAACAGCATCGGCCGCCGCTATATTGGCGGCATCGAGCGCCGCCTGCGCTGCATCGATCTGCTCCTGAGTCGGGACTTGGTCGGCCGGAGTATTCGGGTCGTTCAATTTGGCGTTCAACGCGTCGACTTCGGCTTGGGCGGCATCTACCGCGGCTTGGGCGCTCTTTGCGGCCGCCGACGCTGTCACATAAGCCTGAACGCCCGCGAATTTCTTGCTCTTGGAGTTCATATAAGCGTTGATGTTGCGCTGCAGCGAGTTCAGCCGGCCAAGCTTGGCGTGGATGTTCTTGTCCTTGGGCGTCGCGGCGACCTCAATGTCGTCGACGGCGACCTGGTCGTCGGTCGAGGCCTTCTTTCCGGCGTGAGCCGATGCCGACTTGCCGTGCGAAGCGCTGTTGCCGGACTTCCCGCCGCTGTTGCCGGACTTGCCGCTATTGCCGTGACCACCGCCATTGCCGTGACCACCGCCATTGCCGTGACCACCGCCATTGCCGTGACCACCACCGTTTCCGCCCGCGCCAGCGAAAGCAGGAGCGGTCACTAGTGCAAGCGCGGCAAGCGCTGCCAACAGCGTTTTTCGGGACGTCATGGTACCTCCTCAGGCGAATAGTCACCTCGCCGATCGGACCTTGGTCGGACGATGCACAACAGCGGAATGCTTGCGGCATTTCGGTGTATGGCATCACATAACTGAGCATTGCTAGACAACTCGCCGGGCGAAGACCCCAACTACCTCGAGCCCGGCGAGCCTTACCCCTGATCAGAGTACGCGATCAGGACCGGGGATCAGCCGG
The DNA here is from genome assembly GCF_057786095.1 of Mesorhizobium sp. P160219. Taxonomy (NCBI): domain Bacteria; kingdom Pseudomonadati; phylum Pseudomonadota; class Alphaproteobacteria; order Hyphomicrobiales; family Phyllobacteriaceae; genus Mesorhizobium; species Mesorhizobium sp. P160219. The sequence continues at coordinate 5,771,026 of NZ_JBYNWG010000001.1, forward strand.
CGAAAGATGTGGGTGCAATATGGGTGCCAAACTATCGTCCCAAATTGGGACCATGCGGCAAGCTGCGCTTAGGTCTCATAAAAGGCTCAGGCGTTGGCTCGGAAATGGCGATCGCTGGTTAGATCGCTTCCTTCGTTGGTTTGTATGTTTCGCTGGCACCGGCGGGAGTGCGCATATGTTCGCGAGCCGGCGTGGACGCCCCACCCCCCACCCGGTCAGGCCCAGCAGCCACCCGCTGCAAAGTCCCCCCGCAACCAGCTGCTGGGCCGCTCATGGACCGCGCTACTTGCGATGATCCAGTCCACCAAGCCAGCCTCGATCCGCTCGCACCCAGTGAAGTCGTGCACCAGGGCCTCGGCTAAATCGCGCAATCGAGACCCAGGCGGACCCGTTTCGCTTACTAGGCCTTGAATGGAGAACGTCGGCCTTGGAGCGCGGAGACGGCAACAGTAGCCGGATCGGCATCGTCCCAACCTTGCGCCATGTCGTTGCGATACGTTTACGAAGGCGCTTCAGCAGTTCGCGTGAGGCTCGGATGGCCCTGCGCGATTGATCCATGTCCCGGCGAAATGTGGCGGGTTCCGCCAGGACTTCTGGCGCATCAGCAAGGTGGCCGTAGTGGCCGCTCGAGCGATATCTACGGGCTTTGCTACCAACCAACCCGCACCTTCAGTGATGCCGGGCCGCTGCTATCCTCGCTCATGTTCTGTCATCGCAATGAAGGACGACATCTTCGAGCACCCGTAGCACACCTGTCGCATGGACAAAGCTGTAGGCGTTTACAGGTGCCCGGGGAATCCGCCGTTTGTCTGCGTCGTGGAGCGGGACAAAGCAAGTTTCCTCACTCAGGCCGCCTACCGTGAAGCGGGGCACAAGCCCGACTTCGACGCATTGCCGTGGGAAGCTGACTACAGGGCTGCCAAACAAAGGAAGACCTGTTCTATCGCTGTATCTCGCCCTTAGCAGCGCGACATGATCAGTTTGCCAGGTGGTCGTTGCGACGGACAATCGCGTTGAGGATCGCTTCGTAGGCGCTGCCGACGTCTTCCTCGATCTCCGTGGATTTGATGCCGAGCGCTTTAGCATCGGCGAAAAGCTCTTGGGTCAGCTCGGCAATGGAGATTATACCGGCACCGACGGTATTGGGGACCTTGTTCGAAATCCACTTCTGCAGAAAGTTTGCGCCGCGCGTGCTCATGAGCAGATAAGCGCGCGGCGTTTATTAGGTTCCGGTCATCTAAGCTCTTACGCGATCACACCATAACCACCTCATGACAAATCAGCATGTGTGTCCGCGGCGGGCCTGTTCCGCTTGTGGCCGGCGCCTACCCACCCGGGTTCCCCAACCATGGCGTCGGCCATTTTCGTTCTCCCAGCGATTATAGGAATTGCAATCGCCTATGTGTTGGCCTTGGTTGGCGCGATCGGGTTAGATCGCCTCCTTCTTTGGTTTTAGCGGATTACCAGCATATGTCGGCAATGCAGGAGATCGGCAATCTCTGGTTCAAGCACATCCATCGGCCATCACCGTCGCGGCCCTGAGGGTACCCAGCCGCAGGAGTGCCCTAAAGCCGCACAACCCTGTCGAGATGGAGGCGTATGCGCTGGCCTTCCGCGAAGGACAGCGCGAACGATTCCAGGGCGAATGAGCGTGTAATCTCCTGGTCAGTTTCAATGATGCGGACGACCCATTCGCCACTCGCTCCGACCACTTGCACGCAAGGCGCGACCTTCCAGATTGGCACCACGTTGCCCATCACGTCCTCCTACGAAAAGCAATGGCAAGTCGACTTACGACCGTCGTAGCCGGTAGATCAATAACAATTGCTTGTTCGGATCGGACGAACCATCCTGGATGGGCAACACGACGGGGGCTAATGCCACTTCGGTCAGGCAAACCCTCCGGGGAACCTCCCGTGAGATAGCCTCTGCTTCAGGTCGTTGGCATTCAGGATGGCGGCCAGCTCTTCGGCATAATCCATGTCGGGAAGGTCGACAGATGGGTGGCCCGCTACAATAGCCGGCTGGCCGGTGAACACGTCGAACACTGTCCACGTCCCATCCGGTTCCCGCCTTACCTCGTACCGCAGAGTTGCCATGAGGGGATCATATAGGTCGCCGTTAGAGGTGGGAATATTCGGTCCACGGAGGCTCGGGACGCAGAGCGGTGATTTTGCCGCTTTGAAGATTGCCGATCTTCGTCGACAGAGATCAATCTGAGATCGAACTCTATGGGATGGAAGCGGCGAACGCCGGAGCGCACTGCGCTTTGGAGGCTCATTTCGACGGTCGACCAGATGACTACCGCTTTTGGTGCGATTTCTTTCACCAACTGAGAGACCAAACTGACGGAACTTTTGCGCAGCATCGTGTTCGGTCGAGCATGACTAGAATAGCCGACCTTGGACCGCCTATCCCCGGCAAGCCACACCAACCGCAGGACCGGGGCGATCGATTTCACGCATGCCCGATCTGCGGTCAGCAGGTCGACAAACGCGATTTCCGCCAAGTGATGTGGCACGAGCAACCAGATCACGATCCGCTTGAACTGGATCAGTGAGGCAGGAACAACTTGGCAGCTTCAGGGCCACGACACACTAGGAAGGAAAGCGCGGGCCGGACCCTTTGCCGCCGGCCGGCAGCGGTAAGGCATCCTCACCGAGCACTGCGGTGGACCAACTTTTCCATTTACTCGTTGTTCCTAAAACAAAGGAAAAGCCCGCCGACCGAGGCCAGCGGGCTTGTGTTGCAGGGCACTCGTTGGGTTATAGGGGCTCAGGCGGCAAGACAATAACACTAGGTAACCCTCCCGCCGTCACCGCGCTGAGACGCCCACGTTTGGTCAGTACCGGCTTCCTGTATTCTTTCTTCACTGCATTCCCTCTCTAGTGTGAATTCGGCAAAACGCCTTGGGCCTAAAGGTTCCTCACTCATCGGTGCAGGTTGATGGCGTGCACACAGCCGTTACGGCCGAGAGCTTCGCGCGCTTCTTCAATTCAGGCTTCTGATAAGGCTTCTTCATGCAGGATCCCCACGTTTGTCCCTCAACGCGAAAAATGCAGTGAGGCCGCCACGATTGTCAAACAGAGGCGCCGAGGTCGCGGTAACTCACATTTAGGTGTTGCTCTTGCGCAATACCTAAAGCGGCAAACGAAAGAAGTCGCTCGGTTTTCAATAGCTAGGCGCTCTTGCCCATGGAACAAACAGACTCAGCGCGAGTTTGAATGCGACGATGAGCAAAGATTACGCAATAGAATCATGCCTTTGTATCGAAATGGCACGGTCGCTCCGATCATGTCTGGCGGAAGAGCGAGCGCTCATGCATCATTTCCGGGAGGAACTCACCTCGGTACGGAGTGACAGTATTTACTCCCGCCAGGAACGCATCAGATCCGAACAGCAAAAAGCCCCTGCCGTGGGGCTAGGGCTTGATGGGATGGCCCGCGCCTGCTTCCGAGGCTGCGCGGGCCGACCATGACAAGTGAGGGGCGCATCTTGGTCACCGGCACGGACCACTGAAGAACGAGCCGATTGTGGCCAAACAGCCTCAGAGCGAGAATGTTCCCGCCTGACGCAAAAACACCCGTGGCTCAGCCGGCGGGCTCTTTTGCAGGGGCACTGTGCACGGGCGCGGCGTCTTCCGTCAATGCAGTTTGCCGACTAGCCGAGCGTATTCGGCTTCAGCCCTGCCATATGACCCATCAGCCAGCGCAATTAGTCGCGCGCGATCAAGAATGACTACCTCTCCTCGCGTTGAGCGTATCAGACCTTGGCCCTCCAAGGTTTGCAGCGCTATGGTGACGCCGGGCCGCCTGACACCGAGCATAACTGACAAGAACTCGTGCGTAATCGCAAAGCTGTTCCCGTCGACGCGATCATCGCACATCACCAGCCATCTTGAGAGCCTGTCGACGATGTTCATCCGGGCATTGCTGAGCGCGGTGAAGCTTGCCTGGAGGTGAAAGTAGTGAACGTAGCGGAGCAGAAAACTTCGCAGGGTGGGGCTTGTCAAAAGCGCCTTGGTGAAGAGGCCCGCGTCGATAACAAAGGCTCGGGCCTCTAATTGGACGTAACAATCGTGCGTTGATCGGTCATCGCCCATGACGAGCGCTGAGCCGGTCATGCCCTCACAACCAATGATTCCGATCTCAGCTTCGATACCAGGCCGCAGCTCGCCCACCACTGACCCGAGACCGCTCTCGAAGAAGTACACGGTGCTGATTGGTGACCCCGCCACTTCGAGATGCGTCTTCAGCCCAAGGGAGACGCTTTCGAAATGAGGTTGCAGCAATGCCAAGTCTGCCGAGCACATTCGAAGCAGCAGCGAATTGCGATAGATCGAATTTTGGCCGGTGTCGCGTTGCGCGGCAGTGTGAGTTTGTGAACTGGAGGCTGTCATAGCTCCCTCTCCCTATTGGGGGCGGAAGCATGTTGATCGCTCACAGCCGACGGACGCCCTTGGAGTTGCCGTCGATGGCACATTCTATGCCTGCGGACCGCGGATGTCCCATTCTTAATTTAATTGCATTGATCGGCCCGAGCCAACCTTTGGCGCGCCCGCGCTAAGACGGCGTTCAGATGCTCCAGGAATTCGTCATCACTTTTCGTTGACAAACCGCGTTGTCGAACGCGAGTGACAATGCGCTCCTGGAGTGAAACCGCTGTCTCATAGTGGTCCACGATCAGCTGATATGAAGCGTTCACTGGGTCGGATTCAAAGAGCTGAGCCATCGTGGCAATGTAGTTCCAAGATGATGAGAGTCGATGCGGCCGCTGCTTTGCGTAACAATCGTACAATGTGCTCAAGAATGTGCGGCTACCGGATCTAGACGGCCTATCCGGAGGTGGTGTGGAATTCTGCTGACTCAGCAGCACGGATAGAACTCGTGATCTGCCACGCAGCTCGCGCCAGATAGACGAATAGGGCGTAACTAGCGACGCGAGCGCCGCCGCTGCGATGCAGTGGGCGCCATGCGCCGAGGCCCATCAAGTTCCACCGGGTCACCTCGGCAGTGGCCGCCTCACCCCGGTCATGTCGTCGCTGAGGGATTTCACCGCGTCTTCAGCCTTGGCAAAACGCTGCACCAGCTTGTCGGTCTTGGCGTACATCTTCGATCGGCTGGCGGCTGGGCGCTGCGTGGATTGCTCGTAAGAGAGCGCGGCTCAAGCATCGCTGTCGTTTAATGTCGCGCCGGATCTCGGTTGCGTCTCGCTGAACGCCCTCCATGGACGCCCCTTCATCGTTGGGCCACCAGGGTCTTTCTTGTTGTCTGAATAGCCGCCTTCGCGCGTGAGAACCTTGGCAGGCGCTTTCTTTTCGCGCGAAATTGCCACCGTTTTAAAGCGGGAGGGTCGGGATGCAGGTTTTCGATGACATCGAGGCGCTGCTGGATGCGGGTGAAGCCTCGACGGCACTTAAGGAAGTGCGGGCGCTGGTGCATCAATTTGGGCGCGGGTCCAGTGTCTTGGCGGGCGCGATCGACGACCTCATTATCGACCTGTCGACGCTATCATTCGTCGCCGATGCTTACGGAGACCGTATCGCAGAGGCGGCGAGCATGCTGGCTCGAAAAAGACTATTGAAGATCAAGTTGCTCGCGCCTCGTCAGAGCGTCGAAGCGGTCAGCTAGAGATTGGTGGTCGCTACCAGAAACGTGTCGACCTGCTCAGTGCTCCGAGCGCATCGAAACCTCTCGCCATCATCGGTTCCGTACGGACGAAAGAGCCGCCTGACCCTGCGACCAGATGAAAGCTTGGACTTGCGGCAGACCGCAAGCAAGCAGTTGGAGCTTGAATTGCCGACACACTCTCAGGAACCGTTACCGGGATCGCACTCCATTGGTCGTCGGCCCAGATCCGGCGCGCCTCGCTTAAGGTGCCGGTCGAATATGGCCAGCTTCTCTTCGTAGCCGAGCCGCACTCTGGACCTGCAGCTATCGCATTTGAAACCGGCAATCGTTTTCAGCCAGGATCCCCTTCTCACCATAGGGCGTGAACAGGAGGGGCATTGGAATTCTAAAGGTACGTCGCGCAGTTCATTTGATAGAGGCACTGTGCATGTTCTCCTCAGCGGCACGGCCACTGCAACAAAGTAGAAGGAGAAATGTTTCCGGCTACGGCCATTTGCGCGAAAGAATCGGACCTAAGTCTAAAATGGTGAGCGGCCCTGAAACCTATTCGCCTTGCTATTGACCTTTGCGTCGGAATTGAATGGCAAAAGCGAGGGTTCGAAAGGCGCCCCGGCGTGAGGCTGGCAAGTGGGGCCAAGACGGCGGCGGTAAGGCGGAGCCTGTGGCGATCAAATAACCGGTTCGCCTAGAATCTCCTTTACCCAGCTCATAGTTCTCAGCCCGTATGCCATGCCGGCGCAGTCGGCAAACCAGTCGAAGACACTCATGTCACGCCCTGTGACGCATTGAAGGATTTCGATCGCTGCGCCCGTTAAAGCAAGTAGAACCGCCAGCCGGACCACCTGTTGGGGCCAGCCGAGGCTACCCAAAGCCGACAAGGTGGCGAACGCGGCGGCGTGGTTGAGCTTGTCGTGATGAGACGTAAAGGCCAATCCGAGGGCGTGCAGCAGGTGGTCTGGCAATAGGGCGAGCAACAGGACGACTGCCAACGTGGGGAGAAAGGCAGCCCTTGCCATGCTCTGATAAAAGGTCGACTGCGGCAATCTATTCGTAGCACTCCCGGTTCCTAGTTCTCGCTTCCCCGACCGACGCACTGGGCAGAGTCAAACCTGCATCTGAGCTAAGAGCGCGAACAACTGGCATGCTTAACAGGTCTCCTGATGTCATCAGCAAGTTCCATGAAACAGCCTATGTCACTCTGGGGGGTTCCATAGGGCGCTGCGAATGTCGCCCTCCATTGTGATGAGGCCGAGGGATTCCTGCCGAAAAGGCGCGGCGGGCGAGCCATTGGTACGGCTTGCGCCCAGGTGCGATGCGTATGGTGCTGGGCACGGCTGGGCGGGAGCGGAACTCTTTCCAGCCTTGGCCCAGCTGTGCAGCCGGGCCGACACCGTTATTTAGTCTGGTCATCCCTGCCTTGGTGATCTCGCCTTTACAGATTCCAATCCTGGACGCTAAGCCAGCAGCGGCCACTCGCTGCTGTCCAATCAACAAGCCCCAAACATCAGGTCGCGGTTATATACAAAAAAGCCGGCCACCTTTCGGCAGCCGGCCAGTGCAAACAAGGAAGGGAACGTTGCACTGATGGGGCAGTGCACCGTCCGAAGCGTTTCCAGGCGACAATGTTCCGCCGATGAGAGAACAATGAAGGCTTCACCGCCAGCGCACAATCCCCTTAGCCGCGCTGTGTTGCCGTCGCCTAGTGTCTAAAGGCCTTTAACCAGCCACGGATCGGTGTCGTATCCAAGGCGCGGCTTTTCCGGCGTTCCACCGGCCGGCAATTTGGCGGTTCCGGTCGGCCTGCAGTCTAGCTCGAGCACCTGCTTCTTGGCCGAGTGCTTCGTAGAGCAAAGGTCCGTGGCGTCACTCACCACCACCTTCTTCTCCTTGGCAACAGCGACACCAGTCCCAGCGATCACGATCGCCGCGCAAAACACAGCTACTCTCATCATACTCCCCACCGTTGCGCCTCCCCAAAAGGCTGAGCATGACGTCACGGCACTTTTAAATTACCGCAAGCGAATATTAGCTTGCCTAGTCCCCTTCACATCGGCTCTGGTCGCCTTCCCAACCGTGCGGCACGGTGGATAAAGACAATCTAGCTGCCTCGTTGTCTACACGCGGAAAGCCTGCTCATAAGCACTTGCTGATAAGTGTAGCCTGCTATTATCTGCTCCAGAATGGATACCGATACGACCGCTATTCCGGCTGTCAGCAACGACCGAGACACTTCTGCTGCTCGCGAACGTCGAAGCGGGGCGTTGTAGTGAAACTGCCTCTTCTGGCCGGACAGCGCTTCGAGCTGGCTACTTTGATTTGCCTGCTGGGGCTTTCGCTGCAGAAGGGAAGGCATCACTGCAGCACTGCTGGCCTCTCCCCCACATGAAGGCTTGCGCGCATAGCTAGGCCACGGTGCCGGTAAAGTTGTACTCGACCGGCAAGAGAGTTGGTTACTCGTACTCCGGACGCTTGCATTCGATCAAAGCAGCCGCAACGCAAGGCCCTCGTTGTTGAACAGAACGAGGCGGTTGAAACAGCGAACTCGCTTCAAAACCACAGGGCGCCGACTCGTTTCGGAAGTAGGGAGCTTGCGACACACCCTCAACTCGACTTGATTTTCTGGCGGCCTTTGGCGCGAGGCGTCGTCAGAAGTAACCGCGAAAGCAACAAAGGAAACGGACCCAACTGGTCCGAATAACCGTTTGCCTGTTGTCAGCAAGGATCGGTCCTTCCATGCTCTGACCGCTGCAAACACTGGCGTGGAGAGGCCTCGATGTCACAGACCGATGAAAGTCTTATTACCGCTACCATTGAAGGCTACGTTTTGGCCATGTCCACCGGTGCCGAAGAAGGGCTGCGGGCAGCCTTCCACCCACGCGCATGAATCATCGGTAACTTCCAGGGCGCGGTCGAATGGCTGAGTGTCGATGCCTATGTCGGCGAGGTGATGGGTGCGGGCTTGCCGCCGAACACCAGCCCCAACTGGACAGTCGCATCGCTCGACATTACGGGCGATGCAGCCACTGTGAAGGTTGAGGACGAATTTGGAACCACAAGGTTCACCGACTATCTTTCCCTGCTCAAGATCGCAGGAGAGTGGAAGATCGTTAGCGAACTCTACCACCTTCACCATTTGGACCGTCCAGATCACAGGCCAAATACCGCGAAACTGGCGACCTTCAACCTGTCGTAGGTCTCTCCCAGCGCCTTTAGAGCTTGAGCTCACTCCTTAGCGCGTCGATTCGCTTCGAGGCCTCGGCTTTGCTTAGATCTTCGGCGTAGCTTCTGTCGTCGCCCGCCTGCTCACATAATGTTTTCAAGTAGGAAGCTTGCGACGGAGTCATTGGCTCGTCACCAGTCGTCCATTCGTCAGGATCCTTGCTGATAGTTGCGCTTTTGGCTCGGGGTGAAGTTTGCATGACGTGTTCCACATGCTTGAAGTGTGTGAAATTGCGAGGGCATAGGTGTTCACGACTGCAAGTTTACCCGTGCTGGAAGAATCCGACGAGATTGCTTAACTTCCGCTCGCGGTCGCCAACGATGAACCGACGCCAACTCTGCGCGAGACATCGAAAGATCCTCCGCGGCCGCAATTTACCCCAACGGTGAGGAGACAATCCCCATGAAAGCAATCGTAGCGACGGACCAGACTGCAGGAACGGCCGGGATGAAGCTGGTGGAGCTGCCCGAGCCTCGGGCGGCAATTAACGACGTGGTCGTACAGGTTCATGCGGCAGGATTCGTCAACACCGAACTGGAGTGGCCCTCGACGTGGGCCGACCGAGCCTTCCGTGACCGGACCTCTTCGATCCTCGGCCACGAACTGGCTGGTGTGGTCACTGCGCTCGGCTACGGCACCACAGGGCTTTCTATCGGTCAGCGGGTGTTCGGCCTCGCGGACTGGCATCGCGACGGCACCCTCGCCGAGTATGTTGCCATGGAGGCCCGTAACCTCGCGCCGCTGCCCGGCGATGTCGACTTTACGGTGGGCGCTAGCCTGCCGATCTCCGGCCTAACCGCTTGGCAGGGGCTGTTTCAGCATGGCCGCATCAAGGCCGGGCAGAGCGTTCTCGCGCATGGCGCTGCCGGTGCCGTCGGTTCGATGGTGGCGCAGCTTGCCAGGGAGGCTGGAGCCTATGTGATCGGCACCGGGCGGGCCGCCGACCGCCAGAAAGCGCTCGACTTCGGTGCAAATGAATTCCTCGACCTCGCAAAAGACACGCTTGAAGATGTAGGCGGCGTCGATCTGGTGTTCGATGTCATCGGCGGCGATTTCCAGAAGCGATCCGCAACGCTCGTCCGGGCCGGAGGTATCCTTGTCACAGTCGTTGGACCAACGGACATTCGACCTGCCGATGGCCTGACCGTTGACTTCGTCGTCGAGGCTGATCGCCCCCAGCTTTCTGAGATAGTGCAGCGGATCCGCGATGGACGACTGCGGACGAACATTGGCAAGGTTTCGAGCTTGGATGATGCCATCGGCACCTTCAACTCAACGGACCGACGTGCAGGAAAGACGGTTATCCGCGTTCGTCCGTGAGAATTTGGGGAGGCGGGTCCTCTCTCCTTATGGCCGCGTCGGCAGCTGACACGGTGAGGTGCAAATCAGCGCCTTCGAGGGATTTAGCCATCGTAGGGCGGTGTTTGCGGGAACCTGCTTTGTACGCTTCCGACTCTTGCCTTTTTCGGAAAGTGACCCACAGAATAGCTGATGAGGTTCTATCTCTCTGGGAGGATGGGATGGACATTCAAGCACCTGTTCGGCCTACGCAGCAAACGGCCAAGGAGCTGGTCCGCGAGGTCCTGTTGGGCTCTCAACCCGGCGACATTATTTCCGTTAAAGCGACCATTGTAGCGGTCCGTGAGCGCGGCCGCGATGTTCTCGAAACTGACTGCCAGTTAGTCGAAATGATCGTCAAATCAGCCTCCGTTTGGGGACTGTTCATCGCCTTTGACGTTCGAGAGGCGTGATGCCCCACCGTTGGTTCAACCCTCCAGTTTATGTGAAGACCGAGGGCCCGGGGCTTCGCCTTGGTGTGAACCGGGTTGATGCCGCCGCCGAGGAGCTCCTAAAATGGTCCAATCGTGGCCCCAAGTGGCGGCTGGCGGCCGAGGCTTGCCTATCTGCGATGGATGGCAAAATGCCGGGTAACGACTTCCGGCTGCTGTTCGAAGCCGCGGCCGATGAAGAGGAGATGCTACTGCCGGATTAACAACGCTATACGACGAGACCATTCGGGTCTGTTCGCGTTGGCGGTGGGCAAATTCACCAGCGCGACGGGCATCTGTGCCGTCCGTCTCCGTCAAATTTCCAAAGTGAGACACAACCGAGCGACGACCTAGATGGACAGCTGTTCGCCCGTGGGCGTAGCATAGGGTGGGGGGTGACCGATGGAGGTCACATGGTTGATGAAGAGCATCGCCGCGAACGAAGGCAGCGGGTGCTGAAAGGCGCCTCAATCATCAGCGGAATCACAAACTCCGAGATCAGTTGCACCATTCGGAACCAAAACAGTGGCGGAGCTGAGCTCAAAGTCCCGGTGGAATCGCGTGTCCCTGAGCGGTTCGTGCTTTACGTGCCGACGGACGGCGTTGCCTACCAAGCAGTCCTGCGGTGGCGCAGGAACGACCGAATTGGGGTTCAATTTATAGGAACGTTGCCAAAGCCGCGTCTCCACTATGGCTAAGCTTGTGCCCGGGATGCACTGATTCGGGAGTTTGGACACTCTCCGGCGCTCCGCACGTGTTCCATGGCAGTCGTACTTTAGAGGTTACCCCCGGGGAACCTTCGCTTCAGGTCGACACGGTCAGAAGCCTGAAGATCACGGGAATATTCCTCGTCCAGATAGTTAGCCAGACGCCCACGCGCTGCGGGGGTACCCAGTGAAGACGTCAAACACCGTCCAGCTTTCGGCGGGTTCCTTCCTCAGGTCGTAGCTTTGGGGAGCCATGCCGTCGCTAGGTAAGTCTGCGGTCCAGTTCTCAAGCAGTGATCGACATTCCTGTTGGAGTGAGGGTTCTACAGCAGATTCGGTTTCAAGGATCGCGAGGGGTTGGCTCAATGCATCATGAGCGACCCAGCATTCTCAGAAACCGGCACCCGTCTGCGCAGCCCTATGATGCAGATAGGTAGAGTCAAAATCTGCGGCGCGAACGAGCCCTGCCCAGTCGGTCGCATGAAAACGCGAGCCAAGGGTAGATATCAGACCGTCGCGTCGAAGGTCCTGGAGCACTCGGTTCACGTGCACGGTGGAGAGGCCAACTGCGTCGCCAAGTGCAGCCTGCGTTATGGGGAGATAGGCCACGTGATCTTCAATGCGACCTACCGAGCGAAGGCGGACAATAAGTTCGCAAAGAATGTGAGCCATACGAGAGTAGGCGTCGCGCCTTCCGACGTTGGTGACCCACTCTCGATAGATCGCCGCGTCGATCACAGTGGAGCGCCAAAACACTCTCGTTATCGAAGAGTGCTGTTCGCAAATGGCGCGAAGATCGTCGTGCCGCATGAAGCCCACTCGAGAGGGCATCAGAGGGGTGAAAGTGCAATCCATGACCGACAAATGCAAACCATGCAGGTCGGGAATGTCGCCCGGAACAAAAAAGGAGGAGATCTGACGCTTGCCCTTCCCGGTTAGTTTGGTCGACCCTATCAAGCCGTCAAGAACGACGAAGGAAAGGGTCGGCTTTTCGCCCTCGCGCAAAATGTCTTCATTGGCCTTATATTTCTTCTCCTGAATCGAGATGTTCCCCAGAATGCCAATATCTGATTGTGCGAGTTCCGAGATGGCCTGGAGCTTGCGGATCAAGATGTTTGAAGTAGGAGCGTGTGCCATCAAGACCCCGTTCGGGTAGCCAACCAATTTGCTGTGGGCGCTTACGTTCTCGATGGCGGTAGGGCTGGCGACGTTAGATTGTGCTTGATGCCTTTGGCTTCCCGCATCAGGGAGGACCAATTCGCCCCTAGCAGCGCTATCAACTCCAAGGCTTGCGGCTCCGTGATGTCGGTCTCCTCGATAAGCCTTTGGACAAGGCGACGCTCGGCTTCAGACATCATGCTGCTAGGATCCTTCCCAACCGCTCAGAGACCCCTTCCTAACTGTAACATTTGATATAAGTTCCCACCTAAGTGGCTGTTTTTTTGAGGGGCCATAGCGTTCGAAGCCCCGCACTCCGGATCACAGCCTGCTATCCGCCCGATTAACATATGTTATTATGCAAGGAACATTCGAGGCCTGCGGCGGTTAAATTGCCGAGGAATTACTCACGGGGGGCAGGCTTTCAATGCCGTCGGGTTCCGTCCTGATCGTGGAGGATGAGAGCATGATCCTCTTAGATGTCGAGAACTCCCTGCGCGAGGCGGGGTTCGAGGTCATCGCCGTTTTAAAGGGCCTTGAAGCCATTGCGACTTTTGATCGTGAGCCGGAGCGAGTTGCGGCTCTGCTTACAGATATCAGACTGGGAGACGGCCCTACCGGGTGGGATGTGGCCCGGCACCTGCGAGGCGCCAATCCCACCATGCCAGTGATATACATGAGTGGCGATGGCGCGGACGACTGGCCCTCGCTTGGAGTGCCCAACAGCCTCATGATCACCAAACCGTTTGTTATGCCGCAGATCATTACCGGGCTGGCAACTCTCCTCAATCAACAGGGAGTGGACCAACTCCCAGCCTCAGAATAGTTGCGGTTGGTAGCTGCCATGTTCTCTATAGGGAAATCAGGGACGCCTCTGCTATCCGCCATCATTTGCGGGCAAGTCTCCAGAAGCTTGGCTTAACGGACCAACAAAGGGTCTGCGCTCCCGGCAGTCTACTTGATCGAAGTGAGGTGCCGGGAACATACAACGTCGGTCGTTGTTCTCTCCGATCAGGAGGAAAGATATGGCAGACGACAAGAGCAAGCGTGATGTTCGAGATCGAAACCGCGTATCAGCCGATGAAGATTATGAGGTTCGGTAGTTCGCGAAACAGCATCGTATCACGCCAGAACAGGTCGCGAGCTAATTAGAGAACCCGGCAACGACCGGAAGAGGCTCGCCCGGCTTAACCCACTGTGTCGCCGGCCGCTTCATGCCCTTCGGCGCCGGCCCAGCGTGCTCCTGGACGCGCTTCCATAGCCGTTCGCGGATTGCCTGGCTGGAGTTGATGAACGCTGAGCCGACATACTGCCCGGTTTTCCGATCGGCCATCAACGCAAAGGCCGGCTTGCCGGGTTCCCGCTCGACGCCTAGCAAATCATATTCCTCCACCATGTAGCTTTTGATCTTCAGCCAGGCTGTCGACCGGCCGCTGCGGTATTTGCTGTCACGTCGCTTCGACACCATGCCTTCTATGCCCGCCTCGTCGATCAGGTGGAATATGGCTTTAGCATCTCCGGGCAGCGCTTGGCTGAACTGGATGCGGTCATCAGGGAAGATGAGGCCTTCCAGGATTTCGCGACGGTCTTCGAGGTCCATTTCCCGCAGATCGTGACCGTTCAAATAGAGGAGATCGAAGGCGACGAAGTAGAGGTCGTGCTGCCGGCGCGTGATGGCCTTGCGCAGCGCCTGATAGTCCGAAAGCCCGGCTTCGTTGAGAACGACTATTTCGCCGTCAACGATGGCATTCTCAACGCCAAGGCGTTTTGCGGCGCCGGCCAGGTGCCTGTATTTTGCCGTCCAATTGTGGCCGGTGCGCGTGAAGATGCGCACGTCATGATCGATGATGATTTGGCTGCGGTAGCCGTCGAACTTGAACTCGTGAATCCATTCGTCGCCTTCGGGAGGCTTCTCGACCACGGTCGGCAGCAAAGGCTCGACGAACTTTATACGCATGAACTCACCCACACCCGGCGATCCAATTAGCTTGTGCTGAAATGGTTCCGAAACCGGAAACCGGCTTTTGGTGCAACAAACACGCTAACTGAACGTTGCTCGAAATTCACAGGAGGAATCGAGAATGGCCGACGACAAGAGCAAACGGGATTTTCGTGATCGGGACCGTGTTTCAGCCGATGAGGATTATGAGGTCGAGTATTTCGCCACCAAAACCGGCATCACCCCGCAGCAGGTCAGGGAACTGATCGCGAAGCACGGCAACCAACGCGAGACACTGGAGCGGGAAGCGAAGGCGCTGCGGAAATAATGACCAGGCTTTCGGATCTCGGCAGACCAATAATCGGTCACCGACATGACGGCCCGCCCGCGAGCGAGCTCGATCATTTCATCCCTTGCCCTGTTTGCGGCCAACAGATCGACATGCGCGATTTTCGCCAAGTCGCGTATCATTCCGATCCGGATCACGATCAGCCTATCGAGCTAGACGCTTAGGACCAAAAGTGCCGAAATACCACGTTGAGGAAATGGACGGCGATGCCGTGACGGCTACCCACATCGTCCACGCGACTAACGCCGATCAGGGCGGCGCGGGAAGCGACAGAGCGCGACGTCACCCTGCGCACCAGCGAACCCATTTGGATCAGGGTTGCCGACGAGAAGCGCGGCCACATCTTCGAATACAGTTTCAGCCTGTAGCTGGCGATCCAACCGGCTAGTTGATTTGGATGGCATACCATGCCGTCGACTTCGATACGCAAGTTCGACTATGACCCGAACACCAGGGTTCTCTCGGTTTGGTTTGTAGCGAGCGGGAAACATTACCAGTTTTTGGACGTACCCGCTGAGGCCGTTGCCGCGTTCAAAGCTGCCTTTGCCAAGGGCGTCTATTTTAACAGCCACATCCGCAATCGTTATGCATTCCGGCTCGCGCCAGGGAGGGCAGCAGGCTCGTCGGGCGATTGAAGTAGCCCAGTTCTAAAGCCAGTGAGCGACGCGATGGGATGGCCCGCGCTTGCTTCCGAGCGCGGGCCGACCATGATGAGTGGAGAGGACATCTTGGTCACCGGAACGGACCGCTGAATAACGAGCCGGGTGTGACCGAACAGCCTCAGAGCGAGGATGTTCCTTGGGCCGCACAAAAACGCCCGCCAGCACGAGCCGCGGACGTGCTATCTGGTGTTGGGCCTATTTTCCCATCATCATCGCAGCTTTGCAGAAATCTTCATGGGCCTTCGCAATGTCTGCGTCAGCGCAGTCCTTCATCACCGCGTCCTTGTCCTCCTGAGACATAGCCGACCAGGCGGCTTTCGCTTCGGCCTCAGACTTCATGGTCTTCATGCCGGCGTCGGTGAAGAAAGGAGACATCTTCGCAGGATCGTCGAGCGCAGAGGTGCCGGTGGAACTGCCGGCAAACGCCGATCCGGTCATAAGGGCAAATGTCGCGCCGAGAATGAGCATTTTCGAATTCATCAAAATTCCTCCGAATGCAACTGCTTGAGTGCAGCCGTGCTAATGCAATGCGGGTCAGCAGAAAAAGTTTCCAACAAAACCTGAAATTGCAGAACTTGCCACCGATCGTCCGCCTTCAACGGGCTTTAAGCCTTCGGAATAAGTAAATCGGCCAAAGCCGAGAAGCGCGTATCGTGGTTGAACGCTTCGGTCAGATCGGTTTCACTGATACCCTCCGCCTCAGCGTCGGCGATGAGGCGCCTTGCCAGCCGTTCAACCTTTGTCTGGTCGTGGCCGGAACAAACTTCAATCAAGTCGTACTTCTCGATCCATTCATCCAGAAATTTTTCAGCACGCTGTTTCATCGAGGAAGCCTTGGGAAATGGCCCGCGCTTTCGGTCAAGGCGGCGCGGGCCTGACCATGATGGGGGACATCTTGGTCACCAGCGCGCGCTGAGGGAGCACGGACCGGGTGAGTCAGAACAATCTCGGTAGAAAGACGTTCCTACCCACAATGCAAAAAACCCGCCGGCGTGAGCCAGCGGGCTTCTACGCAACTCCGACCACATCGCAAAGCTGCGACGGTTCTCTTAACGCCGCGAGATCAGCAGGCAGAGCTCCCGGAGGTCCTTGTCATAAGAGCCAGAACCGCTCAGCACATCGACACAGCGCTTCTTCATGCGTGCAATCTGACTCTTGGACATGTCGGCAACAACACCCGGCAGGTTTGGAGTCCCCGGGGTCCCTGG
Organism: Mesorhizobium sp. P160219; assembly: GCF_057786095.1. Lineage (NCBI taxonomy): Bacteria > Pseudomonadati > Pseudomonadota > Alphaproteobacteria > Hyphomicrobiales > Phyllobacteriaceae > Mesorhizobium > Mesorhizobium sp. P160219. The sequence continues at coordinate 5,787,668 of NZ_JBYNWG010000001.1, forward strand.
CGTCCCAGGCGTTCCAGGCACACCGCCAATGCCGACACCCACGCCAACGCCGACACCAGTCGTGCCCCCGACGGTCGCACCGAGACCGGCTGTCACGCCGCCCGCACCGCCGATATTTGCCCCGGCACCAGCCGCAATCCCATTGCTGCCCCCTACTGTGGCGCCAGCGCCGGCTTTGACACCGCCGGAGCCGCCTATAGACGCGCCAGCGCCAGCGTTAACACCGCCAGCGCCGCCGACAGATGCTCCGGCACCAACGCCAATGCCGCCGCCGGCACCGGCAGGCATCGCAAGGGCTATTAACACTGCACCGCCGGCCAAAACACGGGCGAAGTGCGCTAGAATCTTTACCATGAAACTCTCCTTGGCTGTCGAATTCTGCAGCCGAAATAGTTTGGCTGTTGACAGCATCTACGCATAGAACAGAACGCGGTTGCCTAACTTTAGGAAACTTCCCCGATCATGCCTTTCAATATCAACCGAACTTAGATGCAATTAGAATTTAACTGTAAAAACCTACCACGCACTTATTGCACGAACGAAGCGGTTCGGCAGTTAACTTCAAGCAGGGTGGGTTTGACGGCACCGGGGCTCCGGCCAAAACACAAAAAAGCCCGCCACTGTGAGGCAGCGGGCCAGTAATTCTAGCCGGGATCAGCCACCTTCCCGTTCGTTCATGTTCTGCCGCTTTCCACGGACCCAACCGCAGCTTCACCTTTGCCCACGATGTGGAGGATCATCTGGGCTTCGCGGACGCCGCGTCCGCGAACGTCAAACGACAAATTGATGAGTACATTGCTTCGGCCGGACTAGATGCTCCTCCGGTTGAGCCCGACCCAGCGGAGATCGTGGCACAACGCCTTCCAAGCCCACAAATACAGACGCTCGATCCAGCTGCGATCGGAATCATGACGGTCATTTGGTGTGTCGGGTTTCGAGGAGACTTCGGCTGGGTGCGTCTGCCCGGGGTGCTCGACGCGGATGGACAACCATTGCAGGACGACGGCGCCACGGTTCTGCCGGGCATATTTTTCGCCGGAGTAGACTTTGGCTCGACCCGAAAATCGGGAATAATACTGGCGATCGAAGAACTGGCTTCTCGCCTCGCCGACCACATCGTCGCACGCGTCACCGCAGGTGGGTAGCGCGATCCCCTGTGTGGCGAAGTGGGATGCAGCAAGATGCGGAAGGGCGATTGCGATATCGGCTTTTGGCGGATGAATGCGACAGGTGGATCAACTGCTTTGATGTGAAGCGCCTGCGCGGCTTGACCGATAAGCTAGCCAATATCGTGTACCGCAATCGACCGGAAAGCTGACATAGAATCCTGTACGGAAATTATGTCAGGTAATTGCATGGGCTTGAAGACAAATGCGAAGAGACCGCCGTCAGCATTCTCTAGACGATGATGGATGAGAGATGTCGTCAAGACCTTATGAACGAAAGCAGGTCGGGATTGAGGACATCAGCATGTGTGGTTAGCATGCCGTGAGGGAAGCCGGGATAAGTCTTCAGCAACCCGATCTTGAGCAATTCGACCGCGCGCGGCACGGAACTTGCGAACGGGACGACTTGGTCAGCCTCGCCATGCATCACCAGCACCGGCACGGCGATCTTCTTGAGGTCCTCAGTGTAATCCTCGAGCCAAGAGTCTACGGTCGCGTAGTGAGCGAGGGCACCGCCGGCCATGCCTTGGCGCCACCAGTTCGCAATGATTGCCTCCGAAGGCTTGGCTCCATCGAGGGTGTACCCGTAGAACGGATGCTCAGGGACGTAACGGAAAAATTCCGACCGGTTGCCCAGCACGCCTGCCCGGATCGCTTCGAACCACTCCGGCGGTTGACCGGACGGGTTGTCTTCGCTCCGGTACATGTTAGGAGTCAAGGAAGCGACCAGCACCGCCTTCGCGACGCGCTCCGGGTGGCGTGCGACATAGCGAGCCACCTCACCGCCACCTGTCGAGTGCCCGACATGTATTGCCTCGCGCAGGTTGAGGTGTTCAGTCAGGCCCGCGAGATCTGCAACCCAGTGGTCGATGTCGTTTCCGCTGCTGGGCTGGTCGGACCGGCCGTGGCCGCGCCGGTCGTGGGCGATCACCCGATACCCGTGATGAAGGAAGAATGTCATCTGGGCATCCCAGTCGTCCGCCGACAACGGCCAGCCGTGGCTGAAAACGATCGGTTGGCCCGAGCCCCAGTCCTTGTAAAAAATACTTACGCCGTCCGTCGTTGTAAAAGTAGGCATCGATCCGCTCCTTTTTTGGATATCGCGGAACATAGATTCTCCTTCCTCCCGCAACAAAGACCTTGTATGCTCGACCTATGCCTGAAAGGTATAGGTCGAGGGATACGATGGAACTCCGGCATTTGCGTTACTTCGTTGCAGTGGTTGAAGAAGGTAGTTTGTTGATGGCAGCGCAGCGGCGGCTGAATACGTCGCAACCCTCATTGAGCCGGCAAATCCGGGACTTGGAAGCTGAAGTGGGTGTGCAACTGCTGGAACGACAAGCGCGAGGCGTCTCGCTTACACCTGCGGGTCGCATTTTCCTCGATCACGCGCGCCTGGCCCTACTGCAGGTCGAAGCAGCTGTTGATAGCGCGCGACGAGCGGCTGAGCCGAAAAGGCCATCTCTTTCCATAGGATTCCTGGTAGGATTGGAGGTTACGTGGCTTCCGCATCTGTTGCGCATACTCCGAGAGGAAGCAGCGGACATAGAGGTCACCCTGTGCAGCCTGTCCTCCCCTGAGCTCGCCCTTGCGTTGATGCGCGGGAAACTGGACATCGCATTTCTTCGCACCGAGAAACAAAGTCTGGGCCTCTCGTTCAAATTGCTTGCTGAAGAACCATTGATTGCGGTTCTGCCGGCAGGTCATCGCTTGGCTTCTCGCAAGAAAATCTCGCCGCAGGATCTTGCGTCCGAAATCTATGTCAGCTCGGCGCGGACCTCCCCGGTCCTGCAGGAGGTAATCCTCGATTACGCATCGAAAGCCGGGATCGCGCTCAAGGCGAGATACGAGGGCGAGAACATATCGTCGGCAATGTCGCTTGTCGTCTCCACTGGCGGAGTTACACTCGTGCCACTGTATGCGCAGAATATGTTGAGCCCAAACGTCGTCGCGAGGGCACTTGACGGTACACCTCCTAAAATTGGTCTGAACCTGGGATACAACGACGCGAATTCTTCACCATTGCTGCAACGGCTCCTGTCTCGGGTCGATGAGTTGATAGATAGCGTGCAAAATCAGAGCATCATTCGGTACGCGGACACACAGTAATAGAGACGCGAACTGGGAGTTCGAGGGCCGCGAGGGTAAGATCGTGGCGGGCTGCTTGTCGCGCACAACGGATAATTGCTCAGAGACTCTATCTCGTCTGCGCCATGAACTGCCCCCTGCCCTCATTTTACCGACGTCTAATTTGGGGCCGGAAGCGGAAGCTCGGCTTTTGGCCGCCGAAGAATGATAGCAGACGAAAGGGTCGGCAGACGAACGTCTGAAACCGACCATCAGCTGATTGATGAACGCCACCTGGGCATAGCTGAGATTAGATCACGCAACATGGAAAGCTCGATGACGGCCGCGTGGCAAATTTTACTCGGTCCTGGCGTTACATGGTCTTTGCCTCCGCGCCCAATGCGTCGAACGCGCCCGGCACGACCGCATACTGTCCGGATCAGCCCCTACCTGTCTGCCAGACATGCGGCTGAAATGGGGTCTCCAGCGGCGGTTGGGTGATGTTGGACGTGTAGTTGGTGATCGTAGACGCCGCAAGAACGGCGACCACCTCCAGCAACCGGCTCTCATCAAAGCCCGCATCGAGGAATTCGCGCTTTTCCACCTCGCTGAGCCCACCGCGGCTCTCGATAAGCGTACGCGTGAGTTTCGCCAGAGCCGCATGCCTGGCGTCCACAGGTAGAGCGCCATCTCTGATGCTGGTGACAGATTCAGCGCCGACCCCCTCGGCAATCGCCAGATAGGAGTGAAAGGCCACAGCCCACTCTGCCTTGTTGGTGACTGCATTTGTCAAAAGCAGGATCTGGATCTCCGCTTCGCTGAAGCTCCCGCCATGTACCCGCGCGAAGAGGTCGGTCAAGCTACCGATAAGCACAGGCGAGGTTGCCATCGTGCCGGCGATATTTGGAATGAAGCCGAAGGCTGAATTCAGTGCCTCAAGTGCCGGCCTGGAAGCTCCGGGCGCCGTTTCGATGGAGTGAATGGGAAAGTTCGTCATGTGTCTGTCCTTGATGGCAATTGGGCGCAGTTTGGCGCCGCAAATGGGGTAGAGACCTGAATTCTCAGGTGACGGTGATCGCTCAATGGGCCTGCGCCGCCTCCTCGATCACTTCAGCAACATTTGCCGGATGAGAAAGCATGACAACATGCGATGCACCCTGCACGACCACGACTTCGCGCGCGTGCGCACGCTTCGCCATGAAGTCGTGCAGAGCCGGAGGGATGCTTTTGTCGGCCGCGCCGTAGACGAAGTACGACGGAAGGGTTTTCCAGGCGGCCGCGCCTGAAGCTTCCTTCAGCGCGGTCTCGGTAACAGGTCTCTGCGTGATAGCCATCAGTGCCACCTGCTCCATAGGCAGGTCGGCGGCAAAGGGTCCGGCAAATTTTGCCGGATCGACGCTCAACTGAAGGCTGCCATCTGGCAGCGCAATTGGCTTGGCCAGAGCCGCGCCAAGCTCGCTTCCCGGAAACTTGCTGATCAAAGCGAAGGTGCTCTCGCCCTTGTCAGGCGCGAATGCGGCGACATAAACCAGCGCCCTGACATTCTTGCTGTTAAGCGCGGCGTTTGTAATGACGGACCCGCCATAGGAATGGCCAACCAGCACCACAGGCCCGTCGATGCTCTCCACCACGCTGGCAACGGCTGCGGCATCGCCAGAGACGCTTCGAAGCGGGTCCGCTACTGCCACGACCGTGTAGCCATCGCGAGAGAGAATCGGGATCACTGAATTCCAAGACGAACTGTCTGCCATCGCACCGTGAACCAGAACAATGGTGGGCTTGCTGGACGCGGCTTCGGTCGCCCCAGGGGCGAGCAAAAACGCAGCCACTGCCGTCACCGCCAGCCGCCAGCCGAACAGGACACGTTTGATTTCACACTTCATAGATCTCTCCTTGGAAGGCTCGGCTATCTGTCGTTGTATCGATATAAACGATGATGACTGAGAGATAATGCTTGTATTTGGCATGATATTCATGCCAATTTTGCATGAATGGACGTTGACGACATCAAGACATTCTGCCGCGTCGCTCAACTAGGCAGCATTGCGGCTGCGGCGCGGGCCGAAGCCAGCGAGGCATCGACAGTGTCTCGCAGGATAGCTGGACTGGAAGCACAGCTTGGGACACGACTGTTCCAGCGAACGACCCGGAAACTGTCGCTGACGGAGGCCGGAGCGATTTTCCTGTCTCGCATCCTGCCTATTGTGGACGAGGTTGCGGCGGCCCGCGAAGCAGCACTTGCCACCGTCGAACAGCCAAGCGGCATGTTGCGCATTACAGCCTCAAACGCCTACGGCGAAGCGGTCGTCGCGCCACTGCTGGCCGGATTCTGCGCGCAGTACCCGCGCATTGAGATCGATCTGCTGCTCTCGGACGCTTTGGTGGACCTCGTTGCCCAGCAGGTCGACGTCGCCTTGCGTCTCGGGCCGCGTCCGACCGGGGACCTCATCGTCTCCAAGTTAAAGACAATCGAGCGTCGTTTGGTGGCGTCGAAAGAATATCTGTCTTCAGTGCCTCCGGTTGATCGGCCAGAAGACATTGGTGCGCATGTCTGTTTGCCGACCACGAATTCACCTCAAACGCCGCTGTGGCTGTTCAGGCGGGATCTCGAAAATATCGAATTGACCGTGCCGGCGAAGATCAGGACCAGCAACACACTGGCGCTTCGCCAGTTGGTACGCGACGGCGTCGGGATCTCGCTGCTGCCGGAGTGGTCGGTGGATGAGGACATCAAGAGCGGAAGGCTCGTCCAGCTCCTCCCGGGTTGGAAGATCAGCGTCGGGGCGCAGGAGAGTGCCGTGTGGGTAGCTTATCCTTCGCGCGCCTACCTGCCCCTGAAGACGCGGAAATTTATTGATTTCTTCAAAGAGCAGATATTGTCGGAGGTTCGAACTCTTGATCCTCTCGGCTGACGCCAGATGGACAATGTCTGTGCGCCGCTGGTGGCGCCTGTCGCATGGCCTCCAGTCATCTTTTTTCGCTGTCCGGGAATAAAAAGCCGCTTGCCCTGGTCCTCCATGCATGAGCTGCTGATTGACCTTGAAGGGACGCCGCACTGCAAACCCACACATTGCCGAGCACGACGGTATCGGTCGACGCGTTCCAGGACCTCTGGAAGGCGATAGGTCGGCCGCCTGCGGCCGGCTGGCTCACCTGTCTGCCGAAGGTGCTGCCGCGGTCGGGATCGGGAAAGCTCAGGTGCCGCGCATGCGAAATGGGTCGTGAATTCGGCAATGCTTGTGCTCGAGAAGCATCCATCTGGATGCATGTTTGCGGTCCAGTGCGTGATTGACATCAATGCGACGTTTGCCCTCACATTCAACGCAGTTGGCGACTCGGGATGTTTCCTCTGGGTTCGATCGCAACGCAGAACCATTCTCGCCCCATGAGCACTCAAGGCGAGGCGCATGTGACGGTGTACCGATGCTAAGCAGCAATGCGCGAGCCGACCGCTTCGGCGAAGTGGTAATGCCCCATCTCGCCGACGCGCTTTCGCTGGCCCGCTGGCTGACCGGCAATGCCACCGACGCCGAGGATGTCGTGCAGGACGCCTGCATGAAGGCACACGCCAACATCGCAAGCTATGCCGGCGGCAATGCACGTGCCTGGCTGCTCACCATCGTTCGCAACTCGTGTTACACATGGCTGGCGCGCAATCGCCCGCGCAGCATCGTCTCGGTGGGCGACCTCGGTGATCTCGACGAGGTGAGCGCCGCTCACGCAGTCGATCTGAGTGAGAGCGAAAGCCCGGAGGCGAGCCTGATCGCCAAGACAGACGTGGCGGCCCTGGAGGCGGCGATCGCCGCCCTGCCGCAACCCTTTCGAGAAACGCTCGTGCTGCGCGACGTCAATGGCCTCGCCTACCGCGATATCGCAGCCATGCTGGGCGTGCCGATGGGCACGGTGATGTCGCGGCTGGCGCGGGCGCGTGGCCTGCTGATCTCTGACCTTGGGAGGGCGCAATGAGTGCGCACAACGATGGATTGCCCGAGGACGCCGCCGGCATGAACCTGATGCTGCACGCGCTGATAGATGGCGAGCTTGACGCCGCCGCGGCCATGGCTGTCGAGCGGCGCATCGCCGCCGATCCCAAGCTGGCGGCCGAACATGCCCGCATCATGGTCTTGCAAGGGGCTGTGGCCAGGCTGACGAAGCCCCAAGTGAGCGACGAGTTCAGCGCGCGCATTGCAGCCATGGCCGCGTCCAGCCGCGTCGAGGTGCTGCGGCCCAGAGCGCCGACACAGGCGAAGTCCGCTCGAACGTGGTGGTTGGCGCGCAACTTCGGATCATTCGATTGGCGCGCCATGGCGGCCTCGATCATGATCAGCGCAGTTCTGGCCAGCGGCGCGACGCAATGGGCGATGCAGCCAAGCGTAGCCGACAGCTTTGCCGCAGGGGTAGCCAGCGGCCACCAGCGCAGCCTGCTGGCGACGAGCCCGGTGGATGTCGTCTCGTCGGACCGGCACACCGTAAAGCCATGGCTCGATGCAAGGCTCGGTCTTTCGCCGCCGGCGCCGGACATGGCCAAGGACGGATTTGCACTCATCGGTGGCAGGGTCGAGGTCATCGGCGGCCGGGCAGTGCCGGCGCTGGTCTATCGCCACCGCGAACATCTGATCACCCTTGTCGCCGAGCCTCAAAATGCCGGAGCCGTGAGCGACCCTGTCGATCTCTCGGAGGGCGGTTTTTCGCTTGTGCATTGGAGCGACGGCGCCTTCTCATACTGGGCGATTTCCGACATGGAGCGGCCGGAGCTCGACGACTTCGTGGCGCGCTTCCGCGCCGCATCGTGACGGGCTGATAACCGTCTGTCGAAGCCTCTTGAGCCGACATCAAATGCGACGTCACCGTTGGCTCAGCTCCTTACACGGGCTGAGACCACGGTAGCAGCATGGCGCCGACCTTGGACGTGCGCATGCAGCGTCGGCCGGCGCAGTTCCGGGTGGGCGCCGCTCCTGATTTCGGGACCTCCAAAAGAATTTCGCGCCACCAGGGGAATAAAGGGATGTCCTCACCGGTCTTGTGGTTAGCGGGGCCAGTTTCTCGGCACGCACCCAAGAAACGAAAGAAGGATCTACCGAAATGACCAAGCTCGCTCTCAGCGTGGCTGCCCTGCTCCTTGCCTCAAGCGCTGCCTTTGCCGGCAGCGACCATGGCGGCAACAATTCCAACCAGCCGGTCGCTACCGTTGACACCAATGCCACTGCTTCCATTTCCCCCTCCCCGCGCCAAGCCGGCGTCGACACCAAGGTCACGACGGGGCCGCGCCAGGGGTCGGTTCAGGACATCATCACCAGGCACAACAACGACGGCATCTGGGGCCGCTGAACGCGCCTCGCCCTTCAAGCAACAACTTCTCTCAACCCTCAAAATCAGAAACTGTTGAAATGAAAAAGACAGTCCTTTCCGCCGCCGCCATCCTCGTTGCCACTGGCACAGCCTTCGCCGGCAGCGACCACTACTCGGATGCCTCCAGCCAGCCTTTCGCCAGCCATCCGGTTTCAAAGATCGACACCGCGCACACCGGTTCGATCCGAAAGGCCAAAAAAGAATTGCAGGATGACGGCAATGCCAGCGTCCCGGCTCAGTACGGCCGGGGCATCTGGGGCAACTGAGTTTACTCGGGTCAGACCAGCAAGACCGCATCCGGACGGAGGGCCACGATCGGCCCTAGCACCCACCCTCAACGCTTCACACAGGAGATCACCATGTTCGACATGACACGCCGCACGTTGCTTGGAACCACGCTCGCCGCGACCGCCTTCGGTCTCGCCAGCAAGCTTGAATTCACCCGTCCCGCCTTCGCCGAAACGTCGGTTGAGCCGGCCGTTGGCTTCTACAAATACAAGGTCGGTGATATCGAGGTCACCGCCATCTATGACGGCATCTGGCGCAAGCCGCACGACCCTTCCTTCATCAAGGATGTCTCCGTCGACGACACCAAGGCCGCCCTTGCCAAGGCCGGCCTGACGACGGATTTCATGCCCATCCCGCTCACCGTCGTCGTCCTTAAGATGAACGGCAAGCTAATTATGATGGATGCCGGATCGGGCGTCGGCCAATGGCAGACCAATGCCACCCATCTGCCGGCCAACATGGCCGCCGCCGGCATCGACTATAAGACGATCGACACCATCATGATCTCGCATTTCCACCCCGACCATGTCTGGGGCCTGATGGAAAAGGGCACCAATGCACCGGTGTTCCCCAATGCCGAGCTGATCGTCAACGCCACGGAATACAAGTGGTGGACCGACCCCAGCCGGCTGGCCAAGCTGCCGGAAGGCCGCAAGCCGGCGGGCAAGCGCATCGCCGAAAATTTTCCGAAGTGGAAGAACTGGAAGCTGGTCAATGACGGCGCCGAAGTCGCACCCGGCATCCAGATCATCGCTGCGCCCGGCCACACGCCGGGACATTCGGTCTACCTCGCCCACTCCGGCAAGGAACATCTGATGATCTCGGCCGACACCATGTATGTGCCCGCCCTTCTGGCGCCGCATCCGGAGTGGCAGGGCAGCTACGATCAGGATGGGCCGACGGCGATCGCCACGCGGCACAAGCTGATCGATCGCGTGATCGCCGACAACATCCGGATCTCGGGATCGCACTTCCCGTTCCCCGGCACCGGCGTCTTCGTGAAAGACGGCAATGCCTATGGCTTCACCCCCGTGCAAGTGTAAGCGCGGCAACCCCCACAAAGCGAGATTGAAATGAAACGTTCCCTCTTCAACAGGCACGCCCTGTTTGGCCTGCTTGGCGCCATTGCCGTGCTGACCATCGTTCCCGTGGCCACTATCCTGCCGGCCTATGCGGTCGACGACATCGAAGGCGCCGATGCGCCCGACCTCACCGCCGTCCAAGCCAAGATCGCCATAAAGGACTACAAGGGCGCACTGGCCGATCTGCGTGATCTCGCGCAGGACAACCAGCAGGCCGACGTCTACAACCTTCTCGGCTTCACGCTGCGCAAGACGGGCGATTTCGCCACCGCGCTGACTTACTACAACAAGGCGCTGGAGCTGAAGCCGGACCACAAGGCCGCCCGCGAATATCTGGGCGAACTCTATGTAGAGACCGGCGACATGGCCAAGGCCAACGAGCAGCTGGCGTCGCTGCAGAAGCTGTGTCCCGCCGGCTGTGAAGAACTCGAAGACCTCCACAAGGCCATCAACACCAAGATGACCAAGTAAAACCAGGCAGGCGCTGCAAGGCGCCTGCTCCTTTCTCATTGCCCGGAGCCAATCGTGACCACGACACAAACCGCCTCGAAACTTCATCTCACCGACTTGACCCTGCTGACGGGTCGCCTGCTGCTCTCATTGCTCTTCGTGCATGAAGGCCTGGAGCTGGCGACGCATTTCGCCGGTGCAGCCAAGGCGATGACGGCGCTCGGCGTCAGCCTGCCGCTTTTAATAGCCACCATAGCGCTGCAGTTGGGAGCTGGCTTTTCGGTCGGCCTTGGTCTGCTGACGCGTCTGGGCGCGGTGGCGCTCGGACTGTTCTGTTTGGCAACGGCAGCTTTGTTCCACACCAATTTCGCCAACCAGAACGAATTGCTGCATTTCGAAAAGGATCTCGCCATAGCGGGCGGCATGTTCGTCCTGGCCATAGCCGGCGCCGGGGCGATATCTCTCGACAGGGTGCTGAACGGCCTCGTGAAGCGCCGGCAACAGGACAGAGAGACGGTTGCCGCGCTCATAGCGGCCGGTAGGCCTCTCTCGGTCGGCGAAATTAAGCTTCCATTCTAAATCGCCAAGACGCCGGGTCTCATATCAACCCGCCCGCCCGATCCGAACGCTACAAACGCCTCGGGCGCCCCCTGATGACGAAAGCCGTTCATGGCGGGTTGTTTATCGACGTCCGCTTATCGGCACGGATAGGAACGCCCTATCGGCCGATATGAGGCGCAAAGCTGCCGTTCAAAAGGTAGCACGCTTGGAAGTTCGTGCCGACGCGCTATCTGGCGCATGTGCCAGAAGTCGCTGCCTTCAAAGCTATCCAAAAACCGAATCTTTGTCCCACTTTGTCCATAAGCCCCGCAAAAGCATCCAGGAACCCCAGGCGATTTGGCCCTATCGAACTGCCACCACGTCGTGGAATGGCAGGCGGCAAGGCTTGATTGACTGATTGTCCCCGCCGGCAAATCTTGACCGGAAGGCGCTATTGCCGGCGTGTTTTGGTCAGCGAATCGTTCAAGGCACTGGAAATGAGCCAATCGCAGGTCCCAGCACCACCGCCCGGATGGCTGCCGGACGCGTGGCTCCGCAACGCACGGCTGGTGTCCGGCCTTGTGCTGATGGCGTTCGTGACGCTGCATTTCCTGAACCATGCGTTGCTCCTGATCTCGCTTGAAGCAGCGGATAAGGGGCGCGCGGTGTTCCTGCTGATCTGGCGCAACCCGGCCGGGACGCTGCTCCTCTACGGCGCGGTCGCCACGCATCTCGTTCTGTCGCTGCTGGCGCTCTACCAACGCCGCACGCTGGCCATGCCGGCGCGAGAGTGGGCACAGATACTGCTCGGCCTCTCCATCCCGCTTCTGATTGCCGAGCACGTGGTCGGCACGCGTGCCATGCACGCCCTCTATGAGGCCAACGACACTTACGAGTTTGTGGTGCGCTCGCTATGGATCCTGACACCGCAGGTCGGGGTGCGGCAGGCGATCGCGGTGGTCGTCATCTGGGCACATGGCTGCCTCGGCCTCTACTTCTGGCTGCGCTATCGTCGGTGGTATCCGCGCGTCGCGTCGGCTCTGCTGGTCCTGGCGGTGCTGGTTCCAGTCCTGGCGCTGCTCGGTTTCGCTAGCGCCGGAAAGGAGGTCTCGGCGATGGGACCGCCTCAGTCGCAGCCCATCGAGCCAGCCCTTTTCGACCGGGCGTTGGCGACCAAGGAGCGCATGGACAGCAGCATCTATGCCGGCTTTGCGGGACTAATCGTCCTGGTGCTGGCGGCGCGCATCGTTCGCGACCGCATCGAGCGGCGCAACCTGATCAAGGTGCGCTATGCCGGCGGGCGCAAGGTACGCATTCCCCGCGGCTACAGCGTGCTCGACGCCAGCCGGCTGGGCGGCATCGCGCATTATGCCGTGTGCGGCGGGCGCGGACGCTGCTCGACCTGCCGCATCCGCGTGGTCGACGGCCTGGCCGAGCAGCCGGAGCCCAGTCCGATCGAAGCGGCGACCCTGCGCCGCATCGCGGCCGACGGCGACGTGCGGCTCGCCTGCCAGCTCAGGCCGCGCGGCGATCTTCGCGTCGCGCCGCTGCTGTCGCCGCCGGTCACGGCGGGGGGCCCGCTCGGCGCAACCGCCAGCGATCCCGGCCACGAGAAGGTAGTGGTGGTGATGTTCTGCGACATGCGCGGCTTCACGGCGATGGCCGACCAGCGCCTGCCATTCGACGTGGTCTTCCTGCTCAACCGCTATTTCGGCGTAATCGGCCGCGCAGTCGAGAGCTCAGGCGGCCGCGTCGACAAGTTCGTCGGCGATGGCGCCATGGCGCTGTTCGGGCTGGAGACCACGCCCGGCGAGGCATGCCGCAACGCACTTTCTGCCGCCAGCGCCATCGTCGAAGGGGTTCGCGCCCTCAGCGACGACTTTGCCGAGGAACTGCGCGCCACCATCAAGGTCGCGATCGGCATCCATGTCGGCCAGGCGATCGTCGGCTCGATGGGCTACGGCGCGGTCACGAACGTGACCGCGATCGGCGACACTATCAACGTCGGCAGCCGGCTGGAGGCCGCGGCGAAGGAATTCGAGGCGGAGATCGTCGTCTCCGAAGCGACGGTGCGGCTTTCGGGCATGGAACTACCCGGCGCGGAGGCGCGCGAGATCGACATCCGCGGCCGTGCGCGCCCGCTCGGCGTGCTGGTCGTGCCGCGCGGCGCGGCGGTGCCGATCGCCTGCCAGCAAAATTGAGATAAGGCGGGCTCGAAATGCCGGCCTCGCACACTCCCTACGATGCCGGAGGTCAGTCGGCGCGAACCGGATCGAGCGTCATCTGCTAGTCCTCGTCTATTCGCGAGAGAATTTCGCCGAGGCGGTCACGCGACTGACTGGCGGCGCCTGAGCGGATGTCGCCTATGATGCTGTCGGCAACGACACCTTCGGCGGGTCACTGGCAGCGCTCGGGGGCCGAAGCCATCTCGTTAGTTTTGGCCAGGCGTCAGGCCCAGTCGGCAACTGGGACATCGGTCGGTTCTCTTCGAAGTCCGTCACGATTTCCCGGCCTAACTACGCCCACTATACGGATGCACCGCAAAAGCTTGCTCTGCAATTGAACCGGTTCTTTGCCGCGCTCCGACTGGGCGTTATCAAAGGTCGAGCCTCCAAGGCCCTACGATCTTGCAGCAGCGTCCGAGGCCCATCGCGATCTGGAGTCTCGACGAACGACCGGCGCGCTGGTGCTAAAGGTTTGAGACAAGTTTTCACGTTCGGAGTTCAGCGGCGTCACACGAAGCTGGCGGTCGCTATTGCCGCCATTCATTTCAAGGCCTTGCCAATAGCTGCTGTCGGCGTAGCCCCGATCAAACCGCCAGCGCTTGCAAGGTCCGCTTTTGGAGAACTTAGATGGGCTTCGACGACCGATATGAGGCGCGATGCTGACAGCGAAGTCTCACCGTCGGGCATTAGCAACCTAGGCAAAAATGCGACATCGTAGTGTCCGGCAATCGACCGTTTTCGGACACGCTTGTGGCCGCACGTAGCACAGCGGGTTGTTTCGCAGGTGCTGTGTCCGGAAACTCTGTCCGGATTTCTATTGTTCGGAATACGCGATTTGCGCCGCCACCCGGCTATGTTCCCGACTGCATATCATGAGACATTTGGCGCCGTGGCCCAATTCGCTCACCTAGAGCAAATGGACTCGACAATTCGAGTTGACTGCCGTTCCAGATCGAGCGCAAGTCCACCTCACAAGTCTGGTGAACGTCTGCCAATATAATCGAAATATCTTCGACGACGATTTCTAGGTGTCATATTGGAGAAGGTGACCTTCGAATGAGTGCCTTGTTATTTTCTGGCTTCAGTTCAACAGTTCCCGAGCCCCTGGGCCGTCGCTCGCTGATGCCAAACCAAACGCCTGCCCGAGGGCGAGTGCCAGTTTCGAATGCTTTTTCGCAGCATGCTTATGACGAGCATTGGCTACAAGATTTGCTGTTTCGGCATCCCGAGTTGATCGTGGCCGACCGCCTTGAAGGCAGCTTTGGCGATGTCGTGCCTTTATGCCGGGAACTCGCCATTCCTCGAGCGGGCGGGACAGTGTTCGCGGATATTCTGGGCGTCGCAAGGACCGGCCGACTGGTCATTATTGAGTGCAAGCTTTGGCGCAACCCACAAGCGCGACGGGAGGTGTTGGCGCAAATCCTGGAATATGCCGCGCTGCTGCGACGCTGGAGCTTCGGTGATCTGACCGCACGGATTAAACGCAAGCTGCCATCCCATGAGCCGAACCCAATCTTTGCCGCGGCGAAGCTCCGGTGGCCAGATCTTGAAGAGGCTTCATTCGTGGATGCGGTAACGCGGTCGCTAAAGCTGGGTGACTTTCAGCTCATCATTGCCGGAGATGGCATTCGCTCGGACACGCACGCGATTGCCGAACATCTTAATTCGCAAGGTGCGGGCCTAGCTCAGCTGACACTGCTTGAGATCCAATTGTGGCAGGCGGCTTCGGGTACCATTGTCGTGTTACCAATAGTGCCCTTGCGGACTAAAGTCTTCCAGCAAAGAGTTTTGGTCGACGGCGGCGGCGTGCCGCTCCAGCTGGAGACGCAGGAAATCGGCGCCTCAGAAGCCAGCGAAACGATGGAGAGCGTTGTTGATCCGGAAAGCGGCAGTCGGCGAAGCGTCAATCGTGCGTTCTGGCAACGGTTCATAGACCACGTTCAATTCGATCATTCCGACCAGTTGCCAGCGCGTCACGGTGGCGACAACTGGGTCAGGATACCGCTCTCAAAGCCCCTAGGCTGGATTACAGGTTTTCGCTCCACTGGCGCAAAGGCTGAAGTGGGTTTGTTTCTGACCTTCAGGGACGAGGATGGGCAAGTTCTTTTCGATGAGTTCGACGCCCACATTGCAGAGCTGCGCAGCGAAAGCGGCCTCGATTTGGCAGCAAGGTTGAAATCCGCCACACCGTTCTACGCCGAACTCGGCATATTCAGATCGCGGTCGAGCTTTGCTGACGAGGAACAGCAACTCGAGTTGCTATGTGACACGGCCAATCGGTTCGTCTCGCCAATCCGTCCTCGGCTCAGCGTGCTGGCGGAAGCCGCCGAATGACAAGGCTTCTCAAATGGGAGCTACTGGCGCTGAAGGGCGACTTCTCGGCGATGCCCAAACCGTTCGCGTGGGATCAGTCCGTCCGCTTCTCCCATTTCCTGAATGGGTACGACGCCGCCGGAGGAATGGACCCTCTTGCCGAACTTGCCAACGGGATGGCATCAAAGGCCCGCGAGACCGGCAAGTGGGAAGGCAGTGCAATCGACCTTTGGCTCTGCTTATTCTTCCAGCATCGCGCGCAGCGCCACATGGGATCAGACGACAGAGACCCGATGCTCGATGCCCTATGTGAGACGCTACGCACGAGGCTCTGTCGGCTGCCCCCAGAGGAGGCCAACGCGTTGGCTGGGCACCTTAAGCGGGACGCTATTTAGGGAATGTGTGTTCGCCATTGCGGCGCTCGATCTCGGCACTTGCCCAATCGATGAACTCTTGCACGTCCGCTGTTCTCGCCTCGATCATCTCTAGGCTGTCGCGAAATTCAATCCACTCGCTGAGCGGTGCCCAGGGCGACGGCGGATCAACGAAGCCTTTGAACATTCGGCTGCCTCTATCCGTGCGGCGTCAACCTGTCGCGACGGCGTCAGAAAAGTCTCCTACGCTATATAGTTGTATAGATCGAGAACCGCTATTTTTTGCGTGTGCCCCAGACAAGACCAGGGCAAATCGCCTCGCGCCTCAAGCAGAGCGCCATCAAGGCCGCTTTTCGCAGTTGTTCGCATATCGAAATAGATTGATAGCTAGTTCCGAAAGGTCGGAGCAAAACAGTTTGCCGGCAACCGCTGTATCGCAAGGAGCCGACAAAATTTTTTGTTGCCCCAGACTTACACAAAATCGGTGATTTGTGAATCCCAGATGGAACGCTGCCGAAGACGCTCTGTGAATTCCGGGTATGGCCTATTTTAGATGATTTTTTCGAATCGTCGATTCTGCGACCTCTTGGACAAGGCGCGTTACTATGCGGCGCGCACGAATTTCAGAGGATCAAATGGCCACCAAAATCACCACGGTTTCGATCGACGCCCTCACCCCTTACCGAAACAATGCTCGCACCCACTCCAAGAAACAAATCCGACAAATTGCCCACTCCATCGAAAAATTCGGTTTCACCAATCCGGTTTTGGTCGACGAGAAGAACAACGTCCTTGCCGGCCATGGCCGGCTCTCAGCAGCGCGCCTGCTGGGTTGGAAGGAAGTTCCAACCCTCTCAATCACCCATCTCAATGAGGCGCAGAAGCGCGCCTACATAGTTGCCGACAATCGCATCGCCGAGAAGGCCGGCTGGGACAAGCAGATCCTGGCCATCGAGTTGCAGGCGCTGGTCGACCTCGACTTCGATGTGAGCCTCACCGGCTTCGACATCCCAGAGGTCGATCTGATCATCAGCGAGTTCTCGCCGAACAATCAGGATGATGAATCGGAAGAGGATGAAACGGGCCTTCCGGAGCAATCAGCAGGACCAGCAATAACGCGGCCCGGCGATCTGTTTCTGCTCGGCGAACATCGATTGCTTTGCGGCAACGCGCTTTCGAAAGAGAATTTCGAGACGCTGATGCAGGGGGAGAAGGCGTCCGTCTGTTTCACAGACCCGCCCTACAACGTTCCGATCGGCGGACACGTCAGCGGGCTTGGCAAGACGAGCCACCGGGAATTTGCAATGGCATCCGGCGAGATGTCCGACGACGAGTTCGCAGGGTTCCTGGAACAGTCGTTCTCACTGATTGCTGGGTCGAGCAAGCCGGGCGCTATCGCCTTCGTGTGCATGGATTGGCGTCATATCGCAGAGACCACATTGGCGGGTAAACAGACGTTCGGCGATCTGCTCAATCTGTGCGTCTGGAACAAGACTAATGCCGGCATGGGCAGCCTCTACCGCTCTCAGCACGAACTGGTGCTGGTGTTCAGGAATGGCAAGGAGCCGCATCGCAATAACGTTGAACTCGGCAAACATGGACGTCACCGCAGCAATGTCTGGACCTATCGCGGCGCCAACAGCTTTGGCACCTCGCGAATGGAAGAGCTCGAAGCGCATCCCACCGTCAAACCTGTCGCTCTGGTTGCCGACGCTCTGCTCGACGTCAGCCGCCGCGGCGACGTCGTGCTGGACCCTTTTGGCGGCTCGGGCAGCACGCTACTCGCATCGCACAAGACCGGGCGCCACGCACGCCTTATCGAGATCGATCCCGTCTATTGCGATCTGATCATCCGCCGCTTCGAAAGGCATACGGGCAAGCAGGCAACGCTCGCCACCACGGGCGAGACTTTCGAGGAATTGTGTGAGCAGCGTGGAAGCGTCGAAGCTTCCAGCTCACTCGCCAAAGCAGCATCCGCGCAACCGGCTCCTGGAATCCTTGGAGGCGTACTGTGACCGCCCGGAGAAGGAAACCTGCCGACTACTCGATAGGCTACGGCAAGCCTCCGACTGAAACCCGGTTTCAGAAAGGAATGTCAGGCAATCCGAAAGGGCGACCGAAAGGCAAAAAGAACATGAACACTATTGTACGCGAGACGCTCTTTGGGCCGATCCAAATCCAGCAGAATGGCAGGACGACGACGGTGACGGCGCTGGAGGCCATCCTCCTCAAAATGCGCAACAATGCGCTTTCAGGGGACTTCCGGTCGGCTGCCCACGCCCTCCAGCTCGCATCCCGTTCTGCCGACCTTGAGGAAAGCCGGCAACCCGAAGCGGAGGTCGATCCGTTCGATCCGAAAACAATGGTCGAGATGATGCGAGATTATCTCGACCACAAGGACTCGCCAGAGAACAATACCGAGACCCGTTCCAAGACCGGCGACGAGGGAGACGAGCAATGAACGTCTCACTCCCCCTACCGGGCCGACCATCATCCTCGCCCGTTGCACCGACTGCCCTTCAGCTGCTGTTGGGCGCGGCCCGTGATGACCTGGCGACCTTCGTGGCGCTGGCTTTCTCCGCTGTCGACCCAGGCGCCAAGTATTTGCCCAACTGGCACATCCGCGCCATTGCGCATCAGCTCGAGCGCGTGTCCGCGGGCAAGTGCAAGCGCCTGATCATTACGATGCCGCCGCGATCGCTGAAGTCGGTCACCAGCTCGGTCGCGTTCCCGGCATGGATTCTTGGCCGCGATCCGTCGAAGAAAATGATTTGCGTCTCCTATGCTCAACCACTTGCGGTCAAGCACGCCAACGACTTTCGAACGGTCGTCAACACCGATTGGTACCGATCGATGTTTCCGAACTTCAAGGTTAGCCCGCGGAAGAACACTGAAAATGAACTGCAGACCACGCTCGGCGGTGGGCGCCTGGCGACCTCGACCGGTGGTCAGCTAACCGGCCGCGGTGGCGACATCATCATTATCGATGACCCCTTGAAGGCAGATGACGCGCATTCGGAATCGGCTCGCAATAAATGCGCCGAATGGGTTCGCACGACGTTGATGTCGCGCTTCGACAATCCCGCTGCCGGTGCCGTCGTCCTTGTCATGCAAAGATTGCATGTCGACGACCTGGCAGGCGTGCTTCTGGAGACTGGCGGCTGGGAGCATTTAAACCTGTCGGCGATTGCCGAGCAGGACGAGCGCGTGCAGACCGGCGAAGATCGCTGGTACGATCGCAAGTTTGGCGACTTGCTGCACCCCGCCCGGCTCGGACACGTCGAACTGGAAAGACTGAAGCGAGATTTGGGATCGCTCACCTTCTCCGCGCAATACCAACAATCCCCTGCCCCGCCGGACGGCAACATGGTCAAGAGGGTGTGGTTTCGCGACTACGATCCGCATCAGTTCGACCGTCGGTCGATGACCATCGTTCAAAGCTGGGACACCGCCCTTAAGGGCGACCCCTCCAGCGATTACTCCGTCGGAACGACATGGGCCAAGGACGACAACAACTATTATCTCCTTGATCTCGTGCGCGTCAGGGCAGCTTATCCAGACCTCATCAAGGCCGTCAAAAACTCCCTTTTGGAGCACGACCCTGACATCATCCTCATTGAAGATGCCGGCTCTGGCTCAAGCCTCATCGCCGACTTGGAAAGCCAAGACATCAGCACGACGCCGGTAAAAGCGAGAACCGACAAGGAAAGTCGGCTGTCACGCGTTGCCGCGATGATCGAAAACGGCAACGTCAATCTTCCGAAAGACGCGCATTGGAGAAATGACTTCCTGCTTGAGGTGCTCGCATTTCCGCACGGCAAGCACGACGACCAGGTCGATTCCATGACCCAAGCGCTGATCTGGATGAAGGACGACAAGCCGACGGGGAGGTTCTATGTCGGCAAATTCTGAAGCGCTACTCCTAAATCGGGAGGGTATCCTCGGCGCCGATCAAGCGTGGTCACCTTATTCCGGATATCGACATAGCGCCTACGCCAACCGTTCTCTTCCCCCTGTGCGCCCAAGAACCAGGCGATGGGGCCGTTGTTGGCTCCGCTGGCGTGCGGCATCCCAGTCAGAATTCTCCGCTCTGGAACTCCGGCTTCGCCGCCAATTCTGGCCAACACCTCCGAGACCATATCTCCCATGGGCACAAACACGGCGTTGGGGAAAGCTGAGAGTTCTTCGGTGAGCCACTCTCGGGCTTTGTCGAACAAGAACGGGACCTTGTTCATGTCAGGCGAGCGGCTGTAGTTCTCGCCATCGACGAAGGCCGGATAGCGGATCGCCGATGTGAAGTGAGCACGCTGACTATCGACGGTCCACAGGGTTGCGGTCGACGTAATTCCCAGCCAATCGTTGAGGCCAACGGCATCCATCAGCCTCACGAGATTCTTTCTCATGTCCCCAGCAAAGCTGGCATGCACCTTCGCTCGTGCAAGGATATCTTCGCGCGATGCTCCGCTCGCCATCGCCCGTTTGGCCCCGAGAAGAGCCTCCCGCATTTGCTGGCGGCCAGGTGTGATGCCGACAATCACGATGTCCGCTCCAGCATTGACGTAGTCGAACGGTGCGTATGCGATGTCGAGCCGCTTCGATTTGTAGATGTGCGACCCCATCAGAAGCGTGCGCGGATTCTCGATTTCGCCTGCAAGCTCGGCAAGCGAGATCTCCCGAACGAGCTTGAGGTAGTCTTTGTCGTTGCCCGATGATGCCAGGGTCCTCTCTGTATGGCTTGCAATCGGCGCGCTCTGCGACGGTACTTTTTGCGCGGGGGCAGGTTTGACAACATGCTCGATTGAAACCTGTCGGCTCACTGGCTCCGCAGGCACAGCATCCCCGAGCGCAGGTGGCTCGGCGTCCACGATGTCGGCAGAAATTAGTCGGCGATCCCGCGTGCCCCTGATTTCCATCCAGATCGGCCAGCCTCGCCGCAAGTAGGTTCGCAGTTCGTCGAGCGTCGTTGCCTTCACCCTATTCGCGATGTGATGCCGTTCCCGGCCAAGCGCCGGATCGGCCGCCCCGTATGTGGTATCCGCGAACCTGTGCGGGACGAGAATCTCTCCAGTATCAGCCTTTATGCGGTACATGCGGTCCCCCACCAGTTACTAAAATTTGGGATAGTGCATTGCGGAGAAGCCGCAACAGGATTTTGGCGGTTTTTTCAGAGGCCAGCGATGATGCTGCAAAAGCCTTCATAGACGCCAACCTCGCGCTACAACCGAAGTTTGTTCGTTGGCTGACTAGTAGTCAAAATCTGCTAAGTGCTACCGATTGTCAGACATTCAAGCGCTTGGTCCCTTTTGCTCATAGCCGCCGATATGATCCAGGACCGTGAGGTTCTAGTAGGTGTCGGACCGCAATATTTCATAGGTTGTACCAATATCAGCGTCGGGCCGTACCTCTGTCGAGCGCTGATTTTAATCCGTTCGAGGATAAGGCCAGAAATCCGGACTTTTCTCCTCCAACATCCGCAGGACTTTCATGTCCTCGTCGGTTAGGCTCATACGATCGATACTTGATACGACCTCTCCATGTAGCTGGGCGCGTTGTTCATCCCAACGGCTAGACAGGATCGACCAGTGATGCTCGTCATAGGTCCCACGAAATACGACAGGCCGGATCTCGATCTGCGGCAACCCTGCTTCGCCGGCCGCCAACGCTCTCTCAAGCAGGCGCGACCAGTGGCTGTTCTTGCGATCGACGCGACCGATCTGTTGCTCGACAACACCGGGATTCCATTCCAAATGCAAAAGGACAACGATCCGGCAGCTCTCGTGCAGGTTTAGGCCCTCACGCCCCACCATGGATTGCGCAACCAGAACATGCGGCTCGCTGGCGGCACGGTTGAAAGCCAATTGCACCAACCGCCGCGTAGCGGGGGGAGTTGCGCCGTAAAGCATACGGGCGAAGGAGGCCCGCGGGCTGTTGTATTCGGCGTGCAACCCGTCATGCAGACCCGGCCAGATGGCAGTGGCAGCTATTCGATCGACTTCACCTTCTCTGTTTTCCAGCAGCGCGTTCGTCACCTGCCTGAAAGCTTCGAGCACATCGCTGCGGGTGACTGCGGTATCTATCGGCACTAGTGGTTCGATAGCACGAGCCAAAAGGACGATAGACTGGGATCGGCGCTCGCTGTTTCCGATGGCGTGCAGCAGGGCGGACTGCCTCGTTGCCGCAAATTCGTTGCAATTGGCTACGAGCGCCTCGAGATGGTCGCGCAACTCCTGCCGGTACTTGGTGAATTCGCGATAGGCACGTTTCAGCTGTGAGTCGAGGGACTGACGGTCATATTCCATTTCAAGTTGCCTGGCCGAAACCACCAAGGCGTTCTGCTCGCTGTCTAGTGTGCTTTCATGCGGCCAAGGCGTTCCGCCCCTGACCGCTCGAAGTACCGCCCTAGCATTGAGGAGCTCGGTCAGGATGCGCATTGGTCTCGTAAAGCGGCCGAAAACCAGTACCTTCTCGCCGTGTTGGGTTACGGCTTCAATGTCCTGAATAACCCGGGCCATGACCGGATGATCATAAAGGCTTGCATCGCCATCGGCAAAGGATGCCTTTAAGGTTCGCTTCCAAAAATCCGCGCGTTGCTTGCGCTTGCTCGTGTCATGTTGTTCGCAATCCATCGCTCCATTTTCTTCTTGGTCGTCCTCGGCGGATTGAAGGCGATCCGACTCGGCCTCCTCCGCCTGGTGCCGACCTGCCTTGACCTGCTGACTAGCCAGCATATCGATGATTCCCGCTACTCCGTGGCCATTGCTTATGGTCAGCCTAGCCCGCGCCGCAGAGGTTTCGGCAGCTCCCTGTCCGATGATTGAGAGCGCTTCGGCGGCGAAGACGATCCGGCGCCAGTGCTTGGATAAGCTTTCGGGTTCGACCTCGATCAGTCGCCTACGACGGTAGTCCATCCCCTTCGACGCATGCGCAGCGAACTTCTTGACGATCTCGTCGCGTCGCTTGTCCCGGCGTACTACCCATGGAGCAAGTCGCTGCTGGAAGGCTTCGGACGCTGCAATGTAGCGGTCCCGCGCCTCTGCATCGGTACGCCAGCGCTGCCGCACCGCCGCAGCGGCTTCGCGGAATTCTAAAACGGCCGGCTCAATCGTCTTCCAGACTTCCGCATCCATGCCGACGCGCCGGAGCGTGCTCTTCCACTGACCGACTTCGAGTTCCACGGGAGTTGCCGTCATCCCAAGCACCCGAGCGTGCCCGCGACGCCGCAGGATTACCCGGCCGAGCAGGGCCTCAAGCTTGCCCCATTCGCTCCGCGTCTTGTGCGCCTCATCAATGATGACAAGATCGAAGGCCCCGAGCGCGAGGCCAAGACAGGACTCGAGCAAGCGTAGCTCGGAGGTATGGTTGCCAAACCGATCCGACCGAGGATCATCGAGCGCCGCGCGATCAGCAATATTGCGAAATTTCATCGCAATCTCATCAACGGCGTAGCGGGTCGCGACACAATTCTGCGTGGCCTTGCCGATCGCTTCGGCTGCCGCACTGGCATCCATGTGGGGCCATGGCGCCTGCGCAACCCCCTTCCGCAGACCAGGGGTCGCTCTGTGGACCACCAGCTTGAGTAGATCAGCACGCCACCGCGTCCCTTCCGATTTTGCACGCAGATCCCCGAATCGGTGAGACAGAATGACAATGGGGTCGTCCATGCGCGGCACGTGCTTGGCCTCGTATTCGCCTATCAAGCCGTCGAAGCTGCGCAGCATATCCCTACTGGCCTCACCGGCCCTGCCGAATTCCTCACGCCATTGCGGCGCAACCACTGGCGGCACGACAATGGCCACCCGACCACCGCATCGCTTGACGGCTAGTGCCAGTGCGACTGCGATGCGGGTCTTGCCCATGCCCACCTCGTCGGCGAGCACTGCGCCATGTTTTTTCATGGATGCGGCCAGAACCTTTAGGCTCGCGAACTGGCCCTCATCGAGATAGGCCAGCGGAACCGGCAATGCAGCGTCGATAGAGGCAGCAGTGGCATCCCACCCTACAAATGTGTTTCTCCTACCCGGCATGGTAAACCTACCCCTCAAATCCTACGAACTCTGCTACGCCCCAATTGGCCTCGGCGGCTTCAAGGGCAGCGTCAAGGGCCGCAAATGCCTGGCTGCTGGGCTCAACGTAGTCGGGCAAGAATGGCGGCTCGCGCAGGCATGTCAGTGGATTGACCTCCAGCGCCAGCAGGGCCTCAACTAGAGCACTCTTGCGGCTGCGGGCTGCATTATCGTTGCCGATCCCAGGTAGGCTCCCGAGTTGGATTAGCACGCAGTGAAGTCTTTGCGTCCAGCGCATCCAGTCCACATCGGGTACCATAGTCTGGCGCGTCGCAACCGCCTCGATCAGTTCCATGGTCCGGCGAATGGCATATCGCGCCTCCGAACGCGCTCCGCCGTGCAGGGTTGGAATTGACGCAATAGTGTCCGCATCCCCGTCATCGTCGGAGCCGACTTCGGGCATCGAAGGGAAGTGCGCCAGAAGCTCAATGGCCTGTTCGAGATCGATCGGCTCCAATTCACGGGCGGCAAGCCGCGAATGCTTGTCCAGCACCGGCACTTGTATCGTCGGACTAACCTTGCTCTGGCCCACGCCCACATGCGCAGGCTGTTCGTCCGCCCAGGGGAAGTGTCCCTCCGCGTCGCGCGGCAAAGCCTCACCGTCGAGCCCCATCACGATGAGGTCAGTCCTGTCCTCGCCCGCAGGCACGGCCAGAACATTACCCGTCACGTCTTCGGTCCAAAGCAAATGCGATACCGGAGCAGCGAGAAAGAGCGCTTCGCGCTCGGGCGGCCCTTCTCCCGCAGAGAGCGTAGAGGCGTCCGTGATCTGGGTATGCCAGTCGATGGGCAAGACTTTGCCGACATGTGTCACACCGGATCTCTTGTCTTCGTACCAGTGTAGACCATCAGCCGGCGTGATGATCCCAGTTTCGAGATTTCCGCCATTGCGTGGATCGAGAAGAAAGCCGGCAGGGGTCATGTTGCCCGAACCCAGATAAGCCCAAGCCGAACTGCACCGGTTGCTGCCCTGTTGCCAGTTCGCGGAAAACAGAAACTTGGCGTGAAGGCGTCTGTTATCCTTCTCCTTAAGCGGTGGCCGCAGCATCCAGCCTGCGTCGCTCATACTCTTAAAGACACGCTGATCTGCAAGGGCGGCGCAATTTTCGTTTTCGAAAATCATGGTGATCTCCGGGTTTCGCGTAAGCAGCTCAGCTTCTTTAAGCTTCTGGACGATGCGCGATGGCACGACAGGAAGCCCGGTGCCCAGCCCGCCCTCCCAGAAGCCGGACCCCAAAGCAAGGGTGTTGCGCCGCTTCGGCCCTGCCAGGGTAGCAACGCGCGCGACCAGTTGCGTGATCAGGGCCTGTCGCCTAGTGTCGAGGAAGCGCGGAGTCGTATCGGCCGCTGGCTTCAACTTGTCCAACCAGCGCTCCAATTCATCGAATGGCGCTCTCTGGGTGTTCGCTTTCGCGGCTTTGTCGAAAAGGCCACATTGATAGTATAGCCGCAGCCAGCGCCAGAAATCTCGCGCCGCAGCCATGTCGGTCACGTTCTGAGCCAGCTTGCCATCTGCGCTCGGTCCAGCAAGATCATCGGCGGTAACGTCCAACCGCCAGATCAGATCGATACTGTCCTCGGTAGTCTGCCTCGTCCAGTTGCCGGTGGTCAGCAGCACGCGCAAAGCCCATCTTTTCGGATCAGCTTCGTTCCGAAACGCCAGCAAGGCGACCTTGGCGTGCATCAGCCGGTAGGGCGGCGCATCTTTGCGGGATGGCAGGTGTAGCATTCCCGGCACGGCCCCCGGCACAATCTGGGGCTGCGAACGATCAAGGCACAAACAGACGTAAGTCCGGCCGCCATCGGCGCGTTCTCGCTTGCCCTGACTGGTGAAGCTTTCGACAAAGGCTTCCATGCAGCCGGCATCTGCAGAGAAGCCGCATACCCAGCCGGCATGGCCCTTCATACCTTGGGGTGGAGCGGCATGTTCGATAAGGGAATGGGAACGGTGCGGATCGGTCATCATCGCTGCCCCTGCGCCGCGATGAATGCGCCCAACCGCCCCTCGAGATCAAGCGTCAGGCGACGTAAATAAATCATGCGAACCGAGATGTCCGGCGGCAGCACGTCGCGCTCCGCGCGCAGGGGCGCGCTGCCCTCGACATCCGCTGGATCGACCTCACTGACGCTTGCGTCCTGAATGGAAAGCGCGGCCTCTTTTCGCCATGCGGACGTTGGCTCCACTACACGGCCTGCCACGCGCAGCATGTGGTTCTCGCGCTTCACCAACATAGTGATCGCGTGCTCATCCGGTTGCAGCGCCTCGTTGCAAAATTTCAATGCGTCGGTCGCTGCCCCGTCTGGTCCATGGCCATCCAAAGCGCGAAAACGGTGCGCCTGTTCGCGCCATTGCTTCAACGCATCGGAGAGCCTCTCAGGGACCGGTTGGGACAGATCGATGCGCTTGTGAGCGACCAGATACTGCTCGATCTCAGCGACGACATTGATGGCGGCATCGCGGGTCTGCATGAGCGTCGCCCCAGCACGCATGTCCTTCCAGTGATCCTCCGCGATCTCGGTCGGCCTAACCTCCCATGCGATATGCGGCTGAGCGCCGAATCCCTCCCCCGCATCAATCCTGCGCAGCCAGGCCATGGCATTCAGTCGCCGGTCGGCATCGATCGGAAAGGACAGAGCCTCGCGCATCACCTTGCGCGCCGCCTCTCTGATTTCAGTGGTCGGATCGAGTTGGACGCGTAGCGAAGACGTGAACTCGACCTCCTGACCACGGACCCAGCTGACGAGGCAGTCTGGCAAGGATTTGCGCCCATCGAAAACCGCATCAATAAGTTGCTGGCCACGTGCATTAATGGAAAATCCGTTGAAACGAGTCCCGCTGGCATCGACCAGACCCAACCCCATTAGTGCTTCCACGCAACCCATGCGCATTGGCTGGGTAACATAGGACGCCCGATCCTTAAGTGTCTCGAAACTCCAGGTCCTGTTGCTGTACTCCAGTCTTTGCAGCTTGCGCGGACCTCGCAGCCGCCAGTCGCCACGGGTCCAGTTGCGTTTCCTATATCCGAACCAACAGGCCAAGGCCTCGATTGCGTTTGTGACCTCGATCTTGCTGCCGGCAGGGGAGAACTCCATTGCTACCCGAATGCCCAACAAGGCAAGTGCTGCCTGGCGGATGAACCACATACCGCCGATGCCGGGCGCCGCCGCGTCGTTATAGAGCAAGACGGCCCGCCCCAACTCGAGCGTCAGTCTTCTGCGCGCCGGCTTGATGTCTGCTGGTGCCAGCATGCCCCAATATACTGTCATCGTGGAGAAATCTTCCGGTTGGGGATCTGCATAGGGCGATGGACCTGTAGCCAAGGCCTTATTGGACATTGCTCAAGCGCTTCAATTTTAAACTTTGACAGATCAAACTGCGTTCCGGAGCGCGTCTCCAAGCGATCATCATATCTTACACAGGTGTCCGCTCTTTTGGAAAACCGTTGGACCGCCGATCCTGCTGTTGGTGGCATCGACGGACTTTTAGCTCTTACACAACTGGCTCGCGATCGCTAGAGGTAGCGAGGATGCCGTCGCGCTCTAATCCGCATTAAGGCCTTTCTTGCCCATGGAGAAGAGCAAGGCATAAATCGAAGCCGCTTCTCGAAGCGGTGTTGTCTGCCGCCTATCTGTGCCGCAAGTACGACGTCTCGACCTATAATTTGGATGTCTCACTTCTGCGGGATGGCCCTCTCGGGGGCACGCCACCTCAAGGCGCTGAAGCGCGATACCATTCTCTCGAGCGTGCTGGGGGAAGCTGTGACTGCGCAGCACGAACGCCAAACTCGCCTTGGCAGATCAGCATCGCGTCGAATGACAAATCGCGCCCGGCAACCCGAGGCAGAACGGCTGTATCAAGTGCTTTAGCGCCGCCATAGCCATCGCCGTAAGGGACACCGGTCGAGTCCGCCATCACCCGAAGCTCCGCACATCATGAGCTCTGGCCTGCTGCCGGCCAAACGTCCAAAGAACTGCGCCTTGGGCAAAGCAGTTGCGCGTTTTCTGGCAACGCTACCACACCGGCAAAGCCCACAGCTCGTGAGCTTGATTCAACTTTGCCGGTGGTCTTTCTTGCAGACAGCTATGGAGCTAGATACCGCCTGCGCGGATTGAGCCCTGCAGCTAGAAACCAATCATCCGTTCCTGCAGCCGGAGGATCGTCACAACGCCCTCTTCAGGCACACGGAAAGACTGCTCCGTGATTTCGTATTGATCGACACCAGACCGATCGAACCACGCGTCAGCACCGATCTTTCGTGGAAAACCCTCGTCACGCGCCAGGGGGTTATGAAGTAATTCGAAGGCGAAGCTTTCCGAGTCAAGGTCCTCGCGCGGAAACCAGTAGCTTGGAACCTCCCTGGATGCCCTGAACCACTTCCGGCCCGCGCCGGCTTTGTGAACGACCATCATCACGTTCGGATAGAGATCGCTGTCGATCATCCGGATCAAGGTCGCCGTGTAGCTGCATTGAAACAGGCCAGCTACCGCCTTGAGGGTCTTCAGGTCTAGCTTCGGGTTTTCCTTGCACATCGCTTTGAACATGGACCAAGGCATGAGCAGATCGGCTGCATACTGATCCGCAGCCCTCTCCACCTCGTTGGTCTTGGAGAACCTGCCGATATCGGTAGACCGGCAAGCCACGGTCTGACCTCGGTCTCTGGCCCAATGGCCCAGTTCGTGGGCGATCGAGAACCTGCCACGGGCGGCCATGGTGCCTTCCTGAACGAAGACGATGCCTCGATCGCCCATACCGGTGATCATTGCCTCACAGCACTTCAGCGGCTTGTGCTTGACTTTCAAACCTACGTGGTAGGCGATTGCCTCAATGTCCAAATCGGCGGGGTCGACGATGCCCAGCGATTTCAGAAGTGCGTCTGGGGCGAGGTTGCGAGGCAGGGGATCAATCCTCTTCACGTTGATCCGCCTCCAACTCAGCGATCCCTTCCAAGATGATGTCGAAATCTCCGTCCAATGATCCGTCGCCGAAGCGAGCAGCGAGCGTTACCTGGGCAGACGCATCACCGGCCCGCGCGCGTTCGAGAAGCCGACGAGCGCCAGCGAGATCCAGCACTTTGCCCCCCTCCTGCTTGCTTGCCTGAACACCTGCCTTCGCGCGATCTAAACGAGCGCGCGCCAATCGCTGCTCCCCGGAAGCCAATGCGCCGTCGAACAGGTCAGCGTAGTTTTTGTCTTCCGCTTCCACCGGAGAGTCGTCGTCCAGGATGAATTCTATCAGATGATCCAGTTTGTCCTTTTTCCGGTCAGCCATGTGACTGTCCTTCCTCCGCGCTACGCACGGCAATGAAGCTTTTCAGCTCCCTGAGAAAGCGAGTGCGCAGTGCCGCGAGGCGCTTGGTGTCCACGCCAACGGCAATCTCCAGACTCTTGCCGCGCAGGCCTTCCTGAATACCCATTACGAGCAGCATCATCTCGTCGTCTTCGGCAAAATGATGCTCCAACTGGGTGTACATTTCCTCGACAAGAATCTTGTCTTTGACGGAGCTCGCGTCGGTTGCGTCTTCGACCTGAGATAAATTGTCCTGCTCGACGACTGTGTACCCGCCCTTGATCCGCGGCACCCTGCGGGTATCGCTCAAGAACATCTTGTCGGATGCGAGGCTCCTGATAACGCCGGCCAAGAATACCGCAAACGTGTCGTTCACGGGCCATTGTCTCGCTCCATCTGCGATGCGGACGTAGGCTTCGGAAATGAGCTCCTGTGCCGAGGCAAGATTGCCCCTGCCGGCGAAAAAGTCCGCGACCCTGCCCAAGTTTCGGGTGTCGGAATCTCCGAGTGACCGAAACGCGCCCAGAGCCTCATCTACAGAGTGATGCTCGACATCAACAACGTCAGCTTGATCCACCGATATCTCCGAGGATTTGGCAGTCTTATACCATGCCTGTCATCGCCACATTTTTCCACTCTGTCCTACCCAGATAAAGCCATGGCGCGCGACCTCGACGATTCCGACAAAAAATCCTTCGTGTCGGAATCCGCCGCCTCGTCCGCCCCGCTTCATAGGGACGGCTCGCCGTCATGAACACGAGCTTATGAGGCTTTAGATGACCACCAATGACAACAGTGTCGCGCAGGCTCGCGGCAACAACTCGACCACCATCAAAGTTGCCGGCACCGACCTGGTGTTCCGCGAGGTTCCGCTGGACACGGATACCCCCACCGGCGGCAAGATCGCCAAGGCCAGCGGCTTCACCGGCGACCAACACTCCTATGTCCTGCAGTGGCGTGAGGATGGCGATCTGGAGGACATCCGCACACACGAGGAAGCCGACCTGAGCAAGGGCCTGCGCTTCATCGTCGCCGAATCCAGCGGCAGCAACCGCATCACGATCGACAACGACGAGTACGACTGGCCGGCGGACGTTATCTCGGGGGCGGTCGTCCGCAAGCTGGGTAAGATGCCCGGCGACAAGCTGATCTTCCTCGAGCGCGAAGACGAGGCCGACCGACAGGTCCTCGACACCGACGTCATCCCGATCAAGCGCAATGGCGTGGAAGAGTTCAAGAGCCGCAAGGCGCTTTGGGAACTCATTGTCCAGGGCGTCAAGATTCAGTCCAACGTGCCGGAACTCCGCGCCGCGGACGCACTGCACCGGGCCGGTTTTGAGGACGCCAGCGCATGGATCATCACCCTCAAGGTCGAAGGTCAGCCGAAGCGCCAGATCATCCCGACCGACGTCATCGACCTGCGTACTCCGGGAATCGAAAAGGTCCGCCTAACCCCCAAGCAGGTGGACAACGGCGAGGCGCATCCCGCGCCCCGCCTTAACTTCGACCTCCTGCCGGTGGATCACGCATACTTGGACAACCTAGGGCTCGCCTGGGAGACGGTCGTCGAAGGTGAACACCGCTGGCTGGTCATCTCCGAATATCCGGTCGCCGACGGGTATCAGGTCAGCAAGGTGAAGCTCGCGCTTCTGGTGCCGCTCACCTACCCGCAGGCTCAGATAGACATGTTCCACGTGTCCCCGGCGCTGACCAAGATCGACGGCGGAGCGATACCGAACGTCATGCAGCAGGTCATCGGTGGCGTCCCTTTCCAGACGTGGTCGCGTCACCGTGGTCAGGAATCCGCCTGGAACCCCCGTAGCGATAACGTCGTGACGCATCTCGCGCTGGTGGAGTCCGCGATCGCCAAGGAGGTCGGGCAGTGAGCGGGCAGGATACGCTCGTACTGACGGGCGATGACCACCAGGCCCTGAAGGGGCATCTGATCTGTGGCGACGGCAACGAGGCCGCCGCCATTTTACTCTGCAAGACCACTTCCGGTGACCGCCGTCGGCTGTTGGTGCGCAAGATGATCCTCGTACCCCACGACGCTTGCCCGGTACGGACGCCGGTCCGAATCGTGTGGCCAGGGGATTACATCGAGGAGGCGATCGACCAGGCCGAGCAGGACGGCCTCCTCGTCATCCTCATCCACTCGCACCCAGGTGGTAGGCTCGAGTTCTCCGAAGTCGACGATGAGAGCGACCGCGCCACCATGTCGGCGTTGTTCGCCGCGTTCGGCGAGCAACACGGTTCGGCTATCATGACACCTGACGGTGCAATCCGGGCCCGCTTGTACGGCCCGCACAAGGGGAGCAAGCCGGTGGATCTGGTCACGGTCGCCGGCGACGATATTCGTTACTGGTGGAACGACGCGGTCACAGACGCCGAGCTCGCACCTTGGCCCCTGCCCTTCACCGGCGGCATGCGCGATCAGCTCGGACGCCTGTCCATCGCAGTTATCGGTGTATCCGGCACCGGCTCGCTGACGGCGGAGCAACTGGCGCGAATGGGAGCGAAAGTCACGCTGGTCGACTTCGACCGTGTCGAGCACAAGAACCTGAACAGGATCATCAACGCCACGCTAGCTGATGCCGAAGCAAACCGCCCGAAGGTGGATATGTTCGCCGCGGCGGTAGAGTCGTATCGTGGGCCTGGAGCTGCTTCGCCGATCGCCGGGACGATCGCATCCCGCGAAGCGGTGCTGGCCGTCAGCCAGTGCGACGTCATCTTCAGCTGCGTCGACACCCAGGAAGCCCGCCAGATTGCCGACCTCATCGCCTCGGCATTCCTCATCCCGTTGTTTGACGTCGGTGTCGTCATCCCCACGCGGAAGGTTGGTGACGATGGGGTCGCCATCGCAGACGTCTGCGGTCGCATCGACTACGTGCAGCCTGGTGGTGCCACTCTCGCCGACCGCCTAGTGTTCACCCCCGAGGGGCTTCGTGCAGAATGGCTGCGGCGGGCGGATCCTGACGCTTTCAAGGAAGAACAGGAAGCCGGGTACATCAAGGGCCTGGTCGAACAGGCGCCTTCCGTGATCTCGCTCAACATGCGTGCGAGCTCGAGCGTGGTGATGGAGTACATCGCGCGGACGTTTCCGTTCCGGCATGACCCGAACCGCCGCTTCGCCAGGACGATGTTCAGCTTGGCCGCGTCCGAGGAGGAGTACCTCGGAGAAGACGAGTTCGCCCGCGATGCGGCGAACGACACCGCGCGGGGCGACGAAGAGCCGCTTCTGGGTATACCCGCCCTTGGCAAACCCAGGGTGCACAAGTGATCTCGCTGCCGCGGTGGGTTCATCAGTTCTGGGACCGGTTCGGACCTGCCAGGCGACTTCAGGTGACCCAGGAGGACGAGCTTCCATCCAATATGCCCGAGCGCGACTTGGTGTTGACTCTGGACGATGGTGAACCATGGAGCGTCGGAATGTTGTGCCCGTGTCAATGCGGCGCGACTATCGAGATGCTTATTATTCCTGGAGCAAAACCTCGGTGGGACTTTGACCTGGACGCTGCGAGGCGTCCGACGTTGCGCCCCTCAGTCTGGCGAAACACAGGGTGCAAATCTCACTTCTGGGTTCGAAGGGGACGTATCCATTGGTGTTGATGAAGCCGCCGCGTTCAAGTGGCTAGGATGAGGTAGGTTTGAGCGAACTGAAAGGGTCGCGAAACAACGCAAGCGAGCATTGGAGAGTAAGATATTGGAAACAGGGTTTTTCATTTCTGTGCGCCTGCCAGCCCAATCTTCGAGTGAAGAAACAAGTTTACCCCTTGTGTCGGAAGAAAAAATGAAGCGATACTTGTACTTGAATCTACAGTAGCGAGGTATGTATGTCTGTTCTGGATATTCCTCTCCGAAAGGCGCTGCAATTGTTCTACGCACCACAGTCGTTGCGGCGATCAATTCTGAGGGAGGATATCCGGCTCGACCGAAAAAAAGAGGCCGGCGGCACTAGAAGCCGAGGTGGCGATTTCTATTTGCCTTTCTGGTCGGATGTCAAAAGGCACATATCGGGCGACGCTGATCTAACGCCACTGACTGATGACCGTATAAAGTCGAACAGGAATTTCAAACGACTATACCCGCTGCTGAAAGACGGCGTCCTCGAATTGCTAAGTGCGAAGTTGCGTTGGTCAAACGAACCTGTCGAGATCATCCCTCAAAGCGTGCACGGGAACCTGCGAATTGAGGGCCTAGGTGGCACAATTCGCATACGGGATGCGCTTCACGCGCGCGTCAGGGGAGAATATACTCGCGTGGTATACCCCTACTTCAGCGAAGAACCAGCGCTGCCCGAGGAGGGCGGAAGGTTGGGCTTATGGGTTATGCAACAAGCCCTGACAGAACTTGATCCAGGTGATATGCGTATTATCGACGCCCTTCGACGGACATTCTTCTCCCCCCAAACGACGCCGCTACAAGGCAACGAAGAGGCGGTTCTCCGTGAGAAGTACAAGTCGCTGATCGGCGAGTGGGAGCGTTTCAAGCATGAATGAGCGGTAGCGACGGCTTCCTTCCACGGAAGGAGACCACGAGAGCTTGATACGTACTCGGCACGCAGTGCCTTCACGTTGGATGACCGCCGAACGGTGTTCTCGCTAGTCCCCATTTACAATGCTATAGTCAAAGTTCGCGATAGTCAGTCTTGATAAGAGAGCCAGCGGTCCATTTGCTACCAAGTCCTGTTTCGTCGCTTAAACCCAATGGCAGCTCTTAGATTTGTCGACTAGACAGCGGAATGGCGGACATGAGGCGGTGGGTTCAACCGGTCACTGCAACACCTTGTGTAGCCTATCGGCGGGTGTTTCGAAGTCCAGGGTTTTTCGGGGGCGCTGATTGAGCCGCAGGGCGACGCTGTCGAGTTGGGCCTGCGGGACCTGCGAGAAGTTGGTTGTTCTGGGGAAGTACTGCCTGAGCAGGCCGTTGGTATTTCGTTGCTGCCTCGTTGCCAGGGACTGCGCGGGTCGCAGAAGTAGACCTGGAGATCGGTTGCGACGGTGAAGCTCTTATGACGAGCCATCTCCTTGCCTTGGTCCCATGTCAACGAGCGCCGCAGCTCTTGGGGCAATGTGCCGATTTTCTCGGCGAGGGCCGCCACGACAGTCGCTGAGTCCCTTCTGGCCAACTTCACAAGCATCGTGAACCGGCTGTGTCGCTCGACCAGGGTGACGATGTTCGTGTCGTTTGCTCCGGTGAGCAGATCACCCTCCCAATGACCTGGGATGGCACGATCCTCTGCCTCGGCGGGACGCTCGCGGATGGAGACCATATCGAGGATTTGACCTTGCCCCGTTCGGTTGCTCTGTGCACCTTTGCCGAGGCGCATCTGTCGTTTGGTGCGCAGATGGGCTGTCAGCTCCTTTCTTGAGCACCCCTCGCGACTGGATGAACAGGCTGCGATAGATCGCTTCATGAGATATCCGCATGCTTGGATCGCCTGGGTACGCTCGCTTCAGCCAACCCGCAATCTGCTCCGGCGACCATTGCAGTGCCAGCTTTTGCGCCACCCGCCACTTTAGCCGTCCAGAGCATGCCAGGCGACATTGCTTCGGGCGAAGCGCGCGCTGCCAAGCCTGCTTGTCGGCTCGGGTTGCTCGATACGCTTGGGCACCGCCATTGCGCGAGATCTCGCGACTGATCGTTGATGGGGATCGCCCCAGACTTCGTGCAATAGCGCGGATGGCAAGACCTGCCGCAATCCCGCGAGAGATCTCTTCGCGCTCCCCCAGCTCGAGCGCCGAGGCCGCTCTACGCCTTGCTGACGGAGCAATGCCGCCGTGTAAGGATACGATCCGCTGAACGCCGCCCTTGGTCCGGCGGTCTAGTGCCCGCGAGATCGATGAAATGCTCTGACCCTGCTTCCACCGCTCCCAAAGCTCGGCCTTCTGCTCCGGGGTAAACCAGATCCGTGACGTCACCATGCGACACCTCCCAATCCTCTCAGATTAAAGGTGTTGCGGCGACCGGTTGAACCCACCGGCGCAAAGCCGCCATTCGGCTTCCACTATGCCCAGATCGCATGCCGTCACGTTCGGACGCTCAGTCAAAGCGAACGAGATCTAATCCTGAAGAATCAGCCGGCCGGGATTACCGGCGCAGCCGGATCGTGAGGCCCGGGAACATGGCCGGCAGGAACCACTGCCGCCGCACCTAAAACGTGCTTCTCTTGATCATCAAAGAAAATGTGGGCCCCGAGCGCCTTCAGGATGGGTGCTTTCTCACGGCTGCCTACGAAGTGCGCCTCGTCAGCCGGTGTTCCCCACGCTCTCAGCGTCCGAATTACGCGCTCATGCGCAGGGGCGTTCCGGGCAGTGACAAGTGCGATGCGGACCTTACTCACGTTGCCCTCATTAAGGAAAACTCGGCGCAATGCCGATAACTTGTGGAGAAAATTGCCAAACGGGCCGCGCGCCATCGGATTGCTCGCGTTCGCGGTCTCATGCGCAAGGAAAGCCTCCAGGCCCTTTTCCTTGTAGATTGCGTCGGACTCGGGGCCAAACACTACAGCATCGCCGTCGAATGCGACCCGGACCTCGCCCTGGGGTGTTTCGGCACGATCCTTGGGTGCCAAGCCAAGCCGCGCAGCGGCTGCTCCGCCGTCCACCGCTCCTTTTACATCCGTGTCCGCGTTTGAGAGAAATAGGTCGATGCCCCAAGCAGGAACAAAAGGAGCAAGTGACCGCCCACTAGTAAAACTGCCTGTCTTGACGACAAGCCCATAATGATCGATCGACTTGAACGCTCGGAGAGAAAGGTCGGGCGAGTTCTGGGACAGAAGGATCACTTCAACATACGGAGCAGCCTCAGGATCGTTCAGCGCGAGTAACCGCTCGACTACCTCAAAGCCAGCACCCCTGCGGAGGATCACGTCCTCGCGTTCGAGCTGCATGGCCGCATACGACTTGACGCCGTAGTTCTCGAATACGCGATGTTCCTCCTCCAGATCAAAAAGAGCGCGCGTAGAGATTCCGATGCGGAGAGGGCTGGCCCTTAGCGTAGACCCTGGATCGCCATTCCCCTTGTCATCTTCGGCTGTAAGAGAGGCTTCCGCGATTTCCATTTGCCCTTCCTCCGATATTAAACCTGCGTAGGCAATGCCCTTTCTATATTTGACCTATTTCGGAAGAATTGAAGATCTGCGGTTCATTGCAGATCGCTGTCATTTCATCGCGGTTTCCTAACTTTTCAAATGCCAGATGGACTTGGGAGCATCGACACGTCGTGGCAAGGTTCACTGGTGTGGTCTAGGCCCTCGAGGCAGCAATATTCGACTGGACTTCATACGGAAACGAAGCATTGGTGTTGCCAGCGCAGCAGAAGAACAATGGATTAAGAACGAGCAGAATCTCCACCCCGCCGAGACAGCGGGCTTCGGTCAGTACAAGCGCCGGAATGGTCCGGGCTTCTAACTGACGGAGATTTGAAATGTCTATCTTCAACAACACCGCTATGAAGGCCGACAATGCGGAAGCCGCCGATACGGCACTCAGCGTCGACAACAGCACCCCAACCCGGAAGCCGCGCGAGAAGTCCGTGGTGACTGTCTCGGTGACGGTCAAGAAGGCAAAGAACGAAGCGCCCGCAGCGCCTACCAAAACCGACATCGTCCTCAAGAAGCTGAAGTCGGCCAAAGGCGCTACAATCCAAACCCTGATGGATGCGACGGGATGGCAGGCGCATTCGGTGCGGGGTTTCCTCTCCGGTACCGTCAAGAAGAAGCTTGGCCACGAACTGCTCAGCGAAACCGGCAAGGACGGACGAAGGCGGTACCGCATTGCCGAGGCGAAGACCGCCGGTTGACCTTGATGCGCAAAAGACAGGATCTGGATAGTGAGATCGCCGGGATCGGCGATCTCACTCGTGATGAACTCACGGCAGCATGGACAAAGGCCTATGGCTGCCCGCCGCCCAAAGGGGTCAAACGTGGGTTGCTTGAACGGTCGGCCGCCTGGCATCTCCACGCCAAGCGACTGGGTGGTTTGCCTTCGAACGTCAAGAAAACACTGGGAGCAGGCAACGCGCGCCGGTCCAACGTGAAGGCTGTCCAACCGAGCAATACTGGACCGGATCGCGAGGACGGTGTTCCATCGGTCCGAGCAGCGTCATCGGATAAGGCACTAACGTCGCCGCCACGATCCCTTCCGCCAAAAGTCGGCTCCCGTCTGGTGCGGGAATGGAATGGCCGGATGCACGTTGTCGAAGTGGTCTATGACGGCTTCGTGCTCGATGGCAAGACGTACGGATCGCTGTCGGCTGTCGCCCGCCGCATTACCGGCGCCCATTGGTCTGGCCCGAGGTTCTTTGGCCTATGACAGCAATCCCTCGCCTCAACTGCGCGATCTACACTCGCAAATCGACCGAAGAGGGATTGGAGCAGGAATTCAATTCTCTCGATGCCCAGCGCGAAGCGTGCGCCGCCTTCATCGCATCGCAGGTCGGTCTTGGCTGGAAGCTTATGCCAAACCACTACGATGACGGCGGGATTTCGGGCGGCACGATGGAGCGCCCCGCCCTGCAGCGTCTGCTGCAAGACATCCGGGACAAAAAAGTCGATGTGGTGGTTGTCTACAAGATCGACCGCCTCACCCGTTCGCTGATGGATTTTTCCAAGATCGTCGAGATCTTCGATGCCAGCTCCGTCTCGTTTGTCTCGGTCACGCAGCAGTTCAATACCACAACCTCAATGGGCAGGCTCACGCTCAACGTGCTCTTGTCCTTCGCCCAGTTCGAGCGAGAGGTTACAGCAGAGCGTATCCGCGACAAGATCGCGGCCTCGAAGAAGAAAGGCATGTGGATGGGTGGCGTGGTGCCCCTCGGCTATCGCGTCGAGTACCGCAAGCTGGCGATTGACGAAACCGAGGCACAAACAGTCAGACACCTGTTCGCCCGCTATCTCACCCTGAGGTCAGTGCGCGACCTTGTTGATGAGGCTGCGAGCGACGGGTTTTCCACACGATCGCGACGCCTCAAAGACGGATCAGTTGCAGTCACCATGCCGTTTGGTCGCGGCAACCTCTACCACCTGCTTTCGAACCCGGTCTACGTCGGCAAGATCAGGCACAAGGATCAGGTCTACGATGGAGAGCACAAGCCGATTGTCACGTCAGCCACGTTCGAGGAGGCCCAGGCACTTCTCGCCTCGCAGGCGCCGCGGCGGCGAAGCGATTTCAATGTCACGCAACCGCATCTGCTCTCCGGCCTGCTCTTTGATGAAGCGGGCGAGAAATTGCGATCGGTTCATGCCAACAAGCAAGGTGTTCGCTTCCGATACTATGTCTCAAAGCAGTTCGTCGATGAGCGCAGGAAAGGTTCCAAGGGCTGGCGTCTTCCGGCGCCCGCACTTGAATTAGTTGTTGAGCATCGCCTGAATCGGATTCTCAGTGATCAAGCCCAACTGTCTGATTGGATTCGGCAATGGGCAGACTCTGGCGAAATCCAGGCAGCGATGCGGCGAGTTGACGAGATGCGGTCGTGTTGGGCATCAGGCACCGCGGATGCGAAGCGATCTCTGCTTCAAAAGATCGTTCGCAGGATCACCCTCAAGCCCGTGTCATTGACCATCGAACTGGATCGCCGCTGCCTATCGGAGTTGCTTCTCGACCGGAGTCTGCCACTCAGCGATGGGGCGCAAATGATATCCATCGAATGTCCAATCGGCATGAAGCGGCGCGGCGTCGAAACGCGGATCGTGCTTACCGACGGATCCAACGTCAACCGGTCACCCGATGCCGCTTTGATCGACCTTCTGCGCCGCGCCCACCAATATCTCGGCCAACTTACAGACGGAGCCTACCGAAGCCTCACCGACGTTGCCATGCTCAACGGCACCGATGCATCCGAGGTCAGCCGCCTCCTGCCCTTTGCTTTCCTTGCTCCGAAAATTGCGGCCAACATCGTTGCAGGTGATCAACCTGTTGAACTAACGGCGCACCGGCTGTCCCGATTGTCGGACCTCCCCCTAGCTTGGACTGACCAGGCTGCACTCCTCGGCTTCTAGCCATCCGGCGAGCATCTCGCTGATCAGTCCACCATCGCTTTGGCAAACACTTGGCTAGGAATTCGCCCGACAGAGACGGACGACCAAAAGTCAGGTGTTTTCGGCGCTCACTGCGGCGTCTCAGCCAAGTGTTGCCCACTACTCGGCGCTAACCCACGGAAATGTCGGAGCTATTCTGAGACGGTCGAAAACCCCGAAAAACCAGGGGACTGGATGGTGGGCCCGGAGGGACTCGAACCCCCAACCAAGCGGTTATGAGCCGCCGGCTCTAACCATTGAGCTACAGGCCCCACGCGCGCTGGATTAGTGTTTTTCCTTGCGCGGCACAAGGCTTTCCGGACGGGCTGGCCGAGATCGCCCAAATCAGCCCATATTCGCGCCCTAGTCGACAGGCGCGACTGGATCGCACACCGAGGAGATTTTCATGACCAGACATATTTTGCCGCTCGCACTTGCCGCCGCGATCGCTTTTCCGGCGATGGCAAGCGCTGCCGATTCGCTGCCCCCGCCCCGCATCATCGTGTCGGGTGAAGGCCAGTCGACCGTGGCGCCTGACCTGGCGCTGCTGACGCTCAGCGTCATGCGCGAGGCCAAGACCGCACGCGCGGCACTCGACGCCAACAACGACGCCATGGCCGCCGTGATCGCGGCAATGAAGTCGGCAGGGATCAAGGACCGCGACCTGCAGACCGCCGGCATCCAGATCAACCCGCGTTACAACTACACCAACAAACCGGACGGCAGCCAGGAAGCCGAGCTTGTCGCCTACCAGGTGACCAACACACTCTCGGTGCGCATCCGCGACATCGACAAAACAGGTGAGATTCTCGACAAGGCTGTGTCGCTCGGCGTCAATCAGGGCGGAGGCATTTCGTTCTCCAACGAGGATCCGAAAGCTGCCGTCACCGAAGCCCGCAAGAAGGCGGTCGCCGATGCCATGGCCAAGGCCAAGACGCTGGCCGAAGCCGCCGGCGTCAGCATAGGCCGGGTGCTGGAAATCACCGACCAGAACGTTGCGCCGGCGCCGATGCCGATCAATGCAAAGGCCTTCGATGCGGCAGGCGCCGCGGTTCCCGTGCAGGCCGGCGAGAATGCCTACGCCGTGCAGGTAACAGTGACATTCGAGCTTAAGTAGCAGGCCGCCGGGCTGGGCGCGGTTCTGCTGAACCCGTCGGCCGGAACCGCAGATTTCCGACATGAAAAACCCCGGAGGACTGGCCTCCGGGGTTTTTCGAGCCGCACCTTTCCGCGGAGGGAAAGGGGCTCCTGGCTGACCCTAGAAGGGTCATGCCGCTACTCCAGGTACTCCAGGCTGATCCTGGCAGAGGAACATGCCTCCGGATCGACCTTCGCAGAAGGTCGTATCCCAGACTGATCTTCGCAGAAGATCAGTCTGGTTCTCTTAGCGATAGATAACCGGGCAGCCGCGCTCATTGGCGAACACGACCACTACGCGATCGCCATACTGGCGGCCGGCGACCTTCACCACGCGGCGATTGACATCGACGATGCGGACGCGGTGCAGGCCCATGCGCTCGGCCTTGTCGAGGGCGCGGTCCGGCGAGCAGCGGCGCCAATTGCGGTCACGGCGAAAGCCGTCCTCATCGTCGCCGGTGTAGACGCCGACGCGGCGGTCATGGTTGTTGCCGAAGCCGAGATAGATCGAGTCCGCCTGGGCGGGCACTGCGGCAAGGGTGCCGAGAGCTACGAGACCCGAAAGGGCTGCCGTCTTGAATGAGTTGAACATTGTCTTCTCTCCTTGTTGAGGGCTTGCGCCCGTCTTGGTCGAACCGATGGGGGGAGAATGCTCCTTGCAATCTGAACTCTTCGCGAACCGGCCGTTCATTTTCGGTTAATCTGCCCGACAGGTCAAAAGCAACCGCCCCTTCCACCGCTGCAAACGATCCTGACCGTCAAAAACGTCCAATGGCGCGGAACGCCCTATGGCAACGTCCGTTCCAGAATGCTCAGGGCTCGTCGTCGAGCATATAGTCGAAATAATCGTCCGGCTCGGCCAGATCGGTCTCACTGGCGCGGACGCGGCCGCGCATGGAGATGCCGGAATCATGAACAGTCTCGGCACTTCCCGACACCAGCCTGTGCCACCAATAGAGGTCGTGCCCCTCGGCAACCAGCCGGTAGGCACAGGTTTTCGGCAGCCACGTGATGGTGCGCACATTCTGCGGCGTCAGCCCGACACAGTCCGGCACGCGCGCCAGCCGGTTGGCATAGTCCGAACAGCGGCAGCTTTGCCCATCGAACAGCCGGCAGCCGACTGATGTCCAGTAGATCTCGCCGGTATCCTCGTCCTCGAGTTTAGACAGGCAGCATTTTCCGCAGCCGTCGCACAGCGATTCCCACTCGGTGGGCGTCATCGCTTCCAGCGTCTTGGTCTTCCAGAACGGCGTTTCCATTATGGGTCGAGATGTGGCCTCCGCATGCGGCAAGGTCAAGCTGTTGTGTGACTTCAAGTTCCGGCCGCACCATAGGAAAAACATGAAGTTGCCTTCAAAACGCCGGTCAATCGTCCTTGGGTGCGGGTAATGCCTGCAAACCGGAACCAATCCGGTCAAGGACAGTTTGGGCAGGGATGGGACCCCACAAGGAGAATTTAAGATGAAACGCCAACCACGGGTACTGGCAGGTACGGCACTTGGCCTGCTTATGGCATCCGCGCCGTTGGGCGCATCCCCGTTGCAGGGCAACGCCGTTTTCGGCCCCTTGCAGCACACGGCCGCGCCACTGATCCTGGTCCAGGACGACCCTGCTGCAGATGGTCAGCAGACCGACCAGGAACTGCCGCGCAAAAAGAAACGCCAGCAGGCCGAACAGGCAGCGCCGGCCGCCGAGCAGCCTGCACCGGCTGCAGAGCAACCCGCCCCTGCCGCCGAGGAACAACAGCCGCGCAGGAAGAAGCGGGATCAGCAGCAGACCGAGCAGGCCCCGGCCGAACAGGCCGCACCTGCCGCCGAGGAACAGCAGCCGCGCAAAAAGAAGCGCAATCAACAGCAGCAGATCGAGGCGGCGCCTGCGGACGAGGGCGGCGCCCAGGCAGCGCCGGCGACCGATGAGCAGCCGCTCAAGCCACGCAAGAAGAAGCGTGACCAGCAGCAGATCGAGGCAGCACCGGCTGAACAACCGGCCGAACAGGTAGCTCCGGCAAATGAAGAACAGCCGCTAAAGCCACGCAAGAAGAAGCGCGACCAACAGCAGATCGAAGCGGCGCCCGCTGAACAGCCGGCCCAGCAGCCTGCCGAGCAAGCAGCGCCCACCGAACAGGTGGCGCCGGCAAACGACAACAAGTCGGGCAAGAAAAAGCGCAAGCAGGATCAGCAGATTGAGGCCGCGCCTGCCGACAAAGCGCCAGACGTCAAAGTTGCGCCTGCCGGAGAGCCCGCGCCGCAGGCCGAGCCGATTCAGCCCCCGGCCGATCAGCAAGCGGCTCCCGCCGAAGGTGAACAGCCGAAGGATCAGGCGAAAAAGCACGGCAAAAAAACTGTCGGCGAACAGCCGGTGACGGGCGAACAGCAGCCTGCGACCGGTGAACCACAGCCTGCGGAGCAACCGGCCAATGCCGAGCAGCCCGCGCAAGGTGAGACGCCGGCGCAAGGCGAAGCCACGGCCAACCCCGACGA
This sequence comes from Mesorhizobium sp. P160219, assembly GCF_057786095.1. Lineage (NCBI taxonomy): Bacteria > Pseudomonadati > Pseudomonadota > Alphaproteobacteria > Hyphomicrobiales > Phyllobacteriaceae > Mesorhizobium > Mesorhizobium sp. P160219. Next base: position 5,830,507 of record NZ_JBYNWG010000001.1, read on the forward strand.
AGCACCCATCCTGGACAGCCAGAAGGATGCCAGGCGCAAGCACCGCAAGGACCAGGGCGGCAACAGCCAAAATGGGAACGGCCAGAATGCTGGCGGCCAGACGGGCGAGCAGCCCGCGCAGGGCGGCACCGAGGCGCAAGCCCCGAAGCCGGCTCCGGTCGACCAGGGACCGCCGCCCACCGACGACAAGTCAGCTCAGCAGGCAATTCAGCCAGAAAAGATCGCCCCGGTGACGGAGGAAAAAGGCAAACGCGTCGAGCGTGCACCCGATGAGAACGTCCGCGACCGCCGGCGTCCGAAAGGCGTCGACGTCGTCAAGGAACTCGGCGACCGCGTCATCCTGCAGTTCAACAACCAGACGATCGTGGAAAGCAATGACGCTCCGCGCATGCACCGCGGCGCCAGGAATGTTTACTATGAGGAACTGTCGGGCGATCGCTCTCGGGAAATCGTCGAGCGCGACAATGGCATCCAGATCGTCACCATCCGCAACCGCAATGGCGACGTCATCAGGCGATCGCGCATCACGCCGGATGGGCACGAATATGTGCTGAGCTATGTCGACGAGCGCAGCTATGACGACGACAATGACTGGCGCGATCCCGGTGACGACCTGCCGCCGATGCGGCTCACCATCCCGCGCCGCGAGTACATCCTCGATTCGGAAGATGTCGAAAGCCCGGACGATTATTACGAGTTCCTCGAACAACCGCCGGTGGAGAAGGTCCAGCGCCTCTATTCCATCGACGAAGTGAAGCGTTCGGCGCGCGTGCGCGACATTGCCCGTCGCGTCGACCTCGATACATTGAACTTCGAGTTCGGCTCGGCCTCGATATCCGACACCGAAGTGCAGAAACTGGAAGGCGTCGCCACGGCCATGGAGAAACTGTTGAAGAAGAACCCGGCCGAAACCTTCCTGATCGAAGGCCACACCGATGCGGTTGGCACGCCGGAAGCAAACCTTGCTCTGTCCGACCGGCGCGCTGAGTTTGTCGCCGAAGCGCTGACCAATGCCTTCGGGATCCCGCCGGAAAACCTGACCACTCAGGGCTATGGCGAGGAATACCTGAAGGTCAACACCACGGCGCCCAACCGCGAGAACCGCCGTGTCGGCATCCGTCGCATCACCTCGCTGGTGGCACCGGTGGCGAGTAACAATTGATCTGCTTTCCAATGGCTTGAGCAGCTTTCTGGAATCAGATCGACAACAAGGACCCATCCCGGCAGATCGGGATGGGTCGAGCTGCGGACAGCAATTCCGGTTCAGCAAGAATTGTACTGGTATTAGAACCGGCTCATTGAATAGAGCGGCCGCCCTCCCCAGATTCAAGGCTGGGCGTTCCCTGCCCCGTCCCGACTCCAGCGGGATGCATTGAACCCCCGCCGGCCCTCCCGGCGGGGTTTTTTTGCGCCGCAATTTGCCTTGCAAACCGCGGCAAGCTGACCGAAATACCCCAGTCGACCTCAGAAAGCTCACCGGAACCGCTGCATGAAACGTCTCGAACTCGCCATCGAATCGATCATCCTCGCCTCACGCTGGCTGCTGGTGGTTTTCTACATCGGGCTGGCCCTGGCGCTCGCCGTCTATGCGCTGTCCTTCGGCAAGAAACTCTACGAGTTCGTCATGGTCGCCTTCACACTCGACGACACCGACACCATCCTGAAGATGCTCGGCCTTATCGACGCCGCACTTGTCGCCTCGCTGGTGGTGATGGTGATCATCTCCGGCTACGAGAATTTCGTCAGCCGTTTCGACGACCAGGATGGCGGTGTGCACTGGCTGGGTACCATCGATGTCGGCTCGCTGAAGGTCAAGGTCGCCTCGACCATCGTCGCCATTTCCTCGATCCACCTGCTGCAGGTGTTCCTGAATTCGTCTTCCTATACGATCGACCAGCTGATGTGGCTGACCATCATCCATCTCGCCTTCGTCGTCTCGGCGCTGATGCTGGCCTATATCGACCGGCTGATGGGACTGAGCAAAGGCAAGAAGGGCGAGGAGTGATGAGCCCCTTTCTCCCCGTTCATGGGGAGGTGAGGCTGGTCCGCACAGCGGGCGAAAAGCCAATTGCTTGGTTTTTCGAAAAACGCCGGCAGGCGGATGGGGGGCAGCGCCGGCGGCCCGTGATTTCCGTCAGTAGATGCTTTTGACGTTCGTCGGCGAATTGGCAAATACCGCGTCCGGCACGAAAAAGTCGCCGGCCAGCGGCCCGGTCGCGCCCGGCGCATAGACCGCGAAATCGGTCACGCCCTCGGCCCGCAGCACCTCTTCATCAATGTAGAAATTGCCTGATGTCTCGCGCGATGGCCGCAGGAAGATGGCGTGTGCGGCATCGGCCATGATGTCGGGCAAGCGGCTCATCGCCGCGACCGTCGCGCCGCCGAGCAGATTGCGCACCGCCGCCGTGTCGATGGTCGAGATCGGCCACAGCGAATTGACCGCGATGCCGTCCTTGGCAAACTCGGCGCTCATCCCCAGCGTGCACATCGACATGCCGAACTTGGCCATGGTGTAGGCGACATGGTTCTTGAACCATTTGGCCTTCATGTCGAGCGGCGGTGCCAGATTCAGAATGTGAGGATTCTCAGCCAACTTCAGGTGCGGAACGCACATTTTCGACACCAGGAAGGTGCCGCGCGTGTTGATCTGGTGCATCAGATCGTAGCGCTTCATGTCGGTCTCCAGCGTGCCGGTGAGCTGGATGGCGCTGGCATTGTTGACGCAGATATCGATGCCGCCGAACTTTTCGACGGTCTTGGCAACCGCCTCGGCCACCTGCGCCTCCTCGCGGATGTCGCACAAAACAGGCAGCGCCTTGCCGCCGGCCTGCTCGATCTCCTCAGCCGCCGAATAGATCGTGCCCGGCAGCTTCGGATGCGGCTCGGCGGTCTTGGCCGCGATCGTCACATTGGCGCCGTCGCGCGCAGCGCGCAGCGCGATCGAAAGACCGATGCCGCGCGACCCGCCGGAGATGAACAGCGTCTTTCCCTTGAGCGACATGTCTTGGCACCTCCCTGCTACATCACTGACGCGAACCATTGCGCGGCGGCAATGCACTGCGCAAGGCCTCGGCAGCCTGCAACGGGTTACGCAACGTAGGCTCAAACGGAAAAGGGGGTTAGACCAGCACCAGGCCCTGCCGCATTGCGATCGCGATGGCATCCGTGCGGTTGGCAGCACCCAGCTTGATCAGGATCGCGGCGACATGGAATTTCGCCGTGTGCACGGAGATGTTCAGCCGCCGGGCGATCACCTTGTTGGGTGCGCCTTCGGCGAGCAGCGCCAGCACTTCCGTCTCGCGCGGTGACAGCGCTGGTCGGAGGGCGGCGCCGTCGTCAAAAGATTCCTCGCCAAACAGCCCGCTATCGGTTTCAGTTCCGCTCGCTATGTGATCGAAACCGCCATGACGATCCGGCGTCGAACGCCCATCCCTGGACACCCGGTAGCCGGCCGCCGCCAGTCTGACGGCAGCCGCGACCAGATTCGCATCCGACGCCAAAGGCAGCACGGCAAGCACCCGGTTTTCCGGCCGGCCAGCGCTCGCGGATAGCAGCACCCGTGGGATTGCGCTGTTGCCACCATCGGCTCGATCGAGCCAGGCCGCACTGTTCGCAACAGCGTCATCGAAGACAGCGACGTCGGCAATCCCGCTGCCGGCTACGACCGGAAGCAGATCGTCCGCCATGGCAAGCGAAGCTGACAGGCGCTCGGCACGCGCGGCATCGTGCAGCGCGATCAGCACCACGAGCTGGCGTCCGCCGCCCGCCACCTCCGGCCCACCCACCTCCGGCCCACCCGCCTCCGGCCTTGTCAGCGTGTCGCTTTCCATCGGCCCTCTCAGCTCAGCGGTTTTTCACCGACGGTCAGCGCGACGTCGCGCTGCTCGCCGCCGCGCACCACGCCGAGCGTCACCGCAGCGCCCGCGCTATCCGGCCCAAGCTTTCGGATCAGTTCGCGCGGGCCGTGCACGGCCTCGCCATTCCACGCCACGATGATGTCGCCCAGCGCAAGGCCGGCGGCTTTGGCCGGACCATTGTCGTCGAGGCTCATGACCATGGCGCCGCGCGCCGCGCCGTCACGGATCGGGTGCAGGCCGGCGCCGAGATAGCCGCGCGCGACATGGCCCTTTTCACGCAGCGTCGCCACGGCCCGCTCGATCGTCTCATAAGGCATGACCAGCGCACGACCACGTGGCCCAAACAGCAGCATGCCGATCAGCGCGCCCTTGGCGTCAAGCACCGGCCCGCCCTCGAAACGGCCGCCGGCATTGACGGCGAGATTGATGCGCCGATCGATGCTGCCGCCGCGCATCGAGCGCCAGGCGGGGCCGACCTCGCCGACCGAGCCCGAGACGGCCAGCGCCGAGCCCTGACTGCTGCCGACAGCGATGGCGACGTTGCCCGGCCGCACCCCATCAGCCTTGGCGAGCGCAGGCGCCGCGGCCGCGCCGGCCGGCTTCAGAAGCGCTACGCCGGTCGACGGATCGCGACCGACCAGTTCGGCCTTCACCGCTTCGCCCGAAGCCAATGTCAATTCGATCTCCTCACCGGCCTCGACAGCTTCCTCGGCGGTGACGAAATAGCCGTCACGCCAGTGGAAGGCGCTGGCGGTGCGATGGTGATGGGTGGTGAAACTTGCCGTTGCCGGCGCAGCCTTGGCGGCGAGATCGGCGATGGCCTCGGAAAATGCATTAAGGTTGAAGTCACTCATGATGATCTCCTGGGTTTTCTCATGCCCCAGATATCGCTCGGCAGTGCGCCCGGAGGTACTCGTCTGACGGCTAGTTACTGGTTTGACTGGCCATCTGGTCAGGTCGCGGCAGTTCGAGCCGCTCCGCACATATAGTCATCATCGCGCCTGAAAACACGGAGCCCCGCCAATGGCCCTCGCCGCCCACGAGTTCGAAACCGACGACACACTGCTCGACGCCTATTCGACGACAGTCGCCGACGCCGTCGACCGCATCGGCCCAGCCGTCTGCCGCATCGAGCGCGTCGGTGGCCAAGGTGGCCATGGCTCCGGCTTCGTCATCACCCCGGACGGGCTGGTCGTCACCAATTTCCATGTCGTTGGCGATGCCAAAACGGTGCGCGTCTCTATGCCCGACGGCGCCTCCAGCGAAGGCCGTGTGCTAGGCCGCGACCCCGACACCGACATCGCGCTGGTGCGCGCCGATGGCAGCTTCACCGAAGTCGCGCCGCTCGGCGATTCCAAGCGGCTGCGGCGCGGCCAGATCGCCATTGCCATCGGCAATCCGCTCGGCTTCGAATGGACCGTAACGTCAGGCGTGGTCTCCGCACTTGGCCGTTCGATGCGCGCCTCGACCGGGCGGCTGATCGACGATGTCGTCCAGACCGATGCCGCGCTCAATCCCGGCAATTCCGGCGGACCGCTGGTGTCGTCGGCAGGCGAAGTCATCGGCGTCAACACCGCCATGATCCACGGCGCGCAAGGCATCGCCTTCGCGGTCGCTTCCAACACCGCCAACTTCGTCATTTCGGAGATCATCCGCTTCGGCCGCGTGCGGCGCGCCTTCATCGGCATCTCGGCCGACACCACCAGTTTGCCGCGCCGCGCAGCGCTCCTGTCGCAGGTGACCACCAGTACTGCGGTGCGGCTGCGCAGCGTCGAGAAAGACGGACCCGCGGCGAAGGCCGGCCTCAGGGAAGGCGACATCATCGCGGCGATAGACGGTCGCCCGGTCACCGGCGTCGACGACCTCGTGCGCATGCTCGACGCCGAACGCATCGGCCGCGAGACGCTATGCACAGTGGTGCGCCGCACCGGCGTCAGCCAGGTGACGGTGACGCCGGTAGCAAGGGCGAGCTGAGCCTTTATCGAGGCTTGAGCACCCGCCCGAGCAGCGACACCAGCAGTCGCGCAAGGTCACCGGTCGGGTCGAGGTCGGGATCGTAGATCGTCATGTCCAAGCCGGTGCAGCGCTGGTCCGCTGCCAGCGCCGACAGAATGGCAACGAGTTCATCGGGGTCGATGCCGGGGCTGCCGGGCGAATCCACCGCCGGCATCACCGTCTGGTCGAGCACATCGACATCAAGATGCAGCCAGTAGGGACAGCCGGCGCGCGCCAGCGTCGCTCTTGTCTTTTGCAACACTCCAGCCGCGCCGAGTTCCTGCGCGGCAAAGACGTCGATGCGCGTCACGGCGGTCGCATTGATGTCGGGCCAGGCAAAATCGGCATCGCGGCTCTCGCGTTCGCCGATCTGAACCACCGCATCGTCGGCGACGAGCGGACCGACAACACCTGGCCATTGCGCCAGCAAAGCCTCGCCGCGTCCGGTGGCAAGTGCCAGATCCATGCCGGCAACCGAGCCGAGTGAGGCATTGACATCGTAGTTGCCGGGATGGCGGAAATCGCTGTGGCCATCGAAATGGATCAGGGCGACTGCGCCCGAGCGCCGCGCGGCGACCAGTGCGCCAAGCAGGATCGAGCAGTCGCCGCCGATGATCAGCGGGAACTCGCCTTGCCCAAGCGCACGGGTGACGATCTCGGCAAGATCGAGGTTGAAGCGGCGGATCGCCGGACCATTACGCAGCCTAGTGCCCGGTTGCGGTTCGGTACTGTAGGCGGGTCTGTCGAGATCGACCACCCGCCCCGGCGCCAGCGACTCGATCAAACCAGCTTCGCTCAGCGCCTGCGGCGCACGCCAGGTGCCGGGCACATGGCCCGGCTCCAAGGGCCGAAGGCCGAGATTGGATGGCGCACGAACAAGGCAGATGTCACGCATGCGGCAGGCCCAGCTTCAACATCACCAACATAGACCGCATGGTGCGGGTCCGGCCACAGCGGCCGGAGCCGCTGCCGACATTTGCTGCCATCGTTCAGGCGCCCGCCGCGCCCGCCGCGAATTGCGCCTGAAATTCCGGGCTGAGCGGGATCGGCTTGATGACGTCGATCAGCACGCCATTGGGATCCCTGGTGATGAAATGGCGCTGGCCGAAGGGTTCGTCGCGCAGCGGGCACAGGATCGGCAGGCCGGCCGCAACGATCCGTTCATAGACAGCATCAGGATCCCTCACCTCGAAATTGATCAGCAGCCCCGATGTGCGGCCGCGCCCCCCTCGGGGATCGTCTCGTGGTCGCCCTGGACGATACCGAGATTGACCCGGCGATCCTCGGCAGACTGCAGATGCACATACCAGTCGCTCGCAAACAGCGGCTTGAAGCGGAAGTGATTGATATAGAAGGCTTTTGTGCCGGCTACGTCGCCCGTCATCAGCACCGGATAATAGCTCGTCGTCTTCATCTTTCTTTCTCCCGTCAGCCAACATACAGTTTGCATGTAATTCGAAATAACATACAGGCTGCATGTATGCAACGAGAAACCCCGCGCCGCTCCAACCGCGACCGCACCGAAGCGACGCGCGCCGACCTGATCGCTGCGGCGCGCAAACTGTTCATCGAAAAGTCCTATGCCGAGACCGGCACGCCGGAGATCGTTGCGGCCGCCGGCGTCACCCGCGGCGCGCTCTATCACCACTTTGCCGACAAGCAGGCGCTGTTTGCCGCCGTGGTCGAGCAGGAGGCGGCGGCGGTGGCGCAAGAGATCGAGCGCGCCTCGCCGCCTTCTTTGTTTGCCCGCAATGCGCTGATTGCCGGCTCGGACGCCTATCTCGCCGCCATGCGCGCGCCCGGCCGCACGCGGCTTTTGCTGCTCGACGGGCCGGCCGTGCTTGGCCGCGCCGCCATGGATGCGATCGACAATCGCCACGGCAACCGGTCGCTGCGCGAAGGCCTGGTTGCGGCAATGCGCGAACAGTCGATGACCAGACTGCCGGCCGATGCGCTGACCGCTTTGCTCGCCGCTGCCTTCGACCGCGCAGCACTTGCCGTCGAGGCCGGCGCCTCGGCCGAAGACTATCGCGCCGTGCTCATGGCTCTGATCGATGGGCTGTCTCCGGCTCGCCCTCAGGCAGGTCGTCCGGTTCGAACTCGTTGAAGCAGCCGAGCTGGCGTTTGAACTGGTCGATCAGCCAGGCCGCCGCCGGTTTCGGGCTGCGGTCGGCGCGGTGCATGGCGTAGAGCGATGAGCGCACCTCGCTAAATGGTTCAAGGTCGAGTTCCACCAGCCTGCCGCTGGCCAAATCGTCCGCGATCAGCCAGCGCGGCAACCCGCCCCAGCCCAGCCCCTCGCGCATCAACGTATGCTTGATACGCACATCTGTCAGCCGCCATGTACGATAGGCAAAGACGCCGAAGTCGCGTCCCTTGGTGCGTTCCGACTGGTCGCTGACAACCAGCTGGGTGTGCTCTCGCGCATCCTCGAGCGCCACCGGTTTCGGCAGCAGTGCCAGAGGGTGGGTGGGGGCGGCAGCCAGCACGATCGACATGAAGCCGATGCGCACGAGATGCACGTCGACCTCGCCCAGCAAGCCACCGATGCCAAGATCCGACTGTCCGCTGACGACATGGTCGGGGATCAGACCGAGCGTGCCGATATGCAGTCGCATCATCACGGTCGGGAACTGCGCCTCGAACGCCTTCAGCACCCGCACCAGCACCGGCGAGGGCAGCGCCGCGTCAACCGATAGCGCAACTTCAGCCTCCAGCCCCTGATGGTGACCGTCGGCACGCGAACGGATGCGCTGCAGCACGCCGACCATGCGCCGGGCGTCCTCCAGCATCGCCCGGCCGATTTCGGTCAGCTGCGGCTCGCGCGTGCCCTCGCGCTCGAACAGTTTCAGGCCAAGCTGCGCTTCAAGATTGGCGATGCCGTAGCTGATGACGGACTGCGCGCGGTTAAGCTTGCGGCCGGCGGCTGAGAAGCTGCCGGTGTCGGCGACCGCAACCAGGATCTGCAATTGGTCGAGCGTCGGATTGGGTTGCACGGCATACCTACTTTATGGATGGATCGTATAGAAAATATACCAGTTTTTTGAATGGGTCGGTAGGCCGATATCAGGCGGGAGAAATCAATTCCCACTGGAGAGAACCGCTATGTCTATCCTGCTTGTAACCTCGAGCCCGCGCGGCGCTGCCTCGCACTCGACCCGTATCGCTACCGAATTCGCTGAAAAGCTCGTCGCCGCCGACCCGTCGAATACGCTCGTCGTACGCGACCTCGTGGCCAACCCGCTGCCGCATATCGACACCGATTATGCGACCGGCATCTACACCCCCGTTGAAGCCCGCACGCCGCGCCAGGCCGAAGTCGTCGGCGTCTCCGACATCGTGCTTGACGAACTGTTCGCAGCCGACACCGTGATCCTGGCCACCGGCTTCATCAACTTCAACATCTCCTCGACCCTGAAGTCCTGGGTCGATCACATCTCCCGCTCCGGCAAGAGCTTCTCTTATGGCGAGGGTGGTCCCAAGGGCCTCGTCACCGGCAAGAAGGTCTATATCGTACTCGCCTCGGGCGGCATCTATTCCGAAGGTGCGGCCGTGCAGTTCGATCACGCCATCCCCTATCTGCGCGGCGTGCTCGGCTTTCTCGGCATGACCGACGTCGACGTCATCCGGATCGAAGGCGTCGGCATGGGTCCCGACGCCGTGACCGCCGCGCTCGCCAATGCGACCGCCAAGGTCGATGCCGTGGTGGCCAAGACCGCGAGCGCGCAAATCGCCGCGTAAGCACACCCCGTCATTCGCATTGAAAAGGCAGGCGCTTCGGTGCCTGCCTTTTTCCTTGTCAGGCGGCGCGATAGGTTGCGTGTCGAAAACGGATCTATCGCGTTACTAGATTGCCGCGCAACGCCATTGGTTATTCGGCCTGTCTGCGTTATCGGTCGCTGATGTTCCTTTCCGTCGCGACAACCCATCATCCAGCCACAGATCTCGGCTTCTTGCTGCACAAGCATCCCGAACGTCTGCACGAGACTGACCTATCCTTCGGCAAGGCCTGGCTGTTCTATCCGGAGGCGACCGATGAGCGTTGTGAGGCTGTGCTTCTGCTCGATGTCGATCCGATAGGGCTCGTTCGGGGCAAAGGCCAGGCAGAGGGCTTGCTGGATCAATATGTAAACGACCGACCTTATACGGCATCGTCTTTTCTGTCTGTGGCTTTGAACAAGGTACTGCGGACAGCGATGACCGGCATCTCGAAGGAGCGCCAGCAACTGGCCGATAGCGACCTCCCGCTCGAAGCTGTGGTGACCCCGCTGCCGATGCGTGGCGGCGAGGCCCTGGTTCGAGATCTATTCGAACCGCTGGGATGGACCGTCAACCTGGCGCCGGTCGAAACTGTCGGATCTGGCGCGGGTGGACCACGATACGGTCATCTGAGGCTGACTGGCACCGGCCGCCTAAGCAGCCTGCTCAACCACCTTTATGTCCTGATCCCGGTGATGGACGAGACCAAGCACTACTGGGTTGGCGAGGCCGAGATTGACAAGCTGCTGTCCAAGGGCGAGGGCTGGCTGGAAAACCACCCAGCCAAAGACCTGATCGTGCGCCGTTATCTGCGCAACCGAGGTGCGTTGGCCCGCATCGCCCTGGAGCGGCTGGCTCCGGAGACGGCCAATGAGGTCCTACCCCCCGAAGCCCGGGCTGCACCTGAGCAAGCGCTGGAGGCGCCCATCCGGCTGAACGACCTGCGCATGGACGCCGTGGTGCAAGCCATTCGGACGACCGGAGGGACCAGTGTTGCAGATTTGGGGTGTGGCGAAGGCAAGCTGCTCTATCGGCTCGTGCGCGAAAAATGGGTCCACAAGCTGTTCGGGCTCGACCCCGCTATTCGTGAACTGGAATGGGCGGCCAAGCGTCTCAAACTGAACGAGTTCGGGGGACCGCCTGAAGACCGGGTCACGCTGCTGCACGGATCGCTGACATATCGCGACAGCCGATGGGCGGAAGCCGACGTCGCGGTGCTGGTCGAGGTCATCGAACATCTCGACGAAGACCGGCTGCCAATGATCGAGCGTATTATCTTCGGCGAGACAGCGCCAAAATTCGTGATCGTGACTACGCCGAACGCTGACTACAACCCCTTGTTCCCCAGTCTGGCCGCCGGCGCTTTTCGCCATCCGGATCACCGTTTCGAATGGGGCCGGGTTCGGTTTGAAGCCTGGGCGGCCAGGATCGGCGAGATCTATGGCTATAGCGCCGCCTTAAGTGGCATCGGAGCCGTGGACCCCGTGCTCGGCGCGCCGACGCAGATGGCGGTGTTCACCCGATGAGAGAGCCAGACAAGACCGACCTCACCATCCCTGACTTCGCCCTCGTCGTGCTGATCGGCTCGACGGGATCGGGCAAGTCGACCTTCGCCGCCAGGCACTTCCTGCCGACCGAAATCATCTCGTCGGATCGCTGCCGCGCGTTCGTCAGCGACAACGAGACTGATCAGGATGTCTCGGCCGACGCTTTTGATTTGGTGCGCGAAATCGCCGGCAAACGGCTCAAGCATCGAAAGCTGGCCGTCATCGACGCGACCAATGTGCGACCCGCTGATCGCAAGGCGTGGGTCGAGCTGGCGCGCAAATGGCACGCTTTGCCGGTCGCCGTGTTCATCGATCCGGGTGTTGATGTTTGCATCGCCCGCAACGCCCTACGAGCCGATCGTCCCTTCGGCCCCGGCGTTGCCCAGCGCATGACGACCGAAATTCGCAAGGGCCTCGGCGGCCTGCAACGCGAAGGTTTCCGTCAGGTCTGGAAGCTCACCGGCGAGGCCAGTATCGACGCGGCCAAGGTCTCGCGTCAGCCTTTATGGACCGACAAGCGCGACGATTGCGGTCCTTTCGACGTCATAGGTGATGTCCATGGTTGCGCCGACGAACTTCAGACCTTGTTCCGTCAGCTCGGTTACAGCATCGCCTGGTCCGATGGCCATGGCGATCGGACCGTCACTGTGACGCCGCCAGAAGGCCGCAAGATCGTCTTTGTCGGCGACCTCGTCGATCGTGGTCCCAACGTGCCCGACGTCTTGCGCATCGCCATGAGCATGGTCGCGGCGGGAACCGCCTACTGTGTCCAGGGCAATCACGAACGCAAACTCAGCCGCTGGCTGGAAGGCCGCAAGGTCACGATCGCCCACGGCCTGCAGCAAACCATCGACCAGTTGGACGCTCAGGATCGCGGCCTGCGAGAGGCTTTGCCGGCCTTCCTCGACAGCCTGCGCAGCCACGTCTGGCTGGACGGCGGACGCCTCGCCGTGGCACATGCCGGACTCAAGGAAGAGATGATCGGGCGCGGTTCCGGCGCGGTGCGCGAGTTCGCCCTCTATGGCGAAACCACTGGCGAAATCGACGAATTTGGCCTGCCCGTCCGTGCCGACTGGGCAGCCGCCTATCGGGGCAAAACCAGCGTAGTATACGGGCACACGCCGGTGCTGTCGGCGGAGTGGGTCAACAACACGCTTTGCATAGACACCGGCTGCGTGTTCGGCGGCAAGCTGACTGCCTTGCGCTGGCCGGAACGCGAACTGGTCGACGTGCCGGCAATCGAGACCTGGTCCGAACCCGTGCGTCCCCTCGGTGGACCGGGCCTTGGCAAATCGGCACAGGCCGATGCCGACGGCGTGCTCGACTATCAGGATGTCTCTGGGCGACGCTGGATCGAGACCGAACTGAAAGGCAGGGTTGTCGTGGCCGAGGAGAACGCGTCGGCGGCACTTGAGGTGATGAGCCGCTTCGCGCTGTCGCCGCAGTGGCTGGTATATCTGCCGCCGACAATGTCGCCATCCAAGACCAGCAGCCAAGCCGGCTGGCTGGAACGCCCCGAGGAAGCCTTCAGTCATTTCCGCGAGCGTGGCGTCACCCAAATCCTGTGCGAAGAGAAGCACATGGGTTCGCGGGCAGTCATCGCTCTGTGCCGAAACGCGCAGACGGCGCGCGACCGGTTCGGGGTATCTGGCGACGAGACAGGCGCGATCTGGACCCGGACCGGACGCTCCTTTTTCAGCGACAGCGGCATGACGGAGCGCCTGCTCAATCGCCTGCGCGCCAGCGTCGACGCTGCGGATCTATGGCAGGAATTGAACAGCGACTGGTTGCTGCTGGACACCGAGATCATGCCATGGTCGGCCAAGGCAAGCAGCCTGATTGAAAGCCAGTACGCCCCAGTGGCAACGTCTGCGGCCGCTGGGCTCCAGGCCAGCCGCGAAGCGCTGGCCCGTGCGATGGCACGCGGCGTGGATACGGCTGCGCTCAAGGCTCGTATTGAGGACCGCGCCGCGCGTGCCGCCAGATACGCCACTGCCTGGGCGCCTTACGTGTGGCCGGTCTCGGGCGTCGACGACCTGAAAGTCGCGCCGTTCCACCTGCTGGCAAGTGAGGGATGCGTCTGGTTCGACCAGAACCACGTTTGGCACATGACGCTTGCGGACCGTCTGGCTGCCGGGGGCGGCGTGGTAACGCGAACGCAATGGCGGATGGTTGACCTGGCCGATGCCGGTTCTTGTGCGGAGGCCGTCGCCTGGTGGGAGACGCTGACCGACTCAGGCGGCGAAGGGATGGTAGTGAAGCCGCACGACTTCGTCAGCCGAAACAAGAAGGGGCTCATGCAACCGGCGCTGAAAGTGCGCGGCCAGGAGTATCTGCGCATCATCTATGGCCCCGAATACGATGCACGGGACAATCTCGTGCGCCTGCGCGAACGAGGCTTGGGTGGCAAGCGCAGCCTGGCGCTCAGAGAGTTCGCGCTCGGTCACGAGGCACTGAAGCGGTTTGTCGCCAAGGAACCGCTGCGACGTGTTCACGAGTGTGTTTTCGGCGTGCTGGCGCTGGAGAGCGAGCCAATCGATCCGAGGCTGTAGGCTACCCGAACATCCTCTCGCCTTGCTCGTCGACCAGTTGCATGCCCTTCTTGATCGAGATGTCGACGGCGTCGTCCAGTCCGGCAAAGCGATCGGCGCGGATGAATTTGTGTTCCTTCATCACGCCGTCGACTTCCTTCGAAACCACGCCGCAGGTCTGGTATTGGCCCCCCTCCGCCTTGTAGGGCGTGGCGCTGATCAAAAATCCCTTGTGCTCAACCTGCTTTGCCGGTGCTGCACTCTTGGGCTCGCCCCCCTCACCGCCACCACCGAAAAGACGCTTCAGAAAAGACATGGGGCTTCCTCCAACGGCAATCATCCTGCACCACGTCTCGCGGTGCAGGATGATTTTCAGTACCGTTCCTCAGTCGAACGGGCAAGCGTTCTCGCCAGGGGTCAACCGCGCGATAGCGCTTCCAGGGCTTCAGCGGCGGCTTCCAGGACTGCAATCGCCTCGGCCTGCTTTTCAGCCGACGCGTCGACGAGATCGCCGAGCGCGGCACGCAGCCGGTGACGCACGGCGCGGAACTCCTCGCGGGCTTCCGAGCGACCCCGTCCACCACGCCGTCCGCCTTCCTCGCCGTCGTCGTTCCAGCCGAACCAGTCCCGCGCTTTCGCCATCTTGCGGCCGAAGCGCTCGAGATGCTCCAGCACGCCGTCGATCATCTCGCGGTTCTCGGCGAGATGCGCCTGGCCCGCCTCGGTGATCGAAAACACCTTCTTGTTGCCGTCGGCGGCTGAAGCCGCATAGCCGGCCTCTTCCAGGAAGGTCAGCGTCGGATAGACGACGCCCGGGCTCGGGCTGTAGATGCCGCTGGTGCGCTCTTCCAGCGCCTTGATGATGTCGTAGCCGTGGCGAGGCGCCTCGGCCAGCAGCGACAGCGTGATCAGCTTGAGATCGCCGTCGGCCAGCATGCGCCCGGCGCGAAACATGTCGCCCGGGCCGCCGCGTCCACCGCCACGTCCGCCGTGGCCGAACGGACCAAAGCCGCCGCCCCCTCTTCCACCAAATTTGCCTGCCATGTGCAGGAATGCGCGCTCGGCGCGCTCGCCAAAGGGATGATGTCTATGCATGAATTGCTCCTTGAGTTATATCTTACGATACATCTTAATTAGGCTTGCCCCGCCGACGAGTCAAGATATATCTTACGATGTATCTAAAGGCGGCGCCAGAAGGTTGATTTCGCCGCCGCCGGCAGCTAGAAAGCGCGTGAGGGCCAAAACCTCTCCGTAAGCGTCTGACGTCAAGCAACGCATCCACCCCGGTCTTTCCGGGCAGTTCCGCCGGAAACCCGGCGCAATGGATGCCAAATGCGACGGACCGGATGTTTCAGGAAAATCCAAAAATGACCACGAACCGTAAGCGCGGCAAGCTGCCGGCGCGCTATGCCGCGATCGTCAGCCCGCTGGTGCTGTCGCTGCTGATGACCTTCATCGTCTCGTTCATATCGACGCTGAAAAGCCTTGGACTGCAACCTGATTTGCCGGCTGTCTGGCTCACTGCCTGGGGCCTGTCCTGGCTGGTAGCGTTCCCAACGTTGCTCATGGTGCTGCCGGCGGTGCGCCGCATTGTCGGCTGGCTTTGCGAGCCGGCGTCCCGGTAACGCCCATGACGGTAAGGCCCGCAGATTCTTCGGGCCTTGCCTCGCTACCAGCGGCCCTTGCGCCGGTTCCAGGCATAGAGAAGATCGGCGAAACGATCATAGGCCAAGCGCGTCAGCGGCAGCGCGACCGGATTGCCGAAGAGCGTCGCCAGCCAGCCGTCGCCCGGCGTCGCCCGCCAGACGGCAACCGCGACATCGGCGCCGACCAGCAGCCTGCCTTCGGCATCGGTGGCATGCAGCCGGCGGCGTATGTCCTCCAGCGAGGCGCTGTAGCCAGAGAGCGCCGCCGGTTCGAGGTTGATGTCGCGGAATTCGATCCGCCCGGCCTTGATCGCCTCGATCAGCCGCCGTTTCTGCCGGGTGATGCCGCCATCGCAAACCGGGCAGCGTGTGTTGTACCAGACGGTCAGCGCAGGCTTGGACATGGCGCGACTATCACCCTGACGGCACGGCCCCGCAATATGACGCCGAGCCGCACGGACCCGCGCCCAGCGCTATCCAAGCGAGGCGACGATCTCGCGATAGGCAAATTCCGGGAAAGCCTTGAGCGTTCGCGTCTTGACGCTGCCACCCGTTGCCAGCATCAGGGCGAAACGAGCAAGCACAGCATCGTCGGGCGCCTCGATAATCGCCACCATGTCATATTCGCCCATAGTCAGGTAAAACGCCTTGAACGAGCCGCCCATGTCGGCCAGTTGCTTCTTGGCGGCATCGAGCCGCTTCGGCGACTCTCGGATATTTCTGGCGCCCTGTTCCGTCCAGTTCATCAGCAGGATGTAGGTTGTCATCACACACCTCCCTCCGGGGCCACGGAGCACGGCTGAGGACATCAGCCGGGGCGGACATCCGGTTTTTCGCCCAGAACATGCATCCGACCAGGCAAGTATCCTCCCGACGGAGATGGGCGACAAGAGCCTTCACCCGGCAACAAAAAGGGCGCCATCGGCGCCCTTTTCGAATTCTGGTCTGTTGCCGGTATCAGCTGTCGAGGAAGCTCCTCAGCTTGCGGCTCCGGCTCGGGTGCTTGAGCTTGCGCAGCGCCTTGGCTTCGATCTGGCGGATACGCTCGCGCGTCACCGAGAACTGCTGGCCGACTTCTTCCAGCGTGTGGTCGGTGTTCATGCCGATGCCGAAGCGCATGCGCAGCACCCGCTCCTCGCGCGGCGTCAGCGAGGCGAGCACCCGCGTGGTGGTCTCGCGCAGATTGGCCTGGATCGCCGCATCGATCGGCAGGATCGCCATCTTGTCCTCGATGAAATCGCCCAGATGCGAATCCTCTTCGTCACCCACAGGGGTTTCGAGCGAGATCGGCTCCTTGGCGATCTTCAACACCTTGCGCACTTTTTCGAGCGGCATTGCGAGCTTTTCTGCCAGTTCCTCCGGCGTCGGCTCGCGGCCGATTTCATGCAGCATCTGGCGCGACGTGCGCACGATCTTGTTGATCGTTTCGATCATGTGCACCGGGATGCGGATGGTGCGCGCCTGGTCGGCAATCGAACGCGTGATCGCCTGCCGGATCCACCATGTCGCATAGGTCGAGAACTTGTAGCCGCGGCGGTATTCGAATTTGTCGACCGCCTTCATCAAGCCGATATTGCCTTCCTGGATCAGGTCGAGGAACTGCAGGCCGCGATTGGTATATTTCTTGGCGATGGAGATGACGAGGCGCAGATTGGCCTCGACCATTTCCTTCTTGGCGATAGCGGCTTCGCGCTCGCCCTTCTGCACCTGGTTGACGATCTTGCGGAATTCCAGGATCGAGATCGCCGTCTCGGTGGCGAGGTTCTGGATTTCCGAACGCAGATCCTTGATCGCGTCCTTCTCGTTCTTGGTGAATTCCTTCCAGCCGCGCGAGGTCAGGTTGCCGATCGAGCGCGTCCAGTTCGGGTCGAGCTCGGAACCCTGATATTCCTTGAGGAACTCCTCGCGGCGCACGCCATAGCTTTCGGCCAGGCGCAGCAGCTTGCCTTCGTTCTGCACCAGCCTCTTGTTGATGTCGTAAAGCTGCTCGACCAGCGCCTCGATGCGCGCCGTGTTGAGCGACAGCGACTTCACCGCCTTGATCAGCTGGTCCTTCAGCTCCTTCAGGCGGCGGTCCTGGCTTGGCGACAGCGTGCCGGTCGCGGCCAGACGGTTCTCGACCTGCTGGTCCTGCAGCTTGCGCAGCTTCTTGTAGGTGTCGGCGATGACGTCGAGCGTCTCCATCACCTGCGGGCGCAGTTCCGCTTCCATCGCCGCCAGCGACAGGCTCGCCTCGTCCTCGTCTTCCTCGTCGTCATCGACTAGGCCGCGCGTGTCGGCGCCGACATTGGTGATGTCGTCTTCCTCGTCGCGTCCACGCCTCGGCTTGTCCTCGGCCTTGGGCGCCTCCTCGATGCGCTCGACCACCGGCGCCTGCTTGGCTTCGGGGCCCGCATAGGTGGCTTCGAGGTCGATGATCTCGCGCAGCAGGATCTTGGATTCGTTGAGCTCGTCACGCCAGATGATGATGGCCTGGAAGGTCAGCGGGCTTTCGCAGAGGCCCGCGATCATCGTCTCGCGGCCGGCCTCGATGCGCTTGGCGATCGCGATTTCGCCCTCGCGCGACAGGAGCTCGACCGAGCCCATCTCGCGCAGATACATGCGCACCGGGTCATCGGTGCGGTCGGTCGGCTCTTTCTTGGTGGTCGTGGCGGCGACGGCGGTGCCGGTCTGCTCGGCCAGTTCGTTGGCGTCTTCCTCGGCGTCGGCATTGCTGTCGGCGGCCTCGGGCTCCTCGCTCTGATCGTCGTCCTCGACCACGTTGATGCCCATGTCGGACAGCATCGCATTGATGTCTTCGATGCGATCCGGATCGGTCTCTTCCGACGGCAGCACCGCGTTCAGTTCGTCGAGAGTCACATAGCCGCGCTTCTTGGCGGCCTTGATCATCTTCTTGACAGCATCATCGGAAAGGTCGAGCAGAGGCCCATCGGTGGCGCCTTCACGTTCGGTCTCGACCTCTTCCTTTTCCTTTGTCGCCATAGTCTTTATCTTCTCCTAGCGGCCGAGCATCGAAGCCGCGTAGCTGCCGCACCGGTCAAACTACATGCGCTGGTGGCGCTTAACCGGGCCGGTAACCGAATCAACTCTTTTGTTTGTTCATATCGTGCCCCCAAAACCGGTTTTCACTTTTGGGCGATATGCATTAAGTCCAGATTAACCCTGATATCTGTGGCAGGCTGACAGCCTGTCCAGTGATCAGCACCTCGCGTCAGTGCATTTCCATCGACGCCGGCACGGGTTAAGGTTTCGAATCGTCCTGATTCCGTCATTCTGCCAGAAGGTCAAGCGCCTCTCGCATGATTCGCATCAAAAAAGCGAATCAATTACCCCACTTAGAGGCGTCGATTCGACGCGCAGCACGTACATCATCCATTCTTGCGCAGGTTTCGACCTACACGCGCCCACCCCTGCCCGAGGACACACCGAAGCCTTCGATCAGCGCTTCCGTTGCTTGTACATCACGGAATTGCGCCTGGATCTCGATGAGGTGCCGGTAGTTTTCGTCAGTGGGATCGCTGGCGAGCGCTGCTTCCGCCTGTTTCAGCTCCTTATGTAAGGTGCGCGCGCTGCGCTGCAAGTGCAGCGCCTGGTTGAAGGCGTCGCGGGCATCGTCAAGCGCTGCGGTTTCCAGCGCGGGCCATTGCCTGGCCCGTTGGATCAGCGCCACGGCGCGCCCCCAGATATCGCTGCAGCCGGCACGTTCGATGGTGGCGATCACCGCGCTACGGTCATTGGCCATGTCGTGCGCCATCGCATCGAGGATGGCGGCGTGCAGCCGCTGCAGATCGGTGTTGGCGAGATCGAGGAACTCGACATGGGCGAAGTTCTCGTCGATCAGCGCCGGATGGTTGACGAGGGCTACGATGATCGTCGCCTCGCGCACCGACATCATCTCGCCACCGCGTTTGACCATGGCGGAGCGGCCGAGGCTTTCGGTGATCGCGGCGCGCGCGCCTGCCCCGCTGCCTTTGGCGAACTGTCCGCCGGGTGCGGGCGTTTTGCCCTGCCCTGGTTTCCAGTCCTGGCGACCTTGCCGCACTTCGCGCTGGGCGCTGAAGAAGGTCAGCTCCCGCTCGCGCATCCACTGCTGGTAGTGGTAGCGCTGGCTCTCATCGCGGATGCGGCTGGTCAGTTCGCGCAGCGTCTTTGTCAGCCCCGCCCGCCGCTCCGGCGTGTCGAAGACGCCACCGGATGTCTCACGCATCCACAACAAATCAGCGAGAGGCCGCGCTTCCGCCAGCACGGCACGAAACGCGTCCGGCCCTTCTGCCTTGACCAGATCGTCGGGATCCTTGCCCTCCGGCAACAGTGCAAAGCGCACCGACCGCCCGGCCTGCACCGACGGCAGCGCGAGATCCGCGGCCCGCCACGCCGCCTTCAGCCCGGCCTGGTCGCCGTCGAAGCACAGCATCGGCTCAGGCGCCATGCGCCACAGAAGTTCGAGCTGGTTTTCGGTGAGCGCGGTGCCGAGCGGCGCCACGGCATTCTCGAAGCCGGCCTGCGCCAGCGCAATCACGTCCATATAGCCTTCGACGGCAATCACCGTGCCGCCTTTCGCCAGCGCTTTGCGGGCGCGGGCGAAATTGTAGAGCACGTTGCCCTTGTGGAAGAGCTCCGTGTCGGGCGAATTCATGTATTTGGCCAGCGCATCGGGCGCCAGTGCGCGGCCGCCAAAGGCGATGATCTTGCCGCGCGAATCCGGGATCGGGAACATGATGCGATCGCGGAACCAGTCATAGGAGACCGGGATTTCGTCGCCATGACGCACCAGCCCGCAGGCCTCGATGTCGGCCTTGGGCACGCCCTTGGCGGCAAGATATTCCTTCAGCGCATTGCGGCTGTCGGGCGCAAAGCCCAGCCGGAACGATTGCTGCGTCGCCGGCGTCAGCCCGCGATCCCTGAGATAGGCGCGGGCTTTTGCACCCTCCGGTCCTTGCAGCCGCTCCTGGAAGAAGGCAGTCGCCATCTCCATGACATCGGTCAGGCTGGCGCGTTCCTTCTCACGCTGTTCCTCCCGCTCGTCGCGCACCGGCATCGGCACGCCGGCCATGTCGGCGATCTTCTCGACCGCTTCGGGAAAGCTTAATCCGTCGAGTTCGGTCAGGAACTTGAAATGATCGCCCGACACCGAACAGCCGAAACAGTGATAGCGGCCCTTCTTGTCCTCGCAGTGGAAGGAGGGGCTCTTTTCGCTATGGAACGGACAACAGGCCCAATAGTCGCCGCGCGAGGCGTTGGTCTTCTTCCTGTCCCATGCGACGCGCTGGCCGATGACAGATGAAATCGGCACACGGTCGCGTATCTCATCGAGAAAGGCGGGCGGAAAGCGCATTGGGGAACTCGTTTGTCCCTCATATAATCATGCGCGCGGAATCCGACGACCCTTATTGCGGACCATACCCGGTTTCCACAGCCAAAAAGCCCGGTTTCTACAGCCAAAAGAAAGGCGGCCGTTTCGGGCCGCCTCCTTTCAAGTCTCTGCATTGCGCCGGCGAGGCCGGGCTTAATGCGCGGCAATGGCGCCGAAGATGATGCCGGACAGGACGCTGACCAGCACATAGTCGTTGCCGACGCGGATCCATTCCTGGCCGCGGCCGGGGCGATGCAGGCCATAGCGGCCATAATCGCGGATCGGCTGGTGCCGCTTCCAGCTGGAATATTTCCGGCCATTGCGCCAATGGCTGCGCTTGACGACCACCGTCTTCTTCACGACGCGCTTCCTGACATCGACATGCTTGCCGGGCCTCTGCCAGTCGACCTGCGTGTAATTCGACTGCGGTGCGACCGGTGCGTTCACCGGTGCGGCCTGGCCGGTAAGCGAAGTGGCGGCCAGCATCGAGAAAGCGAGGGCGGAAAGAACAATACGTTTCATAGCGGGGCTCCTTGGTTGTCGATGCCTAGGGAATAGCGCCCGAAGGATGAACCGAAACTGAACACTAGCATTACATTTGCGTAATGAAATCCGGTGCTTATCCTGGATATTTGAACATCATCGCAAAGGCGATTGCCGGGAGTCCGGCAAACCGGGACGATCCGCTGCCATCACCAGGGATCCGCCATGCAACCATTTTCGCATCCGTCCATTTTCCGACACGCCCTGTCGCGCCGCGACGGCTCTTGAAATCGACAAGATTTTATTACCCGGCTAAAATATTCCGGGATATTGTTCAAGACTGTCATGACCATGATTCGCAGCCCCGTTTTCCTCCCTGCACTGCGCGCCCTCCGCGTCGCGGTCCCTGTCTGCGTGCGGGTTTCGAAATGAGCGGCTCCGTCGTCCTGCTGCATCTGGCGGGCGCGGTGGCGCTGATGTTGTTTGCCACCCGCATGGTCAAGACAGGCGTCGAGCGCGCCTATGGCGACGTGCTGCGTCACCGGCTGCGCTCCACCATGCGCAATCCGATCATGGCGGTTTTGGCCGGCTGCGGCCTGTCCATCGCGCTGCAGAGCTCGACCGCCGTCACGCTTCTCGTCGGCTCCTTCGCCGGCGCCGGCATCGTCTCGGGCATGTCGGGCCAATTGGCTGTGCGCGGCGCCGAGATCGGCTCGGCGCTGGTGGTCAAGCTCTTGACCTTCGATCTGACGCTGCTGGTGCCGATCTGCCTCGTCGCCGGCACGGTCATGTTCATGGCCACCGAGCGGCGCGACTGGCGCCAGTTCGGCCGCATCCTGGTCGGCATCGGCCTTCTGGTACTGTCGCTGGAGATGATCGGCCAAGCCTCGGAGCCGCTGCGCCAGAGCACGCTGATGCCGCTCATCATCGAATATTTCTCCAGCGACTACGTCACCGCCTATCTGCTCGCCGCGCTCGTCACCTGGCTGTTCCACTCCTCGATCGCCGCCGTGCTTTTGATGGTCACGCTGGCCGGCCGCGGCTTCATCCCGCCCGAACTCGGCATCGTGCTGGTGCTCGGCGTCAATCTCGGCTCGTCGATCATCGCGCCGCTGCTCACCCGAAGTGCCGAACCTGGCGTGCGCGTCGTGCCGATCGGCAATCTGTTGATGCGCGGCATGGGCTCGCTGGTGATGCTTATCCTGCTCATGACGCTGAAGCCGCCGGTCGCCTTCCTCGGCGCCACCGTGCCCGACCAGATCGTCAACGCCCACATCCTGTTCAATGTGCTGATCCTGCTCGCCGGCCTGCCGCTTGCCAGCTTGATCTATCGTGCCTCTGAGAAGATCGTGGCAATGGGCACCAAGCCAGCGCCGGCTACAGAGCTCGATGTGGTCGAACTCTCCGCCCTCAACGACGGCGCGCTCGACGTTCCGAGCCAGGCGCTGGCCAACGCCACCCGCGAGGTGGTGCGCGTCTGCGAGACGGTCGAGATCATGCTCAAGCGCATCATCGAGCTGTATGAAAGCGCCGACGGCGACAAGATCAAGGCGCTGGCCGCCCTTGACGACCGCGTCGACAGGAAGCACGCGGCGATCAAGCTCTATCTGGCCAAATTGACCAGGAACTCGCTCACAGAGGACGAGGCGCTGCGCTGCCAGGAGCTGATAGGCGCCTGCGTCAAGCTCGAGCAGGTCGGCGACATCATCGTGCGCAACATGCTGGTGCATGTGAAGAAGAAGTTCGAGCGCGGGCTGGAGTTCACGCCCGAGGGCTGGAGCGAGCTGCTCGCCTTTCACACCTCGGTGCTGGCCAATGCCAGGCTTGCTTTCAACGTGCTGGTGTCGCGCGACCCTGAGACTGCCCGCCAGTTGGTGCTGGAAAAGGACCGGCTGCGCGACCGCGAAAAGGAAACCAGCGCCAGCCATTTCGTGCGGCTGCGCGACGGCACCGCCAAGAGCGTCGAGACAAGTTCCATCCACCTCGACACCATCCGCGACCTGAAGCAGATCAACTCGCTGCTGGCGTCGATGGCCTACCCGGTGCTGGAAGAGCGCGGCCTGCTCGGCGGCTCCAGGTTGAAGGCGAGCTGATCAAGAAAACCTAAACCGGCCGCAAAAATTTCTGCATTGCCGGCAAGCGCCATCCATGATTTGAGGCCAACTCGTTCAAGGATCGCTTCCGCGCCATGCTTCCGCTCATTGCCCTGTTCATCGCCGCCTTCGCTTTCGGCACCACCGAATTCGTCATTGCTGGCGTGCTGCCGCAAGTGGCCGACGGCCTTGGCGTTTCGATCCCGACCTCCGGCTATCTCGTCTCAGGCTATGCCGGCGGCATCGCGGTTGGCGGGCCATTGCTGGCGCTCGCCACCAAGGGCATTCCCCGCAAGACGCTGCTGCTTTGCCTGACCGTCGCCTTCACCATCGGCCAGGCCGCTTGCGCGCTGGCGCCCGATTTTACCTCGATGCTGCTCTTGCGCATTGCGGTCGCCGTCGCACACGGCGCCTATTTCGGCGTCGCCATGGTGGTGGCTGTCGGCCTCGTGCCCGAGGACAAGCGCGGCATGGCCGTGGCTGTGATCCTCTCCGGCCTCACCGTATCCAATGTCATCGGCGTCCCGGCCGGCACCGCAATCGGCAATCTCTGGGGCTGGCGCGCCACCTTCTGGGTGATGTGCGCGCTTGGCGTCGTAGCCTTTGCCGCCATGGCTGCGCTTTTGCCGCGCACGACAGGCGCATCAAGGCCATCCGCCAGTCTTGGCAGCGAGGTTCGCGTGCTGGCGCGCCAGCAAGTCTGGACCTCGCTGATCCTGATGCTGATGTTGATGATCGGCCAGTTCGGCCTGTTCACCTACATCACCCCGACCCTGCTTGAGGTGACCCATCTCGACGAGGGCCTGATCCCCTGGGTGCTGCTGCTCAACGGCGTCGGCGCCACCGTCGGCGTCTTTCTCGGCGGCAAGCTTTCCGACTGGAAGCTGATGCCGTCGCTGATCACAATGCTTGCGCTGCAAGCGGTGATGTTGGGCGTGATCTATGCCGTCAGCCCCTACCCCGTGCCGATGGTCATCGCCATCGTTATCTGGGGTGGCCTCAACTTCGCCATAGGCACGCCGATCCAGACCCGCATCCTGGCCTGGACGGCGGACGCCTCCAACCTCGCCTCCTCGCTCATCCCCTCCGGCTTCAATGTCGGCATCGCGCTCGCCGCGTCGCTGGGCGCTGCCATGCTCAACGCCGGCTACGGCTATCGCAGCCTGCCGGTTGTGGGCGCTGCCGCCATGCTGGTGGCGGTGGTGGTGGCACTTGCCTCCTACATCTGGGAGGGGCGCAGCCGGGCAGCGCCGCCGCTGCCAGCAGCGGCCGAATAGCATCGGACTACAAATCGATCCGGAACAACAAACTCTCGGCGCCGCCATACGCGGCGTCCTTGATGAACGGACCGACCACACGGCCGCCATTGGCCAGCACCACCTTCTGCGAGGCCGGATTGTCGAGGTCGGTGGTGAGCTCGACATATGGCAAACCAACAGCCCTCGCCTCGTCCAGCATCAGCCGCAGCGCCTCGGTCGCATAGCCTCGTCCGCGCTTCCACGGCACCACGGCATAGCCGATATGGCCGAGCACATGCGACGGCAGTGCGGCCGTACCCGGCTGCCAGCGAAAGCCGATCGAGCCGGCGGCCTCGCCGTCCCAGATCCAGCGCCGGAAGCCCGGCAGCCGCGGCACGGTCGTGCCGTCCGGCAAGGTAATCGGGCCTCCTTTGGCCTCGGGATCGTCGAGGCTGGCAAGGAACGCCGCGGGATCCTCGTCGATCGCCGCAAGTTGCTCGCGCGTCGCTTCCATCAGCCGGACATTGTCCGGCGACCAGCCACGCTCGAGCGCCGCCTTGTAGGAGGGCAGATGTTCGAGCGTGGGTTTGACGATTTCGATCATGGTGGGTCTCTCCGGCAGGTCAAGGCTTGCTCGCTTAAGCCGGTGCGGACCGTTTCTTGCCCAGAGGTAATGCCCCTGCTCTCCTTCGCCATTGAAGTGGTGTCGGCTCCTACTGCAGCAGGCCTTTGACGATGCCGCTAGCCTTGCCGAAATCCATCTGGCCGGCATATTTCTGCTTCAGCACAGCGATCACCTTGCCCATGTCCTTCTGGCTGGTCGCACCGGTAGCAGTGATCGCTTCGCGCGCCGCTGCAGTCACCGCCGCCTCGTCCAACTGCGTCGGCAGGAAGCCGCGGATGATCTCCATCTCGCCACGCTCCTGCGCCGCCAGTTCCGGGCGCTTGCCGTCCTCGAACGCCTTGGCCGATTCCTCGCGCTGCTTCACCATTTTGGCCAGGATCTGCAGGATCTCCTCGTCGCTGGCGGGGTCCTTGGCCGAGCCGCGATTGGCTATGTCGCGGTCGTGAATGGCGGCCTGGATGAGCCGCAGTGTCGGCAGCCGGTGCTTGTCCTGCGCCTTCATCGCGCTCTTCAGGGATTCGGCGATTTTTGCGCGCATGATGCTTTCTCCTTCGAACGGCGCGGACAATAACCGCGGCCCATCCGCAAAGCAAACGCGCCAAAGCCCTGATATCGTTCGGCGAAACAAATGCTCGCCGTTTTTGGCACGGGCATCATTGACCGCTCTGGCGCCTTCCCCTATGTACTCGGCCTTGCACAAGACAAAGAATTGATGCGCGCAGGCTCGAGAGATCGGCCGCGCCGTTTGCTGCGCAGATGGCCCGCCATCGAAGCGCGCAGCGTGACAGGAGCGTCGCCATGGCCGAGATGACCCCCGAACTGACCCCGCCTTGGGCAACCGAAAAGCCGACCGCCGTCCTGGTGCTGGCCGACGGCACCGTCATCGAGGGTCGCGGCCTCGGCGCCACCGGTTCCGCCGTTGCCGAAGTCTGCTTCAACACCGCGCTCACCGGCTACCAGGAAATTCTCACCGACCCATCCTATGCCGGCCAGATCGTCACCTTCACCTTCCCGCATATCGGCAACATCGGCACCAATGACGAGGACATCGAGGACTTGAACCCGGTCGCCCGTGCCGGCGCCGTTGGCGCGGTGTTCAAGGCCGATGTCACCAACCCGTCCAACTACCGCGCCGGCACCGGGCTGGACCAGTGGCTGAAGAAGCGCGGCATCGTCGCGCTGTCGGGCATCGACACCCGGGCGCTGACCGCGCTGATCCGCGAAAAGGGCATGCCCAATGCCGTCATTGCGCACGCGCCCGACGGCATCTTCGACCTCGACGATTTGAAGCGGCGGGCCGCCGCCTGGTCGGGCCTGATCGGGCTTGACCTCGCCAAGGAAGTCACCTCCGGCCAGTCCTCGGTCTGGCGTGGAACGCCCTGGGTGTGGAACGAAGGCTTTGGCGAACAGGCCGAGCCGTCGATGCACGTCGTCGCCATCGACTACGGCGTCAAGCGTAACATCCTTCGCCTGCTTTCCGGCCTCGGCGCCAAGGTCACCGTGGTTCCGGCCGGTACCGGTTCGGAAGAAATCCTGGCCATGCAGCCCGACGGCATCTTCCTCTCCAACGGCCCCGGCGACCCGGAAGCCACCGGCGAATACGCGGTGCCGGTCATCCAGGACCTGCTCAAGACCGATATTCCGGTGTTCGGCATCTGCCTCGGCCACCAGATGCTGGCCCTGGCGCTGGGCGGCAAGACCGCCAAGATGCACCAGGGCCATCACGGCGCCAACCACCCCGTCAAGGATCATACCACCGGCAAGGTCGAGATCGTCTCGATGAACCACGGCTTTGCCGTCGATGCCGACTCCTTGCCCGAGGGCGTCGAGGAAACCCATGTCTCGCTGTTCGATGGCTCGAACTGCGGCATCGCGCTGACCGGACGTCCGGTGTTCTCGGTCCAGCACCACCCCGAGGCCTCGCCCGGCCCGCAGGACTCGCACTATCTGTTCCGCCGCTTCGTCAACCTGATCCGCGAAAAGCGCGGCGAGGAACTGCTGGCCGAACGGGCCTGAGCCCTCTGTGTAGCAGCGATAATATCGCTTAGCCTCGAGCGATAAATCTGCGATATTGCGCGAGTGAAGACGATCATCCTCTCGGTGTCGGCAGCTCGCGATCTCGACAACCTGCCGGCCGATGTCCGCGAGCAGGTCTCTGAGGGTTTGAACACTTATGCCATCAGCGGGCGTGGGGATGTAGAACGTCTTGCCGGCCGAGACGGTTACAGACTTCGGATCGGTTGCTACCGCGTTATATTGATGAAGATCGCACGACAATCCTCGCGATCTACATCGGCAAGCGCGAAACGACGACCTACAGCCGGCCATAGGACAGCACATCATGAACGCTCCGCAAATCATAAGGACTTCAACCGGGGAAGAACTGGTCGTCATCCCGAAGGCTGACTACGAGGCATTGCTGCATGCCGCCGAAGAAGCCAGAGAAGACGCTGCGGATGTGGCGATCTACGATGAGCGGAAGGCCGAGTTCAAAACGGAAAAGCCTCTGCCCGCCGAGGTGACCATGGATATTTTGCGAGGTTCCAGCCGGGCTCAAGGCGCTGCGCAACTGGCGCAAGCTGACGCAGGGCGAGTTCGCTGATGCCATCGGTGTCAGCCAGGGCTTCCTGTCGGACCTTGAATCCAATCGCCGCAAGCCATCGGCGCAAACCAGCACCATGCTGTCGAAGGCATTGGACGTGCCCAGCGAATGGATCGAAGCCTAGTATCTAACCTTACGCCACGGGCCGGCCTTCGCTGGCCTCCAGTATGGCAAACCATTGCTGGCGGTCGAGGTCGATCTCCAGCGCCTTGACCATGGCTGCCAGCCGCTCGGGCTTCATCGTGCCCAGCACCGGCGCCAGCCGCGCCGGATGACGCAGCAGCCAGGCGATGGCGACGGCGGCGAGATCGCCGGCGCCGATCTCGGCAGCCACCGCCGCGATTGCCGCCCTGACCCGCGCCTCGCGCCCTTCCTTGCCGGTGAACAGCAAGCCGCCGCCGAGCGGCGACCAGATCATCGGCGCATAGCCGAGGCGTTGCGCGTGATCGAGGCTGCCATCCACCAGCGCATTGGTTTTCAGCACCGACATCTCGATCTGATTGGTGGCCAAGGCAAATGGCAGCCGCGAAGCCAGAAGGTCGAACTGCGAGGGCGTGAAATTCGAAACGCCGACTGCCCGCACCTTTCCTGATTTGACCAGGCCGGCAAGGGCGGCCGCCGTCTCGTCGGCATCCATCAGCGGATCCGGCCGGTGCAGCAACAACAGGTCGAGATAGTCGGTGCCGAGATTGGCGAGCGAACGGTCGACCGAGGCGACGATATGGGCGGCACTGGTGTCGTAGTGCTTCAGCCGGTTCAGCGGCCGGGTTGCCGATGCCAGCATGATGTCGCATTTCGAGATCAATTCGATGCTCTCGCGCTTGCCCTTCCAGCGCGACAAGCCAGCGCCGAACGCCGCTTCGACCTCGTAATTGCCATAGATATCGGCATGGTCGAAACTGGTCAGGCCAAGGTCGACCGCGCTGCCGATCAACCGCGCGACCTGATCGGCATCCGGGCGCGCGGCGCTGTCGAGCAGGCGCCAGGCGCCGAACACCAGCCGCGAAAGCGACAAGCCGTCCTTGGTCAGCTTTATGCGGCTGTCATGGCTCATAGCTGTGCTCCATCTTCAGCGACGCCGGTGGCGGCGCTTCTCACCGCCGCCGGCCGCGCCACTTTCGTCACGAAGACGATGACTGCAAGTGTCAGGAAGCATGCCCCAACCAGATAGGGCGCGCCGCCGAACACCACGGGCGCATTCGGTCCGGTGAACCAGGAAAAGATCGCGGTGTAGAGCAGCGGCGTGATGATCGAGGTGATCGAGAAGATCGACGTCATCGCGCCCTGCAATTCGCCTTGCGCCGACGGCGGCACCTTGGCGGCGGCAAGGCTTCTCAGCGGCGGATCGGCCAGTGCTTCCAGGCAGCCGACGACGATCACCGCATAAATCATCCAGCCTTGCGAGGCGAAGGCGTAGCCGAAGGCGCTGGCCGCCGTGAATGTCAGGCCGATGACCGCCGTCCTCCATTCGCCAAGTTTGGGGATCACGCGCGGCAGCACCGTCGCCATGACGATCGCCCCACACAGGCCGAAGGCGCCGAGCGAGAAGCCGATCTGCTGCTCGCTCCAGCCATAACGATAATTGGACACGAACGACCACACCGCCGGATACATCATGTGGCCGAGCGTCATTAGGAAGAAGGCGAGCCCGATCCAGCCGATGCCCTGATATTGGCGCATCTGCAGCAGCGTGCCGACCGGGTTGGCGCGTTTCCACTCGAAGCGGCGGCGGTGCTTTTCATCGAGCGTTTCAGGCAGGAAGAACATGGCGATGAGGAAGTTCACGAAGGCAAGCCCGGCGGCAAAGTAAAACGGCACTCGCGGCCCGAACGTGCCGAGCAGCCCGCCCAGCACCGGCCCAATGACGAAGCCGACGCCGAAGGCGATGCCGAGCAGACCGAAATTCTTCGCCCGGTTGTCATCGTTCGAGATGTCGGCAATGAAGGCCGACGTCGTCGAATAGCTGGCGCCCGAAATGCCGGCCAGCACGCGGCCGATGAACAGCATCGGATAGGACCAGGCGATGGCGCAGATCAGATTGTCGATCGAGAATGTAAGCACCGAGGCAAGCAGGATCGGCCGCCGCCCGAAGCGGTCGCTCAATCCACCCATGATTGGCGCGAAGAAGAACTGCATCGCCGCATAGACGAAGAACAGCCAGCCGCCTTCGATCGCCGCTTCGCTGATGCCGACGCCGGAAAGCTCCCTGAGAAAGGCCGGCAACACCGGCATGATCATGCCGAAGCCGATAATGTCGAGCAGCAGCGTGGTGAAGACGAGCGCAAGGCCCCGCCTGGCGGTTTTGGGGTCGATCATGATGGCGTCTGCTCCCTGAGACCGCCCTTGGGCGGGCGCCCGTTATAGGCGAGGCGCCACTTTGGAACAATAGGAGAACGCCTCAGGCGTTCTCCTCCTGACATCTGTTGCCGGTGGTGAATTGGCCCGCCGACGGATGCGCTTTGGACCGCGGTCGGCTGGAACTTGCGAGCGCCTCAAACCGGACCGGTCAGCGTGTTGCAATCCGACAGCTTGCCGCTCTTGTAGCCGCGCGCCAGCCAGGTCTGCCGCTGCTGCGACGTCCCGTGGTTGAAGCTTTCCGGCACGACATAGCCCTGCATCTTCTTCTGCAGCGTATCGTCGCCGATCTGCTTGGCGGCGTTGAGCGCCTCTTCGATGTCGCCCTGTTCCAGAATGCCCTTCTGCGCGGTGAAATGCGCCCAAACGCCGGCGAAGCAGTCGGCCTGCAGCTCGATGCGCACCGACATCTGGTTGGCTTCCGCCTCACCCATCGACTGCCGCATCTGGTTGAACTTGGGCAGGATGCCGGTGAGGTTCTGCACATGGTGACCGACTTCATGAGCGATCACATAGGCTTGGGCGAAATCCCCCGAGGCGCCGAACTGCTGGTCGAGCTGCTGGAAGAAGGTGGTGTCGAGGTAGACCTTGTGGTCGCCGGGACAATAGAACGGTCCGGCTGCCGTCGAGGCGGAGCCGCAGGCCGAGCGGATCTGGCCGCTGAACAGCACAAGCTTCGGGTCCTCGTATTTCAGGCCCTGCGACTGGAAGATGCCGGTCCAGGTCTCTTCGGTCTCGGCCAGCACGGTCGCCACGAACTGCTTCATCTCGTCGGAAGCAGGCGTGCCGGCGCCGTCGTCCTGGCCGCCGCTGTTGTCGGTAATCTGGCCACCGCCACCCGGCAGCACGCCGCCGCCGTCGCCGCTGCCCAGGATCTGCGACGGGTCGAAGCCGAAATACCATCCGGCCAGCACCACGAGGACGACCAGCAATATGCTGCCGCCGCCGCCGGTGCGGCCGCCGATCGGGATGCGGAACTGGCCAGGGCTGCCGCCGCCGAAACCACCACCGCCGCCGCTGTCGCTGCGCTCGTCCTCGACATTGTCACTCTGACGGCGGCCCTTCCAGAGCATGGCAACTCCCCGTATGCAAATTTCGGCTGGCTTGGCCGATGTCGTGGCCCACTCCGACCCAACAGACAATTATCGCAATGGTTGCGCCAAGTCACAGTATTTTTCGTGGCAGCGGCATCGCGTTCGCACTCTGGTCGAGGCGGCATGCGCGCTGTAGCATCCGGTTCGAACGGGGGTGTCGGGGACTTGCGGACAATCGGTCGATTTCTGCTGCTGGCGGTGGTGCTATGCCTCGGCCCGTCGCCGGCGCGCGCCGTGACGCTCGATTCCAGCGTCGCCGTAACCGATCCCGAGACATTGCAGGCGCTTGAGCGTGGCGGCCTCTCGATCAGCCGCCTGCTCGGCCCGGCGCTGGGTCTCACGCGCGAGGTCGACAATCGGGGCCTGTTTTCGGTGCGCGCGCTGACCCCTATCCGCAACGCCGTAAAGCAGGAGATCGCCGACGAGCCTGCCAATAGCCCCGATCCTTACGTCGCGGCCATGGCCAAGTCGAAGGACACCAGCCAGAAATTCAACCCGAAATACATCGACGATGACGGCTCGACGCTCGACCTGACCGGCGTCGTCAACCGCATGGACCGCGGCTATCTCGGCCACACCGAATGCGGCGAGATCAGGCTGATCTACCGCTTCCATTATTCGGTGGCGGAGAAGCCCACGAAGGGAAAGACAGCGCAACGAATCTCGTCGCGGCTGCCGCTGACCATGAGCCTGGTCTTCAACGCCAGGCCCGGTGAGGCTCACGCCCGCGCTTCGAGAGACCGTCCAAGCGCCACCGCCGTTTCCTGTGCCGAAATCGCCAAGCGCTGGCTCGCCGCCGGCCAGAAGAACCTTGCGCCCGAGCAACTGGCAGCCTGGCTGCGCTCCGACGAAGGGCCGCTCTCCAACGCCATGCTGAATTCGTCGCAGATCATGCGGCTTGAGCTGAACATGCAGGTTCTCCGGCTGTCGGCCTCGAGCCGCCGCGACTTCGGTGGCCACGCCGAATATCTCCTCAAGATTTTCAAATGGGACCCAACGACGTCCACCTTCCAGGAATTGAAGATGGAGAACCAGATCGACCGGAAAGTGGTTCTGGCCGACCGGCCGGCCTTCGCCAAATGGCTGCTGACCGACCGCAACCTCTACGACCTCGATCGCGGCCGGCTGGTCATCGACGACAAATTCCTGGCGACCAGCGCCGTCTCGGTCGCACCCGGCGGCATGGCCAGGTCGCAAAACAATATCGCCTATGGGCTGCTCGACGATGCCGACATCGACAAGGCACTGCAGGACTATGTCGCCAAGGGCAACGAGCTGCGCAGCGTGAAATCGGTGGCCGGCTTCAATCTGCGTCTCAACGAAATGACCTGCACCGGCTGCCACCAGACGCACGGCATTGCCGGCTTCCATTACACCGGCGCCGATCCGGCCAGCGAGCCGCGCCGCAACGCCGTCTTCGTCCCCGGCTCGGCGGTGTTCTTCGCCGACCTGCCGCGCCGCCGCGCCATCGTCGAGGACTTCGCCGCCGGCGGCCATCCGGATTTCTCACGCGGCTTCGCCGCCCGTCCGGTCGCCAAACTCGCCGAAGCGCTGAAAGGCACCGATCTCTACAATGGCTGGGGGTCGATCTGCTACAGTGGCGAGGATACGAGCTTCAAGGACTGGAACTGCGGCGAAAGCCTGCGCTGCGCCGGCGTCCATGAAAGCGACATCCATCCGGGCTTCGGCACCTGCGTCAGCGAGGCGGCCACCGCAGTCGGCGACCCCGTCGAGTTCGGCGAGATCAAGATGTCGAGCTGGGGCAGCGACAAATATTGCCGCC
The DNA here is from genome assembly GCF_057786095.1 of Mesorhizobium sp. P160219. Lineage (NCBI taxonomy): Bacteria > Pseudomonadati > Pseudomonadota > Alphaproteobacteria > Hyphomicrobiales > Phyllobacteriaceae > Mesorhizobium > Mesorhizobium sp. P160219. Next base: position 5,863,468 of record NZ_JBYNWG010000001.1, read on the forward strand.
TGTCGCCGGCCACCGCAAAAGCCTGCGCCATCGATCCGGCGCGCGACAAGAAACCGGTAATCAAGCTCGCCGGCTATGGCGCGGCGCGCCAACGCTATGACAACCCCGAGCAGAAGACCGGTGGCTTTCCCGGGGGCATGCTGCGCAAGGCAAGCTGCGACAAGCTTCCCGACGAGGCGACTTGCGGCCGCCTGGCCAAGACCGGTTTCAACGACTGCATCGCGTCGGGCAAGGACCACAAATTCTGCACCAAGGAATTCACCAAGACCGCCGGCCTGCGCGCCTGCGACAAGGCGCATCCCTGCCGCGAGGACTATATCTGCACCGCCGGCTACGACGATCTGGCCGCAGCCAAGCCTGGGAAGGGCTCCTGCATTCCGCCCTATTTCATATTCCAGTTCCGCGTCGACGGCCATCCGCGCAGTTGGGTGCAGGACACCGAGGAATGAGCGGCAGGTTGCCGCTTGCGAACAGAACTCAGATCTTCTGCTTGGTGCCGGCGCTTTTGCCGTCCGAGCTTTTGGAGCGTTCCTCGAAACGCGCGGCGCCCTTTTTCAGCGCATGGCCGGTTTCGACCTCGGTCTTGCGTTCGTCCTTTGCCGCTGCCTGCCTCAAACCCTCGGCCGCCTGCTTGCCCTTCGCGGTCGGTGCCTGTTCGACGCCCATGTTTTCCTCCTTGGCGCGCAACAATCACGCGCAACGTCAGGAGCAACGAGCCTGACGTGCGGAGGTTCCAGTGGTGCGGCACCGGCACCCCTCAGCGCGGCGCGATCATCGCCTTGCGAAAGGCTTCCAGCGTCTCGGCGCTGACATGATGCTCGATGCCCTCGGCATCGATGCGCGCCGTCTCGGCGCTGACACCGAGCGAACGCAAAAACGCTTCTACCGTCTGGTGGCGGATGCGGCTCTCTTCCGCCACCTTGCGCCCGGCGTCGGTCAGGAACACACCGCGATAGGGTTTTCTGGAAACGAGCCCGTCGGCGCACAGCCTGGTCAGCATCTTGGCCACCGTCGGCTGGGCGACACCCAGCCGCGCAGCAATATCGACCTGACGCGCCTCATTGCCGTCCTCGATCAGGTCGGCGATCAGCTCGACATAATCCTCGACCAGCGCGCCGCGGCGCGCTTCGCGCTGCTGCCGGAACCCTTTCGAATGAATCTCGGCGTCCGGCAGCGGCTCCTCGCGTCCAACCCGTCTGTGCTTCAGCGCCAACACGCGCTCCTTCCTATCTTTTGACAAGAATCGGCTTTGGGCAAAGCAATCGCCCTTTGCCATTCATAGCACGGGCTTAACTATTCCAGCCGTTTATTTCCATTCCATGGCAGGCGCAACCGGCGTTTGCGATCCCCTGCCGGCCTGCCGGTCGGCGCAACAGGAAGCACATACAATGAAATATAGCCTATTGCATAATGTTGAGCCCTGGCATAGATAGGATGACGTCAACCGATCCACCCAGTGGAAAGCCCTCCATGTCCGAAGCTGACGCTACCTTGGGATCATCCTGGCGATTTGACAGGCCGGAGGACAATCCTCCCAGCCTGCGCGAGGTGAACTCCACGATCGCGGTGCCACAGTCCGGCGTCTGGTTCCGTCGCCTGTTCGCCTTCATGGGACCGGGCTACATGGTCTCGGTCGGCTATATGGATCCGGGCAACTGGGCCACCGACCTCGCCGGCGGCGCCCAGTTCGGCTACACGCTATTGTTCATCATCATGCTGTCCAACCTGATGGCGATCCTGCTGCAGGCGCTTGCCGCCCGGCTTGGCATCGCCACCGGCCGCGACCTCGCCCAGGCCTGCCGCGCCTATTATCCGCGTCCCGTCAGTTTCGTGCTGTGGATCGCCTGCGAACTCGCCATCATCGCCTGCGACCTCGCCGAGGTGATCGGCACGGCGATCGCGCTGCAGCTTCTGTTCGGCATTCCGCTGATCGGCGGCGCGTTGCTGACGGCGCTCGACGCCTTCATCGTGCTGCTCTTGATGAACAAGGGTTTCCGCTATCTCGAAGCCTTCGTCATCGCGCTTCTGATCATCATCTTCGGCTGTTTCGCCATCCAGATCTTTGCCGCTGCCCCTCCGGTCGGCTCGATCCTGCATTCGATGTTCGTGCCGTCGACGGAGATCGTCACCAATCCGGCGATGCTATACATCGCCATCGGCATCATCGGCGCCACGGTGATGCCGCACAATCTCTACCTGCACTCCTCGATCGTACAGACACGCGCCTATGAACGGACCGAAAAAGGCAAGCGCGACGCCATTAAATGGGCGACGACGGACTCGACCATCGCGCTCGTCCTGGCGCTGTTCGTCAACGCCTCGATCCTGATCGTCTCGGCGGTGGCCTTCCATGGCACCGGCCATCAGGATGTCGCCGAGATCGGCCAAGCCTTCGAGCTCTTGTCGCCACTGCTCGGCCTCGGCATCGCCTCCATCCTGTTTGCGGTGGCGCTGCTGGCCTCCGGCCTCAACTCGACGGTTACGGCAACGCTTGCCGGCCAGATCGTCATGGAAGGCTTTTTGCGCCTGCGCATTCCGCAATGGGCGCGCCGGCTGCTGACGCGCGGCATCGCCATCGTCCCGGTGGTGGTCGTCACCGCGCTCTATGGCGAAAAGGGCACCGGCCAGTTGCTGGTCTTCAGCCAGGTGGTACTGTCGATGCAGCTGCCCTTCGCAGTTATCCCGCTGGTGCAGTTCGTCTCCGACAAGAAGAAGATGGGCAACCTTGCCATTCCCCGCGGCGTGGCGGTCCTCGCCTGGGTCGTCGCGGCGGTCATCCTGGTGCTCAACTTCAAGCTGCTCTACGACACCGTCTTCGGCGTCGGCTGAGTTTCATCTTGAGCAGTTCGCCGTTTCGCCGAAACGGCGAACTGCTCTATGTCTTGTTTTGACGCAATTCCGGGCGGAAAGCCGCCTCACACCTTTCCTGGAATTGCTCAAGACGGCGACAAACCGGCGGCTTGCGCTATCTTACCGGCCATCATGACAAGTGTCGAAGACGCCAGGAAATTTTACGCGCAGCTGATGGCGGCCAATGCCGGCTCGGCCGATCCGCGCCTCGAAGAGGCGTTCGCCACCGTTCCGCGCGAGGCCTTTCTCGGTCCCGGACCCTGGGCGGTAGTCGCCGGCAGGGCGCTCACCACCGGCAACGGCAAGATCATGACGCCGAGCGCCGATCCTGTTCACATCTATCAGGACGTGCTGGTGGCGCTCGATGCCGACAAGGGCATCAACAATGGAGAACCCTCCTTGCACGCGATGTGGATCGGCAGGATCGCCCCCAGACCGGACGAGGCCGTCACCCATATCGGCGCCGGCACAGGCTACTACACCGCCTTGCTGGCGCGGCTGGTTGCGCCCGGCCCGGTGACCGCCTTCGAAATAGAGGCAGATCTTGCTGCCAGAGCAACAAAGAATCTCGAAACCTACGGCAATGTAAGCGTCGTCCACGGCGATGCCGTCACCGGCGATCTGCCGCCGTCCGACATCATCTATGTCAATGCCGGTGTCGTCGCACCGCCGGCTCCTTGGCTTCGGGCGCTGAAAGCGGGCGGCCGCATGATCTTTCCCTGGCGTCCGTCCCAGGGCGTCGGCCTGGCCGTGATGGTAACCCGCAACGACAAGGGCTTTGCCTGCGACCCCTTCATGCGCTCGTGGTTCATCCCCTGCGTCGGCGCCTCGGCGGCCGGTTCGGCGGCCAAAATCCCCGACCTCCAGAAGGCGGCGCGCAGCCTTTCGATCTGGCTGACATCAGACAGGGCGCCGGACCGGACCGCCACCGCCATCATCGGCGACCTCTGGTTTTCGTCGCAGGCGCTTGGCGGCGGGCGACGGCGGTAGGTACCCTTGTCGGCCGGCAGCGTTTTTTTGCCAACGCCTGTCGGGCGGCCGCCGGCCTGTCCGTCCTTAGATCGAAATCCGGCCCTGACGGCGCGGATCCTGGAAAAGGAAAATCCAATGCGAAAGATCATCGCCGCTACCTTCGTCAGCCTCGACGGCGTCATGCAGGCGCCGGGCGGCCCGGAAGAAGACCCGGTTGGCGGCTTCGAGTTCGGCGGCTGGACGTTCCACTACTTCGACGAGGTGGCGGGCGTGGCCATGGAGGAATTGTTCTCTAAGCCCTTCGCCCTGCTGCTCGGCCGCAGAACCTACGACATCTTCGCCGCTTACTGGCCGTATCAGAAAGATGCCATCGGAGATGCCTTCAACCCTGCGACTAAATATGTGGCGACGCATCGGCCGGATTCGCTCACCTGGGAAAATACGCAATGGCTTGGAGAAGATATCGTCGCGGCGTTGCGCCGCCTCAAGAAGGAAGATGGGCCTGACCTGCTCATCCAGGGTTCGAGCGAGCTGATCCAGAATTTGCTCGCCAACGGGCTGATCGACGAGATCCGGTTGATGATCTTCCCGCTGCTGCTGGGCAAGGGCAAGCGGCTGTTCGATGGTGGTGCGATGCCCGCCGCTTTCAAGCTGGTCAAGTCGCAGGCCACTACCACAGGCGTCATCATGGCGACCTACGAACGCGGGGGTGAGGTCAAGGTCGGGTCGTTCGCTACGCAGAAGCCGTCAGAGGCCGAGCTCGAGCGGCGTAAGAACTGGAAGTAACAGGGACAGGCTTGGCACCTTTCCTCTCCCCCGATCGACGGGGGAGAGGAAATGCAAGTTCTGTCAAGCCGCCACAGCCCGCCGTGCCAACCCACCCCGGATATACCGCGCGAACTCCTGCGCTGCCGGCGCCGTGCCGTACTTCGGCAAATGCAGATTGATGGAAAAATTCGGCAGCGGCGGCAGCCCGGCATCAAAAGCCAGGATGTCAAGATCGGCAGGCACGGTGGAGGCCAGCCAGGCGGTGACGGCAAGGTCGGAGCGCACTGTCGCGGTCGTCGCGTCGATGTTGCCGTTCTCGAACACGGTGCGCCATTCCAGCCCGTGCTCGTTCAGCGCCGACAGCACCACCGGGCGGAAGGCGCAGGTGTCGGCGACGATCGACACCGGCAGCGGCCGCTTGGCGCGGGCGACGCCGCCCTTGGCCCCCACCCAGACCAGCCGGTCAATGGCCAGGCACTCACCGGCCGACGGGCCGACCCGTTCCTCGATGACGGCAAGGTCGATGGTGCCGGCCGCGAGGGCCGCGGCAAGGTCCGGCGAAGCCGCACAGAGCAGTGAAATCTCGACCTGCGGATAGGTCTCGGCATAGGCCTTCAGCACCGGCGCCAGCAAAGTGCCGACAAGGTCATAGGGAACACCGAGCCGCACCTGGCCGGCGACCTCGGTGCCCGCCATCTCGGCCCAGATCTCGTCATTGAGGCCAAGCAACCGTTTGCCCTTGCCGAACAGCCGCTCGCCGGGCCGCGTCAGCCGCAAGCCACGCCGGTCGCGCTCGAACAGGCTGCAGCCGAGCGCTTCTTCCAGCCGCTTGATCTGCTGGCTTACGGCGCCTTGCGTCAGATGCAGCGCGTTCGCCGCCGCCGTCATGCTGGCCTTGTCGGCGACAGTGACGAAGGTGCGGATCAGCGCTGTGTCGAGGTTGCGGATCATGGATGGCATTATATCTGCTAATGCCAACCATCGCAAACATTGCATTTACTGAAGTATGCGGAAGTCTACCATTGGGCTTTTGATGAAGGACGCCTCATGTTGCAGCCCATCTTTCCGCTCATCCTGTTTGCCTTCGTGGCCACCGTCACGCCCGGCATCGCCACCACCCTGTCGACTGCCTCAGGTGCACAGTTCGGTTTTCGCCGTTCCGTTCCCCTATTGGTCGGCAGCGCCGCCGGTCTCGCCACCGTGACCGCTGCTGCCGCCGCCGGGCTCGCCGGTCTGCTGCTGGCCATGCCTTCGCTGCAACTGGCGATGAAAATCATCGGCTCGCTCTATCTCATCTGGCTGGCAATCAAGATCGGCCGCGCCGGGCCGCCCAATCTCGATGTGGCGATGGCAAAACCCAACAGCTTCTTCGGCGGCGCCGGCATTCAATGGATGAACCCGAAGGGCTGGGCGATGGGACTGGGGGCGGCGGCCTCGTTCGCGGCCCTTGCCGACGGGCCGGGACAACTCGCGCTGCTGCTCGGCTCGACCTTCGGCCTCACTGCAGCCGTCTCGCTGTCGATCTGGTGCGTGGCGGGCATGGTGCTGGCACGGCTGCTCGAGACCGAATGGCAATGGCGCGCGCTCAACATCGTGCTGGCGCTGGTGCTGGCTGCATCGATCATACCTATGTGGCGGGGAGCGTAAACGCAGAGGTCGGCGCCAGTACCCCCACCCGGACCTGCGGTCCGACCTCCCCACAAAGGGGAGGTAGGGGAGCGCGCACTTTACCCTCCCCCTTGTGGGGAGGGCCGCGAACGAAGTGAGCGGGGTGGGGGTCCTGGTTCGCGAAGCGAACCAGCTCTCTCCTCAGACCGCGTAGCGGGCAGCAGGCTTGTCGGCGTGCAGGCTGCCGTAGAAGACTTGCCTTGCGCCGAGGAAGGCGTCGAGCTTGGTCGCATCGGCAAGTGCCGGCACGGTGACGGCTTCGCCCCTGGATAGGCCCACAAGCGCGGCATCGACCATATCGTCGGCGGACATGATGATCTCCTTCGGCAGATTGTCGATATCGCCACCGGCGAGCTCCCAGAAATCGGTGCGGGTCGCGCCCGGCAGCACCGCCTGGACCTTCACATTGGTGCCGGCGACTTCGCGGTGCAGGGCCTCGGTGAAGTTGACGACATAGGCCTTGGTGCCGCTGTAGATGCCGCCGAACGAGGTATCATAGGCGAGCACAGAGGCGATGTTGACGATGGCGCCGCGGTTGCGCGCAAGAAGCCCCGGCAGAACGGCGCGGGTCAGGCGGGTCAAGGCGATGACGTTGACCTTGATCATGCGCTCGGCCTCGTCGGCGTCGGCCGTTGCCACCACGGCCTGGCCACCAATGCCGGCATTGTTGACCAGCAGCGTGACGCTGTCGTCGGCTGCGATCGCCTGCTCGACGCGGCGCACATCATTGTCGTCGGCAAGATCGGCTGATATCACGCTGACCTTGCGCTTGTAAGCATATCGCAGCTTTTCAGCCAGTTCCTCCAGCCGGTCGGCGCGCCGCGCTACCAGCACCAGATCGTAGCCTTGCCCGGCCAGCCGGTCGGCATAGACCGCGCCGATGCCGGCCGATGCGCCGGTGACGACTGCGGTACCCTTGTTGTCCTGTCCACTCATTGTCCTGTTCCTTTTTTCTGCCCGGCGAGACAGGTCGATGAACCCTTGTCCCGCCCTGATCTCCAATTAGTGGCATATACCACTTTCCGGGAAGTAGGCATATACCACCATCTTGTCAACGGAGGCGGCAGAAACTATTTCTGCGACAGGCCGGCAGCGGTTTTGCCGGCAAGGAGTCGTGATGAGCAAGACCGCGCTGCCGGGATTCAGCCTTTGCAACAACGCCACGCTGCGGCGCGCCGCGCGCAAGCTCGGCCGCTTTTATGACGATGTAATCTCGCCTTCGGGTCTGAAGGGCACACAGTACGGCCTGCTCTACCAGATCCATGTCAGCAACGAGCCGGCGATGGGCACGATAGCCGAAGCGATGGTCATGGACCTGTCGGCGCTCGGCCATACGCTGAAGCCGCTGATCCGCGACGGCTATGTCGACACCTTCGCCGACAAGGACGACCGCCGCGTCAAGCGGGTGCGGCTGACGCCGCAAGGCCAGGCCAAGCTCGAGGAGACGACGAAATTGTGGACCATTGCCCAGCAGCGCTTCGAGGCGCTGGTCGGCCAGCAGCGAGCGGCAGATCTGCGCGCTATGCTGGATGAAGTCGCGGCGCTGGAGTACGACGTGCCGGCGGCCGCCCCTTCAAGCTGAAAGAGCGGCCGCCGGTCCTTTGCAAAGATCTATTCGGCCGGCATGGCGACCGGCCGGGCCGCCCAGCGGCCGGCCAGCACCACGCCAAGCCCGATCAGCGGGAAGATGGCGGCGACCAGGCCGAGATCGGCCGGCACGCCGTAGCGCAGCACGGCGCCGCCGACCACAGCACCCAGCGCCACGCCGAGATAGAGGGCCGAAGCGTTGAGCGACAGCACGATCGGGGCGGCGTCGGGCGCCAGCTTGATGATGCGGCTGGCCTGCGCCGGCGGAAATGCCCAGCCGACCATGCCCCACGGCACCATCATGGCCATCAATGCCGGCCCGGCGAGATGCTGCGGCAGGAAGGTCGGGATGACCGAGAGCATCACCAGCATGACGGCGCTCAGCGCCAGAGACCAGCCGACGGTGCGCGTCGCACCAAAACGGTCGGCCGCCTGGCCGCCGGCTATGTTGCCGATGACGGCGCCGACACCGAAGGCGAGCAGCATGCCGGGCAGCGCAATCGGGCTGAGGCCGCCGCTCTGGATGGCCAGCGGCGCGATATAGGAAAACACCGAGAAGGCGCCGATCAGGGCAAGAGCGGTGGTCAGCAGGATCGGCATGACGCCGGGGCGCAGCGCCGCAGCCAGGCGCCGCCTGAGCGGCAGCTTGGTGCCGACAATTCCGCGCGGCAGCCGGTACCACAGGATGGCGCCGACCAGCGCGCCGAGCCCGGCAATGGCAAAGAAGGTCCCGCGCCAGCCGGCTATCGTGGCAACCAGCGCGCCGAGCGGTGCACCCAGCGCAACCGCCACCGTGGTTCCGCCGACGACGACTGCAATGGCCCGCGCCCGGTGGTGGTCATCGACCAGCGCCACCGCCGTGCCTTGAGCGGTAGCGGCAAACAGGCCTGACGACAGCGCCATGATGATGCGGGCAATGAGCAGCAGCTCGAAGGACGAGCTCAGCGCCGCCACCACATTGCCGATGACGAAGAACGCCAGCGTCCACAAGATGACGCGGCGCCGGTCCCATTCGCCGGTCAGCGTTGCCAGGATCGGCGTGCCGATGGCGTAAGCCAGCGCGAAGGCGGTGATCAGCGTGCCGGCGAGCGGAATGGAAATGCGGGCGTCGGTGGCGATGTCAGGCAGCAGGCTGGAGATGACGAAGCCTTCGGTCGAGATCGTGAACGATCCGAGCGCAAGCCAAAAGAGGCGCTTGTCCATAGGGCGTGTCCTTAGTTCAAAACTTATTGAACAATTGGACATAACAGGACATGATGTCAATGAAGCCAGGTGAAAATAGCTGAAGCCTGCTGACATCCCTGTGTCAGGACAGCCGTTGGGCCAATCGCGAAACGGACTGTGCATGCCCGCGAAAGATCGACGCGTTGAAATCGACACCGACTGTGCTTAGTTTCGGGCCATGACTTTGCCGCACCCCAATACAGACCAGATCAGCCTGCCGGTTGTGCTCGGCGTGCTTGGCGACCCGACCCGGCTCGCCATCGTGCGCTATCTCGCCAGCAAGGAAGGCGTGCCGCTGAACTGCAGCCGGTTCCTCGACCTCGGCTCCAAGACCAATCTCAGCTATCACCTGGCCAAACTGCGCGAGGCCGGCGTCACCCGCGCCGAAGTGGCTGGCACCAACCGGATGATCACGCTGCGCCGCGCCGACCTCGACGCCCGCTTCCCCGGCCTGCTCGACAGCGTGATTGCGGCGGCCGGAGATGATCCGGCTCTGCCCATCGTCGGTGGCCACGACATCGAAATGCCGGCCTAACCGGTTTAGAAGTCAAGGTCCTAGCGCTGCCAAAAACCGATATGCGGGGCGAGGAGTTCCTCGTCCATCTCGGGGAAAGGGCCGTGGACCTCGACCGGCTTCTGCCCGGAGCCGAGGACTGTGCGCGACGAGAGGTTCATCGTCGGGTTCTCTGCGTGATTGCCGGTCAGCGCGAGAAGCTTGGTTTCCTCGAAGCCGTAGACCAGCCGGCCGATATTCGCCCAGTACAGCGTTCCCGTGCACATCGCACAGGGCTCGCCGGTTGTGACCAGCGTGCAGGACCAGAGGAAATCCGGCGGATAGGTGTCGGCGGCACGCCGGGAGAGCTCGGTTTCGGCGTGGCGCACGGTGTTGATGTTGCCTTGCCGCATCAGGATGCGATCGTCGGGGCCGACGAGCACGCAGCCGAAAGGATGGTGCCCGTGCGCGGCAGTCTCGCGCGCGACGTCATTGGCGGCGCGAAGGTGGGCAACCATCTGGTCGCGGGTCATCGCCTGTCCTCCCCCGGATGAACTCTGGAGCGGCGTGGACGCTAGCAGATGGAGTGCTTCCGCGATAGGCGGGGCTCCCGGCTGTCTCGAACGATCTCAAGGGCTTGATAATGAAGGCAGGGGCTTGATAACGAAGACCGGCCGCAAGCCTCAACGGGCTGCACCAAGGAGCCCGCCGCATGCGCATTGCCGTTCTCGCCGACATCCATGGCAATGTGCTGGCGCTGGATGCCGTGCTCGCCGATCTGGCGCGGCGCGGCGGCGCCGATCTCACCGTCAACCTTGGCGACTGTGTCTCCGGCCCGCTCTGGCCGCGCGAGACGTTCGAGCGGCTCGAAGCGCTCGACCTGCCGACGGTGCGCGGCAACCATGACCGCCGGGTCGCGGTCGATCCGGCCGACGATGTGATGTGGGCTTCAGACCGCTATGCGCAGGAACGGCTGACATCAGCGCAGCGCGAAGCCCTGCTCGCCCTGCCCTTCACGCTGGAGATTGTTCCCGGCGTGGTCGCTTTCCATGCGCGGCCCGACCATGACGAGAAATACCTGCTCGACGCGATCGTCGATGGCCAACTGGTGCGCGCGCCGCTTGCCGCTATTCAGCGGCGGTTGCAGGCGCTGGACCCGGCCTGCCGCATCGTGCTGTGCGGCCACAGCCACCGCGCGGAACTGGTCCGTATCCCCGGCGGCCCCTTGCTCTTCAATCCCGGCAGCGTCGGCGCCTCCGCCTATGAAGATGACACGCCCCCGGCGCATGTTTCGGAGCAAGGCAGCCCGCATGCGCGCTACGGCATCCTCACCTTGGATGGCGAAGGACCCGACCGTTTCGAGACCATCGCCGTCGACTACGACCACGAAGCGGCGGCGAGACAGGCCGCACAGGCGGGCCGACCGGAATGGGCGCATGCGCTGAGGACCGGCTTCATGCCCAAACCCTCTTGGCAAGGCTCCGCTTGACCGCACGGCTGCGCCCTGCTTCCGCCTCGCGGCACCAAACATCGGACGCATTTTCAGACTTACATGGCCGCGTATCGTCCCTTATAAAACCGCCTCGGCATACGGCAGGACTGCTGCCGCAAGGGTAATCGGCGCACGGCCAAATGATGAGGCGCACAATCCGAACCATTTTGCATCGACTGACTGGCGCTCCGCTCCTGCGGGCAGCCCGGTTGTTGGCGGGTCCGTTGGTGGTGGGCCCGTTGTTGGTGAGCTTGCCGGCCAATGCCGAGGACGCGCCTGCCGACATCGTTTCCATAGTGACCGAGCTCGGCCCAGGCGATCTCCTCAACATCCGCGCCACGCCGTCGCCGGTCGGCAGAACCCAGGCGCGTCTGCCGATCGGCTCGAGCGTCAGGAATTTCGGCTGCAACGAAGTGGACGGCCACCGCTGGTGCAAGGTCGAGGAGATCGACAATCCACTGGTCAAAGGCTGGGCGCCCGCGCGCTATCTTATCCCCGACAATCCGACCGTGGTCGAAGTTGACGCCGTGCCGCCCCAGGTGACCGCCAGTGCTGAAGCCGGCGGCCCGGCGCTCGCGCCCGACATGCCGACGCAGCCGGCCAACGTGGCCGCAACACCCCCAGCAACTGCACCTGCCGCCTCTGCCGCTCCGCCTGTACCCACTCAGGCTCCACCCACCCCGGCTGCACCCGCGCCGGCTCCACTCGACCTGACGGAGCGCCTTGGCAGCACGGATCCGGGCGCGCCGAAGTCCGCCGCCGAGATCGGCAGGACCGCCATGCAGGATGCTTATGGCCTCGCCTTCGCAGCCAATGAAAGCCCGAGGACGGGCGAGATCCCCGCCACGGAGGCTCCGGCGACGGAGGCCACGGGGACGCCGGTACAGGATTCCGCCGCGTCTGCGGGAGCAGCGCCGGATACGGCGTCCGCGCCGGGGGTACCATCCCCGACGCCACGGCCAGACCAGGCCAAAGCTGCGACCGCTACGCAAACCGTTGCACGGCTGGAACCCCCGCCCGCCCTCGGCGCCACCGCCGAGATCCCCTGCGCCCGCTATGTCGGCCAACCGATGACCCGCTGCGCCGTCAACATCGTCCACAATGGCGCCGACAAGGCAGACATCACCGTGACCTGGCCCGACGGCGGCACCCGCGTCATCTCCTTCTATGCCGGCATGCCGGCCAACTCGGATTCGCCCAGCGACTTCCGCTTCACAAGGGAAGGCAGCCTCAACATGATCCGCGTCGGGGTATCAGAGCGGTTTGAGATTACGGATCAGCTCGCGCTGGGGGATTAGGTGTCAGGCAGTAGGGAATGGGCAATAGGCGCCTTAACCTCGCTCCTGCCTAATCCCCACTGCCTGATCCCTACTGCCTAATCCCTACTGCCTAGCCTCATTTTCGGGGTTACATCTCCCAAAACTCTTCCCTATAAGGCCCTCCTAGCCTGATACCAGAATCGCAAGCACAACCGGCCGGGTCTTCCCGTCCCGGTTTTTCGTGCAAGCCGCTCGCCGAACGGAACTCACAACGATGCCAAGACGCACCGACATCAAGTCGATCCTGATCATCGGGGCCGGCCCCATCGTCATCGGCCAGGCCTGTGAGTTCGATTATTCCGGCACACAGGCCTGCAAGGCGCTGAAGGAAGAGGGCTTTCGCGTCATCCTGGTCAATTCCAACCCGGCCACCATAATGACCGACCCGGAACTGGCCGACGCCACCTATATCGAGCCGATCACGCCTGAAGTCGTCGCCAAGATCATCGCCAAGGAGCGGCCCGACGCGCTGCTGCCGACCATGGGCGGCCAGACCGCGCTCAATACTGCTCTGTCGCTGCGCCGCATGGGCGTGCTCGAACGCTACAATGTCGAGATGATCGGCGCCGACGCCACGGCGATCGACAAGGCCGAGGACCGGGCGCTGTTTCGCGAGGCGATGAAGAAGATCGGCCTGGAAACGCCGAAGTCGATGCTTGCCAATGCCACCGATGTCAAGAACGCCGACCGCAAGACGCACGAGGCCGAGCGCGCCGCCGTAAAGGCCGAGGCGCCTGCCGACCTCGATGCCGCGCTCGACGCGCTGGAAACCCGCTGGAACCTCGGCGAAGGCGACCGCAAGCAGCGCTACATCAGCCATGGCATGGCGATTGCCGCCCAGGCGCTCGACCATGTCGGCCTGCCCGCCATCATCCGCCCGTCTTTCACCATGGGCGGCACCGGCGGCGGCATCGCCTACAACCGCGCCGAATTCTACGACATTGTCCAGTCCGGCCTCGACGCCTCGCCGACCACCGAAGTGCTGATCGAGGAAAGCGTGCTCGGCTGGAAGGAATATGAGATGGAGGTCGTCCGCGACAAGGCGGACAATTGCATCATCGTCTGCTCGATCGAGAATATCGACCCGATGGGCGTACACACCGGTGACTCGATCACCGTCGCGCCCGCGCTGACCTTGACCGACAAGGAATACCAGATGATGCGCAACGCCTCGATCGCGGTGCTGCGCGAGATCGGCGTCGAGACCGGCGGCTCCAACGTGCAGTTCGCCGTCAACCCGGCCGATGGCCGCCTCGTCGTCATCGAGATGAACCCGCGCGTCTCGCGCAGTTCCGCCTTGGCTTCGAAGGCGACCGGCTTCCCCATCGCCAAGATCGCGGCAAAACTCGCCGTCGGCTACACGCTGGACGAGCTGGAGAACGACATCACCGGCGGCGCCACGCCCGCCTCCTTCGAGCCGAGCATCGATTACGTCGTCACCAAAATCCCGCGCTTTGCCTTCGAGAAATTCCCCGGCGCCGAGCCGGTGCTGACCACCGCCATGAAGTCGGTCGGCGAAGTCATGGCCATCGGCCGCACCTTCCAGGAGTCCCTGCAGAAGGCTTTGCGTGGATTGGAAACCGGCCTCACCGGCCTAGACGAGATCGAGATCCCCGGCCTCGGCCACGGTGCCGTGGCTGCCAACCACGCCGACGACCGCAACGCCATCCGCGCCGCGCTCGGCACGCCGACGCCCGACCGGCTGCGCATGGTGGCGCAGGCGATCCGCATGGGCACCTCGCTGGAAGACGTGCACGCCATGTGCAAGATCGACCCGTGGTTCCTCGAACAGATCGCCGGCATCGTTTCCATGGAAGCCCGCATCCGCGAGCACGGCATTCCGCAAGACGCCGTCAATCTGCGCATGCTGAAGGCGATGGGCTTCTCCGATGCCCGCCTCGCCTCGCTGACGAAGACCGACGCCGAAGTGATTGCGAAGATTCGTGAAAAGCTCGACGTTCATCCGGTTTATAAGCGCATCGACACTTGCGCGGCCGAGTTCGCCTCGCCCACCGCCTACATGTACTCGACCTACGAAGTGCCCTTCGCCGGCGCGCTGGCCAATGAAGCGCAAGTGTCAGCGCGGAAAAAAGTCGTCATCCTTGGCGGCGGTCCGAACCGCATCGGCCAGGGCATCGAGTTCGACTATTGCTGCTGCCATGCCGCCTTCGCGCTGCGCGACGCCGGCTATGAAGCGATCATGATCAACTGCAACCCCGAGACCGTCTCGACCGACTACGACACCTCCGACCGGCTCTACTTCGAACCGCTGACGGCGGAGGACGTGCTGGAGATCCTGCGCGCCGAACAGGCCTCGGGCGAACTGGTCGGCGTTATCGTCCAGTTCGGCGGCCAGACGCCGCTGAAGTTGGCCGATGCGCTGGAGAAGGCCGGCATCCCGATCCTCGGTACGTCGCCCGACATGATCGATCTCGCCGAAGACCGCGACCGCTTCCAGAAGCTGCTTCATAAGCTCAACCTGACCCAGCCGAAGAACGGCATCGCCTATTCGGTCGAGCAGGCGCGCCTAGTCGCCGGCGAGCTCGGCTTCCCGCTGGTGGTGCGCCCCTCCTATGTGCTCGGCGGCCGCGCCATGCAGATCATCCATGACGAAGGCATGCTGCAGAGCTACCTGCTCGACACCGTGCCCGGCCTGGTGCCGGAGGACATCAAGCAGAAATACCCCAACGACAAGACAGGCCAGATCAACACGCTGCTGGGCAAGAACCCGCTTCTGTTCGACACCTATCTCTCCGGCGCCATCGAGGTCGATGTCGACTGCCTCTGCGACGGCAAGTCGACATTCGTCTCAGGCATTCTGGAACACATCGAGGAGGCCGGCATCCACTCCGGCGACAGCGCCTGCTCGCTCCCCGTTCACTCGCTGCCTTCCGAGCTGGTCGACGAGCTGGAGCGCCAGACGGCGGCCCTTGCCCGCGCGCTCAATGTCGGCGGCCTGATGAACGTGCAGTATGCGATCAAGGACGGCACGGTCTATGTGCTGGAGGTCAATCCGCGGGCATCGCGCACCGTGCCCTTCGTCGCCAAGACCATCGGCCGTCCCATCGCCAAGATCGCCGCCCGCATCATGGCCGGCGAGACACTTGAAGATGCCTTCGCCCATTACGGCGCCATGCCCGACCCCAGGAACCCCGGCCACATAGCGGTCAAGGAAGCCGTCTTCCCCTTCGCCCGCTTCCCCGGCGTCGACATATTGCTTGGCCCGGAAATGCGCTCGACCGGCGAAGTCATGGGCCTCGACCGCGACTTCGCGCTCGCCTTCGCCAAGAGCCAGCTCGGCGCCGGCGTTGATCTCCCCCGCTCCGGTACGCTGTTCGTCTCGGTGCGCGACGAGGACAAGGCCGGCATCCTGCCGGCGGTCAAGCGCCTCGCCGGCCAGGGCTTCAAGGTGTTGGCGACATCCGGCACGGCCCGCTTCCTCGCCGAAAACGGCGTCGACGCCCAGAAGATCAACAAGGTGCTGGAGGGCCGCCCCCACATCGAAGACGCCATCCGCAACCGCCAGGTCCAGATCGTCTTCAACACGACGGACGGCCAGAAGGCGGTGTCGGACTCCAAGTCGCTGCGCCGCGCAACGCTGATGCAGAAGGTGCCGTATTACACGACGCTGTCGGGCGCCGCGGCGGTGGCCGAGGCGATTGCGGCGCTGAAGGCGGGGAGCCTGGAGGTTCGGCCGCTGCAGGAGTATTTTGCTTGACGCAATTGGCGCTCTCACCACATCTTTCGGAGATGGCAAGCAGTTTCCATTTTCTCTATAAGGATTTTGGACAACCGAAATTGACCAGAAAAACACAAAATGATAGCTCCGGCAATTGCTGTGAATGGGTCGCGAAATAACTTCTCAGAAACTCAACTTTATGTAGAATGGTACTTTGGATTTTCCGAAAGTGATATTCTATGGCCACGGACAAAGCCCCTATAACGCCTGCAGTGGACCTCCCAGCGCCACCGACCCAGCTCGATTTATCTGGAATCCAAGAGCTAGCTAGCGCGTCAACTATTCCTCCTACAAAGGAAATTGACATTTCATTCTTTTCGCATCGATCGCGAAAATCCACTCAGCTGGTTGGTAACAAGAATACAGTAAATCTCCTCAAAGCAAAGAGAGAGTGGCTCAGTTTCGACCTTGTCGATACCGTATATATAACTTCGATAAAAGTTTTTGCGACCGGTTATGAAGAACACCATGAAATGGAGATTAGCTTCGTAGACGGGTCGAACGGTGGCAGAACCGAAGAGTCGAAACGATATGACGGATCATCTTTTAATTTTGAGCCGAATAGATTTGTAAACGGCTTCGGAATTAGGCCGAGTGAACGATTCTGGAAATCGGCAAGCATAACAAGAATCGAAATTAAGGGAGTTGAGCAGAAATACTTTTCCGCGATCGTAAAACTTTTTGACGATATTGCAGGCGAGCGGGAAAAAATCGAAAACTCTCTTAGGGCCTATCTTGAAGAAGCCAAAGTCTCGTTTAACAAAATTGAAGAAAACAGCTTAGAAATCTCCAACCAAAATGACGCGATTGAGGCAGGAGAATCCGAAATCAAAGACCTCAACGCGAAGGTGCAGGAATTAGCCGACACAGCTGACGAGGTTGAAAGACGAATTGCGATTGGTGTTTCGGTTGAGAACGAGCGCAACGAGCGCGTGACGGCGATAGAACTAAACATTGACAAGCTAAATGCCGACAGGAAAGCACTTAGCTCCGAAATATCCAGCAAAGAGGCGATACTTAGGGAGTTAAAGAATAACATAAATTTATTTCCAACCGAAATTGCCGGTTATGTCAAACAAGGAACAAACAACATTAAGCTATATACTGGAATTTGCGCTGTGCCAATTTTAATAATTGGACTAGTAACAGCTAGATTATTTTTAAACTCTGAGCGACTATTGGATTTCTTCCTTCAGAATAATCAAATGGGAATCATCGAGTTCCTGATCTCACGAGCACCGTATGTGATCATATCGGCATCAGTCCTAGCTGTGTGCTATTCAATTCTATATCGTCTAATATCGGAAATTATAAATATCAACCGCAAGAGACAGGACCTCTACAAAATAAGCATCATTGCCACTGACGTCTCTTACGCTTCCCAAGACGAAATGGAATTAACCAATGATGAGCGATATGAACTCCGAACACAGACTAAGATCGAGATGTTAAAGGAGCATCTTAAGCATCATATGAGCGAGGATTATTTATATGCTCCAAGCAAAAGCTACGCGAGTACACTTCTATCGATGCTAGCTAGGCGGGGTAGCAAGGCGGACAACGATGAGACTGATAAGGCGGCCGCATAGAAAATAGCACGGCCGGATTGGAACGCCAGAGACGGCGGCTGCCACCGCTCCTCACGCCACCGCCACGCACTCGATCTCGATATCGAACTCCATCGGCCATGATGCCACCGGCACAAAACTGCGCGCCGGCGGGTTGACGCTGAAATACCTGGCATAGACCCGGTTGATGGCGTTGTAGAAGCCGGAATTGACGGCGTAGATGCGCACCATCACCACGTTTTCCAGCGAGGTGCCGGCCGCTTCCAGGCAGTGTTTCAGCGCCTTCAGCGACGCCTCGGTCTGCACCTCGATGTCGCCGCGCACCATCTCGCCGGTCACCATGTCCACCGGCGGCGTCGCCGAGATGAACACGAAGCCGTTGGCCCTCACCGCCGTCGAGCAGGGCAGCCCGAGCGCCCGCACCTTGGCCGACATCACGGGCACTTCGATGACTTCTTTTTTCACGGTGATGCTCCCTTTGTTTGCCAAGCTGGCGCCAAGGCCCCCTCACCCAGCCTCCGCTTCGCTCGGCTGACCTCTCCCCGAGGGGAGAGGAGCCGGTCAGCGCCAGCGCTTCCCTCTTCTCCCCAGCGGGGAGAAGGTGGCCGCGAAGCGGTCGGATGAGGGGGCCGGCGCCACCTTTAATCGTGAGGAACTTATCCCCCCACCCAGCGAACACCAGCGCCGAAGCATGGTCCAGCCCTCACCCCTGCCCCGGATACAGCGTCCCATCCTTGTGCAGGAACCGGCCATCTGAACTCGGGCTCATCATATCGATGTCGGAGCAGGTGATGACATCGTCGGGATTGCGCGAGCCGACTTCGAGATAGCGCGCCGTTGCCGACGAGCGGTTGATCATGTGATGGCCGTTGCCGCTGTTCTTGGCGAACGTCGCGCAGTCGCCGGCTTTGAGCACCGTCTCGCCGCCATCCTCGACCAGCACCAGTTCGCCTTCCAGCACATAGACGAGCTCATCCTCATGGCTGTGCCAGTGGCGCTGGCTCGACCAGCCACCGGGCGGGAGGGTCATCAGATTGACGCCGAAATCGCTGAGCCCGCCGGCATCGCCGAGGCGGCGGCGCGTGCGCTCGGCGCAAGGGGCGTCGAAGGGTGCGGGGTAGCCGGAGCCCTTGCGGACAGGCACGGTGGACAGGTCGATCTTGGGCATGGGAGCTCCATTGAATTGGTGGCGGCAGTGTATGTCACTGCCGGCGCACCCACAGAGCCACTTTGCCGCAATGCCTTGCCAACGGCAGGCATCGGCCGTCGCACTCTACGGCGCCCCCCTCTGTCCTGCCGGACATTTCCCCCACAAGCAGGGAGATTGGCTGTCGCCTCAGCCTTCGCCAATTTTCACCGTCGGTAGAAAAGCACGGCGCCGACGCTGCTGATCTCCCCACTCGTGGGGGAGATGTCCGGCAGGACAGAGGGGGCGCCGTAGAATGCTATTGCTGGCCAGTCACCAACCCTCAACCCTGATGCGCGGCCGCGAGTTCCTTCACGTGCTTCTCGTGCATCTGCAGCGTCGGCAGCGTCTTCTTGGCGAATTCCTTCATCGCCGGGTCGTCGCCCGAGTTGGCATAGGTGCTGAACAGGGCAACGGCCTCCTTGTGCGCGTCCGTCTGCATCTGGATGTACTTGGCGTCAAAATCCTTGCCGCTTGCGCTCTTCAACTCGTCGAGCATTGCCTGCTCCTTCGGCTGCAGGGCCGGTCCCGCGGCTTTGGTCGAACCGGTGGTCTGGCCCTGGCTCAGCGCCGCCTTGAACTCCTTGCCGGCTTTGGTGTGGTCCTTGACCATCTGCTTGGCGAATTTCTTCACGTCAGCCGCCTTGGATTTCTCCTCCGCGAGCTTGCTCGACTGGATTTCGAATTCGTTGGAGCTAGGCACGGTCTTGACGAAGGTTGGGGTATCGACCTTGCTGGCGGCCAAGGCAGGCGCGACCGCAGTCGAGTTGGCCGCAAAGGCGGCAGGGGCACCGGCGAACAAGGCGACGGCGGCAATGGTGAGAAGCGTTTTCATCTGAGGTCTCCGATTTGAAAATTTCCCTCGGCTAATCAAACGCGGCATTGGCGGCAGGGTTGCGTCCGGAGAACTATTCGTCAGCGACCATCTGCCGAAGAGCCGTCCCGAGCCCCTGGCGGACAAACCTCAGGACAGCACGCCTCGCCATATTGCAGCTGTTCGTTCCAGTTCGGTCGACCCTCAGGCGTGAAATCCATAAGGTTCCACAGGATCTCGCAGATGCCGATGGCGCGCTGATCCTAATGGACGGCGCTGCATTGGGAGCCGGTTGCACTTCCCTGTATTGCGTCTGCAGGTTAGATTTCCGGAGCTGGGGAGACACATGCAAGAGGATGAAGAGATCGATCTGCGCTGCCCGCAAGTGGTGGCCGACAATGCCGCCAAGGGGTTGAGGCTGCGAAGAGAATTCGGCCGGGGCGGCACCGAGATCGGCGTGGCGCGGGCGACGGAACTCAAGAACCGCGAAAAGCTGGCGCCATCCACTATCCGCCGCATGGTCAGCTACTTCGCCCGCCACGAGGTCGACAAGCGCGGCAAGAATTACGGCAATGAAGACAATCCATCGGCCGGCCATATCGCCTGGCTGTTGTGGGGCGGCGACGAGGGCCGCGCCTGGGCGCTTGAGCTCAAAAAGAAGATCGGCAATGCGCCCGATATCTGAGGGCTGCCGTAAAACGACTGGCGGGCCCCAAACCCCCGCCTGGGACCCGCCAAGGAGCGGCTGAACACATGCCGGTGCAGCCCCTCCACATCTGCCAGTCGTCGATCCGCCATCGGTCGAAAGGCATGGATGGTGAGGTAGCATCCGGTTGCGGCGGCCAATGTGAAGCAGTTCACAATCCGGAGGTTTTCAACAGCGCTCGAGCAATTCCAGGAAAGGTGGGAACCGGTTTTCCCGGGAAAAGCGGGTAGCGTTTTCCCCAGGGAATTGCGGCAAGAAAAAAGCCCTTACCCTTCCCAGGCGACAGGCATCATTCCCAACCGCTCGTAGAGCCTGAGCGCGGCGGCGTTCTCGACCGTGTTGGTCTTGAGGTCGACATGGGCCGCGCCCCGATCGCGAAAGGCGTTGAAAGCCTGCCACATTAGCGCTTCGCCAATTCCTTTGCCGCGCGCTTCGGGATGGACCGCGAGGTCCTTGACGAAGGCCCTCGTCCAGCACAGCGCTGCCGCCGCCAGCCGTCCCTTGGCGTCGATGACCAGGAAACACAGCGCCGGGTCGAATTCGGCATCGCTGGATATGCGCGGCCACCATTCGTCGAACGGGCCGTCGGTGCCGTCGTCGAACACCTCGGTCAAAAGCGCATGCAAGGGCTGCGCGTCACCATGTTCGAAGCAGCGCATGGCAAAGCCGGCCGGCCAGTGCGGTGCAACGAGCGTCTCGTCGAGGATCTTGCGCAGCCGGATGTCGTTTGGAGCCGGCGGGCGCGGTTCAGGCATCGCGCTCAGGCGTCGGGCTGCAGCCGGCGGCGCTTGCGGTCGACACCGAGGCCGGTGGCCTCGAGCAGGCCTTTGCGCTTGGCGTCGAAATAATAGCCGGTCTGGTAGAGCCAATCGGCCTTCTTGGCGTTGCCACCCGCCACCAGCCAGGCGCCACGCAGATATTTGACCGCGTATTTCAGATTGGTCTCGGCGTCGAACAGGCCCTTGGCCGGCCCGTCATAGCCCATGCCGCGCGCCGTCGCGTGCTTGATCTGCATCAGCCCCCAATGGCCGTTATTGTAAGCCTTGGGATTGTAGGTGCTTTCGCGGTTGACGACGTGGCGCACCAGATCGACCGGCACCTCGTAGAGAGCAGCGTATTTCTGGATCAGCCGGTCGACGTCGCCGCGCATGCCGGTCGCATGCTCTTCTTCCGGGAGACCGAGGGGCGCGGCGGGGAACTGGCCCAGGGAAGCAGGGTTCTGCGGCACGACATAGGCTACCTGCTGCACGCCGGGCATGGCGTTCTGGCCGCCCTTGGCGGTCGCCGGCATGACAAGGCTGGCGGTCGTATATTGCGCCGCGACCGGCTGTCCGGCCTTGGCAGGCGCAGGCGCCTGCCAAGCGTTGGCGGCCATCACCGCAGGCAGGGCCGGGGCCGTGGGCGTCGCGCCGGCAAAGGCCGCGGTCGCGGCAGCCGGCTGCGGGGCGGCGGCAAGTGCTGGTGTGGCGGGAGTTGCTTCGGCCGCCTGGACGGGTGTTATGCCCGAGGATTGCGGCAGCACCGAAACCGTATCGGGCAGCGGCACGGTGAAGCCGGCATCGCTGCCGGCAGCGGTCGCGGTTTCGGTCAGCGCAGGCGTAGCCTTCATCTGCGAGGTCGATTGGCAGCCGCTGAGGGCAGCTGCGCCGACGATCACAGAGATCGCGAAAAGGTTGAATTTTGCTGGCAAGCCGCGCGGGTCCGATTTGTCGGTTGTTAAGAAGTCCTTACACCAGCGATTCCTGGTGGGCAATCGGGACCATCTGGTGGTTTTCGGGTGGCGAGAGCCGGGCTCAGATGCCATATTGTTCTGCATATGTACCGGTCGGCATCCCGGTTTTCGCCACTTTGCGGAAAGGAGCGCATCATGGAAACGGCATCTTCGATCACAGCCGGCCACGCAGTGTTAGAAACAGTGATCGGCTTCATGGGCATCGCCTGGAGCGAAAAGGGCCTGATCCGGCTCTGCCTGCCCGAAAGGAGCCGCGAAGCGGTGGAACGCCGGCTGATGCGGCATGCCGGTGTTGCCGCCAATACGACTGCGAACATTGGGCAGCCGCAATGGGTGGTCGAGCTCATCGCCTCGATCAAGGCCTATGCCTCAGGCGAGGACGTCGATTTCTCCGGTGTGCCGGTCGATCTCGACGGCGTCGACGACTTCCGTCTCGCCATCTACGACGCGGCGCGAAAACTGCATTACGGCGAAACCACCACCTATGGCGAACTGGCCAAGCGCGCCGGCCAAGCCGGCCTGCCGCGCGAAACCGGGGCAGCGCTGGGCGCCAACCCGGTGCCGCTGGTCATCCCCTGCCATCGGATACTAGCCGCGGGCGGCAAGATCGGCGGCTTCTCGGCGCCCGGCGGCTCGGCCACCAAGGAAAAGATGCTGGCCATGGAAGGCGTGCGCGTCGGCCCGCCGCCGGCGGCGCAGGTCTCGTTCGGGTTCTGAAGATCAGAAACCGGCGCGGCTAGCGACGGCGCAGGAAGCGGCGGTGAAAATGGTCGTTCTCGATCCGCTTGCAGAGATAGACCGGGCAGGATTCGGTATCGGCGCTCGGTACATAGGCGCGCTTCCTGACCTCGCCGACATTGCAGAATTGCTGGCTCTGCACATAGCGGTCGAAGAGCGGCAGCCCCGGCACGCGCCTGGACTGATAGCGCAGGATGACCGCGCCCTGGCGGGCGATCGTGCCTTGCACCCTGTCGCAGCTCATACGAGTGGGGTCGTAGCGCGAGATCGCCTGCGCCTCGGCGGCCGCCAGCGTCAGGCAGGCGGCAAGCAGAATGGTTTTCACAACCGTTTTCATGACAGTCTCCCAAAACCGGACTAACGCCGTCGGGCGTCCCGATCTTCCCGATTGCTCGACGCTTTCATGCGATTGGGGCGGCCTTTGGGCGGCGCCACCGCAACGCCATTTTTCGAGCCATCTTGTTTTTGGTGCGAAACCCGCCTATATCAGCTCCATTGATATTTCGGCCGATCGATCCGGGCCTCGCGATCTTCGCGTTTGCTGACGTCTATCTCCAAAATCTCGATACAAACCGGCTGAACCTCGGTTCGGTCAAACCAAAGCAAATGCGAGGACTATTCATATGGCAACTGGTACGGTCAAGTGGTTCAATGCCACCAAGGGCTTCGGCTTCATTCAGCCTGATTCGGGCGGTGCGGACGTTTTCGTTCACATCTCCGCTGTCGAGCGCGCTGGACTGTCGACCCTGGTCGAAGGCCAGAAAATCAACTTCGAGATCGAGCAGGACCGCCGCACAGGCAAGTCGTCCGCTGGTTCTCTGAGCAAGGCAGCCTGATTT
The DNA here is from genome assembly GCF_057786095.1 of Mesorhizobium sp. P160219. Lineage (NCBI taxonomy): Bacteria > Pseudomonadati > Pseudomonadota > Alphaproteobacteria > Hyphomicrobiales > Phyllobacteriaceae > Mesorhizobium > Mesorhizobium sp. P160219. Next base: position 5,887,163 of record NZ_JBYNWG010000001.1, read on the forward strand.
TGCGATAGCGCGCGCCGGACGAGAGTTCGGGGCGCGCGGCAAGTCACGGATGTACTGACGGTCGCGCGAGAAGCGCGCTGGAGCGGAAAGACCCGACAAGCTGGATCAGCAGATAGCTGCCGGCCCGGACTTAAAGCTCCGATCAGGCTACCGAAAATGGGAAGGCGGGATTTATCCCGCCTTTTTGTTTGTCTGGAATTGGACGATGGCCATGCTAGTTTCGCCCCATGACCAAGCTCGAACAGATTGAAAGATCCATCGCAGCCCTGAAGACCAAAGAACTAAAGGCCTTTACCAAATGGTTCGCAGCGTATCAGGCAGAGGTGTGGGATGTGCAGATCGAGGCGGACGCCAAGGCTGGCCGGCTGGATAAGTTTGCCGAGCAGGCTTTGGCTGAACTTCACGCGGGCCGAGTTCGCCCTCTTTGAATGCGCGCTACGGCCGAAGGCCGCAAGCCCAACCGGGCATCGCGCCCGTTGGCGTCCGGTCCGGAACGAGCCGCGAAGCGGCGGCAAGCGCGAGCACAAATCAGCGCCGCAGATGCAGCGGCACCACCTTGTTGTCGGCGCCAAGCAGCGCCTCGATCGACAGCGGCTCCCGGTTGAAGATCGTGCCGGCCAGCGCCGGGCGGCCGAGATGGAACCCCTGTAGCAGGTCGACGCCGCCATCCAGCGCGACGCGCAGATGCACGGATTGCTCGATGCCTTCGACCAGCACCTTGGCGCCGCGATCGTGTAGCGACGAGACGAGCGGCCGGAAGAAGCGCTCGGCGGCAGCGTGGCGGCAGAATTCGGCGAACCAGCCGCCGTCGATCTTCACGATATCCGGCTGGAGCAGGTTCATCCGCTCCGCGGTCGAGTGGCCGGTGCCGAAATCGTCGATGGCGATGCGGATGCCGTGGCGCCGCATCTCGCGCGCCAGCGGGGCCAGCACATTATCGTCGGCCGCCTGTTCGGTGATCTCGCAGACCAGCATGGCGGCATGCAGGTCGAGATCGCCGAGATGCCGCGTCATCAGCCGGATCTCGGCCAGCGCCCGCCCGAGATGATCGTTGATCATCGGGTTGTAATTGAAGAACAGGCCGAGCCCGTCGACGCCGATGTTGCGGAAGTTTTTCAGATGCAGCATCCGGCACATCGTCTCGACAAACAGGCGGTCGCCCGGCGCAACACTGTCGAAGAACATGGCGGGTGCAACCGGCATGGAAGCGCGCTGCGGTTCGATCAGCGCCTCGACTGCAACCGCGGCCAACGCGCCGCCGCGTGGCGCAAAGATCGGCTGGTAGGCGCTCTTCAGCCGGAACGTGCCGTAGACGCCGTATTCGATGCCGACCTCGTCGGCAAAGATCGCTTCGCCGATATCGCGACGCCTCTCGCGCTGCCCGGTCATGGCCCGGTCCTGCGCCCGAACACCCTGCCCGGCCGCGCCGGAGGCGCTGCAGTCGGGCCGGCAGGCGTCTTGCCAGGCTCGGCCGCCGCGACAGACGGCTGCCCATCCCTGCCGAAAGCGCGAAAGCTGGTCGGCGCCAGTTCCGGCTTCGCCAGCACGAAGCCCTGCACCATCGATGCGCCGGATTTCTCGGCCAATTCAAGCTGCCAGCCTTCCTCGATGCCTTCGAACACGGTGCGGATGCCCTGTAGTTCGAAGTTCGTCACCATGGCAGTCAGCAGGGCAAAGCCGGCGCCGGATTCCATGAGCTGCGTGATCCAGTGCGCATCGAATTTGACGATGTCGGGCTTGAGCTCCTTGATGCGGTTGATGTCGGATTCATCGGCGCCGTAATCGTCGACGGCAATGCGAAAGCCATTGGCCCGCAGCGCCTCGACAAAGCTGTAGAGCGTTTCCTGCGACGCCGACTTCTGCTCGGTCACCTCGCACACGATGCGGCGCGGATCGATCCCGGCTTCGTGCAGCACCAGCCGCATGTCGCGCAGCGCGTTATCGGCGATGGAGCGCTCGGTAAACACCGACGGATCGAAATTGACGAAGATCGAAGCTTCTTGCGGCAGGCAGGCGCCGGCGTTGAGCAAATGCAGCGTGCGCGTCAGCGCCTCGATGTGCAGGCGGTCGCCGGCCGGACAGGTGCGGAAGAAGTTCATTGGCGATTGCGGCTCGCCGTCACGAAACGGCCGGATCAGCCCCTCGAACGCTGCGATCGAGAGCTTGCTCTCCTTGAAGGCGAAGATCGGCTGAAAGGCGCTCTGCAGCGTGTAGGGACCCCAGACACCTGAAACGGTGCCGTCATCGTGACGGATGATGTGGGCAAGCCCGGTGCTGCGCGACAAGGGTCCCTCGCTCCGCGAGACAGGCGAAATGGCTGGCGATCCTGCCGTCAAAGGTTTTAGCGGCCGTTGATGAATTTAGTCTTGCTGGGGATAGGCGTCGATTGCAGAGCCCGCAACGCAGAGTGAAACCGTCATGCACGCGCTCCAAAAAGGCATCTTCACAGGTCCTTGAGCCCTGGCTCATCCGACAATGCTTGCACTTGCCGGGTCGATGCGACATGAGAAGCGCCGCAGCTGTTTGCGGTTGCGCCGACCCCTCTGGAGATATCTGGTCATGGCCTTTCTTGCCGACGCCCTTGCCCGCGTAAAGCCTTCCGCCACCATCGCGGTGACGCAGAAAGCCCGCGAGCTGAAAAATGCCGGCCGCGACATTATCGGCCTCGGCGCTGGCGAACCGGATTTCGACACGCCCGACAACATCAAGAATGCGGCGATCGAGGCGATCCGCCGCGGCGAGACCAAATACCCGCCGGTTTCGGGCATCGCGCCGCTGCGCGAGGCGATCGCGAAAAAATTCAAGCGCGAGAACAATCTCGACTACAAGCCCGAGCAGACCATTGTCGGCACCGGCGGCAAGCAGATCCTGTTCAACGCCTTCATGGCGACGCTGAACCCAGGCGATGAGGTCATCATCCCCCGCCCCTATTGGGTGAGCTATCCCGAAATGGTGGCGATCTGCGGCGGCACCTCGGTGTTCGCCGACACCTCGATCGACAATGGTTTCAAGCTCACTCCCGCCGCGCTGGAAAAGGCGATCACGCCGAAGACAAAATGGCTGCTGATGAACTCGCCGTCGAACCCGTCCGGCGCCGCATACACGGAAGCCGAGCTGCGCGCGCTGGCCGACGTGCTCTTGAAGCATCCGCATGTCTGGACACTGACCGACGACATGTACGAACACCTGACCTATGGCGACTTCGTCTTCAGGACGATCGCCGAGGTCGAGCCGAAACTCTACGAGCGCACGCTGACCATGAACGGCGTCTCGAAAGCCTACGCCATGACCGGCTGGCGCATCGGCTATGCCGCGGGTCCCGTCCAGCTGATCAAGGCGATGGACATGATCCAGGGCCAGCAGACCTCGGGCGCCTGCACCATCGCGCAATGGGCCTCGGTCGAGGCGCTCAACGGCCCGCAGGATTTCGTCGCCAGGAACAAGGCGATCTTTCAGGGCCGTCGCGACCTCGTCGTGTCGATGCTCAACCAGGCGCGCGGCATAACCTGCCCGTCGCCGGAAGGCGCCTTCTATGTCTACCCGTCCTGCGCCCAGCTGATTGGCAAGAAGACCAAAGCCGGCAAGATAATCGACACCGACGAGACTTTCTGCTCCGAATTGCTCGAAGGCGAGGGTGTCGCAGTGGTGTTCGGCTCGGCCTTCGGCCTCGGCCCCAACTTCCGCATCTCCTACGCCACGTCGGAGACGCTGCTGGAGGAAGCCTGCGCCCGCATCCAGCGGTTCACGGCATCGCTGACCTGAACTGGCGGCACCGAGACGTGAAACCCGGCTTCGAGCCGGGTTTTTTGTCAGGAGCAGACCTCAGCCGCCACACTGCTCGCTGGTGACCGCTTCCATCCAATCGGCATGGACGCCGTCCAGCGCTTCCTGCATGGCGACGTGGGTCATTGTCGTCTTTGGACCCGCGCCGTGCCAGTGCTTCTCGCCGGGCTCGAACGAGATCACGTCGCCCGCCTTGATCTGCTGGATCGGCCCGCCCCATGTCTGCGCAAGGCCGGCCCCCGCAGTGACATAAAGCGTCTGGCCGAGCGGATGCGTGTGCCAGTGGGTACGCGCACCGGGCTCGAAGCTGACCAGCGTGGCTCTGAGCCGGGCCGGCGCTTCCTTCTCGATGATGGGCGTCTGCAGCACGCGGCCGGTGAAATACTGGTCCGGCGCGATGATGGTCGGCACGCTGCCGCAGGCAATGATCTTCATCTCTGGTGATCCCTAAGTTTGGCAGAACCTACCCTGCCCCGGTGCCGGCTACCACCCCAGCCGGGGCCAGAACAGGCCGGCACGTACGCGATAGTCCGCGTAGGCTCCGGCCAGCGGCGTGCGCGAAAATTTCTTCTCTTCGTCCAGCGCCGCAAACACATAGAGGATAGCGATTCCGGCGATCGGCACCACCGCCCAGATCGACCAGGTCGCGATCCCCCACCCGATCCAGAAGACGATGTAGGACGTATAGAAGGGGTGGCGGACATGGCCGTAGGGGCCGTCGGTCAGCAGGCTGTGTGGATCGTCGGGTGCGAAGGCGAAGCGCAATCGCGCCTTGCGCGACGTGACAATCGCCCACCAGAACAGGGCAGAGCTCGCCAGTTCGACGGCAAGTCCGGTGAGCTTTGCCGAACCCGGCTGCGATTGGATCCAAAGGATGGCGAGAAGGAACAGCGCCGTGGCGATGACCGCCGCCGAAATCACCATGGCGCCTGGAGACATCGCCTGCGATTGGAAATGCGCCCGCATCGACCAGACATATTGGCCAAGCGTCGCGATGCTGCAGATCGAGACAAGAAGATCAAGGACTGGTTCCATTGTCGGGATTCCGCGCGTGATTGCCATGGAGCCAGCGATCGTGCCGGCTATCTCTTTAGAAATCCTTTCTTAACCACATGTTTAAAGAACATATAGAGCCAGCGATGCGATGTTGGCGGTCAGGCAAATCTCAAGGTCTAATCCAGCATGAGCATCACTCACCGCACCATCCGCACGCCGCAGGCCGACTTGCGCCTCAGCCAGTCGTCTGGGTCCGGCATGCCCATCGTCATGATCCATGGGTCGGGCAGTTCGCGCGCCGTGTTTGCCCGTCAGTTCGATAGCCCGCTTGCCGACGGCCATCGGCTGATCGCCTTCGACCTTCCCGGCCACGGCGAGTCCTCCGATGCCCGCGACCCGGCGACCGCCTATACGATTACCGGCCTTGCCCAGACCACAGCCCGGCTTCTCGACGCTTTGGGCATCGGCCACGCCATCATCTTCGGCTGGTCGCTCGGCGGCCATGTGGCGGTCGAACTGGCCAGCTTTCACCATGCGGTCAGCGGCCTGGTGCTGACCGGAGCGCCGCCGGTGTCGCGGGGGCCGCTTGGCATGCTGCGCGGCTTTCACGCCAACTGGGACATGCTGCTGGCCTCCAAGAAGGTCTACTCCGAACGCGACATCGAGCGCTTCGAGGCGCTTTGCTTCGGCGATACCGCCAGTCCGTCTTTCCGCGAAGCCATAAGGCGCACCGACGGCAGGCTTCGCGCCGGCGTGGCGCGCAGCATGTTTGCCGGCAAGGGCGCCGACCAGAAACAGGTGGTCGAGCACGCCCCGTTCCCGGTTGCGGTGATCAATGGAGAGCATGATCCGCTGGTGCGGCTGAGTTACTTCGAGACGGTGGCCTATGGCTTGCTGTGGGAACAATGCCATGTCATATCAGGCGCCGGCCATGCACCGTTCTGGGAACGCCCAGACCTGTTCAACCCGTTGCTGTCGCGCTACGCCGAGATGGTGGTGAAGCAGAGTGCAGCCGCCACGCCCACGCGCCGCACCCAGGCAAGCTGAAATCGCCGGACGGTTCTGATCCCGGGGTCTTGCCTCGGCCGCCTGACGGCGCACCGGATTCCTATTTTCCTTGCCCTGCCGGCTAACCCGTGGGACGATGGGCTTGGGCAGGTGGCTAAGAGAAACAACCCCGCCCCGCGACGGTCGAACAGGCCGGCCGCCGCTCACGACAGGGTGCGATCGGCGCAAAACCGTTTCCACTTTTGCTGATCGCACTCCAAGGGCCAAGCCTGAGTGGAGGTCAGCCATGGGTACTCGCGCCGGAGGACGACGCACGGGACCGAAATGCATTGCCATAGTCGGTCCCTTTGCAAGCGGTAAGACGACACTTCTCGAAGCCATCCTCGCCCGTACGGGCGCCATCCCCCGCCAAAATCCCGTTTCATCGGGAAGCACCGTTTCCGATCATTCGCCCGAGGCGCGGGCGCACGCCATGAGCGTCGAGGCGACCTTTGCCACCACCGAATTCATGGGCGAGCAGATCACCTTCGTCGACTGTCCCGGATCGATCGAATTCTCCTTCGAGGCCGAGCCGGTGCTGGCAGCCTGCGATCTCGCGGTGGTCGTCGCCGAGGCCGACGAGAAGAAGATCCCAGCCTTGCAGCTCATCATGCGCAAGCTCGACGATCTCGGCGTGCCGCGCATCCTGTTCCTCAACAAGGTCGACAAGGCAATTGCCGGCGTACGCGATACGCTGAAGATGCTGCAGCCGACGAGCGCGGCGCCGCTGTTGCTGCGCCAGATCCCGCTGCGCAAGGACAATGTGGTGATCGGTTCGATCGACTTGGCGCTGGAGCGCGCCTACATCTACCGCGAATATGCCGAAAGCCAGGTTGCCGAAATTCCAACTGACGACAAGGCGCGCGAACTGGAGGCTCGCTTCTCCATGCTGGAGACGCTTGCCGACCATGACGACCAGTTGATGGAGCAGTTACTGGAGGAGATCGAGCCGCCGAAAGACGCGGTCTTCGACGATCTGTCCGCCGACCTGCGCGCCGGCGCCATAACGCCGGTGCTGATCGGCACCGCCGAAAAAGGCAACGGCGTGCTGCGCCTTTTGAAGGCGATCCGCCATGATGCACCGGATGTCGAGGCGACGCGCAAACGGCTCGGCGTCCCCGACGGCAATCACACCGTGGTCCAGGTGATGAAGACCATCCACACCGCGCATGGCGGCAAGCTGTCCGTGTCGCGCGTACTCTCTGGCCAGATCGCCGATGCAGCCGAACTCTATTTGTCGAATGGCGAGACGGCGAAGGTCTCCGGCATCTACAAGATGCTCGGAAAGGACCAGTCCAAGCTCACCGCTGCCAAGGGCGGCGACACGGTGGCGTTGGGCAAGCTGGACGAGGTCAAGACCGGCCAGACGTTGAGCTCCAGGAAGGGCGGTATCAAGCCGCTGGTCACGCTGACGCCGCCGCAGCCGGTCTTTGCCTTTGCGCTGCGGCCGAAGGAGCGCAAGGACGAGGTCAAGATGTCGGCGGCCATCCAGCGCCTGGCCGAGGAAGATCCCTCGCTCACCTTGCGCCACAACCAGGACTCGGCCGAGACCGTGCTGTCCGGCCATGGCGAGATGCATCTGCGGGTCGTGCGCGAGCGGCTGGAAGGCAAGAATCAGATTCCGGTCGAAGGCCATGCGCCTGCCGTCCCCTATCGCGAGACGATCCGAAAGACGGTGCAGCAGCGCGGCCGCCACAAGAAGCAGTCCGGCGGCCATGGCCAGTTCGGCGATGTGGTGATCGAGATCAAGCCGCTGCCGCGCGGCTCCGGCTTTCAGTTCTCGGACACCATCACCGGTGGCGTCGTGCCCAAGACCTACATCCAGTCGGTCGAAACCGGCGTGCGCGATTATCTGAAATCCGGCCCGCTCGGCTTCCCTGTCGTCGATGTCGCCGTCAACCTCTCCGACGGCTCCTACCACGCCGTCGATTCCTCCGACATGGCTTTCCAGATGGCGGCCAAGCTGGCCATGAAGGAAGGCATGGCGGCCTGCTCGCCGGTGCTGCTCGAGCCGGTCATGAAAGTCGAGATCGTCACGCCGTCCGAAGCCACTTCGAAGATCATCGCGCTGATCCCGCAACGGCGCGGGCAGATCCTTGGCTACGACGCGCGGCCTGACTGGCCGGGATGGGATGTCGTGGAGGCGACCATGCCGCAGGCCGAGATCGGCGACCTGATCATCGAACTGCGCTCGGCGACCTCCGGCGTCGCCAGCTATCGTTGCGCCTTCGATCACATGGCCGAGCTGACCGGACGGTTGGCCGACGAGGCGATGAACGCCAACGGCAAGGCTGCCTGACAGGCCGAAGGATGATCCGCACAAAAAACGGCGCCCGGATGACCCGGACGCCGCTCTTATTGCGGACCGTCTTCTTGGGAGGAAAACGGCAGGTCCGCCGCACGTATCCGCCGCGCCATACGGCACTGACAGACGAATAGGTTCGGACGCGGTAGCTGCCTGAGCCCGGATCTTCCGAGTGATGCCCCCATCTCCCGGTCGAACCACACCGCGTCCTATGATCTGCTTAAACGATGAATCGCGCCTGCGGCATGTTACCTGAGGTTACATGTCACTGTTACGCGGCGATTTTGCTCGATTTTTCGCTGGCTACGGCAGGCCCGGAAACAAAAAAGCCGGATCAATGAAGATCCGGCTGAGTTTGATTGGAAGTGCCTGTTAAGGCTAACCTCCAGAGGGGAACACTCGAGGGCGCTAATGGGAGGAGAACGCGCCCAGGAGATGATCTATATATGTGCTGTTCATGCCCAAGAAACAAGCATCTATTTTGCAACACACGCATGCAAAAAGGTACAGGCTGTGGACTAACCCATGTCTAGGGGCCATAAGACCACGAAAAGTTGCCAAATGAATGGCGCGACCGTGCTGTTGCCTTCGCAGAACCGCAAGTCGGGCTGATTCTCGCGCTCGCGGGCAAAAAGCCGAATGACGTTGAATCGGGCAACAGGCGTTTATTTTTGCGGCAGCGGGATGGGAAGGGTCGGCCGGAAGAAGGGAGACCTGACATGCGGACACCCCAGGCGATCGCCGGCAGCGCGGTCTTCTTCATCGCCGCACCTTGTGTCGTCGCCGGGCTGGTGCCCTGGCTGCTCACGGACCGCTACCGTCTGCCGCTGTCGACGGTGCCCGGCTTCGTGCCGGCCGGCTCCATCCTGATTGTCGCGGCCATCGCCCTGCTCGTCCATTCCTTTGCCCGCTTCGCGCTCGAAGGCCTCGGCACGCCGGCGCCTGTCGCGCCCACCGAGAGACTGGTGATCGGCGGCGTGTACCGCCATGTCCGCAACCCGATGTATGTCGCAGTACTGTCGATCATCCTGGGCCAGGCGTTGCTGTTTTCAAGCTGGAGCGTCGCTGCCTATGCCGCCATCGGCGCGATCGTCATGGGCTCTTTCGTCAGGTTCTATGAGGAGCCGACTCTCGCCCGCCGCTACGGTGGCGAATACGAGACCTACCGCCGCAATGTTCCCGGCTGGCTGCCACGGCTGACGCCGTGGCGGGGGGTGACCAGCACCTCCCAAGGCCATGTTTAAAATGACCAGCTGCGCGCTTTGGCGATGATGAAGTCGCGGAAGACGTGCAGCTTGGCCTGGTTCTTCATTGCATCGGGATAGGCGAAATAGGTGTCGAAGGACGGCACCTCGGTCTCCGGCAAAAGCTGCACCAGATCCGATTCCTTGGAGATCACGTAGTCGGGCAGCATGGCGATGCCGGCGCCGCCCTGCACGGCGCGCTTGATCGACAAGATGTCGTTGATCTGCAGCGTCGGCACCCTTTGCCCACCGTCGAAATCGCCGATCGTTTCCAGCCAGTTCAGCTCCGACAGATGCGACGGCACCGGCACACCGAAAGTGACGATGCGATGGTTCTTCAGATCGGCGACCGAGGTCGGCTTGCCGTGCTTGCCGACATAGGACGGCGAGGCATAGAGGTGGAAATGCACGGTGAACAGGCGGCGCTGGATAAGGTCGGGCTGCTGCGGCTGGCGCAGCCGTATCGCGCAGTCGGCCTGGCGCATGGTGAGGTCGAGTTCCTCATTGGCCAGGATCAGCTGCAGGCTGATTTCCGGATAGAGCTCGATGAATTCCTGCACCCGCTCGGTCAGCCAGCCGGCGCCGAGCCCGACCGTGGTCGTTACCCTCAGCACGCCTGAGGGACGGTCCTTGGCCTCGGTCAGCTTCGACTTGATGGTCTCGAGCTTCATCAGCACGTCATGCGCCGTGCGGAACAGCATTTCGCCCTGCTCGGTCAGCACCAGGCCGCGGGCATGGCGATTGAACAGCGGCACCCCGACATCATGTTCGAGCGCGCTGACCTGGCGTGAAATCGCCGATTGCGACAGGTGCAAAGTCTCGGCGGCATGGGTAAACGACCCAGCCTCCGCCGCTGCGTGAAACACGCGAAGCTTGTCCCAGTCCAACGCCATTGAGTTCCCCTCGTTCTGTTTTTGGCGTCTGAATGAAAAATCAGGCTTTTGAACGGCTTGCGACGCCGTCTTGATAGATTTTATTCCGCCGCTTCGCGGTGCACCTCGATGCCGGCCAGGTATTTTTCCGCCTCGAGCGCGGCCATGCAGCCGAGCCCGGCGGCGGTCACCGCCTGACGGTAGATATCGTCGGTCACGTCACCGGCGGCGAACACGCCGGGAACGTCCGTGCGGGTCGAATTCGGCGCCGTCCACAGATAGCCGTTCGGCTTCTGCTTCAGCTTGCCGACAAACAATTCCACCGCCGGCGCATGGCCGATCGCCACGAACACGCCGTCCACCTGGAGATGGCTGACCTCGCCGGTCACCGCATTTCTGAGCTTCAGCCCTTCGACCGAAGGCGGCAGCGGCGTCTTGCCGGGCCGGCCGGTGATCTCGTCGACGATCGTGTCCCAGATGACTCGGACATTGTCCTTTTTCAACAGCCGCTCACGCAGGATGCGCTCGGCGCGGAAATCGTTGCGCCGGTGGATGACGGTCACGCTCTTCGCCAGATTGGAAAGATAGAGCGCCTCCTCCACCGCCGAATTGCCGCCGCCGATGACAGCGACATCCTTGCCGCGATAGAAAAAACCATCGCAGGTGGCGCAGGCCGACACGCCGAAGCCCATGAAGGTCTGTTCGGTGGGGATGCCCAGCCATTTCGCCTGCGCGCCGGTGGCAATGATCAGCGCGTCGGCCGTGTAGGTGGTGCCGGAATCGCCCGTGGCGCGGAACGGCCGCACATTGAGCTCAACCTCGGTGATGATGTCGTTGATGATATCGGTGCCGACATGCTCGGCCTGCTTCAGCATCTGCTCCATCAGCCACGGGCCCTGGATCGGATCGGCGAAGCCCGGATAGTTTTCGACATCGGTGGTGATCATCAGCTGCCCGCCCTGCTGCAAGCCTGCTACGAGCATCGGCTTGAGCATGGCGCGCGCGGCGTAGACTGCGGCGGTATAGCCGGCCGGGCCGGAACCGATGATAAGGACAGGCGCGTGCTTGGTGGTCATCTAAAGCCTCTGCGGGGCAGACAATCGAGTGTGCCTTGGAAACGACGTGAAATGTTGCTGGCAATGTAAGGGTTGCCAACCACACCAGCAAGACGATCAGGCCGTCGTCCCCGGAAAGCTTCGGCCTACAGCCTTATTCGCGCAATGGCCGCTTTCGTTACGGTTGCGAAATCGCCCGACCAAAGGGCTGGCATCGACACAAAAGTCGTTTAAGGACGAGAGCGCGAAAGATTCTTGCGCTAAGCCGAGACCGCCATGCCCCTGAAAGCCGACCTCGACGCCATCGACTGGAAGATTCTGCGCGAGCTTCAGGCCGACGGGCGCATGACCAATGTCGAACTGTCGAGCCGTGTCGGCATTTCCGCCCCGCCCTGCCTGCGCCGTGTCCGGCGGCTGGAGGAAACCGGCATCATCAGAGGCTATCGCGCCTTGCTCAACGCGCCGGCGCTCGGCATGGATGTCGTCGCCTTCTGCCTGATCGGCCTGCATCACCAAGCCGACGCGGAGCTCAAAGCTTTCGCCGAGCGCACTCGCGGCTGGCCGATCGTGCGCGACGCCTGGATGGTCTCGGGCGAATCCGACTTCCTGCTGCATTGCGTGGCGAGCGATCTCGGCACATTCCAGACCTTCGTCATTGAAGAACTGGCCTCGGCCCCCAATGTCGACACGGTGCGCACCGCGCTGACCATCCGCCGCGTCAAGGACGAAGGGCTGGTGGCGTTCAGCGCCTGATAAGCGAGATTAACTTCGAAAAAGCATGTGCGACGCCGACCAAGACATACCCCAACAGACACACTGCTACCTCTCCGACAACTGGCAAAAGAATGAAGCCGTCGCCATGGCCGGGGCTCTCACAAGGGGACATCTCCGGCAAAGCAAAAAAGGCTAGCAAAATAGGTGAGCAAGCAAGCCAGACGAATGTGATGATATGCGGCAACCATTTGAGACGGAAAATGTTTTTTGACGCGAGAAACGCCGCGCCGATCACAATTATGTTGACGACGAATATGAGCCAGAAAGCGAATTCTGGCGCCGAAATCGTAGGGTATTCCGGGTCAGATTGCGTGAACATGAGCGGCCAAGGTTGAATATGCCATCCGGTTTCAGCTACGGAATCGGGAGTACTTTGACCCACCCTGCCAAGGGCAGGATCTGCTACCTGCGCTCCACCGTGAGAACAACAGGCAATCCCCAGGGCACATCTAGCGGTGCTTGAAGCAGTGAGACGTCGCCATCCGCGACCTGGGCTTCCCACTTGGCATAGTGTTTCAACCGGTAGTTCCCGGAGCGGACGCTGAGGCAGGCAACAGGCCCGCCATCGAGGTTTAGCGCCGTCTTGAGATCGAGGTCGGTCTGCAACAGGAAGTTTGCTAGCCGGTCCAGCGAGAAGAAAGCGTCCTTGGTCGAACCGACGATGATCCAGCCCTGACGATCTTCCGCGATAAAGGTGCGGTTGGCCAACCAGTTGCTCTTGGCGCGTACATTGTTGCGGCCGTCCTCACCGACAAGCAATGGATAGGAAACCATAGCGTTTTCGGCATTCTCCGTGATTGCGCGCCAGTCACGTGAATTGAGATCGACCACATGCGTGCCGGAGGCATTCACGACCCAGGCGCCGGCCTTGGCATCGTATTCATCCGGCCCGAGTCTCGTACCCATGCTGACAAAGGGCGTATCGGCTTCGCCCTTCAGTCCGAAATAACTGCCATTGACGATCAGAACGGTGCCGCCTGTGCCTTGTGGATTGAGTGCCGCTTCCCACTGGTCGATGTCCTTGGCACCACTGGGCTCGTTACGGGCAACGAAACGGAATTTGGCTGGATCGAAACGGTTGAGATAGAGCCGGTCAATTTCACGGTCGCCCGCCATGACGGGGATTTCTCTGACCTGGAATCCAGGCTCGGTTTCATTCCATGAGCTGGCTCCAGCGGTCACATCAGGAATTTCCGATTTCAACGCAAGCTGCATGGCAGGCGAGAGACGCGCATAGTCGGGTGCAACGGCGATCCAGTAGCTTCCGCCGCGGCGAAGAAGTGCATTGAGCCCATACACGCCGTGTTTTTGCCAGACATACCCCACGGCTGAAAGCACAGCCAATATCAACAAGACAACGGCAACAGAGATTGCTTTCTTCAATGAATTCCCCTCGTCTTCGATGGAATGACATCTGCAAATTTCTTGCTTGAATGATGTCTGATCTCTGCAGTTTTTCCGCAAAACAGCGTGGTGCTTTCCTGGGGAATAGCGCCAAAGCAAAGAAATGGATCGGCTCGCCGTTTCTGCGAAACGGTGAAACGCTCAAGCTAACCCATTGAGATTGCGTCGCAACAGATCCGGAAAGCTAAATCAGTCTCGATCCGAGCGACTCGACAGCCCTCAAAAGCCCTTCCAGATCATCGGGGTTGCGCAGCGGCAGAACCTCGAAGCCCGGCTCATTACTTCCCTCGCCATCCACCAGCCAGCCGCGCGGCAGGCCGGCACGTTGTCCGGCCTGCATATCCGCGGGATTGTCGCCGACGATCAGCGAGCGTTTGAGATCGAGGCCGAGGCGCTGCCGGGACTGTAGCAGCATGCCCGGATTGGGCTTGCGCATCGGATGGTCGGCGACCGCCAGCGGACCGCTGCCCGCCTCGTGGTACGCGCAGGCCAGAACCATGTCGACGAAGGCATCGCCGGCGGCAAGCAGCTTGAGAACCCGGCCGTTGACCGCGGCAAATTCCTTCCAGCCGAAATAGCCGCGCGCGACGCCTGACTGGTTGGTGACGATGACCACCGGGATGTTGCCCCGGTTGGCGGCGGCGATGACCGGCACGATGCTGTCGCGCAGCGCCATTTTGGCTGGATCGTCGGGATAGCCGGTGTCGACATTGATGGTGCCGTCGCGGTCGAGGAACAGCGCCGGCGCGTTGGCTGGAAACACCCGCGAACCCACCCGCTCAACCCACAGGCCGGGCTCAGCCAGCGGGTATGGACCGTAGGCCCCGGTGTCAGCCATTCGACAGACGGTCTTCCACCACCTCGCAGAGATAGTGGTAGAGGCAGAGATGTCCCTGCTGGATGATCGGCGTCGAGGTCGAGGGCACGTTGAGCAGTATGTCGGTGAGCGGCTTGAGTTTGCCACCGCTGTCGCCGGTGAGGCTGACCACCGTCATGCCCATCATCCGAGCCTGTTCGGCGGCAGCCAGAATGCTCGGCGAATTGCCGCTGGTCGAGATGGCAAGCAGCACGCCGCCGGGCGCGCCATGCGCCTCGACCTGGCGCGAAAACACGGTGTCGAAGCCATAGTCATTGCCCCAGGCGGTCAGCATGCCCGCGTTGGCCGGCAGCGCAATCACATTGTAGGCCTTGCGCTCCTTAAGGAAGCGGCCGACCAGTTCGGTGGCAATGTGGATGGCGTCGCTGGCCGAGCCGCCATTGCCGCAGACCAGCAGCGCCTTGCCCGAGGAAAGCGCGGCGACGACCGCACTCACAGCACGTTCCATCTCGGCGGTCAGGTCACGCTCGACTGTCGCGGTGATCGCGGCCGCCGAGCGGACCAGATAGTCATTCAGTCCGGACATGAAATCCCTCAGTTGGTACCGCCGCCGGCGCGCAATTTGCCGATCGTGCCGGTGGTGCTCTTGCCGGCGACAAGGTCGACCAGGACGACGCGCCCGCCCGCCTTCTGCACCACATCGGCGCCGACAACGGTTTCGACCGTGTAGTCGGCGCCCTTGACCAGAATGTCGGGCAGAAGCGCCTCGATCAGCGCCAGCGGCGTATCCTCTTCGAACACCACGACCGCATCGACCGAGGCCAGGGCGGCGAGCACGCAGGCACGATCATGCTGATCGTTGACCGGGCGCCCGGCGCCTTTCAGCCGACGCACCGAGGCATCGCTGTTGAGGCCGAGCACCAGCCGGTCGCACTGGCTGCGCGCCGCGTGGAGAAGACTGACATGGCCGGCATGCAATATGTCGAAGCAGCCATTGGTGAAGCCGACGCTCAGGCCCTCGTCCTTCCACGCCGCCACCATGCGCGCGGCCGATGCGGCATCTAGGATGGCGTCCTTGTGGGCGGTGGGGCCGTGCGAGCGGAACAGCGCGCCGGTTAGTTCCTCCACGGTCAGCCGCGCGGTGCCGCGTTTGCCCACCACCACACCGCCAGCGGCATTGGCGATGGAGGCGGCCATGACGCGATCGGCGCCCGCGGCCAGAGCCAGCGCGAAGCTCGCGATGACCGTATCGCCGGCGCCCGAAACGTCGAACACTTCGCGCGCCTGGGTGGCGATGTGGCGCGCCTCATCCGCGCCGACGACGCTCATGCCCTTTTCGCTGCGGGTGGCGACGACGAAGTCGAAGCCATGTGCCGAAATCAGCTGGCGTGCCGCCGCGACGATCTCGTCGTCGGCGAAAACCGGGCGACCGACAGCTTCGCCAAGCTCCTTGCGGTTGGGCGTGATGGCGGTCGCGCCGGCATAGCGCGCATAGTCGCGGCCCTTGGGATCGACCAGCACCGGTTTTCCCGCCTCGCGGCAGATGGCGATCAGGTCGGCGGCGACGCCGTCGAGCAAGATGCCCTTGCCATAGTCGGACAGAATGACGATGTCGGCGCGCGTGAGTGCGGCGCGAAAATGCCGGACCAGGTCCGCCCGTTCCTTGTCGTCGAGCGGCTTGATCTCTTCCTCATCGAAGCGCAGCACCTGCTGATTGAGCGCGCTGAAGCGGCTCTTCGACGACGTCATGCGACCGCGCTCCTGCGCCATATCAGCCGTATCGGCGCCGAGTTCGCGCAGCATGCGCACCAGATTGTCGCCGGCCACATCGGTGCCGATCACCGATATGGGAATAGCGCTGGCACCCAGCGAGACGATGTTGGCGACAACGTTGCCTGCGCCGCCCATCGTCGAGGTCTCGCCGCGCCCGTGCAGCACCGGGATCGGCGCTTCCGGCGAGATGCGCTCGATGACGCCGTTGACGAAACGGTCGAGGATGAAGTCGCCGACCACCAGCACGGCAACGTCGCCAAAGCGGGCAATGGCGCGGTGCAAAGGTTCGGGCGAAGGCGGATTGTGCTTGATCATGTCACTGGCAATGCGAGGGAAAGGCCGACCTCAATCACGCTGAAAATTGTCAATTTACGGGCCGGATCGTTCATGGCGAAGCCGATATACCGCAAATCCGCGCAGCGCAACGTCAGGGCGGCCGTCAGCTCTTCTGCAGCGCGACGTGGACGCCCAGTCCGACCAGCACCGCCCCGCCCGCCCGCTGCATGATCCGCTGCGCACGGCTGGAGCGCTTCAGCCGGGCGATCACCATGCCTGCCAGCAACACGCAGACAATATCTGCCGAAGAGAACATTAAATTGACGATGGTGCCCAGCACGACGAATTGCAGCCACACCGGGAACCCCGCCGAGGCATCGATGAACTGTGGCAGGAACGCCATGAAGAAGATCGCCGTCTTCGGATTGAGCACTTCGACGGTGATGCTCTCGAAAAATGCGCGGCGCGCCGATTTGCGCTCGATCGCCGGCAGCGCCCTGTCACCGTCCCCGCGCTTGCGGAACAAGGACACGCCAAGCCAGATCAGATAGAGCGCGCCGATGAGCTTGACCGCCATGTAGAGCGGCGGCACCGCATGGAAGAGCACCGACAGCCCGGCGGCAGCCGCAAAGACATGGAAATAACCGCCAAGATGGATGCCAAGTGCCGCCGTCAGCCCCGACCAGCGCCCGCGCGCCATGGTCTGCGCGGCGGCATAGAGCATGGCCGGTCCTGGAATATAGGCAAAGATCGCCGTGGTGGCGAAAAACGCAATGAGCAGTTCGGTCGACGGCATTTTTTGTCCCCTAGCTTGCGGGCCTCGAATAAAGCGGGCGCTTCGCGGTCTCACTATGGCGTCGTGGTGCTTCATCGACAGCCCGGCTGCCCTCCCTTATAAGGACCGGAATCGCAAGCAACCAGAGGCCTTCATGATCATCGTCACGGGCGGGGCCGGCATGATCGGCTCCAACATCGTCGCCGCACTCAATGCCGAAGGCCATGATGACATCCTCGTCGTCGACGACCTCACCGACGGCCACAAGATCGCCAACCTGGCCGATTTGCAGATAGCCGACTATCTCGACAAGGACGAATTCTTGGCCACCTTGGAAGCCGGCGACCTAGGCCGCGTCGAGGCCGTCTTCCACCAGGGCGCCTGCTCGACCACCACGGAATGGAACGGCAAGTTCATGATGGACGTGAACTACGCCTTCTCAAAGCGCTTGCTGCATGGCTGTCTTTCGCTGCGCATACCGTTCCTCTATGCCTCCTCGGCTTCCGTCTACGGCGGCGGTTCGGAGTTTCGCGAGGACCCCGCACTTGAGCGGCCGCTCAACGTCTACGCCTATTCGAAGAAACTATTCGACGACTATGTCAGGCGCACTGTGTTCGACACCGATCATTCGCAGGTCGCCGGCCTGCGCTACTTCAACGTCTATGGCCCGCGCGAGGCGCACAAGGGCGCCATGGCCTCGGTCGCCTTCCATCTGTTCAATCAGGTCGGGCGCGGCGAAAACCCAAAGCTGTTCGGCGCCCATGACGGCTTCGGCCCCGGCGAACAAAGCCGCGACTTCATTCACGTCGGCGATGTCGCCGACGTCAATCTGTGGCTGTGGAAGCGCGGCTCGAGCGGCATCTTCAACTGCGGCACCGGCCGCGCCCAGCCGTTCCGCGCCATTGCCGAGACCGTGATCGATACGCTGGGCAAGGGCGAGATCGAGTTCATTGAATTCCCCGATCACCTCAAGGGCAGCTACCAGAGTTTTACCCAGGCTGATATGTCCCGTTTGCGTGCAGCCGGCTATAATGGGCAATTCCGCACAGTGGAAACCGGCGTCAGAGACTATGTCGAATGGCTGAAAGCCCAACGATCCTCGTGATCGGCCCACGCTGGGTGGGCGATATGGTCATGGCGCAGTGCCTGTTTTCAGCGCTGAAGGACGTCCATCCCAACGCCGCCATCGACGTGCTGGCCCCGGCCTGGGCGGCCCCGCTGGTCAAGCGCATGCCCGAGATTCGCCAGCAGATCGATTTCCCGCTGCAACCGGGCGCGCTCGAATTCACCATTCGCCGCCGCTTCGGCCGCCTGCTGCGCGGCCGCTACGACATGGCCTACGTCCTGCCGGGCAGCTGGAAATCGGCGCTGATCCCGTTCTTTGCCCGCATCCCCCGCCGCTTCGGCAATCTCCGGGAAATGCGCTACGGCCTGCTGACCGACATCGTGCCGCTGCCCGATGCCGTCAAACGGCGCACCGCGCAGGCCTATTTTGGCCTCGCCCAAGGCGGACATTTCCGGCCGCCGCGGCTCACCGTCGACGCCGGCAATCAGAAAGAACTGCTCGCTCGCTTCACAGTGCAGCCGGGAAAATTCGTCGCCATGATGCCCGGCGCCGAATTCGGTCCGGCCAAACGCTGGCCTAGCGAAAGCTATGCCGGCCTCGCCGGAGAGATGATGGCGAAAGGATTCAAGGTCGCGTTGTTCGGCTCGAAGAACGATCGCGACGTCACCGCCGAGATCGCAGCACTCGCGCCCGGTGTCGTCGATCTGGCAGGAAAGACACGGCTGGAGGACGCCATCGACCTGATCGCCGCGGCCAGGCTGGCGGTGTCCAACGACAGCGGGCTGATGCATGTCGCGGCCGCCGTCGGCACGCCGGTCGTTGCCGTCTACGGTTCGACCTCGCCGGAAAACACGCCGCCGTTGGCTGAACAGCGCGAACTGATCTGGTTGCATCTGTCCTGTTCGCCCTGCCACCGGAAGGTCTGTCCGCTCGGCCACCTCAACTGCCTGAAGACGCTGGACGTTGCCCGAGTGGCAGCGGCGGCGGACAGGTTGCTGGAACTCCCGGCCGCCGCATGAAGGTGTTGATCGTCAAGACCTCCTCGATGGGCGACGTCATCCACACCTTCCCCGCCGTCGAAGATGCACGCCGCAAGCGCCCCGATATCGCCTTCGACTGGTGCGTCGAAGAGGCCTTTGCCGGCATCGTCGCGCTGCATCCGGCGATAGCAAAGATCCATACCGTCGCCATCCGGCGCTGGCGCAAGCATCTGTTCAACGCCGGCACATGGCGGGAGGCGACAAGCTTGCGCCGCGCTCTGCAAGCAGGCGAGTACGACCTCGTCATCGATGCGCAGGGGCTGCTGAAATCGGCCCTGGTTGCGAAACAGGCAGCGGCACCAATCGCAGGTTTCGACCGCGCAAGCGCGCGGGAGCCCTCGGCAACGTTGTTTTACCAGCGCAAATACGCCGTGCCGCGCAACCTGCACGCCATCGAACGCACGCGCCGGCTGTTCGGGCTGGCGCTCGGCTACGAGCCCGATCTTTCGGCGCTCGCATCCGGGATTGTGCCGCCTCCCGGCGGCCTGGCCGGCATCGACGGCAAGACGGCCTTCCTGCTGCACGGCACCAGCCGCGAGGACAAGAAATGGCCCGCCGAAGACTGGATCGAAACGGCTCGCCTGCTGGTTGGTAGCGGAATGACGCCGGTCACCACCTGGTCGAACGAGCGTGAGAAGGCGGTGGCCAAGGCGATCTCGAAAGCCGTGCCGTCAACGATCGTGGTGCCGAGATCGCCGCTGGCAGACATTGCCGCGATCCTTGGCCGCTCGACGCTGGTTATCGGCGCCGACACCGGTCTGACCCACCTCGCCAGCGCCTTCGGCCTGCCGACGGTCGCGGTGTTCCTGGCGACCGAGCCGGGTTTGACCGGCCCGCGCGGGCAATATGCCTCAACGTTGCTGGCCGCATCGGGGGAGCGCCTAACGCCGGCGAAGGTGGTGGCGGAAGCTAAGAAGCAACTGGCGCTCAAATCACGAGCACCAGCCTAGAGCCTTTCAGAAGTATCTGAGGTGCTAGATAAATTGCACCTGGACGATCTCATAACCCCTGGCGCCGCCAGGCGCGTTGACCTCGATGGCGTCGCCGACTTCCTTGCCGATCAGCGCGCGCGCGATCGGCGATGAGATCGAGATACGGCCCGATTTCACGTCCGCTTCCTGGTCGCCGACAATCTGGTAGGTCTTCTTTTCCTCGGTGTCCTCGTCGACCAGCACCACCGTGGCGCCGAACTTGACCTTGTCGCCGCTAAGCTTGGTGACGTCGATCACCTCGGCCCGAGCAATATAGTCTTCCAGTTCGTTGACACGGCCCTCATTGAGGCTCTGCGCCTCTTTGGCGGCATGATATTCGGCATTTTCGGACAGGTCGCCATGCGAGCGCGCTTCGGAGATCGCCTCGATGATGCGTGGCCGCTCCTCCTGCTGGCGCCAACGCAGCTCTTCCTTCAATGACGCGAACCCCTCGCCTGTCATCGGGACCTTGTTCATGATGCCTGACCTTTCCTGCCGCCACCCCCGCATTTCGGGGAAAGCCTTGTCGATGGGTATAAAAAGAAAACGGGTCCGGCAGCCTCGGGCTAACGGAACCGTTTCACCGCAATTTTCCCCAATATAGCGATCCTCGCGCGTTTTTCACGCTGAAAAAGCAGGCTCTTTGAAAAATCATGAGCCGACTTGCGCAATTGCCGTCACGGCATGTGCAGCGTGTTGCAGTTGCGACAACAAAAACCGGCTGCGATTGCTCGCAGCCGGCCCAGAGAAGCCGTTGGGGTGGGGTCAGCTTCTCATGAAATGGTAGATCTGTTCGGCCAGCATGCCGTATTCGCGGGAACCTTTGCCGGTCCGCTTCTCGATCTCGGCCAGCTGCTCCTGGGCGCCGGCCAGGTCGCCGATCTGCAGATGGGCCTCGCCGAGATATTCGCGCACCAGCGTGTAATCCGGGTTGATGCGCAGCGCTTCCTCGTAATAGCCGAGGCCGACGGTGACACGGCCGGAATGGCGATGCGAATAGCCGAGATAGTTGAGGATGCGCGGATCCTGCTTGTTGGCGGCAAGGCTGAGCACGGCGATTGCCTCATCATAACGCCCGGCCATGGCCATGTCGTGACCAGCATCATAGATGTTGTCGTCGTCCAGCATGCCGTACTTCGGCGCGACGCATTTCTGCTTTTTCTTGTCCCAGACCTGCCCCTTCTTGCACTGGGTGGTGGTCTCGGTACCACCGCCACCGCCGCCGGCCGCAAACACCGGAACCGCAAAGAACTGCAGCGCGACAACCGCCGCAGCCGCCTGGATCAACACTCTTTTATGCATCGAAGCCTCCTTGAGGGATAATGACGATCTTGAGGGAAAATGACGATAATGAAAAGCTAACGCCGGGATGCAGACTTTTCATCCCGGAAACCCGCAGCCGCCGAAACTATTTGTGCGGCCGTGCCTAACCTGAATTCCGTCAAGGCGGGAGCCAGGGATCAGAACATGACGTGACGCGCGCTGCAAATCAGCTATCATTCGGGAAGATCAGCGGGGGTACCCCGAGAGTGCAACAGCGCCGTGAGCGGGAATGGGAGCTATCTATCGGCCCGGACACCGTGCGCCTGTTCATTCTCAAGGCAAAGGGACTGAGTGCTGCCGTCAACGAAGACTATGCCGACGGTGCCGAGCATGAGGTCGAGCTCGATGGTGAATCACATGCCAATCACCACCATGACGGTCTGGCGGAGGAAAGCGCGGAAGACCTCACCGAGGAAGAGCTGCGCGAGCTGATCAACGACCTCAACGTCGACGAAGCGGCCGAGTTGATCGCGCTGGCCTGGGTCGGCCGCGGCGACTATGACGCAGCGGAATGGTCCGATGCGGTTGCCGCCGCGCGCGACCGCGCCAACAAGCGCACGGCGAAATACCTGCTCGGCATGCCGCTTTTGGCCGACTGGCTGGAAGAAGGGCTGGAAGCGATTGGCGCGTAACGACGTCGTTACCGTTCGTGATGGGCCGCAGGCAACCTCCGGGCGTTCGCGCCGTTGAGGACGATGGGGTCTGTTGTACTTTCCCGAACATGCAGGGTTGCACTAGTCATGGTCGTCACGGCTCTGCTGCTGACGCCCCTGCTGACGCAAGCCGACGCCAAACAGCGCAAGAAGCATTACACGCCGCTGTCACAGCGGTTGGAGCAGTTGTTTTCACCGCGGGTCGACTCGCATCCTAAGCCGCGCAGCAAACACCGCCAGAAGCCCAGGCCACAGCGGCACATCACGCCAAAGCAGGTGGAACAAAAGACCCCGGATAAAGAGCCCTCGCCCGCCGATGTTCCGGTGCAGCCCTCGCGCGTTGTCCCGCTGCCCGAGGCGCGTCCTTCAGAGGCGCCGAAGACCGGCGCGGCACCGATCGAAAAGCAAAAGGCCGAAGGTCCGAACCCCCTTGGCGCGCCCAACCGGTCCAATGACGATCGATTCAACGAAGAAAAGTCCCGTTTTAAAAAGCAGGCGCGGCCCGGACCGTCAGCCCCGAAGCCGTCGACCGATAAGCAAAGCGAGCCCGAGCCGCCGGCCGCGGTGCCGATTCCGACACAAAAGCCAGACACTTCGGAACCTGAAGCTCAGCCGCTGGCCGTTGCTCCGCAACCACCTGAAAAACCCGATGCCGGCGACAAGAAGATGCTGCCCGATGCGCGCTCGGCCGATGTGCCCGATGCAAAAATGCCGGCGGCGGAAGTCGCCTGTCGCGAGCGGCTGACGGCCCTTGGTGTCGAATTCGAGGAGCATAAGGCGGAAAGCAATCCCGACATCGGCTGCTCGATCCCCTATCCCCTGGTGCTGAAGTCGCTCGGAAAATCCATCGCCATCGGCCCCGCGACCGAACTCAACTGCCCGATGGCCGAGGCGGCAGCCCGCTTTGCCGCCGAAATCATCCAGCCTGCGGCGAAAGCCGAATTCGGCGCCGACCTGAAATCGATCAACCAGGCATCGGCCTTTGTCTGCCGGCCGCGCAACGGCACGCGCCATCTGTCGGAACATGCCTTCGGCAACGCGCTCGATATTGCCAGCTTCACGTTGTCGGATGGCAGAAAGGTCGAAGTCGGTCCAACGCCGCCCGAGAAGGACGGCAAATTCCTCAATGCGGTGCGCAAGGCCGCCTGCGGACCGTTCAAGACCGTGCTTGGACCGGGCGCGGACCCGGACCATTCCCTGCATTTCCATCTCGATCTCGAACCGCGCCGGAATGGTGGCACTTTCTGCCAGTGATGGCCCTCCAGTGATCGTCATGCCGGTGATGGTCTGGCTGCCGCATTTCGGCCGCAGGCATGAACGCGGACGCTGAGTTTTCCTTTACCCTTGATCGTTAAAATCCCACCGATCAAGGACAGGATTCCGCCCATGGCCGCAATATTTCGCGCCGCCGCGAAGGCAAAAAGCACAGCGATACTGGCCGCCGGTCTTGCGCTGGCCGCCGTTTCAGCTTGCAACACGGGCAGCGTGCTGTCGCTGCAGCCGGCCGTCGATGTTGGCTCGCAGACCGCGGCCGTGCCGCAATATGAAGGCATGCAGAAGCTCGTCCCGTCCAATCCCTATATGACTGCCGCCTATCCGCGCATCGACGAGCCGATGTCGGAGTCGGAGCCGCAGCAGATGCCGGCCAGCGAAACCGATTGCCGTGGCGAGCTGAAGCGCCTTCGCGTCGTCTACACCGATGTCCAGCCGATCCACGAGGGACAGTGCGGCATAGACTGGCCGGTCAAGGTCTCCGCCATCGGCGGCATCCAGATGAAGCCCGCCGCAACATTGACCTGCGACATGGCCGCAAGTTTCGCCGCCTGGACCAGCAACGAACTGGTTCCCTCCGCCCGCTGGCGCTATTTCTCGGGCGTCAAGACCATCCACCAGGGCTCGAGCTATTCCTGCCGCAACATCGCCGGCGAAGGTGTCCTGTCCGAGCACGGCAAGGGCAACGCCCTCGACGTCATGAGCATCGAGCTCAACAACGGCGACGACATCGACGTGCGCAAGCCCGGCCTGTTTGCCTTCCGCACCCGCGGCTTCCTCAACAATGTGCGTGCCGACGGCTGCCAGTATTTCGCCACCGTGCTCGGTCCCGGCTACAATTACGATCACCGCAACCATTTCCATTTCGACATCAAGAACCGCAAAAGCGGCTACCGCGCCTGCCGCTAAAGCGTTTCACCGTTCAGAAATCAGTCGGGATTGGCGTTCCTGGTGGAAGCGATGATTTGCTGGGCCACCAGATCCTGGATGCGCCAAAGGTTCCTGTCGCGGATACCGCTCTCTTCCAACTTGCTGACGGTTCGGAACAGGTATTGAGCCGACGAGCCCCAATGCCCGGCAGCCCGCGCCAGCGTGTCGGCAACCTGCTCCAATGGCAGCCGGCCGGCATAGGCCCTGCCGTCTGGCGCGGCGACGAAAGCCAAGGCCCGCAACGGCCCATCCTTGGTCTTGACCTTGATCCAGCATGGCACGTTAGTCGGCGGGTTGGCATCGATCTCGCGGCGCATCAACTGGCCAAGTTGCCCGAAATGGTCTTCCGCGGGCAGCCGATAGACGATGCCGTTGCAGCTGCCGCCTCGATCGAGCGCCAGCATCAGCGCCGGCAAATCACGGGTTCCGCGCCAACGGGTCAGCGTCAGGCAGAACGAGCGGTGCCATCCTGGCGCCGTGGCCGGGCGCTGCTCGACATGGGCAAATTCGGGGTTCCAGATCAGCGACCCGTAGGCAAAGACCCATAGCGCTTCAGGCCGATGCTCCGACAGAAGTTGCTCGACAAGACTATCGAACTCCGCGTCTGTATGCTCGGTTGTTCCGGGCTCGGGACCCGCATCCGGTTCGACACGCTCGACCCTTGCGACAAGGTCCGCGGTCAATGCCATCGAGCTGCGACCCACCGGCTTCTTATCCATTCCTGCTCACCCCCCGCAAAAACGATGGCCGACGATAGAACGGCTGCTCGCCGCTGGCCATTGATTTCCGGGGTCCGTCAGGCACAGATACCGCACGGATCGAGCCGCTTTCATGAGCCGACGAAGCCTGCAACGACGCGCATTGACCTGGCTCGCCGCTCTTCTGGCGGTCTGGCTGGCCCTCGCCTATGTCGCTGCGCCGGAATTCTGGACGGTTCGCGACCGCGGCTTTCGCACGCAGACTTTCGAGATGGTGACACACACGCCGCAAGGCATTCCGGGCGACCCGATCAATATCGGCCTTGTCGGTACCGAAAAAGAGATGATCCATGCCTTCGCCATGGCCGGATGGGATACGGCCGATGGCGTGACGCTAAAGACCGCGATCGAAATCGGTGAGAGCGTGCTGTTCGATCATCCCTATCCTGACGCCCCGGTCAGCCGGCTGCTGTTCGAAGGCCGCGCCCAGGATCTCGCCTTCGAAAAGCCGGTCGGCGGCAGCGCCGACCGGCGCCATCATGTCCGCTTCTGGCGCAGCGATGCGACCGGCGACGACGGCCGAACGCTCTGGATGGGCTCGGCCAGCTTCGACCGCGGCGTTGGTCTCAGCCACGATACCGGCGCCATCACCCACCATATCGCCCCTGACATCGACGCCGAGCGCGATCTCGTGATCCACGACCTGTCGGCGGCCGGCATGGTGATCTCGGTGAGCGACATCCCGGGCATCGGCGCCACCAGGACCGGACGCAACGGCGGCGGCGATCCCTATTTCACCGACGGCAAGGCTGTTGTCGGGGTGCTCAGGCAATTCCCCTGAACCACTGTCATTTTCCAAAAATCATCGCGGACTATTTTCCTGCGGCCCGCCGCAATGCTATTGAGCCCTGATGCTATACGTCGAAATCGCCACCGTGGTCGTCCTCATCTGTGTGAACGGCCTTCTGTCGATGTCCGAGCTCGCCATCGTGTCGTCGCGCCCGGCGCGGCTCAAGGCGATGATCGACCGCGGCGTCAATGGCGCCGGGCGTGCGCTGACGCTCGGCTCCAATCCCGGCAAATTCCTGTCGTCGGTGCAGATCGGCATCACTCTGGTCGGCGTGCTGTCGGGCGCCTTCTCCGGCGCCACGCTGGGCGACAGGCTTTCGGTGTACCTGGCCACGACCGGCATGCGCGAAAACATCGCCGACCCGCTCGGCGTCGGGATCGTCGTCGCCATCATCACCTATTTCTCGCTGATCGTCGGCGAGCTGGTGCCCAAGCAGATCGCGCTGCGCGATCCCGAGCGTGTTGCCGCCCGCGCGGCGCCTGCGATGACCATCCTAGCCACCGTCTCCGCGCCGCTGGTGTTCCTGCTCGACATTTCCGGCCGCGCCATATTGTGGCTGCTTGGCCAGCGCGGCGAGAGCGAGGAGAAGGTCACCGACGAAGAGATCAAGATGCTGGTCGCCGAGGCCGAGCACCACGGCACCATCGAATCTGACGAGCGGCGCATGATCGCCGGCGTCATGCGGCTCGGCGATCGCGCCGTGCGCGCCGTGATGACGCCGCGCACCGAGGTCGACTGGATCAATTTGCAGTCCGATGAGGGTGCCATCCGCAAGCTCTTGATGGAGACCCAGCATTCGCGCCTGCCGGCCGGCGATGGCGGCGTCGACGTCATGGTTGGCGTTGTTCAGACGCGCGACGTGCTGGCCGCCCTGCTTGCCGGCCGCGCACTCGATCCGCGCAAGCATGTGCGCGCCGCCCCCATCGTCTACGATCAGGCCGACGCGCTGGATGTGCTGCAGAAGCTGAAGGAATCCGACGTGCCGATGGCGCTGGTGCATGACGAATACGGCCATTTCGAAGGGATCGTCACGCCTGCCGACATTCTCGAGGCCATCACCGGCGTCTTCCGGGCCGATACCGACGCCGGCGACGAGGAAAACGCCGTCAAGCGCGAGGACGGCTCATGGCTGCTCGCGGGATACATGCAAGCCGACGAGATGGCTGACGTTCTCGGTATCGACCTGCCGGAAAATCGCGATTACGAGACCGTCGCCGGTTATGTGCTGTCGCACATGCACCATCTGCCGGCGACCGGCGAATGCGTCGACGCGCAAGGCTGGCGTTTCGAGGTCGTCGACCTCGACGGCCGCCGCATCGACAAGCTGATCGCCACCCGGCTGCCCAGCGGCCATCGCGAAGTGGTGCGTTGACGCTCTGCCGTCAAAGCGAATAGCGCCCTCAGACCGCGGCTTCGATCGGTTCGGCAAGCTTCGGATTGGAGCGCGAGGCGATCAGGCAACTGGCCACGATCAGGGCCGCTCCAGCCAGCGTGGTCCAGGTCGCCGCCTCGTCGAAGAACAGCCAGCCAAACACGATCGCCCAGATGAAGGCGGAATACTCCGTCGGGATTAGATATTGCGCTTCGGCCCGCGCGTAGGACCAGCTCATCAGGAACTGGCCGGAGAGCGACAGCGCCGTCACCCCGGCCAGTGGAAGCAAGAGATTGCCCGGCAGGGCAACCGCGAGCCAGGGAGCGGCGGGGAGAAGGACGGCGGCAACGCACAGGTTCTGGAACAGCATGATCTCGACTGGTTTGGCCACCAGCGCCTGCCGCCGCGAGAGGATCAGATTGTAGGCGTAGAACACCGTCGATGCGAGCACCGCCACCGTGCCAAGCAGGGCATCCCCGGTATAGTTCCCTTGCCCGAACTGTCCGGCCATGATGATGACGACGCCGGCGATGCCCGCCAGCGACGCCCAGATCGCCTGGCGCTGTATGCGTTCGCCCAAAAGCAGCGCCGCCAGCAGGAGAGCGAACAGCGGCGCGACGAAACTAAGCCCGATCCCATCCGCTAGCGGCAATCTGGCAAGGCCCCAGAAGAACGACAGCAGAACGATGCCCACGATCACGGCGCGCAGCGCGTGTAGCCGCAGCACGGAAGGCGTGGGAAGGGAACGCGGCCCCGCCGCCCAGGCCGTGCCCGCGACCACGCTCGCAAGCATGCTTCGCCACAGCACCGTGTTGTAGACACCGACGGCGATGACCAGGATTTTCATCGCCGCATCCATGGCGGACAGAAGGAAGATCGCAAGTGCACAGACCAGCACCGGGGTCATGGGGGAAACGACGCCTGACAGGCTGGGTGACTTCACGGGGCATGCTCATGTGATGGATCGCAGCCGGATATATCAGGGGAGGACGGACAGGCCAGATGGCAGGGCCGTGCATATGGCGGTCCAACCGATCTTCGCAGCCCCTCGATTTGAATTCGGTGCGTTGGCAGCGCCTTTCGCTATCGGCCCCAGCCTGCCCTCACCCATGATTGATCCGCTGGAAGAATGGCAAAAGCAGCCAAAGCCTCTATATCGATTGTCATGGATGCATCGAACGAACACGCGCTAAACGACGAGCTTCTCCAAGATATCCAGCGCCTGTCCTTCGAGTATTTTCTCAACGAGGCCAACCCTGCCAACGGCCTGGTCGCCGACCGCAACACGCCAACGTCGCCTGCCAGCATAGCCGCTGTCGGGCTCGCTTTGTCGTCCTATCCCGTCGGTGTCGAGCGCGGTTTCATGACGCGCGATGCCGCAATCGAGCGGACGCTCGCCACGCTTCGCTTCTTCTGGAACGCCCCGCACGGGCCGGAGCCCGATGCCACCGGCTACAAGGGTTTCTACTATCATTTCCTCGACATGAAGACCGGCCGCCGCGTCTGGAATTGCGAACTGTCCACGATCGATACCGCACTTCTGCTTGCCGGTGTTCTGGCTGCCGGCGCTTATTTCGACGAGGACGATGAGCTCGAACTGGAAATCCGCAAGCTTGCCGATGCGCTCTACCGCCGTGCCGACTGGCGCTGGGCGCAGAACGGCGGCGCCACCGTCACCCATGGCTGGCGGCCTGGAAAAGGCTTTCTGCGCTACCGCTGGGAAGGATTTGACGAGGCGCTGATCCTGTACGTTCTGGGTCTCGGTTCGCCGACCCACTCGCTGCCGCCCGAGAGCTACGCGGCCTGGCTGTCCACCTATAAGTGGAAGACAATCTACGGCCGCGAGATGGTCTATGCCGGCCCGCTTTTCATCCACCAGTTCTCGCATATCTGGATCGATTTTCGCGACATCCGCGATGCTTTCATGCAGGGTCACGACAGCGACTATTTCGAAAACAGCCGCCAGGCGACGTATCTGCAGCGCGATTACGCAATCCGCAATCCGAGGGGGTTCGCGGGCTATGGCGAGAATTGCTGGGGCGTCACCGCCAGCGACGGCCCAGGTCCGATCGCGCGGCGAGCCGATGGACGCCGCTTCTTCGGTTATCTCGCCCGCGGCGCACCGTTTGGCCCCGATGACGGCACGCTGTCGCCATGGGCGGCAATCGCCTCCTTGCCTTTTGCGCCGGAAATCGTGCTGCCGGCGCTGCGCCATTTCCACGAGATGGACCTGCGCGACGGCAACCCTTACGGCTTCACCGCGAGCTTCAACCCGACGATCGCTGCCGACGACGGCCGCGCCTGCGGTTGGGTATCGCCGGACCATGTCGGCATCAACCAGGGGCCGATCGCCCTGATGATCGAGAACTACCGGTCCGACTTCCTGTGGCGATTGATGCGCCGCGTGCCGGCCATCACCACAGGACTGCGCCGGGCCGGGTTTTCCAGCGGGTGGCTGTGACAGGCGGCGATCCTTCGCGCGGGATCGTCAAGGCATCAGCGCGACCTTGCCGGTCCGACTCCACCATCCGGCCAAGGGAGCCGAGAGCGCCTCTTCACGTGAATGAAAAAGGGCGGCGCAAACGCCGCCCTTTGGAAAAATCATCGATCCTTGGGAGGATAAGGCTCAGGCCGCCTGGGCTTCGCCGGCAATCGCGTCGGCCTGACGCGCTGCCTTGAGCACGCGGGCCCACCAGGCAACGTCGTTGACCAGCGCCGTGGCAGCCTGGTTCAGATGCTCGATCTCCTCGAGCTTCTTCTCGCCCTGGCGCACCGCCAGGAAATCGCTCCAGGCAATGTGAACGGCGGATTTGACCGGCGCCATCTGCAATTCGACCGCGGCAAGACGCAAATGTTCGACAGCGCGCGAGCCGCCGACGCTGCCATAGCCGACGAAACCGGCCGGCTTCTTGTTCCATTCATTGGCGGCGTAATCGATGGCGTTCTTCAGCACGGCCGTCGGGCCATGATTGTATTCGGCGGCGGTGAAGATGAAGCCGTCGAACTCGGCGACCTTCTTTTGCCAGCGCTGGGCAACTTCGTTCTGCGACGGCGCCCAGGCGGACGAGGCGACCTCGTCGAAGAAGGGCAGCGGCCAGTCGCGCAGGTCGACGGTCTCGACGTCGATGTCGGCATGAGATTTCGCGATCTTGGCGATCCACTGGGCGGGCACATCGGCGAAACGCGCGGCGCGTGTCGAACCGACGACGATGGCGATTTTGGGCTTGGACATGGGGCTCTCCATATATGCAAAAGCTGGTATCGTTTGGATACCGGCGCTATATGAGATACTGACAAATGGCAGCGCAAGGAGGCACCGTTATGTTACTGAGGCACCCGCACAACACCGAAGACTGCCGCGCCGTCTCGGAAATCCTGCAGCGCGTCGGCGACAAATGGACCGTTCTGGTCGTCGGCAAGCTGGGCGGCGGACCGCTGCGTTTCAATGAGTTGCGCGCCGCTGTCGGCGGCATTTCGCAGAAGATGCTGACCACCACCTTGCGCGGTCTTGAGCGCGACGGCTTCGTCACCCGAACCGTGTTCCCGACCATCCCGCCACGCGTCGACTATGAGCTGACGGAGCTCGGCCATGAGCTGCTGGTGCCGGTCGGCGCGCTCGGCGAATGGGCGCGGAAGAACACCTCGCGGGTCCAGGCGGCGCGTGAAAGATTCGATGGCGTGCACGCCTGAAAACCGTTGCCCAGCAATAGTTTACGGATTTTGCCGTCGACGACGCGTACCCGGGTTTAACTGGATCCGCCCTTGCATCGTTGGTCACGCCATCGCGACATAGCTGCAGCGTTTCGTTCGCCGGCGCATCATCATTTTGAGGCTGACGAGGTCTTCCGCTGACGGGCCCTCAGGCCTTTGACGCAGGGTTGCTGCAACACACTGCGCCGCACGTCTCTACCCTTGCAGACCGCTGGGCGGTCCGCTCGTTGCCAACGGTCCGGTCGTGCGTGCAGGCAACGCTTGGAAGCTCTTTCCTGATCTCGGTATAAGCGGTCGTGCCAAGCAGGCAGATCACCGCGACGAGGGCCGCCACGAGCCAGCCGTTCAGCATGTGTTGACGCATTGTCTTCCCTCCGCCGCCCGCAGAATCGGATGTGAAGGCAACCATTGGATGTCGCGCAGCGCATCGCCCGCGCGGGGGATGTTACATAAGCGCAAGCTTGGCAGAATCGACGATGTCAACTTTCGGTTGGAATCGGCTTCGGCTTGCCGTCGCTATCCAGCGCCACCATGACGAAATCGGCGTGGGTGACCTTCTCCATCAGGTCGGAGAGGTAGCGTTGCGCCCAGGCCTCGACCTTGAGCGTCATGGAGGTGCGGCCGACGCGCTCGACATGGGTGTAGATGCACAGCGTGTCGCCGATCTTCATCGCCTTGGCGAAGGACATTTCCTTGACAGCCGCCGTCACCACGCGACCCTTGGCCCGCTCGGCCGCACGGATGCCGCAGGCAAGATCCATCTGCGCCATCACCCAGCCGCCAAAGATGTCGCCGGCCGCATTTGCATCGGCCGGCATGGCGAGCGTACGCAAGGTCAGATCGCCGATCGGCCGTCCGTCCGCGTAATGCACCATCCGAGATTCCCCTGAAGCGATAGCCCTTGATCCCGTAGCGTCATGGACCCAAGAGGTCAACGCGACGGGCGAGGCTCCCGGCGCAATGTCGGTTCCATGGTGGCTTTTCCGACCAGGCGTCTCACGGTCGCTTTTTTCACAAGCCATGCCGGAAGCCGCAGGGGCGCGGCCAAGCCGTCGCGGATAGGCTGCGCTCAGTTTTGCGGAGCCGCCAACACCAATCATGCAGACTTATGACTTCATCATCGTCGGCTCCGGCTCAGCCGGCTCGGTTCTCGCCGACAGGCTGTCGGCTTCCGGCCGTTACTCCGTGCTGGTGCTGGAAGCCGGCGGCAGCGACCGCCGCTTCTATGTCCAGATGCCGCTTGGCTACGGCAAGACTTTCTTCGACCCCGCGGTCAACTGGAACTACAAGCCCGAGCCGGACCCCGGCCTTGCCGGCAATGTCGACCATTGGCCGCGCGGCAAGCTGCTTGGCGGCTCCAGCTCGATCAACGCCATGGTCTGGATCCGTGGCGCGCGCGAGGACTTTGACGACTGGCGCGATGCCGGAAATCCCGGTTGGGGCTATGACGATCTGTTGCCGGGCTTCAAGGCGCTTGAGGACAATGAGGCCGGCGCCGACAGATGGCGCGGCACCGGCGGGCCGCTGCATATCACCGACACGACGAACGCCGTCCATCCGCTGACCAGGCGCTACCTCGCAGCCGGCCAGCAGGCTGGGCTGCCGCTCAACCCTGACTTCAACGGCGCCGCCCAGGAAGGCGTCGGCGTCTACCAGATCTCGACCAGGAATGGCCGCCGCATGTCGGCCGCGCGCGCCTTCCTGCGCCCGGCGATGAAGCGCGCGAATGTGCGCGTCGAAGCCAATGCGCTGGCGAGCAGAATCCTGTTCGAGGGCAAGCGAGCTGTCGGCATCGAATATCTGCAGAACGGCGAGACCAAGACGGCGCGGGCCGGCCGCGAAGTCATCCTGTCCGCCGGCTCGATCAACTCGCCGCAGCTCTTGCAACTGTCCGGCGTCGGCCCCTCGTCACTGCTCAAGGGGCTTGGCATCCCGGTCGTCCACGCCAACGAAAATGTCGGCGCGCATCTGCAGGACCATGTCGGCATCAACTATGCCTTCAAGGGAAACGTGCCGACGCTCAACCAAATCCTGCGGCCCTGGTGGGGCAAGCTGCTGGTCGGCATGCAGTATATCCTGACCCGTTCCGGCCCGCTGTCGCTGTCGATGAACCATGGCGGCGGTTTCTTCCGCACCGACCCGGCGTTTTCGCGCCCCAACATGCAGCTTTATTTCCAGGCTTTCTCGACCGTCATCCCGAAGAGCGGCGAGCGCCCGATCCTGACGCCAGATCCGTGGCCGGGCTTTTCCATCGGCCTCTCCAACTGCCGCCCGTCCAGCCGCGGCGAGATCATGATCCGCTCCAGCAATCCGCGTGATTATCCCAGGATCTTCGCCAACGCCTATTCCACCAACGCCGATGTCGACGAGATGCTGGCGGCGGTGAAGTTCGTGCGCAAGATAGCCTCGATGCCCGCCATGGCCGAGATCATCACTGAGGAGGTTTTGCCGGGCCCATCGATCCAGTCGGATGCTGACCTGATCCAGGATTTCAGGAAGCGCTCAGGCACCGTCTATCACCCGGTCTCGACCTGCCGCATGGGGCCGGACGCCGGGGCCGCCGTCGTCGACCCGCGCCTGAAAGTGCACGGGCTCGAAGGTCTGCGCGTCATAGACGCCTCGATATTTCCCGCCAACATCACCGGCAACACCAACGCCGCCTCGGTCATGACCGGATGGAAGGGCGCCGAACTGGTTCTGGAGGACCAAAAATGAAGATCACCGACGTCAAGACCTGGGTAGTCGGCAATCCGCCGCCGGGCATCGGCGGCAAGTATTTCATCTTCGTCAAGCTGACCACCGATGGCGGCGTCGTCGGTTACGGCGAGGCCTACAACGCCACCTTCTCGGCTCACATAACAGCGAAGCTGGTCGAGGACATGGCCGAGCGTTACCTGATCGGCCACGATCCGCATGACATCGAGACCTTCTTCCGCCGCGCCTATTCCTCAGGATTTACCCAGCGCCCCGACGTTACCGGCATGGGCTGTTTCTCGGCGCTGGAAATGGCCTGCTGGGACATTGTCGGCAAGGAAGCCGACAAGCCGGTCTACAAACTGCTCGGCGGCCAGGTGCACGAGACGCTGCGCTCCTACACCTATCTCTATCCGCACACCGGCAGCGTCCATTCGGAGGACGCGCCGGACGGCCGGAACGTCTACAATGACCCCGAATTGGCGGCCGCCTGCGCGCTCGAATATGTCGAGCAGGGGTTCAACGCCGTCAAGCTCGACCCGGCAGGCCCCTACACCGCCTTCGACGGCCACCAGCCGCGCCTGATCGACATCGATGTCTCCACCCGCATGGTCAAGGCGATCCGCGAAGCCGTCGGCACCCGCGCCGATATTCTGTTCGGCACGCATGGCCAGTTCACCGCGTCGGGTGCGCTGCGCATGGCACGCGCCATCGAGCCCTACGATCCCTTGTGGTTCGAAGAGCCGGTGCCGCCGGACATGCCCGAAGTGATGGCTCAGGTGGCGCGAGGCACGTCGATCCCGATCGCCACCGGCGAGCGGTTGACGACCAAGTTCGAATTCGCCCGAATCATCGAGAACCGCGCCGCCACCATCCTGCAACCGGACCTTGGCCGTTCCGGCGGCATTCTCGAAACCAAGAAGATCGCCGCCATGGCCGAGGCATACCACATCCAAATCGCGCCGCACTGCTATTGTGGGCCGATCGTTGGCGCCGCCAACATCCAGCTGGCGGTGACGCTGCCCAATTTCCTCATCCTGGAATCGCTGAAGCAGTGGGACGGCTTCCACGCGACACTGCTCAAGAAGAAGATCGAATGGCAGGACGGCAATGTCATTCCATCGAAGGAGCCGGGCCTCGGCGTCGAGCTGGACGAAGCGGTCTGCGAGGCGCATCCCTACACCGGCAAGGACCTGCATTTGCAGATGATGCAAACGCCGCTGATGCCGTGAGCGAACGCTACGCCTTCATCGGCCTTGGCCATCTCGGCGGCAACCTTGCCGCCAGCCTGTTGCGCAACGGTTTTGTCGTCATCGTCTTCGACCGCGACCCCGCCGCCGTCGAGCGCCTCGTGGCGCTCGGCGCCACGGCCGCGACCAGCCCGGCCGAAGCGGCGGCACAGGCCGGCAATGCCATTACTTGCCTGCC
The DNA here is from genome assembly GCF_057786095.1 of Mesorhizobium sp. P160219. Lineage (NCBI taxonomy): Bacteria > Pseudomonadati > Pseudomonadota > Alphaproteobacteria > Hyphomicrobiales > Phyllobacteriaceae > Mesorhizobium > Mesorhizobium sp. P160219. The sequence goes on from NZ_JBYNWG010000001.1 coordinate 5,922,292, forward strand.
CTCGCCCAAGGTCAGCGAAGCGGTGCTGGCGAATGCCGGCGGCCTGCTCGAGGGTCTGCCCAGGGGCGGCTCCTGGATCGAGATGTCGACCAACGGCCGCGACGAGATCCTGCGCCTCGCCGCCCTCGCCGCGGCCAAAGGCATCGAGACGCTGGAGTGCCCGGTCACCGGCGGCGTGCATCTGGCCGCGGTCGGAAAGATCACCGCGCTTGTCGGCGGCGATGCTGCGCTTTACGAGCGCCATCGTCCGGCCATCGAAGCGATGTGCGCAAAGTCGTTCCTGATGGGTCCGGTCGGCTCCGCGGCGGTGATCAAGGTGATCACCAACATGCTGGCCTTCATCCATCTCGTCGCCGCCGGCGAGGCGCTGATGTTGGCCAAGCAAGGCGGCCTCGACCTCGCGCAATCCTACCACGCCATCGTCGCCTCCTCCGGCAACAGCTTCGTCCATGAGACCGAAAGCCAGCTCATCCTCAACGGCTCCTACGACATTGGCTTCACCATGGACCTGGCACTGAAGGACCTCGGCTTTGCGCTTGCGATGGGCAGGGAGTTCAGACTGCCACTCCAACTGGCGCCGCTTGTGAGTGAGATTTTCCTGATGGGCAAACAGGAATATGGCGGCGGCGCCTGGTCGACCCAGATCGTCAAACTGCTCGAGGATGCCGTCGACATGGATCTGCGCGCGCCCGGTTTCCCAGCCAAGCTGGAAAGCTAAGCCGGGTAAATATGTCCTGCGATTTCAGGCTCTTGGCCGGTTCGCCGGAATCGCCGCTCAAACCACCTGAATCAATCCCTCAACGCCTTGATTCAATATCTCAGCGTCAGCGCTCCGGGCAGGATCTCAAACGTCGCGGGTATACGCCCCGGCGACTCGCCATCTATGTCGACCAGCGCGCCGTTCTTCTCGACATCGCCGATAGGTTCGACCACCACTTTCCGGCCACGCAATATGGTGATGGCCGGATGGTTGCGGTGCCGGCCGCCATAGAGCAGCCGAATATCCCAGATCAGCTTCAGCTTGCCAGCCGCGCGCAGGATGACGATGTCGAACTGGCCGTCGGCGAGTTCGGCGTCCGGGGCGATCATCATGCCGCCGCCGAAGAACTTTCCGTTGGCGACCGCCACCAGCGCCATGCGCGCCTCGACCGGGGTGCCATCGTCGACGGTGATCCGGACATCCTGGAAGCGGTAGCGGATGAACTCGACCACGGTGCGCCAGAAAAACAGCGCCTTGGCCGACATCCTGCCCTTGCGCTTGTCGGCATTGACCGCACGGTCCGTGGCGCCGGACAGGCCGAGGCTGGCGATATTGATGAAGTGCCGGCTGGCCAGCGCGCCATGGTCGTCGATGTAGCAGATGCGCCCGGCATCGACCTTGCGCGCCTTGGCTTCGGCGATCCGCTTCAGCACCGCATCCACCTCTTTCGGCAGCCCGAGCCCGCGCGCGAAATCGATGCCGGTGCCGCAAGGCAGCAAGCCAAGTTCGGTTGTCCGGCCGCTCTCATCGAATGCCTGCAGCAATCCGTCGGCCACCTCGCTGGCGGTGCCGTCGCCGCCGGCCGCGATCACCAGCTCGAAGCCGCTTGCCGCGAGGTCGAGCGCCAGCCTTTCGGCGTCGCCCTCGGCCTGCGTCTCGCGCAGCTCGAATTCGCCGAAATGCTTTTTCAGCGACGCAGCCACCTCCGGCCAATGCCGTTTCAGCCGGCCGCCGCCGGCAATCGGATTGAGCACCACCCCGACTTTCAATGCGTACCCTCCCCGCACCGAGCCGATAGGCTCGATGCTTTGCCGGCATTGAAGCCCGCGCCAGCCGGCGGAGCAAGGGGCACAGCCGATCAGGCGCCAAAAAGCGGGCGGGCTGTCTAATGCAGCTGGAGTCGAAATTCCGAGCTTTGTGGCAAACGATCCCCGATAATCCCGTTATCCACAGGCTCACGCCCATTCCCCAAAACCCTTACCCGGCGTAAGTTTAGCCCATCTCAGGCGGCTACCGATCGCCACGCCGAAAGGCAAAGCGAAAAGGCGGATTTCCTGAGGCCCGTACGGCCCGAAGCGAGAGCAGGCTTGCCTGTTCGAGGGACGGATGCCGAGACCTACGGGGCCGCGGAAAGCGTGCGAACGCCAACGGCGGACCGATGCTGCCATGAAGGACGGCGAAAACCTTCGATGGCGCGCCGAACGAAGCTCGCAAGGGTGGAGAACGGCGTGGTCTGGAACGGGCACTGCCCTCGGGCGGTGACTGGCAGGACCGTCAAAATCAAGGCCGGCATGGCGCGACGACTTTGCGGAAGTTGCTGCCGCGACCGTGTCCTGATCTGACAGGGAGGCGCTGGGAGAAATCCCGGCGCCGACTGTCTTTGGGCCAAGGGTCCGGTCGGCGAAGCGACGCGTAAGAAGCCGATACTTTGCTGGAACGCGATTTCGGCGCTGACGGCACCATCTTCATCACCAGGCGCGGTCAGCAATTCACCGACATGATCCCGCGCCTGATCGACAGAGGCGTGTCCTTCGTCGAGATCGGTGGCAACGACGCGATCATGCTCACCGTGCTTTCGGCGGCAGACTTCGCTCCGCCCGAAGGCGCCCGGGCGCTGTTCAGCCAACCGTTCCGATCGATCCGGCCACCCGTCGCACCGGGCTGATCGTCGCCGTGCGCAAGCTGCACATCGTGCTGCCGGCGCTGTTCGAAGCAGGCGCGAGGCTGGAGCGCGTCTACAACTGAAGCCGCGCCCTGCACCGCGGCCTGCCCGGCGGGCCAAGCTACTTCTTCGGGCCGATGCCCGGGATCAAATTGAGGCCAGCGTTTATATATTCCGGCCGTATGGCGCCGCTGATGAGCGTGAAGGTGGCGAGCATGATGCTGGCCAGCGCACCGTCATGCCATGGCCTGAGGGCCAGCGCGTTTACGGCATAGGCCCAGAATGGGAAGGCGAGCATCGACATGACGATGTTGGCTCCCGGAGCCTCCGCATTGTCGGCTGAATCGCTGACCGATTTCAGATACACCGGCGTCATCGCCAGCGCGACGATCAACATGATCCATGAAATGGTCCAGACGCTGATACCGGCCATTTCAATCTTATAGATGGCTGCCTGCACCTTACCCGGAATGTCCCCCGGATTGCCTTTGGTCTCTTCCGCCACCGCATCGGTCAACGCCTTGGCAACCGGCTGCTCAGTGGCATTGACCAGGATGGAGTTGACGAAGATGAAAAATGCCACGACTTCGGCAGGCACGTACTTCGCCACCCGGTCGAGATAGCCATCGCCGCCTTTCGATCCTTGATCTTCTTGCTTGTCATCGTCGACGCCGAGCGGAGCATCGCCTGGAATACCCTCGAGCGTTGATTCCCTTTTCGGCACAGGCTCGGCGGACCGGACAATTCTTCCCATGACAAACCCCTCCTATATTGTTGTATCGCCCCGTGAGTATCGTAGTAGAAAACCGGGCCAAGAAACAGTTGTCGCGGCCATAGCCGACAAGATTTATTCAGGCTTCTTACTGCAAATGCATCACGCCCCCGCCCTATTGCTACCGGGTGTCTCGAAATCCACCTGTAGTGAGCGGTACCCAAAAACGCATCCCCCGGCTCATCGCGTGATCGCGGCCAAAATCCCGCCTTGTTCGCGCGCGATGGAAGGACTGGCTGCCGGGGGGCAATCCGAAGGACAAGACCGTGCTCAAGACCGCCCTTGTCGCCATGACCATTGTCGGCTGCGACTGCGACGCCAAGCTTTGCGAATATATCGGCGAGACGCCGGCGAAGTGGGCGACCATCGCCGACTGCGAAGCGGCGATGAAAAGCCAGATGCTGCACCAGAAGAACTTCGACTATCCGCTGGTCTCCGGCATATGCCGCAGCAAGGGGTCGGCGTCTTCTTCGCAACTGGCGGCGGCCGCATCCCGCCCGGAACTGAAGCCGGCCAGCCGGAATGTCCAAACCCCGTTGCCGCCGGAACTGAGCCATCGGTCGAGCGTTTCCGTCGGCTCCCCGACGACGGCCATGGAGGCAGCAGCGGCACGGCCGGTCGCCTACGAGCAAGTGGTCGATGGCGGAACAGGCGTGCTCTACCGCACCAGGAACGGCTACGCCGTGGTGAAGACAGATCTCGGCCGCGTCGCGTCGGCAACGGTCGGCATGGCCAAGCGGTCCGCGAACTGGCTGGCAGGCCTGGTGCCGAGCGGGTTGTGAGCGGCCTGCCGGTCGGACCGTACCACGCTGTCGCACTGCCGTGGAAAACTCCAGATAGATGCATGATGGTGTCAGCATCGACACGCAGGAGCGCCATTTCATGAAGCATGCAGTTCGAACCATGCTGTCCCTGGTGCTGGCGTTGGCGCCGATTCCGGCCGGTGCGCAGGATTCCGGCCAGGGCGGCGACAAGGTTGTAGGCGTCGCCAGGGACGATCCGGACATGGCGGCGGCCATTGCGCAGGCGCGCGCCAGCCTCGATGAATTCCTGTCCTTGTCGGATGCGCCGCCAGCCGGGACAACCAGCTACAAATTGAAAGTCGAGGTCAGGGACGGAGACGCCTCGGAGCATTTCTGGATCATCCCCTTCCACAAGACCGCGACCGGCTTTGCAGGAACATTGGCCAATGAGCCGCAAGCGGTGCACAATGTCGTGGCCGGCCAGGAACTCGAATTTAACCGGGACGATATTTCCGACTGGGGCTACACCAGAAACGGTCGCCAGGTCGGCAGCTTCACCGTCTGCGTGATGTTCAAGACGATGGCGCAAGAAGACGTCGAATATTATCGCCAGAACTACGGCTTCGACTGCTGAGGCGCGGCGACATGAAAGGGGCTGAATATCCCGGCGAAAAATGGAACGTCGTATCGGCGGCCGATGCCGGATGGAACGTCGATCTCCTCGCCGAGGCGAAAGCAGCGGCACGGCAATTTGGTTCGATAGCGTCTGTGGCCATCCATCGCGGATCTGTCGTCGCATCCAGCGGTTCGGCCTCGAAAAAAGTCGTCATCCGCTCGGTCCGCAAAAGCCTGCTGAGCGCTCTAATCGGCATCGAGGTCAAGCGCGGACGCATTCGTCTGGACAACACGCTGGGCGAGCTCGGCATCGATGATGTCGCGCCGTCGTTGAGCGAAGCCGAAAAGCAGGCAACAGTCGGCGATCTCATCAAGGCTCGGTCCGGGATTTACCACCCGGCGCTCGCCGAATCCGAACAGATGAAAGCCGACCGGCCCGTCCGCGGCAGCCACCCCAGGGACAGCCACTGGTATTACAACAATTGGGACTTCAACGCCCTTGGCACCATCTATGAGAGGGCAACCGGCCGCTCCGTTTTTGACGGCTTCCATGCCGACATCGCCGTCCCGCTCGGCATGCAGGATTTTCACCCTGACGACGGCGCGTATTTGCGCGGCCCCGAATCGGAGCACCCCGCCTATCATTTTCGCATGACCGCGCGCGATCTTGCCCGATTCGGCCTTCTGTACCTGCGCAAAGGCAGCTGGCGCGGCACGGAGATCGTGCCGCGGGCGTGGATCGAAGACAGCACAAAGGCTTATTCGATCACTCCAGACGGAAGCGGCTATGGTTACATGTGGTGGACGACCGGCCGTGATGGCGAAGCCCAGTCCGAAGCCACCGTTCTTCGCAATGCGGATTTGCCCAGGGTTCGCTATTTCGCCCATGGCGGTTTCGGTCAGATGATCGGCGTCTTGCCGGCAGCCGAACTGGTAGTCGTCAATCTCGCGGTCAGCCGCTCCAGATCCGCCGAGGAGCAGCGCAGGCTCGGCGATATTGTCCGCCTTGTCGCGAGAGCCGCACCCGGATGAATGGCGGCTTGTTGCAATCGGGAACTGCCTAGCTTGCGGCCGCCTCGCCATCCGTCGCGCCGATCTTGCGCACCAGCGCCGCGGTCGCCAGGATCGCGCCCATATCGGCGATCATCGGGGCGATGTGCTTGGTGTAATCGAGTGGCACGGAAATGGCGGGCAGTTCGAAGAAATTCTTCGGCTGCGGCAAGAGCAGGAAACCATCGCTGCCTTTAAGTGCCACCCGCGCCGGATCATCGCGCCATGTCTCGTGCAGCCATTTCAGCGCCTGCGCCAACCGGCCGCTCACCAGCGGCTGCGCGGCGGCGACATTGTCGGTGCGAAATTCGTAGTCGCCGTCGAGCAGCGGATCGCCGCTGGACAGTTCCTGCATCTTGCCGGCGAAGATGCCGCGGAAGAAACCGACCACCGCGTTGCTGCGGCGCGTCGCGACCAATATGCCGGGGAACGGCGCGATCGTCTCGAACGCAACGATGACGCCCTTGAAGACCGTCGACGAGCCTTTGCCCGACCCTTGGCGCAACTCCGCCTCGTAGAGCTCGAACGGAAAATCCTCGTAGCGGCCTGATACGATGTCGTCGAAGCTCTGCCGGTTGAAGGCGCCGACCACGGCGCGCGGCAGCCGGTCGAAGGAATTCGGCGTCACGCTGTGCTGATAGCGCACATCCCTGATGAAGCCGAAGATGATCGGCAGCAGCGTGTCACGGAACGATTGCTGCAGCCGCGTCGCCGGCCTGATCGCCAGGAAGTACAGCAGCAGCGCCGCGAAGAAACCGCCGGCATAGAGGAACACATGCGGCGTCGAGAACCATTGCTCGTTCAAGTCGGCGACCTTGTTGAACAGCCAGGCCACCAGCACGACAAAAACCAGCAGCAGCCCCAGAAACACCGGCACCCGCCAGCGCACCTGGCGGCAGGCCGAAGCCCGTCCAGCCTCATAGATCTCGATATTCTTCCTGATGCCGGCGACCACCGCTTCATCAGGCATGAACTCAGCTGCTTCCATCGCCCCCTCGCAAATTCCTATTATACCTATGATAACGGGAAAGTTGTCAGTCGCCAAAGATCGCCTTCAGCCTGGCCTGGACCTTGCCCTTCACCCGGCCAGTCAGCGCCTCGACCGGAACCAGCCGCTCATGCCCGCCTGCGCGCAGCCGCATGAAGGGATGCATCCGGTACCCGGCGATCGCACCGCGCATGCCGAGATCGGCGCTGACATCGACGACGAAAATGCCGGCGATGCGGCCGGGCCAGGGCTGCCGCGCCAGCGCCGTGCCGAGGAAGTCGCCAAGCCCGTAAGCCACGAGCGTCTTGCCGACCCATTGCACCGGCTGCACGACATGGGCGTGGTGCCCGGCAATCAGCCCGACGCCGTGACCGGCCAGCAACCTCGCCAGCGTTTGCGTTTGCGGCTGCGGAAAATGCCGGAACTCCCAGTCCCAGTGCGGCACCGCACAGGTGAGATCGATGTTCTTGTCGGCCGCGCCTCTCGGCCATGCCGCCGGATCGCCTTGCATCGAGACAAGCTCGGTGAATGGCCCGGCGTCACCATTGCGCCACAGTGTGAAGGCGGCAAAGCCGATCGTCAGCGGCCCGGCCTTGACCTGCTCGACCGGTCCTTTTTTCGCGGTGCCGATGGTGCGGATTCCAAGCCGCTTCAACGCCGCAACGGTCTCGTCGAAACCGGCGACGCCCTGGTCGAGCACATGGTTGTTGGCCAGCGACAGCACGAGCTTTTCACGCGCGATGCCTACGGCGGCAAGCGCCGCGGCAAGAAACCGCTCGCTCATCGCATGGTGCGTGCCAAGCCGCGTGCCAAACGCCACGCTCGGCCGCTCGACGACCGGACTTTCGCAATTGCCGATCACCAGATCGGCTGAGCCCAAGAGCTTTGCGATTTCCGGATCGCACTCCGGCGCACTACGGTTGGCCACCGCCGAAATATCGCCGACAAAGGCCAGCCGCACCTTCCGCCCCGGCGGCGGATCGATGATCGTCGTCGCCGCCCTCGGTGCAAAATCCCTGACATCGCCGCCGAGAGACGGTTTCAGGAAGCGCGGCAGCCATGACAGTTTGTAGGAAAGCGGATAATTCGACACGCGACGCCCAATCGTTTGCCCAATCGGTTAGCTTGTGTAGACGGTCTGCTCGGGAAGTGTCGACCGTCAGTCCTTGAAACACTGCCGCCGGCAGACACGGCGCCAAATGCGTGTAATGTCTGCGCATCGCATAGTGGAGGGATGAGATGACACGTTTTGCAGGCCTGCTGGCGTCCGCCTTCCTCCTGTTGCTGCCGCTATCTTCGGCCCGCGCCGCCGCGCCCGAAGCGGCAACCGCTTTGTTCGAGGCCAAAACGGTGACCGAGCGCAACCGTGCGCTCACAACGCTTGAGTCTGCAGCGAAAGGCGATCCGGCGTCAGCCTATGCCGCCGGCGCCGGCGAATTCTTCACCGCGCTGGAAATCCTCGCCGGCGGTCTGCACCGCCACGGGTTCGAAAGCCCGCAATCCTTCATGCTGCCGCTGATGCGGCTGCCAATTCCGGACAATCCCGATCCCGAACCGCTGACCTATGAGCAGTTCCGCGCCATTCTGGTCGCCTTCCGCGACCGGCTGGAGACATCCGCGGCCACTCTGGGCTCGGTACCCGCCGATGCCGATATCGGCATGGTCGTCGACCTCACCCATGCTGGCATCGATCTCAACGAAGACGGTGCCATCGCGCCGGATGAAAGCATGGCCGCGATCATGGCCTCGCTGTCGCGCGGCGGCATCTCGTCGGACGCCGCCGCTCCCTCGCTCACATTCCGCTTCGACCGGGCCGACGGTTTCTGGCTGCAGGGCTATGCCGAATTCCTGATGGCGCAGGCCGATTTCTGGCTGGCGCATGATTTCAGGACCATGTTCGACGGCTCGTTCCACATGCTGTTCCCGCGCGCCAAACTGCCGCTGCAGGACGTTCTGGTGCCTCCCGCCGGCGACATGGGCAGCAGCATCTTCTCATCGGAATGGCGCATTGCCGATTTCATCTCCATGGTTCACCTCGTCAATTGGCCGGTGGTCGAGCCCGAGCGACGTCAAGCGGCGCGCCGCCATCTGCTCGAAATGATCCGGCTGTCGCGCCAGGACTGGAAGGCGATCCGCGCCGAGACCGACAATGACCGCGAATGGCTGCCGGGACCGCAGCAGAAGGGCGAGAACCCGCTCACCGGGCTCGAAGTCGGCGAGGAGCAGGTCGAGGCCTGGCTCGCCACTCTGACCATGGCCGAAGACCTTTTGGAAGGCCGCAAGCTGCTGCCGCATTTCCGCATCACGGCCAGCACCGGCCAGGGCATCAACATGAAGCGTTTCTTCGAAGAACCGAAGCCTTTCGACCTCGTGCTGTCGATTACCGGCCCGGCCATCGCGCCCTACCTCGAGAGCGGTGAGATCGTGACCAGCGGCGAGTTCGACCAGATCCAGCGCCAGTTCGGCGGCGGTGGGTTCTTGACCTTCGCGCTATGGTTTAACTGAGGAGAAGCGGTTCGGCGCGCCAGCGCTCCTGACACCCTTGTGTCAGGAGCTTCGGCTCCCTCCAGGCCCCGTGCCACTGCACTCTTTCCATTTTGCCGGACTCTGCCCATATTCAGGGCATGGCCAAACTCTCTGATAAAAAGACGCCCTCGACGGTGGGTGACAACAGCGCTTCGCCGCCCAAGCGACGCAGCCCGCTGACCGATTTCCTCGATGCTTCGGAGCCTCTGCACAAGGGTGGCTTCGCAGAGGCGCCGCAGGCCGACTTCACCGGCACGCCGCTGAGCGGCTCGATAGCGGATTGGGCCGAGCAGATAGAGCAGGAGGCCGAGAAGGAAGGGCGTAGTTCCGGCGGCGCCAAGCCGCCGAAGGTGGCGAAGAAGATTCCGGAACGCTCAACCTCCCCCGGCCGCAGTTCGCGCGGCACCTCGATGGGCGGCGCGGCCACGGCCCGCGAGCGCACCGCCGCCGGCCTCAACCCGGTCGCCGGTCTCGACATCTCGCTGGAAGACGCCGAGACGATGGCCTCGGGCAGCGTCACCGCGACGGTCGCGGCGCTGTCGGCGCTGATCGAATCCGGCAACCCGCTGCACAAGGACGGCGTGCTGTGGACGCCGCACCGCCCTGCCCGCCCGGAAAAATCCGAAGGCGGCATCGCCATTAAGATGGTGTCGGATTTCGAGCCGGCCGGCGACCAGCCGACCGCCATCAAGGATCTTGTCGAGGGCGTCGACAACAATGATCGCACTCAGGTGCTGCTCGGCGTCACCGGCTCCGGCAAAACCTTCACCATGGCCAAGGTGATCGAGCAGACGCAGCGCCCTGCTTTGATCCTGGCGCCCAACAAAACGCTGGCCGCGCAGCTCTATTCCGAGTTCAAGAAATTCTTCCCCGACAATGCGGTCGAGTATTTCGTCTCCTACTACGACTACTACCAGCCGGAAGCCTACGTTCCGCGCACCGACACCTTCATCGAGAAGGAATCCTCGATCAACGAGCAGATCGACCGGATGCGCCATTCGGCCACGCGTTCGCTGCTCGAGCGCGACGACGTCATCATCGTCGCCTCGGTGTCCTGCATCTACGGTATCGGCTCGGTCGAGACCTACACGGCGATGACCTTCCAGATGCAGATCGGCGACCGGCTCGACCAGCGGGCTCTGCTCGCGGATCTCGTCGCCCAGCAGTACAAGCGCCAGGACATCAATTTCGTGCGCGGCTCGTTCCGCGTGCGCGGCGACACGATCGAAATCTTCCCGGCTCACCTTGAAGACCGCGCCTGGCGCATCTCGATGTTCGGCGACGAGATCGAGGCGATCACCGAATTCGATCCGCTCACAGGCCAGAAGACCGGCGAGCTGAAGAGCGTCAAGATCTACGCCAATTCGCACTATGTGACGCCGCGTCCGACCCTGAACCAGGCGATCAAGTCGATCAAGGAGGAGCTCAAGCACCGGCTGGTCGAGCTCGAGCGCGCCGGCCGCCTGCTGGAGGCACAGCGGCTCGAACAGCGCTGCCGCTTCGATCTGGAGATGCTGGAAGCCACCGGCTCCTGCGCCGGCATCGAGAACTATTCGCGCTATCTCACGGGACGCCAGCCGGGCGATCCGCCGCCGACCCTGTTCGAATATATCCCTGACGATGCGCTGGTCTTCATCGACGAAAGCCACGTCACCGTGCCGCAGATCGGCGGCATGTATCGTGGCGACTTTCGGCGCAAGGCGACACTGGCGGAGTATGGTTTTCGCCTGCCCTCCTGCATGGACAATCGCCCGTTGCGCTTCGAGGAATGGGACGCCATGCGTCCGCTCTCGGTCGCGGTTTCTGCGACACCCGGCGCCTGGGAGATGGAACAGGCCGGCGGCGTGTTCGCCGAGCAGGTCATCCGCCCGACCGGCCTGATCGATCCGCCGGTCGAAGTCCGCCCGGCGAAAAGCCAGGTCGACGATGTCGTCGGCGAAATCCGCGACACCACGGCCGCCGGCTACCGCACGCTGGTCACCGTTTTGACCAAGCGCATGGCCGAAGACCTGACCGAATATTTGCATGAGCAAGGCGTGCGCGTTCGCTACATGCACTCCGACATCGACACGCTGGAGCGCATCGAGATTCTGCGCGATCTCCGCCTCGGCGCTTTCGACGTGCTGGTCGGCATCAACCTGCTGCGCGAAGGCCTCGACATTCCCGAATGCGGTTTCGTCGCCATCCTCGACGCCGACAAGGAGGGCTTCCTGCGCTCCGAGACGTCGCTGATCCAGACCATCGGTCGCGCCGCCCGCAACGTCGACGGCAAGGTCATCCTCTATGCCGACCAGGTCACCGGCTCGATGGAGCGGGCGATGGCCGAGACCAACCGCCGCCGCGAAAAGCAGATGGAATGGAACGCGGCCAACGGCATCACCCCGGAATCGGTGAAGTCGCGCATCTCCGACATTCTGGACTCGGTCTACGAGAAGGACCATGTCCGCGCCGATATCTCGCAGTTCACCGACGGCGCCGGTGCGATGATGGGCAACAATCTCAAGGCTCATCTCGACGCCATGGAAAAGCAGATGCGCGACGCCGCCGCCAATCTCGACTTCGAGAAGGCCGCCCGCATCCGTGACGAGATCAAGCGGCTGCGCGAGATGGAACTGTCCATCTCGGAAGACCCGCTGGCCAAATATGCCGACATGGAAAGCCCGGTTTCGGGCCGCGAGAAGGGCAAGCACAACAAGGGCGTGGCCAAGCACCGTACGGCTGAGGAACAGGAGCGGTTCCGCAAGTTCGATGAGGCACGTGCCGCCGAAGAGGCGGCCAGGGCTGCCCGGTCCAACCTCTTCCGCAAGCCGGCGCTCGACGAAATGGGCGCCGACGGCGCCGTGCCGGTAAAGAAGCCACTGTTCGCCAAGCCCTCGATCGACGACATGGGCCCAGGCACCGACATGCCGACACCGGCCGGAGCGGTATCGCGCTCGCTGTTCAAGAAACAGTCGGCCGAAGAGGCGCACGGCTCCGACTTCGGCATTCCGGGCGATGCCACCAAGCCGCTGTTCAAGAAAAACTCGCTGGACGAGATGACCGTGCGGCGGACCGAAAAGCCGGTCGAAGGAAAATTGCCGGCCAAGCCAAACCCAATCTCCCCCCAAGTGGGGGAGATGTCCGGCAGGACAGAGGGGGGCGCGAAGGATCGCGACGATTCCCCCAAGCCAATCATTCGCCAGCGTGCTGGCATCGGCTCCTACGAGGACCCAGGCGATGCGCGTCGTGATAAGCGGCGGCCGGGGAAGACGGGACGGCCAGGAAAGTAAGCGCCCTTTCCCTTCTCCCCTTGTGGGAGAAGGTGGATCGGCGCGCAGCGCCGAGACGGTTGAGGGGTGTTCCAGCGGAGTGAGACGTTGGTGTTTTCTGGAACACCCCTCGTCCGACCGAGCTTCGCTCGGCCACCTTCTCCCACAAGGGGAGAAGGTAAGAACCGACCCGCTGCACCGTTGCGAATTTTCGACGCCGGCCACTAGAATGCGTGATGATCGTCACGCGCAGACTTCAGGAAGACGAGTTCAAGGCTTGCTTCGCCGAGCCCATGACGAACGTCACCGCCAAGGCAGAGGCTGCCGTGGACATATGGCCGTATGTCGAGGCGCTGGATCTCGATGAGATCGGCCTGCCCTATTTGAACGACGTCCACTATGTCTACCGGGATGCCCAAAACCGGTTCGATCAAGTTCTGATTGGCACCGGCAGGTTCAACGCCCTGCTTGTGATCGTTGTTGATCTTCACAGGAGCGCAGTGTTCGGACATTTCCTGCTGGATCCAAACAGGGAATACGGAGTGAGCGGAGGCCATCTGAGGCCCGTGTGACAGTAGCGGCCGATTGCCAACCGACCCGCCCACTTGCCTCCACCCCCGCCTTTGGTGTAATCGCTCCACACACTCAAAGTTTTGTCTTGAAAGGAGGGCTGCGTGTCTATCGATCACCATCGTCAGCGTGGCCCGATTTCTGCCCTGCGAGTTCGCTTGCAGGGCTGACCAGGGACATCACGGGTTTTTTCCCGTTTCGATTTTTTGGTCTGCCCTTCGTGGTGCGCAAAGCTGAGCCTGACGGCCGGCAAGCACACCGTCAAAGTGCATCCGGAGTTGTCTCCGGCAAGACCAGAGAAATCGCAATGGCCCTGATCAGCCTCAAATCCCTCGGCGTCACCATGAGTGCGCCGCTGTTTTCCAATCTCGACCTCACCATCGGCGCCGGCGACCGGCTCGGCATCGTCGCCGCCAATGGCCGCGGCAAGTCGACCTTGCTTAAATGCCTGACCGGCGCGCTGGAGCCGACCTCGGGCGACATTTCTCGCACGCGCGGCCTGCGTGTCGGCCATGTCGAGCAGTCGGTTCCGCCAGCCCTTCTCAGCCGCAGCTTCCATCAGGTGGTGGCCGATGCCTTGCCGGCCGAGCAGGCCGACAGCGAGATGTGGCGCGTCGACGTGGTGCTGGATTCGCTCGACGTGCCCGAGCCGATGCGCGAACGGCCGATGCAGGCGCTGAGCGGCGGATGGCAGCGGCTGGCGCTGATCGCCCGCGTCTGGGTCACCGATCCGGATGTGCTTTTGCTCGACGAGCCGACCAATCATCTCGACCTCGCTAAGATCAGCCAGCTGGAAAGCTGGCTGAACGCCCTGCCGCGCGAAGTGCCGGTGGTCATCGCCAGTCACGACCGCGCCTTTCTCGACGCCGTCACCAACCGCACGCTGTTCTTGCGCCCGGAGGACTCGCCGGTGTTTGCACTGCCCTATTCCAGGGCGCGGCAGGCCCTGGACGAATTGGACGCCTCGACGGCGCGCCGGTTCGAGCGCGACATGAAGGTGGCGCAGCAACTGCGCAAGCAGGCCGCCAAGCTCAACAACATCGGCATCAATTCCGGCAGCGACCTTTTGACGGTGAAGACCAAGCAACTCAGGGAACGGGCGGAGAAGCTGGAAGACGCCGCGGTATCGGCGCATCGCGAGAAATCGGCCGGCGCGATCCGGCTGGCCAACCGCGGCACCCATGCCAAGGTGCTGATTACGCTGGATGACGCCGCAGTGGAAACGCCGGACGGCACGCTGCTGTTCAAGACCGGCAAGCGCCACATCTGCCAGGGCGACCGCATCGTGCTGCTCGGCCGCAACGGCGTCGGCAAGTCGCGTTTCGTCGATCTGATCCGCAACGCCATCGCCGAGCCGGACACGGTGCCGAACGTCAAGGTGACGCCGTCGACGGTGCTTGGCTACAGCGACCAGGCGCTGGCCGGCATCAGTGGCGACGACACGCCGCTGGCCCTGGTCTCGCACCGCTACGATGTCGGCGAGCAACGCGCCCGCTCGCTGCTTGCCGGCGCCGGCGTTGTCATTGAGATGCAGGAGAAGAAGATCGGCGTGCTGTCCGGCGGCCAGAAGGCGCGGCTGATGATGCTGGCGCTGAGACTCGCCAACCCCAACTTCTACCTGCTCGACGAGCCGACCAACCATCTCGACATCGACGGCCAGGAAGCGCTGGAGGAGGAACTGCTCAAGCACCAGGCGAGCTGTGTGCTCGCCTCGCACGACCGTTCCTTCATCCGCGCCATCGGCAACCGCTTCTGGCTGATCGACAAGCGGAAGCTGACCGAAGTCGAAGACCCCGAGGATTTCTTCCGCTCAGTGGCTGAAACGGCGGGCTGAGGAACTACCACCATGGGCCGCACTGTGTTGCGGCCCATGGTTTCATCTCCCAGAATATTTTCAGCGCTCTGTCGGATCGCCTGAACCTGCTGCGTCCTTGGGATGCCGACACGATGATGCCGGCTTCATCTGAGGAGAACGCATCATGTCCATCCTGTCATCCATAGGCCGCGTCGCCGCCCGTTACGCACAGAACCGCGCCCGCTATCGCAGCGAGCGCGAGCTTCTGGCCCTGCCGATCGAACTGCGCAAGGATATCGGCTGGCCGGAAATCCTCATCGACGCGCAAAACGGCCCGCGGATCTGCAGGGCGCCCTGACCATGCGGTCGGGAAAGATCGATGCAGGCCGCCGCGGGGCGACCGTTGCTCAGTCATGCGTATCGCCCGACAGCGGCGTCGCCTGCATCGATCGACGCTTTTCGAACGCCTCGAACCAGCGCGTCAGCCGCGCCCGCGCGCGAAAGGACGGCAGCTGGCGGAACGCCATCCAGGACAGCGTGGTGGCAAGCGCTATATGGCCGACATGGAGCGGTGTCTCGTCGTCCAGCGCGCTTTCGATCCAGTCATAGCTGGCCTCGATTTTTTCCCGGTAGCCTTCGGCAAGCGCTGCATAGCGCAACTGTTCGGGCCGCCTTTCCGTCTCCCAGCGCAGGCCTATGCCCGTCTGCGCCAGGCCTTGGGCGACCGCCTGCAACCGCAACGCCTGCCAGCGCGCTTCGCCGTCCTGCGGCAGCAATTTGCGGCCGTCATGCAGCGTATCGAGATAGGCGCAGATGACATCGGAATCGAAGAGCGGCGGCGCATCCGGCCGCAGCAGCACCGGCACCTTGCCGAGCGGGTTTTCGGCGTAGACACTGGCATTGCGCAAGGTCGGGCTGGTCTCGTGATGAATGACCTCGAGCCGGTCGGCAAGCCCGACCTCATGGGCGAAGACGAGCGCTTTGCGCGCAAAGGGCGAATGGGTCTGGTAATAGAGGATCATTGTCGTCTCAGCGGGGTTAAAGGAGCAGTCCCCTTTCTAGCCTGCTGACAGCGAGCATTGCGCTCTGATTGGGCGCCGCCGACGCAAGTTCGTTTCGCCAGAAAATCGCATCAGACATGTAGGATCGCGGCCGGCTCGTTCGTCCTAGGGTTCGCAAGGCCAAACCAAATGCCCAGACCAAACCCAAAGAGGAACAAGACATGACCGACCAGACCCCCATTCAGCCGGCCGCGAAAGTTCTCGGTGGATTGACCCCCTATCTGCAGCTGGACGGCGCCTTCAAGGCCGCCGAATTCTACAAGAAGGCTTTCGGCGCCGAACAGGTGTTCTTCTATCCGCCCGATGAGCAGGGCCGCACGATGCACATCCATCTCCACATCAACGGCTCGACGCTGATGATTTCCGATTTCTACCCCGAAAACGGCATGCCTGCCGTCAAGCCGCAGGGCTATACCATGCAGCTCCATCTCGGCGCCGACGAGATCGATGGCTGGTGGAAGCGCGCGGTCGGTGCCGGCTGCGAAGTCGCAGTGCCGCTGCAGCTGATGTTCTGGGGCGACCAGTGGGGCAACATGCGCGACCCCTTCGGGGTCGAATGGGCGATGAACGCGCCGGCGAAGAAAGACTGACCACCGCTGACAAAGCTCCTCACCGGCTGACGCCGGTAAGGAGCTTTGTGAGATACTCCAAGGAGAACCTCATGTCCTATGTCGATGGTTTCGTGCTCGCCGTGCCGAAGGCAAATATCGATGACTACAAGAAGCTGGCCAACCTCGCAGGCCCGATATGGAAGGAACACGGAGCGCTCGCCTACCTCGAATGTACCGCCGACGACGTGCCCTATGGCGAGTTGACCTCGTTTCCGCGTGCCGTTCAGGCAAAAGACGACGAGATCGTCGTCTTCGCCTGGGCCGTCTATTCGTCCAGGCAAAGCCGCGACGCGGTAATGGCCAAGGTTATGGCCGATCCGCGTTTGACGCCCGATTCGGGGCCCATGCCCTTCGATATGAAGCGCATGATCTTCGGCGGCTTCCAGCCCTTCATCGAGCTTTAGCCGCTGCTCAGGCCAGCTTGTCCAGCAGCGGCTTCAACCTGTCGCCATAGCGCTTCCAGAGATCGACCGAGCCCTGATACATCGGCTGGCGCACCTGCGCGGCCGAGGCCGTGCGCACCGGGCGGTCGGTCTCGTGGAACGACAGCGCCTTGTCGTCCCAGGACAGGCCGAGATGCCCGATCAGCGCCCGCGTCTGTCCCTCCTGGTCGGCCACGAAATCCTCGTAACGCACGTCATGGACGACGCCCGGCAGAACATCGTGCCAATGCGCCATGATGTCGGTGTAGATGTTGTGGAAATCGGCGAGCTCGCCCAGATCATAGCCGTAGCGGTGGTTGTCGCCGCGGAAATGCACCTTGTAGATCGAAAGGCAGGTCGCCGCCGCATCGCGCGCGCAATGGATGATCTTGGCTTTCGGCAGCATCATATGGATGAAGCCGATGAGCAGGAAGTTGCCGGGCATCTTGTCGGTGACATGCCTGAAGTTGGGATAGCGCTCATGCAGCATGTCGAGATAGGCTTGGCCCGCCTCCGCAAACTCCGCGTCGGATACATCGACCAGTCCCCAGGGGAAACCTCCCGGCATGGTCAGCGGAAATTGCTTGCCGACGGCGGTTTTCAACATGCTGAGCTCGCCCGCGCCATAGACTTGTGGATGGCTGGCGATGATCTGTTCGACCAGCGTGGTGCCGGAGCGCGGCATGCCGACGACGAAAATCGGCGTGTCGTCGGAGATTGCACTTGGCTTGTGCTTTTCGAAAAAGCCGGCGTTGAACACCGTCTTCATCGCCTCGAATTCGGCCCGCGTCCTGACCGGATCATAATCGATGCCCTTGCGGCGGATCGCATTGCCTTCAGCGAAATAGTCGAAGGCCCTGTTATAGTCCTTCAAATCGTCATTGGCCTTGCCGAGACCGAAGGACAGCTGCATGCGCGCCAGGCTGTCGGCCGGCGCCTTGGCATGCTGGGCCTCCATGCCGGCGAGTTCGGCGTCGCGCTCCTTCTGGCGCTTGACCTGCGTCAGCATCAGCCAGGCCTTTGCCATGCCTGGCGTGATCGCCAACGCCTGCCGAAACAGGTCCGCCGCTTCATCGAGCTTGCCTTTTTCCATCAGCCCGACGCCGAGCCCGTGCAACAGGTCGGCATCCCTGGGCCGGATCGTCAGCGCCTCGCGAAAGGTCGCCAGCGCCTCGTCCAGACGACCGGCTTCCTGCAACGTTTCGGCAAGCCCGATGCGGGCGCGGACATGGAAGGGATTGCGCCCGATTGTGCCGCGATAGATGTCCTCCGCAGCCTCGAACTGGCCGAGCTGTTTCAACGCCGAACCCAGATTATCGCGTGCCGCGAGCTGGTCGGGCTTGAGATCGACCGCGCCGCGGAAGAAATCGGCGGCCGCTGCAATGCGGCCTAGATCGCGCATCACCGTGCCGAGATTGTTGAGGAAATCGGGATTCTTCGGCTGCAGACGCACAGACTGCTCGATCAGCTCCAGCCCTTCGGGGCTGCGCCCGGTCTGGTGCAGCAACAGGCCCAGGAAATGCGCCGCTGCCGGGTGATTGGCCTTGCGCGCCAGCACCTGCCGGTACAGCGTCTCGGCCTCCTGCCGGCGCCCGGCCTGATGCAGCTGCAGCGCCTGCTGCACATATTGGTCGAGGCCCAGCGGCGCCTGTCCGCCAGCTCCAGCACCCGCCGCTCTTCTCTGATCTCTGTTGATGGGAAACCTGCCGTGTTTGTCCGCTTGCCGGACCTAAGGCATGGAAGAGACAGATTCAAGGGTGCCGCCGGATATCCTCTTCGGTCCGGACAAGGTGTTGCTGCGGTTGAACCCAAAGCAGCGCAGCCCGGTCAAATCAACCGGTTGCTTTCGGCGAGCCGGCGCTCCCGCCGCTGCGTGCCGTCGGTGTCGGCAATCTTGCGCCGTGCCGCTTCGTCGCTTCTTATCGTCAGGCGCACTGACATTGCCTTGGGGAAGAGGACGATTGGCTCGATTGTTGCGGTCGGACGATCCGGCGTTTTCATGAATCTCATATATTTTTGCCTTTCGTAAAAAATAATCTTAGGGGCACCGGAATAATTATTCCGATGCGCTCTAAATAAGAAATTGGCTGATATTGTTCCACGATAGCAGATTTATTAGGGGTTTATACGAGAAATTTTTTATACCGGTCGAGCCGTGGCGGAAATCAGCTTGAATAGCCAACAATTTCGGATTATTGATCTGAGATCGTTTTTTGGGTCAAGCTTGGCATATAGCGGCGTCGGAGATACTCGACCCGCCAAACTCATTCCAATCGCCGATGGTTGAGTTCCCGGTTGATGCCGGAAAGCATCGACGAACCAGAGCCAAGCCAATGCCGGATCGCACCACCCGTTCCATCGCCCATTTCGCGGCACCCTTCGTGCTTAGCGGGCTGGAAGGGCAACTGCCGGCCGGCGACTATGACATCGATCACGACGAAGAGCTGATCGAGGGCATGTCGCGGCTTGCCTGGCGTCGCGTCGCCACCTTCATCCATTTGCCGGCAAGGGCGGTGAAGAACCCGGCCACCAGCCAGCTTGTCGCCATCGACTACCTCGAACTCGAAACAGCGCTGAGGCGCGACCAGGAGAACGCAGCATGATCCGCTTCCAGCAGAATGCGCGTCCGCGCACCGACACGCCCTCGCACCTCTTCGCCGTCGGCCAGACCGTGCGCATGAAGAGCCGCAGCGGGCTCGCCCAGAAGACCGCCGAGCTGTTTCAGATCAAGAGCAGATTGCCGGTCAAGGATGGCTCGCCGCAATATCGCATCCGCAGCGAGCAGGAGACCTATGAGCGGGTCACCACGGAAGACAACCTCGAAGTGGCGGACGCCCCGGCTGTCCCCGACAGCCCGGCCGTCTGACACCGCACCCACCCAGCACGTACGAAGGAGCAGACAGATGGCCAAGGGTCAGCAGCGCAGCAATCGCGAAACTCGCAAGCCCAAGAAAGACAAGGTGGTGGCCAAGGCCGCCTCCCCGTTCGGTTCCTCGGTCAAGCAAGCCGAGAGCAGCCTGAAGCCGAAGTCGAAGGGCTGACAAGGCAGGGACGCGCCTGGCGTACCTGCCAGCAATGGACTGACGATCTCGCGCAAAACTCTGCAACGGAGGCTTGCTTGACGTTCTTCGTCGAGCCGCTCGCGCGACGTCGACGAAGCCACGCTCGACAAGGTATCCTTCTTCCCTTGGAGGTGAGAAGCGGTCCGCGCAGCAGACGAAAAGCCAATTGTTGGCTTTTCGAGTTTCGAACGCCCTGAGCCTGCGAAGGACCAAGGGTGGTCCGGTCCACCCGCCCGGTCCCCGCTGCTTCGCAGGGTCCCGGCATTCGCCGCCTTTTTTATCGTGTCAGTGGGACGGTGAATTCGCCTCCGGCGGACTTACCCGACAGGGGAGAAGGAAAAATCAGCAGGGGCCGTCCTCGACGACGCGGTAGTCGGCGGCACGGGCCTCGCAGGCGTTGGGAAAGGTGCGCAGCTCGCCATGGCGGCGGGCGCAGACCGGGGCGTATTCGCGCGTGCAGAATGTCGGCTCTTCGCCACCACCGCCACCACCGCCGCCGTCGCGGCAAGGGCCGTCGCGAACGATGCGGTAGCCTTCCCGTTCGGCAAGGCAGGCATTGGCGAAGGTCTGGCGGTCACCGCCGCGCCGCGCGCAGACCGGCTCGTATTGCCTGGTGCAGAATTCCGGTTCCGGCCGTGGCGGGCGCGGACGTGGTCCCGGCCCGTCATCGACGACGACGGTGCAGGCCGCAAGAAGACCCGACAGGAAGAGAATAGTAAAACCCTGGCGCGAGAAGATCGTCGCAAGAAATCTCATGAATATGCCTCCCTCGAGACCCCCGTCCCCGGCGCAAAACGCGCCTGTCGATCCTCGCCATTGCCTTGCCAAATGCAACCCCCGTTTGCGGCGCGGGAGCCATGCGATGCCCGGCCCGCGCATTGGTTTGGCCCTGGACCAGACCGCTGGACCATGCGTGGCCGGGCTCTGGCTGATGAACTCTTAAGAACCCAGGTTTATCGAAGCGCCTTCGTTGGGATGCGTCGATGGACGCGGCCCGCGGCGCTATCTTGCAACTATCACGTTTCCGTGCGATAAATTTTGTGTTCGGGCATTTGCGACCCGGAGAGCGGAACGTTTTGGACGACCTTTCCCCGATACTGTGAATCTCTGACGGCCCCGTTTTCGGCGGGGGGTTTTACCATGCGCAAATGCAGGACTGCCGAAGCAACCACCGGGACTTGCCCACGATGCCAGGCGGCGGGCAAACCATAAGACTGACACGGGTGAAGGAGTTTCCCCAATGGCCCAGACCGGCACCGTTAAATTCTTCAACGCGACCAAAGGCTTCGGCTTCATCACGCCCGACGGCGGCGCCAAGGATGTGTTCGTCCACATTTCCGCGATCGAGGCCTCGGGCCTGCGTACCCTCGTCGACGGCCAGAAGGTCACCTTCGACGTTGAACCCGACCGCATGGGCAAGGGTCCGAAGGCGGTCAACCTCCGCGCGGCCTGAACCGGCGGTGCCCGCGCGCCCGTCAGGGCGCTCGAAAAAGCACCTCAAGCGTGTTTGAACCGGCTTTGTCAGCCGTCCAGAGTTTCGAAGGCGCGACGTTTCTGGTCGCGCCTTTTTCATGTCCGCCGTCGCCGCAGGCAAAGGACGCTCTACCGGTCCATGGCGTGGCTGATCGCCGGAGCAATCGTCTGGCGCGAATTGCCTTCGGTGCAACAATCTATTTGACCAGCCTTCAGCGTTGCCGCCCTGGCCAAAACTTTCTCTTGCCGATAGCGCTAAAATAAAGGACAAATTTCCCTTCGGGCATTTGCCGGCCCGAAACTGGACTTTATGGGATCAAAGGGAGCTTCCCATGCCGCAGACCGGCACCGTCAAATTCTTCAATCATGCCAAAGGCTTCGGCTTCATTACACCCGACGACGGGCAGAAGGATGTCTTCGTTCATATTTCGGCCGTGCAGGCTTCGGGTCTTTCCGGTCTGGAGGATGGACAGAAAGTGACATTCGACACCGAGCCGGACAAGCGCGGCAAGGGTCCGAAGGCCGTCAACCTGTCGGTCGGCTAAGCCGGCTCAAGACAGTCCGGACGGAGATTGACGAGGCGGAGCGCCTTGCGTACGCGCTTGGTTTTGCCGCAAGAACTGGATCGTATCAGCCAATTCCGTTCAGCCCCCGTTCAGCCACGGTCTTCTATTAATCGTCCCCTAGGCTGGACCGCATCCCCGAAAACTATCCGGGCCGGCACGAAGGAGACCAAAATGAATCGCATTTTCAAGACCGCCATCCTGGGCGCCGCTCTCGCCGCGACCACCCTCGCCACCTTGCCTGCCGCCAATGCCAAGGACTGGAACCGCTGGCATCATGGCCATGGTCGTCATCATAATGGCGACGCGCTTGCGGCCGGTGTCGTCGGCCTTGCGGCCGGCGCTCTGATCGCCGGTGCGCTGAGCAACCCGCAGCCGCGCTACAGCAGCTATGATGACGATTACGACTACCGCGAAGTGCGGCCGGCGCCGGTGCGCCGTTACTATGCCGAACCGCGGGTCGTCTATGCCGACCGCTATGCCGAGCCGTGGACCCGCGACTGGTACGAATACTGCTCGGACCGCTACCGGAGCTTCAATGCCCGCAGCGGCACGTTCACCGGCAATGACGGTGAGCAGCATTTCTGCGTCGCGAATTGAGCTTCCCTGTCCCACAAAAAGCGCTGACCGCAAGGCCAGCGCTTTTTTTTGGCAGAAAGACATCGCTAAGTCAGGAAGGGATTGGTCCGCCTCTCCTCGCCAAAGCGGCCACCCGGGCCGTGGCCGCAGATGAAGCCGATCTCGTCACCGAGCGGCAAAAGCTTGTTCTTAATCGAGGCGATCAGCGCCGCATGGTCGCCGCCCGGCAGGTCGGTGCGCCCGACCGAGCCGCGAAACAGCACGTCGCCGACATGAGCGAACTTCGCCGCGCGATTGTAGTATACGACATGGCCGGGCGCATGGCCGGGGCAGTGCAGCACCTCGAACATATGTGAGCCGAACGAAACCGTCTCGCCCTCTGCGAGAAACCGGTCGGGCACGCAGTTGCGCGCCCCGGCAATGCCGTAGCGCTGGCCCTGGTTCTCGAGATTGTCGAGCAATAGCTTGTCGGCTTCGTGCGGGCCGATGATCTCGATGCCGAGTGCTTCCTTCAGCTCCATGGCGCCGCCGGCGTGATCGATGTGGCCATGGGTGATCCAGATCGCAGCGGCGGTGATCGCATTGTCCTTCAGCACCGCCAGCACCTTGTCGATGTCGCCGCCCGGATCGACGACGACGCCATGCTTGTCATCCATGTCGAACAGGATGGTGCAGTTCTGCTGGAAAGGCGTGACCGGCACGATGCCGGCATTGAGCTGACCCATGATTGTCCTTTCGCTGTTCCAGCGTGATGT
Organism: Mesorhizobium sp. P160219; assembly: GCF_057786095.1. Taxonomy (NCBI): domain Bacteria; kingdom Pseudomonadati; phylum Pseudomonadota; class Alphaproteobacteria; order Hyphomicrobiales; family Phyllobacteriaceae; genus Mesorhizobium; species Mesorhizobium sp. P160219. The sequence goes on from NZ_JBYNWG010000001.1 coordinate 5,945,767, forward strand.
AGAGGCGCGGGCGAAGGCCGTCCACTGCTGAAAGGCAAACAGTCCGTCCCAAAACAGAAATGGGCGGCCCAACGGCCGCCCATTTGACGAAGCCTGAGTCTCGAGCAATTCCAGGAAAAGTGTAAAGCGGTTTTCCGTCCGGAATTGGGTAAAACAACAAACTAGATCATTCGCCGTGAAACGGTGAATGATCTAGAGGCTTACTTCTTCATCGCGCCCATGACCGCACCGATGATGCCGGTCAGGATGGCGCCGCCGCCGGCGCCGCCGAGCAGGTTTTTGAGGTTCAGCGTATCGCCCAATCCGCCCGCTGCCGTTGCAGCCGCTGCCGGGTCGGCCGTGCCGCCGAGCAGGCTGCCGAGGATCGCCGCCCCGCCAACGCCGCCAACCGCGCCGCCGAGGATTTTGGTCAACTGGCCCATCGCCGCATTCTTCAGCGCAACGCCGACCGCCTGACCACCGACAACACCTGCAATTACCTGTACAACGAGCGCAATGAGCGTATTCGTATCCATGTACCTAGTCCCTCCATAGCTGCCAGCCTCCCGGGCCGACACCATCATGAGACGCTGAATTGTACGAAAGTCAAATGCACAGATGCTGAAATAAAGGGGCCGGCCTCAAAACCGCCCCTGCTTGCGAAAAAAGCTGTGACTTTCGTTATTCTGCGGCTATCGCATGCTTAGGTTGCACCGCAGCAGAATAGTCGTTCATCAAAGTCTTGGCGATCTCGCCGACCTCGAATCGGTACGGACCGATCTCGGAGACCGGCGTCACTTCCGCTGCCGTTCCGGTGAGGAAGCACTGTTCGAAGCCTTCGAGTTCCTCAGGCATGATGGCGCGCTCGACGACTTCAAGGCCGCGGTCCTTGGCGAGGCCGATGACGGTGCGGCGGGTGATGCCGTCGAGGAAGCAATCGGGCTTCGGCGTGTGGATCTTGCCATCCTTGACGAAGAAGATGTTGGCGCCCGTTGCTTCGGCGACCTGGCCGCGCCAGTCGAGCATCATGGCATCGGCATAGCCCTTGGCCTCGGCGGCATGCTTGGACATGGTGCAGATCATGTAGAGGCCGGCGGCTTTCGACTTCGACGGCGCGGTGCGCGGATCGGGCCGGCGCCATTCCGCCAGATCGAGACGGATGCCCTTGAGCTTCTGCGCCGGGTCGAAATAGCTCGGCCATTGCCAGATGGCGATGGCGCAGTTGATGCGGCTGTTCTGCGCCGACACCCCCATCTGTTCGCTGCCGCGCCAGGCGATCGGCCTGACATAGGCGTCCTGGAAACCCTGCTTCTTCAGAAGCGTGGTCGAGGCGTCATTGAGCTCGGCCACGGAATAGGGAATATTGAAGCCGAGCAGGCGCGCCAATTCATGCAGACGCTCGGTGTGCTCGTTGAGCTTGAAGATGGCGCCGCCATAGGCGCGCTCGCCCTCGAAGACGGCGCTGGCATAGTGCAGGCCGTGGGTCAGCACGTGGATCTTGGCATCGGCCCATTTGACGAACTCGCCGTTGATCCAGATGAAGCCGTCCAGTTGGTCGAAGGGAACGGATGCCATGGAAACCTCCCGCGGGCGGCGACCCGCACATCATTAGTGTTGTTCTTGTTGCGCGACAGCCGCGTCGGGCGGCCCTTGAAGCGTAAGCGGAGAATCGAACTCTGGCAAACTCAGGAAGTTCCGGAAAAACCGCACTCCCTTGCCTTTTCGTTCGCATTCAGCCGAAAAGCTTGTCAAAAATTACCATTGCGGGGAAATTACGTCAATAGTACTGACATAATTTCCCTCTATGGACGGAGAAATGATGACGGATCGAAGCCCAGCTGCCGGAAAACCGATCAAGACGCCGATCACCGACGAGGACGGCATCGACTTCGCCATCATCGAACTGTTCTTCTTTGCGTATCGCGATTTCACTTCCGATCCGGACCAGATCCTGGCCGATTACGGCTTTGGCCGCGCCCATCACCGGGTGCTGCATTTCGTCAACCGCCGGCCGGGACTGACGGTCGCTGAACTGCTCGACGTGCTCAAGATCACCAAGCAGAGCCTGGCGCGGGTGCTCAAGCAGTTGATCGACACCGACCATATCGTGCAATTGCAGGGTCCGCGCGACCGCCGCCAGCGGGAGCTCTATCCGACAGCCAAGGGGCGCGCCCTGGCGCTGGCCCTGGCGCGGCCACAGTCACGCCGCATCCGTGCTGCATTGGAAGATTCCGGAGCCAGCGAGCGTCCCTTGATCGAACGATTCCTGGAAGCCATGGTCAATCCGGAACTAAGGGCGCAGATCGACATTGTGCCTGCAAACATGTCAGGGAAAAGCCATGGAGACCATTGAGAGGGTGGACCAGCCGACGGCGCCGGACGATGACGCGCCGCATCTGCTTGTGGTCGACGACGACACCCGCATTCGCAATTTGCTCAAGCAGTATCTGACCGAAAATGGTTTTCGCGTCACAGTCGCCGGAAATGCCGGCGAGGCCAGGCGAAAGCTTGCAGGACTCGACTTCGACCTCCTTGTCCTCGACGTCATGATGCCCGGAGAGACCGGCGTCGACCTCACCAAGGCGCTGCGGGCGGAGAAGAACGTACCGATCCTGATGCTCACCGCGCTATCGGAAACCGACAGCCGCATCACTGGGCTCGAGGCCGGCGCCGACGACTATCTGCCCAAGCCCTTCGACCCGCGCGAACTGATCCTGCGCATCAATAACATTCTGCGCCGCGGCGGCCCGGCGACGACGCCCAAGGTCGAGCAGCTGGTCTTCGGCCCCTACACCTTCCAGATCGCCAGGCGCGAGCTGAAGCGGGGCGGCGAGGCGCTGAAGCTGACCGACCGCGAGCAGGAGATCTTGGCGATCTTTGCCGCGCGGGCCGGCGAAACGATCCCGCGTCACGAGCTTGTCGGCGACGATTCGGAAGTCGGCGAGCGCACCATCGACGTCCAGATCAACCGCCTGCGCCGCAAGATCGAGCGCGATCCGTCCAATCCGGTCTGGCTGCAGACGGTGCGCGGTATTGGGTATCGGCTCAGCGTGGAATAGAATGCCGCTGACGGCCGCCCTTGGCCATAGATGTGTGGCCATCGACCAGCGGCATCGACCAGCGGCCATTGACCCAGCGAAAGGACAAATGGCGACCACGCAACTGGAACGGTCGGAACAGGGCGGCTTTGGCGCGCGCGTATCACGCGCGCTGAAAGCAATGCCGCGTGCCTGGAAGCGGTTCTGGCGGCTGGTTGCGTTCTATATGCCCAAGCGGCTTTATGCCCGCTCGCTGATCATCGTCATCGCGCCGATGATCCTTCTGCAGTCGGTCGTCGCCTTCGACTTCATGGAACGCCACTGGGCAACCGTGACGCAGCGCCTGTCGCAGGCCACCGTGCGCGACATCGCCGCGATCATCGACATGATCGAGACCTATCCGCATGATGGCGACTACGCCAACATCATCCGCATCGCCCAGGACCGCATGCAGTTGAAGGTCGACCTCTTGCCGCCCGACCCGTTGCCGGCGCCTGGACCCAAGCCCTTCTTCTCGATCCTTGACGACGTCCTTTCCACCGAGATCACCCGCCAGATCAACCGCCCGTTCTGGATCGACACGGTCGGCAATTCCAACATCGTCGAGGTCCGCATCCAGCTCGAGGGCAAGGTGCTGCGCGTCTTCGTGCGCCGCAGCCAGGCCTATGCCTCCAACACCCACATCTTCCTGATCTGGATGGTCGGGACGTCGCTGGTGCTGCTGACGATCGCCATCCCCTTCCTTCGCAACCAGATCCGGCCGATCCTGTCTCTGGCCGAGGCCGCCGAAAGCTTCGGCAAGGGCCGGCCGATGCCGCGCGATTTCCGCCCACGCGGCGCCGAGGAGGTTCGACGGGCCGGCTTTGCCTTCATCCAGATGCGCGAGCGCATCGAACGCCAGCTGGAACAGCGCACCGCCATGCTGACCGGCGTCAGCCACGATCTCAGAACCATCCTCACCCGCTTCAAGCTGCAGCTGGCGCTGGCTGGCGGCAAGCCCGAGACCAAGGCCGCGCTCAACCAGGACATCGACGACATGCAGTCGATGCTGGAAGGCTATATCGCCTTTGCCCGCGGCGAAGCGTCGGAAGATGCCGGCCATTTCGATCTCGAGGCCTATTTCCAAAAGCTCGGCGAGGAGGCGTCGCTGCACAAGCGCAAGCTATCGACCGTGCTTGCCGGTGATCCGGACGTGCATGTGCGCCCGCACGCTTTCGCCCGGCTGTTGTCCAATGTCGCCGGCAATGCCTTGCGCTATGCCAAGACGGTGGAGATCAGCGCCGATCACGGCCGCGGCTCACTCGTCGTCACCATCGACGATGACGGTCCGGGCATCCCGCCGGAAAAGCGCGAGGACGTGTTCAAACCGTTCGTGCGGCTCGACGAGGCGCGCAACCTCGACGCCAGCGGCACCGGCCTTGGTCTCTCTATCGCCCGCGATATTGCCCGCAGCCATGGCGGCGACATCATGCTGGAAGACAGCCCGCTCGGCGGCCTGCGGGCGGTGATCAAGGTGCCCGCCTGACCAAAGCATGATCTGGGAGGCGGGCTCGGCCAAAAACCACCTTCATCCGCGCGTCATGAAACCATGGTCAAGAGCGCGCATGAAGCGCGCGACCTCAGTTGATTCGGCTCAGCCGCCTTACTTCGACCTGGTGCCTGCCCGGGTGCGGTGGAGCGAAGCGAGGGCAGCCGGGCCGTACCGCTATCGCATCAAGGCAACCGTCGACCCGAGCAAAGGACCGCCATGCGCATCCTGATGGTCACCGACGCCTGGCGGCCGCAAGTCAACGGCGTCGTCCACACGCTGGAGCGGCTCACCGAAACGCTGAAAACCTTCGACGTTGCGGTCGACTTCCTGACCCCGAACATCTTTCGCACCTTGCCCTTGCCGACCTACCCCGACATCAGGCTGGCGATGACCACGCCCGGTCATGTCGCGCGGCTGATCGAGGCTCGCAAGGCCGACCATATCCATATCGTCACCGAAGGCCCGCTCGGCATCATGGCGCGGCGCTATTGCCGCAATGCTGGCCGTCCCTTTACCACCAGCTATCACACCCGCTTTCCCGAATATCTCAGCGCCCGCCTGCCGGTGCCGGAGAGCTGGGCCTATCGCTGGCTGCGTGATTTCCACAATTCGGGACAAGGCACGCTGGTCGCCACCCAGTCGCTGGCGGAGGACCTTGCGTCGCGAGGCTTCACCAAGCTCAGGCCGTGGACGCGGGGCGTCGACACCGATCACTTCCGCCCGGACAAGAAGAAGGACCTCGGCTTTCCCGGCCCGGTATTCCTGTGCGTCGGCCGCGTCGCCATCGAGAAGAACCTGAGCGCCTTCCTCGATCTCGACCTGCCCGGCAGCAAGGTGATCGTCGGCGAAGGACCGGAACTGGCCAGGCTCAGGGCGAAATACCCGCAGGCGCATTTCCTCGGCCATCGCCCGAACGATGAGCTGGCCGAGATCTACGCCTCGGCTGATGTTTTCGTTTTCCCCAGCCGCACCGACACGTTCGGCAACGTGATCATCGAGGCGCTGGCCAGCGGCACGCCGGTGGCCGCCTATCCGGTCACCGGACCGATCGACATTGTCGGCGACGGCATCGGCGGCGCGGTGTCGACCGATCTGCGCGAGGCCTCGCTCGCCGCGCTCAATGTCGACCGCGCCGAGGCGCGCGAACGCGCCATGCGCTACAGTTGGAAAGCCTGCGCCGAAATGTTCATGGACACGGTCGAAGAGGCGCTGAGCACAAGGCGCAAGCTGGCCGCCTGACGCAATCTTCCTAAAACAACCTGCCGCCGTCCGGCACCTTGCGCTCGATGGCGCCAAGGACCACGGCGCCTTCCTCATCAGGGAAGCCGAGCGTGAGCACTTCCGACATGAACGGACCGATCTGGCGCGGCGGGAAATTCACCACCGCAAACACCTGCCGTCCCACCAGCGTTTCCGGCGCATAGTATTTCGTGATCTGTGCCGAGGATTTCTTCACGCCGATCTCAGGGCCGAAATCGATCTTCAGCTTGAACGCGGGTTTGCGCGCCTCGGGGAAAGGCTCGGCCTCGACGATCGTGCCGGCACGGATGTCGACACGATCAAAATCGGCAAAGCTGATCTCGGGCTTGCGCGCGCTGCTCGAACTCATGGAAGCTCAGGCGTTGCCATAGGTCTCGAACAGGACACCGGCCAGCGCATCCTTGGCCGAGGTTCCCGACCAGACAACGAACTGGAAGGCCTGGAAATAGCATTCGCAGGCTTCAAGCGCCGACGACAAAAGCACCTCGACCTGCTGGCTCGACGGTTCGACCCCGCCGGCGAGCAGCAGTGACTGGCGAAACATGATCGCGCCCTCCTGCTCCCAGAGATCGAAATGGCCAAACAGCATCTGCTCGTTGATCAGCGACAAAAGCCGCATCACTTCCAGCGCGCGGGCTTCCGGCACCTTGATGTCGAAAGCACAGGCCAGATGCAGCGCCTCGAAGTCCTCCATCCACGAGAAGGAGACGTGATAATCGGTCCAGCTGCCGGCAACCGAGATCGAGATTTCGTCATCGCCGGCCCGTTCGAAGGACCAGTCATTGTTATGGGCGACCTGCTCGATGACATCCACCGGATGGATTTCGCGGGAGAATTCGAGTTCGAGAAGTTCCATGGAATGCTTCCTGTGTTCAGGGGAGCGCCACACGCTCCGCGGGGCACACACGACGAACAATCTTGTCTTGAACTCGGACGGCCAGGACTTCACGACACAAAGACCCCGGACCGGACCCCACCGCCCGGCCGCATGACCCTGCTCCGAATCATGCAACAAATTCAGTCTATTGATCGGGAGTCGCGTGAACAGCCTAATTTTTCGCACTGCGTCATCAGCATGTGGAAAGGCGCTGTCACAAAGATTCATGCATTGCCGGTAAACGATTCACGGCAAAGCATTTTTTCGGATTGTGCTTTGTGGAAAAGTTCAAATTTTATTTTTTTGCTTTGGGCTTTGCCGCAGCCGCAGGTGCGGCCTGTCCGGTCAATTCGGCAAGCCTGGCCTCGAGCGCGTCGATGCGGGCGGCCAGCCTGGTGTTTTCTTCGCGGGCCTTGGCAGCCATGTCGCGGGCAGCCTCGAACTCCTCGCGCTGCACCACATCCATGGTGTTGAGGATGCGCTCGGCCTGCCCCTTGAAGGCAGTCTCCACCTCGCGGCGCACGCCTTGTGCGGCACCCGCGGCATCGGTCATCAGCTTGGCGAATTCATCGAGAATGCGGTTCGGTCCGGTCGACATGGCAAATCCTCGCTTGCTGGAATTGACGTAGTGGCACTGCCTGCGGAATGCAAGAACGTTGAAGCTGGTGCGGCTTCATGTCGGACGCGATTTGGCTCACGGTCCGGCCGACAGATTGCTATTATCGCAAATGGATTCTTGGAACGACGGTTGCCGTGACGGACAGTGCGGACTTGGAGAAGCGCTTTGCAGCACTCGATGCAGCACTCGCAAAGGGCATTTCGGATGCCAGTGCGGGCCGGGTCTAGCCTGGCGACGAGGTGCTGGACAGGCTTGAAGCCAAATACAGGGCAATGGCAGAGAGAACCAAGTGAAGTTACTGGTCTTCACAGACCAGCGGCCTAGTTTTCCTCACGACTTGCTCCAGGCAAGAGTCACTCTCATTCAGGATCAACCAATGGCAACGCCCCCGCGCCGACCGACCAATCCGATGGAAGCCGCTGAAGCGGCCTTCAAGCCGGTCAAGAGACCCGCGCCTCCCGTTCGCGAACCCTCCGCCGCACCAAACGTTCGCGAGCTTGTCTCGATCAGGATCGATCGCGCCGTGCTCGACCATTTCCAGGAAGATGGCCCCGGCTGGCAAGACAGGATCAACGATGCGCTCAGGCAATTGGTCGCCGGCAAGCCGCAGGGTTGAGCCCGTTATCTCTGACGATCAGGCTGTCGTCACCTTGCCTTGACCCCGCCAAAACCCTGCCGCATGGTCCGCGCCCTAACGCGAGCCCTCCCGGGAGATCCTGTTGAACGACTATTTCCTGCTGCCGATGGCGTCGCTGTCCTTCCCCAACATCGACCCGATCCTGGTTCAGATCGGCCCGCTGGCGGTGCACTGGTACGGCATCGGCTATATCGTCGGCATCCTGTTCGCCTGGTGGTACGCCAAGCGGCTCATCACCAACACAAGGCTGTGGCCTGATGGCGTCTTGCCGATGAAGCCGATCGACCTCGACGATTTCATCGTCTGGGCTGCCGTCGGCGTCGTGCTTGGCGGCCGCACCGGCTATGTGCTGTTCTACGATTTAAAGCGCTATATCGACCACCCGCTCGACATCTTCGCCGTCTGGCAGGGCGGCATGTCGTTCCATGGCGGCCTGCTTGGCGTCATCCTCGCCATGACGCTGTTTTCCCTCAAGCGCGGCATCCGCACCTGGACGCTGTTCGACGTGGTGGCAGCCGGCGTGCCGGTCGGGCTCGGCCTCGTCCGCATCGCGAACTTCGTCAATGCCGAACTCTGGGGTCGCGTGACCGACGTGTCGTGGGGCGTCGTCTTCTGCAACGAGCGTCTCCAGCAGACCGTGGCGGGTTGTGTCGCGGGCCTGGAGCCTCGCCATCCGAGCCAGCTCTACGAAGCGCTGCTCGAGGGCGCGGTGCTGTTCCTGGTCCTGCGCTTCCTCACCCATTCGCGGCTGAAGCTGAAGACGTCGCGCTTTGTCGGCGGCGCCTTCATTTGCGGCTACGGCCTGTCACGCATCTTCGTCGAGTTCTTCCGCGAGCCCGACCAGCAGCTCGGCTACCTCCTCGGCGGCTGGCTCACCATGGGCATGGTGCTGTCGCTGCCGATGGTGCTGGCCGGCATCTGGGCGATGGCCACCGCCAAACCGGCGCCGCAACCACAGCCGGCATGACACGGCTGAAGACCCGCATCGTCGACCTGATCGGCGCGCTCGGGCCCCTCCCCGTCAACGAGTACATGGCGCTCTGCCTGTTCGATCCCAGCGACGGCTACTACACCACGCGCGAGCCGTTCGGCGCCGCCGGCGACTTCGTCACCGCACCCGAGATCAGCCAGATGTTCGGCGAACTCGTCGCCGTCTGGCTCTATCAGGCCTGGCTGGCGATCGGCCGACCGCTGCCGGTCACCATCGCGGAGATCGGGCCTGGCCGCGGCACGCTGATGAAGGACATGCTTCGCACCCTGACGCGGCTCGATCCGGCTATCGCCGCCGGAGCCTCCTTCGCCCTGGTCGAGACCAGTCCGCGGCTGACTGAAATCCAGAAGCAGACGCTTGCCGAAACTTCGGTTGAGCTCGGCTGGCACGAAACCATCGCCACACTACCGCAGGCGCCGTTGCTGATTGTCGGCAACGAATTGTTCGACGCTGTGCCGATCCGCCAGTTCATCCGCGCCGGCGCCGGCTGGCGCGAACGGGTGATCGGCCTTGACGTCTCAGACGAGTTGAGCTTCTTCGCCGGCGCCGGCTCCGTCGAGGCGACGCTGCTGCCGGAAGACGCCGCCGAGGCGCCACAAGGCTCTATTTTCGAAATAGCACCGGCCCGCGCGGCACTGATGGCGACCATTGCCGAACGCATAGCCGACCACGGCGGCGCCGGGCTGTTCCCCGATTACGGCCATCTCCAGCCCGGTTTCGGCGACACATTGCAGGCCGTGCGCAGGCACGCCCCCGAAGATGTGCTGGCCAATCCCGGCGAAGCCGATCTCACCGCCCATGTCGACTTCGCTGCACTGGCCGCCGTCGTGCGGGCACATGGCCTCGATGTGGAATTGGCGACGCAGGGCGACTTTCTGCTTGGCATGGGATTGCTTGAGCGAGCTGGCCAGTTGGGCAGCCAGGCAAGCCAAGAGGCACGACAAACCATTGCCGATGCTGTCGAGCGCCTGGCCGGATCCGACGGCATGGGCACGCTGTTCAAAATCCTGAAAATCCTGCCGCATCAGCCAGTCTGACCCTCAGAGATCGTTACAAGCCGTCCCGCGACGCCGCCTATGGTCGCATGCCTGCTTTTGGCCAATGCAAAGTCAACGCGGCAGCACTGTCGCAATCACTCGGCCGAACTTCGCCTTGACGAAAACGCCGGCGCGGACAACAAACCCATCCATGCTGAATCAGACCAAACCGGATCCTGTTCGCTCGCCGCTGCTGGAAGCGGCCAAGCCGCGAGGTATCCGCCATGGCTATTTCACCCGTATCGGCGGCGTCTCCGGCGGCATCTATCAGGGACTTAACATCGGCACCGGCTCGGATGACGATCAGATGCTGGTCGCCGAGAACCGCCGCCGCGTCGCTGCCTGGATGGGTGTGCCGGCCAGCCATCTCCTGACCGCGCATCAGGTCCACTCGCCCGATGTCGTTATTGCCAGGGAACCCTTTCCCGGCCCGCGGCCCAAGGCCGACGCCATCGTCACCGACCGGCCGGGCATCGCCATCGGCGCCTCGACGGCCGATTGCGGCCCCGTGCTGTTCGCCGATGCTCAAGCGCGCATCATTGGCGCAGCGCATGCCGGCTGGAAGGGCGCTTTTACCGGCGTGCTTGAAAACACCATTGCCGCGATGGAAAGCCTTGGCGCCCGCCGTGAGCGCATCATTGCGGTTCTCGGTCCTTCGATCGGCCCCGACAATTACGAGGTCGGGCCGGAATTCGTCGCCCGTTTCGTCGAAGCCGATGCCGAAAACATCGGCTATTTCGCGCCTTCGGCCAATCCGGCGCATGCAATGTTCGATCTCAACCTCTATACGGTCGACCGGCTGAAGAAGGCTGGCGTGACCGCGCAGGGGCTTGGCCGCTGCACCTATGCTGAGGAGGATCTCTTCTTTTCCTACCGGCGCGCGACGCATCGCAAGGAACCGGACTACGGTCGGCAGGTTTCGGCAATTGTTTTGGAGAACGGATAATGGCGCTGCATTTCGAACGGTCGGAATTTGACGCCCGGCGTGACCGGTTGATGATCGAGATGACGGAAAAGAAGCTCGATGCTGTACTGCTTTTCGCCCAGGAGAGCATGTACTGGCTAACCGGCTACGACACGTTCGGCTTCTGTTTCTTCCAGTGCCTGGTTATGAAGGCTGACGGCTCTATGGTGCTGCTCACCCGCTCGGCCGATTTGCGCCAGGCGCGCCACACATCGATCATCGACAACATCGTGCTGTGGACCGACCGCGACGGCGCCAACCCGGCGGTCGACCTGCGCAACCTGCTCAACGACCTCAATCTCCTCGGCGCTCGCATCGGCGTCGAATACGACACCCATGGCCTGACCGCCTTCAATGGCCGCCGCGTCGACGAGCAGCTGCAGACCTTCGGCCAGATCGCCGACGCCTCCGGTATTGTCGGCCGTCTGCGCCTGTTCAAGAGCCCGGCTGAAATCGCCAAGGCCGAAAAGGCCGCCAACCTTTCCGACGACGCGCTCGAAGCGGCCCTGCCGCTGATCAAGCAGGGCGGCGACGAAGCGCTGATCCTTGCCGCCATGCAGGGCGCGGTGTTTGCCGGCGGCGGCGACTATCCGGCCAATGAATTCATCATCGGCTCGGGCATCGACGCGCTGCTCTGCCGCTACAAGGCCGGGCGCCGCAAGCTGACCAAGAACGATCAGCTGACGCTCGAATGGGCCGGCGTGTTCCATCACTATCACGCGCCGATGATGCGCACCGTGCTGACCGGCAAGGCGTCGAAGCGTCATCAGGAGCTGTTCGACGCCGCCCGCGCGGCTCTTCTGGCGGTCGAGAAGGCGATGACGCCCGGCAACACCTTCGGCGACGTCTTCGACGCGCATGCCCGCACGCTGGAGGCGCACAGCCTGACCAAGCATCGGTTGAATGCCTGCGGCTATTCCGTCGGCGCCCGCTTCACCCCGTCCTGGATGGACATGCCGATGTTCTACCAGGGCAATCCCGAGCCGATCGCGCCCAACATGACATTGTTCGCGCACATGATCATCATGGACTCCGAAACCGAGACGGCGATGACGCTTGGCCGCACCTACCTGACCACCGAATCCCAGCCGAAGCCGCTTTCACGCCATGATCTCGACTTGATCGTACAGTGAATCCATAATGGTTGGTCCACGCGGGGGCGTTCACGACTAAGGAGTTTTCGGGCAGATGAGACGATCGCATGTGACGACCGTGTCATTGCTCGCAGCGCTTGTGCTAGCCGCTTGCACCAACGCCAAGGACGTCCTTGAGCCGTCCGCCATCACGCCGCCGGCAGCCTCGGCTCAGCCCTTGGCTGCCCCGGGCATTGCGCCCGCCGCCACACCAGCGCCGGCCGTCGGCGCCACGACACCCGCCAACCCCGCGCAGAGCGCCGCCGCTTCGTCGAAGACCCGGCTGCAGATCGCGCCGATCGTCGGCGCCTCGGTGGAAGCGGCAACGCCGCTGACGGCCGAACTGCAGACACGCGCCAAGCAGCGCGGCATCACCCTTGCCGGCAGCGCCGACCAGGCCGCCACCCATGTGCTGAAGGGCTACTTCTCGACCATGACGGAAGGCAAGGATACCACCGTTATCTATGTCTGGGACGTCTATGACCCCGCTGGCAACCGGCTACACCGCATCAATGGCCAGCAGAAGGCGCCCTCGGTCAATGCCGCCGAAGGCTGGCCCGCGGTTGCACCCGCTACCATGCAGGCGATCGCCGACCAGACGATCGACCAGTTCGCGGCCTGGCTCGGCGGCAGCTCCGGCTGATCCGCCTGTTACCGGCTTCCGTTCACTGTTGACGTTTTTGAGATTAGCCGGCGGATTCCCGTCAACGAGGCTTGCAATACCGGCACGGCTCGCTACAAGCCCGATTAAGAGGACCTCCCCATCCTTCGCCAGGAACGGTGCATGAAGCTTTTCGCGGGCAATTCCAACCGGGTGCTGGCCGAAGCGGTCGCCCGCTATCTCAATGTCCCGCTGGGCAAGGCCAGCGTCAGACGCTTCGCCGATCAGGAAATCTTCGTCGAAATCCAGGAAAACGTGCGCGGCGAGGATGTCTTCATCCTGCAGTCGACCTCGTTCCCGACCAACGATCATCTGATGGAACTGCTCATCATGATCGATGCCTTCATGCGCTCCTCGGCCAAGCGCATCACCGCGGTCATCCCCTATTTCGGTTACGCCAGGCAGGATCGCCGGGCCTCGGGCCGCACACCGATCTCGGCCAAGCTGGTCGCCAACATGATCACCCGCGCTGGCGTCGACCGCGTTTTGACGCTCGACCTCCATGCCGGCCAGATCCAGGGTTTTTTCGACATTCCGACCGACAATCTGTTCTCGGTGCCGGTGATGGCCCGCGACGTGAAGGCAAAATACAAACAGCTTGCCAATGTCGTCGTCGTCTCGCCCGATATTGGCGGCGTGGTGCGCGCCCGCGCGCTCGCCAAACGCTTCGACGCACAACTGGCCATCGTCGACAAGCGCCGCGAACGTCCCGGTGAATCCGAAGTGATGAACATCATCGGCGCGGTCGCCGGCAAGGATTGCCTGCTGATCGACGACATCGTCGATTCCGGCGGCACGCTGTGCAACGCCGCCGATGCGCTGCTCGCCAACGGCGCTACCAGCGTCACCGCCTATATCACCCACGGCGTGCTGTCGGGCGGTGCGGTCGCCCGGATCAGCGGCTCGAAGCTGCAGGAACTGGTGATCACCGATTCCATCCAGCCGACGCAAGGCGTGCTCGACGCCCCGAATATCCGCGTCATCTCCATCGCCGACCTGATGGGCGAGGCGATTTCGCGCACAGCGACCGAAGAGTCCGTGTCGAGCCTGTTCGATTAATCCATGTTGCCCAAAAGCGTGCCCACGGGCCTGGCTCGGGGGTAATCTCCTTTTTGGAATCTGCCCCAAACCGTCGTGAAAGGAGCCAGCTGATGCGCAATCGAATCAAGGCTGCAGGCATCGCAGGAATGCTTCTCGCAATCGGCATCGCCAGCGCGGCCTATGCGCCGACAATCGCTCCGGTTTCGACCGCGCAGGCGCAAACGGAATATCTTCCCACCGAAAAGGATTTCATCGGCAAATGGAGCATCGCAGGGTCCGCAATCCGGCCACCGCGTGATCTGAAAGAGCCGGCGAAGCCCGACCAGGAAGCGTCTGCGACCGAATTTCAGCAGACTGTGACCGCCTTTTATGGCGCCTTCGACTATCTGGAGATCACGGCGGACGGCCGCTACAATTTTCACCAACCGGGTGACCCGGCATCGGGGCCTTGCGTCTGGTGCGGGACATGGTCGTTCAAGAACGATTCCCTGTGGCTCGAACTGGACACGGCGCCCAGGCTCGACATCTACGCCGAGGGCGGCGACATGCAGATGACCTACACGGCCGAGCCTGAAGAGACGTCACGATACAAATGGCTTGTTTTCAGCTGGACCAAGGCTGATTGAACTGAGGGGTGAGGCGTTCTCGCGCACGCCAACCGAAGCATCGGTGTCAAGCCCGATCTCCTGAGGCGGGCAGTCAGTCCATGGTTGCATTGTGCGAGGAGTTCACCATGGCCATACTGCCCCTCCAATCAACGGAGGAGTAGCAGATGCGGCGTAGGACTTTGCTCGGGCTCGCGGTTTCCATCGCAGCCACCCTTTCAGCACCAGCGGCCTGGGCCGCCGATTTTCCGGACCGGACCATCACCATGGTTGTCCCCTTTTCCGCCGGTGGCTCGACGGATCTGGTCGCGCGCCTGGTCGCCAACAAGATGTCCGAAAAGCTGGGCCAGCAGATTGTCGTCGAAAATGTCGGCGGCGCCGGGGGCAGCATCGGCGCTGCCCAGGTCGCCCGAGCCGAACCGGACGGCTACACGATCCTGATGGGCACGGTCGCAACCCACGCGCTCAACCCGCTGATCCTGAAGACAAAGCCCTACGACGCGGAGAAGGATTTTGCGCCGATATCGTTGCTCGTGCTGGTGCCAAACGTCATGGTCGTGAACCCTGAATTCCCTGCCAAGGACGTCAAGGAACTGATCGAGATGCTGAAGAAGGACCCGGACAAATATGCCTACGCCTCATCAGGCAATGGCACCCCGCTCCATCTCTCCGGCGAGCTTTTCAAGACGATGGCCGGCGTCAGTATGCAGCACATTCCCTACAAGGGCGCCGGACCGGCCTTGAACGACGTTATCGGCAATCAGGTGCCGATGATGTTCGACAACCTCCCCTCTTCATCGGGCCATATCAAGAGCGGGACGCTGAGAGCGCTTGGCGTCACCACCAAGGAGCGCGTTCCCTCCTTCCCCGACATACCGGCCATTGCCGAAACCATTCCCGGCTATGAAACCTACAGCTGGAACGCTCTGTTCGCGCCCGCAGGCACGCCGCCGGAGGTCGTCGCCGTTCTTCAGAAGGCGGCAGTTGAAGCCCTGAAAGACCCTGATGTGATCGCCCGCATGGCCCAGTTCAGCGCCTCGATCGTGGCCTCCACCCCGGAAGAGCTTGGAGCGCATGTGAAGGCCGAACTCGCCAAATGGGAACCGATCGTCAAGGCCAGCGGCGTTCAGCTGGACTAGGGCCTACGACAAAGTGCGGCGGGCTTTTCCTGGCGCTACGGCGCCGGGGGCTCAAGCCGAGGCTGAGCCCGCCGCATGCCTTCGTCGCGGGCGCCGCGCATATAGCCGCGCGGCGAGGCGCCGAGCATGCGCTTGAACATGGTTATGAATGCCGGCACGCTGTCATAACCGAGGTCGAGCGCCACCCTGGTGATCGGCTCGCCATCGGCGAGCCTGGGCAGGGCCGCAAACAGGCAGGCCTGCTGGCGCCAAGTCGACAAGGACAGTCCGGTCTGGCGCTGGAAGGCGCGGGTGAACGAACGGCGGCTCATGCCTGCGGCATCCGCCCACTCGTCGATCGTGGCGTGCGGCGAAGGTGCCGCGACAAAGCGTCGGCAGAGCGCCGCCAGCTTCGGGTCGGACGGGAACGGCAGCCCGAGCGGCCGTTCCGGCAAGGTCGGGATCTCGTGCAGCAACAGGTTCATGATCAGCCCGCCGCGGCCTTCCAGTTCGCCGCCTTGCGGCAGCTTTTCCAATTCTACGATCAGGCTGTGCATCAGCTCGGTGACGCCGACGACACGCAAGCCTTCCGGCAGGCCGGGGATAGCGCCCGGCATGACATAGACCGAGCGCATCGAGACGTCGCCCAGCATTTCGACAGAATGCTCGGTGCCGGCCGGTATCCACATTGCGTGGTCGGGCGGCACCATCCAGCGCCCGTACCTGGTCGTCACCAGCACGACACCGACCAGCGCATGCAGCAGCTGGCTGCGGCTGTGGCGGTGTTGCGGCACGAGGTAACCGTCCGGATATTCGGTCGGCAAAGCCACCGCCGGCCCGGAAACCTCCTCCAGCCACTGCCAGCGGCTTTCGTGCAATCGGCCGAGATCGGCATTGCCGGCGCGGAAGATGTCCCTGCCATGTGGCATCGGCTATGGCCCACTTGCGAAACTATTGGACCAAACCACGAAAGAAGTCGCCTCGCAAGCGGCTTATAAGGCAGCCATCCCCAAGGCGCTCCGCAGGGGCGTCGCCCAAGCGCTTCAGACGAGCGTCCTTAAGGCGGTCCGCGGGAGCGGCCGCCAAGCCTGCCCGCGGGCAAACACCCGCCAAAAAGACCTCGGAGCCTGCCTTGCCCGATACGACAGCCACCAGCATTGCACCGCAGCCAAGCGCCAGCCTCCCTTCAGCCCAGGCGACCGCCTTCACCGTCATTCTGGCGGTGAGCTTTTGCCACGGCATCAACGACATCATGCAATCGCTGCTGCCGGCGATCTATCCGCTACTGAAAGAGAATTACGGTCTCGATTTCTGGCAGATCGGTCTTTTGACCTTCACCTTCCAGGTCACGGCGTCGCTGCTGCAGCCGGTCATCGGCATGATCACCGACAAGCGGCCAATGCCCTATTCGCTGCCCTACGGCATGGCGTCCTCGCTGCTTGGCCTGATCGTTCTGGCCTATGCCGGCCACTATGCGCTGCTTCTGGTCGGCGCCTCGCTGATCGGCATCGGCTCGGCGATCTTCCATCCGGAATCCTCGCGCATTGCCCGCTTTGCCTCCGGCGGCCGCTTTGGCCTGGCGCAATCTTTGTTCCAGGTCGGCGGCAATTTCGGCCAGTCGATGGGGCCGCTGCTCGCTGCCTTCATCGTTGTGCCCTTCGGCCAGACCAGCATTTCATGGTTCGCCGTCGGGTCTCTGATCGGCATCATCGTTTTGTCGCGGGTCGGCGGCTGGTACAGCCGGATGCGCGCCGCGCAGGGCAATCGCAAGGCGGCAAGCTTCGTCTCCCCCTTCCCGCGCAAGAAGGTGATGGGAGCGCTGGCGGTGCTGACGCTGCTGGTGCTAACCAAGAACGCCTACATCGCCTCGCTCTCCAGCTACTACACCTTCTATTCCATCCATAAGTTCGGCGTGTCGGTGCAGATGAGCCAGGTCATGCTGTTCCTGTTCCTCGGCGCCTCGGCGCTGGGCATCCTGCTCGGCGGACCGTTCGGCGACCGCTACGGCCAGAAGGCGATGATCTGGTTCTCGATCGTCGGCGTGCTGCCGTTCACGCTGGCGCTGCCGTACGCCAATTTCGAATGGACGATGGTGCTGACGGTGCTGATCGGCCTGATCCTGTCCTCGGCCTTCTCCAACATCGTCGTGTTTGCGCAGGAGTTGGTGCCGGGACGTGTCGGCACCATCGCCGGGATCTTCTTCGGCTTCGCCTTCGGCATGGGCGGCATTGCAGCCGCCGTGCTCGGCGTCGTCGCCGACATGAAGGGCATCGATTTCGTCTTCCAGATCTGCTCGTATCTGCCGCTGCTCGGCCTGCTGACGGTGTTCCTGCCCAACATGAAGGAAGCCAGGAAGGCGCAAGCGGCGGCCAGATAAAACCGGTCGATTTTGCGGATTTGACGCAGGGCGCGGCATTGCTGCGCCCTCTGTAATTCTTTCACCATGCGCTGGTTGAAAAGCCTGCTAGAGATAGTCATCAACGAAGGCTTGGGGCGTTCGACGTCTCTGGGGGATGACATGCGCAAGATCGTATTGGCCGTATTGGGTGTGCTTCTTGTTACCTTGCCGGCGACGGCACGCATCGTTCCCTTTCCGCCGGGTTTCAAGACGCAGTCCGTCGAAACCAACGGCACCAAACTCTATGTGCGCGTTGGCGGCAAGGGTCCCGCCGTCGTGCTGCTGCACGGCTTTGCCGATACCGGAGACATGTGGGGCGCCGCGGCCATCGCCCTCGCAAAGGACCACACCGTCATCGTGCCGGACCTGCGCGGCATGGGTCTGTCGGCCCACCCGGAAGCGGGCTACGCCAAGAAGAACCAGGCCGTCGACATCGCCGGCGTGTTGGATGCCCTGAAGATCGACAAGGCAGATCTCGTCACCCACGACATCGGCAACATGGTCGGCTATGCGCTCGCCGCTCAGTATCCCAAGCGCATCACCAAATGGGTTATCATCGACGCGCCGCTGCCCGGCATAGGCGACTGGGAAAAGATCAAGCAAAGCCCGCTGCTTTGGCACTTCAACTTCCGCGGCCCTGATATGGAGCGGCTGGTCGCGGGGCGCGAGCGCATCTATCTCGACCGCTTCTACAACGAGTTGTCGGCTGACCCCAAGAAGATCGACGAGGCGACGCGCAGGCACTACGCCAAACTCTATGCCCGCCCGCATGCGATGCATGACGCCTTCGAGCAGTTCAAGGCGTTTGACCAGGACGCGATCGACAACCAGGCGATGCTTGCCGCCGGCGGCAAACTGACCATGCCGGTACTGGCTGTCGGCGGTGAAAAATCCGCTGGCACTACGCAGGCCGATCTCCTGCGGCTTGTTGCGACCGATGTCACGGACGGCATCGTGCCCGCTTCCGGACACTGGATCATGGAGGAAAACCCCGACGACACCGTCAAACTGATCACTGGTTTTCTCGATAAATAGGCACTGTCCCGCTGACATTCGACGAAAGCAAATGCACCCGCCCGGCGGCGGGTGCCTTGCCTATCCAACTGGACGATGTCTATTCAACTGAACGATTCTACGCCTTGAAGAACGCCAGCAGGTCGGCGTTGATCACATCGGCGTGGGTGGTCGCCATGCCGTGCGGAAAACCCTTGTAGACCTTGAGCTCGCCCTTTTTGAGGAGCTTGACAGCCAGCAGCGCGGAGTCGGTGATCGGAACGATCTGGTCGTCGTCGCCATGCATGACCAGCACCGGCACGTCGATGGCCTTCAGATCGTCGGTGAAGTCGGTTTCCGAGAACGCCTTGATGCAATCATAATGCGCCTTGGTGCCGCCCATCATGCCCTGGCGCCACCAATTCTCGACGACAGCCTGCGATACCTGGGCGCCGGGGCGGTTGAAGCCGTAGAACGGGCCGGCCGCAATATCGTGGAAAAACTGGGCGCGGTTGGCTGCCTGGGCGGAGCGGAAACCATCGAACACCTCGATCGGCAGGCCACCCGGATTGGCCGCCGTCTTCAGCATGATCGGCGGCACCGCGCCGAGCAGTGCGGCCTTGGCGACACGGCCACCGGAACCGTACTTCGCGACATAGCGGGCCACTTCGCCGCCACCGGTGGAATGGCCGACATGGATCGCGTCCTTGAGGTCGAGATGCGCCGCAAGCTCCGCGACATCAGCGGCGTAGGTGTCCATCTCGTTGCCGGTATCGGTCTGGGTGGAGCGGCCATGGCCGCGCCGGTCATGGGCAATGACGCGATAGCCCTTGGACAGGAAGAACAGCATCTGGGCGTCCCAGTCGTCGCTGCTCAGCGGCCAGCCGTGATGGAAGACGATGGGTTGTCCCGTTCCCCAATCCTTGTAGAAAATTTCGGTGCCGTCCTTGGTGGTGATCGTGCTGCTGCCGGGCTTGGTCATCTCGCTCTCCATTGATTGCTTCCGCGATAATCAATATCGCGATAACCATACGACTAGCGCAGGTCCAAATCCTTGTCTACAGAAAATATGTATCGCGATATCATTTTTCGTGGTACATATTGATGTGCTCAGTCGGCAAAGGAATGCCTCGTGCCTCTCCCGTTGGACAACCAGCTCTGCTTCACGCTTTACGCCACCAGCATGGCAATCAATCGCACCTACAAGCCCATGCTGGACGAGATGGGCATCACCTATCCGCAATATCTCGTGCTGAACGCACTTGCCGAAGCCGGCGGGATGTCGGTCGGCTCGATTGCGCACAGGCTCGCTTTGGAATCGAGCACCATCACGCCGCTGGTGAAGCGCATGGAACAGGCCGGTCTCGTCACCCGCCAGCGCAGCCAGACGGACGAGCGCCAAGTGCAGGTCGACCTGACGCCTGCCGGCCGCGCGCTGCTCGTCCAGTGCAACTGCCTCAACGAAACCCTAATCGAACGCTCGGGCATGACGATGGCTGATCTCGATGCCTTGAATCGGCGGATCCAGGCGCTGCGCGAAGCGTTGAGCAGCAAGCCGGACTAGCTGCCCTACAAACACGCCAGGCTTAATCCTTGCCGGCCAGCCAGCGCACGACGTTGCCCATCAGCTTGCCGTAGAGCGGCCAGCCGAGAAAGTCCTGCGACAGCCAGTGCGGGCCGATATCCGTCGCCCAGGCGACAGTGCGGCCGTGGCCAACGCTGCGAGCAGCAAGCAGCGGCCAGTCCGTGCCACGATAATGGCAGGTCGCCAGCAGCTGGGACGAGCCATCGCGCCTGAAATCGAGTTTGTTCATGCCGAGGATCGGCGGCAACGGGCCCGCGACACCGGCAAGGATTGGATGCGACGCCTGAAGGATCGACGGCTGCAGGCCTTGCGGCACTTCCAGCCCGTCCGAGAATGGCAGGCAGCGCACGGGCAGGATGTCCTCGACCGGGGTGTCGTGGAAACGCGCCGTGCCGAACATGCCCTGGAACCCCATATAGCCGCCGGCCAGCATCAGCCCGCCACCGCCTTCGACATAGGCCTTGAGGACGTCGAGGCGGTTGACGCCGATGCGCCCGGCGCGGGCCTCCGGCGTGACCAGCAAGGTCAGCGCGCCGACATCGGAGATCACCACCGCCTGGTATTCGGCCAGCGCGTCGAGGTCATACGGAAATTCGGCCGCGCAGCGATCGCCACCGATCTGCGTCACCGCTATGCCCTCTGCGGCAAGTGCGGCATTGAAGGCCGTCGCGCCGTTTACCCACGTCGCACTCGTCAGCACATCGCCGCCGGCGGCGACCGAGGTCGTCGCCGCGAAGGTCTCGCCTGCCAGCAAGAGTTTCATCGTCGCCCTCACGCTTTTCGACTGACAATTGAACGAGCGGGCGCCGGCTTGAACCGGCGCCCGCCGGGCCTTGGGAGGCTTAGAACTTAAACTCGGCCAGGTTTTCCGGCGTCACGATCTTGGCCGGGCCAAGGATCAGTTCGCCGCTGGCCCCGATCGTGTATTCGCCGAGCCTGCCCGCCGTGAACTTCTCACCTTCCTTGCCGGTGATCTTGCACTGCGCCAGCGCCTGGGCCGCCTGATAGGTCAGGTAGCCGAGATCGGTGACATTCCACCAGATATCCTGGGCAGAGCCATCCTTGATGTATTTCGAAATCAAAGTGGCCGGCGCAAGGCCGGTCAGCTTGACCTTGCCGATCATGCCGGCTTCCTCGAGTGCGCGCGCGGCCGCCGGAAGGCCAATGCCTGCCGGCACGATGATCACCTTGAGATCCGGAAACGCCTGCACCAGCGCCAAGGCCTGCTGCTGGTTGACCTGCTCGCTCTCCTCGCCATAGGCGACCTGCACCAGTTTCATCTTGGCGTATTTCGGCTCTGCCGCCATCTTCGCCTTCATGAAGTCGATCCAGGCGTTCTGGTTGGTCGCCGTCGGCGTCGACGACAGGATGGCGAACTCGCCTTCGCCGCCGCTGAGGTTGAATGCGCTTTCCAGCATCATTTCGGCCAGACTGTCGCCCTTCACCTGGTTCACGAACACCGCGCGCGCATCGGCCGCGACGTCGGAATCGTACGAGATCACCCGGACGCCTTGCTGAACGGCGCGCTTCAGCGCAGGCGCAACCGCATTGGCGTCGTTGCCGGCGATAGCGATGACCCCGACCTTCTGCGACACAAGGCTGTTGATGAATTCGATCTGTGCCTCGGCCGTCGCTTGCGACGGGGCAACCTGGGTGGCGGTGCCGCCAATTTCCTTCGCAGCCTCCTCGGCGCCGCCGAAAGCCACCTTGAAGTAGGGATCGGTGTCGAGCTTGGGCAGGAAGCCGACGGTCACCGGTTCCTTGGCGCATTCCTGGCTGTAGGCCAGCGAGGCCGGCGCAAGCAGAACCGCGGATGCGAGCAGGGCTATTCTAAACGCTTTCATTGTGTCTCCTCCGTCAGAATTCGGGCTTGAAGAAAGGGGCCCGAGATCACCCCTTGGTTTCGCGCAGGACGCGCGATCTTGACAGCCGCTCCTCCAGGGAGCGCCAGTAATTGCCGACCAGCAGCGAGCCGATCAGAAGCAGGCCGATGATCATGCCTTGAGCGTCGCCGCCGATCTGGTTGAGCGCCAGCACATTTCGGATGATGGCGATCAACAGCAGCGCCAGCATGACCCCCGTGAGCCGCCCCTTACCACCGAAGACGCTGACGCCGCCGAGCAGCACGATGGTGATGACATCGAGCTCCATGCCGAGCGCATTGTTGGCGCGGGCGTTGGAGAGGCGCGCGGTATAGACGATGCCGGCGATGGCTGCGACCATGCCCGAAACGACGAACAGCTTCAGCACCATTTTGCGCGTATCGATGCCGGAATAACGCGCCACTTCGGGGCTGCCGCCGAGCGCATAGATGCGCTTGCCGGTCGGCGTCTTCTGCAGCACCACCGCGAAGATCGGCGCCAGCAGCAGGAACGGCACGATGGTCCACGGGATTTGTGTGCCCGGCAGATTGCTGATGCCGAAATCGACGACCGCCGGCGGCAATATGTTGACCGAACCGGTGCCGAGCAGGATGTAGCCAATGCCCCGATAGAGCGCCATGGTGCCGAGCGTCACCACCAGCGACTGCAGCCCCAGCCCTGAAACCAGATAGCCATTGAAGGCGCCGAGCAGGCCGCCGAAGACCAGCGTCAGCGGAATGGCCGCCAGCGTCGGCACGCCGCCCTGGACGAGCAGGCCAAACACCACGGATGTCAGCGCCAGCACCGAGGCGATCGACAGGTCGATCTCGCGGGTGATGATGAGCAGCGTCATCGGCAGGATCAGCAACGCCTTTTCCGAGGCGCTTGCGGCCAATTGCGAGAGGTTGAAGCCGGAGACGAAATTCGGCACGAAGACCGCCGCATAGATAAAGACGGCGAGGCAGGCGGTCGCCAGCAGCAGATCCCAGAAGTCGATCGAGCGGATAAACTTTCTCATCTCGCCCTCGCCTGTCTCGCCTGTTCGGCGCGCCGCACGATGAAGGTGTCGATGCCGATGGCAACCAGGATCACCAGGCCATAGACGCCCTGCAGCCAGAGCGGATCGACGCGCACCAGCGTCAGCCCGTTCTTGATGACCAAGAGCGTGAGCGCGCCAAGGATGATGCCGAGCAGCGTGCCCGAGCCGCCGCGGATGGCGACGCCGCCGACCACCGCAGAGGCGATCACCGTGAGTTCGAAGCCGAGCGCGACGCGGGCATCGATGGTGGCGTAGCGCGAAGCCCACAGGGCGCCGCACAGGCCGCCTAGCAGGCCGGCCATGCCGAAGGCCAGCAGGATGCGCCGGTCGACCGGAATGCCGATCAGCCTTGCGCCGTCCGGGTTGGAACCGGTGGCAAACAGCTCGCGCCCGGTTGCGGTGCGATAGAGCAGCACATAGCCGGCGCACAGGATGACAATAGCGATGATGACGATCAGCGGCACGCCTGCGATCTTCAGCCCGGTCATGTCGAGCCAGGCTTGCGTGACTTCGTCGGCGCTGACCTGGTCGCCCGCCGCCCAGATCGAGTTGAAACCGCGGAAGATCGACATCGAAGCCAGCGTAACGACGATGGCCGGGATCTTTCCCCTGGTAACGACAAGGCCGTTGAGCAGTCCGGCAAAGCCGCCGACCGCGCAGGCGGTGATCAGGCCGATGCCGATGTCCAATCCGGGATAGGCCTGAACCATGCTGGCCGCCATATAGGCGGAGAGGCCGATCACAGCTGCGATCGACAGGTCGATGTTGCGGGTGATCAGCACCAGCATCTGCGCCAGTGCGGCGACAATCAGCAAGGCCGCGTCCATCGACACAGCGGTGAGGTTCGCCGCGCTCACCATGCGCGGGTTGATGATGGTGACCGGAATGGCGACGGCGAGCATCGCCGCAAGCAGGCCGAATTCCCGCCGCTTCAGAAAATCGAACGGTCCTTTTGCCTTTTCCTCCTCGGCGGCGCGTTCTATCTGCGCTGCCTGG
The DNA here is from genome assembly GCF_057786095.1 of Mesorhizobium sp. P160219. Lineage (NCBI taxonomy): Bacteria > Pseudomonadati > Pseudomonadota > Alphaproteobacteria > Hyphomicrobiales > Phyllobacteriaceae > Mesorhizobium > Mesorhizobium sp. P160219. The sequence goes on from NZ_JBYNWG010000001.1 coordinate 5,970,131, forward strand.
CCGGCACGTTCATCGGTCCTGGTCGCCGCTTCCAGTACCTTTTCCTGCGTGGCTTGCCCGCGCGAAAACTCAGCAGTCTGGCGGCCTTCGCGCAGCACGATAATGCGGTCGCACATGCCGATCAGCTCGGGCATCTCTGACGAGATCAGCAGGATCGCCATGCCTTGCGCGGCAAGGTCAGCGATCATTGCATGCACTTCCGCCTTGGTACCGACATCGATGCCTTGCGTCGGCTCGTCGAGGATGAGCACGCGCGGCTCGGTGCGCAGCCATTTGGCCAGCACCACCTTCTGCTGGTTGCCGCCGGATAACTCTTTCACCGGCTGCCCGTAGCCGGAAAAGCGCAGCTTCATGCGCTTCAGCCAGTCCGCCACCAGACCGATGGCGCGGTCGGTGCCGTAGAGACCGCGTTGTGCGGCCTTGTCGAGAACAGGTAGCACCGCATTGTCGAGGATGGAGAAATCCATCACCAGGCTCTGGCCCATGCGATCTTCCGACACATAGGCGATGCGCGCATCCATGGCGTCGCGCGCCGAGGCGAACTGCACGGGCTTGCCGTCGATCAGGATTTCGCCGGCGTCGGGCCGGTCGATACCGAACAGCACGCGCGCAATCTCGGTGCGTCCGCTGCCGACCAGGCCGCCAAGCCCCAGCACCTCGCCGGCGTGAAGCTTGAGGTCGATACCGGTAAAGCCGCCGGCGCGCGAAAGTCCCTTCCCCTCCAGCACCAGCGCGCCTGAGGCATGGCGCCGTTCGGGATAGAGGTCGGTGACTTCACGCCCGACCATCATGCTGATGGCGGCAGCACGGCCAAGCTCGGCCTTCGGCTTGACGCCGATCAGGCGCCCGTCGCGCAGCACCGCGATGCGGTCGGCGATGCGGAAGATCTCGTCCATACGGTGGCCGACGAACATCATCGCCACGCCGTGCAGCCTGAGATCGGCAACGACGGAAAACAGCCGCTCGACCTCGCGCTGCGACAGCGCCGCCGTCGGTTCGTCCATGATCAGCACGCGCGCATCCAGCGATAGCGCCCGGGCTATTTCGACCAGTTGCTGTTCTGAGGTACGCAGGGTTCCCAGCCGCGTTGCCGCCGGCACGTCGAGGCCGACGGTCGCCAGCACCTTGCGGGCGCCGGCCAGCATGGCGGCATTGTCGATGCCGCCAAAGCGGTCGCGCGGCATGTGGCCGAGATAGATGTTCTCCGCCACCGACAGATCGGGAAACAGGCCAGGATGCTGGTGCATGACCGCAATGCCGGCCGCCTGCGCGTCATGCGGCGAATGGAAGACGGCTGATTTGCCGTCAACCTCGACATGACCGCTGGTGGGAGAATGCACACCGGCCAGAAGCTTCACGCAGGTGCTCTTGCCGGCGCCGTTTTCGCCAAGCAGCGCCAGCACCTCGCCGGAGCGCAATTCGAAGGAGGCGTCCTTGAGCGCAATCGTGCCGCCGAAAGCCTTCGTCGCCTGAACCAGGGCAACAGGAACAGCCCGCACCACCGCAGCGTCGGCTTCGCTTTGTGTGCTCGAGTGCAGCACGTCTCCTCCCTGACTAGTTATTTTTTCAATTTGCTATATTAAATAGCGCAAAGGCGCAACGGCAAAATTGACTTCCATGGTTCCGACGCGCACTGTCGCCGCCAACATAGGCACCGCAGGGTGCGCTCGGCCGCAGGTGGTTTGCGGGCTTCGCGCCGGGAACGGGACATTTGGGGAGTGTGCGGGTTTTGTCAGGGAAAGGCAGCAATTCTGTCAAAGTTCGGCACTATAATGAGCGTTTCGTGCTCGACGCCATCCGTCGCCTCAAAGAAGCCTCCAAGTCCGATCTGGCGCGCGCGGCAAGCCTGACGCCGGCGGCCGTCGCTGCCATCGTCGACGGCCTGGAATCTTCCGGATTCGTAAAGCAAGTGGGAAAAAGGTTCGGGCAGCGCGGTTCGCCCTCCACGCTTTACCGGCTGACGCCGGAGCGCATCTACAGCGTCGGCATCAAGATCGGCCGGCGTGCGCTTGAAGCCGTTCTGGTCGACTTCGCCGGTGAAATCCGCGCAAGAGAGTCGCACGAATACCGCTTCCCCGATCCTGATTTGGTGCTGAAGGCCGGCAACATGGCGCTGGCCACCTTCGAAAAGCTGGTGGATGGGCTTGGCGATGCCAGCATCGTCGGCGTCGGCATTGCCTCACCCTATTTCCTCGGCGGCTGGAGCGAGGAACTCGGCTTTCCCGACGATCTCGGCAGCCGCTGGGAGGCGATCGACCTGACGACATGCTTTGCCACGCCGGCGAAGACGCCGGTGTTCGTGGAAAACGACGCCACGTCGGCGGCGCTGGCCGAACTTGTCCAGGGCGCCGGCGCCCGCTTTCGCGATTTCATGCACATCTCGATCGACACTTTTGTCGGCGGCGGCCTGGTGCAAGGCGGCAGGGTCCATACCGGGCCGCATGGCAACAGCGCTGCCCTCGGACCCTTGCCGGTCTCGCCCTCAAGCCTCGATTCGGTGGCGGCGAAGCCTGCGCGCTACCAGAGCCTGCTGCATCGCGCCTCGATCTATGTGCTGGTCAATCACCTGAGGTCGCGCGGCGTGGTGATCAATCGTGTGCGGGAACTCGATCCGTTGCCAGCCGAAGCGCGCGTGCCGCTGTTCGAATGGATCGACGATTGTGCGAGCGCGCTGGTCGAGGCGATCATCGCCATCACCTCCATCATCGACATCGAGGCCATCGTTCTCGACTCGATCCTGCCCAGGCCGATCCATCTCGAACTGCTGGCAAGGGTGCAGACCCAGTTCAACCAGGCCAGCGCAATCGGCATCGTGGCGCCGGAGATCGTGTCGGGGCAATTCGGCCCTGAGGCCTCCTCGATCGGCGCTGCCATGCTTCCGTTCTCGGCGCTGCTGGCGCCCGACAGCGGCGTGCTCATGATCGGCAAGGACCGGACGAAACTGCTGAGCGCTCTGTCCACGCTGGGTGGCGCCAAGGGAAACGGATCAAATCCGCCCACCGACCTGCCGGCCTGAGCGCAATGCGGCGCGCCCAACGCAGGCATCGGCCGCCCTTGCCCGCCATGGCTTGCACGCCTGCCCGCCTTCCGCTATAGAGCCGCCACCCGCGTAGACACCCTTGGAGGCAACGCGGCGGAAGGCTGCCTTCCCTTGTGATCCCGAACAAAGCTCCGCGTATGCGGTTTCTGGCATTCGGACATCCAGGCCTGGCGGCTTTCGACGTTTACGGTCCAGGCACACTGCCACCGCAAACGCTCCATAAAACGCGAAAGGAAATGCCATGAGCCACGATACTTACGAGCTCAAGGCCGAAGCGCGCGAACAGGTCGGTAAGGGGTCCGCCCGTGCAGTTCGCCGCAACGGTAAAGTGCCTGCAGTTATCTACGGCGACAGACAGCCTCCCCTGGCGATTGCGCTGAACTACAAGGACGTCTTCTACAAAATCCATGGCGGCGGGTTTTTGACCACGATCGCCACGATCGATGTCGACGGCAAGAAAATCCAGGTTCTGCCCAAGGATTTCCAGCTCGACCCGGTCAAGGATTTCCCGGTCCATGTCGACTTCCTGCGCATCGGCAAGGACACCGAGGTCAACGTCGACGTGCCCGTCCACTTCATCAATGAAGACAAGTCGCCCGGCATCAAACGCGGCGGCGTGCTCAACATCGTGCGTCACGAAGTCGAGTTCCACTGCCCGGCCAATGCGATCCCGGAATTCATCACCGTCGATCTCACCGGCGCCGACATTGGCGATTCGATCCACATCTCGGCGGTTAGCTTGCCGGCCGGCGTCAAGCCGGTGATCTCCGATCGCGATTTCACCATCGCGACCATTGCCGGCTCCTCGGCGATGAAGCCGGAGACGGAAGAGACGGCGGAAGCGGCAGCCCCCGAAGCGGCGGCTCCTGCTGCCGAAGAGAAGTAATTTTCGGGCCCGGAGTTCACGATGCTTGTCTTTGCAGGCCTCGGCAATCCGGGCGCGAAATACGCTGATAACCGGCACAATGTCGGCTTCATGGCGGCGGACGCAATTGCCCGCCGCCATTCGTTTTCGCCCTGGTCGAAGAAGTTCCAGGGCCTGATCGCCGAAGGCACGATTGCCGGCGAAAAGATTCTTCTGATCAAGCCGCAGACCTTCATGAACCTGTCGGGACAGCCGGTCGGCGAAGCCCTGCGCTTCTACAAGCTCGGCCCCGAGGCGCTGACCGTCTTTTACGACGAGATCGACCTGCCGGCCGGCAAATTGCGGGTTAAGGTCGGCGGTGGCGCCAGCGGACACAACGGCATCCGTTCGCTCGACCAGCATGTCGGCAAGAACTTTCGCCGCGTGCGCATCGGCGTCGGCCATCCCGGCGTCCGGGAAATGGTGCAGTCCCATGTGCTCGGCGATTTCGCCAAGGCCGACCGCGAATGGCTGGACGTGCTGCTCGACACCATCGCCGACGATGCCGGGCTGCTGGCCAAGGGCGACGACAGTTCTTTCATGAACCGGGTGACGCTGGCCTTGCGCGACAAACTAACGCCAACCGGCGACGACGACCGGCCGCCGCCAAAGGCGCCGAAGGCTGAGGGCCCGAAAGCTCAAAGCCACATCCGCCAGGCACGGCCACAGCAGGCGCCGGCCAAGCTGCCGGAAAGCGGCCCGATGGCCGCCATGCTGAAGAAACTGTTCGGCAAGAAGGACTGAGCGTCGACAGGATCGGGACCGCGGGGCTTGACGTTGCTCACTCCTATCGCCCATAGCCCTCATCAAATTTCTAGTTTCCCGATAGGACCGGACACATGGGTTTCAAATGCGGCATCGTTGGCTTGCCCAACGTCGGCAAGTCGACGCTTTTCAACGCGTTGACCAGGACGGCGGCGGCGCAGGCCGCCAACTATCCGTTCTGCACCATCGAACCGAACACCGGCGAGGTGGCGGTGCCTGATCCGCGGCTGCAGAAGATCGCCGCAATCGCCAAGTCTAAGGAGATCATCCCGACCCGCATCTCCTTCGTCGACATCGCCGGCCTGGTGCGCGGCGCCTCCAAGGGCGAAGGGCTGGGCAACCAGTTCCTCGCCAACATCCGTGAGGTCGACGCCATCGTGCATGTGCTGCGCTGTTTCGAGGATGACGACATCACCCATGTCGAGGGCAAAATCGACCCTGTCGCCGACGCCGATACGGTCGAGACCGAGCTGATGCTCGCCGACCTCGACAGCCTCGAGCGCCGCATCGTGCAGATCCGCAAGCGCGCCGGCAGCAAGGACAAGGAAGCAACCACCGTGCTGCCGATGATGGAGGCAGCACTCGAGCTCCTCCAGGCCGGCAAGCCGACCCGCATCCTGCTCAACGGCATTTCAGCGGAAGACCTGCGCATCCTGCAGGGACTGAACCTCTTGACCTCGCACCCCGTGCTCTATGTATGCAACGTCGCCGAAGCCGACGCCGCCACCGGCAACGAGCACACCAAAGCCGTGGAAAAGATGGCGACCGCGCAAGGCGCCGGCACCGTGGTGATCTCGGCCGCGATCGAGGCCGAAGTCGCCCAGCTCTCCGACGAGGAAGAGATGGAGTTCCTGTCCTCGCTCGGCCTCGACGAGCCTGGCCTCAACAAGGTCATCCGCGCCGGCTACGATCTGTTGCATCTCATCACCTATTTCACCGCCGGGCCGAAGGAGACGCGCGCCTGGACGATCCACAAGGGCGACAAGGCCCCGCAGGCGGCCGGCGTCATCCACACCGATTTCGAGCGCGGCTTCATCCGCGCCCAGACCATCGCCTACAACGACTACATCACGCTAGGCGGCGAAGTGGCGGCCAAGGAAGCCGGCAAGGCGCGCGACGAAGGCAAGGAATATGTGGTCCAGGATGGCGATGTCCTGCTGTTCAAGTTCAACACCTGAGACGCCGAGGCTCTCGCGGCTCGCGCGCTGACGGCGGCCGATCACGGCTTCGTCAAGTGGAGGAGCCGGCATGCCGCTTCGCTTGACTGCCCTTGGCACCGGGTCTATGGCCGTTTGCATGCGACTTGGCCGTCCCCGTGGGAACGGCGGCGCGTGCAAGACCCATCGCTATTAAACGAAACCTTGGGCTCAACCAACGGAGACCGGCGATGATCAAGGCCTTCGTCGTCGACAATGATCGCCTGCGCCTCGCCGACGATCTCGTGGCCAATGGCGATCAGGTCGTCTGGGCCGACCTTCTCAACCCGACCAAGGAAGAAGAAACAACGATCGAGACCTGGCTCGGCGTTGCCATCCCGACGCGCGAGGAGATGGAGGAGATCGAGATTTCGAGCCGCCTCTACATCGAGGACGGCGCCTACTTCATGACCGCCACCTTGCCGGCGCAGACCGAAATCGATGATCCCTTGATGTCACCGGTTACCTTTGTGCTTGCCGGCCCGAGACTGGTCACCATCCGCTATCATGAGCCGAAGGCGTTCAAGACCTTCCCCCTGCGCGCCGAGAAGGTGGCGACAGGCTGCACCACCGGCAACACCATCCTGATCGGCCTGCTGGAGGCGATCGTCGATCGCCTAGCCGATATTCTCGAACGCGCCGGCCGTGACATCGAGACGATCTCGCGCGACATCTTCGAGGCGCGGTCGACCAAGGTGAACAAGCGCAATCGCGATTTCCAGGAACTGCTCAAGGCCATAGGCCGCAAGGAAGACATTGCCTCCTCGATCCGCGACAGCCTGATCTCGCTGCAGCGCCTCACCGGCTTCCTTGCCCACGTCGCGACCCAGATCAAGATGAGCAAGGACGTCCGCGCCCGCATCAAGACAGTATCGCGCGACGTGCTGTCGCTCGCCGACCATGCCACCTTCCTGTCGCAGAAGATCTCGTTCCTGCTCGACGCGACGCTCGGCATGATCTCGATCGAGCAGAACGCCATCATCAAGATCTTCTCGGTCGCCGCCGTCATCTTCCTGCCGCCGACGCTGGTGGCTTCGATCTACGGCATGAATTTCGACGTCATCCCGGAGCTGAAATGGGAGCTCGGCTATCCCTTCGCCATCGGCCTGATGATCCTGTCGGCGATCCTGCCGTTCTGGTATTTCCGCCGCCGCGGCTGGTTGTAGGCCCAATAGAATTCGCTTGACCAAACGCCGCCCGGACGGCATCCGGATGCCCGGTGATCGTACAACCGGATTGAGATCATGACCGCAAAAAGCTGGGCCTACGAGGATTTCACCGAGGGCGCATCGATCGACCTCGGCGCCAAGCAGGTGAGTGCGGCCGAAATCATCGAATTCGCCACCGAATTCGACCCGCAGCCGATGCATCTCGACGAAGCCGCCGGCAAGGCCAGCATCCTTGGCGGCTTGGCCGCCTCCGGCTGGCACACCTGCGCGATCTTCATGCGCATGCTGTGCGACGCCTTCCTGCTCGACTCGACCGCGCAAGGCGCGCCCGGCATCGACCAGGTCAAATGGAAGAAGCCGGTGCTGGCCGGCGACACACTGGCCGGCAGCACCAGCGTGCTTGCCAGGCGCCTGTCGAAATCCAGGCCTCAGCTCGGCCTCGTCACCTTGCGCAGCGAACTGTTCAACCAGCGCGGTGAAAGCGTCTTCGAACTTGAGAACACTGTCATGTTCTTGACCCGCGAGGCCGGCGCATGAGCCTCGACGCGTTCTTCCGCATCGGCGATACCATCAACCTCGGTTCGCACACATTCGAAACCGAGGCGATCAAGGCGTTCGCCTGCAAATACGATCCACAGGTCTTTCATGTCGACGAGGAGGCCGCAAAGAAAAGCGTGTTCGGCCGCCTCTGCGCCTCAGGCTGGCACACCGCGGCCACCTGGATGAAGCTCAATCTCAAAAATCCTATGGACGCTTCTCAATGGACCGGACCCGGCCCGGTACCAGAATTCGGCCCCTCCCCCGGCTTCAGGAACCTGAAATGGCCAAAGCCGGTCTATGCCGGAGAAACCGTCACCTTCATGCGCACGGCCCTGTCCCACCGCCCGCTCGCCACCCGCCCCGGCTGGCGGCTGCTCGCGCTGCGCTCGGAAGGATTCGATTCTACGGGCGACAAGGTGCTGGAGTTCGACAGCGCGGTGCTGGTGAAGGCTGGGTAGGGGGTAGGTTTTAGGCAGTAGGGATTAGGCAGCAGTGGGTGCTGCTCCTTGCACGGAATGCGGAGCTTCCCTCCCTACTCCCTACTCCCTACTCCCTACTCCCTACTCCCTACTCCCTAATGCCCCTCAAACCCGATCAACGTCCGCACCGGCACGCCCAGCGCTTCGAGCTTCGCCCGTCCGCCGAGATCCGGCAGGTCGATGACGAAGCACGCGGCAAGAATATCGGCGCCGATCTGCCTCAGCAGCTTGACCGCCGCCTCCGCCGTGCCGCCGGTCGCGATCAGGTCGTCAACCAGGATCACCTTCTCGCCCGGCGCAACGCCGTCCTTGTGCATCTCCATCTCGTCCAGCCCGTATTCCAGGCTGTAGGCGACGCGTACCGTCTCGTAAGGCAGCTTGCCCTTCTTGCGGATCGGCACGAAACCGGCCGAAAGCTGGTGCGCGACCGCACCGCCGAGGATGAAGCCGCGTGCCTCAATGCCGGCGATCTTGTCGATCTTCTGCCCGGCATAGGGATGCACCAGCTCGTCGATGGCCCGGCGGAAGGCGCGCGCATTGCCGAGCAAAGTGGTGATGTCGCGAAACAGGATGCCGGGCTTGGGGTAGTCCGGAATGGTGCGGATCGCGGCGAGCAGCGTGTCTTCGAGCGAGGATTTCATGGGTCGAGATTACCTGAAACGGAGGTTGTTGCGCGACAATTGTTCGATCGAACTGCAGCCCATCAGCTTCATGCCGCGCTCGATCTCGATCCGCATCTGCTCCAGCGCCCGCTCGACGCCCGGCTGTCCGGCCGCCGCCAGGGGGAACAGATAATAGCGGCCGACGCCAACAGCCTTGGCGCCGAGCGACAGCGCCTTCAGCACATGGGTGCCGCGCTGCACGCCGCCATCCATGATGATGTCTATTCTGTCGCCGACGGCATCGACGATCTCGGCCAGTTGGTCGAACGCCGCCCGCGAGCCGTCCAGCTGCCGGCCGCCGTGGTTGGACAGCACAATGCCGCTGCAGCCGATCTCGACGGCGCGCTTGGCATCCTCCACCGACATGACGCCCTTGAGACAGAACGGACCTCCCCACAGTCTGACCATCTCGGCAACATCGTCCCAGGTCATCGACGGATCGAGCATCTCGGTGAAGTAGCGGCTGATCGACATCGTGCCGCCGCCCATGTCGACATGCTCGTCGAGCTGCGGCAGCTTGAACCCCTCATGGGTGAAATAGTTGATCGCCCAGCCCGGCTTCAGCGCGAACTGCAGCATGCCGGCAAGGTTGAGCTTGAAGGGGATGGCAAAGCCGGTGCGCTTGTCGCGCTCGCGGTTGCCTCCGGTGATGCTGTCGACGGTCAGCATCATCACTTCGACTCCAACCGCTTTCGCCCGCTGCATCATCGCCCGGTTGAGGCCGCGATCCCGGTGGAAATAGAACTGGTAGACCTGCGGGCTGCTGCTGATCTTGCGCGCTTCCTCAAGACTGACAGTGCCGAGCGAGGACACGCCGAACATCGTGCCGAATTTGGCCGAAGCCTTGGCCACCGCGCGCTCGCCTTGATGATGGAACAGCCGCTGCAAGGCGGTCGGCGAGCAATAGACGGGCATGGCCAGCTTCTGGCCCATCACCGTCACCGACATGTCGATCTCGCTTACCCCGCGCAGCACGTTGGGAACGAGGTCGCAGCGCTCGAAGCTCTCGGTGTTGCGGCGGTAGGTGACCTCGTCGTCGGCCGCGCCATCGATGTAGTTGAAGATTGGCCCCGGCAACCGCTGCTGGGCCATGCGCCGGAAATCGGAAAAGTTGTGACAGTCGCGTAGCCGCATCATCGATCCCAAATGCCCCTTTAGCCGGCGATCCGCCGGGCGCGCGTGCAATACCAATCGCATGGCGCCGTGCCAACGGACTTCTTACTGGACGGCTGCTGCGCCAAGATGCGAACCATGCCCGGTTTGGCAAGCAAAAAGGGCGTCCGAAGACGCCCTTTCCATTTCCGAGGAATAAGATGCGGCTTAGTGCGCCACGCCTTCCCACACCTTGCGCTTGGTCAGATACATCAGCGCGCCGAACAGAAGCAGAAACACCAGAACGCGGAAGCCGGTCTTCTTGCGGTCTTCCATATGCGGCTCGGCCGCCCACATCAGGAACGCCGAGACGTCGCGCGAATACTGGTCGATCGTCTGCGGCGAACCGTCATCGTAGGTGACCTGGCCGTCGGAGAGCGGCTTGGGCATCTTCAGCGACACGCCGGACATGAAGTATGGATTGTAGTGGGTGCCTTCGGGGATCACCATGCCGGCAGGTGGCGTCTCGTCGTAGCCGGTCAGCAGCGAATGGATGTAGTCCGGGCCGCCCTGCGCATATTGCGTGAAGATGTCGAAGACGAAGCGCGGGAAGCCGCGCTCGACGCCGCGCGCCTTGGCCAGCAGCGACATATCCGGTGGGGCAGCGCCGCCGTTGGAAGCGGCAGCCGCCTCCTCATTGGCGAACGGCGCCGGGAAATGGTCGGACGGCTTGCCCGGGCGGTCGAACATGTCGCCGGCATCGTTGGGTCCATCATGGATGGTGTACTCAGCCGACAGCGACTTGATCTGCGCTTCCGAATAGCCGAGGTCCTCTAGCGTGCGGAACGCCACCAAATTCATCGAGTGGCAGGCCGAGCAGACTTCCTTGTAGACCTTCAAGCCACGCTGCAGCTGCGCCTTGTCGTAGGTGCCGAACGGACCGGCAAAAGTCCAGTCCATCTCCTTCGGCTCGTGGATCGGGAAATGCGTCGGTGCCGCCGCGTTGTGCGCCTCTTCAGCGGCGATCGCCACACTGCCGACGGCTCCGATGCCAGCGGCAAACACGCCTAGCAGGGCGAGCGAGGTGAGAATCTTTTTCATGCCAAATCCCCTTAGATTCTCACTCAGCCTTTGGTTTCCGGCGCCGCGGTCGCACCGGCCGGATGTCCCCCTCCGGCACCCTTGTTCTTCTCCAGCACCGCCTCGGTGATCGAATTCGGCAGTCTGCGTGGCGTCTCGATCAGGCCAAGCACCGGCAGGATGACGAGGAAGAAGGCGAAGTAGAACAGTGTCGCCGCTTGAGCGTAGCCAACGTAGTTGCCCGAGACCTCACCTATCAGGAGGGTCAACAGACCGCCACCTTCCGCCGGCTGCGAGCCAAGCCAGCCAAGCAGGACAGCGTCGGCGACGAACAGCCAGAAGAAAAGCTTGTACCAGGGCCGGTAGACCGCCGAGCGCACCTTGGAGGTGTCGAGCCACGGCACCAGGAACAGCATGACGATGGCGCCGAACATGCACAGCACGCCACCGAGCTTGGAGTTGATCGGCCCGATGTTGAAGGTGATCGCGCGCAGGATCGCGTAGAACGGCAGGAAGTACCATTCCGGCACGATGTGGGCCGGCGTCTTCAGCGGGTTGGCGATCGTGTAATTGTCCGGATGGCCGAGAAAGTTCGGCAGGTAGAAGACGAAATAGGCGAAGAAGAACAGGAACACGATCATGCCGAATGCATCCTTGATGGTCGCATAGGGCGTAAAGGCAACGGTGTCGGTTTTCGATTTCACCTCGATGCCGGTCGGGTTCGACTGGCCGACCACATGCAGCGCCCAGACGTGCAGCACGACGACGCCGGCGATCATGAACGGCAGCAAATAGTGCAGCGCAAAGAAGCGGTTGAGCGTCGGGTTGTCGACGGCGAAACCGCCGAGCAGCAGTTCCTGGATCCAGTTTCCGACCAGCGGAATGGCGCTGAAGAAGCCGGTGATGACGGTGGCGCCCCAGAAGCTCATCTGACCCCAGGGCAGCACATAGCCCATGAAGCCGGTCGCCATCATCAGCAGATAGATGATGCAGCCGAGGATCCACAGCAGCTCGCGCGGCGCCTTGTAGGAGCCGTAATAAAGCCCGCGGAAGATGTGGATGTAGACGGCGACGAAGAAGAACGAGGCGCCGTTGGAATGCATGTAGCGCAACAGCCAACCGGAATTGACGTCGCGCATGATCTTCTCGACCGAATTGAAGGCGAGATTGGTGTCGGCGGTATAGTGCATGGCGAGCACGATACCGGTCAGGATCTGCGCCACCAGCATGATCGTGAGGATGCCGCCGAAGGTCCACGCATAGTTGAGGTTGCGCGGCACCGGATAAGCGATGAAGCTGTCATAGATCATGCGCGGCAGCGGCATGCGGGCGTCGAACCAGCGTTCGATACCGGTCTTGGGCGTATAGGTCGAGTGTCCCTCGCTCATCGAATTATCCCCTGCCTCAACCGATAAGGATTTTGGTATCGGAAATGAACTTGAATACCGGCACGGCCATGTTTTCCGGCGCCGGGCCTTTGCGGATGCGGCCGGCGGTATCGTACACCGAACCGTGGCACGGGCAGAACCAGCCGCCGAAATCGCCTTCCTGGCCAAGCGGAATGCACCCCAGATGCGTGCAGACTTGCACCATCACCATCCAGGCTTCCTTGCCGGGCGTGGTGCGGTTGGCATCGGTCGCCGGCGCATCGGCGGGCAGATTGGCGTTGCGGGCAATAGGATCCTTGAGATCGGCAAGGTTCACGGCTTCGCCGTCCTTCATCTCCTGCTCGGTGCGATTGCGCACCACGACCGGCTTGCCGCGCCATTTGACGATCAGCGACATGCCAGGCGTCAGCGAGGCGACATCAACCTCGACCGAGGCCAGCGCCAGCGTCGAGGCATCAGGGCGCATCTGGTCGATGAAGGGCCAGGCAACGGCGCCTGCGCCAACCACTGCGGCCATGCCGGTGGCGACGTAGAGAAAATCACGACGGTTGGGATCCTGGGTGTCGGTTGCGCTCACGGGTGCCTGATCCTTTCGCCTCTTCCGAGCCGGCGGCCGAGCTTTGTCCCCGCTCCATCGCGCCGGCCCGACAGCGCATGGCGAACAAGCTAGCGAATTCCTCCGGCATTTGGATTTCGGTTTATGCGTGAAGCCCGTTTTTGTCCAGCGGGCTGAGGCCACAAGGGCAGATTGTCGCGGGCGTTCCGCACGAAGAGAAATTTGACGAGCTTGGCCGAATGTAGCAATATGTCTACATCTTCCGGATGGAGGTGTTGATATGAATATCTCGACGAAGACGATAACCATCATGTCGAGCCGTGAATTCAACCAGGAGACGGCGCATGCCAAACGGGCAGCCAAGAACGGGCCGGTCATCATTACCGACCGCGGCAAGCCCTCCCATGTGCTGATGTCGATGGAGGAATATCAGCGTTTAGAGAAGAAGCCGAGAAGCCTCGCGGACGCGATTGCCGATGATCGCCCCGAAGCAGATTTCGACTGGGAACCACCTCGCCTGGAAGGACCGTTTTTCAAGATTCCCGAACTCGACTGATGTTCATTCTTGACACCAATGTCGTTTCGAATCTGCGTCGTCGGGACAAGGCCGATCGCAACGTTTTGGCCTGGTCAGAGACCCACGACATCGCCAGCTTTTTCATGTCGGTCATTTCGATCCTGGAACTCGAAATCGGAACATTGCTCTTGTCGAGGAAGGATACTCGCCAGGCCACCATGTACCGTGAGTGGTTGGATCAGACACTCATTCCACAGTTTGACGACCGGATATTGAGCATAGACAAGGCTGTTGTCGTGCGTTGCGCAAACCTCCACGTTCCCGATCCAAAGCCGGAGCGCGACGCCCTCATAGCCGCTACCGCGCTCGTCAAAAACTTGACAGTCGTGACCCGCAACACCAAGGATTTTGAAGGCACCGGCGTGAAGCTTTTCAACCCCTGGATACCGACGAAGGGTTAGAGGCTATGGCACACATCATCGACCGCGAGACCTGGACCAGGACGCCCGGCCGCTGGCAGGGCGAACTGCAATGCGGCGCCTACGACTCCAACTCCTGCCTGATTTTCAACTATCAGGAAGAGATTGGCGGCGGCCCGCGCCTGCACACGCATCCCTATTGTGAAATCTTCATCATCCGGCAAGGCACCGGCCTGTTCACGATCGGCGACCAGCAGATCGAGGCCACGGCCGGCCAGATCCTGATCGTGCCGCCTGATACGCCGCACAAATTCACCAATCTCGGCCCAGGCCCGCTCGAAACGACCGACATCCACGAAAACGGCAGCTTCATCACCGAATGGCTGGAATGATTGTTGCCGGCTGATGACCTCTAGCTTGCACCGAGCCTGACCAGCACGGCCCTTGGGATATCGTATTCGCGGATGACCGACTCATGCCGGCGCAGGCCGCAGAGTTCACGCTGGATGAAATAGGCGTGCACCGCTGCGGCAGCCTCCTTGAGCAGCCGCAGTCGCTGCTCCTCGTCGTCGTTGTTCTGACGGAGCTTGGCCAGCGTTTCCTCGACCCGTTGGCCGGCACGGCCGAGCGCTGCGGCCTTTTCAGCCAGTATCTCATGGCCGAGGGCGTCGAACGCGGCTTCGGCAGCCGAGGCGCCTAGGGATGGCGGACGCAGTGACATCTCAGCCTCCTTTTCTGTCTTGAGAGAGCATCATGCGGTGCGTGACGAATTCTTCGCCCACCACCGGCTGGAAGCCAAGCCGTTCATAGAACCCAAAGGCTTCTTGTGGCGCGCGGGTGTTCAGCACGGCAAAATGCTGACGTGCCCTGTCAATGACGGTCTCGACCAGCATGCGGCCAATGCCGCTGCGGCGATGACGCGCGCTGACGAACAGGTGCCTGACCCGGCCGTGGTCCCTGCCTTCGAAATAAGGATCGATGTTCAACCCGCACACACCAGCGAGTTCTCGGCCATGCCATGCGCCAAACAGCGCCTCGCCTCGTTTCAGGAACTTGTCGCGGCCGCCCGCCCAGCCATCCGCCAGCCGCACCAGCATCCAGTAGCCCTCCAGCCGGCTCTCCTCCTTCAGCGCGTCGAAGGCCGGCGCGGTTGGCCGCAGCCGCTTGAGGACGTAGCCGACATCAGGCGACCCTGCCATGCCCTACTCCGCCGGCCGTGTCTCTTCCAGCACGCTTTCCTCGTGGTAGAGGAAGCCGCCGGACTGCCGCTTCCACAGCCGCGCATAGAGCCCGTCGAGCGCCACCAGCTCGTCATGCGTGCCCTGTTCGACGATGCGGCCTCCGTCCAGCACCACAAGACGGTCGAGCGCGGCGATGGTCGACAGCCGGTGCGCTATGGCGATGACCGTCTTGTTCTCCATCAGCCTGGCCAGATTCTCCTGGATCGCCGCCTCGATGTCGGAATCGAGCGCCGAGGTCGCCTCGTCGAGGATCAGGATCGGCGCATCCTTGAGGAAGACGCGGGCGATCGCGACGCGCTGGCGCTGGCCGCCCGACAGTTTCACGCCGCGCTCGCCGACAAAAGCCTCGTAGCCGGTACGGTCCCGGTTATCGCGCAGGCCCAATATGAACTCGTGCGCCTCGGCCTTCTTCGCCGCCGCGATCACCTCGGCGTCAGTTGCATCCGGCATGCCGAGCTTGATGTTGTCGCGTAGCGAGCGGTGGAACAGCGCCGTCTCCTGGCTGACCACGCCGATATTGGCGCGCAGCGAGTTCTGCGTCACCTCGGCGACGTCTTGCCCGTCGATCAGGATTTTGCCGCTCTCGAGGTCGTAGAGGCGCAAGATGAGGTTGGCGAGCGTCGTCTTGCCCGCGCCCGACGGCCCGACCAGCCCGACCTTCTCGCCAGGCTTGACCACAAGGTCGATGCCATTCAGCACGCCAAAACCCTTGCCGTAGTGGAACTCGACATTCTTCACCTCGATGCGGCCGCCGGCGACGACAAGCTCTTTCGCATCCGGCGCATCGACAAGGCCAAGCTGCTGCGAGATCAGCGCCTTGGAGTTTTCCAGGACGCCGAGATTTCGCAATATGCCGTTGAGCTGCATCATCACGCGCCCGAGCAGCATGTTGAGCCGCAAGACCAGCGACAGCGTGAACGCGACGGCGCCGACGGTGATCGACCCTTCGACCCAGAGATAGACGGCAAAGCAGCCAATCGCGGTGATCATGATGCCCGACAGCGTCGTCAGCGCCATGCGCACGCCGGTCAGTCGGCGGGTGAAGGGCCGTAGTGCATCGAGATAGATGTCGAAGCCGTTCTTGATGTAGCGGTCGTCGCCATCGGCCGAGAACAGCTTCAGCGTCTGCACGTTGGAATAGGAATCGATGATGCGCCCATTGATCATCGAGCCCGCTTCGGCCGTGGCCTCGGCATGCCTGCGGATCGAGGGCAGATAGAGCTTGGCCAGCCAGGCGAAAGCGAGGATCCAGATCACCACCAGCACGGCCAGGCGCAGATCCAGCCCGGCGACCAGCGCCAAGGTCGTCACCGTATAGATGAGCATGAACCAGATGACCTCGATGAAGCTCTCCATCAGGTCGCCGGTCGCCTGCCCCGCCTGCCAGACCTTTGTCGCGATACGGCCGGCGAAATCGTTCTGGAAGAAAGTGTAGGACTGCCGCGACACATGCCGGTGCGCCTGCCACCGCACCAGATTGTAGAAGCCCGGCGTGATCGTCTGTTCGTTGACCAGCGCCGACAGGCCGACGACGATGGTGCGGATGACCAGCACCACTGCGATCATGAAGACAAGCTCAGGCCCGGCGGCGGTCCACAGCGCGTCCCAGCTGCGTTCACCGGGAAGCTGATCGAGAATATCGACCAGCCGCCCGACGAAGTAGAAAAGCCCGGCCTCGATCAGCGGCGCGATGCCGCCGATGACAAGCATGGCGAAGAAGGCGAACTTCGCCTGGCCGACATAGTGCCAGAGGAAGCCGCCGACGCTTGGCGGTGGCCGAAGGTCCGCCGGCTCCCTGAACGGATAGACCCAGTCCTCGAACCAGCGATAGACGGCTGTCATCATGCTGACGTCATCACTCTGCGGCTTCACCCTTCACGCCGATGTCGTTGGCAACGGCGTCATTGGCGGCATCGACCGGACCGTCGTCGAGCAGGAACCCGCCCGACTGGCGCTGCCAGAGCTGCGCGTAGAGCCCGCCGCTGGCAACGAGTTCCTCGTGCGACCCTTCCTCGATGACACGGCCCTTGTCGAGGACGACGAGCCTGTCCATCGCCGCGATGGTCGACAGCCGGTGCGCAATGGCGATGACGGTCTTGCCTTGCATGAGCTTGTAGAGATTCTCCTGGATGGCGGCCTCGGCTTCGGAATCCAGCGCCGACGTCGCTTCGTCAAGGATAAGTATCGGTGCGTCCTTCAACATAACGCGAGCAATGGCGATGCGTTGCCGCTGGCCGCCGGACAATTTGACGCCGCGGTCGCCGACATGAGCATCGAGCCCTTTACGTCCGGTGTGATCCGAAAGCCTGCCGATAAACTCCAGCGCCTCGGCCCGCCCGGCTGCCTCGACAAGCATTTCCTCCGTCGCATCGGGCCGCCCGTAAAGGATGTTGTCGCGCACCGAACGATGCAGCAGCGAGGTGTCCTGCGTCACCATGCCGATCTGCGCGCGCAGCGAATCCTGCGTCACCGAAGCGATCTCCTGGCCGTCGATCAGGATCCGGCCGTTCTCGAGGTCGTAGAACCGCAACAGGAGATTGACCAGCGTCGACTTGCCCGCGCCCGAGCGCCCGACAATGCCGACTTTTTCGCCGGGCTTCACCGTCAGCGACAGGTTCTCGATGACGCCCTTCTGCTTGCCATAGTGGAAACGAATGTCGTCGAAGCGGATCTCGCCCTTGGTGACGGCAATGTCCTTCGCCCCCGGCCGGTCTTCGACCAGGCGCGGCAGCGAGATCGAGGCGATACCGTCTTGCACCGTGCCGATGTTCTCGAACAGGCTCGACATTTCCCACATGATCCACTGCGACATGCCCCACATACGGAGCACGAGGCCGATGACCACGGCGACGGCGCCGATCGTCACCGCCTGGCCGAGCCACAGCCACAGCGCCGTCGCCGTCACCGAAAACAGGAGCAGCGCGTTGAGGATATAGAGCAGCCCGTAAAGCACCGTCACCAGCCGCATCGACCGGTAGACCGTGTCGAGGAAGCCTGCCATGCCTTCTTTGGCGAACGTTGCTTCGCGCCGTGCATGAGAAAACAACTTGACCGTCTGGATGTTGGTGTAGCTGTCGACGACGCGGCCGGTCATAGTCGATCGCGCATTGGCCTGCGCCTCGCCGACCTTGCCCAGCTTCGGGATGATATAGCGCAACAACCCGATATAGCCGAGGAGCCAGACGCCGAGAGGTGCCGCCAGCCGCAAGTCGGCCGAGCCGACGATGAACAGCATGCCGAGGAAATAGACGATGACGTAATTGAGCACCTCGATCACCTTGATGACGCATTCGCGCACGGCGAGTGCCGTCTGCATCAGCTTGGTGGCGATGCGGCCGGCAAATTCGTCCTGGTAGAAGCTCATCGACTGCTTCAAGAGATAACAATGCACCTGCCATCGGATGCGCATGGGGTAGTTGCCCATCAGCGTCTGCTGGTTGAGCAAAGAATGCAGCCATACCGTACCCGGCAGCGCGAACAGCACGACGAAGGCCATGCCGGCGAGCTTCCAGCTCTCGGTCTGCAGGAAGGTTTCGCGGTTCTGCCCGGACAGCCAGTCGACGATGTGGCCCATGAAGCCGAACATCCACACTTCCGCGATGGCAATCGCCGTCACCAGCACCGCATCGACGATGATGTATGGCCAGGCGCCGCGCGTATAATGCACGCAGAAGGCAACCAGCGTCTTCGGCGGCTCGACCGGTTCCGCTGCGGGGAACGGATCGAGCCTTCTTTCAAACCAGCTAAACATAGGGATGCTCACAAAACTGTTGTCCGCTCATGCGGCGCGGGAAAAATCCCCGGGGCGCTCCGCGTCCCCAGACCGTACGTCGGCGGGGACTGACGGCCCGGAATCACCCGGGCCATCGGTCCTGCTTCGCGCAATATAGGGACTTGCGGGCTTTTCACCGACAGAAGCCTTCGACTGAACTGACGGCACGCCGCCGCCAGTCCGGTTTTTCGCGCCCGGCCGGATCAGCCGGATGATCCGGCGCACCAGCGACGGCCGGCTGTGGTCGGGAACCGCACGCGAGAAATCGACATCCGGCAACATGCCGCGATGCGGACGCCGGCGCGTCTGCGCGTGAACCGCCGACGAATAGGTCTCGCCGACCAGCAACGCCCAGGTCGCCGTCTTGCGTTCGTGCAGGCTTCTTGAACCAGGTATCTTATAGGGATCGAACATCGGTCCGTCCTCCGTGTGAAAATAGACATAAAAAGGCGAAGCAATGTCGTGCGCCGGCATTCGGCCGGAGGCACGGATTGCATCCGTCGGGACACGAGGATAGGCCTCGGTCGCGACATGCTCAGCTGGGGCGCTTGGCCCCTTTAACCGGTTGAAAAACATCGCAGGATTCCTTCGAGAGCCGAAAATTGGGTTCGGCGGGAATCGGTGCGATCAGATCTAAGAAATCAGGTAAATCGTCGTACCGAAACCGCCGGAAGGCAGGTAAGCCCACGGGAGGGGCGCTGGATGTGCATGGTCATCATGAAATACCCCTCCATCGGTTCGGGTTGACAATGCGTGCGGTATAATCGACTTCGCAGAAAATGGCCACCCGCAG
Organism: Mesorhizobium sp. P160219; assembly: GCF_057786095.1. Taxonomy (NCBI): domain Bacteria; kingdom Pseudomonadati; phylum Pseudomonadota; class Alphaproteobacteria; order Hyphomicrobiales; family Phyllobacteriaceae; genus Mesorhizobium; species Mesorhizobium sp. P160219. Next base: position 5,989,744 of record NZ_JBYNWG010000001.1, read on the forward strand.
GTCCAGCAATTTCCAAAACCAGCCACCCGCTGTGGCCGATCTGCCACTTATTAGAAAGACGCGGAAATGAACCACCGTCTCCGCATCGCCCTCTACCAGCCTGACATCGCCGGCAACACCGGAACTATCCTGCGCTTCGCCGCCTGCCTCGGCCTTGGCGTCGACATCATCGAACCAGCCGGGTTTCCGCTCTCCGACAAAGCGCTCAAGCGTGCCGGGATGGACTACCTCGAAATGGCTGCCCTGACCCGCCATGTCGACTGGAACGCCTTCGAGGATTGGCGCAAGGGCGAAGCCTGCCGGCTGGTGCTGCTCACCACCAAAGCCGCGACCCCCTATGCGGGCTTCAGCTTCGCCCAAGGCGACATCCTGCTGTTCGGCCGCGAATCCGCCGGCGTGCCGGATCCTGTCCATCAGGCGGCGGATGCGCGGCTGACGATCCCGATGCAGCCGGGCACGCGCAGCATCAACGTCGCGCTGTCGGTCGCCATGGTCGCCGGTGAAGCCATCCGGCAGCTCGGCTAGACCCTTCAGCGCGTTGTCGTCATCGCCAACGGCCGTTGCGTCTTGCATCATTCTCACCCAGGCGCACATCGCCTTCTCCTCAATTGCCCTATCGACGTTTCCTGGCTACAAGCTCAACTTAAGTTGAGGTCAAGCGGAAAATCGAGATGGCTCCGGTAAAGGAATTGACGGTCGGCCAGGTGGCGATGCGCAGCGGCGTGGCGGTGTCGGCGCTGCATTTCTACGAGGCGCGCGGGCTGATCCGCAGCCACCGCACGTCGGGCAACCAGCGGCGCTATGGCCGCGACGTGCTGCGGCGGGTGGCGATCATCCGGATCGCCCAGGAGGTCGGCATCTCGCTGGCCGAGATCGGCGCCGCACTTGAATCGCTGCCAGAAGGCCGTACCCCGACGCGCGAGGACTGGAACCTGTTGTCGACCGGCTGGCGCGACGACCTCGATCGCAAGATCACTCAGCTAAAGAAGCTGCGCGACGGCCTGACCGACTGCATCGGCTGCGGCTGCATGTCGATCGACAAATGCCCGCTGCGAAACAGGGAAGATCGCTTGAGTGCGCAAGGGCCGGGCGCAAGGCGACTGCTTGCGGAATTCTAATCCGCCGCAGGCAGCCGCCGTATCGTGAATTCGATGACGTCGCCTGGCCGTTCGAACCAGCTTTCGATCTCGGTCCAGTAGGCCTGCTTGGGAAAGCGTTCGAACCATTCCTTGGCTTTGAGCCGCGCATCGGGGCGCGGCAAGACAAAGGTCTCCCGCAAAAACCCGTCACGCGGCATGCGCTCGCGCTCGGCGCGTGAACGATCGAGCCTTTTCTTCAGGCCATGCAGCGGCGGTCTTGCCGGCGTGCGCATGAAAGAACTCCTGGGCCGAACCAGATGACACTTGACCCTTGCCCCTAAGAGATTAGGGATCGCGCCCGGAAAAGGCTAGTGCTCCGATTCCAACATTCGCCTTCCTAATCCCCAGTCGCCGTTGCGAACGTTGGAATCACAAGGACCACTAGCAAGTTCATGTTTCTGGTGGAGTTTTCGAATTTGACATTTGCGTCGTGCCCTGCGCCACGCTGTGTGCAAATGTCAAATTCACTCCACTAGGTCCTTTGTCGGCCGCGACCGGAGACAGCATTTTGGAACGACCAGAAATACCGGCAGGCCTGCCACCCGACATCGAACAGAAGAAAATGAAGGCCAGGCTCTGGTTCGAGACGCTGCGCGAGCGCATTTGCACAACCTTCGAGCAGATCGAACAGGAACTGCAGGGACCACTGGCCGAATGGTCGCCCGGCAGCTTCGAGAAGACGCCGTGGGAACGCGACAATGGAAAGGGCGGCGGCGGCGCCATGGCGATGATGCGCGGCCGCGTCTTCGAGAAGGTCGGCGTCCATACTTCGACCGTCTATGGCGAATTCTCGCCCGAATTCAGGAAGCAGATGCCCGGCGCCGAGGAAGACCCGAGCTTCTGGGCATCAGGCATTTCGTTGATCGCGCATCCCTGGAACCCCAACGTGCCGGCCGTGCACATGAACACCCGCATGGTCGTGACGTCGCGCCACTGGTTTGGCGGCGGCGCCGATCTGACGCCGGTGCTCGACCGCAACCGCACGGAAGATCACCCCGACACGGTCGCCTTCCATCGAGCCATGCAGTTCGCCTGCGAGAAGAACGCTGCGATCGCCGACCACCCCAAATTCAAGGCCTGGTGCGACGAGTATTTCTATCTGCCGCACCGCCACGAGCCGCGCGGCGTCGGCGGCATCTTTTTCGACTGGCTGCATTCGGGGGAGGAGAAAGGCGGCTGGAATGCCGATTTGAACTTCGTCCAGGATGTCGGGCGTTCTTTCCTTGTCGTCTACGGACACCTGGTTCGCGCCCATTTCAACGAGAACTGGACCGACGACGACCGCGACGAGCAGCTCATTCGCCGCGGCCGTTACGTCGAATTCAACCTTCTTCACGATCGCGGCACCATCTTCGGCCTGAAGACCGGCGGCAATGTCGCTTCGATCCTGTCCAGCCTGCCGCCGGAGGTCAGGTGGCCGTAAAAAATCGGTGAGCGAAACGTGAGCCGCATTGACGTCCCATTCGCCGAATCTGGGCAGCCAATGTGGCATCGCCATTATCTTTTTCGTCTAATAGGCGATTGAAATAAAACGACTATTTGTCGTTTCGGGCCGGGAAGCGCCGGCGGTTCAGTCCCGAACCGCGACACGACGCTACCGGACGGCCCTGAACAAGGCGGAGCATTTTCCAAACGGATGCCCGCATTTCCAGGAGTATTACATGCGAAAGCTCATTGTTTCGGCAGCCGCCGCTGCCCTTCTCGCTTCCGGCTCGATTGCCTTTGCCGCGGTCAAGCACACCACGGGCACGGTCAAGACCTATGATGGCACGGCCATGAGCCTCGTTCTGGACGATGGATCGACCTTTACGCTGCCCAAGACCTTCAAGGATCCTGGCCTGAAGGCAGGCGAAAAGGTCCGCGTTTCCTGGGACATGAGCGGCAAGAACAAGGTTGCCGAGTCCGTCAAGATCGAGAAGTGATCGGGACAAGACCGAACGTTCTCGCCTTGGCTTAGCCTGGCAAGAGGGGGCGGAGCAGCGCTGCTCCGCCTTTTTCGCCCCCACGGCAACCAAACTCGTGGAACCGTGTTATGCTAACTCCCCCGTGCGCGCCCCCGAAACCGACTGCTGTGACAGGGCGCGGAACAGAGATGGCGGAGCTTCGTGTGCCCATGAGAGGCACAGGCTCCAAGGAGGAAAAGGAGAAAATCCCATGAAGGAATTCCACTGCGGCTCGCTGGTTCCCGGCTGTGAGTGGCACACCCGTGCCGGTGAGGAAGCCGAGGTCATGCGCCGCGCCGTCGACCATATGCGCGAGACACATGGCGAAACGGTCATTCGCGAGACGATGATCGAGGCGATCCGCTCGCGCATCGAGAAAGTTCGCGACGCGGCCTGAGCAGTCCTATCTGGCCTTCAAGGCTTCTGCGGCGCGCTCCAGCAGCGCGTCGCGATCGAGCGCAAAGCCGGACCAGATCCATTCCTTTTCCAGGTTTTTCAGGATCGCACCGAGTATTGGCCCCGGCGACGCGCCAAGCGCCGTCAGATCGCCGCCCTTGACTGGGAACACCGGTTTTTCCCATTTCAGCGCAAAAGCGAGCAGGCGCGAAAACCCGCCGGCCTGAACCAGCGCGTCATTGTCCTCGAGAGCCCGCGCTCGCGCCGACGCCAGCGACAGCCGCAGGCGATCGAGAAAACCCTGGCGCTCCCCGGAATAGAGTTTCTTGGCCAGTTCCGCTTCACTTGTCTTGGGCTCGACGGCAGCCGTCAGCGCCCAGTGGCGCAGGCGCTCCGCCTCAGTGGTCGAAAGTTTCAGCCGCTTGGCCAGTGTCTTCATCCTCTCCGCATCGGGCGGCACGATCGCCTCCAGCCTGAGCAGCGGGTCCGGCGCCCAGCCCAGATCCTTTTCTGTCTTGGTCAGCTCATGAATGGCATCGATGCCCCATTTCTCGCTTTCCGGCAGGGCGCTGGTGAGCACGCCGGCCTGGCGCATCCACAGCAAGGCGCGCGACGGATCTGGGGCCGATAACAACTTCTTCAGCTCGGACCAGATGCGTTCGGCCGAGAGATGGGCGAGACCGTCCTTGAGCCGGGCGCAGGCCTTCAATCCCTCGGCATCGGGCCGACCCTCGCCATACCAGGCGAAAAAGCGGAAGAAACGCAGGATGCGCAGATAGTCTTCGCGGATCCGCTGCTCGGCATCGCCAATGAAGCGCAGCCTTCGTGCCTCGATATCGCCGACGCCGCCGACCAGGTCCACGACCGTCCCGTCAGCCTCCGCATAGAGCGCGTTGATGGTGAAATCGCGCCGTTCGGCGTCGGCCTTCCAGTCGCGGCCGAACGACACTTTGGCGCGGCGGCCATCGGTCTCGATGTCGGCGCGCAGCGTGGTGACCTCATAGGGCGCGCCGCCGGCAATCACCGTGATCGTGCCGTGCTCGATGCCGGTCGGCACCGCCTTGAAGCCCGCCGCCTCGGCGCGGCGAACGGTTTCCTCGGGCAGGCAAGTGGTAGCAACGTCGATATCGGCGACCAGCTGCCCAATCAGCGCATTGCGCACCGCGCCGCCCGCGATGCGGGCTTCCTCGCCGCCCTGCGCCAGCACGGCAAGCAGCCGCTGCAGATGCTTTTCACCCAGCCAGTCGGCTCTGCCCGCCAGCGATATCGGATCACTCAAGCATAGAGCCTTTCATAGAGCGTGCGGATGATGCCGGCGGTGACGCCCCAGATGCGCTGGCCGCCATAGGGCATATCGTAGAAGAACCATTCCAGGTCGTTCCACATGCGGCTGTCCCTGGTGTGGTTGGCCGGATCCATCAGGAACGAAAGCGGCACTTCGAAGGCGGCGTCGACCTCGTCGGAATTGAGCGACAGCGTAAAACCGGGCTCGACGATCGCCAGCACCGGCGCGATGCGATAGCCGCTGCCGGCGACATAATCGGGCATGCGGCCGATGATCTCGATGCGGTCATGGCCGAGGCCGATCTCCTCGAAGGTCTCGCGCAAGGCCGCTGCTTCCGGGGTCGCATCGGTGGGATCAATGGTGCCGCCAGGAAAAGCCACCTGCCCGGAATGGCTGCGCAGTTTTTCCGCCCGCTTGGTCAAAAGCACGGTCGCATCGCGTCCATGATCGACGACCGGGATCAGCACCGCGGCGTCGCGCAGCGCTTTGAGCTGCGTCAACCGTGGATGGCCGGGGTTGAAGCGATGATCGCCATAATCGTCGCCGGCATGGGCTTCAGCTTGCGCGGCGACCCGCGCGCGAAAATCCGCTGTGGAAAACGGCGGCGGCCTCACCTGATCCATCATGCGCTCAGCCGCTTCAGTTTTTCCGCCGGCATGATCGGATAGATTTCGCCTTTCGAGCGCACGGCAAACATCGTCTTGCCGCCGATATCGATCTCCTCGCCATGCTCGACCAGTTCGTACATCACCGGCCGCGCCACCAGCGCTTCCAGCCTCCCGCGCACCAGCACATAGGGCTTCAGGCCGCCGGTCTCGTTCTCGTCGACGAAGCGCAGCGGATGGCCAGGTCCGGCCTCGACGACATCGCCGACATTGGTGCGGAAAGTGATGGTCTGCTCGGCGCCGGCGCCGGAAACATCCATTTCAACCGCGATGAAAGGCGCGTCCACGACGCGGATGCCGACCCGTTCGACCGGCGTCACCAGATAGGTCCTGCCATCCTCGTCCTTGCGCAGCACGCTGGAAAACAGCTGCACCAGCGGCATGCGGCCGATCGGCGTGCCGAGATAGAACCACGTTCCGTCTTGTTTGATCTCCATGTCGAGATCGCCGCAAAAGTCGGGATTCCAGCGCTCCACCGGCGCCGCGCCCTTGCCGGCGCGAGCCGCACGCGAGATCAACGCTTCGAGACCGCGCGCCTCGGTTGCGGCAGCAAGGCTGTGTTCGCGATGTTCGGAGCGTTCCGTCATGGTCACGAAATAGTCACTGTTGTTCCGCTTGTCAGCCTAAGTCTGTGATTTAAATTCATTCGTAGGCGCCAGGCGAAGCCGAATCGCGGCATTCTAAGGCTCTACAGTGCAAGCCGGTACTTCCAGCACAAGGATCGATGCGGCATGAGCGTAATGGTCAAGGAAAGCCCAATCAGCGAAAAGGACATGATCGCCCAGGCCGAGACGGCGCTGGCCGATATTTCCAGGGTGCGCGACGGCGTCGGCCGCGTCATTTTCGGCCAGGAAGTGGTGGTCGAGCGCACGCTGGTGGCGCTGCTTGCCGGCGGCCATGCGCTGCTGGTCGGCGTGCCCGGCCTTGCCAAGACCAAGTTGGTCGAAACGCTCGGTGTCGTGCTCGGCCTCGATTCGCGCCGCATCCAGTTCACACCCGACCTGATGCCGTCGGACATTCTCGGCTCAGAGGTGATGGAACAGGACGAGGCCGGCAAGCGCTCCTTCCGCTTCATCTCCGGCCCGATCTTCGCGCAATTGCTGATGGCCGACGAGATCAACCGCGCCTCGCCGCGCACCCAGTCGGCGCTGCTGCAGGCGATGCAGGAATATCACGTCACCATCGCCGGCATTCGCCACGACCTGCCCGCGCCCTTCCATGTACTGGCGACGCAAAACCCGCTGGAGCAGGAAGGCACCTATCCCCTGCCCGAAGCGCAGCTCGACCGCTTCCTGATGCAGGTCGACATCCTTTATCCCGAAATCGAGGCCGAGCGGCGCATCCTGCTCGAAACCACCGGCATCGAGGACGCCAAGGCGCAAAACGTGCTGCAGCCGGCGCGGCTGAGGGAAATCCAGACGCTGATCCGCCGTATGCCGGTGCCCGAAAGCGTCGTCGACGCCATCCTCAAACTGGTGCGTTCGGCGCGTCCCGGCCAGGGCAATGCCGAGACCGACAAGCATGTCGCCTGGGGTCCCGGCCCGCGCGCCAGCCAGGCGCTGACGCTGTGCGCCCGTGCGCGCGCGCTTTATGACGGGCGGCTGGCGCCGTCGGTGGACGACATCCGCGCGCTGGCCGAACCGGTGCTGCAGCACCGCATGGCGCTGACCTTTGCCGCCCGCGCCGAGGGCACGACTGTGCGCGACGTGGTGGCGAAACTGGCCAAAGGAATCTGATGGCACGTATCGGCGAAGTCCAGGCACCGGCAGCGACGCGCGACGCGCTCGCCAGGGGCCGGTTGCGGGCTTCGCTGGTGCCGGACCTGCTGGTCGAGGCACGCCGTATCGTCAATACGGTAATTGCCGGCTGGCATGGCCGCCGCAAGCGCGGCATCGGCGAGAATTTCTGGCAGTTCCGCCCCTATGTCGAAGGCGATTCCTCGCGCATCGACTGGCGCCGTTCGGCCCGGGACGACCACACCTATGTGCGCGACCGCGAATGGGAAGCAGCCCACACGGTGTGGCTTTGGGCCGACCCATCGCCCTCCATGCTCTACAAATCGACTGGCGCCAGCGTTTCCAAGGAATCGCGCGCGCTGGTGCTGGCACTGGCCATGGCCGAATTGCTATCTCGCAGCGGCGAGCGCATCGCATGGCCCGGCCTGACAGATCCGTTCACCGCCCGCAACGGCGCCGAGCGCATCGCAGCGCAATTGATGCACGCCGCGGACCTGCCAGCAAAGCCTGACCTGTCCGCCATCCGCCGCTTCTGCGACATCGTCGTCGTGAGCGATTTCCTCGACCCGGTCGAGGAGACCATGGAATGGCTCGATGTGCTGGCGCGGCATGGCGTGCGTGCGCATCTGATCGAGGTTGCCGATCCGGCGGAGGAGACCTTTCCTTATGCCGGCCGCACCGAATTCACCGATCCCGAGACCGGCGACAAGTTGACCGCCGGCCGCGCCGAAATGCTCGGCGACGAATACCGCCTGCTCTACACCGCCCGCCGCCAGGAGATGGCCAGCTGGTGCAAGCGCCTCGGCTGGAGCTACACCGTCAACCACACCGATCGCCTCGCTTCCGAGGCGCTGGTGCGCATCCACATGGCGATGACCGCCGATGGCGCATTCGTGGGAAGGGCCGGCGCATGAGCTGGCTGCCGCTCTCCTTTGGCGCTCCCATGGTGTTGTGGGGCCTGCTCGCGCTGCCGGTGATCTGGTGGCTGCTCAGGCTCACACCGCCCAAGCCGCAGTCCGAAATGTTTCCGCCGCTGAAGATCCTCGCTCGCGTGCTGAAGCGCGAGGAAACGCCGCAGCAGAGCCCGTGGTGGCTGACGCTGCTGCGGCTGTTGATGGCAGCCCTTGTCGTCGCGGCATTAGCCGAACCCGTTTTCAATCCGCGCGAAAAATTGCCGGCCGAGGGCGCCGCCCTGGCGCTCGTCATCGACAATGACTGGGCGAGTGCCGCCGACTGGGGCAAGCGCGTCGCCACCGCCCAGCGGCTGATCGCCGATGCCGGTTCGAACGGCGTACCGGTCGTCATCGCCTTCACCGCCGAAAAGCCGAACGCCGAGATCGGCCCCTTCGATGCCGCGGCTGCCCTCGACCGGCTGCGCGCCGCCAAGCCGAGGCCGATCCCAACCGACCGACCCGCCGTCTATGCCCGCGTCGCCGGCGTGCTGGAAACCTTGCCCGGCGCCAGCGTTGCCGTTCTCGCCGACGGCCTTGCGGCAAAGGGCGACGAGGCCGCCTTCAACACACTGCTGTCGAAAAATGCCGCCCGTGTCGTCTGGGCCAATTCCGACCGGCTGGCGCTGACTGGGCTCACTGGCGCCGAAAATCAGGTCGACGGCTTCGCCCTGACCGCCATCCGCGCGCCCGGCGACCCGGCGCCGGCACAAGTCACCGCCGGCGCCTTCGACGACAAGGGCCGCCGCATCGCCGACGCGACGCTGACCTTCGCGCCGGGTGAGACTACCGCCAGCGGCACGATGGCGGTGCCGTTCGAACTGCGCAACGACTTCGCCTCGATCGCGCTCGACGGCGAACGCCAGGCAGGTGCGGTGCGCGTGCTCGACGAAAGCTCCAAGCGCCGCCGCGTCGGACTTTTATCGCAGGCCGAGGCCGACCAGGCGCAGCCGCTTCTGTCGCCGCTCTATTACATCAGGCGCGCGCTGCAGCCTTTCGCCGATCTGGTCGAACCGTCGAGCGTCGATCTCGCCGACGCCATCCCGCAGCTTCTCGACCAGAAGCCGGCGATGATCGTCATGGCCGATATCGGTACCATTCCGCCGCAGGTCCATCAGCGGCTGGTCGACTGGGTCGACAATGGCGGCACGCTGGTGCGCTTTGCCGGTTCGCGGCTGGCCGCCGCCGGCAATGACGATGATCTGTTGCCGGTCAGGCTGCGCACCGGCGAGCGCTCGCTTGGCGGCGCGCTGTCATGGACGACGCCGCAGGCGGTGACCGAATTCCCGAAGAACGGCCCGTTCGCCGACCTCGCACCGCCGGCCGAGGTCACGGTGAGCCGGCAGGTGCTGGCCGAACCGACGCCGGACATCGTCGAACGCACCTGGGCAACCCTTGCCGATGGCACCCCGCTGGTGACCGGGTTGAAGAAGGGCAAGGGCACGCTGGTTCTGTTCCACATCACCCCGGAAGCGACATGGTCGACGCTGCCGATCTCCGGCAGCTTCGTCGAGATGCTGCGGCGCATCGTGCAGCTGTCGCGCAACCAGGGTGCGGCGGTTGCCAACGCCGAAGCCGCTGCTATGTCGCTGGCACCTTATCGCATGATAGCCGCCGACGGCACTTTGGTGCCGCCGACGCCGGACGCGCGACCGCTGGTCCCCGGCGCCGGCACGCTGCCGGTGACGTTCGAGAACCCGCCCGGCCTCTACGGCTCGGAAACCGGCGTTTTCGCCCACAATCTGCTCGAACCGGCCACCGCCTTCGCGCCGCTGGTGCGCCCGCAATTCACAGTGCCGGTGACCAATATCCAGTACGCTTTCGATGAATCGCGCGACCTCAAGGGATCGCTGGTCACAGCGGCACTTGCGCTTATGCTGCTCGACACGCTGGCGGTGTTCTGGATGGGCGGGCTGATGTCGCGCCGACCGCGCCGCGGCCGATCGGCCGCGGCGACGACGGCTGCGCTGCTGCTTGGCCTCGGCATGCTGTTTGGCCATGCCGACCTCGCCCACGCCGACGACGCCAAGCCCGGCGATGCCGCGGCAATCGAGGATATTGCCAAGACCCGCATCGCCTATGTGCTGACCGGTGTGCCCGGTGACGATTCGATCAGCCGCGCCGGGCTCGAAGGCCTGACCCGCTTCCTGATCGAGAAGACCGCGCTCGAGCCGGGCGCGCCGGCGGGCGTCGATATCTCGAAGGACGAGCTTTCCTTCTATCCGCTGATCTACTGGCCGATCGATCCTTCCGCGCCGATGCCGAGCCAAGCCGCGATCGCCCGCATCGACGCCTATATGCAGCAGGGCGGCACGGTGCTGTTCGACACGCGCGACCAGTTCGCCAACGGCATCGGTGCGGATTCGGCGAGCCCGGCGACGGAACGGTTGCGCGACATTCTCGGCAATCTCAACGTGCCGCCGCTGGAGCCGGTGCCCGCCGACCATGTGCTGACCAAATCCTTCTTCATCCTGCCCGAATTTCCCGGCCGCTTCTCCGGCAGCCCGCTCTGGGTGGAAGCCTCGCTCGAGGCCAGCAATGCCGAGAATCGGCCGGTACGCGTCGGCGACGGCGTCTCGCCGATCCTGATCACCGCCAATGATTTTGCCGGCGCCTGGGCCGTCGACGGGAATGGTGACCCGCTTTTGCCGACCGTGCCATCGGATCCGATGCAGCGCATCTATGCGCTGCGCGCCGGCGTCAACATCATGATGTACATGCTGACCGGCAACTACAAATCCGACCAGGTGCACGTGCCCATCCTGCTCGAACGGTTGGGGCAATAGGATGGCAGTATTGGCTAATTTCGTCTCGATCCTGTCTGGCGCCGGCGGCGCAGCCTCACCCTCACCCTCCCCCTTTTGGGGAGGCTCGGCTCGCTGTCGCAGCGAAGCGAAGACAGTGGGCCGGGGTGGGGGTGCAGCCAGCGCTCTGTCGCCTACCCCCACCCCGCTCCGCTACGCGGATCGACCCTCCCCACAAGAGGGAGGGTAAACGATGAACTGGTCGATTTCGTTCGAACCGCTGCTGTCCTGGCCCTTGCTGGCTTTGGTGCTCGCACCGCTGCTGGTGCTGGCCGCTGTCGGCTTGTGGTTTCGCCAGCGCGGCGCGATCTTCCGCTTCGCGGCGCTGATTGCGCTGGGCGCAGCACTCCTCAATCCGGTCTTCCTCGATGAGGAGCGCGAGGCGCTGAAGAGCGTCGTTGCCGTCATCGTCGACCGCAGCCAGAGCCAGGATATCGGCGACCGGACCAAACAGACCGACGAAGCGCTTGCCGGTTTGCAGCAGCGCCTTGGCCGCTTCAAGCAGTTCGACGTCCGCGTCGTCGAGGCCGGCAAGTCGGAAGCTGCCGACGAGCTCACCGAGACCAAGCTTTTTGCAGCGCTTGAAGGCGCCTTCCGCGACGTGCCGCCCTCGCGCATCGGTGGCGCCATCATGATCACCGATGGCGAGGTGCATGACGCACCGGCCGCCCCCGACTTCAATGCGCCGCTGCACGCGCTGATCACCGGCAACGAGCACGAGAAGGACCGCCGCATCCGCTTCGAGAACGCGCCGCGCTTCGGCCTCGTCGGCAAGCCGCTCGACATGACCTACCGCGTCATCGCCACCGACGGCGAAACCGGCCCGGTCGATGTCCGCGTCTCGGTAAATGGCGAGCAGGTCGCGGTCGAAGAGGCGACCATCGGCCAGGCGATGCCGCTGCAGGTGACCATCCCCGGCGCCGGCCGCAACATCGTCGAACTCTCCATCGACCGCGAGCCGGGTGAACTGACCGACGCCAACAACCGCGCCATCGCGCTGATCGACGGCATCCGCGAGAACTTGCGCGTGCTTTTGGTTTCCGGCGAACCGCATGCCGGCGAGCGCACGTGGCGCAATCTGCTGAAATCCGACGCCTCGGTCGATCTCGTCCATTTCACTATTTTGCGGCCGCCGGAAAAGCAGGACGGCACGCCGATCAACGAACTGTCGCTGATCGCCTTCCCGACCCGCGAGTTGTTCGTCGAGAAGATCAAGGATTTCGATCTCATCATCTTCGACCGCTACCAGCACCGCGACGTGCTGCCGATCCTCTATTACGACTACATCTCCGAATATGTCGAAAAGGGCGGCGCGCTGCTGATCGCCGCCGGGCCGGAATATGCCGGCGACGCCTCGATCGCCCGCACCCCGCTAATGTCGTCGCTGCCGGCAATGCCGACCGGCGAAGTCATCGACAAGGCCTTCTATCCGCGCCTCACCGATCTCGGCCAGCGCCATCCGGTGACGCGCGGCCTCGACGGCTCGGCGACCGAGCCGCCGCGCTGGAGCCGCTGGTTCCGCACCATCGGCGTACAGAACCCCGAAGGCGAAGTGGTGATGAAGGGCGCCGACAACCGCCCGCTGCTTCTGCTCGATCATAAGGGCGAAGGCCGCGTCGGCATGCTTCTGTCCGATCAGGGCTGGCTATGGGCGCGCGGCTTCGAGGGTGGCGGCCCGCATGTCCAGCTTTACCGCCGCATCGCCCACTGGCTGATGAAGGAACCTGAACTCGAGGAAGAGCGGCTGACTGCCGACGGCCGCGGCATGATGCTGGAAATCCGCCGCCAGACGATGAGCGACGATCCCGGCCCGGCGCAGGTGATCACCCCTTCGGGCAAGGCGCTGATCGTCAAGCTGGAGAAGTCCGAACCCGGCGTTTTCCTGGGCAGCATCGAGACCAAGGAGATCGGCCTCTACCAGATCGGCAATGGTGACCTGACCGCACTCGCCCATGTCGGCCCGGTCAACGCGCCGGAATTCTCCGACGTCGTCTCCACCGAGGACCGGTTGAAGGCTCCGACTGAGGCCACCGGCGGCAGCGTGCGCCGGCTGGCGGCCTCCTCCACCCTTGGCCAGATCACCGGCAGTGTCGCCCTGCCCTCCATCGTCCCGGTCCGCGCCTCCGGTGCGGCCTCGGGCGCAGACTGGATCGGCCTGCGCAGCACCGACGACAGCGTGCTCAAAGCCGTCTCGCGCGTACCCCTGTTCGGCGGCTTCCTCGGCCTTTGCCTGCTGCTGCTGGCCATGGGCGCGATGTGGTACAGAGAGGGACGGTAGCACCGCTTATCCTTCTCCCGGTTCACGGAGAGAAGGTGCCCGAAGGGCGGATGAGGGGCAGCGCGAGCCTGAGGTTGTTGGCAATCTCCTCGGCCCGCGCAAGCGAACTGTCATCGACCTCGGCGCTGCCCCTCATTGTCCTGCCGGACATTTCTCCCCGTATAGTGACGGGGAGAAAGACGCTCAACCTACTCCTCCGGCTCCGTCGTAAACAGCAGCGGGTACCCCTTGGCCTTGGCCGCGTCGATGGCCCGTGTCGCCTTGGTCTCGGCCACATCCCTGGTGAAGACGGCAACGACGCAAACGCCGAGCCGGTGCGCGGTGATCATCACCCGGTTCGCCTGGTCTTCGCTGAGCTTGAACTCGCCCTTCAGCACCGTCACCACGAATTCGCGCGGCGTAAAATCGTCATTGATGAGGATGACCTTGTAGAGCTTCGGTCGCTCGGTCTGCGGCTTGGTCTTGGTCCGGGGTTTGGAGCTGATTTCAGGCATCGGGAACCGGTATCGCGCGAGGGGTCGCTCTCACTTTGTCATGGGGGAAAGCCGTCGTCCATTTTGATCGGCGCGCCAAACCGGCTTCCCGGAAGTGCTGCCGTTCACAAATTTAGGAACTGTGCGCTGCGGTTCAACGGCCCTGGCGGTCGGCGACGCGACGAGCCTGGAATTGCCGTGCGCTGGATGCCGCATCGGGCCTTGATCCGGCCGCCTTGTATTCGACCCAGGCGACCGCGAGCCAGCCGAAGAAGCAGGCCAGCGCCGCGCCGGTGATCACGGTCAGCAGCAGGCTTTGCCATGGTGTGATGTATTGCCAGCTGCTGGAGATTGCCGGTGCAAACAGCGACGGCTCCGTGCGCCCGCTCACCGGATCGGGCACCGGGCTGGCGGTGAACTGGATCAGCACCCTGACCATGGCCGAGGCCACAAGGCCGCCGATGGCCATCGAGCGCAGAATGGATGAAAGCCGCTTCTTCATGCGGGCTATCCTACCGGACCGGCATTGCAAACGGGTTAAAGTCCTGGGTGGCCGGCACCCATCAACGGGTAATCATGCTCTCACACGACAAGGCCGCTCCAGCCGGGGGGTGCTGGAGCGGCCTTGTTACAGACAAACCTGTTGGCTGTCTGGATCAGGCCTTCGGGGCGTCCGTCTTGACGACCTTCTTCGCCTTCTTGTGCTTCTTGACGGGCTTCTTGGCGACGACCTTCTTCACCGGGGGCTTGGCGGTCGTGGTCGCCGGAGCGGTGGTCGTGGAAGCAGCCGGAGCAGCGGTCGTGGTGGCAGCGGCATTGCCCAGAGCCGGCATTGCGAAAGCGAGAGCGACGGCGAGACCGGTGGCGGAGAGGATGGACTTTTTCATGGCTTCATTTCCTTCTTTGTGCGGGTCGAGTTTCGAGTGTCACTGAACCGGGTCGATCGGTGTCACTCCAAGCAGCTTCAAAGCGTTCGCGAGCATCCGGATACCCTGTGCCTGTTTCTTGTTGGCGCAGAACCGGTTTCCCTTTCTTTGCAGTGCTTTCGCCGCAGTGACCTGCGTTGCCGCGGCATGGGTTTCGAGGGCTTCGTCTACCTGGCGATTGAGATCGATGCAGCGCTCGCTCCTTGTGATCGGCGTCACCTTTGCGGTTGTGGCTCCGATCGCGGCTGTGACGAGCGGAATGCTGAGCAGCGCACCCATCAAGCTGATCGTGAACCTGTGCATCGGTAATGTCCGTTACTCCGGAGACTTAGCGTCGCAGCCGATGTCCTGACCGCCACGGCACCCTTTATGCCCTTGATTCTTTTCGGGAGTTTTTCCGGACTATAGAATTTTGTTTCTGGACTGTTTCTGGCAAATCGGCTTTGCGGGCGATCATCGCCGCTCGCCAACATGTGGCCAGAATTCTATCGTGTGGGTGACGCCACAGAAGCAGACTCAGAAGGCAGCCGCCGACGGGCCGCCAGCAATGACAGGATCGCCGTGAAATCCGATGCGCACATACTGATCGTCGACGACGACAAGGGCATTCGCGACCTGCTTCAGGAATTCTTCCAGAAGCGCGGCCTGCGCACCACGGTTGCCGCCGACGGCGTCGAGATGGAAGACATGCTGCGCCGCACGCAGGTAGACCTGATCGTGCTTGATGTGATGCTGCCAGGAAAGAGCGGGCTGGAGCTCTGCCGCGACCTGCGCGCCAGCTACTCGACGCCGATCATCATGCTGACGGCGGTGACCGAGACCACCGACCGCGTCGTCGGCCTGGAAATGGGCGCCGACGACTATGTGCCCAAACCCTTCGATCCGCGCGAGCTGCTGGCCCGTATCCGCGCCGTTTTGAGGCGCAATGGTGCTGCCGAGCCGAAGCGGGCCACCACCAAGCAGATCTATCATTTTGCCGGCTGGACGATGGACTGCTCGCGCCGCCGGCTGATGGCGCCGGGCGACGTCAGGGTCGAACTGACGATGGCGGAGTTCAACCTGTTGCAGACCTTCGTCAAAAGCGCGCAGCGCGTCCTCACCCGTGACCAGCTCATCGAGCTTTCCGGCGGTGACAGCGACTATTCCTTCGACCGCAGCATCGACATCCTGGTCAGCCGTCTCAGGCGCAAGATGGAAGACGACCCCAAGACGCCGAAACTGATCCTGACTGTGCGCAGCGGCGGCTACCAGTTCCTGCCCGAGACCACCTCCGAATGAGACGTTTCCTGCCGCAAACCCTGCCGGTCTGGGTTTTGCTCATCGTCATTGCCGGCCTGCTGATCAGCCAGGTCGCCACGCTCTACATCGTCTCGCGCGATCGTGCCGTCGCCAATGACGAGGTCGATCTCTACCGGCTTAACGACCGCGCCTATTCGCTGGTGCAGCTGATGCATGACGACACGCCGGAGCAGCGCAAGCTGACGGCCTCCGGTCTGTTCAACGCCACCTATGCGCTCACTGTTTCGGACACGCCCGCGGTCACCTCGTCGATCGCCGGCGACGACGAACTGGCCGAGCTCGAGGACATTCTGGTCGGGCGGCTGTCGAAATTCGGCATCACCGACGCCCGCGTCCGGCGCGATCCGGCAACCCAGGCAGCCAACGCGCCTGGCGGTGTGGCCGTGACCAAGGATGTTGGCGCGGTGGAGCGCGACCTGTTATCGCTGGCGGCCAGCTTCGCCCAAAGCGACAAGCTGACGGCCTCTGTCCGCTTCGCCGACGGCCAATGGCTGAATTTCACCGAGCCCAACACGCCGGTCGGACCGATATTGAGCTTCGACAGCCTGCCGCTCTATTCGCTGATCGCGGCCCTGGTGGTGATCATGTCGATCTGGTCGCTACGCCGGCTGACGGCGCCCTATCGGATGATGGAAACGGCGGTCAACCGGATCGGCACGGACCTGAAGAGCCCGCCGATCGCCGAGACCGGCAGCCGCGAAATCCGCGCCGCGGCCAAAGCCGTCAACGCCATGCAGGTGAGGCTGCGCGACTATGTCGAGGACCGCGAACATCTGGCCGCCGCGCTCGCCCACGATCTGCGCACTCCGCTGACCCGCATGCGGCTGCGCCTCGAGCTGTTGCGCAGATCGACGGCGCGCGAGGCGCTCGCCCACGACCTCGCCGACATCGAGAGCATCGCCAGCTCCGTCATCGACTTCGCCACCTTCGAAGTCACCGAGGAGAAGAGCGAGCGGATCGATTTCTGGTCGCTGGTGGAATCGATCGCCGACAGTTTCGAGGACGTCACGTTCGACCATGACGGCGCCAGGCCGCGTGGCATGATCTGCATGGCGCGGCCGGTGGCGCTCAAGCGCTGCGTCAACAATCTGGTCCAGAATGCCGTGACCTACGGCAAGAAAGCCCATGTCAGCCTGCGGCAGTCGGACGGCACGGTCACGCTGGTTATCCGCGACGAGGGGCCGGGCATACCGCAGGCGCAGCTCGACCAGGTGTTCGGTTCCTTCGTGCGGCTGGAGCAATCGCGCAACCGCCAGACCGGCGGTCTCGGGCTAGGCCTGACCATTGCCCGCAACATTGCGCGTGCCGCCGGCGGCGATGTCAACCTGTCCAACCATCCTCGCGGCGGCCTGCTGACGGAGCTCAGCCTGCCGCTGGCGGCATAAGGCAGCAGACTAGCGTCTCGATGGGCACCGGGGGTGGATCAACCAACCCAACCTTGCAATAGTGCGGCCGCTCGAACAGGAGGAGATCGCCGCATGCTTTACGCCATCTTGGCCTATCACGTCGAACAGACCATCCAGTCCCTGACGCCGCAGCAGGACGCGGCGCTGATGCACGACCTGCTCGAGGTCAATGCCAGATTGACCCGCGAAGGCAAGCTCGGGCCGGCGGCAAGACTGGGCGCGACCGCCGACGCCGTCACGCTGCGTGGTCCGGGAGACGGCATCGTCATCGACGGGCCGTTTGCCGAGACCAAGGAACAATTGCTGGGTCTTTATGTCCTCGACTGCGCCACGCAGGAGGCGGCGATTGCGGCTGCGCGCGACTTGCGCCGCGTGAACCCCTCGGCGGTGTACGAGATCCGGCCGATCACATTTTACCTTCCCGGCCTGGCGTTCCCCGTGACGAAGGGCGATTTCCAGGAGGCCGCCAGCGGCTGAGAGCCGCTTGCCCTACCCCATGGCCGGTCAGGCAGAAGCGATCTCGTTGCCCAGGCGGACCGTTTCGGCGACGAGAAGGTCGAGATCCTCGCGCCGGGTCCGGTGGTTGTTGATCGCCACCCTCAGGCAATGCTGGCCTTGCACCGTGGTATCGGAAATGGCGGCGATGCCTTCTTCCTGCAGCCTCAGCATGATCTCGGTGTTGAGCGCCTTCGAGCGCTCGCCATCGAGCCCTTCCGCGCGATAGCGGAAGCAGACGATGTTGATGCTGGTCGGCGCTGTCAGTTCGAGCGCCGGTTGAGCCTCGATCAGGCCTGAGAGATACTGCCCCTGCGCAATGTTCTGGTCGATCAGACGGCCGAATTTTTCGACGCCGTGTTCCCGCAGCGCCATCCACACTTTCAGCGCCTTGAAGCCACGTGTCGTCTGCAGGCCATAGTCGTGCAGCCATTGGCCGGAGGCCAACCCGCGCGGTGTCGATTCCAGATATTCCGGCGTCACCGCGAAGGTCTTGCGATGCGCCGAGGCATCCCGCACCAGCGCGCAGCCTGCCTCGAAAGGCGCATGCAGCCATTTGTGCGGATCGAGCGCGACGGAATCGGCCCATTCGACGCCGGCGACGCGATGGGCATTCTCAGGCGCGATCGCGATCAGCGCGCCGATGCAGCCGTCGACATGGAACCAGAGGTCCTCCTCATGCGCCAGCTTGGCCAGCGCCTGCAGATCGTCGATGGCGCCGGTGTTGACAGTGCCGGCGTTGCCGATGATGCAGGCCGGCTTGAACCCGGCCGCGCGATCTTCCGATATCGCAGTCCTCAAACCTTCAATGTCGATGCGAAGTCCGGCGTCGCTGGCAATGCGGCGCAGCGCCTTGTTGCCGAGGCCGAGCGCTTCCATCCCCTTGCGGTGACAGGAATGGACCTGGTCCGAGCCATAGAAACGCAAGGGCTTTTCGATTGCTCCAACGCCGTGCTCGCGCACGTCGATGCCGGCCTTGGTGTTGCGCGCCACGGTCAGCCCGATGATGTTGGCCATCGAACCCCCGCTAACCAGCGTGCCGCTGGCCGAAGCCGGCATGCCGGTCATCTGCTTGCACCAGTCAACCACCTGGCCATCCATCAGGGCGGCGGCATGATTGCCGCCGCCGAGATTGGAGCCCTGGATTGCCGCCAGGAAATCGCCGAGCGCGCCGGTGAAGTTGCTCGACCCCATATACCAGGACCAGAAGCGCGGATGGATGTTGCCCATCGGATAGAGCATCACCTTGTCCACGACATCGCCATAGATGTCGGCAAGCGGGGTCGGCGATTGCGGCAGCGAGGCGGTGAAGAAATGCCTCACATCTCCAGGCATCTCCTGCCACACCGGCCGTTGCCTGACATCGCGCAGGTAAGCGACGGCATCGTCAACGATCCGATGCGACAGGCTTTGCACATCGGCCCAGTCCGAGGGGTCAAGCGTTTCCTCGGTACTGGTAGCCGAGTGTCCAGGCATCGCGTCCATGCAGATTGCTCCCGCGTCATTATGCCGGGAACTGGCAGCCGGGCGTGGAGCGCGACAGAGCGAGCTCTTCCGCATTCATCTCGGCCTCGATGCCGTCGAACAAAGGCGTGGTCATGTAGCGTTCACCGGTATCGGGAAGCATGCACAGGACCACCGATCCGGCCGGCGCCGTGCCGGCGATCTGGCGTGCAACGGCAAAGGCCGAACCGCCGGAGATGCCGGTGAAGATGCCTTCCTGCTGCGCCAGCGCCTTGGCCCATTTCATGCCCTCCGGCCCGGCGATCGGCATCACCTCGTCATAGAAGTTGCCATCGATGGCCTCCTGCAGGACGCTGGGAATGAAATCCGGCGTCCAACCCTGGATCGGGTGCGGTTCGAAAGCCGGATGGCTGGCGGCCGGCGCTCCGCCGGCGCCACGCATCTGCGGCTTGCCGCTGCCGACAAGCTGCGCATTAACCGGTTCGGTGAGCACGATCCGAGTCTCAGGCCGCTCGCGGCGCAGCACCCGCGCCACGCCGGCGACGGTGCCGCCGGTGCCGTAGCCGGTGACGAAATAGTCGAGCCGCGAGCCGGCGAAATCGTTGACGATCTCGCGTGCCGTGGTAGCTTCATGAATGTCGGCGTTGGCCTTGGTCTCGAACTGGCGGGCCAGGAACCAGCCATTCGCTTCGGCCAGTTCCACCGCCTTCTTGTACATGCCGAAGCCTTTCTCGGCGCGCGGCGTCAGCACCACCTTGGCGCCCAGCATCCGCATCAGCTTGCGGCGCTCGACCGAGAAACTGTCGGCCATCGTCACCACCAGCTTGTAGCCCTTCTGCGCACAGACCATGGCAAGACCGATGCCGGTGTTGCCGCTGGTCGCCTCGACAATGGTCTGTCCAGGCTTGAGCGCGCCGGTGCGTTCACCTTCCTCGATGATGTTGAGCGCCAGCCGGTCCTTCACCGACGCAGCCGGATTGAAGAACTCGGCCTTGACGTAGATGGTCGCATGCGCCGGGCCGAGATTGTTGACGCGGATGACCGGCGTGTCGCCGACCGTATCGAGAATGCTGTCGAAAAGGCGGCCGCGGCCTGCCGTGGTTCTGATTGTCTGCTGATGCAACATGGGTAAACTCCTGGTTCTTGCTCACGGGCCGGTTACACACCGGCGGTTTGGGCGACGAGGTTTCGACACCTTGCCGCACTACAGGTCTTTGAAGTGCCACAATGTGGAAAGCACCACATTCGGCACACAATCTGCGAGCCGGGTGTGCACTTTGTCGCGTTCGGTGATAAAACAAGGTCCGGTGGGCAAGCGTGGGAAAAGGCGTGGAAACAGGCGTGGAATCGAGCCAGGCAAGCAGCCGGAAAGGCCTGTCTCTGCGGCTTTTCGGCCCGCTGGCGATTGTGCGCGACGCCGCTCCGGTGGCCTTGCCGGCATCGCGCAAGCTGCGCGCGCTGCTGGCCTATCTGGCGCTGGCGCCCCATCCGGTCGGACGTGGCAAGCTCTGCGAGTTGCTGTGGGACGTTCCAAATGATCCCAGGGGTGAGCTTCGCTGGTGCCTGAGCAAGCTGCGGGCCGCGCTCGACGAACCGGGCCGCTGCAGAATCGAAACATCGGGCGATACGATCGCGCTCGATCTCGACGGCATCTCAGTCGACGTGCTGGATGTCGCGGCGGCGGCTGCCGCAGGCATCGAAACGCTCGAGCCGATGCGACTGCAGTTGCTCTCCGGCCTGTTCGTCGGCGACTTCCTCGAAGGGCTGGAGATCGACCGCAGCCCTCTCTTCAACAGCTGGCTGACCGCGCAGCGCCGCCGTTTCGGTTCCTGCCAAGCTGCTATACTGGAACATCTGGTCAAGACGCTGCCGGCCGATTCCGAAGACGTCTCCGCCCATCTCGAAAAATGGCTGGAATTGACCCCGTTCGACAGCAGCGCCCATGTCGCACTCCTGGTGAGGCTGGCGCGGCGCGGCCAGTTCGGTGCCTGCGAGGACCATCTTGCCGCAGCAGCATCGCTCTTCCAATCGGAAGAGCTGGATTTTGGCCCTGTGCGCCAGGCGTGGCTTGCCATTCGCGCGGAACGTCACTGCGCGACTTTGCCGGCACAGCCTGCGGTAGCGCCGGTGGCGGGCCACAGCCCGATCGCGCGTGCCCCCACCGAAGCCGCGGCGCCCCACAAAGCTTCGCTTGCCGTGATGCCATTTGCCGAAGATGCCGGCGGCGTTTGTGGTGGGCTGGCCGACGGCTTGACCCACGACATCATTACCCGCCTCGCCAAGCTCAGGGACTTCTTTGTAATCGCCCGGGGCTCGGTCTTTGCGCTGGCAGAAAAGAACATCGCGCCGGAAGATGCCGGCCGCAGGCTGGATGTCGACTATGTCGCCACCGGCACGGTGCGCAGCCTGACCGGCCGCCTGATCGTCACCGTCGAGCTTGTCGAGGTGCGCACGGCCAGGATCGTCTGGGCCGAGACCTTCGAGCGCAAGCCCGAGGACATCTTCATTGTCCTCGACGATATCGGCAACAGCATCGTGGCCTTCATCTCATCCGAGATAGAGATGGTCGAGCGCAACCGCGCCATGCTGAAGGCGCCCAATTCGCTCAATGCCTGGGAGGCCTACCATCGAGGACTCTGGCATATGTATCGCTTCACCCGCAGCGAAAACGAGCAGGCCAGGCATTTCTTCGGCATCGCACTGCAGCAGGATCCGACCTTTACCCGCGCCTATGCCGGCCTGTCCTTCACCCATTGGCAGAGCGCCTTCCAGCGCTGGGGCGACCGCGACCAGGACAGCGCGCTTGCCTTTGAGGCGGCCGGCCAGAGCGTTTTGGTCGACGATCATAATCCCGCCGCGCACTGGGCGATGGGCCGGGCGCTGTGGCTGCGCGGCGAGGGTGATGCGTCCGTGCTAGAACTGCAAAGAGCCGTCGACCTCAGCCCGAACTTCGCGCTTGGCCACTATGCGCTGTCCTTCGTGCATTCGCAGTCGGGCGACCCGCACGCGGCGATCGGATCGTCGGATCATTCGCGCCATCTGTCGCCGTTCGACCCGATGCTGTTCGGCATGCTGGGCGCACGCGCCATGGCGCATGTCCGCCTCGGCCAGTTCGACGAGGCAGCCGATTGGGCACTGAAGGCGGCCGCCCGCCCCAACGCACATGTCATCATCCTGTCGATCGCCGCTCACTGCCTGGCGTTGGCTGGGCGGCTGGACGAGGCGAAAAACTTCGCCGCCGCCATCCGCAAGACGCTTCCGGATTACCGAGCCGACGACTTCATCGACACCTTCCGCTTCGACCGGGATGCCACAGCCCTGTTCAAGCTCGGCGCCACGCGCATCGGGCTGGCTTAGAGCATGATCCCAAAAAGTGGGTACCGTTTTTGGAAAAGATCATGCTCCAACAAAGGGTTAGATCATGATGAGATTTCAACCAAATCTCATCATGATCTAGCGCCGCAACACCGCGCTCAGCACATCGCGTATCCCGATCGCGCCGACAAAGCGCGACTGGTCGTCGAACAGCGCCACGGGTGCCGTCTGCGAGCGGTGCATGGCCAGCATCACCGTCTTCAGCGACGTGCCGGGGTTGGCCCAGAACACCTGCGCCGTCTCCTCCGGCTGCGCCTCGACATCGGCGCATGAAACCCATACCGCCGGTTTGCCGTCGCGTTCCGCCGCCGCCACCAGCCCGTGCTCGTCGATCTTAAAGCGCGTCGTCTTGCGCCGGTCGAGCCACACCCAGCCATTATCGCCGTGCTCGAGGTCGCGGCTGTCGCGCATGACGTTCCAGGCGGTCAGCACGGACAACGGATTCACATTGGCGATGAAGTCGCGGACATAGTCATTGGCGGGCTTGAGCACGATGTCTTCCGGCGCCCCGGTCTGCACGATGCGACCGCCCTCCATGATGGTGATGTGGGTGCCGATCTTCAGCGCCTCTTCCAGATCATGGCTGACGAAGATGATGGTCTTCTTCAGCTCCGCCTGCAGCTGCAGCAATTCGTCCTGCAGCTTGGTGCGGATCAGCGGATCGAGCGCCGAGAACGGCTCGTCCATCAGCAGGATCGGCGCCTCGGTGGCGAAGGCACGGGCCAGGCCGACGCGCTGCTGCATGCCGCCGGACAGCTCATGCGCGTATTTCTTCGACCACTGGTCGAGATTGACCAGTTTCAGCTGGCGTTGCACGCGCTCCTTGCGCTCTTGCTCCGGCACGCCGGCGAGTTCGAGGCCGAGGCCGACATTCTCCTCCACCGTACGCCAGGGCAGCAGGCCGAACTGCTGGAACACCATCGCCACCTGCTTCTGGCGCAGCCGCCGCAGCGTCGCCTGATCGCAGGTCACGACATCGACGATATTGTCGCCGTCCTTGACCAGCACCTGGCCGCGCGACACCACGTTGAGCCGGTTGACCGCCCGCAGCAGCGTCGACTTGCCGGAGCCGGACAGGCCCATCAGCACCGAGATTTCGCCCTCATGCACGGTCAGGCTGGCGCCGGCGCAACCCAGCACATTGCCGGTCTTTTCAAGGATTTCGGCGCGCGTGGCGCCGCCGTCGATCAGAGCCAGCGAACCGGCCTGGTCGGACCCGAAGACGATATCGACATTTTTGAAATCGACGGCGACGGTCATTTCTTGCCTCCAACGCCGATACGCGTCATCCGGTCGAGCACGATGGCGAGTACGACAATCGCCAGGCCCGCCTCGAGCCCGAGATCGATGCGGCGCGAGCCGAGCGCGCGGTTGATTTCAGTGCCGAGGCCGCCGGCGCCGATGAGTGCTGCAAACACCACCATCGACAGCGACAGCATGATCGATTGCGTCAGCCCGGCCATGATGGTCGGCAGCGCTGAGGGCAATTCGACCTTCCACAGCAGCTGCTGCTTGGTGGCGCCAAACGCCTCGCCGGCCTCGATGATCGACTTCGGCACCGAGACGACGCCGAGATGGGTGAGCCGGACCGCGGTCGGGATGACGAAGATGATGGTGACGATGAGGCCGGGCGCGTTGCCGAGACCGAACAGGGTCAGGACCGGGATCAGGTAGACGAAGGTCGGCAGCGTCTGCATCAGGTCGAGCACCGGCAGCATGATGCGGTAGACCTTCGGCTTGTGCGCGGCCCAGATGCCGAGCGGCACGCCGATGGCCATCGCCATGGCGGCGGCGGCCACGACCAGCACCAGCGTCTGCACCGTCTGCTTCCAGAGGTTCTGGTTGATGATGAAGATCAGGCCGAGAAAGACGCCTATGGCCAGCGGGCGCGAGCGCTGCAGCAGCCAGGCGATGATGGCGATGATCAGCGCCAGCAGCACCGGCGGCACCATCAAAAGGATGCCAACCAGCCCGTCGAGCAAGAAATTGAGGCCATTCGAGAAGGCCCTGAACACGGTGTCGAAATTGTCGGTGAGGAAACCGAAGAACGCCTTTCCCCAGGCGCCGATCGGTATCTTGTGATCGACCATGAATTTCGAAATCGGATCCATATCGCCCCTCTCATGCGAGAGACCGCCTGCTTCCGGCCTCCGCTGTCGTTAGGTCATCTTCTCACAGGATATGAAAAAGGGCAGCCTTTTCTAGATTGGCTGCCCTTCCTGGTTCGGCTTTGCCGAATTCAGTCGGCTCAGCTTCCGAGCGCGGTCTTGACCGCCGCTGCCGCATCACCGCCATCGAAGGTGGTGACGCCGGCAATCCACGGCGCAACCGCGTCAGGGTGCTTCTTCAGCCAGTCGGCAGCGACCGTGTTGGCGTCGCCGCCCTTCAGGATCGCGTCCATCATCTCGCCTTCCATGTCCAGGTTGAACTTCAGGTTGGCGATGAACTTGCCGGCGTTCGGGCATTCGGTGGTGTAGCCCTTGCGCACATTGGTGTAGACGGTGGCGGCGCCGAAGCCGCTGTCGCCCATGCCGTCGAGATAGGTGAGCTTCATGGCGCCCATCACCGGATGCGGCGTCCAGCCGAGGAACGCGATCCACTCATTGTTCTTGATCGACTGCTCGGCCTGGGTCAGCATGCCGGCTTCCGAGGACTCGACCAGCTCGAAGCCTTCGAGATTGTCCTTCGGATTCTTGATCATGTCGAGGATGATGCGGTTGCCGTCATTGCCCGCCTCGATGCCATAGATCTTGCCGTTGAACTTGTCCTTGAACTTGCCGATGTCGGTCAGCGACTTGACGCCGGCCTCCGCGACATAGGTCGGGACGACGATGCCGTAGCCGGCGCCGGTCAGGTTGGTGCCGATCGTCTCGACCGAACCATCGGCGGTGTAGTCCTTGATGTCGTTAGTCATCGACGGCATCCAGTTGCCGAGGAAGACGTCGAGATCCTTGTTTTTCAGCGACGCCATGGTCACCGGCACCGACAGCTGGATCGTCTGCGGCTCGTAGCCGAGCGCGGTGAGCAGCACCGAAGCGACGCCGGTGGTTGCCTGGATGTCGGTCCAGCCGACATCGGAAAGGCGCACCGCCTTGCAGCTCTCCGGATCGCCGGCAAGTGCAGCGCTCGTGGACAGAAAAGTCGCCAGGCCGAGACCGGCGACGAAGGTGTTCATACGCGACATTGGCAGTCTCCCATTGTGATTCTTTGGCGAAGCGTAATACGGTTTCTCTGCCCGCCTTGTTTCGTCAGCCAAACACCATTCTGGTGTGGTTTCAAGCGCTAAGACAATCACGATCAACGGCGCGGACTGGCCAAACAGCGACACGCCTGCTGCTTTTTCGATGGCAGACGGCTTTTCCCATGAAATGCAGCGGTGCCCTCTCCCCGCACAGCGCCAACTCGGCTTAAAAGGACGGCATGGCCAAGCTCTACTTCCACTATGCGACGATGAATGCCGGCAAAACGACAATGCTGCTGCAGGCGTCCTACAATTATCGCGAACGCGGTATGACGACGATGCTGTTCGTCGCCGGCCACTACAGAAAGGGCGATACCGGGCTGATCTCGTCGCGCATCGGCCTGGAGACGGAGGCCGAGATGTTCCGCGACGGCGACGATCTCTACGCTCGCGTCGCCGAGCATCACGAACATACGACGGTGCATTGCATCTTTGTCGACGAGGCGCAATTTCTCGAGGAAGAGCAGGTCTGGCAGCTCGCCCGTATCGCCGACCGGCTGAACATCCCGGTGATGTGCTACGGCCTGCGCACCGATTTCCAGGGCAATCTGTTTTCCGGTTCGCGAGCGCTTCTCGCCATCGCAGACGATCTGCGCGAAGTGCGCACCATCTGCCGCTGCGGCCGCAAGGCGACGATGGTCGTGCGTCTCGGCGCTGACGGCAAGGTGGCCAGACAAGGCGAACAGGTGGCGATCGGCAAGGACGTCTATATCTCGCTCTGCCGCCGCCACTGGGAAGAGGAAATGGGCCGCGCCGCGCCCGACGATTTCATTGGCTTCACCAGAGGCTGAACGGCCGGGACAACATGAAAATTCTGCAGTTCACAGTCGATTGCCCGTTTCCGCCGGTCTCCGGCGGAGAGATCCGGAACGCCGCCAATGCACGCGCCCTGGCATCGATGGGCGAGGTCCTGACGGTAAGCCTGACTGGCGCCCCGGCACCCTCCACACCGCCGAACATCCGTCACCGGATCATCGAGGCAGCGCGCGGCAGGGCGCCCTGGGGCAGGCGCAGCCCGCACCCGACCGTGCATATGATGCCGGACGACGAGCTGGCCGAAGCCGACGCCATCTGGAGGGAATTCGCGCCCGATCTCGTGGTGATCGAGGAGATCGTGCTTTCGCAGCTGCTGACGCTGGCGCCGAAGCATCGCGCGCGCACCGTCCTTGACCAGCACAACATTGATTCCCGGACGGTGTCCGACCGGATCGCCGGCCTGACGCTGTGGCAGCAAATTCGAGACTGGCGCCAAAACAGGCGAAGGAAGGCAGAGGCGCGCGAAGCCGACAGGTGTGCGGCTGCCCTGGCCGACCAGGTCTGGGTTTGTTCGCGGGCGGACGAAGCGCTTCTGTCCGCTCTCGGCCCCGTCAACGACGTCAGGTTCGTCGCCAACCCCATTCCAGACGAGAGCGTGCTTTCCCTGCCGATTGCTGCCGAGCGCTTCAGTGAGCTCAGCCTGTGCTTCATCGGGCATCTCGGCTATTTCCCAAACATCGACGCCGTCAAGCAGATCGGCCGCGCGATGGCGCCGCGCCTCGCCGCCTCCGGCCGGCCCTGGTCGATCACCGTCGCCGGCAGAAACCCGCGCGATGTCGTGCGCGGTCTATGCACCAGGCATGGTCTGCGGTTGATCGAGAACCCACCGCATCTGCCGGAATTGCTTGGGCGTGCCGGCTATGCGCCGATCCCGCTGCGCTTCGGCGGCGGAACCCGCATCAAGGTGCTGGAGGCGATGGCGGCGGGCCTTGTCGTCGCCGCCACCGAAAAGGCCGTCGAAGGGCTTGGCCTGCAGGCGGGCAGGCATTTCCTGTCCAGCGACGATGCCGGCAAGTTGGCATTGAAAATCATCGATCTCGCGACACGCCCGCAAGCGGCCGCCGAGATGGCGGAGATCGGCCGCGCTTTCGTGCGCGACAATCATTCGTCGGCGGCGATTGAAAAGCAGGTCAAGCAGGCGGTCGCGGCGATCCCGCGCACGGATTGAGCCCGGCTGCTATCCACCGGCATACGGCGTTTGTTAAGGCCTGCAGCCTATTTTGCCCTCAGCCAGAGCCAGCCGGGAACCGCCATGCTTCGAGCCATTTCATCAGGCCTTGTCATTTATTTGGCCGGTATCCTCGCCGCGCTGGCCGACGGCGATGCAGCACTTGGCAAGAAAGTGTTCTACCGCTGCATGGCCTGTCACGAGGCGGCAAGCGACCGCGACAAGGTCGGCCCGCATCTCCTCGGTATCGTCGGCCGCACCGCCGGCACCGCCCAGAACTTCAACTATTCGCAGGCCATGAAGGACGCCGGCGCGGCCGGCCTCGTTTGGGACGAAGCCAACCTCAAAGCCTATCTCGGCGCTCCCAAGCTGAAAGTACCCGGCAACAGGATGGGCTTCTCCGGCCTGAGCAGCGACGAGGACATCGCCAACGTCATCGCCTATCTGAAGGCCGATCCGAAGCCTTGAACGGCGCGATGCGTAGCGTGATGGCGACGGCTTCCGCCAGCAGTCTCGCACTTGCAACTCATTGAGCCCTCTGTCGAATTCAGCACACCCACACTGTCCGAGATCGACTTCTTCGCAGCCGTCAAAGTTCAATGACAATTGAACAAACTTGGCCGGCTGGTTAATCACGCCATGACCCCGCCTTCATTGCCTTTCAAGACGACCAGGCATTTTTTTGTTTTCGGGGCGGGTCTTGTCTTGCGTCTTTCAATCCCCTGATACCCCACATATATTCGCCGCTGTTCGCAGCCAGCGACCGGAAGCCGAAGCGGGAGGCCCCTATGGCGACATTGCAGAATTTCGATGCCGAAATTGCCAAGACCAGGCAGGTCGTGCAGGACATGCGCTCCAAGATCGAGCAGTCGGGCACGGTGCTTGATACGCTGGCCACCGCCGACAAGAAGATCGGCGACGCCAATTTCGACATCGAGAATGCCCGCATCGAGGACGTGCTGAAGCAGCAGAAGGTGATGGAAGGCAACATTGCCGACCTGATCATCGGGCTGGAAGACGCCACCAACGTCTTCGGCACCGAATTCGAGAGCATGAAGAACTACACCGGCTGGGAAAGCTTCGTCGGCGTCTTCTCGGCGCAACGCAAGCAGCGCATGCGCACCGACCGCGTCCGCAACATGTCGCTGGCCGGCAATCTGCAGGAGCTTCTGGTCAAGTCCGACACCATCGTCGGCATCCTGAAAGCGCAGAAAGAGGTCCTCGACCAGCGCTACAAGACCTCGGAAAACAGCCTGTCGCAGGTGATCGAGCGCCGCAAGGTCACCATGACCAACCTCGAGGCGGTGCAGAAGCGCATCGAGGAGGTCAATCCGCTGCTGCTCGACATCGAAAACAAGATCGCCGCTTCTACCAGTCAGAAGGAGCGCACGCAGCTTGAGGGCGAGCGCTCGAAACTGGCGACCGAATACAATGAAAAGCAGGCCAAGGAGCAGGAGCTTCTGGCCGAAAGCCAGACGCTGGAACGCTACACCTCGATGTTCCAGACCTTCGTCGATTCGCTCAACAATCAGATCGCAGCGCAGTCGACGCTGATCAACAAGCTGACAATCGATACCGAGCAGCGCATCGTGCTCTACAAGGCACTGGAAGATTCCTTGAAGACCGCCGCCCAGCAGGATGTCGCCCACAAGATCAACACGCTGGGCAGCCAGGTTGACAACACCGCCGAAGAGACCATGGCCGGCATTGGCGCCGCCTCGCAAAAGCACATCGGCGATCTCCTCGAAATGCACGAGAAGAACATGGTCGCCAGCTCCGACATCCAGCGCCGCAAGAAGCTCGCCGACGACGCCTTCGCCCGCCGTTTCGACGACGTGATGAAGAAGCACAATTCGGCCAACTACGTGCAGTCGTAAGGAGCGGCTGCACGCGGGCACACCGGCATGACTCCCGAAAACGAAGCGGCGGCGCGCTATTTTTCCGCCATCACGGCGGCACTCAGCGGCCTCGAAGTGTTCATGCGCGACGACCGCTCGCCGCTTTACCGGCACGGCATCGTCGCCAAGATCGTCGCCGAATACATTGCCCGGCTGGACAAATCGTTTTCCTGCTGGCGCAACCGGCTCGGCTTCATGGACACGTTCCGCATTTCGCGCGCCGACAGCGGCTATCCCGTCTTCCAGAACCTGCTCGAACTGGAAAACGACCGCCGCCAGGCCGAGGCGCGGCTGGCCAACATTCCGCTGGCCGGCGAATTGCGCGAGGAAATGGCCGACTTCATCCTGCGCCACAAGGAATTCCCCGAAGCGCTGCAGAAGTCGATGGCCGAGCGGCTCTATCTCGAGGACGTCAAGAGCGAACAGACTTTTGGCCCGTTCTCGCTGGCGCAGACGGCCAAGGTCTCGGTCAATCCAAAGACCGGGCGCCCCTATTACCTCGTGCACTGGGCGAGCTTCGACGGCAGCGCCAACCTGCCGCTGGTCTACATGGTGACGGTGGAGGATTCCTCCGAAAGCATGATCCGGCAGCTCGTTGACAGCAGCGGCAAGCTCAATGAACGGGTCGACATCCCGCTGCCGGTGGACGGCCTGCTCAACCCCGAACTCGCCCATCGCTTCGACGATTTCACCGAGAAGAATTCCGCCTACACGCTTTCGCCCGCAACGATTGCGGTCAATCTCGACAAGGATTTCGAGCCGCTGCACCCTAAGCAGCTGCGCCGCGTCGTGCTCGGCCCCTTTTATTCCGCAGGCATTACGGACAACAATTCGACCGTGACCGAGGTGCTGGCCAAGGTGCGCAAACCGGAAAATGCCTGGCTGCTCACCTGGACCATCCAGGAGGTCTACTCCAAGGGCGAGAAACCCGGCCGCAAGGGCCTGTTTTCGAGCGATAAGACGACGCAGGAATTCTTTATCAACACCGACGATCTCGAAGCCGCGCGCCAGGGTGTGTCGAGCTACGAGAACCACGCCCTGATCCCGCACGAAGCCTATCAAGCACTCTACGCCGCCGGCGAAGCTCAAAAGATCTTTTCCGGCTACAAGGTTCACATCCTGTCAAATGGGCAGGTGATTTCAGATGTCTGACCGTCACATCGCGGAGCATCCTTCATGGACACCGGCCTGACCACCATTCCGGAAGCGGCTATCGAAAAGCACCGCGCAACCGCGCAAAGCTTCATCACTCGCCTCGTCGTGCTGGAAGACCCTGCGCGCGAATCCGGCACAGCACTTGCCGGCACCAATCGCCGCTTTGTCTCGACAGTCTCGGTCGGCTCGGTGCGCCGTACCCGCGAGGTCGAGCTTACCAAGACCGTCGCCGCGATCCATCCCGACGACCAGTTGATGAGCATCCCGCAGCACACGCTTTTGTTTCGCGCCCGCCGCGGCCTGGCGATTGCGCTCGCCATTTCCGATGTCTTCGCCGAAGGCTCCGACCTTGAAAGCCTGCAGGCCAAGAACACCCGCGCACCGCTCGAAGGCGATGAAGCCGCGACCTTCAAGAAGCTTCTGTCAGCCTCTGCTTACGTTTCGGCCTTCAGCCTTGCCTCCTATCTGTTCCAGCTGATCGACAGCGATGGCGAGGCGCCCAACGATATCCCCGAACCCGACTTCCTGTTCGACACGCCGCAGGACGCGGTGAAGTCGATCGTGGCTGGGTTGGACAAGGCGATCACCGGGTCGAAGGACGATGGCGACCTGACGACCCGGGCGCGTGCTTTCGCCCGTGTTGCCATTGACGGGCTCTTGGCCCGTAAAGGCCGCTTCGACGGCATCGGCCCGTTCGAGAACGCCCATATCCGCATCGACGCCGACGATTTCACCCTCGACGGCTTCGACGTCGCGCCCGGCAAGCGCTCCAAGCCGCTGGTGATGACCTTCAAGAAGCCGGAAGAGGTCGTCGGCAACCACATTGCCAAATACCAGTCGGTCAAGCTCGCCAAGATGCTGATGGCCTATGATTTCGAGCGCGAGTTGAACCCGTTCGTCGAACTCGGGGGCTTCCTCTTCACCTTCATCGGCGACGGCGCGCCGGGCACCGGCAAGACGACGCTGATCCAGATGATCGCCGGCCTCGTCAACAATTATTGCCAGGTTGCCGGCTATCCCTTCGCCTATGAGAATTTCGGCGTCGACCAGATCTCGTCCTACCAGGGCAAATCTGGCCAGAATTGCCGCCAGTTCATCAACAATGTCTTGAACCCACGCGTCATCGGTTTCGGCACCGTCGACGACATCGACCAGGTGGCGGCCCGCCGCTCCGACGACCGCGCCTCGGCCGGCCAACAGGAAAT
Organism: Mesorhizobium sp. P160219; assembly: GCF_057786095.1. NCBI lineage: Bacteria > Pseudomonadati > Pseudomonadota > Alphaproteobacteria > Hyphomicrobiales > Phyllobacteriaceae > Mesorhizobium > Mesorhizobium sp. P160219. Next base: position 6,021,861 of record NZ_JBYNWG010000001.1, read on the forward strand.
CACCGGCGTCTTGATGGACGCCTTTGCCGGCGCCGGCACGGTGGTGCGCGGCAATTGCTCGTTCGGCATGTTTTCCAACTATCCCGAAAATGTCGACGATGCGCTGCGCCAGCGCGCCGGGGCCCGCTGGCTGGTCGACGGCCCACAGAGCCGCGACGACTATATCGACATCTTCGTCCTGCTTGCCGGCAAGAACCACAAGATCCCACTCGGCGACCACAAGCTCTACGCCGCGCAGGAGATCCAGCGCGCGGTGACCGAAGCCTATGAGGAGCACGAGAAGCCTCAGGAAGACGGGCTGATGAAGGTCTATGAGCGCTACATGAAGGAGAATGGCGCGCCGAAATCGATGGCCGACATCGGCACCTATCTGCACCTGATCAAGGATGCCGAGCCGCGCTTCACCGGCCGAGCCATCAAGAACGTCACCGACGCCATCAAGATGCGCGCCATGGACATCGAGCTGCCCGACGACTGGTTCGAGAAGCCGGAAGCCTTCATGCACAAGGGCTACGACGAGAAGAAAGCCATGATCGAGGAACTGCGTGGGCCGTTCTCGATGGACATGGTCATGCAGGAGATCAACCGCTACGCCGACTCGGAGTTCCGCTATTCCGACAAATCCGACGACGCCGCGGTGGAGAAGCTGCTGCGCGACGCACGCCTGCGCGAACGGGCGGGGCGCGAGATGGAGGAGATGAAGAAGAAGGGGCTCTGGAATGCGTGAACTTCCTTCGCTGCCCGCAGGTGCTGAAAGGCTTGGCGCTAACGCTGACGCCCCCCTCTCCCCGTCCCTCACGGGGAGAGGGCAAGGGTGAGGGGCGGCGCATGCGTGGACCAGAGATCGCTACGACCATACTGGCGCTATCGAACAGCGCCTCGATCGGCACATCCGGACCCATGATCTTCGATTTATTGCCGCCAATGGCCATGGGGAGACATGTCCTTGAATGCTAGCGCTGCCCCTCACCCTTACCCTCTCCCCGTGAAGAACGGGGAGAGGGAGGCGTCAGCGTTGGCGCTTCGCCACAACAGGCAACGCCGCTCGGAACGTTCTGCATGAGCCACGCCAAAAAGCCCGACCTTCTCCGCGACAATGAGCTGATCTACGGTCGCTTGCTCACCGTCGACGAGTCGCACCTCATCCAGCGCTACAACAAGGCGCTTGTTGCCTTCGGCCTCAAGCCCACCAAGCTGAAGAGCTTCCAGATCGACCGCACCGGCTTCTCGCCCGAAGTGGCCGAGGAATGCGGCGATTACGATTATCTCGACCCCAATGAGGTCAACCGCCGCTTCATCATCCTGACGCCGTCGCAGATCGATCTGCCGGTGGTGCACACCGCCTTTTCCAACACCTCGCAGCTGATGTTCGAGTTCATGTCCAAGAACCAGCGCGCCATCGATGCGCTGACCATCAAGGATGTCATCTACGGGGAGATCGAGGATTCCGTTCCCCTGGTCAACGACATCGAGGATCTGCTGTCGATCAGCCAGGTCGAGTTCAGGGTGCTTTCGGCCGAGGACGTGCTGGGCAAGGCCGCCGAACTCGGCAAGCTGGTCGACCGGCTGAAGCAGGAGCCCGATGCCTGGCGCGACAACACCATGCTGAGCCGTATGGTGGAACTGGCGAAGGTGTGCGGCGATATCCGTGAGAATGCGCTGGTGCCCGACCAGGTGATCTTCCGCCACAACGCCTACTGGACCAGCCATTTCGGCGGCGTCTACGTCTTCGTCGATCCTGATATGACCACCGTCATCGGCGACCCGGCCGCCCCCGGCTTTCGCCGTTCGCGGCCCTGGCAGGTCAGCTATCTCTCGATCAACGATGCCGACAAGGTGTTCAAGTTCCTGGCCAGCACCGGCCGCATCGAACTGCCCCGTGCGTCATGGGTCGAAAGCTCGGGCTATCTCGAGCATCGCGCCGAGATGGTGGTGCGCTCTCTCATCCGCGACACAGAGCCGAACCGCAATTTGACCGAGGTCGACAAGGTCTGGCTGCAGACCTGGATCCATGGCCATGCCGATCTGATCACCAAGGACGGCAATTTCCCCTTTCTCAACGCCGCCAAGCGTGAGATCGCCCAGCTCGGCCATCTCAAGATCGAGGATGTGTTTCCGCAACAGCGCTTCCTGGTCGTGCGTGGCAAGCCCGACCATCCCGACGCCTGGCTGACCAACCAGCTGATCTCGGATTTCGTGCCGCAGGACTTCGTCTCGCGTTACGTCTTCAACAAGCCGGGCTTCTACAAGGACTATGACGGCTACAGCGACGCCTGGCGGTCGCATGTTGTGGACGTTCTGAAAACCACATATTTGAAAGACAAAGTGGCGTTTCGCACGCGCCTTTACGGCCTGACTGACTGAGGGGTGAACGAGAGCCATGCTTGATCCGATCGTGAATTTCTTCACCCGCATCTTCCAATGGATAGGCCGCGGCATCGGCCTCGTCATCGGCGCGATCCTGTGGCCGTTCCTCTGGGCTGGGCGCTGGTATACGCAGCGCGGCTGGATCCTGAAGGCTGTGGTCGGCCTCGCGCTTCTGGTGTTGATCGGCCTCTACGCCAATTTCTTCTACGCCACCCAGTGGTGGAACAAGTTCGATCCCAACTACGTCGACAAATACACCTTCGAGAACCGCAACATTTCCGCCGGCGAACAGGTCGCCGCCGGCGCCGGCACCGACACCGCCAAGACCTGCGGCAATTCGGGCATCGCCCAGGTGGCGGCCGACCTGACGGACTTCAACGTCAACCAGAATGCCTGGATCTCGTCCATGATCCTCTACAAACTCGGCCTGTTCGGCATCGACTGGGACAACACGCCGTTCATGGACAACAAGGCCTCGTTCCAGCGCGGCATCAACCAGGCGGTGCGGCGCACCGCCACCGAGCTTGCCGACAATCTCGGGCGTGTTCGCACCACATCGCAGATCGACGGCGACCTGCAGGATGCGCGCGGCAATCTGCAGTTCGACGAGGAGACCTGGTATTTCGGCCTCAACCCGTTCGGCCCCAAGACGCCGACGCCGAGCTATTATCGCGATGCCGTCACCAAGCTGCGCTCCTTCAACGCCCGCCTCGGCAGCTGCCAGGCGACGTTCGATGCCCGCGCCGACAATCTGAAGCAGTATATCGACCGCATCTCCTCCGACATCGGTTCGACCTCGGCGATCCTCAAGGAGCGCGCCGAAAACCATAACAATGGCTGGTTCGACTTCCGCGCCGATGACCGCTTCTGGTTCGCCTATGGCCAGCTCTATGCCTATTACGGCCTGATGAAGGGCGCCCAGGCCGACTTCGAGGACGTCATCAAGGAAAAGCATCTCGGCAATCTGTGGGACACGATGGATGCGCAATTCGTCTCGGCGCTGCGCATCCAGCCCTTCATCATCGCCAATGGCCGCGAGGATGGTTGGATCATGCCGACGCACCTGACGACGATGGGTTTCTACGTGCTTCGCGTGCGCTCCAACATGGTCGAGATCAGCAACGTCCTGACTCAGTAGCGTTCACAGCTTTCCCGGCGAGCGATGGCGAATTTGCGCCGTCGCCTCTGTCGCATTCCGTGCATTGGGCGGCTGTTTTGAGACGGCGGAACGTCGCGTCCTCTGGCTTCTATACGGCGCGGCAACGGAGCCAGGAAGAACCGGCGACACGTCGGCCGGCCGCGGAGACACTTTCTTCATAGGAAACATAGTTGCATGCAAGTTGACGCCGCGGGAGCGACAGGGCTAGAACATGCCCACGCCCGGGTTCAACATGCCTGCGAGTGAGATCAAACCCGTCCCCTCCACCGTCCAATCCGAAGGAAAGCCGTCATGGCCGAAGTGAAGTCCGACATCGAGATCGCGCGCGGCGCCAAGAAAAAGCAGATCCAGGAGATCGGCGCCAAGATCGGCATCCCGACCGAGCACCTTTTGCCCTACGGCCACGACAAGGCGAAGATTTCGGCCGAATTCATCAAATCGGTGAAGGGCAACAAGGACGGCAAGCTGATCCTCGTCACCGCCATCAACCCGACGCCGGCCGGCGAAGGCAAGACGACCACCACCGTCGGCCTTGGTGACGGTCTGAACCGCATCGGCAAGAAGGCGATCGTCTGCATCCGCGAGGCTTCGCTCGGCCCGAATTTCGGCGTCAAGGGCGGTGCTGCCGGCGGCGGCTACGCGCAGGTCGTGCCGATGGAGGACATGAACCTCCACTTCACCGGCGACTTCCACGCCATCACCACGGCGCACAACCTTCTGTCAGCGCTGATCGACAACCACATCTACTGGGGCAATGAGCTCGGCATCGACACCCGCCGCGTCGCCTGGCGCCGCGTCATGGACATGAACGACCGGGCGCTGCGCGAAATCATCTGCTCGCTCGGCGGCGTCGCCAACGGTTATCCGCGCGAGGCAGGCTTCGACATCACCGTCGCCTCGGAAGTGATGGCGATCCTGTGCCTTTCCACCGACCTCAAGGATCTGGAAAAGCGCCTCGGCGACATCATCGTCGCCTACCGCCGCGACAAGACGCCGGTCTATGCCCGCGACTTGAAGGCCGACGGCGCCATGGCGGTGCTGTTGAAGGACGCCATGCAGCCAAACCTGGTGCAGACGCTGGAGAACAACCCTGCCTTCGTGCATGGCGGCCCGTTCGCCAACATCGCGCATGGCTGCAACTCGGTGGTCGCCACCACCACGGCGCTGAAGCTCGCCGACTACGTCGTCACCGAAGCCGGCTTCGGCGCCGACCTCGGAGCCGAAAAATTCTTCGACATCAAGTGCCGCAAGGCGGGTTTGAAGCCGGCGGCTGCCGTCATCGTCGCCACCGTGCGCGCCATGAAGATGAATGGCGGCGTCAAGAAGGAAGACCTCGGCAAGGAAAACGTTGAGACGGTGAAGAAGGGCTGCGCCAACCTTGGCCGCCACATCGAGAACATCCGTCAGTTCGGCGTGCCGGCGGTGGTTGCGATCAACCACTTCTATTCCGACACCGACGCCGAGATCCAGGCGATGAAGGACTATGTCGCCTCGATGGGCGAGGAGGCGATCCTGTGCAAGCACTGGGCCAATGGCTCCGCGGGCATCGAGGAGCTCGCCAACAAGGTGGTGGCGCTGGCTGAATCCGGGGCGTCGCAGTTCGCGCCGCTCTATCCCGATGACATGCCGCTGTTCGAGAAGATCAACACCATCGTCCAGCGCATCTATCGCGGCTCGGAGGCGATCGCCGACAAGTCGGTGCGCGACCAGCTCAGGGCCTGGGAAGACGCCGGCTACGGCAAGTTGCCGGTCTGCATGGCCAAGACCCAGTATTCCTTCTCGACCGACCCGAACCTGCGCGGCGCGCCGACCGGCCACACCGTGCCGGTGCGCGAGGTCAGGCTTTCGGCGGGCGCCGGCTTCGTCGTCGTCATCTGCGGTGAGGTCATGACCATGCCCGGCCTGCCCAAGGCGCCGTCCTCGGAAAAGATCTTCCTCAACGAGGCCGGCCAGATCGAAGGCCTGTTCTGAAAATTTCGAGATCGTTGCGAGATCCAAGAAGGGCGGCCACTGGCCGCCCTTTTGCTTTTCGGGCGCAGATTGCCTATGCAGCGTTGCGCGCCAGCGCGCGCTGGTTGGACGCATAGGGCGTGTCGCGTTCGGGCAAAGCACCGGTCTTCAGGCAATCGATCCATTCGGCGGTCTTGAGCACGGCCGCAAAGCGCGACTGCAGGATGATGGACACCACGCGGTGGATCTCCTCGGCCGAGGCGTAGCCGGCGCTGTTGGCGTAAGGCAGCGAACCGGTGGCGTCGGACAGGAACTCGACCGCAAAGCCGACATGCGCGGCGTGGATGATGCTCGACAGGTCGCAATTATGCGTCATGTAGCCGATCACCGTTATCGTATCGATGGTATTGGCGCGCAGCCACGCCTCGAGGTCGGTGCCGGCAAAGGCGCTAGGCAGTGACTTCTCGACATAGTGGTCGCGGCTTCGCCGGGCGATCTCGGGATGCAGTTCGCCGCCATGGCTGCCCTTGGCGAAGACTGGCGAGGTCTCGGGCGCCATCTGCTTGACGACCACCACCTTCACGCCGGCCGCAGCGGCGGCATCCATAGCGCGCGCGACATTGACGACGCTGTCGCGGAACGGCGGACACTGGATGGCGAGGTTGCCGCCATCATAATCATTCTGGACATCGATAACGATGAGTGCGCGGCGCGGCGTGATATTGGCGGACATGGTGTTCTCCTTCGAGCTTGAATGGGACAGGAAATAGGCGAATCGCCCGACTGCCAAAAGTGGCCCGATTGACATCAGTCGAAAGAATTGGGACAATCCGCTTTTCGCTTGCTGGAAACACGCATGGCCGACCCGATCATTGTCGTTCTCGCCTTTGACGGCATCAGCCCGTTCCACCTCTCCGTGCCGTGCGTGGTGTTCGGCACCGACCGCACCAAGCTTGGCCTGCCGCGTTTCGACTTTCGCGTCTGCGCGCTCGACGATGGAGCGATCCACACCGATGCCGGGCTGACCATCGCGGTGCCGTATGGCCTTTCCGCATTCGACGATGCCGACATCGTCATCGTTCCGAGCTGGAAGGATCTCGAGGCCCCACTTCCGCCGCCGCTCCTGGCAGCGCTCACCCACGCGCACCGGCGCGGTGCGCTGATCGTCGGCCTCTGTCTCGGCACCTTCGCCATTGCCGCCGCCGGGCTGCTTGCGGGCCGGCGTGCGACGACACATTGGGCCTCCACCGACCGGTTGCAGGCATTGTACCCGGACATCGAAGTCGACGCCGACGTGCTCTATGTCGACGACGGCGACATCGTCACCTCGGCCGGCGTCGCCGCCGGGCTCGACTGCTGCCTGCACATTGTGCGCGCGCGCTATGGCGCAGAGGTAGCGCTGCGGCTGGCAAGGCACATTGTACTGTCGCCGCACCGGCAGGGTGGGCAGGCGCAGTTCATCGAGCGCCCGCTGGCGAAAACCCCGGCCACCGACCGCTTCACCCTGGCGCTGGACACGGTGCGGGCAACGCTCGGACAAACGCACAACCTCGACCGCGTCGCGGAGGCCGCGGGCCTGACTCGGCGCACTTTCACCCGCCGTTTCCAGAAATCGATCGGCACCAGCTTTGGCGAATGGTTGGCCGGCCAACGCACCGAACTGGCGCAACGGCTGCTGGAGGCGACGGAAAAATCGATGGACATGGTGGCCTTCGAAGCCGGCTTCGGCAGCGCCACCTCGCTGCGCCAGCATTTCGCCGCACGGCTCAAGACGTCACCGGCCCAATACCGGCGTGAATTCTCGCGGCGAGCCGGTCCGGACGAGCGCATGGCACGTACGGCTTCATACTGACCGCCCACGACGAGTTCAGCCCCGCTTGACCGCCCGCGCCGGATTGCCGACCACTGTGGTGTTGTCAGGCACGTCGCGCGTCACCACCGCGCCGGCGCCGACTATGGCGCCATCGCCGATGCTGATGCCGCCGAGGATGATGGCGCTGCCGCCGATCCAGGCGTCATTGCCGATGGTGACCGGCCGGGCAATCTCCAGTCCCGCCTCACGGCCCGCGGCCTCCTTGTGGTGCTCGGCGCAGTAGATCTGCACATTGGGGCCGAGAAGCGTCCGCCTGCCGATACGCACCGGCGCGGGGTCGAGGATGGTGCAGCCGGCATTGAGGAAGGCGCCGTCGCCGAGATGGATGTTGAAACCGTAGGCGCAGTGGAACGGCGCCTCGATCCGGGAGCCTGCGCCCGCGCTGCCGAGCAGCGCCAATAGCGTCGGGCCGATATTGCCGCGTTGCTGGGGCGGCAGCGCATTGTGCTCGAACACCGCATCTCGCGCGATCACGCGGAGCGCCTCCAGTTCGTCGTCGATGCAGGTGTACCATTCGCCTGCAATCATCCTTGTGCGTTCGCTTCCGGCCATCACAGCGACTCCGTCCCTTCGTCGTGTTCGACTGGTTACCAAAGTACAATGCTCACTGATGGAAGAAGCACCATCGCCTACTCTCGTCAAACGTAGGACCTATGCTAGCTTGCCTCGTGGGCCAGTCCCGGGCCTGCTTTCGAGGGGATCTAAATGCTCTATTTGCTTGCACTTCTGATCGGCGTCATTGCCGGTCTTCGCGCCATGACCGCGCCGGGCGCGATCGCCTGGGGCGCGTATCTCGGATGGCTGCCGGTGGCCGGCACCTGGGCAAGTTTCATGGGCCATTGGGCCGCCGTCGGTATCTTCACCATCCTCGCCATCGTCGAACTGGTCACCGACCAGCTGCCCTCGACGCCGAGCCGCAAGGTGCCGCAGCAATTCGGCGCCCGCATCCTGCTTGGCGCCTTCAGCGGCGCGGTGATCGGCGCCACTGCCGGTTCCACCATTGGCGGCCTGATTGCCGGCGCCATCGGTGCCGTCATCGGCACCTATGGCGGCGCCGAAGCGCGCGGCCGGTTGGCCGCCGCCTTCGGCAAGGATTTGCCTGCCGCCCTCATCGAGGACGCGGTGGCGATCATCGGCGGCCTGCTGATCGTGGCGGCGGTGGTATGACTGCCCAAGCCTCAGACGCCAAGACATACGACGCCATCATCATCGGCGCCGGACAGGCCGGCCCTCCTCTCGCCGGCCGGCTGACGTCAGCCGGCATGAGCGTGGCGCTGATCGAGCGCAAGCTGGTCGGCGGCACCTGCGTCAACACCGGCTGCATGCCGACGAAGACCATGGTCGCCAGCGCCTATGCCGCGCATCTGGCGCGGCGTGCCGCGGACTATGGCGTGACGTTCTCAGGCCCTGTCGGCGTGGACTACAAGAGGATCAAGGCGCGCAAGGACAAGGTCACCAATGACTCCCGCACCAATCTGGAGACCTGGATCGCCGGCATGAAGGGCTGCACGCTCTATCGCGGCCATGCCCGCTTCGAATCCGCCAACACGGTGCGCGTCGGCGACGAGCTTCTGACTGCCGAAAAGATCTTCCTCAACACCGGCGGCCGCGCCTCGGTGCCCGACCTGCCCGGCGTCAACGACGTCGACTACCTCACCAACTCCTCAATGATGGACCTCGAAATTCTGCCGCGCCACCTCGTCATCGTCGGCGGCAGCTATATCTCGCTCGAATTCGCGCAGATGTTCCGCCGCTTCGGTTCGGAAGTCACCGTCATCGAGAAGAGCCCGCGCCTGACCGGCCGCGAGGACGAGGACGTCTCAGCGGCCATCCTGTCGGTCCTCGAGAATGAAGGCGTAGCGGTCCATGTCGGCGCCGACAACATCGGCTTTGCCCAACAGGGCGAGGACATCGCCGTGACCTTCTCGAACGGCAAGCCGCCGGCTGTCGGCTCGCACGTGCTCCTGGCGCTCGGCCGCACCCCCAACACCGACGATCTCGGTCTCGACAAGGCCGGTGTCGCGGTCGACCTGCGCGGCTTCGTCACCGTCGACGACCAGTTGCGCACCAGCGTGCCCGGCGTCTGGGCGATGGGCGACTGCAACGGCAAGGGCGCCTTCACCCACACCTCCTACAACGATTACGAGATCGTCGCCGCCAATCTGCTCGACGACGATCCGCGCAAGGTCAGCGACCGCATCGAGGCCTATGCGCTCTACATCGATCCGCCGCTCGGCCGCTGCGGCATGACCGAGGCTGCGGTGAAGAAATCCGGCCGCAAGGCGCTGGTCGGCCAGCGGCCAATGACCCGCGTCGGCCGCGCCATCGAAAAGGGCGAGACGCAAGGTTTCATGAAGATCCTGGTCGATGCCGACACCAGGCAAATCCTCGGCTGCTCCGTGCTCGGCCCCGGCGGCGACGAGGCAGTGCACTGCGTGCTCGACCTGATGTACGCCAAGGCGCCGGTCGATACGCTGGCGCGCGCCGTGCATATCCACCCCAACGTCTCGGAGTTGTTGCCAACCATCGCCCAGGAGCTGAAGCCGCTCGCCTGACATAGCCCCGCGTCAAGCTCAGCGCTTTCTGCATTGGTGCGTTGCAGCAATGTGCATTGCGCGCGGCAAGGCTTCTCGTTCAGTCTGAATTGAACCGATTCAGTCTGGATTTTCCATGCCTTTGCCGATCCTTGCGCTTGCCATTGCGTCCTTCTGCATCGGCACCACCGAATTCGTCATCATGGGCCTGTTGCCGGAGGTTGCGGCCGATCTCGGCGTGTCGATCCCCTCGGCCGGCCTGCTGGTCACCGGCTATGCGCTGGGCGTCGTCTTCGGCGCACCCATCGTCGCCATGGCCACCGCGCATCTGCCGCGCAAGCCGGTGCTGGTCGCGCTGACGGCGATGTTCGTCGTCGGCAATCTGCTCTGCGCCATTGCGCCCAATTACTGGCTTCTGATGGCCGCGCGCGTCTTCACCGCGTTCGGTCATGGCGCCTTTTTCGGCATTGGTTCCGTCGTTGCCGCCAGCCTGGTGCCGCGCAACAAGCGCGCCAGCGCCATGGCGATGATGTTCGCGGGATTGACGCTCTCCAACATTCTCGGCGTTCCTGCCGGCACCGCGCTTGGCGAAGCCTTCGGCTGGCGCTCCACCTTCCTTGCCGTCGTCGGCATCGGCCTGATCTCTGTTGCCGCCATCGCCTGGCTGGTGCCATCCAATGTCGTCGAACCGAGCGGCGGCGGCCTGCGCAGCGAACTGCGCGTGCTGGGCAAGCTGCAGGTCTGGCTCGCCATGCTGATCGCCTCGCTGGCCTCGGCCAGCCTGTTTGCCGTCTTCACCTACATCAAGCCCTACCTTACCGATGTCTCCGGCCTGTCGACCTCCGCGGTCACCTGGGTCCTGCTGCTGTTCGGCGCCGGCATGACCATAGGCAACATCATCGGCGGCCGGCTGGCCGACTGGAAATTGATGCCGACGGTCATCGGCACGCTGCTTTTGATGGCAGTTCTGTTTGTCGGCTTCATGCAGTTCGGCGCTATCGCCAGCGTCGCCATCGGCGTCGTCTTCTTGTGGGGACTGCTGATCTTCGTCGTCGTGCCGCCGCTGCAGATCCGCGTCGTCGAAGCGGCTTCGGAAGGGCCGAACCTCGCCGCCACGCTCAACCAGGGCGCATTCAATGTCGGCAATGCCAGCGGCGCCTGGATCGGCGGCGTGGCTCTGTCGGCCGGCGTTTCCTATGCTCATTTGCCGCTGGTCGGCGCGGCGCTGGCCCTGCTGGCGGTCAGCGTCGCCGTCGTCTCGCAGGCGCTCGAAGGATCGGCGCCGATAGCGACGGTTCCGGCCGCCGCCGAATAATTCCATTGCGCCCATGGCGGCGCGAACTGGACCAATCGACAGCCCTTCGGCAAAAGTGCATGTGTGCTGCCTCTTATCCTGGAGGCATACCATGCAGAAATCGATCGAACGCATCGCCGGCGATACCGAAGGCGTTTCCTACGAATTCCCGGTGTTCCGCTTCGCCGGCGCCGACAAGGCAGCACCTTCGGCCTACCTGCAGGCAGCACTCCACGCCGGTGAATTGCCTGGTGTCGTCGCCATCGACGCGCTGATGCCGGCGCTGAACAAGGCCGAAGCGGAAGGCCGCATCAAGGGCAGCATCACGGTCGTGCCCTGGGCCAATCCGATCGGCCGCGCGCAATATCATTTCGGCGAGCACCAGGGCCGCTTTCATCTCGGCACCCGCAACAATTTCAACCGCGGCTTTCCGTTGCTCGCAGCACCGGACGCCAAGCTTTTGCCCGACACCACGCTTGGCACCCCCGACCAGCGATTGAAGACCCGTCTGGTGCAGCTGTCGCTCGGCCACGACATCGTGCTCGACCTGCATTGCGACGACGAGGGCCTTGCCTATCTCTACGTCCACGCCAGCCTGTGGCCGGCGATGGCCGATTGCGCCGCCGCCATGGGTATCGACGCCGTGGTGTTGTGGAGCGAGGACGCCGACGGCACCTTCGAGGGCGCCACGATCATGCCCTACCAGAACGTCCCCGCCAACGTGGCGAAGCTCGACCGCCGCGTTGCCACCACGGTAGAATACCGTGGCATGCTGGATGTCGACGGCGCGCTGGCAAATTCCGATGCCGAAGGCCTCTACCGGCTGCTGGCGGCGCGCGGCGTGATCGCCGACGCCGCCCTTCCCGAACCCGGCCCGTTCAAGGGCCTCGTCGCGCCGCTCGAAAACATCGACATGATGCCGGCGCCCAGGGCCGGCGCCATCCTCTACGACGTCAAGCCCGGTGACCGCGTCGCGAAGGGCGCGCGCCTCGCCACCATCGTCCACACACCGGGCGAGGCCGGCGGCCGCACCGAGGTGCTGGCACCGCAGGACGGCGTCATCCTGACCCGCCGCTCGCGCCGCATCATCCGCGCCGGCGAGGATCTCTTGAAGCTGGTCGGCGACAAGAAGAGCGCCGACGCGAGGTCAGGCACGCTGGAGGACTGAGCTAACCCGAAATCGCCAGCCGCGCCTTGGCCTCGAGCCATTCGGCCATCTGCCGGTACGGCACCGGGCCGTGGCTGACACGGGCGACACCAAGCTCGGCCAGGCGCTGGCGCGGCGGCACATGCGCCAGCGCGATGATGTTGACCGGCAGCACGGTGGCCTTGCACAGCGCCTCGATCAGACCCTCGTCGCCGAGCCCCGGCGCAAAGAAGCCGCTCGCTCCTGCCTTTTCATAAGCGTGCGCCCGCTCGATGGCCTGGTCGAGCAGCACGCTGTCATGCACATCCGGCTTGGCCTTGAGGAAAATGTCGGTACGGGCGTTGATAAAGGCGGGAATGCCGGAAGCCTTCACCGCCGCCGCTGCCGCCTCGATGCGCTTCACCTGTATGGCGATGTCGTGCAGACCGGCGCCGCCGACGATCTGGTCCTCGAAATTGAAACCGATGGCGCCGGCCTGCAGGGCACGTGTCACCGTCTGGGCGACAGTCACCGGCTCGACGCCGTAGCCGCCTTCGAGGTCCATGGTCACCGGCAGGTCGACTGCCGCCACGATGCGCTTGATGTTGTCCAGCGCCAGCTCCAGCGGAATTTTCTCGCCATCGGCATAACCAAAAGCAGCCGCGACCGGCCAGCTTCCGGTGGCGATCGCCTTGGCGCCCGCCTTCTCGACGATCTTGGCCGAGCCCGGATCCCAGGCATTGTAGAGAACGATCGGGTTGCCCCTGACGTGGAGCGCATGGAACCTGCGTGCGCGCTCGATCTGCTCGGTCATTGCTGTCTTCCCGTCTTTCCGATGTTGGACGAACAGTCTAGGCAGGACCCCAAGCCTTGGCGATGTGCCATGGGCTGCGGAAGCGGCGGCCACAAACAGGCCTTTCAAACCTGTTGCGCATCCGGCTTTTCGCCGCTATGGATTTCGCCCATGAACATGCGCTCGATCAAGACCATTTGGTGGTGGGCTCGCTGACAGCGGCCTGTTCGAACGCGTGCGCGTGAAAATAGAGGGTGGCCGCAACGGAATGTCCGGGCGGCCATTTGTTTTTCAAAGCCAGTCCCGGGTCCGTTGCCCAACAAGCCATATGGAGACGGCAATGACGATCAAGGCTCTGGAAAACGGCGCGGAAAGCTTCGTGACCGCAGGTGGTGTCACCATCACCCGCGAACGCCACGACAAGCCTTACGCCGGTGCCATCGACGCTTATGTCGACGGCTTGAACTCGCGCCGGGGTGCGGTGTTTTCCTCGAATTACGAATATCCGGGCCGCTACACACGCTGGGATACGGCCATCATCGATCCGCCGCTGGTGATTTCCGCGCGTGGCCGCGCCATGCGCATCGAGGCGCTGAACGGCCGTGGCGAAGTGCTGCTGCCGGTGATCGGCAAGACGCTGGCCGGCGTTGCCGAGGTGACGATTGCTGAAACCTCGAAAAAGCTGATCCGCCTCGATGTCGCCAAGCCCGGCCGCGTCTTCACAGAGGAAGAGCGCAGCCGCGTCCCCTCTGTGTTTACTGTGCTGCGCGCCATCACCGCTCTGTTCAAGACCGAGGAAGACGCCAATCTCGGCCTCTACGGCGCTTTCGGCTATGACCTCGCCTTCCAGTTCGATCCGGTCGATTACAAGCTCGAGCGCAAACAGAGCCAGCGCGACCTGGTCCTGTTCCTGCCCGACGAGATCCTGGTCGTCGACCATTATTCGACCAAGGCCTGGACCGACCGTTACGACTATTCCGGCGACGGTTTTTCGACAGAAGGCCTGCCGCGTGACGAGATCTCCGAGCCGTTCAAGACCGCCGACCGCATCCCGCCGCGCGGCGACCATGAGCCTGGCGAATACGCCAATCTGGTGCGCAAGGCGATGGATAGTTTCAAGCGCGGCGACCTGTTCGAGGTCGTGCCCGGGCAGATGTTCTACGAACGCTGCGAGACGCAGCCTTCCGAAATCTCGCGCAAGCTGAAGTCGATCAACCCGTCGCCCTATTCCTTCTTCATCAATCTCGGCGAAAACGAGTATCTGATCGGCGCCTCGCCCGAAATGTTCGTGCGCGTCAACGGCCGCCGCGTAGAGACCTGCCCGATCTCCGGCACCATCAAGCGCGGCGACGACGCCATTTCCGACAGCGAGCAGATCCTGAAGCTGCTCAATTCCAAGAAGGATGAATCCGAGCTGACCATGTGCTCGGACGTCGACCGCAACGACAAGTCAAGGGTCTGCGATCCGGGCTCGGTGCGCGTCATCGGCCGCCGCCAGATCGAGATGTATTCACGCCTGATCCACACCGTCGATCACATCGAAGGGCGCCTGCGCGAAGGCATGGATGCCTTCGACGCCTTCCTGTCGCATGCCTGGGCGGTCACCGTCACCGGCGCGCCGAAACTGTGGGCCATGCGCTTCATCGAGCAGAACGAAAAGAGCCCGCGAGCCTGGTATGGCGGCGCCATCGGCATGGTCAATTTCAACGGCGACATGAACACCGGCCTGACGCTCCGCACCATCCGCATCAAGGACGGCATTGCCGAGGTGCGAGCAGGCGCCACGTTGCTCTTCGACAGCATCCCCGAGGAAGAAGAAGCCGAAACCGAACTGAAGGCATCCGCCATGCTCTCCGCCATTCGCGATGCCAAATTGGGCAATGCCGCAGGCGCCGAACGCACCACCGCGCGCGTCGGCGACGGCGTCAACATCCTGCTCGTCGACCACGAAGACTCCTTTGTCCACACACTGGCCAACTATTTCCGCCAGACCGGTGCCAATGTCTCGACCGTGCGTTCGCCGGTGCCGGAAGAAGTCTTCGAACGGCTGAAGCCCGATCTCGTCGTGCTGTCGCCCGGACCGGGCACGCCGAAGGATTTCGACTGCGCCGCGACCATCAAGAACGCCCGCGCCCGCGACCTGCCGATCTTCGGTGTCTGCCTTGGCCTGCAGGCGCTGGCCGAGGCCTATGGCGGCGAACTCAGGCAGTTGCACGTGCCGATGCACGGCAAGCCGTCGCGCATCCGCGTCTCCAAGCCCGGAATCATCTTCTCCGGCCTGCCCAAGGAAGTGACCGTCGGCCGCTACCACTCGATCTTTGCCGATCCGGTGCGGCTGCCCGACGATTTCATCGTCACCGCCGAGACCGAGGATGGCATCATCATGGCCTTCGAACACCGCAAGGAGCCGATCGCCGCCGTCCAGTTCCATCCGGAATCGATCATGACGCTCGGCCACAATGCCGGCATGCGCATCATCGAAAACATCGTTGCGCATCTGCCGCGCAAGGCCAAGGAAAAGGCCGCTTAGAAACGATGGCGGCAACGGACAACATGGCGGCGATCGCAGCGAAAGCAGCGGCCAGGCAAAGGATCGCCAGCCTTGCCTTCTGGTCGATTGTCATCGCCTGCGTGGTGCTCGCGCTCAAGCTTGCCGCCTGGTACGTCACCGGCTCCGTTGCGCTCTATTCGGACGCATTGGAATCGATCGTCAACGTCATAGCCTCGGCCGCCGCCTATTGGGCGGTCCTGGTCAGCTACAAGCCGGCCGACCAGGACCATCCGTTCGGCCACCACAAGGCCGAGTATTTTTCGGCGGTGCTGGAAGGCGTGCTGATCGTGCTCGCCGCGCTTTTGATCCTCAACGAGGTCTGGCGCTCCTGGCAGACGCCGACCCCGCTCGAACAACCCTGGGAGGGCTTGGCGATCAACGGCGTCGCCACCGTCATCAACGCCTTCTGGGCCTGGACGCTGATCCGCGCCGGGCGCAGCGCAAAATCACCGGCGCTGGTCGCCGACGGCCGGCACATCATGACCGACGTCGTGACCTCGGTCGGCGTCTTCGGCGGCCTCGTCGGCGCTATCCTGACCGGTTGGCAGATCCTTGATCCGGCGCTTGCCGTCATCGTCGCGCTCAACATCCTGTGGCAGGGCTGGCACGTCATCGGCTCGTCGATGAACGGGCTGATGGACCGCGCAGTGGACACGACCGAACACATGCACATTCGCGACATCATCTCGGCCAATTGCAAGGGCGCGCTGGAGGTTCATGACCTCAAGACCCGCATCGCCGGCCGCGCCACCTTCATCGAGTTCCACCTGGTCGTCGACGCCGACATGACGGTCGGCGCCAGCCACGTCATTTGCGACCGCATCGAGGACGCGCTGAAGGCCGAAATCCCCTCGGTGCGCGTCACCATCCATGTCGAGCCCGACGACGAGGCGAAGCTGCCGAAAGGCACCACTGCTGTGCCGTTTGCTTGAGGAAAAACTCAGGGCATCATCCGGGCGAGGATCTGCCGACCTCGCCGGATCGATTGCGCCATTACCGCCATGTGGGGTAGCCCGCCAATGGCTACATCCAGGCGTTGATTGCCTCCAAATCAGGCAGCGCCTGCTGCTCAAGCGCGCGCCGGCCTCGGCAAAGCGTAGTCAGGCGAACCGTCTAAGTTCGTCAAATCCAAACTCGGCAAGCGAAGTCCGATCCAAGGTAGCACCCGCTTGCGATCGGCTCATCATGTGTCGGTCGAGATGTCATCCCATTCCTGCCCCATATACCCAATCAGCCAATTGAGCGCGTAATGACGTTCGACAACCACGTCTCGTTCCAATCCTGCCGGCGCGGCTTTCCCATTCACCCGCGCATCCATCACAGCCCAATTGTACCGATAGATCAGATCGGCAGCATCGAGAAGCTCGCTTTGCGGGCGCAAATTGGCCCGCTTGAGCAGCCCTTCCGTGTCGAGGTCACGCAACACCGAAACCATACGCGACACATCGCAAGGCTTGTCTGGACGCCCAAGGTTTTTGAAGACTTGCAACGCCCACAACATCACGAAAGCCCCTTCATAGCGCCAGCTAAAATTTGCGCGATCTTGCTCGGTTGCAACGGGGTTACCGACAAACGCTTGCTCTTTGGGCGTAAAAAACCCTTCGGCTCCAAACTGGCTGATCAAGTTGCTTAAAAGATTTCGATCATTGGTCTCCGCTGTGACGGCCACGATCACCAGTGCGATGGCGCGTTTAACCACCTCGTCCTTCGTTCGTCGCCGACTTTCGGCTGCGGTTTCGATCGTCGGCAAATGGTCGATGAACGGCACGCCCTCCTTCTTCAACTGTGCTGTTGAGGCCGCCTTGCGAGCCTCAGCCTCGCCTTCAGCGTTGGCGGAACCGATGAAAGCCAAGGAAGTCAGAAAACCAAGAAAGCTGCGACGCATCATATTCATTTCCAAATGGCTGCTAAAGTGACTAAGGCGCACACGCCGACTGCGGCATGGCCTCCAACCGGTAAACCTTGTCGTCCGACTTCGTCTTGCCATCCGCCGTCTTCGAGCACAAATCGACGATCGCCAGGCTGCTGTTGGGATTGGCGAGCATCATGGTGCCGTTGGCGCCGCGCTTGAGGAAGATTTCCTTTTGCGCGATATCGCAGGAAAAATTGCTCATCTTCGAACTGGCCGCGCAGCGCCATTGATCCGCTTCGCCCTGGCAGGAATAGGTCTGCGTGACCTTCGTCCCGTTCTTCCTGGTGGTCACCGAAACCGCGATGTCTGCGCCGTCGGGCCAATTTGTGACATCGCCGCCTGAGGCGAAGGAGGCAAGCTCGACCGGTCCGCGGAAGACCCGGATCGACTGCGTCAGCTGGTCGGGATGAGAGCTCAGGTGCGCGGCATCGTAATCGCGTCCGAAGCAGAAAGGCTGGTCCGGCTTCAGCCGCTCGCGCAACGGCGCACCCAGCGCCGGATCGATCGGATCGATCTTGGCGAATTCGGCCTTGCAGGTTGCCGCCGGCATCGGGTCGAGGCGGAAATTGTCGTCCTCCGAGCCCAGCGCCTGCCGATCATATTCAGCCTCGCCCAGTTCGTCTTCCGATCCGGCGTCGAGATAGAGATCGGACGAAACATCGGTGAGGATCAGGCGGCCTTTGTCATCGAGCTTCAGCGACGCCATGGTGCGGTCGCAGTCCATGCCGCAGCGGATCGGACCTGACTTGCCGTCCTCGGACTCGTGATTGCACCAGCCGCCGGCCCATTGCGGCGCCTTGGCGCCGCGCACCATGGTGGTGAGAAAACCGTTGTAGGAGGTGTCGGCGTTTGCCATCGGCTCCTCGTTCGGATGGCTCACCGGATCATGGCCATAGAGGAAGAAGATCCGCGCCACCTTCTGCTTTGGATGCGCCTTGAGGTGCGCCGCATCATAGACGCGGCCGAAACAGGCATCGGCGCCATTCGGGCTGAGTTCGGGTAATTTAAGCACATCGTCGGCCGCGGCCGAACCCGCAAGCGCGCCGAGCAGCACGGCGCCAAATCCAGCGCTGGCAACAACCTTCCACTTCCTGAACGCCATGTGACCCCCTCCTCGCATCGACAGGACGTAACGTGAATCTATGCTAGTATCATGGCCGCAGCCACGCAATTTGCGGGGAGCGCCAAGCCGAGAGGATGCCATGCGTCGACGCGACATGTTCCGGGCCAGCCTTGCCGGTGCCGCCGGCCTGTTCGGGCTGAGCCGGGCCGCCGCCGCTGAAGACAGACCGAAGGTCGCCTATCACCTCAGCGACCTCGATAAGGTCAACTTCGTGCTCGGCAACATCAAGAACCACTATGAAGGCACCGGCGGCAATGTCGACATCGTGTTGGTCGTGCATGGTCCGGCCCTCGCCGGCTTCAAGTCGAAAGGCATATCGGCGGCGATCTCGGGACGCTTTGCCGGCCTTGTCCAGCAGGGCCTTGAGCCGCATGCCTGCGGCAACACCATGCAAGGCATGGAGATCACGCTTGCCGACCTGCTCGAGGGCTTCCACGCCGCCGACAAGGGCGGCGTCGTCAAGCTCGCCGAACTGCAGCGCCAGGGCTACGCCTATCTCCGGCCCTGAGCCGCCACGGGCTTGAACGTGAAGGCCATGAGAGCCTACGAAGGGTGGCCAAACAGCCCGAAGGAAAGTGCTCATGACCGCGACCACCCTCGTCATCCCCGATCTTGCCGGCAAGGCGGTGCTGGTCACCGGCGCTTCGACCGGCATCGGTGCCGCCCTTGCACTGGCCTACGCCGCCCAGAAATGCCGGGTCGCCCTGCACTACAATTCGAGCCGGGAGGCCGCAGAAACGCTGGCCAAAAACATCCGCGACAGCGGCGGTGAGGTGTTCCTGACACAGGGCGACTTCTCACAGGCAGCCGATGTCGAGCGGGTAGTCGAGGAGAGCGCCGAAACATTCGGGCGGCTCGACGGGCTGATCAACAATGCCGGCGGCATGCTCGGCCGCGTACCTTATGCGGAGCAGACCGAGGCGCACTACGACGCGGTGATGGACCTCAACGCCCGCTCGGTGCTGACGGCCTCGCGCAAGGCGATGCCATGGCTGAAGAAGCAGGGCGGCTTCATCGTCAACA
The DNA here is from genome assembly GCF_057786095.1 of Mesorhizobium sp. P160219. Taxonomy (NCBI): domain Bacteria; kingdom Pseudomonadati; phylum Pseudomonadota; class Alphaproteobacteria; order Hyphomicrobiales; family Phyllobacteriaceae; genus Mesorhizobium; species Mesorhizobium sp. P160219. The sequence continues at coordinate 6,041,566 of NZ_JBYNWG010000001.1, forward strand.
CCTCGTCGATCGCGGCGCGCAATGGCGCTGGCGGCGGCGCCGGGCTGTACGGTTCGGCCAAGGCCTTTGTCTCCAATGTGACGCGCGGCATGGCCAAGGAACTGATCGGCTTCGGCATCCGCGTCAACGCGGTGGCGCCGGGCACCATCGCGACACCCTTCCATGAGCGCTATTCCACCGACGAGCAGATGAAGGGCATGGTCGCCACCATTCCTCAAGGGCGTGCCGGCACGGCCGAAGACTGCGTCGGCGCCTATCTCTTCCTGTCCTCCGATCTCCTGAGTGGTTACATCACCGGCCAGGTGATCGAGGTGAACGGTGGCCAGTTGATGCCGTGAGCCGGCAATTGCATACTGCGTCTCGCAACCATGCATGTCGTGCGCACGTTTGCTGAGGTTGGAAGAAAGGGGAGAGGCAATGTACGGATTGATCGGAAAGATGCGGGCGTCGCGCGGCCAGCGCGACGCGATCATGGATGTGCTGCTCGCCTCGACCGGCGCCATGCCGGGTTGCCTGAGTTATGTCATCGCCCGCGACCCGGCCGATGCCGACGCGATCTGGGTGACCGAAGTGTGGACCGACGCCGCAAGCCACAAGGCTTCGCTGCAGCTGCCGGAGGTCCAGGCAGCGATCGCCAAGGCCCGGCCGATCATCGCCGGCTTCGAATTCCAGGTCGAGACCCATCCGGCCGGCGGTTTCGGCCTGCCCGCCATCAAGAACGAGTGACATCCCAACGCGGGGTCGGGGTCGTGAATTTCGTCCGAGACAGCGTTCGCATTTTTCTCTTCCAGGTCTAAGACCCAAACATGGACTCTTCGCCAGACCAACCGGCCGTCGAACGCATGGCGCGCATGCGTCCGGTTCGGCAGTGGCTGGTGCTGCTGATCGTCTCGCTGCTGTTCGCCGGCGCGCTGGAATACGCCGCACTGCCGGCGGCGCTGCTGATCGGCCCGATGTTGGCGGCGATCCTTGCCGGCACCAATGGCGCCACGGTGCGCGTGCCGCGGCCGCTGTTCGCCGCCGCCCAGGCCTTGGTCGGCTGTCTGGTCGCGGCGTCGATCTCCACCAACATTTTTTCGGTGTTCTACAAGGAATGGCCGCTGGTCCTTGTCGTGGTGTTGGCGACCCTTGCGGCGTCCAGCCTGCTTGGCTGGTTGATCAGCCGCTGGCGCATCCTGCCCGGCACCACCGCGGTCTGGGGCTCGTCGCCGGGTGCTGCCACTGCCATGGTGCTGATGGCCGGTGCCTTCGGCGCCGATCAGCGCCTCGTCGCCTTCATGCAGTATCTGCGCGTCATCTTCGTCTCGATGACGGCAGCACTCGTCGCCAAGATGTGGGTCGACACTTCGGGCATCGAGGTACCAGCCATCGTCTGGTTCCCGCCGATCGAACCGGCAGCCTTTGCCGCCACGCTCGGCGTGGCGCTGGTCGGCGGCCTGCTTGGCCGGTTGTGCCGGCTGCCGTCACCCTTCTTCCTCGGCACTTTCATCTTTGGCACCATAGTCCATCTCGGCTTCGGCGCGGCGATGCAATTGCCGCCATGGCTGCTGGCGCTCTCCTATGCGATGGTCGGCTGGTCGATAGGGCTGAACTTTACCCGGGCGATCCTGCGCCATGCGACACGGGCGCTGCCGCAGATCGTCGGCTCTATCGTCGTGCTGATCGCCTTTTGCGGCGGGCTAGCCTGGCTGATCAGCCACGTCCTTGGTATCGATCCGCTGACCGCCTATCTCGCGACCAGCCCCGGCGGCATGGACAGCGTCGCCATCATTGCCGCCGCCGCGCAGAACGTCGACATATCCTTCGTCATGGCCTTGCAGTCGGCCCGCTTCCTGGTCGTGCTCATCGCCGGGCCGAGCATAGCGCGGCTGGTGGCGAGAGCCGTCAGGGACTGAGATTCAAATATGCAGGGAAGAGGAAAAGTGCCCATGAACCGTCGTGTGAATGCCGTCGATCTCTCAGGCCGGGTCGCCGTGGTGACCGGCGGCGCGCAAGGCATCGGCCTTGCCGTCGCCCGGCGACTGCTGTCATCGGGTGCCAGCGTCGCCCTCTGGGATGTGGACGAGACCGCCATGGCGAAGGCCGTTTCCGAACTCGCCCCGCTCGGCCGGGTCGAGGGTTTGCTGTGCGATCAATCGCTGATGGAGGCCGTCGACAGCGCCGCGACCGAAACCGAGCGCTCGCTTGGTCCGGTCGATCTGCTGGTAAACAATGCCGGCATCGCCGGACCGGCAGCGACGGTGGCGGATTATGATCCTGCCGCCTGAAGCCAGATAATCGACATCGACCTCAACGGCGTCTTCTACTGCTGCAAGCGCCTGGTGCCCGGCATGATCGCGCGCAGCTACGGCCGCATCGTCAACATCGCCTCGGTCGCAGGCAAGGAAGGCAATCCGAATGCCGCCGCCTATTCCGCCGCCAAGGCCGGCGTGCTCGCGCTGACAAAATCGCTCGGTAAGGAGTTGGCCGGCCACGACATCGCCGTCAATGCGCTGACCCCATCGCCCGCCCGCACCCGCATCCTCGAACAGCTCACTGAGGCCCAGGTCGCCTACATGCTGGGCAAGGTGCCGCGAGGCCGGTTCGTCGAAGTCGAAGAGGCGGCTGCGATGATCGCCTTCATGCTATCGGACGAAAATTCCTTCACCACCGGCGCAACGTTCGATCTCTCCGGCGGCCGCGCCACCTACTGAGAAGCGTCGCTGTTCCTTGCTGTCGCCGTCGCTGTCGGCGCCGCGAAGGACTAGATCATGATGAGATTTCGTTGAAATTTCATCATGATCTAACCCTTTGTTGGAGCATGATCTTTTCCAAAAACCGGTACCCACTTTTTGGGATCATGCTCTAAGAGCCGCCCAGCGTCGCGGCAAGCCGGTCGGGAAGGAAATCGACGAAGGCGCGAACCTTCGGCGACAAATGACGATTGGACGGCCACAGCAACCGGAACTGGCCGCGGCCGTCGACATGGTCGTCCAGCACCGTGCGCAGCAGGCCGTCACGCAGCGCCTCGCGGACCAGGAAATCGGGCATCGAGCTGATGCCGAGCCCGGCCATCGTGGCGCCCTTCAGCGCCTCCGTGTTGTTGCAGGTCAGCATCGAGCGGACCTGCGGCTCGGCGCTGCCGCCGATGAACGGCCAGCCTTGCAGCTTGCCGCTGTTGGGAAAGCGGAAGCGGATGCCGTAATGGTTCACGAGATCGTCCGGACCGCTCGGGTTGCCGTGCTGCTCGATATAGGAGGGTGCCGCACACAACAGCAGCCGGAAGGGTGCAAGCGGCCGCGCCACCAGGCGCGAATCCGGCAGGTCGCCGCTGCGGATCGCGATGTCGACGCCTTCGTCGATGAGGTCGACGATGCGGTCGTTGAAGTCGATGTCGAGTTCGATTTCGGGATAGCGCGCCATGAACTCCGACAGCGCCGGGAACAGCAAATGATAGGTCACGATCGGCGTCGAAACGCGCAGCCGCCCATGCGGTGTTTCGCGGCTCCGCGACAGCATCGCCTCGGCATCGTCGATGTCGTCGAGGATGCGCCGCACCCGCTCGTTGAACAGCTTGCCCTCTTCGGTCAGGCCGATGCGGCGCGTGCTGCGCTGAAGCAACCTTACGCCGAGATCCTGCTCGAGCCTGGCGACGCTCTTGCCGACGGCCGATGCCGAGATTCCGAGCGTGCGGCCCGCAGCGATGAAGCTGCCGAACTCAGCCGTGCGGGCAAAGGCCAGGAGCCCATTGAGGCGTTCCATCGCATCTCTCCATTCGAGCGTTTCAGTCCGGTATATCTGGAGATTTAACACTATTTTTCTCGAAGTGTCGCGAGCCTATCTTCCCGTTACGACCGGCGCACCAAGCTTGCGGCAGGCCGGCGGATCCTGGTTCAGATAGGAAAATTATGACCCCGAAGACCACAAACGGCGCGGTCGCGCCATGGCTTGTCCTGTTGTCGGTATGCCTTGCCGCCATGACAATGCCCTTGACCTTCACCGGCCCGGCCGTCGCGCTTTCCCGCATTGCGGCCGACCTCGGCGGCAGCCCGATCGCGCTCAACTGGGTGACCAACGCCTTCATGCTGACCTTCGCCGCCACCTTGATGGCATCAGGCGCGCTGGCCGACAATCATGGCCGCAAGCGGCTCTTCCTTGTTGGCCTCGCCACCTATGTGCTGGCATCGCTGGGATCGATGTTTGCTCCTGATATCGTCTGGTTCGATGTGCTCAGGGCTGCGCAAGGGCTCGGCAGTGCCGCCGCCTTTGCCGGCGGCGCCTCCGCTCTTGCCCAGGAATTCGATGGGCCATTGCGGCTGCGCGCCTTCTCCTTCCTCGGCACCAGTTTCGGCATCGGCCTCGCTTTTGGGCCGATCGCGTCGGGCCTGCTCATAGATGCTTTCGGCTGGCGATCGATCTTCGTCTTGGTGGCAGTGCTCGCGATTGCAGCCGCTTTGCTCGGCCTGCGCACCATCAGGGAATCGCGCGATCCGGATGCGACCGGCCTCGACTGGGCGGGAGCCGGCACCTTTACGATCGCGCTGGCATCGCTGACCTACGGCGTGCTGCAAGCGCCGCAGAGCGGCTGGACCGATCCCCTGGTGATCGCGCTTCTCGTGGCGGCCGCCCTTTGCTTTGCCGCTTTCGTCGTCGTCGAGCGGCGCGTGCGCCGGCCGATGCTCGATCTCTCGCTGTTCCGCTTTCCCCGCTTCGTCGGCGTCCAGTTCCTGGCGGCCGCTCCCGCCTATGGCTTCGTCGTCCTGCTGGTGCTGTTGCCGATCCGCTTCATCGGCATCGAGGGGATGAGCGAGATCAAGGGGGGGCAGTTGATGATCTGCCTGTCGGGACCGCTGTTGATCCTGCCACTGCTCGCCGGCCAGGTAGCGCGCTGGATCGCTCCGGCAACGATCTGCGGTGTCGGCCTGCTTGTGGCCGCCGGCGGCCTTGTCTGGCTGAGCCTGACACCGCCTGTCGTCGCAGCGCTGGTGGCGCCGCTGATCCTCATAGGCGTCGGCATCGCCTTGCCCTGGGGGCTGATGGACGGACTTGCCGTCGGCGTCGTGCCGAAAGAGCGTGCCGGCATGGCGGTCGGCATCTTCAACACCACCCGCGTCGCTTGCGAAGGCGTGGCGCTGGCGATCGTCATGGCAGTCCTGTCGGGTTTCACGGCAGCCCAACTGGCGGCTCAGGGAACGGCGTCTTCCCTGGATGCAACCGCCGCCGCGCAGCTGCTGGTGACCGGCAACATCGGCGAAGCGGCAGCCCGCTTGCCGGGTGCCGGAGCCACGGTCCTGGTCCAGGCCTATGAGATCGCGTTCGACAGGCTGCTGATCGTGCTGGCGGCAATCACCATCGTCACCGCCCTTGTCGTCTTTCTCGGCTTGCGCCGTGGATCGGCGGTGGAACACGAGACCATTGCTCTGCCGGTTTGCCAGGAAGGGTAGCTGAGCCGCGTCAGGAGATGACGAGGCTCGCTATGCGGTGGCCGTCCAGCACGAAGGTCATGTCACCCTCGCCGTTGAAGCCATTGCCTTTCACGGCAATGCGGACGCGGTAGCTGCCCTCGACCTCGGCGATGCGGACAATGCGAAGATTGGACTTCACGCCGATATTGTCCGACTGGTTCCAGCGCGCGATCTGCTGGCGGCCTTGGAAGGACCGCCCCCAGTCGGTCAGGGACGCGTCGGCTGTGAACGTGTGGAGAACGGCTTCGCTATCACCCGCATTGGTGGCCTCGATAAAGCGGCGGATAGGTTCGGGTGTGGTCATCAATCGAGCCGGTGCATCAGATCATCATCCAGCCAGCGGCCGAAGAAATAGACCAGCTGCTTGTGCCACCATGGCCAGTCATGACTGACATCGCCGCCCCAATAGTCGACCCAGGCGGGAATGGATTTGTCGCGCAGGATCTGTTCCAGCCTGCGGGTCTCGACCAGCATCCGCTCTTCCCAGGCGCCCTGCCCGCAGCAGAAGATCATCCTCAGCGACTTCAGCCGGGCAAGCAGCTTTGGGTCTACGGTGCCGGGCAGATAGTCGAGCGGTGAATTGTAGAAGATATCACCTTCCAGCGCCTTGCCGAAGAAGTCGCCCGCCGAATAGACGCCCGACAGCGCGATGACGCCGCTGGCGAGTTCGGGAAAGCGAAAGACGAAGTTCGTGGAATGATAACCGCCCATCGAACAGCCGGTGAACAGCGGCTTTAATTTGCGCCCGCCATTGGCTTGCTCAGCGGTCGCCAGAAACTCCGGCAGCGCCTCCTCGCGCACATATCGGAAGTAAGCCTCGTGGCGACCGATGCGGTGGGCGGCGCCGGCATGCTTGTTGAAGAACGATTCCGAATCGACGCCGTCGACCGCGAACAGCTGGATGCGGCCGGTGTCGATGAATTCGGCCAGCGCTCCTACCCCGCCGGAATCCTCGAACTGGTAGAACCGCCCCTGCGACGTCGGGAACACCACCACCGGCCGGCCGGCATGGCCGTAGCGCTTGTATTCCATGTCGCGGCCGAGATTGCCGGAGAAACCCTTGTGATAAGAGATGTCCATCGCGTCTAAGCCTTTTCCGCGTGGATGTAGGCGACAGCCGCGCGCAGTGCTGCTTCGTCCTTCGAGCGCATCTGGTAGGCGTAATTTCCCATGGCGCGGCTGAAAACCTTTTCTATCGGCTGATGATGGACGATCTTGTCGCGATGCGCGGCTAGCACGTCCTCATGGCTGTGCAAATAGTGGAGGTGCTGCTTGCGGCTGGCATAAGCGGTGAAATACTTGCCCTCATAAGGACCACCGGTGGCATCCTTCACCACCATGTCCGCCCAGGCCGCGTAGACGTCGATGTCGAACGTGTAGTTGATCGCATCGGTCATCCAGGCGCCGGGCGGCCGCATGTTGACCTCAAGCGCGATGACGCGGTCGTCCTTGGTTTCGAACAGCTCGATGTGGAAGAAGCGCTCGCGCACGTCGAACGCCTTGAGGATTTTGCGGCCGGCCTCTTCGATCGCCGGTCGGACCTTGGGAAAGCAGGTGTAGCTCATGTGGCGATCCTTGTTGACCACTTCCATGATGCTCTGGTCGTAGCGGTGGCTGGCCGCCAGCACCACCTCGCCGTCACGGTTGACCAGCCCATCGAAGGTCACCACCAGCCCCTCGATGAACTGCTCCATGACGAAGGTCACGTCCTCGGGCTTGTCTCTGAAAAACTGGTCAAGCTCCCTGGCGTTGGAAATCTTGAAGGTGTTCGAGGCGCCGGACCCGGAATCGGGCTTCACCACCACGGGATAGCCGACGCGGCGGATAAAGGTCATGGCGCCGGCCCGGTCGGAGCATTTGCGCTGGGCGATGGTGTCGACGCCGCTCTTGCGGAAGAATGCACGCATGCGGCTCTTGCGCTTCAAATTCTTCACGAAATCGAGCTTGGTGCCGTAGATGTTGAAGTCGGTGCGGATATTGGCCTCCAGCTCCAGCCAATGCTCGTTGAGGGACTCGAAGCGCTCGATCCGGCCCCATTTGTGGATGAAATGACCCATCGCCCGGAACACCGGATCGTAGTCCTCCATGTCGGCGATGCGGTAATATTCCGACAGGGCCGCCTTCAGCTTGCCGTCCAGCGCCTCATAAGGCGCATCGCCAATGCCCAGCACCGTAGCGCCGGCCTTTTTCAGCCGGTCGCAGAAATCGGCGCCGTTGGCGGGAAAATGCGGCGAGAAGAAAACAAAATTCACGGATGACCCCTCCGACGGCGAAGCATTGCGGCCCCGGCTACACGCAAGTCTGGCGCATTTGCCGCGCATGGGGAAGAGTGCTCGCGAGTGGTGGAATGGCAGCCCACTTGCCTGTCCATGGCGGCTCCTGTATGAACCCCGCCATGAACACGCGCGTCTCCTCCGTCGCTTCCCGTCCGACCGGCTTTGCCGGCGAGACCGTGCGCGCGCTGGCATCGACCCTGCTTCTTCTCGGCCTTATCGGCGATCGCCGGGTTCGCTGAAGGAGCGCCCGGCGGTCGAACCGCCGCTTACGCGCACGCTCCTTGGCCAGTTCAGAAATTGGCAATTCACATCAAGCGAACGAAAATCTGATAAGGCGCTGCTCGCCCTGGAATCCGTCCGAAGACCGATCCGCGAGCCGCCGGGAGAACAAGACGATGAACGCACGAGAAGACATCCGCGCCGGCGAAGCCGAAAGCGTAAAACGCGCGGCCGGCCACATGCCGGGCGCGGCCCGAAAATACCAGCCCTACCCGACGGTCGGTCTCACCGACCGCACCTGGCCCAACAAGGTCATCGACAAGGCACCGGTCTGGTGCTCGGTCGATTTGCGCGACGGCAACCAGGCGCTGATCGATCCGATGGGTCATGAGCGCAAGGCGCGCATGTTCGCCCTGCTGCTCGACATGGGTTTCAAGGAGATTGAGATAGGTTTCCCCTCGGCCTCGCAGACCGATTTCGATTTCGCCCGCTGGTGCATCGAGGAAGGCAATGTGCCGGCTGATGTTTCGCTACAGGTGCTGGTGCAGTGCCGTCCCGAACTCATCACCCGCACCTTCGAATCTCTGAAGGGCGCCACCAACCCGATCGTGCATTTCTACAATTCGACCAGCGAGTTGCAGCGTCGCGTCGTCTTCGAGAAGGATGTCGGCGGTATCAAGCGCATCGCCACCGACGCGGCCAAGATGATCACCGACATGGCGGCCAAGGCCGGCGGCGGTTATCGCTTCGAATATTCGCCGGAGAGCTTTACCGGCACCGAACTCGACGTGGCGCTGGAGATCTGCAACGCCGTCACCGAGATCGTCAGGCCGACGCCCGACAACAAGCTGATCATCAACCTGCCCTCGACGGTCGAGATGTCGACGCCCAACATCTACGCCGACCGTATCGAGTGGATGTGCCGTAACCTCGACAACCGTGAAAACTTGTTGATCTCGCTGCATCCCCACAATGACCGCGGCACCGGCATCGCCACCACCGAGCTCGGCCTGATGGCGGGTGCGGACCGCGTCGAAGGCACGCTGTTCGGCAATGGCGAGCGCACCGGCAATGTCGACATCGTGACGCTGGCGCTCAACATGTACACGCAAGGCGTCGATCCCCATCTGGATTGCTCGGACATCAACCGGATGAAGGACGTCTACGAATATTCCAACCAGCTGAAGATATCCGAACGCCATCCTTATGTCGGTGAACTGGTCTACACCGCCTTTTCCGGCTCGCACCAGGACGCCATCAACAAGGGCATGAAGGCCTTGAAGAAGGCCAACACGCCGGTCTGGGAAGTGCCCTATCTGCCGATCGATCCGGCCGATGTCGGGCGCAGCTACGAGGCGATCATCCGCATCAACTCACAGTCAGGCAAAGGCGGCATCGCCTATGTACTGCAGGCCGATTACGGCCTCAATCTGCCGCGCAACCTGCAGATCGAGTTCAGCCAGGAGATCCAGGCGATCACCGACGCCGAAGGCAAGGAAGTGCCGGCAAAACGCATCCATGACCGCTTTATCGAAACCTATGTCGACCAGCCCGGCGCACGACTGAAGTTCCTCGACCATCACACCTATCCCGATACCGAGAAAAAGGGCCGGCGCGTGGTCGAGGCGGTGATCCTCGACAACGGCAAGGAGACGACCATCGCCGGCTCCGGCACCGGCCCGATCGACGGCTTCGTCGATGCGCTGTCGCGTCATGTTGGCGTCGACATGTCGGTGCTTGATTATTCCGAACATTCGCTCCAGCGCGGCTCGAACGCCTCGGCGATTTCCTATGTCGAGATGGAATATCCCGGCGGCAAGCTGTTCGGCGCCGGCATCAACACCAACATCGTCGCCGCCTCGCTGGAAGCCGTTGTTTCGGCCGCCAACCGGATAATCGGCCGCAAGGCCGGCTGATATTTTCCCGGGCGCCGAATGTCCGGTCTTTTGTGTCAACCACCGGCAACTATCCGGTGTGTTACGCGATCGCATAACATAAGCATGCTTGTATGGAAGTGCAGGCTCTATATGATTGCGCCTCAACCTGTGCCGACTTCGAGAGGATCGACACTTGCAGCATGCCACGCCTGCCGCCCCCGCAGTGCGCGAGACACTGGAGCGACTGCTCGCCAGCGAAACGTTCGGACGTTCCGAGCGCGCGCGCAAGTTGCTGCGCTATCTTGTTGAGCGCGAGCAGGCCGGCGAAGCCGACAGGCTCAAGGGTTTCTCCATCGCCATGGACGTCTTCGGCAAGGACGGCGATTTCGATTCGTCGACCGACGCCGTTGTCCGGGTGCAGGCAGGCCGGCTGCGCGAACTTCTCCAGCATTATTTCGCCAATGAAGGCATAGCCGAACCGGTTCGCATTGCCATTCCGCGCGGCGGCTACGTGCCGTCCTATGAGCTCAACGCCATACGCCTGCCGGTTGGGCAGGAGCCGCTTGCGGCGGCGGTAGCCGCCTTGCCCGGATCGCCCGACCAGGCGGCTCTTGACGCCGTTCCCGCTGCCGCGACAGCTTCGGGGGTTACAGAACCTGGGCCTTCGCTGGCGCGCCATCTCCAGTTCTTCTGGGTCGCCATGACGCTGGTCATTCTCATGCTGGGCGTGCTCATCCTGCGCCAGGGCAGCGGCGCATTGCTTGCCAGCAGCGATCCTACCGCGGTGGTCGAGACCGCGGGCGTAACGAGCAGCATCGCATCGCCGTCGATGGAGGCCCTGCCCCTCGTCTACATCGCGGTGAAGGCCACCGGCCCCGAGGCCGGCCGCGTCGCCGCTTCGCTGCGCGCCGGCCTTGCCGGTTTCGACACGATCGACTTCATCGGCCGCGACGCCGACAGCAAGCGCGATCCGAGCACCGACCCGACCAGCTTCGTTTTCGATGTCCTGCCGGGACCAATGGCAGGTGACGTGACGCTCGAACTGCAGAGCGTGGCGACCGGCCGCGTGCTTTTGTCCCGCAGTCTGACGGCCGCCGACAGCGCACCTGGCACCGTCGAGGATCGTATCGCCGCCATCCTCAGCTCGACCGTTCCCGCCTCCGGCCCGCTCTACAGCTACATCGAACAGAACGGCATTCAGACCGGGCTGACGAGCTGCCTGATCCTCAACGACAGATACTATCTCGACCAGAGCACCAGGACGCACGAGGCCGCCTATCGCTGCCTGGACAACCTCGCCGGCCAGGGTGCGAAATCGTCGTTGGTCTATTCGGAACTGGCCTCCCTGACCCTTGAGGCCGCCACCGATCATTACGCCTATCCGCCTGGCGCGACGGTCGAACAAGCAATGTCCTTCGCCCATCGCGCCATCCAGATGGGACCGACCAGCCCCTATGCGCACCGCGCCTATGGCTACCTCAATTCGCGCCTCGGCAACACCGAGGAATCGATCCGCTGGATGCGCAAGGCCTATGAGCTCAACCCCTACGACCTCGGCATGGCTGCCGCTTACGGCTATGGCCTGATCTTTGCCGGCAAATATGCCGAGGGAACACCCATCCTGACCCATGCCGTCGAGACGTTCAGCGGCCATCCGACATGGTGGGATTTTGGGCTTTTCGCCGGGCAATTCATGCTGGGCGACATGAACAAGGCCGCGATAGCCAGCGAGTTGCTGCGCACGACGGCGATGAAATCGCATTATCTGGCGGCGCGGCTGATCGGCGCCAAGGCTGCCGGCCGCGAACAGCTGGCAGCCAAGCTTCTGGATGAGCTGACCACCAAATTCCCGAAATTCGCCGCCGATCCGCGCGCGGCCTTCGCTGAGCGCAAATATCCCGCCGATCTGACCGACCGGCTGGTTGAGGCGCTGCGCGCCGCGGGCCTCGGCAACGCCAGCTAGTCTTTCCGGATCGCGAAAACTTTACTGGCCATCGGTCTGGACTGGGAGCAATCCAGCCTCGATTCGAATTTCCTCTCCAGTCTTGCAATAATCCCACATTTTCATGGTCTCATCCCTCTATGTTGCCGAGCGGGGCGCCGGGCCGAAGACGGTCGTCCTGCTGCATGGCTTCGGTGGTTGCCATGATATCTGGCGCGAGGTGACCGCGTCGCTAGGGCCCGATGTCAGGACCTTGGCCTACGATCTTCCGGGACACGGACTGTCTCTCGAATTTCCTGGCAGCGGCCCGGCCAAAACAGCGGCGCGAGCGGTTCTCGCCGATATCGCCGCACGCGGGATAGCAAGGGTGCATGTCGCCGGTCATTCGATGGGCGGCGCGGTCGCCTCCCTGATGGCGCTTGCCGAGCCTGAAAGGATAGGCTCGCTGACGCTTCTGGCGCCGGGCGGTGTTGGCCCCGAGATCAACGGACCGCTGTTGCGCCGCTACGCCGCGGCCGCCGACAGACGGGAAATCCGCGCCTGCCTTGCCGCCATGTCGGGACCGCGAAGCCCGCCGCCCGAACGCATCGTTGGCGTCCTGGCGGACCTACGCCGTCGCCCCGGCCAGTTGCGCAAGCTGATTGAGATATCGGCCGTCATGACCAGGAACGAGCGGCAGGGGGTCATACCCCGCGAACAGCTGGACACCCTCGACATGCCGGTGATGGTGGTTTGGGGAACGGACGATCCGGTGCTGCCCTTTACCCAGGCTGATTGTCTGCCGGCGCATTTTCATATTCATCACGTGCTCGATGCCGGCCATATGCTGGTCGAGGAAGTGCCTGATGTGGTCGCCCAGGCCGTGCGCCGAAACATGGCACGCCGCGGCAGGCGCCTGCGTCCGACATTCGAGGCCGCGGCGAGCTAACTTACTTGCGCCCCGCATCTCGCCAGTGCATTTTGCCGCCGCCTGTGTTAACTCGCAATTAACCATATCAGCGAGGCGACGCCGATGAAGGACACTGGCGAAAACATCACCCCCATCGACACCTCCCGCAAACTGTCCGACGCCGTTCGCGATGTGAAAAATGCCTTCGCCGATCGCGACGATGTCGTGGTCGACATGCGCGAGGCGCACCGGATGCGGCTTGATCTGCTCGCGGCCGAGCTCGCCCCGGCCTTTGCCGACGTGCCCGCCGACATGGACAATTTCGACTTCGTCGTCTCCTCCGGCCTGCAGCCCCGCCTGTGGATCGACGCCGTCAGCCATGTCGCCATGGGGCGCGACCGCCGCACCTACCGCTTTCTCAGGGATACCCGCATCGGCCGCGTCGTGCTCGCCGAATTGACCGATATGAAACCGGTCGCCGATCAGGTCACGCGCTATGTGGCGGAGCGTATCGTCGAGCGCCAGCGCATGATGGAGGGCGGTGTCGAGCCGGCCGTCGCCGACCTGAAACGCGCCGCCGTGCCGGAAGCTGAGCCGCCCTTGCAAGCAGCCGTGCCCCGCAAGGGCTGGTCGACGTTCCTTTCCGGTCTCGGCTTGGTCGCCGCCGGCGCGCTTGTTGGCCTGGCGGTGGCGGCCGCCCTGTTTTGGGATCGCCTGATGGCGATGAAGATCAGCTTCTGATCAACGATCTGGAGGCCTCGGTGTCTGCGCGCCGAGTTCAATGACCTGCAGGTCCGATGGCGGCAAGGCCGGCCCGGTCAGGCCGCGCCGCGTCAGGCGAATCAGCCAATTGCCCTTCTCCCCGTCAATATCGAGCAGATTGTACTGTGCCGCCGGGTTCTTGCTGCCTGGCGACTGCCCGGCGGCGGCGACGCCGACGACCGGAATCCTGGCGCCGCGCCCGCCGATGAAGAACAGCGACGGCAGATGCGAATGGCCGTGCAGCACGAGTTCGGCGCCATGCCTATGAAGGGTCTTGTGGAAGCGGGAGATGCCGAACAGGCGCTTTTGCTGGGCGACGGCGCCGCGCACCGGCGGATGATGGATCATGATCACCCGCAACAGGCCGCGTTTGTTCGTTGCGTCGAGCACTGTCGCCAGCCTTTGCGCCTGACCTTCGAGGAAGAAGCCGTTGGCCATGAACGGCGCCGTGGCGCGCGCCGTCGAAACGCCGATCAGCGCGACATTGCCGCGTACGCGCAGATAGGGAAAAGCGTTGCGGTCGATCGGCGCAGTCACGCCGTCGCCGCTCATCCACGCCGCCCAGGAGCGGCAGACCTTGTCGAAGGCGCCCGGCACATAGGCGTCGTGGTTGCCCGGCACCACCGAGACATCCTCCGGCGAACCCAGCGTCTCAAGCCAGTGCTTGGCCATCTCGATCTCGCCGTCGAGCGCCAGATTGACCAGATCGCCGGTAACGGTGAGGTGGTCGGGTGTGCTCGCCTTCATGTCGGCGACGATGGTGTCGATGACGGCATCGTGCATATGGCGGCGGCGGTTGCGCTGCCAGTTGACGTAGCCGACGACGCGCTTGGACGCGAGTTCGCGATAGGTTACACCGGGAAGCGGCCCCAGATGGACATCGGAAATATGCGCGAGCCTGAACATCCTTCCTTCATAGGCGACGCGCTCCCCGCTTTCCACTCACTGTTTCCTGCCCATCCACGGTTTCGCTAGTCATGGCTATATCGGACCCGGAGCAGGCGTTTCGCCAGACCGGCTGGGCAGGCCTCAGGGCAAGGCTGTTCCATCTCTATTTCCTGCTGCGGCGGCCGATGACGCTGGGCGTGCGCGGCCTGATCCACGATCGCGCCTCGAACACCGTCTTCCTCATCCGCCACACCTATGTCCCCGGCTGGCAATTGCCGGGCGGCGGCGTCGAGGTCGGCGAAACGCTTGGCGAAGCGCTGGCGCGGGAACTGGCCGAGGAAGGCAATATCGCGCTCACCGCCCCGCCGGTGCTGAAGTCGATGCATTTCAACCGCCGCTCCAGCCGCCGCGACCATGTCGGCCTCTATCTCATCGAAACCTTCAACCAGACCGCGCCGAAACTGCCGGACCACGAGATCGCCGAAGCAGGCTTCTTTCCGCTCGACCGCTTGCCGCATGGCACGACGCCGGCGACGCTGCGGCGGCTTGCCGAGGTTTTTGAAGGCCAGCCGGTATCGCCGTACTGGTAGGCTGTCAATCCGATGCTCACGCCGCCTGCCTGAACCGCGCCCGGTCGTGCGGCGCGCCATAGTCGAGCCCAGGCCCGACCGGCACGATGCGCGTCGGGTTGATGCTCTCGTGGCTGCCGTAATAGTGCATTTTGATGTGGTGCAGGTTCACCGTGCCGGCGATACCAGGCACCTGGTAGAGGTCGCGCAGATAGTTCGAAAGGTTCGGATAGTCGGCGATGCGGCGCAGATTGCATTTGAAATGGCCGACATAGACCGGGTCGAAACGCACCAGCGTGGTGAACAGCCGCCAGTCGGCCTCGGTGATATGCTCGCCAGTGAGATAGCGCTGTTTTGACAGTCGGCCCTCCAGCGTGTCGAGCGCCGCGAACAGCTCGCCGAACGCCTCTTCATAGGCCGCTTGCGTGGTGGCAAAGCTGGCGCGGTAGACGCCGTTGTTGACGGCGGGAAAGACCAGCGCATTGACCTTGTCAATCTCGCCGCGCAGGCCTGGCGGATAGAAATCGAGAGCGGCATCGCCCCACTCGTCGAAGGCCGAATTGAGCATGCGGATGATTTCGGCGGATTCGTTGGAGACGATGGTCTCTTCCTTCTTGTCCCACAGCACCGGCACCGAAACCCGGCCCGAATAGGCTGGATCGGCCTTGGTGTAGATTTGGTGCAGGAAGTCGAGGCCGTAGAGCGTGTCGCCGGTGGCGCCATCCTCGGCCAAAAACGTCCAGCCCTCAGTACCGAGGAAATGATGCACGACTGAAACCGGGATGATGTCTTCTAGCTTCTTCAGCGCGCGAAAGATCACCGTGCGGTGCGCCCACGGACAGGCGAGCGAGACATAAAGATGGTAGCGTCCGGGCTCGGCCTTGAAGCCGCGCGAACGACCTTGCGCCGGCGCGCCGTCGCGCGTGATCCGGTCACGCCACTGCGTCTCGGCGCGGATGAACCTGCCGCTGCTATCGACATTGGCCGGACGGTCCTGCCATTTGCCTTCGACCAGCAATCCCATACGAAATCTCCTTGCGTGCCTTGGCCAATGTAGTCGCAAGGCGGCAATGCCGAAGCCGTCATCTGCTGAACAGAGCGTCACTCGTATGAAACGCCGGATGAAAACAGCCGATTGCAGCCGCCGGAAATTGATGCTAGCGGACACTCCGCATGTTCGATCTTGGCTTGATCCGGTTTGACCGACGACGAAAGGGCGCCCGCGCTTAGAAAGCGCTGACTGGCGAACGCTGCCGCTTGCAGCAACCTTTCCTCTTTATCGGACCGCGAAGACCATGAGCCTTGCCGACGTGAAATACCTGCCGGAAACTCCGGCGCATGATCCCGAAATCGAAGCCATCAACGACGAAGCCTTTGGCCCCGGCCGTTTCGTGCTGGCCGCCTACAAGATTCGCGAGACCGGCGGCCACGAGCGCTCGCTATCCTTTGTCGCCATGGATGGCGACATCGTCGTTGCTTCGGTGCGCATGACCCGCATCGCCGCCGGCGCCGGACGCGCGCTGATGCTCGGGCCGCTTGCCGTGCGGCCCGCCTTCAAGAATCTCGGTATCGGCCGCCGGCTCGTGGCGATCGCGCTGGAGGCGGCCGCCAAGGCCGGCGCGCCGGCGGTGATCCTTGTCGGCGACGAGCCTTATTACGGCCCGCTCGGCTTCAGAAAGATCCCCCGCGGCCAGATCTCCATGCCGCGCCCGGTCGACCTCGACCGGCTGCTGTCGCACGAGATCGTGCCCGGTGCCGTGGCGCGGCTCTCCGGCGAGGTCGGCCATGCCAGCCTTGCCAGGATCGCGGAGCAGGCACCAGTGATGGCCTGAGCTCCAGGATCGGTCGCGGCAGCGGTCGCGATGGATCCCCATTGGTCAGGTTGCACCATGGCGGCGACCTCCGTAGCATGACCCGGAACAGCACGGAGCATGCAGCATGAACCCGAACGGCCAGATTGCGATCGTAACCGGCGGCGGCTCTGGCCTCGGCGAGGCAACCGCCCGCGCGCTGGCCGACAAGGGCGCGCGCGTCGCCATTTTCGATATCGGCATCGACCGGGCATCGAAGGTGGCTGGCGACATTGGCGGCGCCGCCATCCAGTGCGATGTGAGCAGCGCCGGCAGCGGTGCGGCCGCGCTCGCCGAGGTGGAAAAGAGACTTGGGCCAGCGCGCATCCTGGTCAATTGCGCGGGCATTGCCATCGGCGTGAAGACGATCGGCAAGGATGGTCCACATCCGCTCGACCAGTACCGCAAGGTGATCGAGATCAATTTGATCGGCACCTTCAACATGATCCGCCTCGTCGCCGACCGTGCCGCCCAACTCGAACCGCTGCAGGGCGGCGAGCGCGGCGTCATCGTCAACACCGCGTCGGTGGCCGCTTATGATGGCCAGATCGGCCAGGCCGCCTATGCCGCATCCAAGGGCGGCGTCGTCGGCATGACGCTGCCGGTTGCCCGCGACCTGGCGCGCTCCGGCATTCGCGTCTGCACCATCGCGCCCGGCATCTTCAAGACGCCAATGATGGCCGGCATGCCGCAGGAGGTGCAGGATTCGCTCGGCGCGGCCGTGCCCTTCCCGTCCCGCCTCGGCGAGCCGTCCGAATATGCCGCGCTCGCCCTGCATATCGTCGAAAACCAGATGCTGAACGGCGAAACCATCCGCCTCGATGGGGCAATCCGCATGGCGCCGAAATAGACGGCCATGACGGCCGGCGCAGTGAAGACCGGTCCGCTGGCCGGCCTGAAAGTCATCGAGATGGCTGGGCTCGGCCCGGTGCCTCTGGCCGGGCTGATGCTGTCGGAGATGGGGGCCGAGGTGCTGCGCATCGAGCGCACCGGTTCGGACCAACCCCTGCTGCCGCTCTCCGATGCGTACAATCTCGACCGTCACGGCCGCTCCATCCTGCGCGTCGACCTCAAGCAGGCCAAAGGAACGGAACTGCTGCTGCGCCTTGCCGAAAAGGCCGATCTGTTTGTCGAAGGCTTTCGCCCCGGTGTGATGGAGCGGCTTGGTCTCGGCCCGGATGCTGCATTGGCGCGCAATCCGGCGCTGATTTACGGCCGCATGACCGGCTTCGGCCAGGACGGGCCGCTCGCAGGTCGCGCCGGCCACGACATCACCTACCTCGCCTATTCCGGTGTGTTGCATGCCATAGGCCGGGAGGAAGGCCGGCCGGTGCCGCCGCTGAATCTGATCGCCGACAATGGCGGCGGCGCCATGATGCTGATCGCCGGGGTGCTTGCAGCGCTGTTCGAGCGCTCGCGCTCCGGCAAAGGCCAGGTGATCGACGCGGCGATGGTCGAGGGCGCTTCGATGCTGGTGGCCCCCATACACGCCTTCATGTCGGCAGGTCTGTGGAGCGACCGGCGCGGCGCCAACCTGCTCGATTCCGGTGCGCCCTTCTACGACACCTATGAGACGGCGGACGCACGCCACGTTGCGGTCGGCTGCCTTGAGCCGCGCTTCTTCGCCGCATTCGCAAGACTGCTGCCGCTCGGCGAGGATTTTGTCCGCGGCCAATACGACAAGGCGTTGTGGCCGGACATGCGCGCGGCCATTGCCGACCGGTTCCGGCAGAAGACACGCGACGACTGGGACGCGCTGTTTGCCGCAAGCGATGCCTGCGTGGCGCCGGTTCTGTCGCTGGCCGAAGCCAGGGATCATCCGCACAACCGGGCGCGTCACGCATTTGTGAAGGCCGGTGCGCTCGAGCGCCCCGCGCCCGCGCCACGCTTCTCGGCCTCGCAGCCGGCGCTTGCCGGCATGTCTGAAGATGACGATCAGCTGCCCCAGACTGTGCTGGCGCGCTTCGGCTTTTCGACAGCCGAGATCAAAGCGCTTGTCAAAGCCGGCATGATTGGCCAATAACTGGATTTAGAAAATCAACTTACCTGGTGGGCATTTTGGACCAGCCGAAGAAGGACGTCATTCGCGCGACGGACGCCGAGGCGATCAGGCTGGCCGCAACGCTGATCCGCAGCGCCCGTTTCGGCGCCCTCGCGGTGATCGAGCCTTCGACCGGCGCACCGCTGGCCTCCAGGGTCGGAGTCGCCACCGACATCGATGGCACGCCTCTGATCCTTGTCTCGGCGCTGTCAGCCCATACCGGCGCCATCCTTGCCGAGCCGCGCTGCTCGCTGCTTGTCGGCGAACCCGGCAAGGGCGATCCGCTGGCGCATCCCAGGATAACGCTGGTCTGCCGGGCGCAGCCGCTGGAACGCGGGTCGAGCGCGCATGCCCGCGCCGAGCGGCGCTATCTCAACCGCAATCCCAAGGCAAAGCTCTATGCCGGGCTCGGCGATTTCTCGATCTTTCGCCTCGAGCCGGAGCGCGCCAGCCTGAATGGCGGCTACGGTAAGGCCTACCTGCTCGACCGTGCCGATCTCATCACCGAGGGGTTGATCGTCGACGAGCTGGCCGCCAGCGAACAATCCGCTCTCGACCACATGAATGCCGACCATCTCGACGCCATCGCCGTCTATGCCCATCATTTCGCCAGGGTTGAAGGTGATGGTTGGACCATGACCGGCTTCGATGCCGATGGCATCGACCTGGCATCGGGCGACACCGTTTGCAGGGTCTATTTTCCACAGCCATTGAAGACCGCGCGCGACCTGCGGCCGGTTCTGGTCGACATGGCCAAAGCCGGTCGTGCGCCAGCTACGCAAGGATAATCGTCATGAATCAAAAGCACGTCTTGAGATTTGGGCGAAATGATCTACGATTCAGGCGACGCTGAATCAGCAGCGTGATCCATAGCTGAATTATAGCAGCCAACGCTATTTGCCCCCATAGCGTTTGGATGAGCAGGAAAACATGGGGCATCGATGGTCTCGACCAAACTAATCGCCAATGCCGAATCGGCGGCGACATTTCTGACCCTTATGGGCAACGAAAAGCGGCTCTTGATCATGAGCTATCTGGCCGACGGTGAAATGTCGGTCGGCGCCATCGCCGAAAAGGTGATGCTCAGCCAGTCCGCTTTGTCGCAACATCTGGCCAAGCTCAGGGCGCTCGATCTTGTCGAGACCCGCCGCGACCGGCAGATGATCTACTATTCCTGCAAGTCCGAAGCCGTGCGCGAACTGTTGCGCATGCTGGACGGCATTTTCGGGATAGGCGACTTGTCCCAAATGGCAACGCGTCTGCGCCGCGCCGGGACTTGACCTGCAGGGCTTGACCTGCGGCTCCGATCGCTCCTTACCTCGCTGACGATTTTTCGCCGGCCGAGGTATTGATGGATCCGATCCAGATCGACGACGCGCGCGATCCGCGGGTCGCCGCCTATCTCGACATCCGCGAGCGCGATCTCACCGGCCGCCATGGCCGGTTCGTTGCCGAAGGCAAGGTGGTGCTGGACGTCCTGCTGTCAGCCGGACGCTTTGCTGCGGAGTCGGTCCTGGTCCTCGAAAACCGGCTGGCCGGGCTCGACGACATCCTGCGCAAGGCCCCTGCCGACCTGCCGGTCTACGTTGCGGCAAGCGCCGTCATGGACAGGATCGCCGGCTTCCACATGCATCGCGGTATATTGGCGATCGGCAGCAAGGGCACGCCACAGCCCGCCGAGGCCTTGCTCGACACCTTGCCTGCCGAAGCGTTGATCGTCGTTCTCATCGGCATCGCCAACCATGACAATATCGGATCGATCTTCCGCAATGCCGCCGCCTTCGGCGCCGATGCCGTCTTCGTCGACGCCACCTGTTGCGACCCACTGTATCGCAAGGCGATCCGCGTCTCCGTCGGCGCCGCGTTGAAGGTGCCCTTTGCGTCCTTCGGCGACACTGAAGCTTTCATCGCGAAGCTCGGCGAGTTGGGCTTCGGCCAGGTCGCTTTGTCGCCGCGTGGTGAGGCTGACATTCGCGATGCCGCGCGACCGAAACGACTGGCCCTCTATCTCGGCACCGAAGGCGAGGGCCTCCCGGAGAGCCTGCTTGCCCGCCTGCGGACGGTGCGGATCGCGATGTCGGAAGGGTTCGACAGCCTGAATGTTGCTGCCGCGTCAGCCATTGCGCTGCACCATTTCGCCCTGATAGGCGTAGTCAGGCAATTCCAAGCCGGGGCTTGAAACTCAGCTCGGCAAATCTGCCTTCTGCAACGCCCGCACGCGATCGGCGAGGCTGGTGGTTCCCGACCGCGTTTCCTGCGGCGCCGCCAGCGCCTTGGCGATCGGTGAATCAGGTCCTTCGAGCTTGGCCGTCAAATGGACGACCTCAGCCGCCAGATTGTTCATCTGTTCGCGCAAGGCAGAACCGGCATCATTGCCATTGCCGGGGCCATTCCCGGGCTTCGCGGATCCAGAACCGCCAAGCTCCGCCTTCATCCGCTTGTTTTCGCGGGCCAGCGTCGTCAGCCTGGCTTCGAGCCGCTCTCGGTCGCCTTCGAGCTTGGCGAGCGTCTTGTCCATGTCCTCGTTCCTGGCGCGGGCACTGTCTTGCGCACCAACCAGGCCAGCAGCCGCGGCGCCTCCTGTAGCCTCGCCCTTCACCCGCTCGCGAAGCCGGGCCAGTTCCTTTTCGCGGCGATCGAGCTTGTCCTCGCGATCGGCAAGCGTGGCGAGCAGGCGCTCGAGCTTTCTGTCGAGGTCGGCGGTTCTTTTCTTTTCGGCCTTCAAGGCATCGCGCGTGGCCTTGCCTTCGGCGACGACTTCCTGATGGCGCTTGTCGGCCTCCTTCCGCTGGCCGCGCAGCACTGAAATGTCGTTGGCAAGTTTTTCCAGCTCGGATTCGCGAGCCACCAGTTCGATCTGACGATTGCTGGAGGAGAAGGACGCGTCGTCGTACATATGTTCGAGCTTTTCCAGCTCGAGCGCGCGCTTTTCCATCATGCGCTCTGTTTGTGCAAGCCTGTCCGACAGCTGTTGTATCTGCTGCTCGCGATGCAGCAGCAATTCGTTTTTTTCCCCGAGCTCCGAAAGCGCCTGCTTCTTGTCCTTGCGCTCGACCGCCAGGCCCTTCAGCGCCTCGCGGCCGCGATTGATTTCGACGAGTTGCTCATTCGCCTGCTCACGCAGCGTCTTGATGCTGATTTCGAGCCGGCGCGTCGTCATGGCGAACTCGGCCCGCAAGCTGTCCTTGTCGGCCTGGATCTCGGCCAGCGTTCGCGGCACCGACGCCTCGACACGCTTGCGTGTCAGCGCGACCGCCCGCCGCCAGATGGCCGGCGCGACCAGCAGCGCCAGAAAGCCTGCGCACAGAAAGCCGAGGGCGAAGAACAGGATCGACTGAACCAAGGTGACTACCCGTTACGGGCGGGCCGCTATCCGGCAACCGCCAAGTCTGGACTTTGCCAATGACGCAAATCCAGCGCTGCGGCAAGGGTTTGCCGCAGCTGCACCGGGTCAGAATCTGTTGATCGGGTCGAAGTGTGGTCGGAATCGCTCAGAAAGGATTCCAGGTCGGCCTCTGCGTCAGCTTCAGATAGCCGAGATTGACGCCAAGCCGCGCGCCGACGCCGGTGCGGATCGGCACCAGCAGCACCCTGTTGTTCTGCAGCACGTTGAAGCCGACGCCGGCCACGACATAGGCCGAACCGGCAACGCCGCCGAACCGATTGTAGAGATTGCTGACGTCGTCGAGGTTATAGACGAGCATCATCACCCGCGATCCCTCGCCGCCGAAATCCCAACCGAGCGAAGGCCCTTGCCAGAACACCTTATGGTCGCCGGCATTCTTGGTGTAGAGCGTACCTTCGCCATAGGTCAGGCCGCCAATCAGCGCGCCGGATCCCTCTTCGCCGAGCAGATAGCCATTGGGCAGGCCGTAGGAGGCAAAAATCTTCTCGACGACGGTGGCGAGACCGCCCGACGTCGCGCCGAAGAACTTGTGACCGGAATCGACGATCTCCTGAGCGGTGTATTCCTGTGCCCGCGACGCAGAGGTTGAGAAAGCGAGAGCGCCCATGAGGGCAATCGCCATGAAGAAGACGCGGACAAACGTCCGGTCGTAGAATCGGGAAACCATGCTTCCAATCTCCGTCAGGGAGCACTTTCGCCGACGCCTCGCACCCCGTCCGGCTCTTTAGGCGGCCGTTAAGGATGACTGTTACGGGCAAACTATGCCGTAATCCTTTTTCAACCATTAACCTCCCACATGAACATGGCGGTTCGAAGGCTGTTTCTGACGGTCTGCGCGGGCGCCCATCCTGTGCAAAGTGCCGTTTTTCTCACAAGAATTGTGGATTGTTGCTGCACGCTCGGGCGCTGTGTATTCAGAATGCCTGGGGGGAGAGAGCGTGATTCGGGTGGTGAGCGTGGCTGTCGGCCGCGCGGCCACCAGGATGTGAATTTTAGCAGGGATTTTTCGCCGATGGCTGAGCTTTTCTCTCTCTCCGCACCCGATCTCGCAGCCTTGTTGTGCAGCCGAGTCTGCCACGACATCATTTCGCCGGTCGGCGCCATCAACAACGGCCTTGAACTCCTGGACGAGGGCGGCGCCGACGAAGACGCCATGAAACTGATCCGGCAGAGCGCCAGAAACGCTTCGGCCCGCCTGCAATTCGCCCGCATCGCCTTCGGCGCCGCCGGTTCGGCGGGCATGATGATCGACACCGGCGATGCCGAGTCCGTCGCCATCGCCTTCCTGAAGAACGAGAAGCCGGAATTGATCTGGAACGGGGTTCGCGCCCTGCTGCCCAAGAACAAGGTCAAGCTGCTGCTCAATTTGCTGCTCGTCGCCAATGCCGCCATCCCGCGCGGTGGCAGATTGGTGGTCACGCTGGAAAACCTCGACACCGAGCCGCGCTTTGCGCTTGCCGCAAGCGGCCCGATGCTGCGCGTGCCGCCGAAATTCCTCGAGCTCCATTCCGGCAACAAGCCCGAGGAGCCTATCGACGCCCATACCGTCCAGCCCTACTACACGCTGCTGCTGGCGCGTGAGGCCAACATGACGATCTCGATTCACGCGACCGCCGAAGAGATCGTGCTGTCCGCGGCTTGAGCGAAGCCGTTCGGCAGGACGCCGAGCATCAAGAACAATCAAGTATCTTTTCCCGCTGATATTTGCGGCAATTCAGAACAGGCAAGTTTCATTGCCGGCAACGCCCCTGCAGAATGGGGCTGCAAACGACATGTTTGTAAAAACTTTACCTAACGGCTTTTCTGCTTCTTTACCAGATCGGCCTAGTGTGCATCCCGATACCCGGATGCCGCCGGTTCGCCCCATGGCAAAGAGGACCCGGAAATGAAGCGCTGCATGTTTGTCGACGATTCGAGCGTCATCAGAAAAGTTGCAAAACGGATTCTTGGCGGCTCCGACATGGTGGTGATCGAAGCGGCAACTGGACTTGATGCTGTCGAGATGTGCGCTGCCGAGATGCCTGATGTGATTGTCGTCGACGGCGCCCTGCCGGACATGCAAGCGGTCGACGTCATTCGCCAGGTTCGCGCCATGGAGAGCACGATCAAACCACAGATTCTGATCTCACTGGTCGAGGTCGACGTTGCCTCGATCATGAAGGCAAAGCGCGCCGGCGCCCAGGGTTATCTGTTGAAGCCGTTCAACCGGCCGCAACTGCTCGAACGTTTTCGTACCTTGAAGGTTGCCGCCTGATTCGGCTCGTTTTCGGCCAAAAAGGACAGCAAAAAACCCGGCCTGAGCCGGGTTTTTTGCATTGGTTCAATCGGATGGTGTTCGCTCAGGCGCTGACGCGGATGTCTTCCGGCTCGCGCAGCACATAGCCGCGACCCCAGACCGTCTCGATGTAGTTCTGGCCACCGGATGCTGCGTCGAGCTTCTTGCGCAGCTTGCAAATGAAGACGTCGATGATCTTCAGTTCCGGTTCGTCCATGCCGCCATAAAGGTGGTTGAGGAACATTTCCTTCGTCAGCGTGGTGCCCTTGCGCAGCGAGAGCAACTCCAGCATCTGGTATTCCTTGCCGGTCAGATGCACGCGCTGGCCGCCGACTTCGACGGTCTTGGCGTCGAGATTGACCACTAGGTCGCCGGTGGTGATGACCGACTGGGCATGGCCCTTGGAACGGCGCACGATGGCATGAATGCGGGCGACCAGCTCGTCCTTGTGGAACGGCTTGGTCATATAGTCGTCGGCGCCGAAGCCCAGGCCGCGCACCTTGTCCTCTATACCGGCCATGCCGGACAGGATCAGGATCGGCGTCTTCACCTTGGACAGGCGAAGTGTCCGCAAGACTTCGTAGCCGGACATATCGGGAAGGTTGAGGTCGAGAAGAATGATATCGTAATCATAAAGTTTACCGAGATCGACACCTTCTTCGCCGAGGTCGGTCGTGTAAACATTAAAACTTTCAGATTTGAGCATCAGCTCGATGCTCTGAGCGGTTGCACTGTCGTCTTCTATCAGCAGAACGCGCATTTCATTCCCCTTTTCTGCCGCCGGACCATGTCACGACCCATCCGGGACCGGAGCAGTGATTGCCTGAACAGAGGCTGCCATCGAATGGTTAACAAAACCTAATTCCGCACCAAGGACGGTACCAGATTTTTTAACCGCTTTCTACACCCTCTTGAATCTAATAATGAATCACAGAACCAAATCGCTAATGCTACACATTAATAAGTCGGACTAAGTGACTCAAGGGACTCGCTGGCCGGCTTCCGCATCGGGAGCCGGAATTTTTACCCGGCCTTAAGTCCTCGCCCTTATGATTAACAATGCGCGTAAACGAATGGTTACCGCCGGCAAAAAACTTTAGGGATTTGTTTCCCATAGTTCGGGGAATGCCGGTGGATACGGGCGGCGCCAGGCCCTGGCGGGCGGATTGGACGATATGTGCAGGTGTGCGTTTCCGGGAGTACCGAATCATGAAGTCACGTGAAAACCTCGTTCGGCTGAAGCAATTTCAGGTGAATGAGAAGCGGCGGCAGCTGCTGCAGCTCGACATGATGATCGCCGAGTTCGAGCGCATGGCCGTTGAACTGGAGCTTCAGATCACCGCCGAGGAGAAGAAGGCCGGGATCACCGACATCAATCATTTTGCCTATCCGACCTTCGCCAAGGCGGCGCGTCTGCGCCGTGATAACCTCAGAAACTCTCAAAGCGACCTCGCCCAGCAGCGAAGCGCTGCCGAATCATTACTCGGCGAAGCTGAAGCGGAGCTTTCCAAGGCCGAGATGCTGGAATCGCGCGACACCAAGATCCGCGACGCGGAACTCGGCGGTCGCAGCGCCATGATCGGCTGACGGCAGGGTTTTAACCCGACCGGCGCCCCCTGACGCCGCGCTTTGCTTTGCGTGTAGCGCGCCAAAAGGCTCCGGCGCTGCTGACCTGGCCGCAAGGCGGCCGCAGCTTCAGGCCCGTGTCAAATCCCCGTCCTGGTTCGCCGCCGCCCTCGCCCGCGCTTGCTTGATGTCAGGCACATGCTCTTCCGACCAGGACCGTATCTGGGTGAGCAGCCCCGCCAGGTTCTGGCCAAGTTCGGTCAATTCATATTCGACCCGCGGCGGGATCACCGGAAAGATTTCGCGCCGCACAAGCCCGTCGCGCTCGAGGACGCGCAGCGTCTGCGTCAGCATTTTAGGCGTGATGCCTTCGAGCTTGCGCGCCAGTTCGCCGTTGCGCATCCGGCCACGGCGCAGCGCACAAACCGTCAGATAGACCCATTTGCTGGCCAGCATCTCGAGCACGGCGTGCGAAGGACACGTCCGCTGGAAGGCGTCATAGCCGGAGCCGCAATCATTATCACTATCCATAAAGTGCCTATATATGAAAAAGGTACATACTGGACAAGGGAATATTACTATCCAAATGATAGTGGCACAGAAACCCCAGCAGGAGCCTCACCCATGCGTGCCGTTGTCCAGAATTCCGTCGGCGGACCCGACGTCCTCGTCATCGCCGATCGCCCTGCGCCCTTGCCCAAGTCAGGCGAAGTGCTCGTGCGCGTGCATGCCGCCGGCATCAATCCGGTCGATGGCTCGGTGCGCGCCGGTTACTATCCTTTGCTGGGCGAACCGCCCTTCACTTTGGGCTGGGATATTTCAGGCACGGTCGAGGCGGTAGGCCCAGGCGTCGATGGAGGCCTCAAGGTCGGTGACGCCGTGTTCGGCATGCCGCATTTTCCCAAGCAGGCCGCAGCCTATGCGGAACTCGCTGTCACCCCGGCTGATGAAATCGCACCGAAGCCGCAAGGCATCGATCACTTTCATGCAGGCGCGCTGCCGCTGGCCGGCCTGACCGCCTGGCAAGGCCTTGTCCGCCATGGCGGCCTGAAGCGCGGCCAGCGCGTGCTGATCCATGCCGCGGCCGGCGGCGTCGGGCATCTGGCGGTGCAGATCGCCAAGGCGCACGGCGCTTATGTCATCGCCACCGCCAGCCCGAAGAAACTCGATTTCGTCCGCTCGCTCGGCGCCGATGAAGTGGTCGACTACACCAAGCGAGATTTCACCGCCGAGGTCAGCGACGTCGACCTGGTGCTGGAGCCGATGGGCGGCGACCATGCCGACCAATCGCTGACAGTCCTGAAGGACGGTGGCGCCCTGGTGTCGCTGCTCAATGTCCACGACACCACCCGAGCCAAGGCTGCTGCGCGTGGGATCCGCGTCGAGCGCATGTCCGTCGTGCCCGACCGTGAAGGCCTCGTCGAACTTGGCAAACTGGTCGATGCGGGAAAGCTTGCGGTCCATGTGGCAAAGGCGTTTCCGCTCGAACAGGCGGGCGCCGCGCACGCTTTTCTCGCCACTAGGCCGATCGGCAAGGTGGTGCTGACGGTCTGAAGCAGGCATTACCGACAGGCAAAAGGGCGCGGTTACCGCGCCCTTTTCTGTTGTGGTCCTGGCTCTAGTGCCGGTATTGCTGGATGCGCGTCGTGCGCAGCCCGGCAAGGCCGTATTCGTCGATCGACGCTTGCCAGGACAGGAATTCCTCGGTGGTCAGCTTGTAGCGCTGGCATGCCTCGTCGAGGCTCAAAAGCCCGCCGCGCACCGCAGCAACCACTTCCGCCTTGCGCCGGATAACCCAGCGACGTGTATTCGTCGGCGGAAGATCGGCAATCGTAAGAGGGCTGCCGTCAGGCCCAATAACATATTTGACTCGCGGTCTAACAAGATCGGTCATCGTACTCTCTACTAAAAACTCAAAGACCCAATCCCCACCACATTACCGCCACAGCTTTAAAAATTGCCTAAGCGAACCCTAATGAGTAGGTAAGGATCATGAACGCCGCGTTAGTCTTTTTATCGGCATTTGAGGCAACGGCGGGCAGGCGCGCAATTTTCCCGCAAAATCGGCACCGCCGCAAAGCTAGCGCCGCTGGTGTGGTTGACCTATATTCGCGCCACTGCCATTGAAGCGCCGCGCAGAACGAAAGAACCATGAACAGCCTCGACCTTCCCGCCAGCCCGCAAAACACCCGCATCGTCGTCGCCATGTCGGGCGGTGTGGATTCGTCTGTCGTTGCCGGCCTTTTGAAGCGCGAAGGCTATGATGTCGTCGGCGTCACGCTGCAGCTCTACGACCATGGCGCCGCAACGCACCGGGCCGGGTCGTGCTGCGCCGGCCAGGACATTGACGATGCCCGCCGCGTTTCCGAGACACTGGGCATTCCGCATTACGTGCTCGACTATGAGGAGCGCTTCCGTAAGGCGGTCATCGACCCGTTTGCCGAAAGCTACGTCGCCGGCGAAACGCCCATTCCGTGCGTCTCTTGCAATCAGACGGTGAAGTTCGCCGACCTTTTGGCCACCGCCAAGGACCTTGGCGCCGATGCGCTCGCCACCGGCCACTATATCCGCTCCGGGGCCAATGGCGCCCACCGCGCGCTATTCCGGCCCGTCGATGCCGACCGCGACCAGAGCTATTTCCTGTTTGCCACCACGCAGGCGCAGATCGACTATCTGCGCTTTCCGCTGGGTGGGCTGTCCAAGCCTGCGGTGCGGGCCATCGCCGAAGAAATGCGGCTGACCGTTGCCGCCAAGCAGGACAGTCAGGACATCTGCTTCGTGCCCCAGGGCAAATATTCCGACATCATCGCCAAGCTGAAGCCAGCTGCCGCCAACCCAGGCGACATCGTCCATATCGACGGCCGCGTGCTCGGTCGCCATGACGGCATCCTGCGCTATACGATCGGCCAGCGCCGCGGCATCGGCATCGCCTCGGGCGAGCCGCTTTACGTCGTCCATCTCGACGCCGACCGGGCCCGTGTCATCGTCGGCCCGCGCGAGGCGCTGGAGACCCACAAGATCTATCTGCGCAACATGAACTGGCTGGGCGATCGCGCGCTGTCCGACATTCCGGCCGCCGGCATGGAGCTGTTCGCCAAGGTCCGCTCGACGCGGCCGCCGCGCCCGGCCGTGCTGCATCACCGCGCCGGCAGCACCTTTGTCGAACTGGTCGACGGCGAGTCCGGCATCGCGCCCGGACAGGCCTGCGTGCTCTATTCCGACGACGGCAACGAAGCCCGCGTCTTCGGCGGCGGCTTCATCGAGCGCTCCGAGCGCGGCGCCGAGGCCGAAGCCATGCTCAGCCGGCTCGCAGCCAGGCCGGCGCAGATTCCCGCAGAGTAAACACTACCCTCTCGGAGACAGTTTTAGTTTCGATCTGCCTTAAGGGCAGAGTTTCGAAACGGTCTCAGGACTTTGTGTGCGTGACTGTACCCGCCGTCAGGATGCGGAGCACCCTGATGGCTTCCTCGCCGCTGGTGCGCGGCTCGGCCCGCGTCTCGATACACTGGATGAAGTGCTCGAGCTCGCGCGTCAGCGGCATGCCCTGGCCGACCGCGACATAGGACGGCTCGTTGGTGGTGAAGGCCCACTGGCCGCTGTCCTGCCACACCGCGTGGCGGTAGACGGCCAGCTTGCGCTCCCATGGCTCGACATCGTCGAACACCGCCATTGCCTTGGTGCCGACCACGGTCAGCCGCCGCTCGCGATAGGGATTGAGCCGCGAGGTGAAGAGATGGCTGCGCAGCCCGTTGGGAAAACGCATGTGCAGATGCGCGAAATCGCTGAGATTGTCGAGGAGTGCCGCCCCCTCGCCCCTGACCTCGATCGGCTCGGTGCCGGTGATGGCCAGGATCATCGACAGATCGTGCGGCGCCAGATCCCACAGTGCGTCGTTCTCGGTGTGGAATTTGCCGAGGCCGAGCCGGTGCGAGTGGATGTAGCGGACCTCGCCGAGCTCGCCATTGTCGATCAGCGCCTTCAGCGTCTCGAAGGCGGGATGGAAGCGCAAGACATGGCCGACCATGAACACGCGGCCATTGTCCCTGGCCGCCTGCACGGCGCGCTCGGCGTCGGGCACGGTCAACGCAATCGGCTTTTCCACCAGCACGTCCTTGCCGGCCTCAGCGGCGCGCACGGCAAGATCGGCATGGAACTGCGGCGGCAGCGCCATGACGATGGCGTCGATATCATCACGCACGAACAGCTGGTCGGGCTCGATCGCCAGGCAGTCCTGCTCGCTGGCAAAGCCTTCGGCCCGCGCCCGATTGGCATCGGAAACCGCATGCAGCGCGCCGAGCGCCTTGAGGGTGCGGATGTGGTTGCTGCCCCAGTATCCGCAACCGAGGACTGCAATGCGCGGCTTCATCAGCTTCAAACTCTAATTTCTTGGCCGAGACATAGCGGCGTGCCCCGTCGAACTCAACCCCGGTGGCTTACCGGAGATGCCAGCCCGGCAAAGCTTTTACCGGCGACAATATGCCGGCGCCCCTCGCGCATCGATGCTTGACAGGCTCGCCCTCCCAACCTTATATCCGCGCGACCTTGGCGAACGCCTCGAAATGCCTTTCGATTTAAGGCGGATTTCGGGCCTTTCGCCGCCCTGGCGGGGTAGCTCAGTTGGTTAGAGCACGGGAATCATAATCCTGGGGTCGGGGGTTCAAGTCCCTCTCCCGCTACCACCATTCCCCCCGCTCGTTTGACGCCGTGGGGGAAGGCACCCTCGCCCAAGAGTGCCGTTAACCGCCCAGCGATTTCGACTTCGACGCCGCCGATCCTCGATGGATCTCGAAACACCGTGACGGTTTCGACCAAGTCGCGCATTGCCTCTGCACATTCGGAATCGCCAAAAGCAATGCCCTTAGCAAGCCCGGTCCGAAGTTGGTTTAGTTGTTCCTCGTAGCGAGCGAGCACCGCAGGGTGCAGCGCGATCACTCCCGTAGCGGCGGGCACCCGATCCAACTCGGCTAGAATGCCCTTACGCTCTTCATTCAGCGTTGTTGATTGCGGTCCCAGCACGGCTGGGTCGCCATAGCCCTTGGCAATGGCGTTGACCAGGCGCTCGATCTCCCGAGTTAGTTCTTCAAGCCGTCGCTCCAAACGGCTGCGCCTGGCATCGGTGTCGGCTGCCAAGCGCTTCCGTTCTTCGTGGTAGGTCTGGACGTACTGGGCAATCACTTCGGGATGGCGCAACTCGGCGGAAAGGCCGTTCAGAACTGCAGCTTCGACCGTATCCAAATAGAAGGTCTTGGGATCGGCGCATGTTCCGCTTTCAGTCGCGGCGGAACAGCGGATGCGAATGCGCTTGGACTTGTCCACGCCTTTCGACGACATTCCCGCACCACAGGCACCACACCTCAGGAGCCCCGTCAACATGTGCCGTGGTCGGCGCTGGTGGCTTGGATGAGTGGCTGCACGCGCCTTCTTGCGTGCTTGTGCTGCGTCGAACAGGTCGGACGGAACAATAGCGAGGTCGGGCACTGCGACTACTCGCCAGTCACCCTTGGGATTTGGGCGCGAGACACGTTTCCCCGTGTCAGGATCCTTGATCATTCTGACCCTGTTCCAGATCAGGCGGCCAGCATAAAGCTCATTGTGAAGCAGCCCCGTCCCTCTCTGCACATTTCCATTGATGGTGGAGGCATTCCAGGCACGACCGCGAGGCGGCGGTATGCGGTCTGTGTTTAGATCGTGAGCGATATCGCGCGGGGTTTGCCCTGCGACATACTCTCGAAAGACACGACGCACGATTTCCGCTTCATCCTCTGCGATCATCCGCTTCCCGGGATCGCCTAGCACGTACGAATAGCCATAGGTCAGACCGCCGGCGTGAAGCCCTTTGTTGACTCGGCCGGCTTGGCCCCTGCGGACTTTGTGAGCGATGTCCTCTCGGTATAGCTGGCCAACGAGACCGCGCAGGCCGACCAAGACCGTGTTCACCACGCCTTCGTGAACGGCACGAATTTCGATGCCGAGAAATGAAAGGCGTTTGTGAATGCCCGCAAGGTCTTCCATGTCGCGCGAGAGCCGATCAAGTGCCTCTACGACGAGCACGTCGAATTCGTGCTCACGCGCTTTGTCCATGAGCTGAAGTAATCCGTCACGGCCCAGGACGGAGCCACCGGAGCGTGCTCGGTCGTCAAACGTTGCGACAACGTTCAACCCCTCACGTTCTGCATATGCTCGGCACAAAGCGAGTTGATCGTCGATTGATCGCTCATTTTGGAGGTCGGTTGAGAAGCGTGCGTAGATCGCGGTTCGAGTCATGATAAGTTTTCTCGGCCTGTTCACGCTCGTGGTCTTCGCGAGCCGCTTGGCGCGCAAGTGCTTTTGCAAGGCGCAGAATCGCTCTATCAGGCGCTCGGAACAAGGCCCTTTTTTGGTGCCTCACAACCATTGCGAGTAGCGCTCGCTACGGATCGGCTGGGCTTCTGCTGAAAATAAGAATGCGCGGCTTGGTTCGATCCTGCCGAGATCATGATCTTGGTCCATGTCTCCCAGATGCGCGCATGCAGGAGATGAGAAAAGCCATCAAATTGATTAGTCGCAGAATTGGATAGCAAGGCGTGCTTTTCGGAAATCCGTAAGTCCCAACCTCAAGCCGCAAGCTATTCCGGGCGGCTCTGGAGAAGCTCTCAGGCATGTCTGGCGGGATCGCCTGACTACACCCACCGCCGTCTTTCCGAGGTTGTAGGCAACAAGTGGCGCGGGCCCTCACGACCTCCTCAACCTCGTTTCTAATACTCGTCTGGGCATTGCACAGGATCGATTTCCTTTCCCAATTCAAAGAGCAGAGACGACACGCGGTTGCGCACACGCGGGGGGAGTCGCATCAGCTTTCGATCAAGCGTCTGCCTTCCGCGCTGGCGATGAATCCCAGGCGTTCGTCTACGGTCAGGAGCGGAGCGGTTGCCTCGCCATTGCCCGGCAGACCATCGAAGAAGCGGCTGACAGGAACATCCAGCGAGCGGGCGATTTCGTAGAGCGTGGAAGCGCTGACGCGGTTGCGCGCGCTTTCGTATTTCTGGAGCTGTTGAAAGCTGATGCGGATCGCACGGGCCAGTTGCGCCTGCGAGACGTCCGACTGGACTCGCAGAGTCGCGATCTGCCTGCCGACGTGACGGTCGGCCGGATGGGGACCGACCTCACCGTTAGGTGCCACACCGCTTTGAAAACGATCCAAGATTTTCATCAAGGCTTCACCTGCTCTGTGAGTTTTGCTGCTTTTCTGAGCTTGGGTTCGTCGCAACGTCTAAACGGTGAAGACGGACGAGGTCATTCAGTACCGATCGGATGTGCGGCCAGGGAAAATCGTCTGGATGTTCCCAGTGCTCACCGTCACGCAGGATGACCTTGAGCTTGGCCAAAATGCCTTCGATGGACGTGGCCGCTGTCTGCGGTAGATCATCCAGAAGTGCCCCTTCGACTGTTTCCGATTGCCGGATCAGTTCGTCTGTTCTCGAATAGCCGATCTCAGCATCAGCAGCGTCCCAGCGCGCCTGGTGTGCCACGAAATCCGCAAGCGCCCTGCCCCATTCGACTTCATTTTCAGGAGAGTGGGCATCGTTCAGGCTCTCGATGGAATGGAGCGTCACGTCCGTACCATCGGCAAGCCGCACCTTGGCGCAGGGAAAGCCAACTATCCTGGCGAGGTGTGTCTCCAACCGCTGCTGTTCGCGGCACAGCGCCAGTGTCTCATCATGGATTCTTTGCCAGCTCCCACACAGACGAAGAGCAGGATCGGCCGCGCTGCCGTCCGTCAGTTCGCCAGCCAGCGATTTTGCCTGGAAGGGCCATGCCGCCGCGCCCGTGGCCGTTCCCGTCAGCAAGCGCCGCCGGGTGATGAAAAACAAATTCATGCTATCGTCGGAATCATCCATGATCCGAGCTCCAAACAGCTTTGCATGGTTGGTGATACAGCCAAACGCTTTGGCGGCCTCAGCTAAATATCTGAATTTAAGATAACTGAAAATCAGATATAAAGGAAGCCCCCATCTGAGTTCAGATGAGGTGATAAGTGGTCGATACACTCGGTACGAATCGGCACAAAGCTTTGATCGCGCTGCTGATCAAAAACCGTGAAGCGGCAGGCCTTACGCAAGTTGAGTTGGCAACCAGGCTCGGCCAATACCAATCGTTCGTAGCTCGACTAGAAAGCGGACAGAGACGTGTTGATGTCGTGGAGTTTATAAACCTCGCCGAGATTCTCGGTTTTAGCGCTCCGTCAGCCATCAAGAAGCTATCGGAAGTAACAGGTTGAGCGATGGGAGCGTGTGACCGCGCTAGTGCAAATTGACAATTTGCAGAACCGGCAAGGAAGCCCCCAGGTTGTTGCACCTACCCGTTCAATCGGACCTCTTCACCTCAGCCTTCGACCCCCATCGAATGGGATCCTCAACCCAGCGGTTGATCTCGGATTCATGCCACCCGGCGCCATTGGTGCTGATCCTCAGTTGAGCCGGGAACGTGCCGTCGGCGATCTTGCGATAGATTGTCGAGCGGGACAGGCCGGTCCTGGCGAGGACTGTTTTGAGACGAACGATACGATCCGGCTCGGACATAGCTTGCGTCCACCTGAATGGTTGTTGCTGATTTCTGTTGGGACAGACAGGACGAACCCATGCCGGAGGCAATCCGATTTTTCGCTTCATCCGCCTGTAGCGTGAAAACGGTGGCAAATCGGAGGGGTGTCAGAGCCCAAGGCCCCGCCCCTTTCCGATGCCATGGCTGAATGCCAGTTCCACACCCAGACGCCGGCCGGATTCGACCTCGATGCCAAGCGCCTTCTTATGATTGGCAAGCATGGATTCAAGCTGCGGATCGCGTTCAAGGCTCTTGGCCATATCGGACATGGCCGAGCGCGTTGACTTGTAGCCGGACATGTCGCCGGCCTGATATTGCTCCCGTCCCGTCCGATCGAGCTTTTGCCAGCGTTCGACGAAACGGTCGGCGCGGCGGCCTGGATCGATGTCCATCCCGGTGCGGATTTCCGTCTCAAGCTGGAGAGCAAGCACGATGCGGCGGACGCGGCCAGCCCCCGCCTCGTGGACAAGTTCGGGATTTTTCACATAAGCCGCTTCGGCATCGCGCCAGCCAAAGGGCCGCACCTTCTCGAAGGCCCTACGGGCATCCCTCAACTCGCGCATCTGCTCGGGACTGCCCAGCCCATCCGCATCTCCGTTGTGCGATATCGCGTCGATAGCGCGCGCGTGACGAATAAGCGCCTTCGTACGAGCGCTGCGCAACGCCGCTTCCGCGTCCACCGGCACATTCGTGTCGCGCGGCACTCCGGTGGCAAGATTTCCTCTGCCGGGCGTCGGGTCTGCATCTCCGATCCGCACCCCAACACTCTCCCTTCCCGGCCCAGGTCCACGTTCCTGCATGGGCACGGCGTCTGCGGGCGAGCGCAACCCGTCGAGCAGTCCGCCTATCCTGTCGCGCAGCTTCTCCGGAACGATCCGGCGCACGATCTCGACCACGCGCTCGCGGAACGTGATACCGCGCCGTTCGGCATAGTGTTGCGCCGAGTCGACCTGCTCGTAATCCGACGCCATATCTTTGGCGCGGTCCCGTGACAGCGTCCGGACGAGGCGTTCGCGGGTCGTGAAGTCATCGCTGCCGTAGTGCAGGTCCATTCCGTCTCGATGCCGCGACAGTGCGACGTAGCTGCCATGCGCATCCATGCCCGGTGTGGCGAGCACATGCGTCCGGTCGACGGTCATGCCCTGGGCCTTGTGAATGGTCGCGGCATAGCCGTGGTCGATGTGGGCATAGTCTTTCAGATCGAAGCGCACGGATCGGCCATCATCGGTGCGCACGGTCATGCCTTGTTTGCTGACTTCTTCCACAATGCCGAGCGTGCCGTTCTTGACGCCAAGCCCGCGCTCGTTGCGCAAGAACATGACCCGGTCGCCGCTGGCGAAGTTTCTTGGGCCGCGTTCCACATCCACCTGAACCTCGTCGCCGAGATCGCCAGCAGCGCGCATGCGCTCGCGCGCTGCCTGGTTGAGCGCGCTCACCTCGTTGTTTGTGTGGGTGAGGATGATCCGGCTTGCCTCTGGATGCGCCTGCCTGTCGCGATCCCAGCGCTCGACGAGTTCAGCTCGCGCCTCGTCGCGCGTTGCAGCCTGATGCACCATGCCTTGCGCATCGTAGGTGCCGATCGCGGCGCCGATCCTGCCGGTTGCCAGATCGCGCGTGGCATCGCGCTGCCAGTCCTCACGCTGCCGGCGAACCTGACCGATTTCGACGCCGCCATGACGCTCGTGGATGGAACGGAATGCGGCGCCGGCCTCGATCGCCTGCAACTGCTGCGGATCGCCGACGAGTACGACTTTTGCGCCAACGTCGGCGGCATGGGAAAGCACGCGCTCCAACTGGCGCGTGCCGACCATGCCGGCCTCATCAATCACCAGGACATCGCGAGCTGTGAGCAGATCGCGGCCCTGTCCCCAGCTATGCTCCATACTGGCGATGGTGCGTGATGAGATGCCTGATCCGCCTTCCAGATTCTCGGCGGCAATGCCGGAGAGTGCGGCGCCTCGAACCTCGTAGCCCGCCGCTGCCCATGCCTGGCGCGCAACGCCCAGCATGGCGCTCTTGCCCGTTCCGGCAAAGCCGACGACGACACCAAGACCGTTTCTATCGGTGATATGCGCCAGCGCATCGGTCTGCTCGCTCGAAAGGACAAGCCCGCGTTGCGCTGCGCGCGCCAGTGCCGCCTCGCGATGTGCGTTACTCACCGCGTGTCTCTCGTCCAAATCGATACGCTCCGCAGCGCGGTGAAGGCGCTGTTCGGTGTCGATCATCTGCCGAGTGGTGAAGCGATCTTCGCCACGTCCGTCCTTGCCGAGTTCAATCAGATCGGGTGCGTTGCTAATGGCTGCCACGACCGCGTTGAACTGCTCCACTCCGTCGCTGTGCCGATGCGAGAACTTCGCAATGTCCTTTCGGGTGAAAGTCGATTGCTGATGCGTGATGGCATCGAGCGCCACGGATGGATCGGCAATGATGCGCGCACCATTGTTGCGCGCGATGTCGCGATGCAGTTCGGCGCGATCTGCTTCAATGTCGCTAGCAGCAAGGCCACTGCCCTCAATGCGCTGTGCTGGCGCACCAATCTGGGTTTGCGGCTCCAGTGAAATGCCCTGCGCTTCCAGACTGCGATGATCGATGTGCGCGTCGATGTCGAGTTCGGCCAGGCGTTCATTGGCCAGCTCCGCCCATCGCTCGCGCCAGCGCTCAACCAGCTGGGTAGCATTCCAGTCTCGAACCTTGGCGCCAAAACCATTCTCGTCCACGGCCCGCATGGTCAGCATGACATGAGCATGCGGCTTGGGGCTTCCATCCTCTGCGCGGTCCCAGTGCACATTGAGATCGGCGACCATGCCCCGGCTTACGAACTCAGCCTGAACGAAGTCGCGCGCCAACTCGATGCCTTGCGCCTGGCTGAGTTCACGCGGGAGCGCAAACTCGACCTCGCGGGCAAGTTGCGCATCCTTCCTCAC
Organism: Mesorhizobium sp. P160219; assembly: GCF_057786095.1. Lineage (NCBI taxonomy): Bacteria > Pseudomonadati > Pseudomonadota > Alphaproteobacteria > Hyphomicrobiales > Phyllobacteriaceae > Mesorhizobium > Mesorhizobium sp. P160219. Next base: position 6,079,074 of record NZ_JBYNWG010000001.1, read on the forward strand.
CTCGAACGCCTCGACATCGTTCCAAAGCCGTTCGCGGTCGCGCCAGGCCTCCGGTGCATCCTCCGGCAGCATCACCTCGGAATGAACGACACCGCGCTTGGCGGAGAAGTCGTGGCTGCGTTCTATCCGCTCGTCACGCAGCCGCGAGGCCGAGCGGTAGGCGGCGGACGCCACAGCGCTTGAGCCTGCCTTGCGGCCAATGACCTTGACGTGAAGATGATAGATCGCCATCGCGACCAGATCATTTGCACGTCAAAGCCCACGTCGGCACGACGTATAAGCGCGCCCTCCCTCGAAAAAATCTCGGGATGGACCAGCCCGTCCCGGGCTGTCTCGGCGACCCTGAAGCCTTCCGGCAGCCGCTCCCCTATCATCCTCCGACCGACAACCGATGGAGACAGCCATGCGCAAACCGCGGGACTTCGACGCAGAACTTCAAGCCCTGGAAGAAAAAGCGCGAGAGCTCAAAACCAGAAAGGTGCAGCAGCTTGGCGAGCTGGTGATCGCCACCGGCGCCGATCAGCTCAGCGCGGACGAACTGGCGGGCGCACTGGTCGCAATCACTGAGACGAAAGACACGGCAAAGCGTGAGGCATGGGCTAAGCGTGGGGTGATGTTTTTCGAGAGCAGGTCCCGGCGAACTGCTTCGGCATCTCAGCGCAACCCTCGCGGCGCTCCAGCGCAATCGGGCAGCGCGCAATCGCCGGCAGGCGGCACAGGCTCGCAATGACATGAGAACATGGCAGGTGGAGCGTCGCAAACGCACCCGACAGCTGATCGAGCTTGGCGGTCTCGTCCTCAAGGCAGGCATTGTCGAGCTCACCAATGACGATCGCGCAATCATCTACGGCGCGATGCTCTGGATCGCCGCGAAGCTGCAGGGCCATGACGGTAAGCATGCCCGGGAGCTTTTGGCCGCGAAGGGAAAGCAGGCATTCGATGGTGAACGGCGTGAAGAGCAGATGGACTGGCGAACATAGCCACAGTTGGCGAGCAGCGGCCAGTCCGAAGTCGGAACAGCAAACTTCCGCCGGTGTGCCAGCGCCGCAGTCAAGCGCTTGCGCAGGAAGCTTTCGCGATCTCCTCGCGACCGCCGACAATCTTCTCTCGCGAGCCTTGATCCTGATCATATAGAGCGCAAGGCTCGCGTTGGCGACGCTCGTCAAAGCGGGCGCTGCCCTATGAGCGAACTTCAAAATCCAGATCGTGCCCTCGAAACCTCCCACGCCCTCCAGATTCGATCATGCACACTGCGCATTGATACAAACTCTATAGCCAGGGTGAGAGCCAGCGGCATTGCTCTGCACAGCTGGAACGGGCGGAAAAGTGAAGGAAGCTCCTCGCTTTAGATGAGATAGGCAAAAGCATCCCAGCCGATGGGACAACAGAAGCGAAACTTACTCTTGTCATGTTGCGCAAAAGAGGTGGATTTTACGAAGAAACGTACTATTTGCGCCGTGGGCAGGCTAGAAAAATCAAAGGTCGCTCAATTCATCCGATACAAAAAAGGGAAATCATATGACCACTGCTCTCGAGCAAGGCAACAAACTGGATACCGTGTCGATAACGGCTGACATTGTCGCCGCCTATGTATCGAACAATCCAGTACCGGTTGGCGAGTTGCCGAAACTCATCGGCGACATCCATGCCGCCCTGAATGGCATCGGCACGCCGGCGGTAGAACCTGTGGTAAAACAGGACCCGGCAGTTTCGATCAAGAAATCGGTGACACCTGACTTCATCATCTGTCTGGAAGACGGAAGGAAATTCAAATCGCTCAAGCGGCACCTTCAGCACTTCAACCTGACCCCCGACGAATACCGGCAGAAATGGAACCTGCCGTCCGACTATCCGATGGTGGCGCCGAACTACGCGGCTACCCGGTCGGCTCTGGCGAAATCAATAGGGCTCGGGCGCAAGGCGGCGACGCCCACGTCTGCCGCGGCGGAAAAACCAAAACGGGCTACTCGTGCGGCGGCAGCGGCGACGACTGCGGCGGCCATGAAGTCGCCGCTGAAGAAGGTCCGCAAGGCGCCGGCCAAAGCGTAACGCGCTGCACCTAGCGGACGTGCCAAGTTGTATAGGACCTGAACATGGCAAAGCCCCGCCTTGCGGCGGGGCTTCGTGTTTTGTCGGGTCACTCTGCGGCGCGGCGTGACCAGATGAGCGAGAACTCACCCTCGGTGTCGGTCTCGACCAGGCTCGCATAGATCGGAGCGGGGAAGCTGGGATCGTCGAGCTTGACCGAGTGGTAGTCGCGTCCCTCGCGCGAGGTCTTCTTCCATGCCGCCCCGAACTCGGTGGCGCCAGCGAAGATGCGGAAGTCGGGACCCTTTTCATTTTCGCCATCCGTCGGAGCGAACGTTACCGTCTTGACGTTGAGATTGAGGGTCTTGACCGAGCCGGAGAAGCCGTTCGCGGTGCGGGAGAAAGTGCCGATCGTAGCCATGGTGATGTTCCTTTGTGTTTTCTCGGGCCGCGCCCATCGCGGCCTCGATGGTGGACGTGAGACCGGAAACGATCGGTCTGCATCCCGAAGGGGCTGAAACGAAGTGGAAGACGGCGACGCGAGGCTTTCTTGGACCGTGAGGAATGGACGCGCAGCGGACAGGGGAAGAAAACGCAGCGCCGACGTTGCGAGAAGACGATCGAGACGGAGTGAAACGAAGACGGTCTTCGGTCAGACCCAATCCATTCGAGGACGCCTTGGGCGTGGCCTGGAAAGAATACCCGGAAGGAACGCCACATTGGCTAAGATCAGTCAGGGCCATTGTAGCTTGCGCCCTGCGCTTCTGAATTTCGGCCACAGACCTTCCTCACGCGCCAGGGCGGTGTTGGTCCTACTCCTAACCGGTGAAGAAGGGACGTCCGATTTCCCTAATCTTTGGGCTGAATCGTCATCGCGTTCAGGGCGGCTCCGAAGGCGACCAATTGATTGCTGAGGGCAGCACTTCTAAGCCGACAGATGCCGACGATTTCCTATAGATGCGCCACACCTGATCCTCCACCGCATGGCCGAATGTTCCCGCTGCGGTCACGCCGACGCGCGGTGAGGCATTGCTGGAAGGTCGGATTCACGCCGGGCGTCTGACGCCGAGGTGATGCGCTGCGTGACTTTCCCGATAAGAGTGGTGGAAATTCCCGGTTCGACCATTGGTTTGGAGGTGCATCCCGAGCATCTGCCGAAGCGCTTGATGATCCACAAGCCGATGAAGATCGACGGCAAGGTCGTCTGGCACACAGAGAGATTTCGAGGATAGGACATGGCCAGGTCGAAAGGTTCGCAGCAATTATCACAGGCTGAAATTGAGCGCTTTGCGACGGCAGCGGAGGCACTGCACTTAAGTATCATCAGCCGTTTATATCGCCCCATAGCGACGACTACCGGCAGACGCGCGTCCTGCATGAGGTGCTGTTGAAAGCCGTGCGGGAAGTCACCGGGAAGGAAGTGGCGTTCATCCAGTGGAACGGGACAGGGCCGTCCAAGCCGTAGCGTGGCTCTAGCCGTTTTCGCAGCCGATCCCATCGCCGTCGCGGTCCAGATCATAGATATCCCTGCCGACAACAGTGACCGGGCCGCGTACATAGGCGGACCATTGCCCTTTCCGGAGGAGCAATCGACGTCGCTGGCGATTGGAACGCAGGCTCCCGCGTAGTTTGGGTCGCACGCGTCTTCGGCATGAGCGCAGCCGATGAAAGATGCCACACCAAAAGCGACCGCGCCTACACGACGGGAAGCCGCCGGCTGGATCCTTATCCGAATCAGCGCTGTATCTCAGTCGTCTATCTCTTCGCCTTCATCGTCTTCGTCCGAACCGCGAGACGGGTCTTCGACGAAGGTTTGGCAACCCTCATTAAATGATTGGCTGTTTGAGCTGCAGTCGCTGTCGTTGGAAATCTGATTTTGCTCAGCCCAGTCGTAGCCAGCTTTATGCCCGGAACAATCTTCGGTGCAGTCATTTCCTCCGAAAGTCCCCTGCGCATGACATGGCGTGGCTGATGCCGCCGCAAGCATCAATGTGCCCAAGTGGAACAGCCTTCGAATTCTCATCTGCGCCCCCCCATGGTGAGCAACGCTGCTATCCAGGCGCCGCGAATATGCCTACTCGCACGAACCCAAATCACGCAATTTGGTCCTGATATCAGTGGCAGTGATACTCGCCAGTCTTGTGGTTGGTATGGCACCCATTGGCATCGGTGCCGCCGCCGTGTGCGAAGGTATCCACCGAAAATGCCAACATGGTCAAAGCCGCCATGGCGGCAAGAATTGTGGATTTCATATCGCCCTCCCAAGATAATTCGGACAGAAGAGCACTATCGTGGAGTTAGCACAACTGGCTGATTGCAAATTACCTACTGGTTAAGTGCCGATGTTCAATATCCAATATTGCTCCCGCGCATCAAGATCGGCCGATGAAATGGCGAGCGACGGACTTAGACGCCCAATTGCGCGGCCATCTTTTGCGTGGCCGCCGTTGTCCGGTCAATGCCGCTGGTGATCGACAGCAGATGTCGTTTCGTCGAAAGAAATTCGGAGTCGCTGCAATCGGCCACAGCGCGCTTGAACAGGGCTCGCATGGCGATGAGCGCGACCTCGCCGTTACCAGATCACAGACCAGCGAGGCATCTGTCGGCGCAAGTTGATTTGCGACGGCCTTTCGGATCGCAAAGCTTCGCGAACTCGGCTTTCTCAAAGCGGGTCAACGGCGCGGCGGCGGAAAATCAGGGGATTTGGGATTGGTCTTGGCCATGACTTCTGTACACGATTCAAAAATCATTCTTCGCCGCAAAAAATTGCCGCATGCCGCATCTGTGGTCGTTCGTCGACACGCAACCGACATGTCCCTCCGTCGCGCAGTCGCTGTGGTAATGGGGGTGCCACCGCCCCGGCGGTCACAACGGCCTGTGGCGAGTGTCGATCAGCCTGGCTGACTCATAGCAGCCCGAATGCCATTGCGGTGAGAAAGGCCACCACTAGCACCACCAGGACCCCAATAATCAGCCAGACGGCGCTCTTGGCGTCCATTTAGACCCTCAACTGTCGGTTCCATTGATCACATAGCGCGACGCGAAGACGCTCACCAGTCACTGTGACTCCAGCGGATACGCGTCCTGGGCGAACTGACGGGCGTTTGTGGATAGGGACTACTGTGGGAGCGTGGGTTCGAAAAGTGGGAATATTCGCGCGCAAAAGGCCGGCCGGCTTACCGGCCTGTCGCGCGGTCAGTCTCAACTGGTTGCCGGCTTGGATGTAGGCGGCTCACGGCGAGCGAGCAGCTTGTCGATCCGCCTTCCATCCATATCGAGGATCTCGAAGCGCCAGCCCTCGTAGTCAAAGTGCTCACCGGCTTCCGGCAAGTGCCCAAGGCTTGACAAGGCGAACCCAGCGATCGTGTGAAAATCCCCTTCGGCAGACCCCGATCGGAATCCTAGGCGAGCGAACGCATCGTGCGCCAGCATCATTCCGTCGATGAGCAAGGACCCGTCATCGCGCTCGATGACATCAGGGTCCTCATTGTCCAGGTCAGGAAGGTCGCCTGCGATGGCTTCGAGCAGATCGGTCTGGGTGACGATCCCCTCCAGAGCGCCATATTCGTCGATGACGATCGCCAGACGCACCGGCGTCCGCTTGAACTGATCGAGTACACGGAAAATCGGCGTTGCCTCGTGAACGATCAAAGGTTCTCGGATGACCGCCATCGGGTCAAGCGTTTTGCCGTCGAGCACCTGGTCGAGAAGGTCCTTCTTCAGAATCATGCCAAGCGGTTCGTCTATCCCCCCACGGCCGACCAGAAGCTGCTCATGGCGACATTGCCGGATGGTGCGCAGAATCTCGTCAGGGATGTCGTCGGTATCGATCCAGTCGATATCGCGTCGCGGTGTCATGATGTCGGCAATGCGCCGATCGCCGATGTTGAAGACACGCTCGACCAGTTCCTGTTGCGTCTGATGAAGGAGCCCTGCCTCCTGGCTTGCCGCCACGAGCAGCTTCAGCTCTTCGGGCGAATGCAAGGACTCCTCGCCTGTGCCCGGACGCAGACCGCACAGACGCAGCACCAGATTGCCGAGACCGTTGAGAACAAGAATCGCCGGCCTGAGCAGGAACAGGAACAGACCGAGAGGGCGGACGACCCGAAGTGCCGTGCTCTCGCTGCGCTGGAGCGCCAGACTTTTCGGCGCTAGTTCACCCAGGACAATGTGTAGCGCGGTTATGATGATGAAGGCGATTGCGACGGCAATGGTGTGCGAAGCTGCCGTGGCCAGCGACCCCATCACTCCCAAGAGGAGTGGCTCGATCAGATGAGCGAGTGCAGGCTCGCCGACCCAACCGAGCGCCAGCGATGAGATGGTGATGCCGAGCTGAGTTGCTGCAAGGTTCGCATCGAGATTCACCAAAGCCCGTTGAAGGAGGCTGGCGTTCGAGCGTCCAGCTGTAGCCAATTCGTCGACGCGGCTTCGTCTAACCGCGACCAGCGCAAATTCGGCGGCGACAAAGAAACCGTTGGCGCCTACGAGTAGGAGAACCAACAGAATTCCAAGAATGTCGCGTAGACTACCATCGTCCGCAGGCATGATATCCTCTTTATGAAACAGCCACTCTCATCTCTCAAGCGCGTATGCCGTCGTGAAACCGCCGTTGGCCATCATTGCGGAGCGATCACCGCAGCTCCGCCTCTGACAATCAGGGGCAAGATAGCCAAATCCGCGCTGAGTATCCTACCCCCGCAAAAAATCCGCCGGCGCGAACCGGCGGGCCAGAAATCGGATAGAAAAAGAACCGGTCATGCCGGCCGAACTAAATGTGGCGTCTGGGTAGTCGAAGTCAATGGACCCGCCGCGTAGAGATCGCCTTTGATCCAGTGATTTAGCAATATCACCGCGATGCCGGCGAGGATCGCCAGCGCTATCATCCAAATGATCTTCTGACGGTCGCTCAATGTTCTAAACCCAAACCCGAACCACGCGTGCCGGCACTTAATGGCACGACGTCGTTAATTGCAATGTGATCCCTATGAGAATCGCTGTGGCCTTGGCGGTCGGTCAAACTATCTCATTTCGACGAGATTTGCCAGACAGCCACGCCAGTAAGAATAAGGCCGGCGGTACCTTCGATAGTTCGCGATATCACATCGAACAGGCGCGGCCGACGGTCGAAGAAATGCACCAGCCGTTCCCGAAACAGGATCGACAGAACTGCCACGCAAGACAACGTCAGTGCCACGCCGGCCATCATGGTGATTGCAAAGAGTATGCCCGCGACCGGAACACCTCTTGAGATCGCGAAGGTCATCGCGAAGAGCGTCAATGGACATGGGATCAGGCCGGCCATGACGCCCACAACCTCGCCTTCATGCTGATGGTGATGACCGTGGCTGAGCGCCCGCCAAAGCATCCACAGACCAATTAACCCGAGCAGGCCACGACTGACATCCTCCAAAAGCGGCGCCCGGCCGACGCTGCCCAGCGCAATCGAGACCAATGGCAACGAGAGGGCTGCAATCACAACGGCAATCGTGACATGGGTGAAGGAGAGTGTCAGCGACACCAGTAGGCCGCGACGGATGCTGGCATCCGATCCGGCCAAATAGGTAGCCAGCACGGCTTTGCTGTGTCCGGGTGTCAAAGCATGCGCAGCTCCGAACAGGACACCCATCGGCAGGAAGGCAGTGAACGCCAGCCAGTCGCCCCCGGCTGACAGCAATTTGATCTGTTCGGCGAGCGCCAAGTATATCGTGCGTTGAAACTCGACCAGGGTTTGGAAAAACACGTTCTATCCGTTCCGCCGCTTCAACCGCACGTCAATTCAAGGCGTGTCGCGAATATCTTGCCGAGATCGGTTCCGGTCGGATCGCTGAAGAAGGCATCCGTCAATTTCGTCTGATTCTGTGCGATTGCGGTATTCGGATCGGGGCGGACGACTGCCCTCGTGCAATCTTTCGGTAGGCCAGCCACGGCGATCTTATCGTCATCGGTGAAATCGATCGCGGTGTAGAAGGTCGGATCGTAGACGCCGATGCTCACCTTGCCGGCGAGCGCCAACGTGTCTTTCGGCTGCGTCTCGAATTGGATGACGAGTTGATTGTTCTCGTAGCTAGTGACCAGCCTCGCCGGCGGCGTCATCGCCACGTCCTTGCCTTCCACAGTGACCATTTGGAAATAATTGTATTCTTCCAGTGAGGCATGGATGGTGAGGGCGGCGGCGTCGAGTTCTTCGGCGTCCAGAGTAAGGTCGGAATTCTTGTCGAACTCCATCAGCACCGTCGAGGAGAAGAGCTCGTCGAACCGCCAGAGATGCTTGAGCGACTTGACCGACTTGTCAGCGCCAACCGTTAGGTCCAAACGGGCTTCCGCGAAGACATGAGGATGAGCGCCGACCGCGACGGTGGAGGCGAGCAGGAGCGCCATGCCAAAAATCGTGCTGGTCAGTCGCATTTGCGCTCGCTTTCTCGTCATTGCGCGCCAACCGAGTGATCTGGCAGCGCAAGCAGGCTAAATTGGGACGCGGCCCGCGAAGCCTTTTCAATCATCGACGATCGAACTTGCTATGATGGCGTTCGCTGTGCTCCGAACGGCTGGCGACGTCAAATGCACGAGCTGCTTGCGATTGCCCGCGATCAGTATGAACAGCCGGGAAACCTGCCTGCCCTTCCTCTCCTCGCCGATTTTTTCGGCGTCGGTGCGGTGGAAGAACCGTTTTTCAAACTCGGCGCGGTCGACATCGAAAAGCTTGAGCGAGCAGGTCTGGACGGACCTGCCGTCCATGGTAGCCCTGGTCACCGCGACCATCGTTCCGGCCGGAAGGTCGTCGCCGGTGACCTGCCATCCGCGGAACGCCTTCATGGCATCCACAGGAGCAAGTGCCGCGCCGTCGACGAGCGGCGTCCATCCGCGCGTCTTTGCCAATGTCGCGGTTCGCTCGAAGTCGGGGCCGTGCGCCAGGCATGTCGCGTGGAAGGCATCCAGCGCCCGGTCGACGCCATCGGCATGCGCAAGCGGTGATGCCAACCATGCGGCCGCAAGCGTCAAGGACAAGTAGGTCTTGGGCATTCGGTAGACTCGCGTATCGAAGCAGGCCGGGATAGCCAATCGGCAAGATAGCGCCGCGGCGGCTACGCACGCAATGCAGCGCGGCCCGCGACTACCGGCCCGCGCGTGTTCCTGGCGGCGGCGCGCCCGGTCCGGTCGCCGCGGCATGCCGCGCTCAGGCAGGCAGGATCTTGTCCGTGGTCGCGCGCACATAATCGAGGTTCATGGTCCCGACGGCGCCGGTATCGTCGACCCTGAAGCCTGTCTCGACCAGTAGAGTTCCGACCGCATTCATGTCGATATGCCCGTGCCGATGGAGCCTCGGCAATCTGGATTCGTGCAGCGGCCTTCCGAAGTCGATCAGCAGCAGTCGGCCTCCCGGCTTCAGAACCCGCTCCGCTTCACGGAAGAAGGTCGATCGGTCGGGTTTCGGCAGGTGATGCAGCATGAGCGTACCGATCACGATGTCGAATTGGCCATCCTCGAAGGGAAGTTCCTGGGCCGTCGCCTGGACGAAGGTAAGATCAACGCCGGCTCGCGTAGCCTTGACGCGCGCCCTCTCGACCATTTCGACCGATGCGTCGACGCCCGTGACGCGTCCGACCGCTCCGACCAACCGTCTCGCGGCTATGGCAAGCGTGCCCGTACCGCAGGCGACATCGAGCATCGCCTCGCCGGGCTGGAGCCTTGCCAGACGCAGCATGAATTCACGGAACCGGTCCTCGCGGCCCCAAGTCAGGACGCGCGCAAGCAGGTCATAGCCGACCGCCCTATGCAGGACGATGCCGATGCCCCTTTCGCCGGCGCCATGCGCGCCGGCAGTCCGCATGTGATGGAAGCCGCCCCAGAGTGCGAATGCCGCGACCGCAGCGAGGATGAGGCCGTGGACTGCAGCCGTCCAAGCACCGGCATTGAGATAGCCGTCCCCGAAATGAAGCATTAGTAGAAAACCGCTGACCAGCGACAGTTTGACGAGCACGGCAAGCATAATAACACCCTTTCGCGAATGCTGTCCGTTTCCAGCCCGATGACCAAATTGGTGCATTTCCTTTTGCCTCCTCGTCCGTTTCCGGAGTGCTCAAGGCATTCTTGAGCTTCTGGACTCGGCGTATCATACTGGACAGATTGTCCATTAGCGCTGTTGCTGGACAACGGACCGCTGAACGTCCCAAACCGCACGGTGGAAAGAGCAATGACCATTAAAATCGAGCGGCCCGACGACAGGGGTACGATCGACCGTCGTGTCGCGCGCACGCGCGCCATGCTGCAGGACGCGCTGATTGCTCTGATCCCAGAGTGCGGCTATGCGGCTCTCACCGTGGAAGACATCTGCCAGAAAGCTGATGTCGGCAGGTCGACCTTCTATACGCACTATGCCGGCAAGGACGAATTGCGCAGCGCGGCCCTTGAGGCGCATCTGCTGTCGCTGAGCAGGCGCGTGTCGGCAGACGAAAAGACAGGCAATCGCCTGTTCGAATTCAGCCTGCCGATGTTCGAGCACGCGCGGGCGTTCCGGTCGCTTCACAAAGCGCTACTTGCGAGCAGCGGCGACACGATCCACGATCAATTGCGTGAACGCATACGGCGCGCAGTGCGAACCGAACTGTCTGGCAAGCGGATCGGCGACGCGGGCGTGCCGCTGGAATTCGTCGTCCAGTTCATATCGGGAGCCTTTCTCTCGGTGCTTGCCTGGTGGATCGCCGAGGACTCCAGCCTATCGCCGGCCCAGGTCGACGACCTGTTCCAGCGGATGGCGGGTTCAGCTCTTCCGGGGCGGTCACCCTAGCAAGACCTTCCAAATCCAGATCTCGCGCCGGTTGAGGCTAACGTTCCTCGGGCGGCCGAATCTTGCGAAACGTCATGAGCAAAGGATTTCGTAGATGGTGTTCAAGCCACCGGCGACGAGAATTGGTCAGCCGAAACCGGAAACGGCAAGCAGGGGTCCGGCGACCATCGGACTGACCGCCGAACCGCGTTCGGCCAGAGCCCCCGGACCGCCAATCTTCGTCGATTCAAAATCGCATGGCAACGAGTCGAGCTATTTCGGCCGGCGCTTGATCGGGGATGGCAAAGACCGAGCTGACGTTGATCTCACAAAGCACATACGTGTCTTCACCTGACACAGTCCGTGGTCCGTAGAGAAAATCGGCATCCCAAATGATCGGCAGCGACCTGGCATCGACGCCTAGCACAGCCATCATTTGCGGCGTCCACCCGGTTTCCATATTGGTCCGCAGCGACTGAAACGGTTCGGCCGTGGCGGGATGCATTATCCGCGGCCCTGGTTGCGCAGCCTCGGAATCTGGCCCTTCAGGAGGTGGCGGGATTAGGGCCTTGATGAACTGGTGGCCAAAGCCGACCACCTTGTCGGCGCCCATGTAACAGCGGATCATCCCGTCGGGTAAACGCGGTTGGAATGGCTGATCCACGATGCAGCCATCGGGTGTCAAATACACCTCGCAGCGCGCCATGAAATCCGGCAGTGCGAGTTCTTCCGGCGTACTGCCGCGTCGCGCGTGCAGCACCCGAACCGCCGGCTCTCCGCCAGGAAGCGAACCGATCAGCTCGACCTTCCATACTCCCTGGCCGCCATTGCCGCGGTTCTGCTTCAGCACCCGTGGACCGGCCGTTCGAAGCCGCTCCGGAAACGCCTCGCGAAAAGCCTCGGCGGAGCCGTAGAGGTAAGTATCGGTTCCCCATCCGAGATGCTTCGTACGGTGCAGAACTTCCTTCACGCCCATTTTCAGGATCACGTCTGGATGTGCACTCACCCAGGGGCCGCGTGCCGCCACGTCGCGCAGCAGCGGGTCAAGCACCGCACGGGTTTTTCCCTCGTGCAAGGGATCGACCCAGACCAGCACGCCGTCCGTCGCCAGGAGCTGGGTCCGAACCTCCTCGGCAAACTCTTCGTCATAAACGGCCGGTTCGGCGTGAACACCGATCGCAGCGAGTTCCTCGAACACGCGATGAAACCGGTTGTTCTGCGGTGTCGCCGTGCGACGCGCCTCCCGGTCACCGCGCCAGACCAAAGCCACTCGCCTCGTGCCCATTATACCTCGCCTCCTACTTGCTCGCCCATCAGGCAGCCCCGATACGAAATAGACTGCGATGCTCGCATCCGAGCAGAAAGATCGCCCTAGACCGAGCCCGCCGCGACGCCGAAAAGCACGCCCAGGATCGAACATGCCGCTAGCATCGGGATCACGCCGACCTTGAAGCGGAATACCGCCAGCATCGCACCGAGGGTCAGTACGAGAGACGGAATGTTGAGGGAACCGAGGACTGGCACGTCGAGCCTCATGCCCAGCAAGCCGATCTCATGCAAATCGCGAAACAGGACATGAAGCGCGAACCACACCGCGAGGTTCAGGATCACTCCAACCACCGCTGCCGTGATGGTCGACAGTGCGGCTGACAGGGCCTTGTTGCTGCGCATCGTCTCTATGTACGGCGCGCCGAGAAATATCCACAGGAAGCACGGGACGAAGGTCACCCACGTCGTCAGAAGGCCGCCGAGCGTTCCAGCGACCAACGCGTTAAGAACCCCCGGCTCCCGGAATGCTCCCATGAAACCAACGAATTGAGTGACCATGATCAGCGGACCCGGCGTTGTTTCGGCCATGCCGAGGCCATCCAGCATTTCTCCAGGCTTCAGCCAGCCATAGTGCTCGACTCCTTGCTGGGCGACATAGGCAAGCACCGCATAGGCCCCGCCGAACGTCACCACCGCCATCTTGGAAAAGAAGATGGCGATGTCGGTGAAGACATTGCCTTGCCCAAGAAACAGCAACAAGAAAAGGACCGGAACGAACCATAGCAGCAGAAACACCGCCGCAATCTTCAGCGACCATTCGATGGATGGCCGGGCATGCGCCGGCATCCCTTCGCCAAGCGCCGAGTCGACATCATCGACCTGCTTGCCACCAAGCTTGCCATGTCCATTGCCTGGCTGGAATGCGGCCCAACCCATCTTGCCCCCGACGTAGCCGATCACGGCCGCAACCAGGATGACCAGCGGGAACGGTGCATGGAAGAAGAACAGGGCGATGAAGGCTGCCGCAGCGAGGCCGACCATCACATTGTTCCTGAGCGCCCTCCTGCCGATCCGCAGGACCGCTTCGAGCACGATGGCCAGAACCGCCGCCTTCAGGCCGAAGAAGAGCGCCTGGATAGCGCCAACGTTGCCGAAGATGGCGTAGATCCAGCTCAGGACCATGATGGCGACCGCGCCTGGCAGCACGAACAGGATTCCCGCGACGAGGCCGCCTTTGGTCTTGTGCATGAGCCAGCCAATATAGATGGCCAATTGCTGCGCCTCCGGACCGGGCAGCAGCGTGCAGTAGTTGAGCGCATGCAGGAATCTCGTCTCGCCGATCCAGCGCTTTTCCTCAACGACGATCCGATGCATCATGGCGATCTGGCCGGCCGGGCCGCCGAAGCTGAGCATTGCAACGCGGGCCCATACTCGCATGGCGTCCGCAAACGAAATGTCATGGTCGTGGGTTTCGGCCAGAGATGGCGGCGTCGTGACGGACTGCTCCAGATTGGCCATAGTTTGAGTCCCTGCGGTCATCCGCGTTTCTTGCGGAAATACTGATAGAGGTTGTCGAAGACAGGAGCGCCCTGCGCGATCCGCTGTTCGTCGCTCTCGTTCGCCATGGCGATGCCTGCAATCAGACTGGCAATCCCAGTCGCCTCCTCGCGACCGAACTTGTTGTCCTTGAGGTCGATGTCATGGACGATCTCGGCGATGGCCTGGAGTGCCGGATCATTGATGCCGGCGCGGGTAAGCAGAACTTCGAAGCTGCAGCGATCGCCCTCATGGGTGATTTCGCCTTCGAACATGTCGAAGCGCAATTCCCCCTCCTTTGGCACGTATCCCTTGCCCGCTACGAAGCGGATGATCGCGTCAGCATCGATGAACCGGCGGATCAGCCAACTGCAGGCGATGCGGTCGACATGCACGTCCCGGCGCGTGACCCAGATTCGGCCCTTGAGCTCGCTCGGCTCGGCGGCCTTCTTCGGTTCCTTGGTCATGGCCTTGTCCTCTGTAAGCTGTGTTTCAAGTTCGGCGATCAGTCCCTCGATCGTGAGGCGACCGCTGGCACCAAAAAAGTCGATCATCACCACTTCAGTGAGCCGCTTGCGCAAGCGACCAAGTTGCGGACGCGCTTCTGCGTGTTTTTCCGATGTCGCGTCGGCCCCAATCGCTGCAGCCAGCTCGCGCGCTTCCCCAGCGATCTCCGCATAGTCGGCATCACGGGCCGCGTCGAACATCGCCCGCACCTGCGCGTCCGACAGACCGTCGACAAGGCGCGCCTCGCAAATCATGGCCTCGCCGCCGCCGGCGACGATCTCCTTCAGAAGCCATTCGAAATCCTCCTGCATCTCGGCATTCGCCGGCAGGGCGTAAACGGTGCTTTTGACTGCGACCGCGCCGATGCCTTGCAACCGTCGCCAGATCTTCACCCGGAAATAGGCGGGCTTGCTTGGCAGCTGATAAATCAGGAGCAGCCAGCGCTGCTCCTGCGATTGCCCCTCACTCATAAGTGAACCGTATCATGGACTGAATTAGATGCAACACTTGTATCATGACTCATGCGCAAACCATACTAAATGGCCAAAATCCGCAGAGACACCATACTTCAATGCGGGCGAAGCTCATCGTCGGTTGTCGAAGCGCCCCAGCGCACTTCCGGGCGAAGAAAGAAAGCTCATGTGGCGCCCCTCGAACGTCGTCCGGCAGGAATGGAGGCCCCGGAAGTAGTGGCGACGGCACCTTCGTGTACACAGTTACGGACAATCGCATCACACGCCTCGCCATCAAGGCTGGTGTCACCGACAACGGTCGCGTCGAGGTGACCGCGGGCCTTTCGGAAGCGACATCGGTGGTGGCAACCACCCAAGGCGTGCCGCCCCTGAGGACTGCGGTTCAGCCGCAGATGGTTCGCTCCTCGTCCTTGGTGGAATACCCGGCGCAGCTGGGATCGATCCCCTCTCGCCCATAAGTGACCGGTATCAAACGTCTGAGCAAGATGCAACACTTGTATCATTTCTCGTTTGGGCATAACGTGCGCCTGCTCACGGATGGCCGTGCCGCCGAGCGAGGAAATCCAATGCCGCACCAGATCATGCCGCTGCCGTTCAAGCCGCCCAGGCTCGTCGGACTGTCCGAACGCCTGCTGGCCAGCCATTATGAAAACAATTACGGCGGTGCGGTTCGCCGCCTCAACGCTATCGAACAGCGGCTCGATGAACTCGACTGGGGCGCAGCACCCGTCTTCGACATCAACGGGTTGAAGCGCGAAGAGCTGGTCGCGGCAAATTCGGCGATCCTGCACGAGATCTATTTCGATGGGCTCGGTGGTTCCGGCGATGCCGGAGGCGATCTTGCCGCAGCACTGGAGCGCGACTTCGGCAGCGTGGCGGCATGGCGCGCCAAGTTCATGGCTTGTGCTAAGGCGCAGGCCGGAGGCTCGGGATGGACGCTGCTGACCTGGTCGGAGCGCCGCGATCGGCTGACGATTCAATGGGCGGCGGATCACACCAATTGTCTCGCCGGCGGCATGCCGATCCTCGCGCTCGACATGTACGAACATGCCTACCACCTCGATTTTGGCGCCAAGGCTGGCGCCTATGTCGACGCGTTCATGAAGAACATCCATTGGGAGCGGGTTGCCGCCCGCCACCGGCGGGCTGTCGCGCAGCGCGATCCTTCAACAGGACCTGCATCGGACAATAAGGTTCCAACTGTTGCGCCAGAGGAACTGCGGGCCCGACTCGACCAGGGCGAAGATCTGGTCGTGCTCGACGTCTGCCTGGCCGACGATCTGGCAAAACGCAGCGATATGCTGCCGGGCGCCAAGCTCCGCGCTCCCGAGACCATTGCCGATTGGGCCGATGAACTGCCGAGGGACAGGCCTGTCATCGTCTATTGCGTCTACGGCTTCCAGGTCAGCGGCGACGCAGTCGCCGAACTGCGTCGCCGCGGCGTCGATGCAACGGCGCTCTCAGGCGGCATCGCCGCCTGGCACGCCATCGGCGCGCCAACCGTCCCTCTGGTGATGAGCGAAGAAAGGATTGCGTCATGAAATGGGTTACCCGTGAACGCCCGGTCATCGACCGCATCGCCTGCCCCTGGCTGATTGCACGCTTCATCGACAAGGAACCTGATTTCCTGTTCGCGGCACCTGATCAGGTGATCCGTGTTGCCCAGGAAGCGGGCGCGACACCCTACGACGTGCCCGGCGTCGAATTCACCCATGTCGGCGACGGTTGCAGCTTCGACACCTTCGTCTCGAAATTCGGCCTCGATCGCGACCCGGCGATCGTGACCATTGCCGCGATCGTGCGCGGCGCCGACACGGATCGGCACGATCTCACGCCACAGTCTGCAGGACTGCTCGCGATCTCCATGGGGCTGCGGGACGTGACGCCCGACGACCACGAGATCCTGAAGCACGGCTTCGTCATTTACGATGCGCTTTATGCCTGGGCCTCACGACGCAAGGCGGAGACCCATAGCTGGCCACCCGTCACGAAGCCGGCGGCGGCCTGAAGTAGCGGGCAACGAGGGCAGATCAAGTCGGCACTCAAATCACCGGCCGCCGCTCGCCGTCGGCCAGGTGGCAGGCCGCGACCCCGCCATGCGGCACCGAGCGCAACATCGGCTCCTCGGTCCGGCAGACATCGATCGCCACAGGACAGCGGGTGTTGAAGCGGCATCCCGGTGGCGGCGCGCTGGGGCTTGGAGGGTCGCCCGCGAGGATGATTCGGCGACGGCCGGCCTCGATACGAGGATCCGGCGAAGGAACCGCCGAAAGCAGTGCCTGGCTGTAGGGATGGGCCGGCTCGCGAAACAGCGGCCGCGTCACGCCGGCTTCCGCGATGCGGCCAAGATACATCACCGTCACGTTTGAGCAGACCTCGCGCACGATCGCCAGGTCATGCGCAACGATGACGATGGTAAGGCCAAGCTGTTTCTGCAATGATGTGAACAGGTTGACGATCTGCGCCCGGATCGAAACGTCAAGCGCGCTGAGCGGTTCGTCGCAAACCAGGATCGATGGCTTCAGCGCAAGCGCGCGAGCGATCGAAACGCGCTGGCGCTGGCCGCCGGAAAGCGAACGCGGCAGGCGGTCGAGCACGGTCGCTGGCAGCGCCACCAGATCCAGCAGCTCGCCAATACGGCGCCGGCGCTCGGCCGGAGATCCGAGGCGATGGATCTGCAGCGGCTCTTCCAGCGTCTGGTAGACGGTCTGGCGACGGCTCATCGAGCCCAGCGGATCCTGGAAGACGAACTGGACCTCGCGGCTGAACGATTTGCGGTCCGACTTCAGCCACTGGGCGCGATCCCGCCCCGAGATCAGCACCGTACCCTCAGTCTCCTTCTGCAGGCCGACGACGCTGCGAGCCAGCGTGGTCTTGCCACAACCGGATTCGCCAACGATGCCATGGAAGGCACCACGCGGAATGGTCAGGTCGATGCCGTCGACCGCCCGCACGGCGCCTGTTCCGGAGCGGTTGGCGAAATGGACCTTCAGGCCCTTGACCTCAATCGCCGCAATGTCAGCCATGGATTGCTATCCCTTCCCGCCTCAGCACCACCGGGCATCCCACCTTGTGCGGCGTCCCGCCCGTCGAGATCGTCTGGAGCGGCGGCCGATGCACGCGGCATTCGGGCTCAACCAGTTCGCAGCGGGCAGCGAAACGGCAGCCCGGCTCCAGCCTGATCTGGTTCGGCGGCAAACCTGGTATTTCCTTGGTCGCGGCGCGTTCGTCGGCGCGGAAATCCGGTACAGAGGCAAGCAGCCCGCGTGTATAGGGATGCGTCGGCCGCGTCAGCACATCCATCGCGGTCCCCTCCTCCGCCACCTGCCCGGCATAGAGCACCATGACCCGGTCCGCGACCGAGGCGACGACGCCGATGTCGTGCGTGATCAGCACGACCGCGATGCCTTCCTCGCGCTGGATCTGGCGGATGAGCTCCAGGATCTGCGCCTGCACCGTGGCGTCCAGCGCAGTGGTCGGCTCGTCGGCGATCAGCACGCGCGGCCGGCTTGCCAGGGCCAGTGCGATCATGGCGCGCTGCAGCATGCCGCCAGACATTTCATGCGGATAGCGATCGTAGCGGTCTTCCGGGTCAGGGATGCCGGTGCGGGCGAGCAGCGAGACCGCTTCCTTGCGGGCATCCGCATGCGAGAGATTGGCAAAGCGGCGCGCCTGGCGCGCCAGTTGCGGTCCGATCTTCAGCATCGGGTTCAGCGCGCTCATCGGGTCCTGGAAAATGACGCCGAAATAGCGGCCGCGAAGGTCAGACAAGCGCCTGGACTCCATTCCGACCAGTTCGCTCGCTTCGGCTCGGGCCGATCCCTTGATGTCGACGGTGACGCCCTCGGGCAGCAGGCCGAGCGGCCCAAGCGTCATGACGGTCTTGCCCGAACCGCTCTCGCCGACGACGGCGACTGTCTCGCCGGGACGGACGTTGAACGACACCCCATCGACCGCGCGCACGGAAACGGTCGTGGCGTAGAGATCAATGACCATGTTTTCTATGGAGTAGATCGGCTCGTCGCTCATGGCGCGGCTGTTCCCGTTTCGACGGCGTTCCGCTCCGCTTCCTCAACGGCGCGCGCCTTGCGACGCTTGCGCAGCAAACCGCCGCGCACCGGCCTCGGCACCTTTTGCAACGCGAAGGTCTCGCCCAGCAGATTGAAGCTGACCACCACCAAAGTGAGCGCAAGGCCCGGAAGGACGACCAGCCTCGGGTATTCCTCAATGTAGCTCATGCCGTCGACCAGCATCTGGCCCCATTCCGGCGCCGGCGGCGCGACGCCCAGGCCGAGGAAGCTCAGCGTCGCGATGGCCAGGACAAGGGCGCCAGCATCGGCGCTGGCATAGACCACGACGAGGGCCAGGACATGCGGCAGGATATGGCGCACAAAGATCCACAGATGGCTGGCGCCCATCACCCTTGCCGCTTCGATATAGGGCTGTTGCAATTCGGCGGTGACCACGGCGCGGCTCATGCGGGCATAGTTCGCCCACCACGCCAGCGTCAGCGCCGTGATCATCGACCAGTAGCCGGTGCCGAGAATGCCGATCAGCGCCAGCGCGATCACCAAGCTTGGCAGCGCCAGCGCGATGTCGATGAGGCTGATCAACACCAGCTCGACGCGCCCGCCGACATAACCGGCGAACGAACCGATGCTGACGCCGATGGCAAGTGCGGCCACCAGCACGATCACCATCGCCACCAGCGATATGCGGGCGCCGCCGATGATGCGGCTCAGAATATCGCGGCCGAGATAGTCGGTGCCCAGCCAGTGAGCCCAGCTCGGTCCCGCAAGCGTGACGTCGTAGTCTTGCGCGCCGGGATCGTAAGGCATGATCGAGGGACCGAGCACACCGACCGCGACAAAGAAGACGACTGGCAGCAGCACCAGCCAGGGCCAGTCCTTCATGCTCCTGAACAAGGAAGTGTTCATCGGATCAAGCTCCTCTCGCCCTACGCATGCGCGGGTCGACAAACATGCAGATCACGTCAACCATCAGGTTGACGACAACGAAGAACACCACGAACAGCAACAGAACCGACTGCATGCCGACGAAGTCGCGGAAGCGGATTGCATCGATAAAGAAGGCGCCGACGCCGCGCAGCGCAAACACCGTTTCAACCACGATCGAACCGATGATCATCAGCGTGAACTGGGCGCCGAAGGTGGTCAGGAACGGGATGGCGATGTTGGGCAGAGCCTCGCGCATCAGCACCTGTGTCCTCGTGTAGCCCTTCGCGAAGCCCGTCGTGGCGAAGGGTCGCGACATGGCCTCCTGGAGGTTGACGCGGACGACGCGGCTCAGCACCGATGCCGGAAACAGGGCGATTGTCACCCACGGCAAGAGCCACGAGGTGAAGCCGCCGACGCCGAAGGTGGGCAGCCAGCCCAGCATCACCGAAAAGACGATGACCAGCAGCGCCGCCACGAAGAAGTTCGGCGTCGAGGCGCCGACCAGCGAGAAGGCGTGGAGGAACCGGTCCAACGCGCCACCATTGCTGACCGCACCGGCAACGCCGAGCGCCAGCGACAGGAAAAAGGCGAGAATGCCGCCGCCCGCAAGCAGCGCCGCCGTCATCGGGATTCTGGCGGCGAATTCCTGCGCGATCGGCTTGCCGGTGCGCAGCGAGACGCCGAGATCGCCGGTGATAGCGCTGAAAAGCCATCGGCCGTAGCGGACCGGCAGCGGATCATAGAGCCCGAGGTCCTCGCCGATCTTCTTGATCATTTCGGCATCCGCGCCCGGGCCTGCCGCACGCTCGGCCATGAGCGCGGCGACGTTGCCCGGCGCCGCGGCAACCATTGTAAAGGTCAATGCCGATGCCGCCACGACAAGCAGACAGGCAAGCAACATCCTTCGCAGAATCGTGCGTCTCATCGGAACTCCCCCAGGAGATTCGAGGCGTTCAGGCCTTCAGCGTGATCGCCTTGAACGGCAGGTCGTAGTCCGTCGCGGGAAGCGCGAAGTTCTCGACGCGAGGATTGTGCGCCCACAGCCGCTGGCTGACAACGAGCGGGCAGATCGCCCGGTTGTCGTGCAGCCAGTCGTAGAGCGCCTGCATCTTGGCTTCGCGTTCGTCGCCGCTCGCTTCGAGCGCGGCCTTGACCACGCCATCAAGCTCCGGGGAAACATAGATCTTGCCGTCCGGCCCGCTGTCGGCGGTGGATACGAACGCGTTGCCGAGCGTGCCGTGCGGATCATAGGGCGCGCCATAGGTGGTGAAGAAGGCAAGATCATATTCGAACGCCGGGCGACGGTCGTGCATGGTGGCGTTGTCGACTGACGAGACCTGAACCTGGAAGCCGACCTCGGACAGCTGACCCTGGATCATCTCGGCGATGCGGCGCGAACCCGGCAGCGATTCCTCCGATACGAGGAAATCGATCGCCAGCGGCGCGCCCTCCTTGCTCCAGGCGCCTCCGCTTTCGCTCCAACCGCCATCGGCAAGGATTTTCCTGGCCGCGGCGACGTCGCGTACCGGCACGTTATGCCGCTTGCCCGAGGAAGGCACGTTGGTCGGAAAGAGATCCGCCGCCGGATCTGCGTAGCCTTCGAACAACACCTTGGCGATCGCGGCGCGGTCGACCGAGACATAGATGGCCTCGCGCACGGCCTTGTCGGCCATCATCTTGGCCTTCGGCGAATAACCGAGCAGCATGGTTGCGGTGCCGGCCTCGGCCACCACTTTCATGCCGTCCTTTTCAAGCGCGCGGGCGCGGCGCGGCGACAGCGTCGCCACCCAGTCGCCGCCGATCACGTCGAGGTCGCCGGAACGCAGCGCGTTGGCGCGGGCGAGTTCGTCGGGAACCACCTTCAGTTCCATGCGAGCAAACAGTGGCTTCTCGCCCCAGTATTTGTCGTTGCGCACCAGCACGGTGCCGGAGGAATCGTAGCTTTCGACGATCCACGGTCCGGTGCCGACCGGAGCGGTCTGCTTGCCGCCGGCGTCGACCGCCTTCGGCGACAGGAAGCGCACCGGACGCACTATGGTGAGCTCCAGCAAGGCGGCGGGCACCGGACGCTTTAGCTTGATCGTCAACTTGCTGGGTCCATCGGTGACGATGCTGTCGAATGCGTCGGACACACCGATCCATGAGAAATCCGCGACGCCCAGCCAGCGTTTGAGATTCCATTCCGCGGCGGTCGAATCGAAGGGCGTGCCGTCACTGAAGGCAACACCTTCGCGCAGGTCGAAGGCGATCGAAAGCTGGTCGCCGGCGACAGCCCACTTGGTGGCGAGCCCGGGCTCGAGCGCGCCGTCCTGGCCATAGTGTATGAGGGCGTCGAACACGACCGTGTAGGAACTCAGCGTGGAGACGTTTTGCAGCAGGTCGAGATCGCCGGTTTCGGCGGCAATGGCGACCTTCAACGTTTCATGCCCCTCCGAGTACGCGGCGCGTGGAAACGCGGCAATGAAGGCCAGGCCGGCTGTGGAGGCCAGGAAATTGCGGCGGTCGAGAGTCATCATGTTAGTTCCCCTTTTTGTTTGATTGGCAACGATCATGTGCACGCTTGCTAATTTGTATAGACATAAGACATAAAGTCGGAAAACCGTTTGAGAGTTTTACCCCAGCGACCCACTTGGTCGCGGTTGCGGCCTACAGCCAGTTCAGCGCCGCCGCCGAGAGCGCGAGATAGCGGCCGGCTTTCGCCATCGTGACGATCGCAACGAAGCTCCAGAGCGGCTCGCGCAGAACACCGGCCATCATCGTCAGCGGATCGCCGATGACGGGAACCCAGCTCAGCAACAGGCTCCATCGTCCGCAACGGCGGTAGCGCGCCGCGGCGCGATCGAGCGCAGTGGGCTTGACCGGAAACCATTTGCGGTCGCGAAAGCGGTCGATGCAGCGGCCGAGCAGCCAGTTGACAACCGAACCAAGCACGTTGCCGATCGTCGCGACCAGGATCAGCGCCGCCGGTGACTGGCTTCCGGTCAGCAGCAGGCCGGCCAGCACCGCCTCTGACTGCAGCGGCAGAATTGTCGCTGCGGCGAACGCGGTGAGGAACAGCGCGCCGAAGGCACCAACATCTCCCAGCATTGGGGCCGCTCAGCTCGCTTTCGGCCATTTTGGGTGCCTATCGTTAACGACATAACCATGCGCATGCTCGAAGCCTGCTTCGGTCCAGACGGCGTCCTCGAGGTGCGAATGCCCGTCAGACAGATCGTCATGGGCGTGGCTGAGAACGTCGGGATCGTGACGCGGCCACAACCACATCGCGGCAAAGAGTGCCGCGGCGCCAATGACGCCAAGCAGGATAAAGGTGAAGGGCAGGCCCATCGCCGCGCCGACGAGTCCGGCGATCGGATAGGTGATGAGCCAGCAGGCGTGCGAAAGCGCGAATTGCGCGGCAAACAATGCCGGCCGGTCGACGGGATCGGCCGAGCGCTTGATCAGCCGCCCAGACGGGGTCTGCGCCAGCGAATAGCCGAGCCCGAGCACGAACCAGAGCGGCAAGAGCAGCTGATAGCTGATGGCAAACGGCCCTGCGAACACGCCGGCAACCAGCAGGCCGGCGCCTGACAACATCGCAACCCGATCCGGGATGCCGTCCAGCAGCCGCGGCAGGACCAGCGCCGCGATCATCGAGCCGCCACGAAGGCGGCAAGGGCAAATGCCGTGTCGCTCTGGGAGAGGTCGAATTTTGCCTGCACCAGGACCACCGTGTTGACGATCACCATGGCGCTGGCCGCCGCGACGGCAAGATTAAGGGCCAGCAAACCGCGCAAACGCGGCGTCGTCAGATAGATGCGGATCCCGCCCGTCGTGCGTTCATAGATGCCGCGCGGCTCGGAGGGCTGCGGGCTGGGCAGCACCACGGAGACGACCAGCGCCGCTGACGCCAGGAACCCGACAACCGTGCCGGCGAACAGGCTATGGAAGCTTATGACCGAAAGCAGCGCCGCCGCGAGGAGGGGGCTGACGACGCTTTCCAGGTCGTAGGCCAGTCGCGAGAGCGACAAGGCCCGTGTGTAGTCCTTCTCTTCGGGCAGCACGTCAGGGATCGAAGCCTGGAAGGTCGGGGTGAAGCCGGCTGACGCCGACTGCAGGATGAAGATGAGAAGATATATCTGCCAGACTTCGGTGACGAAGGGCAGGAATACGGCAACCCCTGCCCTGATGAGGTCGAGCGAAACCAGCATGGTACGGCGTGGTAGGCGCTCGGCGAACGCGGCGGCAACGGGCGCCACGCCGACATAGGCGATCATCTTGATGGCAAGCGCCGTGCCGAGCACCGCGCCGGCATCGGCGCCGGCAAGGTCATAGGCCAGCAGCCCGAGCGCCACGGTGGCAAGGCCAGTGCCAATCAGGGCGATGACCTGGGCCAGGAAAAGATGGCGATAAGTGCGATTGGCAAGGACTTGCAGCATATGTCTGTCTTCTTGGAGGAGCGATGGGTCGTTGATCTGTGGCGATTGAATGGCGGGCCTGATCTCAGTGATGGTGGCCTTCCGGCTCGACCATTTTGAACGGCAGCACCTGCTCGCGACCCTTCGCGGCCAAGACCAGCCTCGCCTGGAACTCATGCGGCTCAGCAGGAGCCACGGTGCTCTCAAGGCGATGATGGTTGTCGGCGATGGGTTCGAGGCGAAGCGTCTCCGGCCCGCCAGGCCTATCGATGATCACCGTTGCCATCAGATCGTCGGCATGCCGGTCGATGGTCAGCCGCATCCGCTCGCCAGCCGGCGTGTCGACGATTTCCAATGTCCCGGCAGCCAGATCGCAGTCGACCTTGAAGGGCTCCGGCGCATGATGACCATGTGAGTGAGAGGGTTCCGTGCCCGTCGCGGCAGACCCGGCCGAACTCTCCAGACGAACATTCGCTTCAGCCAACGCCGGCAAGTGGGCGAACAGTTCCTCCTTGAGGGCTTCGGTGACGCCCATCACGTCCTTGGCCGTCGCCGCGTCGGCGACACTGATGGCGACGTCGGCATGCAGGCGATGGCCGATCCAGCGCGCCTGCACGCTTTGGACACGTTCGATACCGGACACATGCTCGGCGGCATGATGGATTTCATCGACGATGCCGGGCTCGACACCGTCGAGCATGCGCGTGAGGACTGCCTTCGAAGACTGCCAGACGATCGCGAAGATGGCCACCGTGATCAAGAGCCCGATGATCGGATCGGCCAGCGGAAACCCCAGCCATACGCCGATAGCACCCAGCACAACCGCCAGACTGGTAAAGCCGTCGGTGCGCGCATGGTAGCCGTCGGCGATCAGCGCCGCGCTGTTGATCTCGCGGCCGACCCGGATACGGAACACTGCAACGGCCTCGTTGCCTAAGAAACCTATAATGCCGGCTATGGCGACCCAGCCAAGAAATGCGATCGGCTGCGGATTGATCAACCGGTCGATCGCCTCGTAGCCGGCAACGATGGCGCTGAACAAGATGATGAGGACAATCAGAATGCCGGCCAGATCTTCGACGCGACCCAGCCCGTAGGTGAACGTCTTGCTCGGTTTGCGACGGGCCAGCATGAAGGCGACCCACAATGGGATGGCGGTGACCGCGTCGCCGACATTGTGGATCGTGTCGGCCAGCAGCGCCACGCTGCCGGAGAGGAACACAACCACCAACTGCAGCGCCGCCGTGATGGCCAGAACGACGAATGACCATTTAATCGCCCAGATGCCGCGCGTCGTCGTGGCGATCGTCGGGTCGATGACGCCATGCGTGTGGCCATGGCCGCCCTCGCCGTGATCATGTCCGTGGCCGCCCATGCCTTGCGTCATCGGGCCGAACCCGAACCAATCGCGAACTTTGTCCATCATGGCGCTTCTCACAGGTACTTGGTGATATCCTTGAACTCGTCGATCGAGCGGCGCTGCTCGAGCGCCAGCGGTCCGACGACGTCTTCAAGGCAGTGGTTGAGGTGGTCCTGGATCAGCGTCTTCTTGGCCTGGGCGATGGCCTTCTCCACGGCATGAAGTTGCTGGGCGATGTCGAGGCACGGTCGCCCGGCCTCGATCATCTCGACGATCCCGCGCAGATGGCCGTCGGCGCGCTTCAGCCGCTTGATGATGGCAGGATGGGTTTCGTGGACGTGGGGACGCTCATTCATGCCCTTGATGCTATCCCCCCCGAGAGGATATTCCAAGCCTCAAAGTGGCCTCGATTCTGGTGCATGCCACCATTCGTTAGGATTTTAGAGAATAATCGTTAAGCATGCCGAATTGGATCCCTAGCACAGCCTTTCGTCTCATCGTCGCGTTCGCGATGACTCTCGGCGTGCTGCTCTCCCCAGTGGGTAGTTCGGCCTCGCATAGCCCGATTGCGCTCGCTGCCGCCGAGGCAGCGCGTCACGCAGAGCTGACAGCACAGATCGGAAAACACGGCCACAGCCATGACGATGGCGAAGCCGATGAGCAGAGCTTTGGTCATACCCACGGCCACAATCCGGCCGACCACACCCATGAAACGGCGAGCACGCTTCCGGGCTTCGCGCAGCCAGCACCGCCGATAGGCCGGAGCTGGCTGGTTTACCCGCCTTCGTTTGCCGACCTAGAAATCCGTTTCCGGCTTGAGCGCCCTCCCAGGCAGATCGTCATCGCATGATCGCGGCCGCACGCGCGGCCATCCTCAACGACGACGATTGGAATTCTCATGCAAGGATCCTTCTACAAGGGTCCGCCACGCACGCCTTGCGCGCGCTGGCGGTTTGCCCTTCCTGTGCTCATTGCTCTCCTGACCCTCCCATTGCTTGGGTGGACTGCCCTCGCCCATGCCGTTGCCGAAGGCGACAAGGGCTATATCCAGGAGATCACGGGCATCAATCTGCTGCCCTTCATCTATCTCGGCGCCAAGCACATGGTGACGGGATACGACCACGTCCTGTTCCTGTTCGGCGTGATCTTCTTCCTCTACCGGATGAAGCACATTGGCATCTATGTGAGCCTGTTCGCGCTCGGCCATTCCACGACCATGCTGCTTGGCGTCTATTTCAACGTTGGCATCAACAGCTACATCATCGACGCGATCATCGGCCTGTCGGTCGTCTACAAGGCGCTCGACAATATGGGTGCCTTCCAGAGGTGGCTCGGCTTCCAGCCGAACACCAAGATCGCGACGCTGATCTTCGGCTTTTTCCACGGCTTCGGCCTGTCGACGAAGATCATCGAATACAACATCTCGCCCGACGGGCTCGTGCCCAACCTACTTGCCTTCAACGTCGGCGTTGAGGTCGGTCAGCTTCTGGCGCTCGCTGCTATCCTTATCGTCATGGGCTACTGGCGCCGGACCGACAGTTTCTGGCGCCACGCATACACCGCCAACACCATCATGATGACCGCCGGGTTTGTGCTGATCGGCTATCAACTCACCGGCTGGGTCGTCTCCTGAACCTCCAAGTAAAGATCAAAAAAGGAATTCTCCCATGTACAACACAGACGTCCCGACCCGCGCTGAACTGCCGACATCCATGCAGCTCCTCCGATCTACCCTCATCGCCATTGTCGCGGCAGCGGCCATCCTTGTGACCATCGTGCTGCCGGCCGAATACGCCATCGATCCCACCGGCGTTGGGCGAGCGCTCGAGCTCACCGAGATGGGCGAGATCAAGACACAACTCGCCGAAGAGGCCGAGCAAGACCGCCTTCGCGAATTGCAAAACGGCACGCCGACCGCAGTGCCAGGCCAAGATCAGCAGTCGAGTCTTCTGGAGCGCGTCTTCGCTGAACTGGTGATTGGTTCCGCCTCTGCCCAGGAACTGCGGACGGACGAAATGTCGGTCACCCTCAAGCCCGGCGAAGGAGCTGAGATCAAGCTCGTCATGGCCAAGGGCGCAAAGGCAAACTACTCTTGGACAGCCAATGGCGCGGCGGTGAACTTCGACACCCATGGTGACGGCGGCGGCGAAAACATCTCATACGAGAAGGGACGCGGTGCTGCAGAGGACGAGGGCGTACTTGAGGCAGCCTTTGACGGCAATCACGGTTGGTTCTGGCGCAACCGCACCGGTGCCGACGTCACCGTGACGCTGAAGACGAATGGCGCGTACACCGACATCAAACGCATGATGTGATCGATACGGCACGTCTTATCCGGCGCCGTTTGGCGCCGGGGGAGATCAAGCAGGTGAAATAGCCAACTCGGACCAACACAGTTTGATAATATCCAACCTGTGTTGGTCCCCTTCGGATGTCGTTGGTTAGAATCAGCTCGCAATGATGTAACAGGAGCGTCGCGCTAGCTTCCTCAAAGCGTAATCACGCCGCATTGGCCGCGAGCGCGCTCAAAACCCCTTGCGGCAAAGGGCTTCAAGATCCGTCTTTGTCATGTTCTCGATGCCGAGCCCAGGAAGAATATCATTATCTCCCTTGAGATCCCGGCCATAAGCCGCCGACAATATGGAAATTCCGGATTCATGGAGAACCGCCGGATTTCCGCTGATCTTCCCCAGGACTGCGGTTGGTAACAGGCCGAACGGAACGTCCTCGAGAATATAGCGGCTCTCGATAGTCGTCGGGCCAAAGCCGCCACGACCTTGGCGATCCATCTCCAGGTTCATTTCCGAAACGGTGCTCATGGGGACGTGGAACGACAATGAAAAATGTTCCTGGACGGTACGAACCGCGATACCGAAATTGCCAGCTATGGCCAATCGTTCGGCATCCAGAGCCTCGATGAAGCGACCAACGGCAGGAGTGACATTTCCCCCCTGGCTCCATCGCTCGGCCCTCTCCATTCGTGTGAGATTGAGAAGGGCAATTCCCAGATGGTTCTGCGGATTGAGGTTGCTGAGCGCAATTGCCAGCAGACCATCGCGCTTGACGAAACGATCGCCGAACAAGGCCGTGCAAAGCTTGTACCCTTGATCGAGCGCATCGAAAGGCAGCGTCGCAACATCAAGCTTCTGGCGAATGGAAGTGACCTGGACTTCTGTTGGTCCGAGCTGGCGGCCGGTCAAGAGCGTTGTGCCCCAAACGACGATCGGCAACCTGACCTTGCGCTCGGCTAACCGCTTGGAGAGATACAGCGCGCCGAACGAACTGTGCGAACTGACGATGACAGGAATACCATCTGCCAGGTGAGGGACCGCGGCATCCATCACCATCTTGTGGCCGTAAGCGGGAAGCGCGATCACCACCACATCCGCGTGATCGATGGCATCTTTACAATCATTGGCAATACGCACCGGCACCGTCGCCTCGATATCCCCCGTCGCCTTCAATAATTCGCCAGTCGCCAACGTTCTGGTGCGGTCTCCCGACGGTGACCAAAGTGTTGGCGTATGTCCCGATTGTGCCAAATAGGCCGCAAGGCCATAGGCAATTGCTCCAGCGCCCAGAATACTCACGCGCATAACATTCCTCCTGTCGCCGGCTTTATGGTTCGAGAATCCTTGCCGTCCCCGCCTACAAGTTTTTTCATCGGGAGGATCCGAATTGAAGTCACGTCGGTTGCCATCAGCCGTTTCGATCAGGACTCCGGCTCTGAGCCGGCAAACGCCGCAACGACTATTAGTTTCCGCTTGACATATATCAAAAATGAATGAGACGATGTCAATCATACGAATTACGCATGTAGGGAGAACATGGAAACCCGGGACCTTCAGACCTTCCTTGCGGTTGCTGCCAGCGGCAGCATCACCAAGGCGGCTGACATGCTCGGGCGTTCCCAACCTTCGGTGACACGCACCATTCAGGAGCTCGAGGCCGAACTTGGCTTCGAATTGCTGCATCGGATCGGTCGACGGGTGCAGCTGTCTGAAGAGGGTGTCGCATTCGAGGAGGAAGCGCGGCGATTGTTGATGTCTTTCACCGAACTTGCAGCGCGGGCCAAGATGATCGCCGCCGGCCGTGGGCGGATCCTGCAGATTGTCACAACCTCCGCGATCGGCACCGGCTTGATCCCGGCGGCCCTGGCCGAGCTCAAGGGTGTCGAGCTTCCGCACGAGACGCATCTCGGGCAGTTTCTTCCCTCGATCGTCGCCCAGGAAGTGCGCAGCGGACGTGCCGAGATCGGGTTTTCAAGCCTGCCGCTCGATACGCCCGGTCTGGATGTCCTACGGCTCTATTCGGCGCCTGATGTTGCTGCCGTGCGGGAGGACGATGCGCTGGCTGAACTTGATGTCATACCGCTTTCGGCTTTTGCGGGTCGTCGCGTGGCTACGTTGCTCAATCCGCTGCGGTTTCAGTTGCATGTCGCCAAGGCACTCGCTGCCCGGGGCATCGACACCGGCCCGGTGATCCGGACCAATACTGCCTACGGCGCGTTGCAGATCGTGCGCCATACTGGTGTCGCGGCCGTCATCGATCCCCTCACGGCCTATGGCGTCGCCCTGCCTGGGGTCGTCATTCGCCCGATCGATGTAACCGTTCTCTTTTATTGGGGCGTTGTGGCTGCCTCAAAACGTCCCCTTCGCCCAGTCGCGCAGGCGCTGATGGATGCGGTCGAAGCGGTGGCTGAACGGTCGATCGTCGGTTTCAAGAAGCTCGATCCAGCTTTGGCCAGCCAATTGGTGAACGATCCCGCGTCGGGCACAAATAACGGAACTGGAATATGAAGCATACTCCCACCCCGGCAGCATCGACGGGCCTTGCCGCGTTGGAAGCCCAGCTTGCGCAGGATCTCGACTTTGTCGAGCTGCCCGCCAAGCCCTGGGTCCCCACACGCATGCATGAGGGCGCCCCGGTCCGTGATGTCGTGGTCATTGGCGCTGGCATGTGCGGACTTGCTGCCACGGCAAAGCTGGTGCTGGCAGGGATCACCAATGTCGTCGCCTATGATGCGGCGCCGGCTGGGCTCGAAGGACCGTGGATAACGTTTGCCCGCATGCAAACACTCCGGTCGCCGAAGACCCTGCACGGTCCGTCGCTCGGCTTGCCGCAATTGACGTTCCGCGCCTGGTTCACGGCGCAATGGGGCGTCGACGCCTGGCGGTCGCTGGACAAAATCCCCAAGGGCCAGTGGATGGATTACCTGGTCTGGTACCGCAAGGTTCTTGCTCTGCCTGTGCGCAACGGCGTGCGCATGACCGGCGTCGCACCGGTTGGTGATCTGATTGCGATCGATATCGAAGGCGCGGAATCCGGCCGGGTTCTCACCCGTCATCTCGTTCTGGCCACCGGCCGCTCTGGTCTGGGCGGTTTTGCCGTGCCCGATTTCCTCAGGGGCATCGATCGCGCTTATTGGGCCCATTCTGCGGACGAGATCGATTTCGACGCGCTGCAAGGTAAGCGTGTGGCGGTCATCGGCGCCGGTGCCTCGTCCATGGACAATGCCGCAACCGCACTCGAGGCGGGCGCCGGATCTGTGGACATGTTGATCCGGCGCAAGGAAATGCCGCGCATCAACAAGCTGACCGGAATCGGCAGTCCGGGTGTTGTACTCGGCATGCATCAATTGCCCGATGCCTGGAAGTGGAAGTTCTTCGACTACACCGCCTCAACCCAGACGCCGCCGCCGCGTTCATCGACGCTTCGCGTTTCTCGCCACCCCAATGCCCGGTTCTTTCTCGACTGCGGCATCGTCGCGGTCACGGAAGATGCGGGAGGCCTGCTTATCGAAACCACCCAGGGGCTGATGCGCTACGACTTCCTGATCGCGGCAACCGGCTTTTCAAACGACTTCAACGGCCGCCCGGAATTTGCAGCCATCGCGCCACATATCCGCACCTGGTCGGATGGCCGATATACACCGGACATGGGGCCGGCGCGTGCAGGCATGTCCGATGCACCGGACCTAGGTCCCGCCTTCGAGTTTCGTGAGCGCGTCCCCGGCTCCTGCCCGATGCTGTCGCATATCCACTGCTTCAACGACGCCGCCATGCTGACGCACGGCAAGGTCTCCGGTGATATCCCAGCCGTCAGCGCGGGTGCCGACCGTTTGGTCCGCGGCATTGCCGCATCGCTGTTTGCCGAAGATGTCGAAACCCACTTCGCCAACCTGATCGCTTACGACACGCCCGAACTTCTGGGCGACGAATGGGTCGATTCAACACCCTTGTTGGAGAAGGAGGCCGCGCTGTGATCGACGCAATGGACAAGGCCGCCGGTCTATCACCGCACGATGCGCTTTTCAGCGCGCGTCGGTTTCGGCCTGAATTCGTGCTGGGGGCCGAGGAATGTCGCCTCTCCGTCCTGCAGCCAGCAAACGACCAAGGGCTTGCGCCTAATTTGCGGGTTGCTCTGGCCCGTCGCATGGCCGCTCTGAATGCCGATCCGGTCCTGATGGCCGAATTTGATGTGCAGCTGGCTCAGCTCGATCCGACTGAGCAGCTTCTGGCCTTAGCCCAGGGGGAAACGGATTTGGAAGAGCCATTGGCGACCATCGCACGTCATGTGGACCTGATTACGCTGACACCGAAAAAGGCGGAAGCGGGCCACATCGCCCTGCTCGCCCAAGCTGGATTGAACAATCCTCAGATCGTCGCCCTTTCCGAGCTCATCGCCTTCGTCAATTTCCAGACGCGGGTGGCAACCGGCCTGCGATTGTTGAGGACGGCATGATTTCCGCGGTGCGCCTGAAGCCATTGAATTGGCATCCGTACATAGCGCCGGTCGAGCTATCCGAGGCCACGCCGGAACAGCTTGAAGCGATGAAGGTCACGCCATCAGCCAAGAAAGTTTCGGAATATGTGCGCACCCTTGCGCATGACCCTGAGAGCTACCTTGCCCGCACCATCTTGTTCAACGCCATCATGTATGTCGAAGGCGGGCTTGCCCGCCCTGACCGCGAGCTTGGTGCATTAGGTGCGTCCATCGTCAATGGCTGCAAATTCTGCGCCGTTGTTCACGCCCGCAGGCATGCAGAGCTGACCAAGAACGACGAAGTGGTCACCGCGCTCTATCTCGATAAACCTGAAGCGCTCGGCCCACGCGATGCGGCAATCTACAGTTTTGCCCGCCGCCTGTCGGCGGCCCCGTCGGAAGCGACGGCAGACGATATCGCCGCGCTTCGATCAGTCGGCATGGACGACCGCGAGATTATCGACCTGATCCACGCCATATCGATCTTCGGCTGGGCAAACCGGCTGATGCACGTTCTCGGCCATGCGGAGAGCGGGTGATGATGTCGCATGCGGTCGAAGCAGTCCGTCTCACACTTTCCGAAGGGACAACCAGCAATGCTTGAACTCAAAGATGTAAAGCTGTCTTACGGAAGCACGCAGGTTCTGAACGGCGTCAATCTCTCGGTAAAGCGGGGTGACGTGGTTTCGATCATCGGCCCCAGCGGCACCGGCAAGACCACGTTGCTGAAATGCATCAACTACCTGGCCAAGCCGTCGTCAGGAACCATCGCGTTCGATCAGATCCGGATGGATTACCAGCGTGCCGACAAGGTCGCTGTCCAGGCGATCCGGTTGCGAACGGCGATGGTCTTTCAACAATTCAACGTCTTCAAGAACATGACGGTCCTGCAGAACGTGATGGATCCACTGGTCGTCGTGCAGCGCAAGTCCGCGGACGAGGCGCGGGAGATCGCCTTGCGGGAGCTCGAGCGGGTCGGCCTCACCCCGAAGCGAGACAGCTATCCCTCCCAACTGTCGGGCGGCCAGCTCCAGCGCACCGGCATTGCGCGCGCCCTGGCAGTTCGTCCCGACGTGATACTCTTCGATGAGCCTACGTCATCGCTGGATCCAGAACTCGTCGGTGAAGTCCTGAAGGTGATCAAGGACGTCACCTCGTCAGGGATCACTTCGCTGCTTGTGACCCACGAGATGCAATTCGCAAGGAACATCTCCAACCGGATCGTCTTCATGGACCGTGGCGTGGTCGCCGCCGATGGCAGCCCGGCTGATATCTTCGACGCGCCTTCCAGCCCACGACTTGCTCAATTCCTGCAGTCAGAACTCGCTTTTCAATAATCCAACAACAAGGGAACCTAAGAAATGTCTGTAATCACATCCCGCTTTTCCCGTCGTCATGCCCTGGCTGTCGTCGGCGGCATCGCAATAGCCCTTGCAACCGCAGGAGTCAGTTATGGTCAGACCGTTCGGACAATCAAGATCGCGACGTCTGCCGAATCCAAGCCGCTGGCATGGGGCGCGATCGGCGTCGAGCCGCAAGGCTATGAGCCCGATCTCCTGAGGGCGATCAACGCAAAGCTGCCGCAATACAAGTTCGAGATGGAAGGTGTCTCTGACATCGCGCAGGAAACTGGCCTCGCCACGGGCAAGTACGACATCGCGGTGGGTGGCTACTACAAGTCGCCCGAGCGCTCCAAGCAGTTC
Organism: Mesorhizobium sp. P160219; assembly: GCF_057786095.1. NCBI lineage: Bacteria > Pseudomonadati > Pseudomonadota > Alphaproteobacteria > Hyphomicrobiales > Phyllobacteriaceae > Mesorhizobium > Mesorhizobium sp. P160219. The sequence continues at coordinate 6,112,834 of NZ_JBYNWG010000001.1, forward strand.
TTCATTCCGGAAAATCCCATGGGCGCCAGCCTGATGAAGATCTACAGCAAGAAAGACAGCGGCATCAAGGAAATGAAAGACCTGGTCGGCAAGAGGATCGTTCCGACCACGGCCGGCGGTGGAACCTACAAGTTCATCATGAACTGGCAGAAAGAAAACCCGCAATACAAGCTCGATGTCACGGCATCGAGTGCAGGCATTCCCTACCCGAACCGGCTGGACGAAGTTCAGAACGGCAAGTTCGACGCTCTCGTCTTGCCGTCCAATCTCGGTGAGCAGACCGTCATCGAGCAAAAGAAACTCGATATCGTGGCGTCCGAACCAGTGTTCAGCAACAACACCTACATGCTGATCCACAGATCAGACGAGAACAAGGTTCTGGCTGACGATGTGAACAAGGTTCTCAAGGAATTGAAAGACGACGGCACGATCGAGAAGCTCTCGCAGAAGTGGTTCGGCGAGGGCATCGTCCAGTACATGAAATAGCACGGCCGTTGAGGGCCATATTCGCTAGTCAGCGGCAAGGCTGAATTGCAAGAAGGAGCGTTTCAAAGTGGATGTATCTGCTATGATTCCCGAGTTGCTAACGGCACTGCCGCTGACGCTCGCCATCACGTTTACGGCCCTCATTTCCGGGTTCTGTCTGGCTCTCATCGCGACAACACTCCGTGTTCGCAGGGTGCCACTGATCAGTCACCTGGTGGACCTCTACGTGTCCTATGCCCGGAGCGTTCCTGTCGTCCTGCAGCTGTTCGTCGCGTTTTATGGGCTTCCGCTGTTGGTGATCCTGTTCGGCGCCAAAGATTTTATTTCGCCGACGATGGCTGCCATGGTGGGGTTGAGCCTCTACCATGGAGGATATCTGTCGGAAGTCATGCGGCCTGCATATCTTGCCGTCGATCGCGGCCAGCACGATGCGGCCGATAGCCTTGGATATACGTTCCGGCAGAAAATTACTCGCGTCGTCGGCCCGCAAGGGGTGCACTTCGCACTACCGGGCTACGGGAACTCCGTCATCTACCTGATCCATAACGTTGCGCTGGTCATGTACATCGGCGCCGCCGACGTCATGGCGACTGCGCATTTGATCATGGAGCGCGACTACAACCAGTTCCAGTTCGAAACCTACCTCGTCCTGGCGGTCATCTATTCGCTGATGTGCCTGGTCGCATGGCTCATCGTGCGCTTCTTCGAGCTTCGATCACCGATGCAAGCGCCAGAGGCAACGACAACAACTCAGATCAAGAACGAGCTCCTCGCGAGCGTCTGACGTAAGGGTATTCAACCATGTTTGATACCGATATTTTGCTCCAGGACACGCAGGAAATTCTGAGTGCCGTACCCGTGACCGTTGGAATGGCACTCTTGATTTTCGTCCTGTCGACGATAGTCGGCAGCATATTCGCGCTGATCGAATACAGACGGGTGCCGGTTCTGCGAGAGCTCATCATGACTTACAAGATCGTCTTCAAGGGCGTTCCAATGGTCATCGTGATTTTCCTCGCCTATTTCGGTCTGCCGCCCGCATTCCAGTTCCTGTTCTCGTTGCTCGGGATCAACTTCAACGCTCACGAAACCCCCAATTGGGTCATTCTTGTCGTTGCGATTACCGGCTGTGTCGCCGCGTTCCAATCCGAGATTATCAAGGGAGCCCTGAATGCATTCGACACCGGTCAGTCGGACGCGGCCCATTCGCTCGGCTATACGGGCGGCCAACTGTTTCGACGTATCCTGTTTCCCCAGGTGGCCCTCACGGCAATTCCCGACCTGACGACTTCGATGATGGTCATCATGAAGGCGCTTTCTCTCGGATTCGCCATCGAGGTCGTCGATATCTTCGCCCAGTCCCAGCTGACCGCCGCCCTGAACTACTACTACCTCGAAGCCTTCGTGATTGCCGTCGTGATCTACATGGTGATTGCCTATATCGTCACACAGATTGCCGACAGGCTGGAGCAGGCGTTGAGGGTGCGGACGTGAGGCGAATGTGGGATAGAATCGTCAAGCTTCGGATATCGAGCCGCACCTGGGAGGCAATTCTTTCGGGGATGAAAAGCTTGAGGAGAAACCCAAGTAGCCGATGCATGTACCGCTGAATGCCGACTGAAGCACCGATCGCGCCGACGCAACGTTGCGACTGTGCCGACCAGAGGAATCCGGTCTCCGGCTACTGGCATGGAGATCCCCAAGCCGTATTCGGCGCCGCGAGTACGCATCAATATTGGAGAACCTGGGCCTCTCCGTCTCCCACGCCGGTTTATCCGACTTGTCTCACGTCGTATTCCTGCAGGATACCCGCTTTGATCCGACCAGCGAAATGACAACTTGCGAGATTCGATTCCGACAAGCTGTTGACCGGAGGCGATGTCTCACAAACACTTGGCACGGCAGGGCAGCGCGTACGAAAACGGCATCCGGTCGGCCGATTCACAGGGCTTGGCACATCTCCCTTTAGAATGATCCGCTGACGTTCGCGCTCCTCAACTGGATTTGTCGACGGGACCGCGCTGAGCAGCGCCTGTGTATACGGATGTGCGGGCTGGCTATAGAGCGCGCCGCTCTCACCTTCTTCCATGACGCGGCCGAGATACATCACGTAGACGCGCTGTGCGGCCTGGCGAACGATGGCCAGATCGTGCGCAATGAGAAGACATGACATTCCGAAATCATCGCGCAGCTTCAGAAACAGGTTCATGATCTGCGCTCTGACCACGCATGCGCATCGGCTTCACCCCTCGGGAGATTTGCGCTCGCTTGTCGGGCCTTGCCTTCGATCTCGATCTTGCTCCGCGCTTGAAGATCGAAGCGCACCGTTACGGTGCGCATGCGTGCATGCAGCACATCGTCCAGCGTGCCGCGCATTTCATGCAGATAGGTCAGAGACGACTTCCCAACCTTTTCGACAACCGAGCGAATGGTGACCAAGGTTCCAACCGCGGTTTCGTGCGCATAGTCGATCTCCATCCTGACGTCCGCCCAGCCGAGAGTCGGCGTTAGATTGGGAGCGGCAATCCTGCCCAGCAGTTGAAAGCTGGCATCATCGAACATGGCGACGTAGTGACGAACGTTGAGATGGCCCATCGCGTCGCACATCCAAGGGTGCACGACGCCGACATAGGTTTCAATGCCGGGCGCGGTCAAAACCCGACCTCGTTGCCACCCTTGAGATCCAGCAGCTGCCGCGCCTCTTCGGGCGTCGCTATTTCAAGCGAGAGTTCGCCAAGGATTCGCTTGATCTTGGCGACCTGCTCGGCATTGCTCTTGGCAAGCGCGCCCTTGCCGACATAGAGACTGTCTTCCAGCCCAACCCGCACATTGCCGCCCATGATCGCTCCCATCGTGCAAAGGTTCATCTGATGCTTGCCGGCTGCAAGGATCGACCAGAGATAGTCGTCTCCGAACAGTCGCTCCGCCGTCCTGCGCATATGCATCATGTCTTCGGGGTCAGAGCCGATTCCACCTAGAAGTCCGAAGATCGTCTGGACGAAAAGCGGTGGCTTCAGCAGCTTGCGGTCGAGAAAGTGCGCCAGCGTGTAGAGGTGACTGACATCATAGCACTCGAACTCGAACTTCGTCCCATAGGCCTGGCCGACCTCGACGATGATGCGCTCGATCTGCTGGAACGTGTTGGAGACGATGCCGTTCTTGGTGTCCTCGAGATAAGGCTTTTCCCAGTCGAACTTCCATTCGGTGTATTTTGGCGCGATGTGGTGCAAGGCAAAATTCATCGACCCCATGTTGAGCGAGCAGAGTTCGGGCTTGGCGGCATGAGCGGCTTCGAGACGTTCGTCGAGCGTCATCTTGAGGCCGCCGCCGGTAGAAATGTTCATCACCGCGTTGGTTTGCTGCTTGATGCGCGGCAGGAAGTCCATGAAGAGCTTGGGATCGGGGGTCGGTTTGCCCGTCTCGGGGTCGCGGGCATGCAGATGGATCACCGAGGCGCCAGCTTCGGCTGCGCCGACGGCGGCATCGACGATCTCTGACGGCGTTATGGGCAGATGCGGGCTCATCGTCGGCGTGTGGATCGAGCCGGTGACCGCACAGGTGATGACGACTTTCGGCGATTTCTTCATGGTTAGAGTCTCCCTTGTCTGCCTTTTGTTGTTATCTATCGAGCGCGAGGCAATCCTCACGACCACAGCCCAGCCGGATCGCCGTACCTGGATCGAGCTTCGGCTGAGACGATGAAGTGGCTAGCTTGACGATGAATTTCTGGCCGCTCGCGGTCGCGGCGACGAGCCGGACATGATCGCCGACGTAGATTGATTGAACGACCGTCGCCGGAATCTCGTTGAGCGCCGTGACGCCGTCCTGCAGAACGGACAGGCGCTCGGGCCTTATCGACAGCGTCACCCTGACACCCGCAGAAAGCGCAGCACCGCAGGACATGGCGTTCAACACAACGTCGCCGTCGTCGAGGCGGACGGATACGCCGCCATCCTCGCTCCCGGCCAGCACGGCACCCAACATGCGGTTGCTCTCGCCGATGAAACTTGCGACAAAGCTCGCCGCGGGACGCTCGTACAGTTCGCGCGGCGTCGACAGTTGCTCGATGCGGCCGGCGCTGAACACTGCGATCCGGTCCGACATGGTCAGCGCTTCAGTCTGGTCGTGCGTGACGTAGACGAAGGTCACGCCCAGCCGGGCGTGAATATCCTTGATCTCGAACTGCATCTGCTCGCGCAGCTGCTTGTCGAGGGCGCCAAGCGGTTCGTCCATCAAGACAAGATTTGGTTCGAAAATCAGGGCCCGGGCAACCGCCACGCGTTGTTGCTGCCCGCCCGAAAGCTGCGCTGGCCGCCGATTGCCGAATTCGGGCAACTGGACCATGTCGAGAACGTTCCCGACACGTCGCCTGACCTCCTCGCGGCCAAGTTTGCGGACCTCGAGCGGGAAAGCCAGATTTTCGGCGACCGTCATGTGCGGGAAAAGCGCGTAGTTCTGGAACACCATGCCGATGCCGCGACGATTGGCGGGAACGTTGTCGATGCGCTGACCGTCAATGAGAATTTCGCCCTCGGTCGTATCTTCGAATCCTGCCAGCATCATCAACGCCGTCGTCTTGCCGGACCCGGAAGGGCCTAGCAGCGTCAGGAATTCGCCGCGCATGATTTCCAGGTCGAGCTGGCGCACCGCTTGGACCGCATGCCCGTAGCGCTTGCTGACGCCGCGAAACTCGACGTGAACCGGCCCACGCGGAGATCCGCCCATCACCGAGCCTGCGCCTTCGGATCACGGCGCACCGAAGTCGAGCGCTTTCGAGCAGGCTGCGCCTCAGCCGCCGCCGCGGCGCGAAGAATGATGTCGGCGGCCTCGCGCAGATCGGCCACCAAGGCCTTGCGCGCAGCCGCGCCATCGGCGCGACGCAGCGCCGCGAGCATTTCGTCGTGATGGTCCAGGCCCAGGCCGTAGGTCACGTCCGAGCGGACGATGTTCAAAAACGGTCCTGCCTGCAGCCACAATTTCTCGATGATCTGCTGGATGAGAGGTGACCGCGCGGCATGGTACATCGTGAAATGGAACCGCCTGTTCAGGCCGAGATAGTTAGCCATGACGTTGCTCTCGACGCACTCGCGCATCAGGCTGTTCAGCTTCGCCAATTCATCGAGTTCTTCGGGCGTGATGGTCGTCGCAGCCCATTCGGCCGCGGTCCCTTCGACGCTGCAGCGCACACGCACGAGATCCGAAATACGCGCCACCGTGGCCTCGGGGACGATGACGCCCCGGTTTGGGTGGTCGAACATCGCCTCGTCGCTGACGAGTTGCCGCAAGGCCTCGCGCACCGGCATGGCGCTGGTCCGGTACTGTTCGGCAAGCTGTCGCACGACCAGTCTTTGGCCGGGCAGGAAGTCACCGTTCATCAGTGCTTCCTTCAAGCCCGTATGGACACGAACATGAGCTGTCTTTTGCGCGGCCGAGCCGGCGGTGGCATCCTTGCGATCGAGCATCAGTTTGTCCGGCGGGGCAGTATTTTGAGGTTGCTCGACAGGAAATCGTCGAATGCGGCGGCGAAGCCGTCGAGTTCGGCGTCGCCAAATGGCAGTGACAACGCCAGCATGCCGCGCGGCGTCACGTAGTACCCTCGCAACAGCATCTCGATATGCCACAGCGCAATCACCGATGGATCGGCATCGTCGAGCCGCGCCGGCTTGTCCACCGGCCCCCTGACGAAATGCAGGTTCATCAACGACCCGCGCCCTATGACGATGCCCTCGACGCCATGTCGTTCAAGGGAGACGTTCATCGCTTCACGCAAGCGATCGCCGCGCGCATTGATGGCGCGGCTCGCCTCTTGCGTCAGCACCTGCGTCAGACCGGTGAAACCAGCAGCCATGCTGAGAATATTGTTGTTGAACGTCCCGCCATGCGAGAACGCACCAGGCAAAGCCGGATCGAAGCGGTCGACGAGGTCGGCGCGTCCACCGAATGCGCCAAAACTCGCACCGCCGCCGATGTACTTTCCGAGCGTCACGAAATCGGGAAAAATTTCATGCGCACCATGGAGCGCTCGATAGTCGAGGCGCGAGGTCATGACCTCGTCGAAGATCAGCAGCGCGCCGGTCTCCTTCGTCGCTGTGCGCAGCGCCTGCAGGAACTCGCGTGTCGCCGGGATGCAGCCGCCGCCGCCCATCATCGGTTCGACGATGACGGCGGCAAGCTCGTCGCCCTGTTCCTTGATGAGCGCCACGGCGCCTGCACTATCGTTGTAGTCGGCGAAAACAAAGGGGAAAGGCAAATTGAGCGGTGAGCCGCCATGCGCAAAAGTCAGTACGCCGCCGTGATAGCCTTCCCGGAAGGCGAGTATCTTCGAACGCTTCGTGATGGCGCGAGCGGCGGAAATCGCCATGATGTTCGCCTCGGTGCCCGAGTTGCAGAAGCGCACGCGCTCGATGGCTGGAAAACGCTCGACCACCGCCGCTGCCAGGCGCGCCTCGTAGCGGTTGGGTGCACCCAGCATGATGCCGCCCTGTATGACGTCCACAAGGGCCGCCGAAATCGCCTTGTCGGAGTGGCCGTAGAAGCCGGCGCTGTATTCCGAGACCAGGTCGACATAGGTATGGCCGTCCAGATCGGTCACCCTGCAGCCCTCGCCGGAGACGAACGAAACAGGGAATGGCGGGTACCAAAGTACAGCCCTCGTATTGCCGCCCGGCAACGATGCCGCGGCCTCGTTCTGACGCGCCAGGCTGTTTGGGTTGGCGTCAGCGAAACACTGTCGCGCCTCGTCCAGAACAGCAGCGAGACTGACATTGGCGCGCACGTCTCTAGTGCCTTGCAGCATTCGATCAAATCCCCTTGTCTTTTTAACTTTTTTGCACCCTATCGCAAATTCCTGTTGCTAATCAATCCATTTTGCGTTTGAAATTTGATCAAATCCGCAACGATAAGAAAGGGGAACTGCGATGAGGACTTATCTGCAAGCCGTATCTGCCGCCGCTATCTGCCTCGCGACCTCGACTTTTGCCGCGTCCGCGGCCGATCCCGTCACGGTGGTCGGCTGGGGTGGTACATGGGACAAGGCCTACAAGGATGGAGTCTGGGACAAGTATACCGAAAAGACGGGCGTCCCGATCATCATGGAAGAGTGGGGCGGCGAGGTCGCCAAGGTGCGTGCCCAAGTGCAGGCGGGCAACATTACCTACGACGTCGTCTCGGTGGAAGCGCCCGCCATGGAGGTCGGCTGCGCCGAAGGCCTGTTCGTCCCGCTGACGCCCGAGATCACCGGCGACGCGGCGAATTATCTCCCAGGCACCCTGCATGAATGCGGTGTCGCGTCCGACACATGGGCAACGGTTCTTGCCTACAACACCGATGTCTATAAGGGCGACGCCGCGCCAAAGAGTTGGGCGGACTTCTGGAACGTCGAGAAATTTCCAGGAAAGCGCGGCCTCTACCAGCAAGCGCAGTTCACGCTGGAAAACGCGCTCATGGCCGACGGCGTGAAACGCGAGGACATGTACAAGGTGTTGGCCACGCCGGAAGGTGTCGACCGGGCTTTCGCCATGCTCGACAAGATCAAGCCGAACGTCGTCTGGTGGTCCACCACGACGCAGGGCATCCAGAACCTCGACAGCGGCGAAGTGACGCTCAGCGACGCGTTCAATGCACGCATCACCAACGAAGCCATCAACGAGAAGAAGCCCTACGCCATCGCGTGGGACGCCGGCTTCTTCTACGGCACCGACTACTGGGCCGTGGTGAAGGGCGCACCGCACCAGCAAGGCGGGCTGGATCTCCTCAAGTGGTTCTCCATCCCTGAAAACCAGGCCGGCTTCTCCAAGCTCTATGCCTATGGCACCGGCCGCAAGGAAGCCGCCGACCTCATTCCCGCGGACTGGAAGGCCAACCTGCCGACGTCGCCGGAGCACCTCCAGTACGGCGCCGCCTATGACAACGACTTCTGGACCGAGCACAAGGAAGCGTTGGAAGAACGCTTCAAGGCCTGGCTCGCGAAGTAACTTGGGCATGTTGGTCGGGACAAAACCGGCTATGAAGCGACGCCAACGGGGCGGCATGCTCGCCCTGTTGACGGCTCCGCTTATATTATTCGTCGTCATTCTGTTTCTGTGGCCGGTGGCGCGCTTCCTCGCTCTGGCCGTCGACAACTCGGATTTCTCGAACAACCTGCCGCGCACCATTGCCGCTCTTGCCGGCTGGAAAGCAGAGAGCGGCCTGCCTGGCGAACCCGTCTTTGCAGCACTCGTCGAGGACCTGGCCGACGCGCGGCGCGCCGGGAAGGAAGGCGTCCTGGCGCAACTCGTGAACCAGCGCGTTGTCGGTAGCCGTTTCCTCGTCATCAAGACGGCAAAGGATGCGGCCGACGGCAAGCTCGGCATGCGCCCCGTGCGCGACGAGGTGCTCGCCAAACAGGCCGGCTGGAAAAACATCGATCTCTGGCAGGTCATAGCACGTCAGCAAAGCGCGCGAACGGACTATTATCTGCTTGCGAGCCTCGACCTGAAGCGCGGCGCGGACAATTCGATCGAAGCCGTTTCGGCCGACCGCGCCATCTTCGTCGACGCGCTGCTGCGTACGATCTGGATCAGCATCGTGGTGACGGTCATCTGCGCGGTGCTCGCCGTGCCGCTGGCGCAGGCGATCGTCAGCGCGCCGCCTGCCTGGTCGAAGCTGATGTTCGCGCTGATCCTGTTTCCGCTCTGGACATCGCTGCTGGTGCGCACCGTCATCTGGATCATCGTGCTGCAGAAGAACGGTCCCGTGAATTCCACACTGCTCGGATTGGGTATCGTCAGCGAACCCCTCGACCTCATCTACACCCGCTTTTCGCTGTATCTGGCGATGGTTCAGGTTCTGCTGCCCATGATGGTCCTCTCCGTCGTCGCCGTCATGCGGCGGGTTCCGACCACCTACATGCGCGCGGCGCTGTCGTTGGGGGCGCCGTGGCTCACGGCGTGGCGCCGCGTCCAGTTGCCGTTGATCCTGCCCGGGATCCTGTCCGGCGGGGCGATCGTTTTTGTCTTCGCGCTCGGCTATTACATCACCCCGACGCTTGTCGGCGGGCCGACAGACCAGATGATCTCCAGCTACATAGCCTTCTACACCAACAGCACGCTGAACTGGGGCATGGGCGCAGCGCTTTCCCTGCAACTGCTGATGATCCTCGTATTGTTTGCGTTCCTGTTCTGGACGGCATCCGTCCTCTTCCGCAGCAAGGCGCATGTCGCATGAGCGCCGACCGCTTCCGGAAAGGGCTGATGTATGCCTATGCGGCGACGTTGCTGGCTTTCATGATCCTGCCCCTGCTGATCGTGGTCCCCATGTCGCTGACCTCGAGCAATTCGCTGGCATTTCCGACGCCGGGCTGGTCGTTGCGCTGGTATGCCGAACTGTGGATCGACGAGCGCTGGCCGAACGCGCTGTGGAACTCGGTCGTCATCGGGCTATCCACCACGGTTCTGGCTTTGCTGCTCGGAATACCTGCGGCGATCGGGCTCGCCTGGGGTGATTTTGCCGGGAAACGGATCCTCTACGCGATCATCGCCGCGCCTTTGGTGACGCCGGTCGTCATCGTCGGCGTCGCGGCCTTTTCATTCTTCGCCACGCTGGGACTCGTTGGCAACAAGCTATCAATCATTCTGGTGCACACGGCGATGGCCGTGCCTGTGATGCTAACCACCGTCGTCGCCAGTCTTTCGACCTTCGACCGGACGTTGGTTCGTGCGGCGGCATCGCTGGGCGCCGGCGCCATGCGCACCTTCTTCAAGGTGGTGCTGCCGCTGATAGCGCCGGGCGTCGTTACAGGGGCCATCATCGCCTTCATCATTTCTTTCGACGAAGTCGTCGTCGCAAGCTTCCTCTCGACGGGCGCGGAGCGAACCTTGCCCCGCATGATATTCTCCGGGGTGCGCGAGTCCATCAGCCCTGCCATCGCGGCTGTCGCCGTGCTGCTGATGGCTTTCTCGGCGATCCTGCTTGGGCTCATCGCTATCCTGCAGAGCCGCTCGCAAGCTCTCCGCGCAAAGGCATCGGCATGAAACTGGTTCCGCCGGTGCAGCAACTCGAGACCGAGATGACGGCGTGGCGGCGGCATCTCCATGCCAATCCCGAGCTCGGTTTCGAAGAGTTCGAGACGGCCCGTTTCGTGGCGGACAAACTGCGCGCGTGGGGCATCGAGACGACCGAAGGCGTCGGACGCACAGGTGTCGTCGGCACGCTCAGGGGCAGGCTTGGCGCTGGTCGCAGCCTTGGCATCCGCGCCGACATGGATGCCCTGCCGATGACTGAGGCACGGCCGCTGGCGCATGCGTCCCGCACCCCCGGGCGGATGCATGGCTGCGGCCATGACGGCCATACCACTATGCTGCTCGGCGCAGCCTCGGCGCTTGTTCGCTCGCCCGACTTCGCCGGCACGGTGCATTTCATCTTCCAGCCGGCCGAGGAGGGTCGAGGTGGGGCGCTTGCCATGCTGAACGAGGGCCTTTTCGAGCGTTTCCCCTGCGATGAAGTCTACGCGCTGCACAATTGCGAACGGCCGCTCGGCGAGATCGCCGTCCACCGCGGAACGGTGGCCGCGGGGGCCGATCGCTTCGAGATCGTCGTCCACGGAAGGGGCGGCCATGCGGCGATGCCGCATCTGGCGATCAATCCACTCCCCATCGCCGCGCGCATCCTGCTGGCAATCGAAGCCCTGCCCGGCCGCGTCACCGATGTGCATTCTCCCGCAATCGTCACCGTTGGCAGCCTGCGCGCAGGCGAAGCCTTCAACACCATCCCCGATACGGCGTTTCTGACCGGCACCGTGCGCACCTTCGACCACCAGGTTCAAAAGGCGCTGGAGACGGCAATCCGCCGCATCGCGAAAAACGAAGCTGAAGCTTTTGGCGCCGGCGTCGACCTCCGCTACGAAACGCCCTTCGCACCGACGATAAACACTGCGGCGCAAGCCGACGCGATGATCGCGATTGTGAACGAGGTGATGGGACCGGCAAGTCTCGTCATCGATCCGCCTCCCGAGATGGGTTCTGAAGATTTCTGCTACATGCTGGAACAGCGGCCCGGCTGCTATTTCCTGCTCGGCCAGGCCGACGATGCGCACCAGGCCGCGGCTCACGACACCAACTACGATTTCAACGACGCAATCCTGCCGATTGGCGCGAGCCTTTGGGTCAGGCTCGTGGAGCGCCGCCTATCAGCCAGAGGCGCATCGTGATGCAACTGACGGAAAAGGACATCGTCTGGCGAAGCCATTGGCTGCGGCAGGCCCTGCCCGAGGACCCAGACCTTGCGCCTCCGCTCGAAGAGGCGACGCAGGCTGACATCTGCATCGTCGGCGGCGGCTATCTGGGCCTGTGGACCGCTATACGCCTCAAGGAGCACAATCCCGCCTTCGATGTTGTCATCGTCGAGCGCGACATTTGCGGCGGTGGCCCGAGCGGCCGCAACTCCGGCATGGTGCTCTCGGCATGGACGAAATACAGCGCGCTCGCCGCGCTGCGCGACGGAAACGATGCACTTTCGATCATCAAGGCATCCGAAGCCGCAATCGGCGGCATCGAGGCTTTCTGCAAGGCCGAGGGAATAGACAGCTGGTTTGATCGCATCGGCTGGATCTGGGGTGCGACGTGCGAAGCCCAGCTTGGCGCCTGGGACGACGCGTTGAACAAGCTGGCGGCGCATGGCTACGTGCCGGCGCGACGAGTTTCGCGCGACGAGATCGCAGCGATAGCCGGCACGACGAGCCACCTCGGCGGCGCGTTCGATGCGTCGTCGGCAACCGTGCATCCCGGTTTCCTCGTGCGCGGCCTGCGCCGGGCAGCACTAACACGCGGCGTGCGCATCTATGAAAAGTCGCCGATGACGCGGTTTTCGCGCGACGGCACGCTCAAGGTGGAGACGGGGAGAGGCACTGTGTCCTGCGGCAAGATTGTGCTTGCCATGAATGCATGGTCCGGCGCCATTCGAGAACTGGCGCCGGCAATCTTCAACATCTCCAGCGACGACGCCATGTCAAAACCCATTCCAGACCTTCTCGACAAGATCGGCTACCGCCGCGCGCCGCTGATGATCGATTCCCGCGTTTTCGTCGGCGGTTGGTCGCCGACGCGCGATGGTCGGCTGTCTGTCGGCGTCAGTGGCGGCGTCATCGGCCTCGGCGGCATCGTCGACAGGCGGTTTCATGGTCTATCGCCACGGGTCGCCGACATGCGCCGCGCGTTGCGGGATGGTCACCCGGCGCTCGCCGACTTTCCGCTCGATACATCATGGAACGGCCCGATCGATCGGACCGTCAGCGGCGTGCCACTGTTCGGCGCCCTGCCCGCCAACCGCGACATCGTCTACGGCTACGGCTTCTCCGGCAACGGCACGACGATGGCCTATCTCGGCGGCAAGATCCTGACCGGCCTGTTGACCGGCGGCGAATCCGAGCTCACCCATTCGGCGCTCGTGCGCCCAGTGACGCGAGGCTTCCCATCCGAACCATTCCGGTTCGTCGGCGCGCATTTCGTTCGTGGCGCGGTGCGGCGGCGCGACGATCTCGAACATGCCGGCCGAAAACCCGACCTCTTGACCAGATGGCTCGCGGGACTGGCCCCGTCCGGCGTCACCCCTTCGAAAGCCAACCTCCGCGCAAGGAAAGGATAAACGGTGTCCAAGGCCAAGATCTTCAAGCACAGCGAATTGACCCTGAAGCCGTCGGTCACACCGACTGGCACATCCTCGATTGCCCGCGTCATCAATGCCGATATAAGTCGGACCATGGGCGGCGGCATCGAGTATCTCGAGAACGCCTCGATCGACTGGACCGTGACCTACGACGAGGTGCTGTTCATCCACGAGGGCACCTTGACGATCGAACTGGACGACGGTCGCCATGAGTGCAATCCCGGCGATATCGTCTGGCTGCCAAACGCCACCCACCTGAAATACATCGCCACCGAGCGTACCGGCTATTTCTATTGCCTTTACCCGTTCGACTGGGCAGCGCGGCAGGGAACGGTAGAACCCTGAACTGACAGGCACTCCTTTTCCATGCGTTGGCCATCCGCAGCGCAGTTCCGAACCCGGGGCGTCCAGACATCGACTCCGGCTCACACTCCTTGGGTTGTCACGTTCATCATATGTCATGCTGGCGCGCATGTCTGGCGGGAGATTGCAGCGACACAGCTCAGCCGCAGCACCTAAGCAGGAACCGGTAGTTCGACGAGTGGGCGGAAAGGCGGTAGCGCTCTCCCGCTACCAGCCTACCTAAGCTACTGAAATCATAGTAAAAACGCCGACCTATGGTAGCGCCCTGTCCGAAAAAATCTTCAATGATTCTCAGGACCTAGCCTGCTACCGTTGTGACGCCAACGAACGTGTTGCAACGCTTCGCAGACGACAAACTGCGCCTCGAGAGACGTGATTTGCGGGAATTGAAGTCTGCACCTGCGGACCCATTCGGTCCCGATTCCGAGGCGCAATCGACGCGGATTTTCGAATGGCGCGCCCATGTCGCACGCCAGCCCTCAACGCTCGGCGGCTTATGCCCAAGTTATCCAGCTAAATTAAGCAGTCTCATCGGGCGGGCGCTCTGGATTCGCCGACGCCAATCCGCGTGAGCGTACGCGGATCGTCTGACAGATACGATCAGCGAGAGAAGCGAGCGCGCCCTGCACAGTGCGTGCCCCAAGAACGGATTGGAGGGTAACGGCCTGTGTTGCAAACCTATGTTTGAAGGCCTCTCCGCCACAGAGGAAATCGACCAATCCCAAGCCGTGATCAAACGACCACTGTATATACTCCGTAATCAGGACCGCACCCGGCGACGCTCGGCTAAAGTCAGGGTCGTAGGTGGTAACGAATGCCATCATGACGTTGTGCTGGACGATGTTGATGGAAACCGCGACCATCGCACCATTGCATTCAAGTACGAAAATGCGCAGCACACCGGCGCGTGACAGCGCGTCCACCAGGGCGGCAAGAACCGGCTCGCCCTCTTCGAAAAGGTCGGATTCACGCGTGTGCTTTTCCAGCCATCTGCGCTTCAGCGCCGACAGTCGCTCCAGCAATGGCTGCAGCGGCTCGTCGGCCGACAGGAGGCGGAATTTCACTTCGCCTGTTTCTTCCAGTATCTTGATGCCGCGCCGATAGTTCTGGCGCATCTTTTTCGGCTGGTCCGCCAGCCATGCTGCTCCGCTGGCCCACTGTCCAGCGACGCGATAACTGACTTCCTCCCGGTGATTGGCGCGAAGCTTGACGCCGCTGGAAGAGCCCGGTGTAAAAATCCTGCGGGCTGCCGCATCCGGCGACAGACGATTGATAAAAGCAAGATCGAAGCCACCCGCCGAACAGATCCGGTTCCAGAGGTTCTGGAGGGCCGATAGGGAGCATTCCGGCGCGACAAGAATATCACCATAGTCCGTATAGCTATTGGCGGCCCATTCGAGGAGCCGAAGTCCTTTTCGTCTGCCGATCGCCAGGGGAATGACAGCGACCAGCCTGTCATCGCTCCATACCAGGCCGATCCGCAGCGAGCGCCGGTCGCGGTCACGCACGGTGCTCCACCATGCCGAAACCCAGGCATGGCTCTGAAAGATCAGTGCATGGGTACGATGCCATAGGTCTACCCATTCGGCTTCGATGGCGGCCAGGCGATCCGTCGAACTGACGATTTCCAGTCGCTCCGCACCAACAGCGTCAATCGAAGCCATTTTGTTCATGGTTGGAGACGGTCCTGCGGCTGCGCGACATCGATGCGCTTTTGAAAGAGTCGCATGATATGGTTTGCCATTTTCTTGAGCGGCAGCACGTAAAGTCCGAAAAGCGACTGATAGTCGCGTACGTCGCGATCTATCAGTCCAAACTTGAGGTCTTCGTCCGGATCCGGGATGAACTGCGTTCCGAATATGCGATCCCAGAATGAAAAAAGCAGCCCGAAATTCTTGTCGTAGTGGCGAGGGTCGACACTGTGATGCACCTGGTGCCAGTGCGGACACAAGATGACGCCGTTCAACCGGCCGAAGGAAATCTTCAGATGCGTGTGGCGAACAAAGTCCATCATGAGAATGTTGCGAATGACATAGACGTTGATGCCAAATATGGCGATCTCGACCGGATCAAGCGCAATCAGGCTCCACAAGCCGAAACTGATCCCCGGTATGACGCCGTCCCAGATCCGGTTCATCAGATCGTCCAGGGGGTGAACCCGGTCCTTGGTGATCCCAACCATCACTTCGGCCGAATGATGCACCTTGTGCAATTCCCACAGGAACGGGAAACGGTGCTGGGCAACGTGATATAGGTAGTAGGAGATATCGTAAGCAACGAGCATGGTTGCGGTGAAGAGGATGATCGTCACTGGGCCGGCGGGGCCGGGTATCAGCGGTTGCGAGATGCTGAAGAGCCAGCCGACTGCCTGGTTTGTTGCATATCCCGTGGCGGCAACGAAAGTGACACCGGCGGGAATCAGCAGGAAGGGCATCACCAGCCTTTTCGTGATCCAGAACAATGCGTCCGCTCGCGCCGATGGGTGCATGATGACTTCCGCGGGAAAGGCGAAGTCGAAAAAGTCCCGGAAGGATTTCTGTTCGACCGTTCGCCAGTAGGCGACCACCGCGCTCCCCAGCGCCGTGAGCAACAGGAGACCGAGTGTCAGCAGATTGATGTGTGAGAGTTTTTCCACGATCACTCTGGCGAATTCCGAAAACATCGATGCAGTGGCTCCTAGGTGGTGAAATGGCGATCCGGCTCGTCGCGAAGCACATATTGCCAGGCCCATCATATGCTGCCCGCAACTGTGTATCGGGATGCGACTGGCAGAACAATCATGGCCAAATTAGCAGATCAACGGTGTCAAAACCGCTAAATATCTGAACGTAATTAATGTCGAACGCTGCGCCTGCAACCTGCCCGTTATCGGGTCTGCGGCGGACTTGGCGCGAGCCGGATGACTACTCCCTTTTCGCCTACTTGGCCACGCCATGCGAGGCGTTCGGCTGGCTGCCTTGCACCAAAACGCGGCGAAACCCAGCCGCCTTGGCCCGGTGTGTCGCCGCCGGAACGGATGTGGATCGCTGCGTCTGGAAAGTGGATAGTCATCAAAGGTTCAGCGCCGCGCAATATCGTGACAATGTTTCCATCCCTGTTGGCGTGGAGGTCGGCGGCGAGTTGGAAGACGATCTCAGCGACCCGGCTGCCGCCGAGCAGTTGGTCGGTCACGAGGATGCCGTCGCCATCGCGTGTCACGGCGCGTTGATGCACAACGCCGAAGCGGCCTTTGTACCCGTCATGTCGGGCACACAGCCTCCAGTGCGGCCCCGGCTCGCTCTCCACCAATGTCGCAACCGCCTTGTGCGACCAGTTGAACGCCCCGGAGATGATGCTTTGGCTTTTACCCTCTAGGTTCAGCGTGTTGTGCGCCGGCGTCGAGCGGAACCAGTCGCGCCAGCCTCCCCCCGAACCATAGAGCCATGTGCCGGGGTCGACCAGCACCGGATCGCCGTCAATGCACAGGGTGAGCGACAGCGCGTCGGCATGACCGTGCGCCGCTATCGAAAGGTAGCCCAGCGGGCCGTGGTCGTATGTCAGATGGACGTTGAGACCATTCATCTCGCCGCGCCAGACGGAGAGCCCGCCTTGCGTGAACGTATGCAATCCATCGGGCACCGGCGCCGGCCGCGGTGGCGCGCCGAAGAAAAGCGCGCGAAAATCGCCGGGCTCCGGTGCCCTGCCCGGCATCCGTAGAAAACCATGGATGGCGGCCGCGACCGATCCGACATAATCGGTTTCGCCCCCCAGCGTGATCACGCGGCCTTCATCATTGTCGCCGAAGCCGCTGGCTTTCGGCGGGAGCCAGCCTGCGAAATTGGCGAAAGCGGCCAAACGCGCTTCGACGGGCTGGGGAAAAGGCAGTCCGGCCTGGCGCGCCGCCGCAGCGCACAGCAGGAAAAGCTCGGCACTGAAGGCGGCGTAGGTCGGGGTCTGCTCGGCCCCGGCGCCATCGGCCAGGATCTGTTTGAGCACCTCAGCCAGGAGCGACTCGCGAGCCACCTCGGCCCCGAAAGCCAGACCGATCAGATATTCGCCAGCCAGTTCCGCGACGAGATGGTTGTTGGCGGACGAAAAACGGGAGGGAAACCGCGGCAGCCAATAGGCGCTTGCCGCCAGTATTTCACCGACTTTTTCTCGCGTCGCCGCGCCAAGCCGCTCGCCGACGAGGTCGAGCGTGACAATCAGGCTGATGGCTCGTAGCGCGACCTCGATGCCCGAGGCCCAGCCAACGCCCCGAAATGGTGGGTTGGCGAAATGCCAGCTCTCGATCGCCGCCTCGATGGCCGCACGGGATTGATCATCGCCGGTGAGAAGCAGATGGGCAGCCAGTGGCGGCAGTTGCTGCAGCCGGTTGATTTCCCAAACATATTTTACATCGCCACGGCCGGTGGCATGGCGAAAATCGATATCGAAAGTATGGGTCTTGGGGCCCGGCCAAAGCCGGCCGGTCACCGGATCAAGGCGCCAGAGCTCGGGTGGAAAGAGAGTATAGGGGTCTCGCTGTGGCCAGGTCTGCCCAAGTGCTGAAAACTGGCCTCGAAGAGTGTTTTGCGCAGCCGCCTCGATAGCTTGCCGCTGGGCTGGTGTCGCAGCGGCCGGCACAGCATTCCGCAATCCGTGCAGCACCGGGTGCAACTGCGGCGACGCATAGCGCTGCCAGCCGTTGTCGCGGCGGCGCGAAACGGTCCTCCGGCGCTGCTCGTCCAACCGATGCAATATCTCGGCCAACTCCATGCTGCGCAATCGGTTGAAATACCACCCGACCCTCATCCGCGCTCCGCCAAGATTTTGATCCTCATACACCATCCCGTCGAAAAAGCGTGTGGCGGCATCCTCTTTTCCGTTCCCGCGGTTAATATCTTCGGCCATGACGCGGAGTTTTGCGATGAGAAAAGTTGTCTACGTCATAGCGTGCGCGCTTGGCATGGCTATGTCAGCCGAGGCGGCGCCGATCCCGCTTGAGCGCGGCGTCGGCGTCCATGAATGGCTCAACTGGTCGCCGGTGGAGAAAGATGGTTCCTACAAATGGCCGCCCTATCGCAGCGAGAAGGAATGGCTTGCGGGCGGCAGGCCGCTCACCGATTGGCCGGACGGCGACCAGTTTGATCGCATTCGATCCATGGGCTTCGACTTTGTCCGGCTGAGTGTCGACCCTGGCCCTCTGCTTGCCAGCGAGGGCGCCAAACGACAACAGGCGCTGGACATGCTTGCCGCTGCGGTGCAGCGGGTCGTTTCAAGCGGGCTCAAGGTGGTTTTCGATCTGCATGGCGTCAGCCAGGTTCCAGCCTACAGCATGGAAATGATCTATGGCGGGGCCGACAGCGAGGGTGTTGCCCGCTATCGAAAAATGGTAGTGGCGGTGGCTGCCATGCTGATCAAAATTGGCGCCGACAAGGTCGCCCTCGAGCCCTATAACGAGCCCGCCTACTACCCTTGCGATTCAAGCGGCAGCGATGACTGGCAGCGGATCATGGCAGGCACGGTTCGCGATATTCGCGCCTTCAGCAGCGAACTCACCATCGTCGCGACCGGCGCCTGCGGCGGGAGCATCGCCGGACTGGTCAACCTGGACCCCAACTTCGACGACCCCAACGTCTATTACAGCTTCCACATGTATGATCCGCACAGCTTCACGCACCAGCGGGCCGATGACAAGAACGCTTTCTCCTCCGGCCTTCCCTGGCCTGCCGACGCCAGCACGCCCGAAGTGGTCGCCGAAACCCTCAAGGCGCAGATGGACGCCGCCGGCTTGAGCCAGATCGAAGAGGTGATGAACATGGCCTCGGCGCGTGAAACGATCGCCCGATACTTTGAGCAGAATTGGGGGCAGAGCCAGCTCGAAGCGGGTTTCCGTCAGGCGGTCGACTGGGCTGAAGCCCATGGCATAGCGAGCAGACGCCTGTTCGTGGGCGAATTCGGCGTTATCCTGATGTCTGCGGATGGCCGCATGGGAGCTTTCGATGCTGATCGCCTGCGCTATCTCATGGCAGTGCGCAGAGAGGCGGAACGCTTCGCGATGCCGTGGTCGGCCTGGGAATTCTCCAACCCTTACGGAATGAGTGTTATCCAACCCAAGGGGCCTGCGATCCCGGACCGGGAGATGTTGCGGGCACTAGGCCTGCCATAACTCGTCATCGGGTCAGGATCGGTTCGAGCGGTCTGCCTGGTTGCTGGCGATCAATCGCGTGGAAACCCAAGGACTATCGTCTCCAGTTGCAGCCGAGAGGGCCTGATCGAACCAAATCAGGCTCAGTTTTAAAATCACTCCACCGAGCAGCTATTTAATATATTCGCTGTAGATTGGTGTCCTCGATCATACGCAAACAAGGGAAAGAGGGCCAAGGGAAAGAATGTGCGGAATTGCCGGCTGGATTGGGCGCAGGGTCGAGAAGCCACAAGATCGGGCCGCCGGGATGTCGAATGCCTTGCAGCATCGTGGTCCCGATGCCGAAGGCATCGAACTCCTGGACCTGAACACAGGCGAGGACCAGTTGGCATTGGTGCATCGCCGCCTGGCGATTATTGACTTAAACGCCGATTCAAATCAGCCGATGCAGACCGAGGACGGACGGCTCCGGATTATTTTCAACGGCGAAATATACAACTACATCGAGCTGCGTGAGGAGTTGATCGGTCTCGGCCACCGTTTTCGCACACGCTCCGACACGGAAGTGCTGCTCAGGGCTTATGACCAGTGGCGCCTGGCCATGTTCGACCGATTGAGCGGGATGTTCGCTTTTGCGCTGTGGGACGCTCAACGGCGCGAATTGATCCTCGCCCGCGACCCCTTTGGAAAAAAACCCCTTTACCTCATGCAAGGCAGAAATTTGCTGTCGTTTGCCTCGGAGATCAGCGCGTTGTTGTCTGCGCAGCCAGATGGCCAGCAGCTCGATCTGGATGGAGTGCGCGAGTATCTGACCTGGCGTTACGTGCCTGGACCGCGGACGCTTTTCAAACAGATCCGCAAGCTCAACCCGGGAAGCTACGCTGTGTGGTCGCAAGGGGAAGTAACGGAAACGCGCTATTATGCGCCCCCGGATCAGACCGATCTGACAGCGGATATCGATCCAGGAACCGCCAAGCGACGATTTCTGGAATTGCTCGACCGTTCTGTCGAGATCAGGATGCGCAGTGATGCGCCGTTTGGCGCCTTTCTGTCCGGGGGGCTCGACTCGTCGGCAATCGTTGCCCTGATGACCAGGCACAGCGACAACCCCATTCGTACGTTTTCGGTCGGTTTCAGCGAACAGGCTTACAGCGAGCTTCCATTCGCCCGGCGCGTCGCCGATCATTTCAAGACCGATCATTGCGAAATCGTCATCCAGGCGGATGACCTGATGAATCATCTGCCCAAGATGGTCCGCCATCGGGGGGCACCTGTTTCACAAAGTACGGACATTCCAATTTACCTGATGTCGGTTCGAGCCTCGCTGGACGTCAAGATGGTGCTTACGGGCGAAGGGGCGGACGAGATTCTCGGCGGCTACCCCAAACATCGCGCAGAGTCTCTGGCGGGTGTCTACCGGTCACTTGTTCCAGCGTCGCTTCACAACAATCTCCTCGCCCCTTTGATGCGCGCATTGCCCGGCGCATCGGCCAAGTTCGACATATTTGCCCGAAGCGCGGGTGAACGGGACTTTGCCACCCGGATGATCTCCTGGTTTGGAGCCATGACGGCGCGGGAACGCGATTCGCTCCTCGGTGGATTGGCCACTTGCGGCCATGACCGCAATGATTTCCCGTTCTCTTCGAGTGTGACGGAATCTCATCTGCGCCGTGTGTTGTTTTTTGATCAGACATCGTGGTTGCCCGACAACCTCTTGGAACGGGGCGACCGAGTGATGATGGCCGGTTCAATCGAGGGGCGAATGCCATTCCTTGATCGCGATCTGGTTTCCTTCGTCAGCCAACTGCCCGATCGTTACAGGCTGGGCCTCCTGCACAGCAAACAGATCCTGCGCGACTGCATGGCCGGCATGGTTCCCGACGAGGTCCTCAACCGCCCAAAGATCGGCTTCAAGGTGCCCGTCGCCGAATGGTTCCGCGGGCCGATGAGCGATTATGTACGGGACCATCTGTGTTCGTCCCATTCGGTCATCCGTAGCTATTTGAGCGCCAAGAAGCTGGACCAGATTGTCAGGGAGCACGCCGAGCGCGCCGCGGACCACGAAAAACTGATATGGGCGCTTTTGAACCTGGAGATATTCCACCGCGAATTCGCGCTTGGCCCGCCGCAGTGACGACAATGAAGGACAGCGTCAGCGCTTGACCGATCGCGCCTCGGACGCGACCGATCTCCAGACATCGCAGATCGCGTCGACAAACGGTGCAAGCTCAAGCCTTTCCCGGTGCACCGCCATGGCGGCGGCGCCAAGCCGCGCGCGCAGCGCCGTATCCTCGACCAGCCGAGTTAACGCCTCGGTCAACGCCGCCACATCGCCGGGCGGCACCAACAGACCGGATTGTTCGTGGGTGATGATGTCCTCGACCGCGCCAACCGGGGTGGCCACGACAGCCAGGCCGGCCGCCATGCCTTCGATCACCGACATTGGCAGATTTTCGGCGAACGAGGGGAGCACCAGAATATCGGCCGAAGCGATCAGTGATGCGACCTCGTCAGGTCCCACCCAGCCCGGAAAAGCAATACGGTCGGCAATCCCTAGAGCGACCGACCTCGCTCGTGCCGGCTCGACCTCACCATCGCCGGCGATCGAGGCACGCCAACCCCTGAGATGTTTCATCCGCTCCAGCGCCTCGCCCAACTGCGGCACGCCCTTTCGCTCGCCGATGCGGCCGAGGAACAGGATGTGCACGTGATCGCCTCCGCCGACATGCGCCAGGGAAGGAACTGCCGTGGCGTTGGGAACGATGACAATATTGCCGCCGTTCGCCGGTGCCCGGCTGGCGACGAAATCGCGCCAAAGCCCCCCCAGGACAATCACCCGGCCGGCATGCTCGAACAGAGCCCTGATACGGCGGCTCATGAAACTATGATCATCTTTCCAGAATGTCTGATACTGCGCCCCATGCAGATGAAGGACATATGGTATCGACAACAGCCTGGCGCAGGCGGCGATCATCATCTTGCGATAGGTGCTGCCGGAGACCGATATATTGATGTGAATGACGTCGGCGCGTCTGTCGAGGCGGGCCGCAAGCATCCGCGCGCAAAAACCAAGCATGTAGAAGATCGAAAGCCCGACATGTCCCGGGCCACGGCTGGAAAGAAAGCGCAGATCGATGTCGGCGATCTCTTGCCGTTCGAACTCCTGCTTCAGCGCCCCCATGATCCGGTCGATGCCGCCTTGTCCCGAAACGCCCGAGGGCGTTGCGACCAAGACATGTATTTTTCTATTGTGGGCGAGACGCTGCAACATGACACCATTTGGATTGCGGATGCCGGGTGACCCTAAAGCAAACGTTCCAAAAAAGGTTTACGACAAATCTTTTGGTTCAAACTGTATCCGTTCACCCTTTGCCGTCATCATGCTGGAATTCCCGTCGGTCAACGATTAATCGACGGCAAATTTTCCGGGAACAACCCTTTGCTGCTCAGTTCCACACTCATCTATGGCCCAGCTATTCTGCTGACGCGGGTTTCCGCTCTGCTCCTGCTGGTCGTCATGACGCGGCTGATCGACCAGACCGAGTATGGCCTGCTGACCCTGGTGGTCACCGTGGGCGAAATGACGGATGTTGCCGTTACCAACTGGCTGCGCATTGCCTTGCTGCGGCTTGGCGGAAAAGGCGACGTCAGCCGTGGCAGCCTGATGCTTGCCGGACAGGTATTGCTTGTCACCACGGTGCTGGCCCTGATCATATCCGTGATCGCCTCGGCGGTGAT
Organism: Mesorhizobium sp. P160219; assembly: GCF_057786095.1. Lineage (NCBI taxonomy): Bacteria > Pseudomonadati > Pseudomonadota > Alphaproteobacteria > Hyphomicrobiales > Phyllobacteriaceae > Mesorhizobium > Mesorhizobium sp. P160219. The sequence continues at coordinate 6,136,169 of NZ_JBYNWG010000001.1, forward strand.
CGTGCCGGAGCGCTGGATCGAATTTGCAATCGCCGTCTGCAGCTATCTGATTGCCGGCTCCATCAGCCGGTTCGCGTTGACGGTGCTGCAAATGCAGCAGCGTCATTCCCTCTATTCGATGCTTGAATATCTGCGCGGCCTGCTGCAACTCGCCTTGCCGATCGCCGCCATCCTTATCTTCCAACGCTCGTTTCTGACGGTATCGCTCGGCTCGAGCCTCGCCGTGCTGATTGCCGGCATCGTGGCGTGCGTGGTGGCATCCGGGCGCGTTATTGGCGGCCCGCCGCGCTTCACCCACAAGGAGTTTTTTGCCCTCGGCGTGCCCCTCGTCATCATGGCGCTGGTCGGTTTCGGTCTCAACAGCGCTGAACGCGTCTTCCTCAAGCTCTACTACGATGCCGGCGCGGTGGCCGTCTTCGCAGCCGCCTACGCATTGGCTCGGCAGCCGATCGATATGGTCGCCAACGCAATCAACATGGGCGCATTTCCAGAAGTGGTCAGCCGCTTCGACGAAGAGGGATCCGAGGCGTCCGGGCGGTTGTTGTCGCAACTCATGGCCTTGATGATACGCCTTTGCCTGCCGGTCGCAGCAATGCTTATCGCGCTCAGCGGCGACATCACGCGACTCCTGCTGCCCGCGGAATATCATGGTCGCTTCGGTCTGCTGTTTCCGATCATCGCCTTCAGCGTTCTTTGTGCTAATCTCACAAGCTTCGTTTATGGCGTCGTGGTGCACGCGCATAAGCGGCCGTGGTTGCTGATCATCGCCAATTCCTTCGGCTCGGTGGCAACGATTTCACTGTCTTTTCTGTTGATCCCCACCATGGCGGAGGTTGGCGCGGCGTTGGCGTTGGCGGGCGGATCGCTGGCAGGTCTTGCAGCCTGCATCGTCATCGCCGAGAGGCTCACGCCGGTGCCGGTTCCCTGGCGCGACATCGCTGTCTCGGTCATCATTTCTATCTGCACCGGACTGGCCGCCAGCCTTGCCAGCACTGGGCTGGGCAATATGCCGGCGATCTTTCCGCTCGCGGCGGGCGGTGTCGCCGGCGCTGCGGCTTTCCTGGGACTGACCTGGTTGTTTCACCCCGCGGCCGTGACGCAGTTCATCGGCAAGCTAAGGGCACGGCTCCGGATCGCATAAATCCCGCGCTATGAGGCATGCTTGTCTGAAAGTCGCGAGCCTACGGATTGACGTTTCGGCGTCCCCGGCGAGACCAGAACTCACGCCACAGCAGCAGTGCATAGGCGGTGTTGGTATCGTAGTAGCGGCGCCACAATCGTCGCGGCTCCTGCGCCACGCGAAACAGCCACTCCAGGCCCGCCGCCTGAACCAGTCTCGGTGCCCGGGCGACCTTTCCACCATAGACGTCGAAGCTGCCGCCCACGCCCATGACGAAACTCGGAGCGAGTACGTCGCGATAGCGCTTGAGAAAGCGCTCCTTGCTCGGCGTCGGCATCGCCACAAACAGACAGTCGGCACCTGAAGCATTGATGGCCTCGACGATCGCGGCCTCTTCCTCCGCCTTGAAATACCCATTGCGCCGGCCGGCAATGGCCAGGCTCGGATGATCTCTGGCAAGTCGGCTTTCAACTGCGTCGAGAATGTGCTGTTCAGCGCCCAGAAGGTAGGGGCGATAGCCACGCTTGGCGCACAGCGCCAGCAGGTTGATCATGACGTCGACGCCGGTCACACGCTCGGGCAACTCGACGCCGCAGAGCCGCGCGCCCCAAAGCACGCCTTTGCCATCGACATTGACCATATCCGCCCCGACGACATCCTCGCGCAGTTCAGCATTCTTGCGCATGTTCACAAGCTTGGCGACGTTCACGACAACATGATGAAGCGGCCGCCGCGTCGCCATCGCCTCGTCTGCGATGGCCAGCGTCTCGGCCATGGTCAGCGCATGGATGGTCGCACCGAGAAACTCGCGGCGGCGCGATGCCAATAGAGAGTGTTGCGCCCATGCCGGGTCATGCGAGTTCATGCCGCTTCTCCGGTGCGAGCGAGAGACTGCGAGCGTTCCATTTCGGATTTCTTGCCTTCGATGCGGGCGTCGGGCTTGCGCGCCTTGCGCCAGGTCCACAGGCCCCGTGTGTCGACGAGCTTCTTGTCCTTGAGCGCTTCGGGATCGATCAGATTGAATTGTCGATGGTCGACCAGCAGGACGACGATATCGGATTGGTCAATAGCGGAAAGTGCATCGGTGAACATGACGCCGCTGCCCTCGAGCTCGTGTGGCAACTGACGCGCATTGGGCTCGGCAGCGACGATCTTGATATTGGGAATCTTGGACAGAAGCTTAACAACCTCGACCGCCGGGCTCTCGCGCATATCGTCGATGTTGGGTTTGAAGCTGAGGCCAAGACAGGCGATCGTCTGCTTGCGGGTCGGGTCGAGCAATGCCTCGATGTCCCTGACCACCGACAAGGGTCGCTCGGAATTGATTCGCCGCGCCGAACTGATCAGCCGCGTATTGTTCGGTGCGGCGTCGATGATAAAATACGGATCGATCGCAATGCAGTGGCCGCCCACGCCCGGGCTCGGCTGCAGGATGTTCACGCGAGGATGCCGGTTGGCGAGATCGATTACCTCCCAGACATTGAGCGATAGATCCTGGCACACCGCCGCAAGCTCATTGGCGAAGGCGATATTGACATCGCGGAACGCATTTTCGGTCAGCTTAACCAGTTCCGCGCTTTCGGCCTGGGTTATGAACAGGTCGCCGGCGACGAAGCTTGAATAGAGTGCCGCTGTCCGCTCCGAAGACTTTCGGGACAGTCCGCCGATCGAGCGATCATTGTTGATCAGCTCGGTCAGCACCTTTCCCGGCAGCACGCGCTCGGGAGAGTAGGCGACCAGGACGTCAGCTTCCTCGCCATGCGCAACGGGAAATTTGAGATCGGGTCGCAGTTCCGCGAGCAGCGCTGTCATGACGCGCGTCGTGCCGACCGGCGATGTTGATTCCAGCACCACCAGGTCGTCCCGTTTTAGCACCGGAGCGATGCTTCGCGCTGCCGCAAGCACGTAGCTGACATCCGGCTTGCGGTCCGGGGTGATCGGAGTTGGAACGGCAATAATATAGGCATCGGCCGGCTGAGGCGTGCTGAATGCCTTGAGCTTGCCATTGGCGACGACTTTCTGGATCAAACCATCCAGGTCCGGTTCGATGATGTGGATTTCGCCGCGGTTGACCTTCGCGACCACCGCCTCATTGATATCGACACCGATGACTTCGAGTCCGCGGCTGGCAAAAATGGCGCAGGTCGGCAGGCCGATATAGCCCATGCCGACAACGGAAACGGTTTTGATTTCAGCCATGATTCAGCAATTCCTCAACGATCCGGGTCGCAGCTTGGCCATCGCCGTATGGGTTGTGCCTCTCCGCCATGCCGCGATAGACGCTCTCATCATCGAGCAGGCTATTGGCATTGGCCAGAATTTTTTCGATATCGGTACCGACCAGCCGGGCAGTACCAGCGGCGATCCCTTCGGGTCGCTCCGTGTTTTCCCGCATCACCAGCACCGGCTTGCCGAGTGAAGGCGCCTCTTCCTGCACGCCGCCGCTGTCGGTCAACACCAGGTAGCTCTGTTTCTGCAGGTACAGGAACGGCAAATAGTCCTGCGGGTCGATCAGGTGGATGTTCGGCACCGTCCCGATTTCGGCGTCGACCACGGAGCGCACATTCGGGTTGGGATGGACCGGGTAGATGATCTGCACATCCCTGCGCGCCGACAATGCCTTCAGCGCGGTGCAGATCCTCTGGATGCCGCCATCGAAATTCTCACGGCGATGACCGGTGACGAGGATCATTTTCTTGGTCGGATCGATGAAGGGGAAACGAGCGGCGAGCTTGGCGTTCATCAGCTTGTCGGCATCGATCTCGCTGGAGAAATGCAGCAGCGTGTCGATCACGGTATTGCCGGTTACGAAGATGGTGTTCGCAGCCTTTCCTTCGGCGATGAGATTGTCGCGCGCCTCGGTGGTCGGCGCAAAATGCCAAGTGGCGATGTTGCCGGCAATCTTGCGGTTCAGTTCCTCCGGAAAGGGAGAGTTGATGTTGTGGCTGCGCAATCCCGCCTCGATATGGGCAACCGGAATCCGCTTGTAGAAGGCAGCTAGAGCCGCGGTCATCGCGGTGGTTGTGTCGCCCTGGACGATGACGATGTCCGGCTTCGCCTTCTCCAGCACCCCCGCCATTCCGAGGAGCACGCGCGAGGTCACGTCGAACAACGTCTGACCTGGCTGCATGATGTTGAGATCGTAGTGCACCGGTAGGCCCGTCAATTCAATGACCTGATCGACCATCTCGCGATGCTGGCCCGTCACACATATTTCCGTGGTAAAGCCTGGATGGGCGAGCGCGGCGCGCGCCACCGGAAAACATTTGAGCGCCTCCGGCCTCGTGCCGAACACGATCAGCAGTTTTCGCCTTGAGGGCAATCTCGGATGTGAAACGGCGTTCATGGTTGACCCTGGTCACCGAAAGCGTGGGCGCCCGGCTGACATGTGCTTTCAGCCTAACAATAGCGCCCTGAACCGCCTTCGTATTCAAAAAAATTAACGTATGATTAACGCTAGAGTCCGCAGCCCCCCTTGGGCAAGCCTTGCCAGGAACTGTGGGGAAAGATACCAGAGCAAGCCATTTTTTGCTTTAACGAGAATAACTTGGGTTGACTAATATTTTAATCATCGGCCACGCCGTCGGATCCCGGCGCTGGGAAAATGAGCTTTTTATGCGGTTGGATGCGGCTGGTTACGTGGTCTCGAGTTGCCACGCGCCGGCGGCGGCGCCAACCGCTCGGGGGCTGGACACTGTCTTGGCGATCGAGAGCCGGCGTTTCGGTCCCTCGCTGGCGGGCCGGTCCGAGCCGTTGCCGCCCATCGATCGCGGCCCTCCGGACCTCGTCATAGATCTCACTGCCAGCGCAACGGGGCAAGACGCGCCAGTCCTGAGGCTCGAATTTTGCGGTCGCAACAGCTTTCCAGCCGGCGTTGCCGCAATGTTGGCGAGCGGACAATTGCCTGAACTTGGCGCTCGCCTCGATGGCGTTGTCGTGGCCCAGGCTAGACCGATGCTGGCAGACAGGCTCTGGCTATCTCGAAGCTGCAACGACCTGCTCGCCGGCGCCATGTCGCTGATCATGCAAACCGTCGCCCGCTTCTTTGCGGGCAAGCTTGTGCCGGTAAGCGACAACCCGGTGCCGATCCTGAAGAACGACAGTTTTGTTCGACACTATGTGCCCTTTTTTGGCAGGGCTTTGATCGATCGCGCCGTGCAAAAAATCAGGCGGGGACGACGCCCCTTCTATTGGCAGGTTGCCTATCGGGTGATCGACGGACCAGGCATCGCCGAAACCGGGCAACTCGACGGCAAACCGTTCACAGTCCTGCCGGACGATGGCCAACGCTTCTATGCCGACCCGTTCGTCTTCGAGGCCGACCGCCGCCATCATCTGTTTGTCGAGGAATTCCCCTACGCGACGAGTCGTGGCGTGATTTCCGTCGCCGAGCTCGGTGACGATGGCACTTTCGGTGTTCCAAGGGTTGTATTGGAGGAAGCGCACCACCTGTCGTATCCGCAGGTGTTCGCACACGATGGCGAGATTTTCATGATCCCCGAAAGTGGTTCGGCTCGCGAACTTGTGCTCTATCGCGCCGCGCAGTTTCCCGACCGCTGGGTCCGCGACACGGTGCTGATGGCGGACAGGGATTTCAACGACGCGACGCTGCTCGAATCCGACGGTCGCTTCTGGCTGGTTGGAACGGAGCGGTTCGGCTACGGCAGCGCGTCGGACACGATGGCGGTCTATTGCGCACCCTCGCTGCGCGGGCCATGGGTCGCCCATCCGCTCAATCCCATTGCCGTCGATCATTCGGCCACCCGGCCGGGCGGCGCCTTTATCCGCCACGACGATGCCCTGGTGCTGCCGGTGCAGAACGGATCGAGGGCCTATGGCGGTGGTCTGGGGCTGATGCGGCTTGAGCGACTCGACGCGTCCGATGTCCGTTTTGCCTCGCCCCGGCCGATCGGCGCGGGTCCGGCATGGGCACGCACGGGCATTCATACGCTTAACCGCGCCGGCAATGTCGAGGTCGTGGACAGCGCGGGCTGACTGAAGCGCTGAAAGCCGTGAGCGTCCCGTTGCGTGGCCTGCTTATTTGTTCTCCGTGGCAATATGAGGAAGCGGTGTGTTTCTCGTCTTCCTTCTGCCGTTCAGGGTCTGAAGAATCGGCTTCTCGATCATCTCGTAAATCACCAGACTGACGAGGCAGGCTGCCACGATGCTGACCACCGACACCAACAATACCGTTGTCGGATGCTCGTATCCGACGGTGCGTCTGGCCAGGTACGCCACAGCGCCGATCACGAAGATATGCGACAGATAAAGCGCGTAGGAAGCGTCGCCCAACTGCTCGAGAAGGCTCCAGTGCTTGAGTTTCGGCTCCAGAATGAGGCTGAGATGAAGTAGGCCCGCCGCCCACATTGCTTGTCCCGCGAAGCTGATCTGACCCAAGAGCGGCGTACCGTCATCGACGAATGAAAGCACCCCGCCCGCAGCGGTCATTACGCCGAATATCCAAGCATGGCGTATGTCGGAAGTGAAATCACCGTCCAAATAGCGCCGCCCTATCCACATACCGATGACGAATGCCACCGGAGAAGGGTTGAGATAGAACTGGATAACAGGGTTGGTGGGAGCCAGCCACAGCCCGGCTATCCACATCGCAATGAAAAAGACCGTCAGCACAAATACGCGCGAGGTCACGGACAGGAATGCGAACACCGCAAAAGCGATATAGAAAAATACCTCGTAATTGAGCGTCCAGCCGAGTGAGAGGATTGGACTGGCGCTATCCCGTCCAGGCGCTTCGTGAACAATGAAGAGGAGCGACTGAAGATAGTGGGGCCACGTAAAGACGGTCTTCTGGAAGAGACTTGGCGCGAGCGCCGCCAGAACCGCGGCGAGGCTGGTGAAAAGCCAGTAAAGGGGGATGATCCGGATTGCTCGGCGTTTCAGGAAGGTGGCAGCGGAAAACGGACCATCTCCCGTAATATGGACCATTATGAAACCGCTGATGACAAAGAACAGAACGACGCCCAGGCGGCCCGCCGTCACAATAATCAGATTGTCCACGCCAATCTGATAGGAAAAGGCGTGTGCGAACAGAACCAGCAAGGCGGCGCAGGCGCGAAGATACTGAATCGAATAGAACTTCTTCACCTTGATCTCCTGCGCTTTGCCGGTGCCTGATGCCATTGTGCCGTCCACAGGCAGCGCGTCGGGCGCCGTGCAAAGCATCGCCATCAATACGACCGGCCAATTAAGTGTGGGTTACCGAGTTCACGAATAGCGTAAATCCGGCTGCCGATGCATGTCGCGCAAGTGCATTGCGTGCATTCGTTCCCACGCGGCGCACTTTGGTGAGATTTCAATGAGCGGTGTCCGGCTTTTCGGCAAAGCTGACATGTGGCGGCCCATGCCCGGCATCGCCACTGTTAAGATCGGGTTATCCATATTCCTTTACGTTCGTGCAGGAAAATGTACCCGGGGGCGCGTTCGTCCCCTGCCATCTCAATCGCAAGCCGCAACGCTGGTCGGATAATCGTGAGTGTCACCCCCACAGAGCAACAGTTCGTGACCGCGCAGGCCAGCCGCCAAGACGCCCTCACACTCCTGTTCTTTCTCCTCGCGGCCTTCGCTTTCCTGCTCCGCTCGACCATCTCTCCGCAGTTGATGAATATGGTGATGTCCTATTCGACGGAGGGGGGGTCGTTTCCCGAAAAGCTGCATATCGGGACCTATGCCATCTTTCTGCTGCTTGTCGTCATCGCCACGACCCGGCCAATTCGGCTCGAAGGCGATGAAGTCAGGCTGTTCAAGGCGACATTGTTATATTCGCTGCTGCTGTTGTGGCTGGTGCCTTATCTCTTCGTGATAGGCCGTGCCGGCTCGGCCGGCTTCATAATCGATTCCTATCTGGTCTCTTGTGCCGCGGCGATGATCATGCTTGCCTTGGGTGACCATGTGCGCAGGGCGCTTGGCAATGTCATCGTCGGCATGATCGTCCTCAGCGCCATCATCGGAACGATCGAGGCCGTCACCCAGCATCGATTCCTGCCCTATCCCCTCGTTGAGCTGGACTTTCGGCCGATCGGACTGTCGGCCCATCCGCTGGCGCTGGGCGCGCTTTGCACCACCGCCATAGGTTTCGTTGCATTGACGCGGTGGCGTATCTGGGTGTGCGCGCTTTGCATCTTCATTCTCTTCATCGGCACGGCCGCTTCGGGCGCGCGCACCGCCCTGCTGCTCGCTTGCGGCGAGATCCTGTTCCTGCTCGTGTTCCTGCCTTGGCCGGACTTGTCACCCAGACATCAACGCCAGGCCAAACTCCTGGTGCTGATGCTGACGCTGGCCGGTGGCGCCATACTGATTGCGATACTCTTTTCGGCGGGGCTGCTGAACCGCTTCAGCAACACGCTCTTTGATCAAAATTACGACGCGCGCGTCAAGATCTACGATGTATTCAAGTTCGTTGAATGGAGGGACATCCTGCTTGGCATGAATCCCAACGAGTTGTTGAAGATCGTCAACGAAAAGCTCAACCTCCCCTTCATCGAAAGCACGCCGGTCGTTCTTACGCTTTTGTTCGGCCTGCCGATCGCCCTGCTCTTCGCGTTTGCTTTCTTCCGGTTCCTTTTCAAGCTCCTGCGCAATACGCCTCGGGCCGCCCATATCGCAGCGGCCGCGTCCATCCTCGCGGCATTGTCAAACAATGCCCTTTCTTCGAAGGCGCCGGATATCATGCTGCTCGTCATCTTGTTGCTCGCTTATCGAAAGCCGGATGGGCGCCAAACCGGCACGCCCCTTCAAGGCCAACCAGCATCAACAGCGACATGACGCCAAGCCCGCTCCTTGCGGGTGCCCTCGCGACGACCTCTTGTATTTCCATTTGAAACGCCTGCACGCTTTGCCAGGCTACGACGGGCGTGGCAGAATACCGACCAAGGGTGGATAGATCGCTGTTCCGGAACGCGCCTGACACGCCTGGAAAATGAAATGTTAACGATGTTTCCGTAAAGCAGGCTGTGCGTATTGAATATTAAAGGGTTAGCATGATGTCCGCCGCTTCCGGTCCTCCTCCAGCCGCGGCCGCCGCCGGCATTAGCCCCTATGAACGGATCGAAAATGCGCGGCGCGCCAGCAGGCCAAAGCCGCAACAAACCGCGCCGATCATGGCACATGCGGCGGCACCCGCTGTAACGTCGGCCCCTGTAACGTCGGCCCCTGTAACGTCGGCCCCTGTGTCGCCTGCACCCGTGGCGCCGCCTGTAGCCGAGCCCGTCACGACGGTGACGCTCAACAAGATCGGAACCTTTCTCGAACTCGATTTCGGGCGTCTGTTTGTCTGGCTGCGCGCCGGCCTCGCTCTGGTATGCCTGCTGGCAATAGCCGGCGGGATCATCGGCGGTGCCTACGCTCTGCTGAGCAAGCAGCGCTACACCGTGACCACGGACATCCTCATCAATCCCGCCAATCTTCAGGTTGTTCCGAACGATCTTTACCCGCAATCGGCCCAGGTCGATGGACAGCTGCTCAGCGCGCGCAGCAAAGAGCGCATCTTGACCTCGGGCAGCGTGCTTTCACGTGTTGTAGACGATCTTGACCTGGCCAGTGACCCGGAGTTCTTCGACGCGGACCGTAGCCGCACAGGGACGGACGGCGCCAAACCCGATCCAAAGCTTACCGCCCTGAAGAACCTGGCGGAACGGGTTGGCAGCATCGCGGATGAAAAGTCGTTTGTCACGACCTTGATGGTATCGGCGGAAACCCCCGCCAAGGCGATCCTGATTTCGCAGGATATCGTCAAGACTTTCCAGGAAGAGCTGGCCAGCGCCGAGGCTTCCGGCGCCAGCCGTGCCGCGGCGGCGCTGGACGGGCGGCTGGGCCAGCTCAAGAGCGATGTGCAGGCGGCCGAAGAGAAGGTCGAAGCCTATAGGCGCAGCCACAATCTGGCCACCAGCAATGGGCAGCTTGTTTCCTCGCAAACCATGACCCAGCTCAACGGCCAGATCGTGGAGACGCAATCGCGCGTCATCGCCGCGCAGGCAAGTTACGACGCCCTGCTTGCCGCCGGCGCAAACGGCACCAATTCCGGTCCCGCCACGTCGGAGGCGCTTGTGGCGCTGCGCGCAACGGCCAACGGCCTGCGCCAGCAGATCGATTCGCAGTCGATGACCTTTGGCCCCCGTCATCCGTCGATCGTCAGGCTGAAGACGGAGTACAACACGGTCAGCGCGCAACTCAGCGCCGAATACGCGCGCACCCTGCGCCTGGCGAAGGTCAATCTCGATGCCGCCAAAACCTCGTCGGCCTCCCTCAATGCCAAGATGAATGACTTGAAGGGCAACGTGTTCTCGGATAGCGATTCCGAGGTCGCCTTGCGTGAGCTTGAACGTGACGCCGCGTCGAAGACGGCTATCTATGAGAGCTTCCTGTCGCGGGCACGCCAGATAACCGAGCGCGAACAGATCGACAGCACCAATGTGCAGGTGATTTCCACCGCAGTGCCGCCAAAGGGCCGTTCATGGCCCCCGCGCACCGTCGTGATGATCGGCCTGGGGGCCATTGGCGGCATGATCCTCGGCATGTTGCTCGCCATTACCCTGGGTATCGTGCGCGACATGCGGCTTCCGCCGAACCGCCCGGATGTCATTGCCAGCCGCGCCTGAAATGGCGAAGCGGATTGTCTTTCACATTGCCAGCCTCAGGGGCGGCGGCGCCGAGCGTGTGTTCGTCCTGATAGCGAACGAGCTGGCATCGCGCGGCCACAACGTCACGCTTTTTACCTGGAACGCGCAGGGGCCCAATGCCGCCCTGCTTTCGCCTGCCGTGCATCTGGTCGATTTCGGCCTCCCCATTCGCGGCGAGGGTTATGGCAAGTGGGCGACATTGAAAGGCATCGTGCGAAGCGCGGGCCTGCTTGGCCGCCTTTCTCCCGACGCGATCTACAGCGCCCCGGAATTCGCCAATCTGGTCGTGGCGCTGGCGCTTTCCCTCGCGCGAAGCAGGGCGCGGTTCTTCCCGAGTTTCCACGCCGCCGCCTCACTGCCTTCCGGCAGCCTTGGCGCGAAAATGGCGGTCTGGCTTTCGGCCCTGGTTGCGGCCCGCGCCACCAGGGCCATCGCGGTTTCTGAGGGTGTCGGCGGCGATCTTGTGGCCCGAGGCTTCCCGAAATCCAAGGTCGTGGTCATCAACAACCCGCTGCCGCCGGCTGCGGCATCCCAGCAACGCGCCTACGCCTGGCAGGCAGAGCTCGCGGCGATGGGCGACGGCCCCATCATCATCACCGCCGGACGCCTGGTGCCCGTTAAGGATCATTGGACGTTGCTGCGGGCCTTCGCTGTGCTGCGCGCCGGGCGCCGGGCCCGGCTTGTCATCTTCGGCGAGGGTCCGCTGGCCGACGAGTTGCGCGCCTATGCCGAAGAATCCGGTATCGGCGCAGACGTTCTGTTTGCGGGCTATGTCAATGATCCGGCGGCCTGCTACGCCGTAGCTGACTTGTTCGTCCTATCATCGACCAGCGAGGGCTTCGGCAATGTTCTGGTCGAGGCCATGGCAGCGGGGATTCCGGTGGTCTCCACGGACGCGCCGCACGGCCCGCGCGAAATACTTGATGACGGCCGCTTCGGCGCCCTGGTGCCGGTCGGCGATGCCGCGGCCCTGGCAGTGGCGATGGCCGGAATGCTCGACCAGCCGACAACCGCCGCGATCCTGAAAAGCAGGGCGGCGGATTTCGAAATTGAAAAGATCGGAGACCGGTACGAGGCGTTGCTCTGAATTAGCGCATGGATCGGCTTGCGGCGGCACAGGAATCCGCCATTGATGGGACAGGACGCCGCCAACATAGGCCGGTTACTCCCAATCCAATCATGATCTTTAACATCAATTTACCCGGAGTTGGTAACAACAGGGAACCCGCGTTTTATCCTCAGGATAGGGATTTTCCTTGCCGCAGCATCACAGCCTTCCTGCCGGCCGTGCAAACGATCGCAATTGGCCGCGATTGCACCGCTTCATGCGGGTTGAGCTGGAACTCGCGCCTGACGTCCTGGTGCCGCGAGCCGAAACGGAACTGCTTGGCCGGACGGCCGCGGCCATTCTTGGCGAACAGGCGCACGAAACGATCCTGATCGACATGTGCTGCGGCAGCGGCAATCTTGCCGTGGGCATCGTCAGCGAATGTCCTCGGGCTCGGGCATGGGCGGCGGACCTGACCGACAGCACGGTTTCGCTTGCCCGCCGCAATGTTGTGCGCCTCGCCCTGCAGGACAGGATCAAGGTCCGGCAAGGCGACCTATTTGCCGCGATCGAGGGTGACGGCCTCCACGGCGCTGCCGACATGGTTTTGTGCAACCCGCCCTATATTTCGTCGTCCCGTCTCGATAGCGAAAGCGCGCATCTGTTGGAGAACGAACCTCGGGAAGCTTTCGACGGCGGCCCTTACGGTATTTCGATCCTCCAAAGGCTGGTCCGGGATGCCGCAGCTTTCCTCAAGCCAGGCGGATGGCTGCTGTTTGAGTTCGGCGAAGGTCAAGATCGGCAGATAGCAACCCTTTTATCGAGAACGAAATCCTACGAAACCCCAACCTTTGCCGTGACGGCCGACGGCCAGCCCCGTGTCGCCATGGCGCGCAAACATGGTGGCCGGGTTCCCGGAACCGGGAGCCCGGCGTGAGCGTCGTCCGCGCCCTCGATCAGGCCGACCTTGCGGCCGTCGCGGGCATGTTTCAACGCATGCTGCGCAAGAAGCGGGGGCCAGCGCCGGCCTCCCTCGTCGATTACATGAGGCGGTTTTATCTGGACGCACCCGACTGGGGCAGCGGGCTCCGTTCGCTTGTCCATGTCAATGACGCCGGCCAGGTTTCCGGGTTCGTCGGCGTTCATGCGCTGCCGATGAAATTCAACGGCCGGCAGCTCTACGCTGCCATCTGCAGTTCGCTGATGGTCGAGGATCACGAGACCGATCCGATGGCCGGTGCCCGCCTGTTGAAGGCCTTCCTCGATGGTCCGCAGGACATCTCCTTCAGCGAAACCGCCAATGATACGTCCGTGAAACTGTGGACGCGGCTTCGCGGCGTTGTGCTGCCGCAATACAGCCTTGACTGGGTTCGCGTGATGCGGCCGGCGACCTTCATGCTCAGCCTTTTTGCCAATCACATGAAGCTTGCCTGGATGTTCAACCCGCTCGCCCGGATCGTCGACCGGCTCTACCTTCGCAAAATGAAGGGCAGTCAACGACGCTGGACCGGCGTCGTCGCCAACGCATCGAGCCGGGGGGCATTTCGGACCTCCGAGATCGACAGCGGCAGCTTTGCGGGGCTGCTGGAGCCGCTTTGCGCCCAATTTCCGCTACGTCCGCAGTGGGCGGAAGGTCAGCTCAACCATATTCTGGGCGATGCGGCGCAAAAGCCGGATTTCGGAGAGCTTGTCTACGTGTCGGTGGCATCGCCGAACGGCGCCAATGTCGGCGCTTTCGCCTATTACGCGCGACCGGACGGGATCGGCCGCGTGCTGCAGGTCCTCGCTCTTCCCGGCCAGGCCGGGCCGGTGATCGATTGCCTGGTCGAGCATGCCGCCCGGCGCGGTGTCTCCGGCTTGCGCGGCCGCGTCCAGCCCGCGCTTCTGGACGCCATGCTTGTAAGACGCATAGCCTTCATACCGGTCGCCTCGACCGTCGTGCATTCACGCGATCCCGAGCTTCTCGATGCCATGAAGAACGCGCAGGTCTTTCTGAACGGGCTTGCGGGCGAGCAGTGGAGCCAGTTGATCGGCGGCCGCTTCACCTGAAGCGTTCCGCCTACAGCAATTCCAGGAAAGGGTGCGCGGCTTTCCGTCCGGAATTGCGTAAAGACAAGAGCTTAGTATTTCTTTCATGCATGTCGTATCGCAAGACCGGATCACTTTTGCTCGATATGCATAGGTCAGGAGCCGACTTCGTCCACGCCGTCAACGAGCTGCGGGCGCAGGTGCAGATAGCGCGTTGCCTTTCGCTTGGCGGCGATGTCGGCCCAGACGCGTTCGATCTGTGAGGCGGTCAATCCCGCCGCTTGCCCTACCACCTCGGCGGACACGCCGTTGTTGAGGCCGTAGAGACACAGATCCATCCGATCGTAAGGCAGGGAGAAGTAGAATTCTTCCTGCGTCTGCGCCAGCGAGTAGGTGTCGGTGGTCGGCGGCCGGTTGCGGACCTCTTCCGGAATGCCGAGATAGGCGGCTAGCGCATAGACCTGCGTCTTGTAGAGATGCGCGATCGGCTTGACGTCGGCGGCGCCGTCGCCGTTCTTGACGAAGAACCCCTGATCGTATTCCAGCCGGTTCGGTGTGCCGAGCACGGCGAAGTTCAGCCGGTCGGCATGATAATATTCGATCTGCTTGCGGGTGCGCTGCTTCATGTTGGTGGCGGCAACGATGCCGAGATAGACCGTCACCGGCATCCGCAGTTTCGTCTGCTTGCCTTGCGGGTCCTGCACCACCAGCGAGGAGATGTTGTAGCCCTCGCCTTCGAGCACGTTCGCGATCACGATCTTTGAGGCCCAGCCCTTGCCATAGTCCGGGACCATTTCGCGGATGAAGGCGTCGCGGCGTTCATAGCAGCCCATTGCCCGCAGGGTCGGCCCGATATCCTCCACAACGGCCTCGACGCCGAAAGTGTCGGCGACCAGATGGCCGAGTCGCAGGCTTTCGGGGTCGGAATCGCTTTCCGGCATGAGCACGCACAGCACATTCTGGTGGCCGACGGCACGCGCGGCCAATGCAGCCGAAACGCTGGAATCTATACCGCCCGAAAGACCGAGCACGAGGCCGCGCTTGCGAATGCCGCGCAACTGCTCGCGCAGGGCCGCCACGATCCTGTCCGTTTCGGCGGCGGGATCGATGACCAGGGCTTGCGTGAAGGCCGGCGCATCCTGGGTTGAGCCGATGTTCATTGCTCGGCCTCCATCATCTCAGCCGCGAGCCGGCGGCTGACCTTGCCCGACTCCGTCTTCGGTAATTCGCTGCGGAACTCTATGATTTTGGGGACCATGAAATCCTCCAGGTGCCGCGCGCAGTGACGAATGATGTCCTTTCCGCCAAGCGCCGGATCGGACCGCACGACGAGCGCGCCAATCGCATGCCCCAGCACCGGATCCGGCACGCCGACGACCACCGCTTCCGCGATACCTGGATGGGCGTGGAGCACTGCCTCCACTTCCTTGGGGGCGACCTTCTCGCCACGCGTCTTGATGATATCGTCCTTACGCCCGACAAAATAGAGAAAGCCGTCCTCGTCGGTCTGGAACAGGTCGCCCGTATAGAGCACCTTTTCCCAAGGGTTAGGCCCCGGCCGGAGCGCTCGTTCCGTCGCGGCCTGGTTGCGCCAATAGCCCTGCATGACGTGCGGACCGCGGATAACGAGCTCACCTGCCACGCCCGCCGGCACGCGTTGTCCAAGGTCGTCGACGACAAAGGCTTCCGTGTTGGGGATGGCTATGCCGACCGACCCTGGCCGGCGGTCAAGTTCCTCGGGTGGCAAATAGGTGCAGCGCTTGCATTCGGTCAGCCCATACATCGAATAGATCCGGACGCCGGGCAGCAGCGAGCGCAGGCGTTCTATGTGGGCTGGCGGCAAGGCGGCCGCGGTGTTGGAAATATAGCGGAGGCTGGGCAGGAAACCCGGCGCCAGATCACGCATCTGCAGGATCATCGCCGCCATGGTAGGCACCAGCGGAAGGCCGGTGACGCCCTCTTTGCGGATGCGTTCGAAGATCTCGTGCGGGAAGGCGAAGGACTTCTCGAGCACCAGCGTGGCCCCGAGCCTGACTGCCATCAGCAACTGATAGAGGCCATAGTCGAAGGCAAGCGGGAGGACGTTCAGGATGATGTCGTCCGGCGCGTTGCGCAGATAGGTGGCGATCGACCCCGCGGCAGCGTCGCAATTGCGATGCGTCATCATCACACCCTTGGGCCGGCCGGTCGAACCTGACGTGTAGATCAGCATCGCAAGGTCGACGTCGATGCCGCGATGGTTCACCTCCGCGCCATCGAACGTCAGGCAGTCAGTCAGGGACGCGGCCCCTGCCGGGCATTGCCCATCGGCCCCAGGGGTGGAAGCCACGAAGATGCCGGTCTTGCCTTGCGATGCGCAGGCTTCGGTGACCACGGGCACCAGCTTCGCCTGCGTCAGGACCGCCCTGGCGTCGCAATCGGCGATGACGTAACCGAGCTTGTCGGCCTTTGTGGAGGGGTTGATCGGACTGAAGGTCGCACCTGCCTTGAGTGCGGCAAAGATCGATACGGCGGCCTCCCAGCAATTGTCCATGAAGATCAGAACGCGGTCGTCGCGCCTGATCCCATTCATGAAGAGAGCGGTGGCCAGCCGGCTCGAAAGGTCGTCGAGTTCTTCGTAGCTCAGCCTTTTGCCCCTGGTGACCAATGCCGTCTTGGCCGGGTGGGCAGCAGCCTTCGCCACCAGAAAATGCTCGATCCGCACGGGACGTTCCTCGCCGTTGGCGCTTACGCTGCCAGCGTTTGTGCTCTCGCCTCGATGAAGGACGAGATGCGGTCAAGCGAGTCCAGGTTGGTCGGAACGATGTCGGCATCCACCATCGCGATGCCGAAATTGTCCTCGATGAAGGCCACCAGCTCAAGCACCGCAGTCGAGTCGATAATGTCGTTCTCGATCAGCGAGGCTGAATCCGACAGTTTGTAGGAGGTGTCGCCGAACAGGAAGTTGTCGACGATAAAGCTTCTGACCCTGTCCTTGATTGCCGTCATCGTGTCTTTCCTTTTCCTCGCCGTCTCAGGCCGCTCTTGCCGCGCCGACCGCTTGGCCGGCGAAATTCTTCTGCCACAGCTGCGTCGACAGAATGCCGACGAAGGCGGCGTTGTCGCGAAATCCGGTCGCGGTCTCCATGCGGCATTTCTCGTGGAGCTTGGCCACCGCCTTGGCGTTGAACAGGCCGCCGGCGGTAATGCTCGCCTCGCCCAGGCAGTCACGAACATAGTCTAGTTCCTCCGCCCCGACGAAGGAGCGGGCCTCCGGGGCGCGGTAAGGTTGCTTGGTGCGTTTACCGATCGCCGCCGGAAGGTGGTGCCTGGCCACCTTGCGCAATATGTGCTTCTCCACCAAGCCTTTCAGTTTCATCTCCGGCGGAAGTCTTGCCGCGAACTCTACCACGCGATGATCCAGGAAAGGAAACCGCCCTTCGATGCCGTGCGCCATGGCCATCCGATCGCCTTGGCTGGAGAGGATGTAGCCGGGCAGGAGGAAGCGGGTTTCGAGATATTGCGCCTGATGCAGCGGATGCCATAGGGAAAACGCCTCGGGTAGGCGGCTGGTCAGCTCTTCAGCTGCGTCATAACCCTTCAACGTCGCGCGCAGGTCGCCGGAAAAGAAGATTTTCGCCGCCGCCGTGGTCTTGAAGCGTGGCCGATGCGAGAACAGCGGATCGTCGAGGGCAGCGTTGCTGGTGCCGAAGAAGGCAGCCAGATACTCCACCGATTGCTGTTGCAGGCCCGGCAGATACGGGTAAAGCCGGCGGAACAGCTGCGGCCTCATGCGCGATGTGGGCTGCCGCCCGCAGAACCGGCGGACACGCGCCTCCTTGAAGACGTCGTAACCGGCGAAGACCTCGTCGGCGCCTTCACCCGTCAGCACCACCTTCAGGCCGGCCTGGCGAACCAGGGCGGACAATTTGTAGAGTGGCGCTGGCGCCGTGCGGATGATCGGCCGCTCGGTAAAGCGGATGACCTCAGGAAAGACGCTGGCGATATCGCGGGCGCCGCATTCTATGGCGTGGTGGCGCGTGCCGAGCGCCGAGGCCATTTCGGTCTGAAAGGCGCTTTCGTCATGCTCGGCGCTGTCGAAGGTTACGGAAAATGTCTCCAGTCTCCGAGGAGTCATGCCGGCGGCAAGCGCCGAAACAAGCGACGAATCGAGCCCTCCGGAAAGATAGGAACCGACCGGCACGTCGGCCCGCATGCGAAGCCTCACCGCATCGGTCAGAAGGGCTTGCAATTCCTCTGCCGCGTGGTCCTCGTTCGTGATCTTCGACGGCTCATCACGATG
Organism: Mesorhizobium sp. P160219; assembly: GCF_057786095.1. Taxonomy (NCBI): domain Bacteria; kingdom Pseudomonadati; phylum Pseudomonadota; class Alphaproteobacteria; order Hyphomicrobiales; family Phyllobacteriaceae; genus Mesorhizobium; species Mesorhizobium sp. P160219. Next base: position 6,154,282 of record NZ_JBYNWG010000001.1, read on the forward strand.
CGGATAGTCCAGGTGCCAGTACCGTTTGACCGTGACCTGCCCCTGCGTCGCGATCATCACACTTGCCGGTTCCAACTCGTGGATATTGCGGAACGCCGTGCGCGGAGCGATCGGCGCCCACAGCGTAAAGATCTGATCCAGCGCAACCGGATCAATTTCAGCGGAGACGCCCGGGACCTTCAGCAGGGCTTTGATCTCCGAGGCAAAGTAAAGCACCCCGTCCTTGCTTGTGTAGAACAGCGGCCGGACACCCATGCGGTCTCGTGCAAGCACCATTCGTCGCTGCCGATTGTCCCATATCGCCAAGGCGAAATCACCGTTCAGGAGAGACAAGCAGTCTTCGCCCATCTCCTCATAGAGCTGAAGGATGACCTCTGTGTCGCTCGACGTCCGAAAGTGCCGGCCCTTGGCGATCAGCCCTTCGCGCAGTTCTATGTAGTTGAAAATCTCGCCGTTGAACGCAATCGTCAAATTGCCGGCCTCGTCGGACATCGGTTGCTGGCCATCGCCGATGCCGATCACCGACAGCCGCGCATGCCCGAGCCCGGCATCGGGTGCTACGAATTTCCCTTGCTCATCCGGCCCACGATGGGCAATTGCGGCTACCATGTGCGTGAGCAAAGCTTCCGCATCCCGGATTGACCCGAAATAACCCCCGAATCCACACATCCCTTGAACTCATATTGAACGCTAAGGTACGGAACATAACCTCGATAGTGGCATCTGGGGTTAATCCGATAATTTCACCGAGCATGTGGTTAACAAGAAGTTTGCCACGATGTGGTCTTCGTGGCTAGGACGCGATGGCTCTCCATCACCTCGCGCTTGCGGCCGTAATAGCCGGAACGATAGCCCAGGCGCTCCGACGTGGCGAACCGCCTGGATACAAACGGACCGCGCGCAACGTGCTGGCGATCTTAAGGCAAATTCTAACCGCAGGCTGCCGGGCTGACTATTATTGCGGTAGGTTTTTCAACGGTTGCAATGGCTTAGCGTTTTCCGACACGCCCTAGGCGCGAACGGACCAGAGCGTTTCCAAAAAAGTGTGACACGGTTTTCTCTGCAGAAGCGCGCGGCGCTTCTCAAGCAATTTGCCTCGAAATCAAGAGATGACGGGGGTTTCAACGTGTCTGTAGAACGGTTGATCGCTCTAGGCCTTTTGTCCGGGTTGGCATGGCCTGACACGGGCGGCTAAGGCTGGAAATGTGATTGCACGTCTTCGCTGCCGGGGGGCTGGCCGGAGGACGAGGAGGATGGCGCTGAATTTCGAATATATTGCCGGCCATCCGGCGCTGCACCGTCATGTCGAGGCGCAGTCGAAGGCGTTGCTGCATATCTATGAAACGAGCCCACGCCTGGCCGCCGTGTTCGCCACGCAACAGCGCTGGTTGCTGGCTCACACCGGCCTAGCCCTGCATTTCGCCCGCGACCCGCGCGATCCCCGCACGGAACTGACACTGGCCCGCTTCATCGATGCCGTGCTTCACTATTCCGTCGCTAGCCGCAACACGGCCGAAGCCTTCATCAAGGAGATGCTATACTATCACATCATCGAATACCTGCCGCACACCGGTGATGGACGAGCCCATCCCTTTCAGGTGACGGCAGCGACGCTGAAGGAATTCGACGGCTGGGTGGTTGCGCATCTGCGCACGCTCGACGGTCTCGACAGCGGCAGCCGCCTCGCCGCCTTTCTCGAGCAGCACGGCATGATTTCCAGGCTGCAGCCGCTGGTGGCGGAAGGCCTGCTCTCCTCCAACCCAGTGCGTGAGCCCAAGCAGACGTTTTCGCTGTTCATCTGGCTCAACAATGGCGGCATCGTCATGGATTGGCTGATGTCCGGCATCGATCCCGACAATGCCGCCCTCGACCGGATCCCGACCAGCGTGGTTTCGATCGGCGAATTCGCCAGTTGGCTAAAACTCTCGCGCACCCATCTTGCGCGCAAATTGCGCGACGCCGAAAAGCTCGGCAGCGTCGGCTGGCTGGGCCGGCGCGGGCATTCGGTGATGTGGGTGTCCAACAGCTTCTACCAGGAATACATGACCGTGCAGGCCGCCAAGCTTGCCGTCATCGATGCCGCGTTCGAGGCCTGCCGACCGGCGTCGCCGCACGCTGGCTGAACGTTCGGCGCAGACGCTGTTGCGCAGCCGATCGTGCCGACCGCGAGGACCCGTCCGGGCGCATGGCCGAGGTGGCCTTTCCGCCGTCGGGATACGGACATCTGGACAGCGGGGGCGAAGCCTGAAAGCGGAACGATCCGCGCGAGCGGCAGCGATCCGCCCGACGGGTTCGGGTGGATCAACTGGTCAAAAGCCGGGCGCAGCATCTCAATCGATGTCGAATGACACGCCCTGCGCCAGCGGCAGCGCCTTGGAATAGTTCACCGTGTTGGTGGCGCGGCGCATATAGGCCTTCCAGGCATCGGAGCCGCTCTCGCGCCCGCCGCCGGTTTCCTTCTCGCCGCCGAAGGCGCCGCCGATCTCGGCGCCCGACGTGCCGATGTTGACGTTGGCGATGCCGCAATCCGAACCATCGACGCCGAGGAAGCGCTCGGATTCCTGCAGGTCGCGGGTGAAGATCGACGACGACAGTCCGGCGCCGACCGCATTGTGCTCGTCGAGCACGGCATCGAAATCGGAATATTTCATCACGTAGAGGATCGGCGCGAAGGTTTCTTCGGTGACAGGAGCCACCTGCTTCGGCATTTCGACCAGCGCCGGATGCACGTAATAGGCATCGGGATGGCCATTCTCGACCCGCGAACCGCCGGTCAGCTTGCCGCCGTGAGCGGTGGCTTCCTTGAGCGCCTTCTGCATGGCGTCGAAGGCCGCCTTGTCGATCAGCGGCCCGACGAGCGAAGACGTCTCCAGCGGATTGCCGACCGAGACGCTCTCATAGGCCTTCTTCAGCCGCGGCAGCAGCGCGTCATAGACGCTGTCATGCACGAACAGGCGCCGCAGCGTCGTGCAGCGCTGGCCGGCGGTGCCCATGGCGCCAAAGGCGATGGCGCGCAGCGCCATGTCGAGATCGGCGGTCGGGCAGACGATGCCGGCATTGTTGCCGCCGAGTTCGAGCACGGCGCGGGCAAAGCGCTTGGCCAGACGCGGGCCGACATCCCGGCCCATGCGGGTCGAGCCGGTGGCCGAAACCAGCGCCACCTTCGGGTGGTCGACCAGGATCTCGCCGACGGAGCGGTCGCCAATCAGCACCGGTGCCAGGCCCTGCGGCGCATCTGCGCCGAAGCGCTTGACCGCGCCGGCAAAAATCGCCTCGCAGGCGAGCGCCGTCAGCGGCGTCTTTTCCGAGGGCTTCCACACCACGGCGTCGCCGCAGACCAGCGCGAGCGCCGCGTTCCACGACCACACCGCGACCGGGAAGTTGAAGGCCGAAATGACGCCGACGACGCCGAGCGGATGCCAGGTCTCCATCATGCGATGTCCCGGACGCTCGGTGGCGATGGTCAGACCGTAGAGCTGGCGGGAAAGGCCGACGGCGAAATCGCAGATGTCGATCATTTCCTGGACTTCGCCGAGGCCTTCCGACGGGATCTTGCCAACCTCGATCGACACCAGCCGGCCAAGCTCGGTTTTGTGCGCGCGCAACTCCTCGCCGAGCAGCCGCACCAGTTCGCCGCGCCGGGGACCCGGCACCATCCGCCAGGCCTGGAACGCCGTGTGCGCGGCATCGATGGTCTTGGCCGCATCGGCCGGCGAAATCGTCTTCAGCGCCGCGATCTGTTCACCCGTCACCGGACTGCGCACGACGAGGTCGCCGCCGGTCAGCGCGTCCTTGGCCACACCCAGTTTCGCCAGAAGTTCGGCCGTTTCCTTCGCTATCGTCATTTTTGTCCCTTTCAGATCCGCTCGCCATCATAGGGCGGCGGTCGAGCCTTGGCGCCATTATCGCCCGCATGCCGCAAGCGCTGTCATGGCGTGCCATTACTCGTTTCAGGGGAAAATCGCCACCCCGGCATGGTCCAAGCCGAGATTGCACGATTGAGCCAGAGGAGGAACAGGCTTAGTGCGCTGTCTTCGCCGGCGCCTTCACGGCTCCGTCTCGCATCAGCCGGTCGATATGCATGCGGATATGGGCGGCTTCCGCTGCCGTGTTGGCCAACGCAATGGCGCGATCGAAGGCGACACGCGCCTCTTCGCCACGGCCGAGCTGCATCAACAGACCGCCCTTGAGGCCGAAGAAGTGGAAATAGCCGGACAGCCTCTCGCCAAGCGGCTCGATCATGGCAAGGGCAGCTTCCGGCCCGCGCACCTTGGCGACCGCAACCGCGCGGTTCAGCGTCACCACCGGCGAAGGTTGCATCGCCTCCAGCAGGCTGTAGAGCAGGTCGATCTCTGTCCAGTCGGTCTCCTCGGGGGTTGCCGCCCGCGCATGAAGGGCGGCGATCGCCGCCTGCACCTGGTAGGGTCCGGGCTTCTGGTGGCGCAGGGCCTTGTCGACCAGCGCCAGGCCTTCGTCGATCATCTTGCGGCTCCACAGCGAGCGGTCCTGGTCGTCGAGCAGCACGATCTCGCCATTCTCGTCGAAGCGGGCCGGCGCGCGCGCATGCTGCAGCAAAAGCAATGCCGTCAGGCCCATGATCTCCGGCTCGGTCTGGAACAGCCGCAGCAACAGGCGAGCCAGCCGGATCGCTTCCTCGCAAAGCGGCGCACGCGCCGGCGCCTCGCCGCTGTTGGTGGAATAACCTTCGTTGAAGATCAGATAGACCATGGCGGCGACGGCGGCGAGCCGCTCCGAGCGCTCGACCGCGCCGGGTGTCTCGAACGGCACGCCGGCATCTGCAATGCGCGCCTTGGCGCGCGTGATGCGCTGTTCCATGGCGCTTTCGCCGACCAGGAACGCACGCGCGATCTGCTTGACGGTGAGACCGGAGACGATGCGCAGCGCCACCGCGATCTGCTGCGTAGGCGGCAGATCCGGATGGCAGCAGATGAACAAGAGCCGCAATATGTCATCGCGGTAGTGCGCGCCGTCCAGCCGTTCGGCGATATCGCTCTCGGCATCTTCCAGGTCCGATATCTGGTCCTCTTCCGGCATCGGCGCCTGCTTGGCGCGCTTGCGCACCGCGTCGATGCCGGTGTTGCGGCCGACAAAGATCAGCCAGGCCGCAGGATCGCGCGGCGGCCCGTTCTGCGGCCAGTTCTTGAGTGCCCTCAGGCACGCGTCCTGGAAAGCTTCCTCCGCCGTATCGAGATTGCGGAAATAGCGCAGCAGCGCACCCATAGCCTGCGGGCGGGCAGCGCTGATCGCCGAGCTTATCCAGGCGAGGTCTGTCATGTGGCTACTCTGGTTGGGTTGAAGACGGAAACCGGTCGGATCTCATAGGATCCGCCGCTGGGATTAACCTCGGAAAGCTCGCGCGCGAAGTCGACGGCTTCGTCGAGATCGGCGCATTCCAGCGTGTAGAAGCCGAGGAACTGTTCCTTGGTCTCGGCAAACGGGCCGTCGATGACGACCGATTCGCCCTTGACCTTGCGCAGCGTCGTCGCGGCGGTGGTGGGCAAAAGCCGCGCCACCGGCCCAAGCCGGCCGGCTTGAGCATATTTTTCCTGCACATGCATGAGCTTTGCCATGACCTCGTCATCCTGTGCCTTGCTCCAGGAGGAGACGACATCTTCGGAGGCATAGCAGAGGATAGCGTAGAGCATGGGACGTCCTTTTCTGTCTCAAAGGACGAAACAGTAGGGCCTGTGCCGACATGGCGTCGACAAAAAAGTTACGCCATTTTTGTCAGCCTTCGCTTGCCTTCAACCATCTCAGCACAAGAGCCTCTTCATCATCGAGACCGTCGATCGCTCGCTTGCGCTTGTTGGCCTCGGTCATTTCGCTAAGCAGCCGCCCTTCCACCCAGGCTTCGAAAACCTGTGGATGGATGTAGCATTTGCGGCAGACGGCGCGTGTGTTGCCGAGCCGCTCGGCCACCTTGTCGATGACCGCGTTCATCACACGCTTGGTCTGCGCCTGGCTTTCGGGAAGCTCCGTCCGCGCAAACAGCGACGCGGCATGGATGGTGCCGCCCCAGGTGCGGAAATGCTTGGAGCTGAAATTGGCGCCGATCGCGTCGCGGATATAGCGGTTGACATCGTCGGAGCGCACTCCATGCCTCTCGCCATCCTCGTCGAGATATTGGAACAGTTGCTGCCCCGGAATATCCTGCGCGCCGCGCACGACCCGGGCGATGCGGCGGTCGACCAGCTTCAATTTCCATTCCTTGCCGGACTTGCCCTTGAAGGCAAAGCGCAGGCTCGATCCCTTGATGTCGACGTGGCGGTCGCGTAGCGTCGTCAGCCCAAAGCTCTTGTTGTCGCGGGCATAGGCGGCATTGCCGACCCGGATCATCGTGTTGTCGAGCAGCCAGACAATTGCCGCCACGACGCGCTCGGCCGGCAGGCCACGGCGGCGCAGATCGGCATCGATCCGGCGGCGCAGCTCCGGCAGGCTTTCGGCAAAGGCGACAAGGCTGGAGTATTTGGCGCCGTCGCGCTCGGCGGCCCACAGCGGATGGTAGCGGTACTGTTTGCGCCCGCGCTGGTCGCGGCCGGTCGCCTGGATGTGGCCGGCGGGATCGGGCGAGATCCACACATCCGTCCATGCCGGCGGAATGGCCAGCGCCTTGATGCGGGCAATGGCTGCCGCGCCGACGGCCTGTCCTTTCGCGCCCTTGTAGGAAAAGCCTTCGCCCGCCTTCAGGCGCCGGATCCCCGGCTCGCTGTCGCTGATATAGGTGAGCGAGGCCTGTTCGGCAGCGGTCTGCGCGCCGTTCTTCGGCGCTCCATCGTCCCCCCGTCCGGCAGCCGACCGGCCGGATGGCGTCCCAGATTTGTCAAGCATGCCCGCTCCACGAAATTTTTCTCGTAGATAAGCGCTAAGCCGACTGCTGGTTCCACCCCGTTGCTATGGAATGTGGTCGGGTCCACCAATGGTGGCACCAGCCGGCACGGCCATCCAGAGGCCGCCATCGTCGACGTGAGGCGGATGGTAGTCGCGCCCGGGCGGAATCTGTTCGAACACGGCCCCTGCCTCATCGGCAAGGTAGTCATAGCCCACATCCTGCAGGAGCCCCTTTGGATCAAGGTGGTGGTAGAGATTGCGGCGGGCGATCCGCCGCTTCGGCTCCATCATCTTTAAATGATAGAGGTTGAGCCCGCTGTTGCGGGCCTTGAAACCAAGATCGGGAGGATACCAGAGCCCGTGCAGGTCCTCTGGTCGGTACTTCGCCGGATCGTAGGCTCTGAACAGACGATACTGGAACTTTTCGGCCCACAGCCCGTCGACCCGGTACTCGGTCGGCGAATACAATTCGCGGAGCCGGAACCCCCAAGCCATGCGCCTGTAATCCCCCGTCAGCTGTCCGATCCGCTCCGCGGTACCGCGTTCCAGCCGCTCATCGGGATCAATAGCCAGGATCCAGTCGGCGGCAGCTTCATGCGCTGCGTCGAGCAAGATCCGCCGCCGCTGCGGCTCGCTGCTGAACACGCCGGTCGCCCCGCGATCGTCATAGGCAATCCAGCCGTCAACGACCGGATCGATATTGGTGATCAGATCGGCAACCAGATGCGCGTCATAACGATAGCTGAAAACTGCGACCGTTCTCTGGCGCGTCCAGAACAGTCGGCTCCGTCGCCAGCGTCGAGGCTTGATTTGGCTCGTTATCATTTTCTTGTTGCCGCTTTCACGCGATTTCGCACGCCAATATAGACACCCACGGATTTGACCAGCAGGGCAAGCCAGACAATTGGCATCGACATCATCGCGAAAGTTCGATCCCGATCGGAAAGCCCGATCTTCGCCAGCTTGCGGGCATTCCGCCGATCGCGAAACGTGTCGCGAAAACACCGAAACGGAGTGTTCAGGGCGGACGCTGCGAGGTAATCGCCGCGGCGACAGCCGCGCCTGTACTGATCGGCAAGCAATCTGGACAGCCGGGTTTCGTTGCGATGAACGGTTTGCACCTTAGGCTCCCAGACCGGCTGCAGTTCCTGCGGCAGCCGCCCCAGGAATTCGGTGTCTTCGGCAGCAGGCATGGTTTCATCGAACAAGCCATATTCATCGAACAGCCGCCGATCGAACGACACGCCGTAACGCAGCGCACGATCCGACGGCAGACCGGGAAGCCGTCGCATGAACATGATCAGATGAGCCGCACAGGCGATCAGATTGCGCGGATGGCTATTCACCATCGCGCTCGCCACGGCGCGGTCGCCAGCCAGATGCCGCTGCATCCGTGCCTCGGCCCAGCCCGAACAGGCGAGGCAATCATCGGCAAGAAAGGCAACGAAAGGCGCTTTGGTGGCCGCAATGCCGAGATTGCGGGCTGCGCCGACAAACAGCCTTCGACCGACCTCGATCACTGGCACCTTGACCCCGGCGCCGGTCAGCAGCGCCAGGACCTCGCCTCCGCCCGAGTTGACCACCATGATCTCGAGCGGCGCATTCTGATCAAGCAGGGATGTCACCGCCTCGACGATTTGAGCCGGCGCGCGATAGCCGATGACAATGACGGCAAGCTGCGGCGGGGCTGATTCAGGCACGTTGCAACTGGACGCGCGGAGAGGAAAACCAGCGCCGCAGCGCCAGCTTCAGCTGGTAGCGCCTGCAACGCCAGGTGTTCGACCGCACCTTCGGCGCCGCCGCCGCGATCCTCAGGAACCGCGCCGCCGTCTCCAGATCACCGCGCGCATAGTGAACCCGGGCGATCTTGAGGGCGACCAGCCCCTCCCTGGTCTTTAGCGACGGCAGTGGGATGCCACAGTCAGTCAGCTCGCGCAGCGCCAGCCGCCAGTCGAGAAAGCGGCGCACCGGCCTGGTGATGAAGCGATCATCAGAACGCACTGCCGAAACGTGGTAGATCATGACGGGATGCACGATCAGGGCAAGCGACGCCCTGCCCATCAGCCTGGACCAGAACAGCGTGTCCTCGTCATAGGCAAGCCCGGTCGGGAAGCGCGTGTCGCCGACGACGCGCCGGGAAACCAGCGCACTGCCCACGGCGATCGAGCGAATGTGACCTTCCAGATAGGCCGAGGCATTGGCTATACCGTCTTCTATGTAGCCGGCTGGAAGCTTGAGGTTCCGGTTCTCGCCATCGGTGCGCCGACGGTAGGCGCCGATCACCATGTCGGCGGCCGGCTGCGCCCCCGCCCGGACCAGCATCGACCGCAGCCCGCCCTCCAGATGCAAGTCGTCGGCGTCGATCAGGTAGATCCAGGAGCATTGCGCCTGCGCCAGCGCCACATTGCGGGAGCCGCCCGCGTCCCGGCAGTTGCTCATGAGCACGCGCAACGGCAACGAGAATTGCGTGGCGGCATTCAGCGCGGCTTCTGCCGTCCCGTCCGAGGAGGAATCGTCGACCAGCAGCACCTCGCCGATAACCTCGGCTTCGGAACGAAGCGAGGCCAGCGTGGCCGCTATGGTTGCCGCCGCATTGTGCGCCGGGATGATGACACTGATTGCCGTCAATACCGAACTCCGCATCAGCATGCCTGCCGACCGATCCTCCCCGAAGTTTCAACCGAGCATAACGGGCATCGCCGTTGTTGAGAAGCTGTGCTTCGAGGCTGTCAGGCCTTCTCGAGCGCGACCGGGATGACGTCGACGGCCTGGTCGCCGACCTGGCCGCCGGTGGTTTTCAGCACGCCGACGATCGGAGCCACGTCGGAATAGTCGCGGCCATAGCCAACGGTGATGTGGTCGTTGCTGGCCCGCATGCCATTGGTCGGGTCGAATTCCTGCCAGCCGGCATCGCGCCCACACCACACCTTGACCCAGGCATGCATGGCATCGGCGCCTTCGAGCCGCGGCTTCCCTTTCGGGGGAATGGTGCGCAGGAAGCCGCTGACATAACCCGCAGGAATACCTAGCCCGCGCAGGCCGGCGATCATGATGTGGGAGAAGTCCTGGCACACGCCCCGCTTCAAACCGAAGGCATCGCTGGCCCCGGTACGCACCGTGGTCGCTTCCCCGTCATAGGTGAAATCGCGGTGGATGCGGTTGCACAGATCGATGGCCATGCCGACCGTCGAGCCGCCGGCGCTGTCGCGGGCATAGGCGGTGATCGCCGCATCGATGCCGGCATGATCGCTGGCGGCGAGAAAGTGATGCGGTGCATCCGGCGCCAGTGACCGTACGGCGCCGAGTTCTTCCTGCAGGCGCTGCAGATCGGGCGACACGTCGAGCCCAGGCTCCGGCCGTGACACCGACACGCGCGCGCTCATTCTGATGTCGAGCCCGTCATGGACGTCGCGAAAGGCGATCGCGGTGACATTGTTGCCGAAGAAATCGGCAAAATCCGTGCGCTCCGATGGGGTCGGCACAAACGAAAGCGAGGCCGCGATCACGCGCTGCACGCCGGCAATGGTCGGCGGTAATACACGCACCTGATGCCGGCTGCCGCCGGCCGCGGCGTCATAATCGTAGCTGAGATGAAGCCTGATATCGTACAGCATGTTAACCAAAATACGCTTTAGCCAGGCTGCTATAGAGGTTGCCGATCTCAGTTGCGAGATCGTCCAGCACCTCCGCCGACATCTCCGATGGCTCCATGACGGCAATTGCCGTGTTGAGCTGCAGGATTTCCTTGGCCGCGACCGACATATGCCCCTCCGGCCCAACCGATGGCAACAGGCCGATCTCCGCCTTCAGCCGTTCGAGCTGGAACAGGATCGAGCGCGGGTTGAGTGGGTCGAGCGCCAAGAGGTCGATCACCGTGCGCCGTCCGGCCCGCACCGGATATTGCCGGCGGTGGGTCATGACGCTGTCGCCGATCTCCAGCATCATGTCGAGCGAGCCGTCCGGCGCACCGGACCTTGTCAGTCGGGCTAGCGTACGGGCGATCTGGATGCCGCGCTCGATCCGCCGGCCGATCTCGAGGAAACGCCAGCCGGTGAAACGGTACATATTCTCGTGCAACAGGCCAGAGAAACCGGCGAGCTTGCGCAGCATGACCGTCATCGCCCGTGTCGCGTCGTCACCCGGCGCCACCGTGGTGGCGAACTGATGAATGGTCTTCGACAGGTCCTTCAGCGCCAGCCAGCCATCGGGCGAAAAGCGGTCGCGGATCTGTCCGGCGCTGTAGACGGCGCTGTCCAGCGTGCCGATCAATCCGGGCGGAATGGCCGCTTCGAGATCGACGCCGAAGGGTTCGAGATAGTCCCTGATATCGGCGAGCAGCAGCATGTCAGGATCGGACGTCTCGGCCAGCCGCACATGATAGGCGCGCAGGATGCGAACCGTATCCTCCGAGCGCTCGATATAGCGGCCGAGCCAGGTCAGGTTTTCCGCCGCGCGGCTGGGCAGGCTGCCCGGCATGGTGCGGACAAAGCTGTCATGCTCCTGCGGCAGCAGCGTCTCGCGCTCGACCGACCGGTCGCTGACCACCCAGACGTCGGCCGCCTGGCCGCCGCGCTGCATGGCGATGGCCGTCGGGTCGAGCGAAAGGCCGACACGGGCGAAACCGCCCGGCATTACCGTCCAGCCATCGGGCGTGCGCGCCAGATAAACGCGCAGGCTTGCCGGTCGCGGTTCCAGCCAGCCGCCGACATAGACCGGCGTCGTCGACAGCGTCACCGCTTCCTGGCCGACGAAACCGCTGCCATCGCTCTCGATGCGCGCGATCAGCGCGATGCGTTCCTCCGGCGTCAGTGCCGAACCGAGCCTGGTCTGGCCGTCATCCTCGAAGGCCAGCCGCGTCGACAGCGCCGGACCGATCACCATGCGATCGATATTGGCAAGCACATGCGCCCGTTCGGTTGCTTGCCCGCACCACCAGGTGGCCACGCTTGGCAACAGAAGCTCTTCGCCGCGCAATGCGCGCGAAATCTTCGGCAGGAAGGCGAGCAGCGCCCGGGTTTCCATCAAGCCCGACCCCAGCGCATTGACCGTAGACACGGTGCCGCGGCGGATCGCCTCGACCAGCCCCGGCGTGCCGATATGCGAGTCCGACCTCAGTTCCAGCGGATCGGCAAAGGCGGCATCGAGCCGCCGCCACAGCACGCTGATCGGCATCAGCCCGGAAACCGTGCGCACCATCAGCTTGCCGCCGGAGACGGTCAGATCCTCGCCCTCGAGCAGCATGATGCCGAGATAGCGGGCGATATAGGCGTGCTCGTAATAAGTCTCGTTGAGCGGCCCCGGCGTCAGAATGGCGACGCGGCCGTCATTCTCCTTCGCCATGCCGATCAGCGCATCGCGAAAGCGGCGGAAGAAACCGGCCAGGCGATGCACATGCATCTCGCCATAGACGTCGGACAAAGCCCGCGTCGTGGCGACGCGGTTTTCCAGCGCAAAGCCGGCGCCCGACGGCGCCTGCGTGCGGTCGCCCAGCACCCACCAGCTTCCATCCGGCCCACGACCGAGCTCGAAGGCGCAAAAATGCAGGAAATGACCGCTGGCCGGCATGGTGCCGACGACGGGGCGCAAATATTCGGGGCTCGCCGCAATCAGGCCTGCCGGCAGGATTCCCTTCTCGATCAGCCGGTTCGGCCCGTAAATATCAGCGACTATCTCCTCGAAAAGCTCGGCGCGCTGGACGAGACCGGCGCTGATCCCGGCCCATTCCTTGTCTTCGATCAGCAGCGGGATATGCGCCAGTGGCCATTCGCGCTCGTTGGCGCCGGCCTTGTCGTAGACGCGATAATAAACGCCGGCGTCGCGCAGATACTGGTCGGCGCGGGCAAAGCGCTGGCCCAGCTTTTCGGGACCCAGCTCCTCCAGCGCCTCGATGAAGGGCGCCCAGGCCGGACGCGGATGGCCCGAAGCATCGACCATCTCGTCGACGACGCCGTCAATCGGCTGATAGTGCTCCAGCAGACTGTGCCTCAGCGGCTTGCCGCGGACCTTTTTCTGATTCCCCTTTGCCATCGCTGATCAGAGTCTTGCTGGCCGCCTGAGGTCAAGGGTCATGGGGAAGTCTTCAGAGGCTTCTTCATTGCGCACCACATAGGCCGACGGCGTATGGCCGCGCGGCTCGAAGCGGGCGAGACGCCGCGCCTCAGCCTCATTGCCGTTGACCGGGAAGGTGTCGTAGCTGCGCCCACCTGGATGCGCGACATGGTAGACGCAGCCGCCCACCGCCCGCCCCGACCAACGGTCGTAAATGTCGAAAACCAAAGGCGTGTTGACCGGCAGCGCCGGATGCAGGCCCGACGAAGGCTGCCAGGCCTTGAAGCGCACACCGGCCACCGCGACCTCGCGATTGTCGGTGACCTTCATCGGCACGATTCGGCCATTGCAGACAATGGCATGACGTTCCGGGTTGAGGCCTTCGGTCCTGACCTGCAGCCGTTCGACCGAGGAGTCGACGAAACGCACAGTGCCGCCGATTGCGCCTTGCTCGCCCATGACATGCCACGGCTCCAGCGCCTGCCGCAGTTCCAGCTTGATGCCGGCATGCTGGACTTCGCCGCAGAACGGAAAGCGGAACTCCAGCTGGGCATCGAACCATTCCGGCCGGAATTCGAACCCGTTGAGCTTGAGGTCGTCGAGCACGTCGAGGAAATCCGCCCAGACATAGTGCGGCAGCATGAAACGGTCATGGAGCGAGGTGCCCCAGCGCACGAAGCGGCCATCAAGCGGGTTGTTCCACGCACGGGCGATGATGGCGCGTACCAGCAATTGCTGCGCCAGCGACATGCGCGCATTGGGCGGCATCTCGAAACCGCGGAACTCAACAAGCCCAAGCCGGCCGGTCGGGCCATCGGGCGAAAACAGCTTGTCGATGCAGATTTCCGAGCGGTGCGTATTGCCGGTGACATCGGTCAACAGGTTGCGAAACAGTCGGTCGACCAGCCAAGGCAGCGGTGGGTTGCCCTGGCCCGGGTGCGGCACCTGCGCCATCGCGATCTCGAGTTCGTAAAGCGAATCGTGCCGCGCCTCGTCGAAGCGCGGCGCCTGGCTGGTCGGGCCGATGAACAGGCCGGAGAATAGATAGGACAGCGACGGGCGCCGCTGCCATTGCAGCACCAGGCTCTTCAACAGATCGGGCCGGCGCAGGAACGGGCTGTCATTGGGCGTCGCGCCGCCGACGACGACATGGTTGCCCCCGCCGGTACCGGTGTGGCGGCCGTCGATCATGAACTTGTCGGCGCCAAGCCGCGTCTGCCGTGCTTCCTCGTAGATCGCCGTCGTCGTCGCCACGCAGTCCTGCCAGTTGGCAGCCGGATGGATGTTGACCTCGATGACGCCGGGATCGGGTGCCACCCTGATGACGTTGAGGCGCGGATCGTGCGGCGGTCCATAGCCTTCGATATGGACGGGAAGGCCGATCGCCTTGGCCGCGTTTTCGGCGGCTGCGACGAGTTCGAGATAGTCTTCCAGCGCCTCGACCGGCGGCATGAACACGCACAGCCGCCCGTCGCGTGGCTCGACCGAAAGTGCTGTACGCACCGCGCCGCCGATCTCGGTGATCTCCTGTTCGACCCTATCCTGCTGGCCGGTCGTCGCCGTGAAAGAAATCGCCTGCTGGCGTCGTGCCATCTCGTCGGCGCCTTCCAGCTCGGCCGGAGCCGGTTCTGGCAGTATGGCTTCCCGCGCCGGCAGCGGTCCACGCGGCAGCGACGGATCGACCGGCACAATATAGGGGAACTGCGCCGGCGGCACATAGGGCAGCGTGCCCAGCGGCAGGCGGTAACCGACAGGGGAATCGCCCGGCACCAGGAACAGCCGCCCGCGCCGGGTCTTCCACTTCTCCGAGCGCCAGCGCGGGTCCGAAGCCTGGCTGTTCCAGCGCTGCACCGGCAGCACGTAGCCCGACGGCTTGGTCAGCCCGCGCTCGAACACTTTCGCCATGCGGCTGCGCTCTTCCGGGTCTTCCAGCTTGGAGTTGGACGGATCGACATTGTCGGGCAGCTTGCCTTCTTTCAGCAGCCATTCGGCCGGGTCCTCATAGGCCTCGCTGACCATCGCCTTGTCGATGCCGAGTTCGCCGGCGATTGCCGTCAGCAAGCTCTCGGCCTGCTGCGGCCCCACCTTTGCGTCGCTCTTTTCGCGTGCGATCAGCGACGGATCGCTCCACACCGGCTGGCCGTCGGTGCGCCAATAGAGCGAAAAGGTCCAGCGCGGCAGGCTTTCGCCCGGATACCATTTGCCCTGGCCGTAGTGGAGGAAGCCGCCCGGCGCGAAGCGTTCGCGCAATTTACGGATCAGCGCATCGGCCTTTTCGCGCTTGGTCGGGCCGACGGCGGCGGTGTTCCACTCGGCGGACTCGAAATCGTCGATGGAGACAAAGGTCGGCTCGCCGCCCATGGTCAGCCTGACGTCGCCCGCTTGAAGTGCGGCGTCGACCTTGTTGCCCAGCGCATCCAGCGCCTGCCAGCTTTCGTCCGAGAATGGCTTGGTGATGCGCGGATGTTCGGCGATGCGGTCGACACGCATGTCGAAGCCGAATTCGACATTGGCGAAGCTCGCCATGCCGGAAATGGGTGCGGCGTTGCGGAAATGCGGCGTGGCCGCCAGCGGCACATGGCTTTCGCCGGTGAGCAGGCCCGACGTCGGATCGAAGCCGATCCAGCCGGCGCCCGGCAGATAGACCTCGCACCAGGCGTGCAGGTCGGTGAAGTCGACGGCGGTTCCGGCTGGGCCATCGAGCGCGACCAGATCGGGCTTCAGCTGGATCAGATAGCCTGAGACGAAACGCGCGGCGAGGCCGAGATTCCTGAGAATTTGCACCAGCAGCCAGCTCGAATCCCGGCACGATCCCTTTTTCGCGGCCAGCGTTTCCTCCGGCGAGAACACGCCGGTTTCCATCCGCACGATATAGGCGATCTCCCGCTGCAGCCGCGCATTGAGGTCGACGACGAAATTGACGGTGTTGGTGGCGCTACGGTCGATGGTTGCGAGGAAAGCCGACAGCAGCGGCCCCGCCGGCTCCGGCGTGCGGTAGATGGCGAGATCGTCCCTGATGTCTTCGGGGTACTCGAACGGGAAGGTCTCGGCCGATGGCTCGACGAAGAAATCGAACGGATTGTAGACCGTCATGTCGGCGACGAGATCGACCTCGATCTTCAATTCCGTCACTGGTTCCGGGAAGACGAAGCGGGCCAGGAAATTGCCGTAGGGGTCCTGCTGCAGATTGACGAAGTGGTTCGCCGGCCCGACCTTCAGCGAATGGCTGAGCACCTTGGTGCGGGAATGCGGTGCCGGCTGCAGCCTGATGACCTGGGGCCCGAGAACCACCGGCCGGTCATATTTGTAATGGGTCAGGTGGTAGACGGCTGCCAGTATTGCCATGGGGCCCCGGAGATCGGCGTTTCTTCAGCCGAACCCTGACACATCTATTGGCCATTCTCCAAGCAGAGATGTTGCGCTGCACCTAAATTAAGCAGCCGAAGCCGGCTACGCTGTGTCGAGATTCAGGTCAGGCCGAGTCGAAAATGGCTGATACCGAGAACCGGAGCAGAGCGTACTTTTGGCACGCGAGCACCGGAAGCGCAGGTATCGGCCATTTGCAGGCCGGCCTCACTTGAATTCGGCACAGCTTAGAAAAACGCCTGTATCCCCGTCTGCGCCCGTCCCAAAATCAGCGCATGCACGTCATGCGTGCCTTCATAGGTGTTGACCGTCTCCAGGTTCTGCGCGTGGCGCATGACGTGGTAGCCGATCTGGATGCCGTTGCCGCCATGCATGTCGCGGGCCTGGCGCGCGATGTCGAGCGCCTTGCCGCAATTGTTGCGCTTGACGATCGAGATCATTTCCGGGGCCATCTTGCCTTCATCCATCAGCCGCCCGACGCGCAGCGAGCCCTGCAGGCCCAGCGCGATCTCGGTCTGCATGTCGGCGAGCTTTTTCTGGAACAGCTGCGTGCCGGCGAGCGGCTTGCCGAACTGCTTGCGGTCGAGTCCATACTGCCGGGCCCGGTGCCAGCAATCCTCGGCGGCGCCCATCGCGCCCCAGGAAATGCCGTAGCGGGCCCGGTTGAGGCAGCCGAATGGGCCGCCGAGGCCCCTGGCGTTGGGCAGCAGCGCGTCTTCGCCAACCTCGACGCCTTCCATCACCACCTCGCCGGTGATCGAGGCCCTAAGGCTGAGCTTGCCGCCGATCTTCGGCGCCGACAGCCCCTTCATGCCCTTCTCCAGCACGAAACCGCGGATTTCGTCCTTGCCGTTGTCGCCCTTCAGCTTCGCCCAGACCACGAACACGTCGGCGATCGGCGCGTTGGATATCCACATTTTCGAGCCGGAAATCTTGTAGCCGTTCGCCGTCTTCTCGGCCCGCGTCTTCATGCCGCCCGGATCGGAACCGGCATCCGGCTCGGTCAGGCCAAAACAGCCGATCCATTCGCCCGAAGCCAGCTTCGGCAGGTATCTCTTGCGCTGCTCTTCCGTGCCATAGGCATGGATGGGGTACATCACCAGCGACGATTGCACCGACATCATCGAGCGGTAGCCGGAATCGACCCGCTCGACCTCGCGCGCCACCAACCCGTAGGTGACGTAATTGGCGCCGAGCCCGCCATATTCCTCAGGGATGGTGATGCCGAGCAGGCCGGCCTCGCCCATCTCGCGAAAGATGCCGGCATCGGTCTTTTCCTCGAGATAGGCCTCCTCGATGCGCGGCGCGAGCTTGTCGGCGGCAAAGGCGGCCGCGCCATCGCGCACCATGCGCTCATCCTCGGAAAGCTGGTTCTCGATCAGGAAGGGGTCTTCCCAAACGAACGCGTTCTTGTCGGCGGCCATGGCTTCGCTCTCTCCCAAAATCTTGAAGTGCTCGGGCTTATCCGCCTTCGCTTCGGAAAAATCAAACAAAATTGCATCACCGATCAATGAGGTTTAGTAATGGATCATGAACGTCCAACGCCGGCTTTTGCCCAGCACCAGCGCCCTTGCCGCCTTCGAGGCCGTGGCCCGCCTTGGCTCCTTCACCGCTGCCGCCCAGGAACTCGATTTGACCCAAGGGGCCGTCAGCCGCCAGATAGCCCTTCTGGAGGAACAGTTCGGCCGCCGGCTGTTCGAGCGCGACAGCCGCAATGTTCGGCTGTCCACGGCGGGCGAAATCTATGCCGAAGCCGTGCGGGCGGCACTCGGGCAATTGCGCGACGCCGCGCTCGGATTGATGAGCAATCGGCATAGCGGCATGCTGAACCTCGCCATACTGCCGACCTTCGGCACGCGCTGGCTGATGCCTCTGATCCCGGATTTCGTCGCAGAAAACCCTGACATCACCATCAACTTTGTCACCCGCATCGGCCGCTTCGACTTCGCCCGCGAGCGGCTCGACGCCGCCATCCATCATGGCCAGCCCGACTGGCCGGACGCCGATTCCACATTGTTGATGCGCGAAACCGTGATGCCGGTGGTTTCGCCCGACTTCCTTGCCAGCCGCGATATCACCACGGCGGCCGACATCAGCCGCCTGCCGCTGCTGCACATGGCGACGCGTCCCGGGGCCTGGGGCGAATGGTTCGAGGAACAGGGCTTGAGCGCACCGATCGGACCCGGCATGCAGTTCGAGCAATTCGGCACCGTTGCCCAAGCCTGCATGGCGGGGCTTGGCGTCGCGCTCCTGCCGCAAGTTCTTATCGCCGGCGAATTGCAGCGCGGTCAGCTCGTGCCGGCGCCGGGACAGCCGATGCAAAGCCGCAGCGCCTACTACCTCGTCGTCCCGAACGACAAGCGCGGCCACCCGCCCGTCGTCAGCTTTCGCGACTGGCTGCTGGGCCAGGTTGAGAAGGAACCGGCCGTTCTGGCCTGGTAGCTACTTCCGCTTCATCGGCACGGTTTCCGGCTGGAAGCGCAGCGTTTTTGCGACTTGCGTTCGGCAACTTTCGCATCGAGCTTGCTTTTGATCCGGGCGAAAGCCTGGTCTCCATCGACCGAACTGCCACTCGCCATGCCCTCGTCCCAAAGACGCCCCAACTCTTGGACACTCACTTTCTCGAAACTTGCCATATCGCGCGTATCTCCACACAAGGATGGTAGATAACGCTCTAGCGATTGCAAGGAACCATTCGAGGCTACTTCCGCTTCAAGGCATCGGCCAGTGCTGCGCCAAACGCGCCTTGCTGTGCCGGTCGTTCCGGCTGACGCCGCGGCATCGGCGAAGGTTGCGCCGGCTTGCCGCCGCCATTGTCGCGCGGCCCCTTCGGCATCCCGCCCTCGCCGCCGTCCTTGCGCATGGACAGCGCGATGCGCTTGCGCTTGATGTCGACATCGACGACCCGCACCTTCACCACGTCGCCGGCCTTCACCACCTCATGCGCGTCCTTGATGAAACGATCGGCCAGTTGCGAGACATGCACCAGCCCGTCCTGGTGCACGCCGATATCGACGAAGGCGCCGAAGGCAGCGACATTGGTGACGGTGCCTTCCAGAAGCATGCCGGGCTTCAGATCCTTGATGTCGTCGATGCCATCGGCAAAGGTTGCGGTCTTGAAGCCGGGGCGCGGGTCGCGGCCGGGCTTTTCCAGCTCGGCAATGATGTCGCGCACCGTCGGCAGGCCGAACCGTTCGTCAACGAAGACGCGCGGATCGAGCGCCTTGAGCGCGGCACTGTCTCCCATCAGCGAGCGCACATCGCGGCCGCAGGCGGCGACGATCTTCTTGGCCACGCCATAGGCTTCCGGATGGACCGACGAGGCGTCGAGCGGCTCGCTGCCATTGGCAATGCGCAGGAAGCCTGCGGACTGTTCGAACGCGCGCGGTCCGAGCCGCGCTACCTTGAGCAGCTCCTTGCGGCTGGCGAACGGCCCGGTCGCATCGCGATGCGCGACAATGGCGTCGGCAAGCGAAGCGCCCAGGCCTGACACGCGGGCCAAGAGCGGCGCCGAGGCGGTGTTGAGATCGACACCGACGGCATTGACCGCGTCCTCCACCACCGCTTCCAGCGAACGGCCGAGCCGATACTGGTCGACATCGTGCTGGTATTGGCCGACGCCGATGGATTTCGGCTCGATCTTGACCAGTTCGGCGAGCGGGTCCTGCAGGCGCCTGGCGATCGACACCGCACCGCGCAGCGACACGTCGAGCCCGGGAAACTCAGCCGCCGCTGTCGCCGAGGCCGAATAGACCGAGGCGCCGGCCTCGCTGACGATCACCTTGAGCGGCTTTGGCCCACCATCCGAAGGCATGTCGGACAGCATGTCGGCGACCAGCTTTTCAGTCTCGCGGCTGCCGGTGCCGTTGCCAATCGAGATCAGCTCGACCTTGTGCAGGCGGATGAGCTTGGCGAGTTCCGCCTGTGTGCCGCGCACATCGTTCCGCGGCGGAAATGGATAGACCGTCGTCGTCGCCAGCACCTTGCCGGTGCCATCTACCACCGCGACCTTGACGCCGGTGCGGATGCCGGGATCGAGTCCCATGGTCGGCCGCGAGCCGGCGGGTGCTGCCAGAAGCAAATCCTTGAGGTTGCGTGCAAAGACATGGATCGCCTCTTCCTCCGCCCGCTCGCGCAGATCGCGCATCAAATCGAGCGTCAGGTGCAGCGAAAGCTTGATCCGCCAGGTCCAGCCGGCGACTTCCATCAGCCAGCGGTCGCCCGGCAGGCTGCCGCCGATGGCGTAGGCATTGGCGATCATCCGCTCGACCGGCTTCACCGGCGAGGCATGGTCGGCATCGACCTCGATGTCGAGCGACAACACCTCTTCGTTGCGGCCGCGCAGCATGGCCAGCGCACGGTGGCTCGGAACATTTGCCCAACGCTCGACATGGTCGAAATAGTCGGAGAATTTCGCCCCGGCCTCCTGCTTGCCGTCGACGACACGGGCACGCATGAAAGCGCGCTCCTTCATGTAGGTGCGAAGCTTGCCGACCAGATCGGCATTTTCCGCAAACTGTTCCGACAGGATGTCGCGTGCGCCTTCCAGTGCGGCCTTGGCGTCGGCCACATCCTCGGTCACATAAGCCAGCGCCGCCTGGGCGGGCACCAACGACCGGTTGGCCAAAATAGCCTCCGCCAATGGCCCCAGCCCGCGCTCCCGGGCGATCTCGGCCTTGGTGCGGCGCTTGGGCTTGTAGGGCAGGTAGATGTCTTCCAGTTCAGCCTTAGTGGCGGCAGCCACAATTTTGGCCTCAAGTTCGTCGGTCAGCTTGCCCTGCTCGCGAATCGAACCAAGGATCGTATCGCGCCGCGCATCGAGCTCGCGCAGATAGGCCAGCCGCTCGGCAAGGTCGCGCAATTGCGTGTCGTCGAGCCCGCCGGTGACCTCCTTGCGGTAGCGCGCCACGAACGGCACCGTCGCGCCCTCATCGAGCAGCCCTATAGCTGCTGATGCCTGCTCCGGCCGCGCCCCGATCTCTGCCGCGATGATGGATGCGATGCGTTTGCTGTCTGCTGCCATGCTGGTCCCTGTCGCAAAGAGCGGCGACCATAGGCGCTGATGTCCGTCCCGCCAACCGCAGTGTTCTCAAGCGTCAAAGAGGTCCACAGGAAAGCGCCTTGCTTTGGCTCGTCCTCAGACCATCCCGCTCAGCGCCTCGAAAAAGGCAACGATCTCGCGTTCGAGCGGATAATCTTCAGGCACCGGCTGCGACCCCATTTTTGCAATCACCACTTCCATCTTCGGATCGACGTAGAGCCATTGGCCGTGGATGCCGATGCCGCAGAAAGCACCGTTTGCCGCACCCGTCTGGTACCATTTGTTGCGATAGCGGCCCTTCGGGAACAGATGCACCATCGTGCCGCGCTGCCAGGCCTCCGCGCTGCCGCCGGCAACGGTCGTATCGCGCACCCAGCCTTCCGGCACGATGCGCCGGCCATTGGCCGTGCCGCCCTGCCGCATCATCTCGCCGATACGCGCCAGGTCGCGCGGCGTCACCGAAATGCCGCCGGCGGTGCGCGCCGTACCTTCCATGTCGACGCCGATCGAAGCCTCGCTGACAGCACCTAGCGGTAGCCACAGTTTCTCGCGCATCAAGTCCGGGAAGCGCAGGCCGGAAGCTCGTTCGAGCAGCAGGCCGAGCAGATCGGAATTGGGCGAACGGTAGCGGAAGGTTTTGCCGTGCGGTTCTTCGAGCCGCTGCAAGGTCAGAATGAATTCGCGCAAGCTTTCAGTGCCGCCGCCCGGATTCCACAGCGTAGCGCGACGGTAACGGGCAAAGGCGCTTTCGGGATCGAGATAGGCCTCCTCGAAGTCGAGGCTGACGCTCATATCGAGCACATGCCGGCAGCTTGCATCGGCATAGGCCGAGCCGGCGGCTTCCGGAATGTACTGGGTCACCGGCGCTTCCGGGTCGAACACGCCCTCGCCTTCCAGTATTCCGGCGATGATCGCGGTGACCGATTTGCTGATCGAAAAGATGATGTGACGGGCGCCGAAATCCATATTGGGCGCGAACCAGTCGCCGATGACCTTGCCAGCCTTCATCACCGTCAGCGCGTCGCTGCTCGAACGTGTGAGGAATTCGGCCACCGTTTCCGGGGCGCTGGCGATCGAAACCTTTTCGCCGAGCAGGCCGCTCAGGTCCCGCACCGGCGCTTCGACGCTTCCCGGCGTCGCCGCCACGGGAGCGGTCGGCACCAGTTCGCCAAGGTTCTGGAACGACCAGCGGTTGAAGGGGTTTTCGCGCCAGTTGGAGAGCAGCACCTCATTGCGGGCAAAGCCGTAGCGGGTCTCGAACGCGGTCTTGCCGGTCATGAACGTTTCCTCAGAGGGTGATTTGTTGTGGGTCAACCAAGCGCCATGGCGATGGTGTGCACCGCCTTCAGCGTTGCCACCGAATAGGCGACATTGCTGAAATCCGGATAGGTCGAAAGCTTGACCACGACCATGCCGGTGTCCCAGTCGATATGGATCATCTGCCCGAACACGCCCCGGCACATCAGCGCGCGTGAGCGCGGGTCTTCGATCCAGAACTGGTTGCGATAGCTGCCTTCGGGCAGGCTCGGATTGAAGTCCGGCCCATGCCTGCCGTTGCGCGTCGCCTCGACCCAGTCGGCCGGCACGATGCCGCGGCCCTTGTCGAGGATCAGCTGGCCGAAGCGGGCGTAATCGCGCAGCGTCGCGTTGAAGCCGCCATCGGCCAGCGCATAGCCGGCGCTGTCGACCGTGAAGCAAGCGCTTTCGTCGGCGCCGAGCTTTTGCCACAGCTCCTCGGACACCAGCTGCGCCAGCCGTTTACCGGTGACCCGCTCCATGATGAAGGCAAGCACGTCGGTCTCGATCGAGCGGTACTCGAACGCGGCGCCATGCGGCCGCACCTTGTCCTTCAGCTGCAGGATCAACTCGAACAGATGCGGCGGCCATTGGAAATCCGGATCGCTGTCCGGCGGCACCGGCTTCCAGCCCGTGGCGACATCAACCTGGCCGATGTCGGAGTAACGGTCGGTGTATTCCTCGGAAAAGCGCACGCCGGTGGTCATATCGAGCACATGCTGCACGCTGGCGCCGTCCCAGCCGGTCGCGCCGAGCTCCGGCAGATAGGCGGTCACCGGTTTGGCCGGGTCGATCAAGCCGCGCCCAACCAGAATACCGAACACGGTGCCTGTTACCGACTTCGCCATCGACTGCGACAGATGCAGCGTGCGCTCGGCCATGCCGTTGAAATAGCGCTCATAGGCGACCTTGCCGTCTTTGAGCACCAGGAAGCCGTCCGTGTAGGTCTCGTCGAGCAGGCCAACGAGCGTCGTCGGACGGCCCTTGCTGTCTTCCACCGGCAGCGCGTCGAGATCGGTCTCTGCGCGCTCAAGACGATGGCGATGGCCATTACCGCGCCAGACCTCGATGGTCGGCAGGAATTCGCGGATGTGTTGGAAGGCCCAGCGATTCCATGGCGGCCGGTCCCAGTCGAGCTTCGGCAGCACCATTTGAGGCGGCGAGCCCTGCATGATCGACGGCCGCGGATCGCTGTTGCGATAGGAGTCCATGAAAGCCATTCCGGAAAAGAAAAGACCCGGCGGCGCATGCCGCCGGGTCTGTCAGACTGCGGTTATTTCTGCAGTTCGGTCCAGATCTTGGTGTAGATGTCCTGGATCTCAGGCGCGCACATCTTCTGGAATTCGCCTTGTGCCTTCGCAGCCTCCGGAATGACGACTTCCGGGGCATCCTTCATATCGGCCGGCATGTACTTGTCCGAGCCGGTAATGGCGTTTGCGTAGCGATGGAAGGCCGAGAGGCCGGCCGCGTTTTCCGGATCCATGATGAAGTTCTGGAACAGCTTGGCGTTCTCGACATTTTTGGCTTCCTTGAGAACGACGACGTTATCGCTCCACAGGCCGTAGCCTTCCTTCGGATAATTGTAATGGATGGCCGGATTGGCCAGCCGCTGACGCAGCGCCGAACCGTTCCAGTCGCTGGTCGCCTTGAAGTCGCCGGCGCCCATCTTTTCGATGGTGTTGTATTCCATGGCGATCCAGTTCGGCTTGGCCGCGACAAGCGTGTCGCGCACCTTCTTCAGCACCGTCTTGTCGTCGGTGCACTGCTGGCCGCCGACATATTTGATCGCCGCGAAGATAACGTCATTCATCTCGGGAACGACATTGGTCTTGCCCTTCAGCTCGTCCGGGGTGTTGAAGATGATGCCCCAGCTGTCGGCTGGTCCCTTGTAGGCATCGGTGTTGACGACGACGCCGACGGTGCCCAGCGCCCACGGCACGGAATATTTGCGGCCGGGGTCGAAGTCTGGATTGGCCCATTCCGGCGCCACGTTCTTGAAGTTCTCCATCTTGCCCGGATCGGTCTCCTGCACGAGGCCCTCCTTGATCCAGATCGGCACGTAGGTTTGCGACGGAACGGCGATGTCGAAGCCGGTGCCGCCCTGGCGTACCTTGGCGAGCGCCGTATCGTTGGAATCGTAATCGGTGATGGTCACCTTGACGTTGTATTTGGCTTCGAACTTTTTGATCACGTCGGGGCTGGTATAGTTGCCCCAATTGTAGATGTTCAGCTCGCCATCGGCGCTGGCCAGGCTCGTCGTTGCGAGCAGCGCCAACCCCATGGCGGCTGTCGTTGTTTTCCAGTTCATGGTTTTAGCTCCCATTTGTCGGTTCAGTCTCTTTTCCTGCTGACGAAGAAAAACAACGTGACGATCGCGACCGAAAGCAGCAGGAAGGCGGTCGATATCGCGTTGATCTCAGGCGTGATGCCGCGGCGGATCTGGCCGAGCATGTAGGTGGGCAGCGTATCCTGGCCGCCCGATTTGACAAACTCGGTGATGACGACGTCATCGAGCGAGATGACGAAGGCCAGCATCAGTCCGGCCAGTATGCCGGGCCACAAAAGCGGCAGCGTGATGCGGCGGAAGGTCTTCCAAGGCGTCGCGTACAGATCGGCGGCCGCGCGCTCCAGCGTCAGGTCCATGTTTTCCAGCCGCGCCCGGATCGGCAGATAGGCGAACGGGATGCAGAACGCCGTGTGCGCGGCGATCAGATAGCCAATGCCGGAATAGCCGGTGAAGATCTTGATGCGCGAGAAGAAGATCAGCAGCGCCACGCCCGTGACGATCTCGGGCACCATCAGCGGCTGGTTGATCGCCGCATATTTGAAGGTGAGGCCCGGATAGGACGCGGTGCGCGTGGTGGCGAGCGCGGCCATGGTGGCAAAGATTGTCGACAGCACCGCAGCGACGGCGCCGATCTGGAACGAGCGTAGCGTCGCGTCGATAACTTGCACGTTCTGCCAAGCCGACTGGAACCAGCGCATCGAAAAGCCGCCCCATTCGGACGTCGAGTTCGCCGCGTTGAAGGCATAGGCGACCAGCACGATGATCGGCAGATAGAGCACGATAAAACAGGTCGCAGCGATCACCGTGAAGCCGGTCTGGTGCTTGATGGAAAAGTTCTTAGCCATGCCGCGCCCCCGACTTGCCGGCATTGCGCACATAGGCAAGCAGCGCCACCATGACGATGATCATCACCGTGATCGACAGCGCCGAGCCGAGCGGCCAGTTGCGGCCTTGGCCGAACTGCAATTCGATCAGGTTGGACAGCATCATATTCTTGCCGCCGCCAAGCACGCTCGGCGTCACATAGGCGCCAAGGGCTGGAATGAAGACCAGGATGGAGCCGGCAATGACGCCGGGTTTGACCAGCGGGAAAATGATCTTCCGCAATACCTTGAATCGGGTCGCGTAGAGGTCGTAGCCCGCCTCGACGAGGCGAAAATCAAGCTTCTCCATGCTGGCATAGATCGGCAGCACCATCAGCGGCAGATAGACATAGGCCATGCCGATCAGAATCGCCGTGTCGGTGAAGAGGATCTGCACCGGCGCTGAGACGATACCAAGCTTGATAAGGATGGTGTTGATGATGCCTTCGTTGCGGATGATCTGCAGCACGGCGAAGGTGCGGATCAGAAGGTTGGTCCAGAACGGAATGGTGATCAGGAACAGCCAGAGATCCCTGGTTTTCTCGCTGCGCGTCGCCATGAAATAGGCGGTTGGAAACCCCAATGCCAAAGTGGCGATCGTCGTTATCACCGCCAGCTTGATCGAGCGCCAGAAGATGGTGACATGCGCTGCCGCAAGCGAAAGCGTATCGTCGAAAATGTCGCGTTCCATGAACACCGACAGCCAGGCATCGGGCGAAAACTGCCACTTCACATCGCCATAGGGGCCAGGCGTCAGGAACGAGTAGATCAGCACGATCAGCAAGGGGCCGGTCGCGGCGAGGAAGATCACCAGCAAGGCTGGCGCTGACAGCAGCCACCGGTCGCGCACATCGCGTCGCTCCGCTGCCTTGGCGACTTGTTCCGCGGTCGCCATGATCAGTCCTTCAGCACTTGCGCGGCGTCGTTGCCGATCATGATGCCGATCTGGCCGCCCTGCACGAAGCCGTCACCGGCGCCGCGGCTGTTCTGACGCCGCACGATGAACGGCTCGCCACCGGCAAGGCGCAGATGGAAGTGCGTGTCGGTGCCGAGATAGACGATGTTTTCGACGGTGCCGGACAGCGAAGCGCTCGGGCTGGCCGTGCCCAACTGCGCATGCTCTGGACGCACGACGATGGTGACCTTGCCGCTGGGGCTGAAGCCTTCCGGCAGCGAGGCTGGGATTTCCACACCAGACGGCAGCTTCACCGTCGCCCGGCCACCAGTCGCGCTAACCACATCCGCCTTGAGGAAGTTCGACTCGCCGATGAAGTCGGCGACGAAACGCTCGGCCGGCCGGTCGTAGATGTCGCGCGGCGAGCCGACCTGCAGGATTTTGCCCGACGACATCACCGCGATGCGGTCCGACATGGTCAGCGCTTCCTCCTGGTCGTGGGTGACGAAGATGAAGGTAATTCCGGTCTCGTGCTGCAGCCGCTTCAATTCGATCTGCATTTCCTTGCGCAGCTTGTAGTCGAGCGCCGAGAGCGGTTCGTCGAGCAGGAGCACCTTGGGCTGCGGCGCCAGCGCCCGGGCGAGCGCCACGCGCTGCTGCTGGCCGCCGGAGATCTGGCTGGTTCGGCGACCCGCCAGCGCCTCCATCTTCACCAGTTTCAGCATCTCGGCGACGCGCGCCTTGATCTCGGCCTTCGGCTTGCCCAGCATTTCCAGGCCAAAGCCGATATTGTCGGCGACCGTCATATGCGGGAACAGCGCGTAGGATTGGAAGACGGTGTTGACCGGCCGCTTGAAGGGCGGCAACGGCGCGATGTCCTGACCGTAGAGAAGGATTTCGCCGGCGGTTGGAAAGTCGAAGCCGGCAATCAGCCGCAGCAACGTGGTCTTGCCGCAGCCGGATGGTCCCAGCAGGGTGAAGAACTCATTCTCGCGGATGGATACCGAGACCGTATCGAGGGCAGCAACCTGCCCCTCACCCGATCCGAAAATTTTACTGACGTTTACGACTTCAATTGCATTCCGATCCGGTTTTTCCGGCACGATACGCCTCACTGTTGACCCCGCTCTTGCTGGCGGAGTTTTTCCCCTGTTCGATGTGACCACACGGCCGGTTGGTTGGCAAGTCCGGCATTGAACCACAGTTCAGTCGGTCATTTCGTCTTGCAAGCGGCAAGCTGTGCAAGCCGCATGCCATTGTCAGGCCTGGTAGGTTACCTTGCCACCGCAGACCGTCGTCACCGGTCGCAGCTTGTGCAGATCGGCCGGCGCCGTCTTCTCGATATCGGCCGACAAAACCACCAGATCCGCCATGTAGCCGGGTTTCAGAACGCCTTTGCGATGCTCGGCGAATTCGGCATAGGCGCCCTCGACCGTGTAGGCGGCAATCGCTTCCTGCAGCGAGAAACTCTGGTCAGGATCGCCTTCTGCCCATGGTTTGCGCTGCACTGCCGCCTGAATGCTCAGGATCGGGTCGATCGCCGCCACCGGCCAGTCCGAGGCGAACACGACATGGGCGCCGGCGCTTTTCAGGGTGCGCCAGGCATAGCTCAGCGGCCAGCGGGCCGGTCCGATGCGTGACACCGTCGGCTCCAGTGGAAAATCCATGGCGCCGGGCGGATGCGACGGCTGCATCGAGGCGATGACGCCGAGTTCGGCAAAACGCGGCACGTCGGCTGCTGTGGTGACCTCGATGTGCTCAACCCTGTGCCGGCTGTCGCGCTTGCCATTGAGCTTCTGCGCCGCCTCGTAACCGTCGAGCACTGCGCGCACCGCGCCGTCACCGATCGAGTGCACCGCGATCTGCAGCCCGCGTTTGTCGATAGCCACGGCGAGATCGATAAATTGCTGCGGCGTGAACAGCGGCTCGCCGACCCAGTCGGGACGATCCGCATAGGGTTCGACCATAACAGCGGTCCAGGAATCGAGCACGCCGTCATAGAACACCTTGACCATGCCCGATGACAGCCACTCGCTGTGGTAGCGCTCGGCCATGACGGACGCCTTCTCGAGCATGTCGAGTGTCATGAAATTCTTGTAGTGGAACGGGATCTTGACGCGGCAGGGCAATCCCTCCTCGGCCTCGATCTCGGAAAGCAGTTCGAGCTGGTAGAGATTGCCGTCCATGTTCTGGATCGAGGTGATGCCGTGGCGCGCGCACCATGCAAGCCCGCGCCGCATGATGTCACGGTCAGCGGCCCGCTCGGCGGCCGACGGCATTGGGTCGGGCTCACCGCCGGTCGACAGCCCCAGCCGCACCCGGCTTTCGCCGGCAAGGTCGAGCACCGGACCGAAGGCCTCGCCCTCGCGCAATTCGCCCGCGGCCAGGCCGTCGCCACCCATCACGATCTCGTTGCCCGGACCGAGCGTGCGTCCCTTCAGGATGCCGGCTATCTCCAACGCCTTGGTGTTGGCCCACATCGTATGGTGGTCGGGCGCTGCCATGCAGAAGGGGCGGTCGGGCAGGATGGCGTCGAGATGATGGCGTGTCACCCGCTCGTCGCCGAGCACGGTGTAGTCGACGCCCTGGCCCACAAGCATTTTCGCCTCGGGCCGCGTCGTTGCGTAGTCGCGGATGGCGCTTTGAAGCGCCTCGAAGCCATGGATACCGCCGAGTTGAAGATGCGCGAGCTCGGCCCCTCCCGAGAACAGATGCATGTGGGCTTCGATGAAACCGGGCAGGACCGAACCGCCCTTGGCGTCGATCACCTCTGTGGTCGTTCCCTTGAGTTTTTCGATGGCGGCGTGGTTGCCTATGGCGATGATGGCGCCGTCCTTGACGGCAATCGCCTCGGCGGCGGGATTGTCATCGTCCATGGTCCGCACGCGACCATTGATGACGATCAGATCAGCATTTTGACCCGCACCCGTGACAGACATCGCGACTCCGCGCTTTTGACGACTGGCTGAGACCGACAACCCTCTTGTCCGACAAGCTGCCACTCCGCTGGAGCGGCGTTATCGGACGAAAACTGATGCCAGTGCGCTGTTTCGAAATTCCCCTTGTGATCTCTCAAAACAGCGTGGATAAAAGAATGCGACTAATTATTCGCGTTTGTCAACGTGCCGAATTTCGAATGTATTGTGGACAACACACCACGCCAATGTTGAGACCGGGACCTGTGTTGAAACCGGCAGGGAACGAAGGCATCAATCCGTGAAGCGCAGTCTCAGCCGCGAAACCAGGATGGCGCTCGAACCGCGCAAGCAGCCGCGGCAGGAACGGTCGAGCAAGGTGGTCGACCGGATACTCGACGCGGCTTTGATCCTGACGCGGGAGCAGGGAACCAAGACGCCGACGACGCTCGCCATTGCCCGGCGCGCGGGCCTGTCGGTCGGTTCGGTCTACCAGTACTTTCCCAACAAGGAAGCCATTCTCCTCGACCTCGCCCGGCGCTGGCTGTCGTCGTTTCCCGAGGTGATCGCCAGGCGCATCGAGGTCACCCCACCCACCAACCGCGACGAGTTTCGGCAGGAGGTGCGCAAGCTCTTCATCGATACCTCCAGAATATATCTCGAAAACGCCACCCTGATGCCGGTGATCGAGGCGATATCCGGCAATGCCGACCTCAGGCCGATCCAGGACGAATATGACGAGCAGATCATCGCGCTTTACGCCGCGTGGCTGCAGCATGTGAACCCGGCCCTTGAAGACAAGATCGCCAGCCGGCTCGGCGTGCTGATGATGGATGTCGGGCACGCCTGCCGGCTTGTGGGGTTGAAGCGGGATCGCAAGACATACGACCTCATCGAGGACGATGTGGAAAGAATGTGGCTCGCTTTGGTCACCCCCTATCTCAACCTTGAGTGATTTTGCTATTTCGAGAGGAAATTCATGAAGACTGTCTATTCGCCGCTTCATGCCGGCCATGCCGGCCAGATGGAACTGGTCACGTCGGCAATCGTGCCGGGTTTCGAAAAGCCGTCGCGGGCCGAGTTCATCAAGGCGCGGGTCGAGAGCGAGAAGCTGGGGCCGATCATCGGACCGGTCGAGCACGATCTCACAGCCGCCAAGCGCATCCACAAGGCCGACTATATCGACTTCCTGCCGACCGTCTGGCCGGCGTGGAAGGCCGCCGGCTTCGAGGGCACGGCGATGCCCTTCACCTGGCCGACGCGCGGCCTGCGCGGCGACGTGCCACCCAAGCGCGTCGACGCCTTGCTCGGCTACTATTCCTTCGACGCCGGCGCCACCTTCGTCGAAGGCACATGGACCGCGATCAAATCGTCCTATGACGTGGCGCTGACGGCGGCGGCCTTGGTCAAGGGTGGCGAGCGGTCGGCCTTCGCGCTCTGCCGCCCGCCCGGCCATCACGCCGGTGCCGGGTTCATGGGCGGCTACTGCTACATCAACAATGCCGCGGTCGCCGCGCAGTGGTTCCTCGATCAGGGCGCAAAACGCGTCTCGATCCTCGACGTCGACTATCACCACGGCAATGGCACGCAGGAGATCTTCTATGAACGCGCCGACGTGCAGGTTCTAAACCTGCATGGCGATCCGATGGTCGAGTACCCTTTCTTCCTCGGCCATGCCGACGAACGCGGCGCCGGCGCCGGCGAAGGCTTCAACGTCAATTATCCCATGCCCTTCGGCACCAATTGGGACGCCTGGAACGCCTCGCTGGAGGATGCCTGCGTCAAGCTCGCCGCCTACGCCCCCGATATCGTCATCGTCTCCCTTGGCGTCGACACCTTCGAGAAGGACCCGATCAGCAAGTTCAAGCTGAAAAGCCCGGACTATCCGAAGATCGGCCATCGCATCGCCAAGCTCGGCCTGCCGACGCTGTTCGTGATGGAAGGCGGCTACGCCGTCGAGGAGATCGGCATCAACGCCGTCGGCGTGCTCACCGGCTTCGAGGACAAATAGGAAAGCAATTCCAAGATAAGTGTGAAGCGGTTTTCCCGCCGGAATTGCGCCAAAGAGATATGGGGCGGCTCCGGCCGCCCCGACCTCTATCTAGGCGGCCGCCGCCGGGTTGGGCGCAACCACCGGAACGGCTGGCCTTCGCGACCGACCGATGCGGTAGACAATCACCGCCGCAATCACGCCTGCCGCCAGGATGGCGAGCGCCAGCAACGGTCGGTACCAGAACCAGGCAATCGCAATCGTCACCGTGCCGACCAGGATCGCCAGGACGAAGGCGATGATGCCAGTACCCATCCGCGCCATGCTGCCGAGGAAGGGTATGACGTCGAGGATCACCCCGATCGGGCTGAGGAACAGCGCAAAGCCTATGGTCAGCAACAGCAAGCCGGCGCCGCGCAGCAGCCAGGTGATCAGCGTGTTGGCGCTGACGGCGTCGGCGAACATCTTTTCGGCCGGGACGTTGCCGGTGTCGACCATCAGCAGCGCATCGCCGGCTTGCGTCTGGTAGGGCTCGAAGCGGCTGTCGGCCTGGCGCGCGATGATGCTGATCACGCCCAGCGGCGCCAGTTCGTAGCCGATTCGATAGTCACCCAAAGCGGGCGTCGTGTTGTCATTGCCGAGAAAAATCTTGCCATCGACGATGCTGAGCGGTTTCGTTCCGGTATAGGCAGCCTTTATCGCCGCCGACTGGTCGGCTGAGAGCGAATAGTCCTTGTCACCCTCGATACGGTCCAGCACTGGCGTATCGAGATCGAAGGCGACAAGCTTGCCCTCAGGAATCTGGAAGGTCCGGCCGTGGATTTCCATCGGCGGATTCTGGTGGCCGTCCGGCTTCTTGAAGTCCGACGAGTTGATCTGGCTGTCGTCCCACACCTTGGAATAGCTGTAGGTGGTCACCGTCTCTTCGCCACCGCCGAGCTTCTTGGTCGTCTCCGACTTGGACTCTTCCTTCCACTGATACATCTCGACACTGCGCGACAGCCGCAGCCCTTGCGTGGCGATGCCGAAATCCGGATCCGCCAGGCCGCTGTCCGCCGTCACCAGTCCGCTGACATGAACCAGCTTGCCGTCATTGGCGGTATCGACGCTGTCGGCGCCGACCGAAACCACCGCTCCAGAACCTTCGGCCAGCGAGCGCGCCGTCTGCACGGCGCGGCCTTCGTTCCAGAACAGCCCGATCACCATCAGCACGATCAGGATAAGGCCGAAGATGACCCCGCCGACCGCGCGCTTGATCCGCCCGAACCACGAGACGGATGTGACTTCCCGAAATGAATCGCTCATCGTTTCCCCCGAAACAAAGTTGCCCAAGATTTAAACGCGGCCGGCGGCCGCCTCGTATCGATCAGTCGGCGTGGATCTGCGCGCCGCAGTCCCTATCGCCTGTACAGGAATGCACCGCCCGTGTCGTGCCGCCATCGCCAACCCGCCACGGCGAGGCCGACAGCGGCGCCTGGCGATTGCCCCCGAGAAGATCGAGCGCCCGCATCGCCGTCTCTTCACCAGCCTCGTCACGCTTGACGATCTCGACGTCCTTGAGGCCGATCGCGGCAAGCTGCGGCATCACCACATCGGGGTCGCCCGCCACCACGATCAGCGACGGATCGAGCGACGCCAGGGCCAGCGCCTGTTTCTGAACCGCATCGAGCGTCAGCTTTGTGCGCGCCGCCATGCGGGTTTGCTGGTCCTCCAGCGTCGATCCGCTGCCGACCGCGCCAATCAGCGAGGAGAACAGACCAGCCGACGTCTCGGCCGATCCAGCCAGCGCCCGGCGATAGACAGTCACCGTGCGGTCGACTTCGTCCTGCGCCACCGGCAAGGTGGTCAGGCCGGCAAATCCTTTCAGGATTTCGGTAATCGCCGGCCCGGTGTTGGCGCGCTCGACGGTGGTTGCCACGACCAATCCCGAGCCGGCCTTCATCGGGCTCATCAGATAGCTCGACACGCCATAGGAGTAGCCCTTCTCCTCGCGGATCACCGAATTCAGCCGGCTGGAGAAATCGGCGCCAAGCAGGTTGGAGACCGCGGTCGATTCAGCGCGCTCGCTCTCGTCGGTGCCGGGCGCCGGCCGCGCCACGAACAGCGCCGACTGGCTGGCGCCGGGTTCGGGCACCAGCAGCACTTTCTGTCCCCCGTTGAAATGCGCCGCCGGCGACGGCTCGACGGCATAGCCGGCGGTGTCGCTTGTCCACGCGCCGAATGCTTTTTCAAGGCTGGCGGTGACGGTCGCGACCGGCATCGGGCCGACGCTGTAGAAGGTCACCGCCTTCGGCGTGAACTCCGCCTTGAACGCGTCCCTCGCCCCGTCGAGCGAGATCGAGGCCAGCGCCTTTGCCGACCAGTCCACCGCTGCCTTGCCCGGCACCTGCGGGATCAGCGTCGCCTTTGCCACGCGGCCGGCAACGCCGGGCAGATCCGCCTCGCGGCCGTTCAGCCAATCGACTGTCTGCGCCATCAGCACCGTCCATTCGGTCTTGTCGAAACGAGGCTTCAGCACCGCGTCGGCGAGCAGGCCAATACCCTGGTCGAGCTTTTCCGGCGGCACGCCAAGCGTCATCATCGTGGTCAGCGTTCCGGCCTGGTGGCCGACGCCGGCGCCGATGTCGCTGGCCACCTTGGCGAAATCAGCCGAGCCGCGATCGGCGGCCCCGCGTGTCGCCATGCTTGCTGCAAGCTCCAGCAATCCCTCCTTGCCTTCCGGCACGCTGTTCCAGCCGCCGGCGGCACTGGCCGCGACATACACCATCGGCGCTTCCGGCATTGTGTAGTGGACGAGTTTGATGCCATTCGAGAGCGTCGCCGTTTCCATGGCGGGCAGTGTTGCCGAAGGCGCTTGCCCGGCCGCATGCTTCGGAATGTCGATCGCCGGTCGCTCCGGCGCGGTGAACGGCTGCGGTGTGCCGGACGACCCGATCAGTGCATCGGGATAGCCGCCGCGCGGGCCGGGCTTCAGCACCAGTATGCTGGCGTCTTCCGGTTTCAACAGCCGCTTCATCGTTGCCTCGACGCCCGCCACGCTGGCGTCCTTCACCCGCGGGTCGTCGACCAGCGCGCTCTGCGCATCGCCGAGCACGTCGGCATTGTAGGAGACGACGCCGGCGCGATCCTTCAGTGCTTCGCTGTCGAGCCGCGCTGCCTGCAAGATGCCGGTGCGCGCACGCTCGACATCGACCGGATCGAGCGGGGTCTTCAGGAAATCCGCAAACGCCGTTTTCATCGCGCTTTCCAGCGCTTCCGGCGCCACACCTTCGGCGGCACCCGCCTCGAAGGTAAAGCGGCCACCGAGCAGACCGCCGGTCCAGCTCGCGCTGGCATAGGTGGCAATGCCCAACTGCGAAACCAGCCGGTTGCGCAAAAACCCATATTCGCCGTTGCCGAGCAGTTCGGCGGCAATGCTGAGCGCACCATTGTCGGGCGACTGCGCCACCGGGCCACTGAAGCCGACCACGACGATGGGGCTTGGCACACGATCCTCGAGCACCAGCTTGAGCCGGGCCTGCGTCGGTTCCGGCACGGCGGGCCGCGCCACATCGGCGCCGCGCGCCACGCGGCCGAACGTGTCGGCAATCAGCGCCTTGGTGTCGTCGATCTCCAAGTCGCCGACCAGCACCAGCACCGCATTGTTGGGCAGATAGTAGCTGTTGAAGAAACCTCTGACATCGTCGAGCGTCGCCGCATCAAGATCGGCGACCGAGCCGATGACCATGCGGCTATAGGGATGCGGCTTCGGGAACAGCCCGGACCAGAAAGCTTCCCAGCCGGATGCGCCGGCCTTGTCGAGCACGTTCTGGCGCATCTCGTTCTTGACCACCGAGCGCTGCAGATCGAGCTTGGCCTGAGTCACCGAGCGGCCGAGATTGGCCATGCGGTCGGCCTCCAGCGACAGGATCATCGGCAGTGACGACGACAGCCCGTCGACGTAATAAACGGTGCCGTCTTCGGTGGTCCAGGCATTGATCTCGTTGCCGAGCGCGGCGTGCGCGCCGAACACGTTCGGCCAGGCCGGCGTGCCGGAAAACATCAGATGTTCGAACAGATGCGCAAAGCCCGAGCGTCCCGCGGGTTCATTCATCGACCCGACGCGGTAGCGCAGGTTCATCACCACCTTCGGCACGCGATGGTCGGGCACCAGCACCACCTGCAGCCCGTTGTAGAGCGCATAGGTAACGGTCGGCTCAGCCTTGGCGGGCGCTTCCATGCCGGCAAGAACCGCAAGCACCACCGTGAACGCCAGGAAAACCTGCTTCATCATGACCCCCGATGCTGATGGCCGCGAGCAAGCGCCGCCAAATCCGCCGTATGACCGAAGGGATGCCCACCCCTGCCGGCTGCCGAGACCCTATCGGAATCGATCGGCCCTCGATACGGCAGTATCGCAACACCCTCTGGCTTTTTCGTGTCGGCGTTTCAGGCCTTTTGCGGCGGAAAAGGCCGCGGAAGCCGCCCCTGAGTCGCTTGAGTCCAATAATATTGATTTTGTCAAATCGCGTTTGATGTCGGATTCATCTGCGGGTAGATTAGACCCGAATCAGCCGGTCCTTGGGGGGCGCGGCGACCACCCAAAGTCTTAAGTTCCGGCCAATGACCGGCACCAGACGCGGACGGCTTCGCGTTCCCTGAATGGATTCGGCGATCAGCGCGACCGCCGCGCCGTGTGAGTGCTTCGTAAACGTGATGCGTCTTCAAGTTCGGCCGCTGCTAACCCCAGCGTCCGGGCTCAAGAAAAGACTCCGGCCATGACATACAACCAAAGCATCCAATGAGCAGTTCCGCCGCGCTTCTCCAATCCGATACGTTAGGCTCGCGCCTTGAATCGCGCGGCGATCTCACCTCCTTTTTCATGCAGCTTGCCGCCGAGATCGGCGCCGACAGCTACATGCTCGTCGCCATCGTCCACGACCAGGACCGCAACGACGCCCGCATCGTCTCATCCAACTGGATCTTCGACGCCATTGAACTGATCGGCAAGCGGCTGATCGCCGGCCTTGCCCAGGGACCGCTGACCGTTGCACCTGGCATCCGCCCGAGGCCCCTGGTCGCCGCCGCGGCACCCGACGCCGGCGGACTGCTCACAGGCGAAGAGGCGCGCCTGCTCGACGTGCTTGGACATGCCGAAGTCTATTCGTTGCGGCTCAATGTCGGCCGCCAGCGGCTGTTTGCGCTTTTCTCGGCGGCCGAGGCCGGCAGTATCGACCAGCCGGCGCTGATGAAGGCTCAGTTGAAGTGCTGTTACGCGCTGTCCGCCATCCCGCAATTGATCGCCGCCGTCGCCATGCAGGACCCGCTGTCCGACCGCGAGCGCGAATGCCTGTTCTGGGTGTCTGAAGGCAAAACCACCGATGAGGTCGCAGTGATCCTCGGGGTCTCGTCCAACACCGTCAACAGCTACATCACCCACGCCATCCAGAAATTCGCGGCCTCGAACCGCGCGATGGCCATCGCCACGGCGATCAGGAGCGGCATCATTTGAAACACGCTGACATCAAGGCGGCGGCCGAAGCCCTTTTCAACGAGCAGCGCAATCCGTTCGGCGCCTTCTCCATCGGTTCCGAGACGCACCATGCCGTTACCATCCCGGACGCGGTGCGCCGCTGCCGCTGGATCGCCGTCGACATCAACGCGTCGGCGTTTGGCCTCTATTTCGTCAGCCCCTCGCCGGAACGGGCGCGCCTGGTGCCGAGCTTCGATTCCGACTATCCAGCCACTGCGGTGACAACCAAGTTCATCGCCGGCGCCAATGGCGAGGAGATGGTGCGCCACAGCGGCGCCTCGACAGCGCCGCGCTGGTGGGCCGATGACGGCATCGCCGGCTCGGACGCCGTCTTCCAGAACCTCGCCTGGGCGGAGCGGACGGCGCCGCTGGCGCCGGGCACCAACGGCATTGCCTTTCCCGTCCATGCCGATCGCGGCCATTGCGGGCTGGTGGTGTTCCTCGGCTCGACGATCGCTCTGCCGGAGGACACGCTCTACGAAATCCACGCCCGCTGTTTTTCGCTGTTCGCCGCCGTCGCCCGCATTCGTCCGAACGATGCCGGCCGGATGCGGTCGATCTCCAAGCGTGAACTGGAGTGCCTGAAGCTGACCGCCAACGGCAACACCAGCGAAGAGATCGCCAGGCTGCTGAAGCTGTCGGTCCACACCGCCAACCAGTATCTCACCCAGTCGACGCAGAAGCTCAACGCGGTCAACCGCAACCAGGCGGTGGCCAAGGCGCTGCGCCTGGGGCTGATCGAGTGATCCGAGTTGCGTCCGGCGATTGGGATAAGACAAAAGATCAGCGATAGGCGAGCGGCTCGGTCCGGCGAATGCGCGCCTCTTCGATCACCGTCTCCAGCAAGGGGGTGTTGTGCTCGGGGTCCTCGCCGGGCTTTTCGAACGACACATAGTTGACCGCGACCGAAGACCTCTCCTCGCTCAGCGTCAGCTGGAAATAGACGGTGACGCCCGGCGGCCGAAGCTCGAGATCGAGCACGATGCGCGGGCTGCCGCTCCAGTCGACATGTGCCTCGCCGCCATGGCCGAGCCTGAGCGTGCCCGGCAGGAAAAAAAGCTCCACCGCCGAATCCACCAGATCCGACAGGCAAGCGAAATGCTCAAGCCGGATGAAGGCGATGTAGTCGGCGACATCGATCAGCCGCAACTCGTCGACCACCTGCTCGATGGCCTTGGCAACGATGAGTTCGCGGGATTTTGCGTGCGGTTGGCGGTTCATGAAATTTGTCTCCGCTCAGCCTTTTTGGAGTAGACGATCCGCACCAGTTCGGCGACGGCCTGGTAGAATTGCGACGGGATCACGCTATCAACCGAAACTTGCTTGTACATGGAGCGGGCGAGCGCCACGTCCTCGAAGATCGGGATGTTGTGCTCCTTGGCGATCTCGCGAATCTTGAGCGCAACCAGGTCCTGGCCCTTGGCCAGCACCAGGGGTGCTGAATCCTCGTCGCGGACATATCTGAGCGCGATGGAAAAGTGCGTCGGATTGGCGATGATCAGCGTCGCGCGCGGCACCGCCGTCATCATCCGCTTGCGCGCCCGGTCACGCGCCAGCGAGCGCAGCCGGGACTTAATGATCGGGTCGCCCTCGGACTGTTTGAACTCGTCCTTGACCTCCTGCTTGGTCATCCGCAGATCCTGCTTCCAGTGGAAGCGCGACCAGACGACGTCGACCGCCGCGATCAGCCCCATGACGAAGACGATCGCCACCAATATGTCGACGGTGATGCTTTTGATGACGAGGCCGAAAGCGACGGGGTTGGTGATCATGCCGGCCAGGAGCTGGCGGTAGTCCTGCGACAGCGTGAAGTAGAGCACGATACTGGCGAAGCCGAGCTTGCCCAGCGATTTCAGGAACTCGACCCAGCCCTGAATGCCGAACATCCTGGTCCAGCCTTTGGCTATCGAGATGCGCGACAGCTGCGGCCGGATCCGCTCGCCGACGAATTGCGGCATGTTCTGCAGCACCGAGGCGCCGATGCCGGCCACCACCAGCAGCGCCAGCAGGCTGACAACGGCATGGCCGATCTCCATCATCACGGTCTTGTAGAGCGCGATGACGTCGGTCTCGGTGTCCATCGGCCACGCCTCGGGCTTTTCCAGGAACATCGACAGGAACATGCCGAGATCAACGACCGCGTCCTTGGCGTAGAAGACGGTGAACACCAGTATGGCGATGAAGGACGCCAGAAGTGCGGCCTCTCGCGAATGGGGCAGCTTGCCCTGTTCGACGGTGTCGCGGATCTTCTTTTCGGTCGCGTCTTCGGTTTTGGAGTCTTTGTCCGCCGCTTCAGCCATTCAGCGCTCGGCGTTAAGCCGCTTCGCTCTGCTGCGATGAGGGCAGTTCGAAAGCCCCCTCGCGCGAAAGCCGGATTGTCGCCACCGCGATGTTCTTGCGCGCCGTCATGATGTCGGCAAGCTGAATGCCTTCCGAGCCCTGGCCGAGCTCGGACTCGATCATGCGCCGCGACCGTGCGCCGATCGCCGACAGCACCGATTCCGTCAATGCGGGCGCCGCACCGCGCAGCGCCAGCGTGATCAGTTCGGTCGACAGCCCGTCGAAAAGGAGTACCCTCGCCTTCTGCGTCAAAAGCGGCAGATCGTCGAAGGCAAACAACCTGGAGCGAACACCGCCGAGGTCCGGCGTGCCGGCCTCTTCCAGATCCTGCATGACCTCTTCCAACTGAGGCTTGTCCATCTCGTTGAGCATACTGGCGACGCGCGCCTGTCCCGCCGAGATATCCTTGGTCGCGGTCTGCGCCAGCACGCTGGCGCGCAGCTGGTTCTCGATGATCCTGGTGGCCGCGTCCGGAATGGTCGCCATCGTCACCATGCGCTTGATGATCTCGCTGCGCATCGGCTTTTCCATGGTCAGCAAAATGTTGGCGGCGGCTTGCGGCGCAAGCTTCGACAGCACCATGGCCGCGGTCTGGGGATGCTCGGCGGCAAGGAATGTGCCCAGACGCGTCGGTTCGAGCTTTTCCAGCTCCGGCCAGATCGGCGGTGGCCCTTCCGGCGCAACCTCGAAGCGCTTGTCGCCCATGATGGCGCTCATCTCTTCGGGCGACAGCGATTCATTGAGGATCGTGTCCATCCGGTCGGCGGAATCGAGCAGGCCCGCACCTTCGGTGAACTCGGCCTCGAATTCGGCAACGATGCGTTCGAGGTCGCTTTGCGGAATGGTGCGCAGCAGCCGCGCCCCTTCGATCAGTGCCTTCAGTTCTTCTTGCTTGAAGAATTTCAGCAGCCGGCTGGCCGAAGGTTTGCCCATCGCCACCAGGATGGCGGCGGCCTTTTGCGGGCGCGTGAGCGTCACCGGCGTCGTCATGGCATCCGCTCCTGCTGAGACCGCATGTCATTCATTGCTCAAGCGCCCTTGGTCGCCGCGATAATTTCGGTCAGCCTGATGCCAAAGCGCGACGGATCGCTTTCCAGCACGGTGATCTCGCCGCGCGCGATCTTGCGGCCGTTGACCACGACATCGACCGGTTCGCCGATGCGCCGGTTGAGCGCCACCGTCGAGCCCTTCTGCAGCGCCATCAGGTCCGACACCGGCATTTCCGTACTGCCGAGGATGATCTGCACATCGACCGGGATGCTCATGATGATGTTGGAATTGGCGCCGGACGTGGCAGCCCGCAAGGCGGCGTCGGGGCGCTTTTCCTCCTCCTGGAGGACGCCGCGCAATTCCTCGATGGCGCGGTCGAGCTGTTCGTCCGGCTGGTCGATATTGGCTTCCACCTTGGTCTTGGCCATCAGTCGTCTCCAAATGCTTGGGCTTGCCCGGCGTCAGCCCGGCATGAGCCCATCGATAAAATCCTGACCGGCATCGTAAGGATGCCTGATCCGGACGGTGTAGTTCTGCCCGAGTTTACCGAACTCGCAGACAAACAGCGTCTTGTCGCGCGCGCTCAGCTTGGCCTGCGACTGCGCGGTTTCCTCGAACTCGATGACCTGGCCTGGCTCGAAACCGGCGAGATCGCCGAGCGTCAGGCGGGCCAGCGGCATGGTCGCTTCGAGCGTCACCGTCGAGCGCATCACTTCTTCGGAAAAACGTGCCCGCCAGTCGGAGGTCGTGCCTTCGCTGTCGTGGACATCGGCGATACCGCGTGTGGCAAGCAGAATGCGCTGCGGGATCATCACCGTGACCGTTCCGCTGTCGGTCGGCGTCGAGATGCCGAAGACGATGCGCACCGCCGCGCCATCGCGCAGCACGCGACGCTTGGCTTCGCTGCCCGAAAGCGCCCGCGGCACCGGCAGCCGCAGCTCGAGCGAGCGCCGGCCCGATCCGTTCAACGCCTGCGCAACTTCCTGGAAGACCGTGGTCGCGACATCGGTCTCGATCTGCGACAGAGCGCGCTCGATCGGCGAAACCGGCTGATCCGGATCGCCGCCGAACAGCGCGCACACCATCACGGCGATGGCCGGCGCATCAGCCACCAGCGTCATCGCATCCGAAGACGTCGGCGATGCTATGATGGCCATGGCAAAGGCATCGCCGGCATTCGTGCGGGCATCGGGAACACGGCTGATCTCGACCGCGCGCAGGTCGACGGTGACCGGTGCGCCGAGTTCGCCGGCCAGGCTCTTCTGCAGCAGCGGCAGGGCGCGCTCGCCCATCGAGCGCCCGGTGCCGATGACATGAGCGGCCTCACCGCTGTCACCGACCAGACGCTCAATGATCAGCGAGCGGGCTTGCGAGGGGCTGCCAGGACTTGTCATGACGGCGTGCGGTCCTGTCTGTCGTCATGCATGGCTCAAGCCGCTTTCTTCTCGGCGGAAGCTGTGTTCATCGTGCTTTGCTCGACGGCATCGATCGTCGGCCGCTCATAGGACGAGATGGTCTTGCGACCGAACTCGATCGCCACCTGCGGCAGGGCGCCGTTCATGTAGGCAAGCAGCGTCTGCTTGACGATGATATAGAGGCGGTTCTTCTTCTCGCGCACCGTCTTGATCTTGGTGGCGACCGGCCCGACCACCGCATAGGACAGGAAGATGCCGAGGAAGGTTCCGACAAGGGCAGCGCCGATCAGGCCGCCGAGGATTTCGGGCGA
The DNA here is from genome assembly GCF_057786095.1 of Mesorhizobium sp. P160219. Lineage (NCBI taxonomy): Bacteria > Pseudomonadati > Pseudomonadota > Alphaproteobacteria > Hyphomicrobiales > Phyllobacteriaceae > Mesorhizobium > Mesorhizobium sp. P160219. Next base: position 6,196,400 of record NZ_JBYNWG010000001.1, read on the forward strand.
CTGGTCGAGCGCGCCCATCGCCTTGACCACGCCGAGCACGGCGGCGACGATGCCGAGCGCCGGCAGACCATCGCCCACCGCCACCAGCGCATGGTAAGCCTTCATCTTGTCGGACTTGATGGTCTGGATTTCCTCGTCCATCAGCGCCTCGATCTCATGCGAGCGGGCATTGCCGATGATGATGATGCGGCAGTAGTCGCAGATGAAATTCGTCAGGTCGTGGTTCTTGAGCACGGTCGGGAACGCCTGGAAGATTGCCGACTCCTCCGGATTGTCGATATGCGCCTCGACCTCGCTGCGCGACTTCGAGCGCAGTTCGCGCATCAGGCTGTGCAGCACGCCCAGCGTCTCCAGATAGTCGCGCTCTTTCGGCACCGCCTGCTTGAACGCTTCGAGGATACCCCTGCCGGTGTCCTTGACCGTCTTCATCGGGTTGGCGACGAGAAAGGTTCCAAGTGCGGCGCCACAGATGACCACCGCTTCCCAAGGCTGCATCAGCACATGCAGATGGCCGCCCATCGCCATGAAGCCGCCGAGAACACAGCCGAGCGTCACCACAAGTCCGATCAGAATGCCCACGCCAGATCCTTCCGCATCACGTCAGGCCTAACCGATAGCCCCCGTGCCTTGTGTGAGGCTTGAATCATGCAAGGTGAGGCGATTCAGCCTCGCGCAAGCAAGTCCGCATAGTCTTGCTTTTGAAGCTGCGACCGGAGGCATGTCGTGTTGAGCACTTTTACCAGCTACCAGCTCATCGCCAGGGACATCCCCAAGGCGATCGACCGCATCGAGGCGGAGCCGATCACCAAGCGCGACACCGACTACTATCTCGCGAACATCGGCAGCGTGAAATCGATCGACGATTTCGTCAAGAACGACCGGCTGTTCAAATATGCCATGAAAGCCTTCGGTCTCGGCGACATGGCTTACGCCAAGGCCTTCATGGTCAAAGCCCTGAAGGAAGGGGTGTCGGATTCCGACAGCTTCGCCAACAAACTGAGCGACAAGCGTTATGCCGAGTTCGTGTCGGCCTTCAATTTCGCCGCACTTGGCGCTAATGCCACGAGCTACAATTCGGCACAGCAGGGCGTGACCAACAATTATGGTCTCCAGGTCTCGGTCGGCCCTTCGCAGAACGGCTTCACCTACTACAAGGGCGAAACCTCGTACTACCTGAGCAACATTTCCAACGTAAAATCGATCGACGACCTGATGGGCAACGATCGCCTGCTCACCTATGCGATGGCCGCGTTCGGCCTGGACGCCGACGCCGAGCCGGCTGCGACCGTGCGGGCCATGCTGGAAGGCGGCGTCACCGACCCGAACAGCCCCGCAAACACGTCGACAAACAAGGGCTATGCGGCTTTCGTCGCGGCTTTCGACTTTGCCCAATATGGCGACCAGGCTACGGCGCGCGACGCCGTCCAGCAGGCGGTGCCGAAGGCTGTGATCGGCGGAACCGGACTGTTGCTCGTCAAGCCGACCGCGCAATACATCAAGGGCGAGGCCGACTACTACGCAGCCAACATCTCCAAGGTGAAGTCCATCGAAGACCTGCTGAAGGACAAGCGCCTGCTGACCTTCGCCATGGCTGCCTATGGGCTTGATGCATCGACCCAGACGACGAAGCAGATCCGCACCATGGTCAATGGCGGCGTCACCGATCCGTTGAGTCCCGCCAACCTGTTGACCGACAAGAGCTACGCCAACTTCGTCAGCGCCTTTGATTTTGCCCAGTATGGCGATCAGACGATCACGCGCGACGCGGTGCTGAAGACCACGCCGAAGCTCTACACGACCGAGTCCAGTCTTGGCCTCATCAAGCCGAATGCGGACGCCGTCCAGGCCGAGACCAGCTACTACCTCGCCAACATCACCAAGGTGAAATCGGTCGACGACCTGATGGCCGACAGCCGCCTTTATAACTATGCTCTGTCCGCAAGCGGGCTCGATCCGGCGACCACCAACAAGGATCTCGTCCGTGATGTCCTTGAGGGCGGTGTCCGCGATCCCGCCAGTGTCGCCAACAAGCTCTCCAACAAGGCCTATGCCAGGCTCGCCACCTCGTTGAATTTCGAGGCCTACGGCGAAGCGGCAACGACCCGCAGCCCGTCGCAGCAGCCGGTGGTCGACAAATACATGCGCCAGACCCTGGAAGAAGACGCCGGCAAGACCAATGAGGGCGTGCGGTTGGCGCTCTATTTCGAGCGCAAGGCCTCGACCATCACCAACTGGTACGACGTGCTGGCCGACACGGCCCTGGCCAGCGTGGTACGCACCGCCATCGGCCTGCCCGATTCCTTCGCTGCCGCAGATATCGACAAGCAGGCGCAGGCCTTCGACGCAAAGCTCGACCTCACCGATTTCACCGACCCGGCCAAGCTCGAGAAATTCCTCACCCGCTTCACCAGCCTTTGGGAAATCAATCATCCGACCTCGACCGCCCAGACATCGATCGGTGTGCTGTTTGCGCAGCCGACCACCGTCGGCATCTCGACCGATCTGATGATGGCCATGCAGAAACTGAGATTCTGAGAACACCATGCAGGACAGCCTTTACGTCGCCCTTTCCTCGCAGATCGCGCTTGAGCGCCGTCTCGACACCATCGCCGATAATGTCGCCAACGCCTCGACCATCGGCTTTCGCGCCACCGGCGTGAAGTTCGAGGATGTCGTCTCCGGCAGCGGCCCCAAATCGGTGTCCTTCGCCTCCTCCGGCAAGACCTATTTGTCCGGCGCGCATGGCGCGATGACGCAGACCGGCAACCCGTTCGACTTCGCCGTCCAGGGCGATGCCTGGTTCGGCATCGACACCCCGGCCGGCACCGTGATGACGCGCGACGGACGCTTTTCGATGAACGAGAACGGCGAGTTGATGTCGCTCGAAGGCCATCCGGTGCTCGACGCCGGCGGTGCGCCGATCCAGCTCGACCCGCGCGACGGCCCACCCAAGGCGGGCGCCGACGGCTCGCTGCGCCAGGGCGACAAGCTCGTCGGCGCCATCGGCCTGTTCAATTTCGATCCCGGCCCGAATTTCGTCCGCTACGGCAATTCTGGCATCGTGCCCGCGCGTGCGCCGGAGCCGGTCACCGACCGTTCCGATCTCGGCGTCGCGCAGGGCTATGTCGAGGAATCCAACGTCAATCCGGTGCTGGAGATGACGCGCCTGATCATGGTCCAGCGCGCCTTCGAAAACACGGCGGCGCTGATGCGCCAGACCGATGCCTCGACCGACGACGCCATCAAGACGCTCGGCTCCAAGTCGTAGCAGCATGTCGAGCAGCAAATCATCGATACGCGCGCTTGAACGGCAACCGGAGACAGCACCGGAAAACCGGCTGGCTGCGCTGGAGCGGATCTGGCGCCGCTTCGATGACACCGAGACGTTGCTGCGGCGCGGCGGCCGTGTTTCGGAGGTTTCGCCAACGCATTACAAGGTGCGCGGCCTGTCTGAAGTCGCCAGGCTTGGCGACCTCGTCGAACAGCGCGGCAATGCCGGCACGCGCCGCGGCGAGATCGTCAGGATCGGCCGCGACGAAGTCGTCATCGCCCCTTTCGAACGCAGCGCCGACGCCGGCATCGGCGACGCCGTGTTTCGCCGCGGCCCGCTGACGGTAACGCCGCATGCTTCGTGGCGTGGGCGCGCCATCGACGCGCTGACCCGCGTCATCGACGGCGGCCCGCCGCTGATCAGGATCGGCGAGGCTGCGAGCGGCGACGGCACAACGCCCGGCGCCATGGCGCGGCAGCGCGTCGGCACCGCCTTCACGACCGGGGTCAAGGTCATCGACATCTTCACGCCGCTCTGCCTCGGCCAGCGCCTCGGCGTCTTTGCCGGTTCCGGCGTCGGCAAGTCGACGCTGCTCGCCATGCTGGCCGGCGCCGACGCCTTCGACACCGTGGTCGTGGCGCTGATCGGCGAGCGCGGCCGCGAGGTACGCGAATTCCTCGAAGACACGATCGGCGCAGAGAGCATGGCCAAGACGGTCGCCGTCGTCGCTACCAGCGACGAGAGCGCCATGATGCGCCGGCGCGCGCCGGATACCGCCATGCGCGTTGCCGAACATTTTCGCGACCAGGGCCATCGCGTGCTGCTGGTGCTGGATTCGATTACCCGCTTTGCCCATGCGCTGCGCGAGGTAGCGACCGGCACCGGCGAGCCGCCGGTCGCCCGCGGCTATCCCGCTTCGGTTTTCACCGACCTGCCCAAGCTGCTCGAACGCGCTGGCCCGGGCGCTGAAGGCCCCGGTATCAAAGGACAGGGATCAATCACTGCCATCATCTCGGTGCTGGTCGACGGCGACGACCACAACGACCCGGTCGCCGATTCGGTACGCGGCATTCTCGACGGCCATGTCGTGCTCGACCGCGCCATTGCCGAACAGGGCCGCTACCCCCCGGTCAATCCGCTGTCGTCGATCTCGCGCCTCGCCGACAAGGCATGGAGCCCCGAGCAACGCATGCTGGTGACCAGGCTGAAGTCGATGATCTCGCGCTTCGAGGACACGCGCGACATCCGCCTGCTCGGCGCCTATCAGGGCGGCGCCGATGCCGAGCTCGATATTGCCGTGCGCCAGGTGCCGCTGATCTACGAGGCGCTGACGCAGTCGCCCAGGGATCGCGCCTCGAGCGACGCATTCTCCGACCTCGCCCGTCATCTGAAAGGCAAGCAAAGTGTCGATGCAGGAGACTGAGCTTCAGTACACCGAGCGGCTTTTGCGCGAGATGATCGCAGAGGCCAGTGCCGCCGAGGAAGCCCGGGCCAACGAAGCGAGAGCTGTCAGGGCAAAGGCCGATCTCGACAAGGCCGCCAAGGCTGAGGCCATTCTGGCCAGGGCCGCCAGGCCATTCTTGCCCAGGGTAGCCAGCGTAGTCGAGTCCACTGTGCCTCGCTTGGCCGAGCCTGCCTTGCCCAGCGTCGTCAAGCCTGAATTGCCAAGGACCCCTCGCGCCGGCCCCAAAGAAGCGATCGAGACCAGTCGTGACTCGCTTCTCGACGGGCTGTTCCCGGTCACCGAATGGCCGCAGCCGCCAAGGCCGCAATATCCCAGGCTCGACAAGAAATCCGACCGCCGCAGCGATATCGTCTTTGCCGCGCTCGGCATCACGCTTGGCCTGATCTGCGCGCTGTTTCCCTGGTATATCTTCTTCAATCAGGACCAGTTCGGCGTGCAGGCGATCAAGTTCGGCGGCAGCGGCACCAATGCAGGGCGGGTCAGCGGCGGCTCGCAGATGGAGAACAGCGGTCAGCCGCTGACGGCAAACGATGTTCCCGATGTCGACCTGTTCGCCACCGGCACGCTGCAGGACCCCGAGGACAAGACCCAGCCTCCCGGCGTCGACGAGCAGCCCTTCCCGGCGGACGCCAAATTTCGCATGGTTCATGTCGCCAATGGCCGCGCCATGATCGAGGACGATGCCGGCCTGTGGATCGTCCAGCGCGGCTCGAAGCTGCCCGATACCAGCGTCGTCTCGTCGATCGAGCAACGGGGCGGCAAGTGGGTCATGGTCACCAGCACCGACCAGGTGATCGAACTCTCCAAATAGCGGCACACCGGATTTACCCCCGAGCCGCGCAAGGTCCGCGCAAGACTGGCAGCCTAGTCTTGTACGTACCAGCCCGGAGATCCCCATGGAGCCCGTCAATCTTTTCGATCTCGCCGCCAAGCAGTCGCAATGGCTGTCGGTGCGCCAGTCGGCCATTGCCGGCAACATCGCCAACGTCAACACGCCGGGCTACACCGCCGGCGATGTCGAGCCGTTTGAGAAGGTGCTCGACCGCACGGCAGTGTCGCTGACCGCCACCCAGGCAGGCCACCTCGGCACTGCCGCCACTAATGCCGGCTTCACGGTCAAGCCAGAAGAGACGACCGGCGCCATCATGCCCTCGAAGAACACGGTCGTGGTCGAGAACGAACTGATGAAGGCCGGCGAGGTCCGCCGCTCGTTTGAACTCAACACCGCGATCGTCAAGGCCTTCCATTCGATGATGATGATGGCGGTGAAGAGCTGACCATGGACGCCTTGACCTCAGCCCTCAAGATCGCCGCGTCCGGCCTCAGCGCCCAGTCGGACCGCTTGCGCGTCGTCTCGGAAAATCTCGCCAACGCGCAGTCGACCGGCAACACCCCGGGCGCTGACCCCTATCGCCGCAAGACCATCAGTTTCGTCTCGGAACTCGACCGTGCCTCCGGTGGCACGACAGTTGAGGTCAACTCCATCGACCGCGACCCCAGCGACTTTCCCGTCGAATTCCAGCCCGGCAACGAGGCCGCCGACGACAAGGGCTACGTCAAGATGCCCAATGTCAACGTGCTGGTCGAGATGGCCGACATGAGCGAGGCCAACCGCTCCTACGAAGCCAACCTTCAGGTCATCAAGCAGGCGCGTGATCTGATCTCCATGACCATCGACCTGATGAGGAACCAGTAATGATCAGCGGCATTGGCGGTATCGGATCGCTTCCCCTCAAGCCGGAGATCGGTGGCGCCGATACCACGACCGACCTGTTCCAGGGCACCAGGGCGCCGATGGCCGGCAGCGAAATCGGCGCCACCTTCGCCGAAGCGCTGAGCCAGGCTGCTTCAAAGACCGTCAACACCTTGCACAACGCCGAGCAGGTCTCGATCCAGGCGCTCAAGGGCGACGCCGATACCCGTCAGGTCGTCGACGCCGTCATGAGCGCCCAGCAGGCCCTGCAGACCACGATCGCCATCCGCGACAAGGTCGTCTCCGCCTATCTCGAAATCAGCCGTATGGGCATCTGAGGAGACTTGCCGTGAAAGCACTCGCCATCGCAGCGACCGGCATGAATGCCCAGCAGACCAATCTGGAAGTGATCGCCAACAACATCGCCAACATCAACACCACCGGCTACAAGCGCGCGCGCGCCGAATTCTCCGACCTGCTCTACCAGGTCGACCGCACGCAGGGCGTGCCCAACCGCTCCAATTCATCGCTGGTGCCGGAAGGCGTGTCGATTGGCCTTGGCGTCAAGACGACGGCGGTGCGCAACGTCCATACCCAGGGCGAACTGACCTCGACCGGCAACAGTTTCGACATGGCGCTGACCGGCCGAGGCTGGTTCCAGATCGAGGGCGCCGACGGCGGCACACTCTACAGCCGCGCCGGCGCCTTCAACACCAACGCCACCGGCCAGCTGGTGACCGTCGACGGCGCCAATGTCATCCCGGCCATCACCGTGCCGACCGATGCCATCGAAGTCGTGGTCAACAAGACCGGCCAGGTCTTTGCCCGCATCGACGGCCAGACCGACCTCCAGCTGCTCGGCCAGCTGCAACTCGCCAACTTCGCCAATGAAGCCGGCCTGGCGCCGCTCGGCGATAATCTGTTCCAGGAAACGCCGGCCTCGGGCCCGGCCAATGTCGGCGTGCCCGGCGATCCCGGCTTCGCCTCGGTCGAGCAGGGTTATCTCGAGGCCTCCAACGTCGATCCTGTCAAGGAAATCACCGAGCTGATCTCGGCGCAGCGCGCCTATGAGATGAACTCCAAGGTCATCCAGGCCGCCGACGACATGGCCTCCGTCGTGTCCAAGAACATCAGGTAAGGTTTGATGCTCTCTCCGGCCTCCCGCTCCGCGCTTTGCCGCACCGCGCTGATGCTCGCGCTGGTAGCCGGCGGTGTGCCGGCGTTTGCCCAGGAGAGCGCAGACCAGCAGACCAGCACCCACGTCGCGAGCAGTCAGGCAACCGGCGAGATCGTTCTGATCCCCAACCGGGTCATTTATCCCGGCGAGATGATCGACACCGGCGTGCTGAAACCGGTGACGCTGCTCCCCGGAAAGCACAGGCCGGATGCGGTCGCCACGCAGGCCATGGAACTCCAGGGCAAGGTCGCCAAGCGCACGCTGCTGCCCGGCCGCTACATCCCGGCCGCCGCCATCCGCGACGCCTGGCTGGTCGAACAGGGCGCCGCCGTGCAGGTCTTTTTCATCGCCGGCGACCTCACCATTTCGGCTACGGCGGTGTCGCTGCAGCCGGGTGCCGCCGGCGATTTGATCAAGGTCCGCAACACAGACAGCGGCAAGATCTTTTCCGGCACGGTGATGGCGGACGGCACCGTCCGGGTCAGCGCGTCATGAGACGCGGAGCTGCCCTTCTGCTCGCGACCGTTGTCGGCCTGCAGCCGGCGCTGGCCGACGGTCTTACGCCGAAGCAAAAGCGCGATCTTGCCGGCCAGAATGGCGGCGCCTTTGTCGATCCCGAATATGATCCGGCCACCACCAACCGCATGTTCAGGGTCTCCAACGGCCCAAGCTCTCTGCCACCCGGCCAGGTCGCATCGCGCATCAAGGACATTGCGCAGCTGCAGGCTTCGCGCGACAACCAGCTCGTCGGCTACGGCCTCGTCATCGGCCTCGCCGGATCGGGCGACAGCCTGCGCAATTCGCCCTTCACCGAACAGTCGATCCGCGCCATGCTCGAAAATCTCGGCATCGCCACCGAAGGCGGCAGCGCGCGGGCCAAGAACGTCGCCGCCGTCATCGTCACCGCCAACATGCCGCCTTACGTGCAGTCGGGCGCCCGCATCGACATCGACGTCTCCTCGATGGGCGACGCCACATCGCTTGCCGGCGGCACGCTGATAATGACGCCACTGAAGGCGGCCGATGGCGAAATCTATGCTGTCGGGCAAGGCTCGGTCATCGTTTCCGGCTTCACTGCCCAGGGCGATGCCGAAAAGCTGACGCAGGGCGTGCCGACGGCCGGCCGCGTGCCCAACGGCGCCATCGTCGAGCGCACGGTGCGCGCCGAATTCGAGGACCAGGCGCTGCTCACCTTGCAATTGCGCAACCCCGATTTCTCCACTGCCGTTCGCATCGCCGACGCCATCAACGGCTACACCTCGCAACGCTTCGGCATGCGCGTGGCGGCGGAGCGCGATGCACGTACCGTGCAGATCAGGCGGCCGAAGAATGTTTCGGCGGCGCGCTTCTACGCCGAGATCGAGAATTTGGTGGTCGAGACCGACACGCCGGCACGCGTCGTCATCGACGAACGCACCGGCACCATCGTCATCGGCAACGAGGTCAAGATCTCGCGGGTGGCGATCAGCCACGGCACGCTCACCGTGCGCATCACCGAACAGCCGAAGATCGTCCAGCCGGAACCGTTCTCCAAGGGCGTGACAGCGGAGGAACCCTTCACCACCATCGATGCCACGCGGCCTGACGCCCGCGTCAATGTGCTCGACGGACCGAACCTCGAAACGCTGGTGTCGGGCCTCAACCGTCTCGGCGTCAAGCCGGACGGCATCATTGCCATTTTGCAAGGCATCAAGTCGGCCGGCGCTTTGCAGGCCGATCTGGTTCTCCAATAGGCCATGCCGATGATCGATTTCTTTTCCCAAAAGCAGCACCGCCGAAGCGCGGCCTTGGCAGCTTGCGTCATCGCCGCCACCGTCCTTGCCGGCGGCACTGTCCGCGCGGAAGAAGCGGTGCGGCAGGTTCTGCCTGGCGGGCAACAGCCGGCGGCAATGCAGCAGCTGGTCCGCGAGAAGGTGCCCGATGAAAGCGAGATCCAGCGCTTCTGCTCCAACATCGCCGACGCCGCCCGCGACCGCCGTTACGCGCTGCAGGCCGAAGAGTTGAAGCAGTTGCAGGCTGGCATCGACCAGCGCATGAAGGCGCTGGACGACAAGCGCGCCGAATACGAGCAATGGCTGAAGCGGCGTGAAGTTTTCCTGGCCCGCGCCGAGGATGGCGTCGTCAAGATCTATGCCGGCATGAAACCGGATGCCGCGGCCGAGCGCCTGGCCATGGTCAACACTGATCTCGCCGCCGCCATCCTGATGAAACTCGATTCGCGCAAGGCCGGCGTCATTCTCAACGAAATGGACCAGAAGGCGGCAGCCACGCTCACCGGCATTATGGCCAGCGCGGCGCGAAGGGTAGACCCGTCATGAAGTCGCATATACTCGCCCTGGTCGCCACCGCTTCACTTGCCGGCTGCGCCTCCGACCCCAGGGAGATCGGCAGGGAGCCGGCGCTGTCGCCGGTTGGCGCCGGCATTACCGGCAGCGTCAATGCGCCCTACTCCTATCCCGAAACGCCACCCGCGCCAGTGAAGAAATTCTCGCTGTGGGATGATCGCCAGAGCCGGTTGTTCACCGACCCACGCGCGCTGCGCGATGGCGACATCCTCACCGTCAGGATCAAGCTCAACGACAAGGCCAACTTCAAGAACCAGAACGACCGCAGCCGCACCGCCGGGCGCAAGCTCGGCTATGACGTCAACCTCGGATGGGAAGGTGCCACCACCAGCGGCAAGGGCGACGCGGGGCTGAGCTCCACCACCGAAACCAATGCGGACGGCGAAATCAAGCGCTCGGAGAACCTCGAGCTCAACGTCGCCGCCGTCGTCACCGAAGTCCTGCCCAACGGCAATCTGATGATCCGGGGCTCACAGGAGGTGCGCGTCAATTACGAGCTCAGGGTGCTGACCATCGCCGGCATGGTGCGTCCATCCGATATCGGCGCTGAAAACACCATCTCTTATGAACGCATCGCCGAGGCGCGCATCTCCTATGGCGGCCGCGGCCGCGTCAGCGAAATCCAGCAGCCCGCTTACGGTCAGCAGATCCTCGACCAAGTCCTCCCCTTTTAGGACTGGAGAACGGCGCCGTGGCAAATGTCGAACAGGTTCAGCAAAAAAAGGGCCCGTCGCTTGTCATCCAGCTTGCGATGCTGCTGGCGATGACGGGCGCCGCGATCGGCATGGGCTGGATGTCCGGCGGCTATCTGAAGGGCGTCGGGGGACCGGTGCCGGTGCCCGCCGCGCCCGAGAACCAGTCCAACGCCGAGCAACCGAGCAAGGCGGCCGAACATGCGCCCGGCACCGGGCCGACGCTTGTCCAGCTGGCGCCGATCACCACCAATCTGGCTTCGCCTGCCGACACCTGGATAAGGCTGGAAGCGTCGGTGGTCTACGATGCGCCGCAGCCGCCGGAACTTACCGAAAGCATTCACCAGGACCTGCTTGCCATGGTCCGCACCCTGAAGATGCATCAGATCGAAGGCGCCAGCGGCTACCAGCATTTGAAAGCCGACCTCGAGGAGCGCGCCGCAATCCGCAGCGGTGGCCATGCCAAACAGGTTCTGATCAGGACATTGCTGCTCGAATGAGAAAACTCGTCCTCGCCGCCGCGATCGTCGTCGCCGCCACCTCTGTCGCCGCCGCCCAGCAGCTCGATCTCGGCGGCATCGGCAAGGCCGACGGCGCCACCGTCGGCTATATCATCCAGATGTTCGGTCTGATCACCGTGCTGTCGGTGGCGCCGGGCCTGTTGATCATGGTGACGAGCTTCACCCGCTTCGTCATCGCCTTCTCGATCCTGCGCGCCGGCATCGGCCTGCAGTCGACGCCGGCCAATCTGATCCTGATCTCGCTGTCGCTGTTCATGACCTTCTACGTCATGGCGCCGACCTTCGACCAGGCCTGGAACACCGGCGTCAAGCCGCTGATGGACAACCAGATCAGCCAGACCGAGGCGTTCGAAAAGATTTCGGACCCGTTCCGCACCTTCATGCTGCACAATGTCCGCGACAAGGACTTCGACCTGTTCGCCGATCTCGCCCGCGAACGCGGCCAGGTCGTTGCCAGGGACACCGTCGACCTGCGCATCCTGGTGCCGTCCTTCATGATCTCCGAAATCCGCCGCGGCTTCGAGATCGGCTTCCTGATCGTGCTGCCGTTCCTCGTCATCGACCTGATCGTCGCCACCATCACCATGGCCATGGGCATGATGATGCTGCCGCCGACCGTCGTTTCGCTGCCCTTCAAGATCCTGTTCTTCGTCCTCATCGACGGCTGGAACCTGCTTGTCGGCAGCCTGGTGCGCTCCTTCACCTGACCGTCCGCGCGCCGTTGGCGCCTTGCTAAAGTTTTATGCAATATATTTCCGGTTAACCGTCCCGTTTAGCCCTTTGGTAGGGACTTGCCCGCATATTGCTCGCAGATGGCGGGTGATCGGGTCTCACGATCATTGGCATGATGCCGCTCCGTCATACCGGAAAAGCCGGTATGTCAAAAACACCCTGTAAAAATCAAGGTACGAGTAGCCATGTCCAGTATCATGACGAACGCCTCGGCGCTGACCGCGCTGCAGAGCCTGAACAACACCAACAAATCCCTCGAGCAGACGCAGGCCCGCATCTCGACCGGCTACCGCGTTGCCACCGCTTCCGACAACGCCGCTTACTGGTCGATCGCGACCTCGATGAAGTCCGACAACAAGGCAAACTCGGCCGTGCAGGACGCCCTCGGCCTCGGCGCCGGCAAGGTTGACACCGCCTACACCGCCATCAACGACGTCAAGGACCAGGTCGACCTGATCAAGACCAAGCTGGTCACTGCCCGTAGCGCCTCGAAGGAAGACCAGCAGAAGATCGCGACCGAAATCAACGCCATCCAGGCGCAGATCAAGTCCTCGGTCGCCAACGCCAACTTCGCCGGCTCGAACCTGCTGCAGAACGACGCTGCCGCTGCGTCCGACCTGAAGATCGTTGCGGCTTACAACCGTACCGGCGCGACCGTCACCATCGACACCATCGACGTCAAGGCTGCCGATACGCAGGTTCTCGATGTCGCCGGCACGGGCGGCATCGTCGGCGGCCTGCTCGCCGCTGCCTTCTTCGACCCGAGCACCACGGCGGTTACCCCCGCCGCCATCGACACCGCGCTCGGCACTGTTGAAACCGCGCTTGCCAAGCTGTCCACCGGCGCTGCCTCGCTCGGCGCCGCCAAGTCGCGCATTGACACCCAGAAGAGCTTCCTGTCGAACCTGTCGGACTCGATCGACAAGGGCGTCGGCGCTCTGGTCGACGCCGACATGAATAAGGAATCGACCCGTCTGCAGGCCCTCCAGGTCCAGCAGCAGCTCGGCATCCAGGCGCTGTCGATCGCCAACGGCAACTCGCAGTCGATCCTGTCGCTCTTCCGCGGCTGATCTCTCGACATTACGACTGACACCATCCGTCGGGCCGCGCCAACAGCGCGGCCCGATTTCTTTTTGCGGCTGTTGATTTTCTTGCTAAATGGCTGCCGATTTTTGCTCTTGGCCAGCGCCCTGAATGGCTTGGTTTAACAGGCCGTTAACCATATCCCGGTAGTCATGGTTAACCATTCCATGGCGGGCAGACCATACGGTCGATGGGCTTATGCCTACCCCCTTGATGAAGTTGATCCGGCGTGTTCGGGACACGCCAGTGTTTGAAAAGGGGTAAATATCTTGGCTAGCATCATGACGAACGCTTCGGCTCTGACCGCGCTGCAGAGCCTGAACAACACCAACAAGCAGCTTGAAACCACCCAGTCACGCATTTCGACCGGCTACCGCGTCGCCACCGCCAGCGACAACGCCGCCTACTGGTCGATCGCCACCACGATGAAGTCCGACAACAAGGCGCTTTCGGCCGTTCAGGACGCGCTTGGCCTCGGCGCCGGCAAGGTCGATACCGCCTACACCGCCATCACCGACATCAAGGACCAGGTCGACCTGATCAAGGCCAAGCTGGTCACTGCACGCAGCGCCAGCAAGGACGACCAGCAGAAGATCGCGACCGAAATCAAGGCCATCCAGGACCAGATCAAGTCGTCGGTCACCAACGCCTCCTATGCCGGCTCGAACCTGCTGCAGAACGACGCTGCTGCGACCTCCGACCTGAAGATCGTCGCGTCCTATAACCGCACCGGCACGACCGTCGCCATCGACACCATCGACGTCAAGGCGGCCGACACGCAGGTTCTCGATCTTCCTGGCACTGGCGGCATCGTCGGCGCTCTGCTGGCGACGACCTTCTTCGATCCCAGCACCACCCAGGTCCTCCCGGCGGCCATCGACACCGCACTCGGCGCCGTTGAAACGGCGCTTGCCAAGCTGTCCACGGGTGCCGCCTATCTCGGCGCCGCCAAGTCGCGCATCGACACCCAGAAGAGCTTCCTGTCGAACCTCTCGGACTCCATCGACAAGGGCGTCGGCGCGCTGGTCGACGCCGACATGAACAAGGAATCCACGCGGCTGCAGGCCCTCCAGGTCCAGCAGCAGCTCGGCATCCAGTCGCTGTCGATCGCCAACGGCAACTCGCAGTCGATCCTGGCGCTGTTCAAGCAGTAAGCCTGACCCGGCTTTCTCTTCCTTGAATAGGCCGCGCCAACAGCGCGGCCCTTTCCTGTATGGGTGTGTTTTGACGCATGTCGTTGACCCGGAACCGCTGCACACTTCCGGGCGACATGCTCTATCATCTTCGCACAAGCTTCGCGGTCTAGTGTTCCCACGGAATATCATGCTGGGAGCGCTTGAATCGTGCCGCAACAGATCCAGAGCATCATCTCGAATCTCAGGGCATTTGGCGTCAGGCGCCTTGCCATGCTGGCCGGCATTGCCGCATTGGTGATGGCCGTCATCGGCATCGGCTCGGTCTATCTCAACCGCCCGGCCTATGAGACGCTCTATGTCGGGCTCGATCGCTCCGACGTGAACCAGATCGGCCTGGTGCTCGGCGAAGCCGGCATCGGCTTCGACGTCGGCTCCGACGGCACCTCCGTGCTGGTGCCGGCCGGCACCACCGCGCAGGCGCGCATGCTGCTCGCCGAAAAGGGCCTGCCGACCAGCGCCAATGCCGGCTACGAACTGTTCGACAATGTCGGTTCTCTTGGCCTGACCTCCTTCATGCAGCAGATCACCCGCGTGCGCGCGCTGGAAGGCGAGATCGCCCGCACCATCCAGTCGATATCCGGCATCAAGGCCGCCCGCGTTCACATCGTCATGTCCGAGCGCGCCAATTTCCGCCGCGACGAACAGCAACCCTCCGCCTCGGTGGTCATCCGCTATTCCGGCATCGACGCCGAAAAGAGCGCCATGTCGATCCGCCATCTCGTCGCCGCCGCCGTGCCGGGCCTGTCGGCCGACAAGGTTACCGTGCTCGATTCCAACGGCAACCTTCTCGCCGCCGGCGACGATCCCTCCAACACAAGTGCTGCCCGCACGCTCGGCGTCGAGCAGACCGTCGAGGCGCAGATCGGCGACAACATCCGCCGCGCGCTGACGCCTTATCTCGGCCCCGACAATTTCCGCGCCAGCGTCAAGGCCGATGTCAACACCGACACCCGCCAGACCGAAGAGACGATCTTCGATCCGGAGTCACGCGTGGAGCGTTCCGTGCAGTCGGTGCGCGCCAACGAAAACAGCAATCAGAGGCAGGCCTCGACCCCGGCCACCGTCGAGCAGAACCTGCCCGAGACCCAGGCGACCAGCACCGATGGTCCGCAGACGTCATCGGAGAATGATCGCAAGGAGGAGATCACCAATTACGAGATCAACTCCAAGAAGATCGCCACAGTCTCGAACGGCTATTCCGTCACCAAGATGTCGATCGCCGTCGTCGTCAATCAGCAGCGGCTGATGACCATCCTCGGCAAGGACGCAACGCCCGAGCAGATCGCCAAGCGCGTTGCCGACATCCAGAAGATGGTGGCTTCGGCCACTGGCTTCGACGACAAGCGCGGCGACATCATCGATGTCTCGGCCGTCGAGTTCATCGACGGGCTCGACGGCGAGGCGGTCGAACAGCCGGGCATAATGGCGTCGATCGGAACCCATGCCGGTACGATGATCAACGCCGGCGCTTTCATCGTCGTGGTGTTCCTGGTCGCCTTCTTCGGCCTGAGGCCGATGGCCACCGCGCTGAGCGCGCGGCCGACGCCGGCACTTGCCGGTCCGAGCTTCGACGACGTCCAGCGTTCACTGCCGACACCCGAAGCCGCCAGCGCCGAACAGGCGCCGGCTGCCTTGCCCGGCAGCCGCCCAGGCCCGACTCCACTCGACGATCTTCGTCAGAAGATCAGGCCGGCGCCGCAGGAGCGGCTTGCCCGCATGGTCGACATCAATGAGGAGCGCACCGCGCAGATCCTGCGCAAATGGGCGGCCCAGGAAGCAGCGGTATAGACCATGGCCTCGGCAGCGCTTTTCGACCTTTTGCCGGATTTCGGCGCACGCAGCCAGCGTGCCGGCCAGCCCTCGCTCGCCGCCATGGCCGAGCCAAGGCCGGAGACGTCGGCGCCGCAGGCCGACATCGGCGCGCTGATCGCCGAAGCGGTCATCGATGCCGAAGCCGCCCTTGAAGCCCGCCTTGCCATCGCCCACCAGGCAGCGCTCGAGGCGCAGAGACAGGCCAACGCCGATGAAGCAAAGGCCTTTCTAGAAAGTTTCGGCGGCGATCTCGGCGCGGTCGTCACTGCCCGCATCGAGATCATGGAGGCCAAGGTCAGCGACCTCGTCGGCGCCACCATTGCGCGCATCATTGGCGGCCTTGTCAGCGACGATCTGCAGAAGCGTTCGCTGGAAACCCTTGCCGGCACGATCCGCGAAGCCGTCGGCGACAGCGAGGCGGTGCGCATCGCCGTGCGCGGACCGCTGTCATTGTTCGAGACGCTGAAGGCTTCGCTCGGCCCACGCGCGGCCAATCTCGATTTCGTCGAGGCGCCCGGCTTCGACCTTACCGTCGCCATTGACGAGGCGGTGTTCGAAACCCGCATTGCCGAATGGTCGGCCGCCTTGTCGGAGGCCCTGTCATGAGCGAGGGCCCTCTTACGAACGAGTGGACGTCATGAGCGTTGTCGAGGCCGCAGACGCCAGGCATGAGATCATCATCGTGCGGCGCAACCACGACGACCACGACGACGCCCACCATGGCGGCGTCTGGAAGATCGCCTTTGCCGATTTCATGACTGCCATGATGTGCTTCTTCCTCGTCATGTGGCTGATCAACGCCGCCAACGAGCAGACCAAGGCAGCCGTCGCCAGCTACTTCAATCCGGTCAAGCTGGTCGATCGCAACGCCAGCCGCAAGGGCCTCGAAGACCTCGGCGATGGCCCGAGCAAGGTCGGGCTGACGGCGGACGACCCGCGGGACAAGACCAGCAAGGCCGGACAGGACGGCGTCGGCGGCGCCGGTACTTCCGACAAGAAGCAATCGAAGGAATCGGCGCCAAAGACGGATCTTTCCGACGAGCATCTGTTTGCCGCTCCCTATGCGGTGCTGTCGGAAATCGCCACCGACACCGGCGTCATGCAAAATGTCCGCGAGAAGGGCGATGGCGGCGCGCAGGCGTCCGGCCCGGCTACCGGCGCATCCGGCGGCCAATCCTACCGCGACCCGTTCGCGCCGGATTTCTGGTCGCAGCAGGTGGCTGCACCAGGCGCCGAAGCCACCGCCGAACGCACCAAGATCGAAGGCGATCCCCTGAAGCCGGGTGACAAGGCGGCACAGACGCAAGTGGCGGAGGTGAAGGCCGTGCCGGCCGCGCCGCCAGTGGCCGCGGCGCCGCTCGAGCCGCTGGCGAAATCCGTTTCCGATAAGCCGCTGACCAAGGCTGAAGCCAAAGCAGAGGCCAAGGCTGAAGCAGCGAAGGCCGAAATTGCAAAGGCCGAAGCCGCCGAAGCACAACCCGCACCCAAACCCGAAGCCGCGGAAAAAGCGCCGACGGCCGCCACTGTTAGAGCCGCGGCGCAGGTCAAGCAGGAACTGGCCGAGGCCTTCAAGCCAGGCGACAAATTGCATAATGGCGTCTCCGTCGAAGCCACCGACAAGGGTGTCGTCATTTCGATCACGGACCAGTTCGATTTCGGCATGTTCGAGATCGGATCGGCGGTGCCTAGGCGTGAACTGGTGCTGGCGATGGAAAAGATCGGCCGCATCGTCAACGAGCAGAAAGGCACGATCAGCATCAACGGCCACACCGACGCGCGGCCGTTCCGCAGCGACACTTACGACAATTGGCGGCTGTCCACGGCGCGCGCCCATTCCGCCTATTACATGCTGGTGCGCGGCGGCGTCGACGAGCGCCGCATCACCGAGGTCGCCGGCTTCGCCGATCGCGAGCCGAAAATTGCAGCCGACCCGATGGCGGCCGCGAACCGCCGCATCGAAATCCTGATGGCGACCGACGGATGAGGCGCGCCGCCATCATCGGCCGCGCCGTCGGGCTGCTGCTGCTGAGCGCTGTCCATCCGCCATCGGCCTTCGCCGAGGACGGCTTGCAGCCCTATCAGCTGGTGCGCTCGCTGCAGCTTGTGCAGGACCGCATCGCCGCCGGCGATCACGCCGCGCTGCCGATGCAGGCCAAGCTGCTCGAAATGGCCGACACAAGGCTGCGCGCGGCGGACGCAGATGATTTCAGCGACCCGAAGAATTTTCGCGCCTTGCTGGTCTATGGCATGAGTGGCGGCAACCCCGTCACCGTCGAGGCGGCGGTGTCGCGCGCCAAGACCGACCCGCAAAGCCTGACCATCGCCAAGGGCATTGTCGATTATCTGAACGGCCGGCAGGCGGCTGCGATCGAGGCGCTGAAGCCGATCGATCCGATGACCCTGCCCCCCGATGTCGGTGCCTTTCTGGCGCTGGTCAAGGGCTCGCTTCTCGCCACCGAGCAACCGGTCAGCGCGCTTGCGCTGCTCGACGATGCTCGCCTGCTCAGCCCCGGCACGCTGGTCGAGGAAGCAGCACTGCGCCGCTCGGTCGGCATCGCCGCCGCGCAAGGCGACGGTGCGCGTTTCGCGCTTGCCTCAACCCAATACGTCGAAGACTACCTCTATTCGCCCTATGCCAGCCAGTTCGCCGACGCCTTCGTCTCCGGCGTCATCACGCTGCACATGGCGATCAGCCAGGACAAGCTCGCCGACATCACCGCAATGATGGATCCAGAACGCGAGAAGGTGATCTATCTGCGCATCGCCCGCCGCGCCGCGATCGACGGCTTTGCCGATCTCTCCGCCTTTGCCTCGGCCAGGGCTGAACGGGGCCGCGACGGCATCCACAATCAGGACGATCCGCGCGCCCAGCTCTATTCCAGCCTGTCCACGGTAACGTCCGGCACCATCGGCGAGGTCCGCGCCAAGCTGGACAAGATCGATCGCAACCAGCTTTCGCAAAGCGACCGCGACCTGCTCGATGCCGCGCAGGCCGTGGCGGGTGAAGTCATCGCCCCGCCGGCGCCGCTGCCTGCCGAAAAGCCCGCACCTGCCGCGGCCAGGCAGGAGCCGGTCAAGACCGCGGCCGTGGAAAGACCCGACGAGCCAGAGCTGCCGCCGGTCGAAGGCGCGATGCCGGAACAGCCAGCCGCCACAACGTCGAGTGAACAGCCCGCAACCGACCAACCGAAGGCGGCAAGTGAGCCGGCCGCGCAGGCACCGAGCACGCCCGAGCCAAAGGCGGCGGAAACGCCTGCAGTCGCCTCGGCCAGCGATGCGGCTCCGGTCGTGCCGGCATCGGTGCCGGCCCCCGCCGCAGTAGAGCCTACCGATCCCACCGACGCCGCCATGGCGAGGACGCGTCACCAGCTCGATTTGATCGACCAGATGCTTGGAGCAGCCCCGAAATGACCACCAATGTTGGCCAGGCCCTGCCGGCTCCCGCGCACGCCGGATCGAAGCAGTCGGCCTCAAACGCCAATGGCGGCGACAAAAGCTTCGGCGACATGGTGCGCGGCGACGACGATGCGCCGACACCGATAGGCCAGGGAGCAATTGAGGCCGCGTCGCACGAGCTGCATTGGGCCAAACGCAGCCCTGCCGGTCCCGGCAAAAGCGAAATCCCACACACCCAGTCTGGCAAAACGGGGACGAAATCCGCTGCCGGCAAGGCCGCAAAAGAACATGCCGATAGTGGCCCGGACAAACCATCCAAGGACGCTGAGGTGGCCGGACGAGACGCGGATGCAGGATCGCTGCAGGATCATTTGCCACTGGTGCTGGCGCTGCACGATATCAGGCATTTCTCAACGGTCCGGACAAGCGGGAACGGCATCGCGACGAATGGACAGACTGGGCAACCGGCGCCCGCTGGCGAGGCCACTTCTGCACAGACGTCGCCTCTGAAGAGACACCGCGCAGCGTCCGGCATTGACAACAAACTCGACACGACGACGCGATCGGAACGGGCCAAGCCCGGTACCAGCGTTTCCGCACAGGATCAGGGGCAAAAGCTGCCCGCGATCGGGCTCCAGTCCGGCAAACTGCCGCACCAGGATGGTCCGACGCCTCCTCTACCGGCGGGCCAGACGGCAAGCGACGTTTCGGCACCCGAGGCAAAACGGTCCGCGCCGTCGGCGAAGTCCGTCGATGGAGCCCATTCCGCGGCATCGTCCACACAGGGAAAACAGCCGCCATTCGCTGCGCGCGTCGACATTGTCGCCGAACAGAGCTTCCCCGCGCCGGCGCATAGTCCGATAAACCAAACGACTTCGGCGCTTATCGACGCGCTGGCTTCGGATAACGGCCTGCGGCAAGCGGTTTCGACGCCGTCGACGACCGCCCAGACGGCCGGTTCTGTTGCCGTTCCGACACATATATTGAAGATCGAGCTTCACCCGGCAGAGCTCGGCATGGTCACCGCCAGTCTCAGGCTTTCCGGAGAACAACTTTCGATAGAATTGAAGCCCGAAACCCATGAGGCTTACCGCCGTCTCGCCACCGACAGCGACGCCATCGTGAAGTCGTTGCGCGGGCTCGGCTTCGATGTCGACAAGGTGACCATCCTGCAACCCTCGATAGCGATCCACGCAGCGGCCCGCAGCGATGCAGCGAACTCGCATCCAATGCCGCAAGGCCGCGACCAGTCCGCTTTTCAGCCCGGAAACTCGAGCGGCAACAATACGGGTTCGGGCGGCCACCAGTCGGGAAGAAACCGCAATGACGATGCCCAGGAATTCGGCCGCGCTGGCGCGCCTGCTCGCGAGCGTGCTGGCGACGATATGTTTATCTAGCCTCGCCACCAAGCCGGCCACCGCCGCCACCAACCCTTGCGAGCCCGAGATTTTGCGTGCCGCCGATCGCTATGGCGTGCCGGCCGGCATCCTCTATGCGGTCGGACTGACCGAGACCGGCAAGAAGGGAAGCCTGCAGCCTAATGCGTTGAATATAGAGGGGAAAGCGGTATTTCCAAGGAACCGCACCGAGGCCCTGGCCGCCTTCGAAGCAGCCCGGCGCGAGGGCAAGACACTCATCGATCTCGGCTGCATGCAGATCAACCATCACTATCACGCCGCGCATTTCCGCAGCGTCGACGACATGCTGGACCCGCGCCAGAATGTCGACTATGCCGCGCGCTTCCTGGCCAGCCTGCATGCGCGTCATGTCAGCTGGTCGATGGCCGTCGCCCGCTACCACGCCGGCCCCGACAATGACCCCGCGCAGAAATTCTATGTCTGCCGCGTCATCGCCAATATGGTCGCCACCGGCTTCGGCAAATGGACCCCGAACGCCCGCAACTTCTGCAACCATTAGGTGAATCATCTCTTGCGAACGGCTGCAAATCCACGCCCGGCGGGTGACGTGCCACGTCACCCGTTCGGCAACCAACGATACAACCTCCTGATTGCGGTTATTTCGAAACTCGAAATAACTCCCAAGAAAATAGCTACAAGAAATGATGGTTGTTCAGGATTCCCGGCACCGGTTACGGCTCTTCCCACGGGGCAGATGATCTGATTCGGAGGCGGGGCCGATGATTGTAATCGTTGACGAGCGTGAGCTCGTAACTGAAGGCTATAATTCACTTTTCGATCGTGAGGGCGTCGCCTGTGCAGGCTTCGCGTCCGGTGAATTCGGCGAGTGGGTGACATCGGCCGCCGACACGGATTTGCGATCGGTCCGAGCCTTCCTCATCGGCGACTGCCGCGAAGGCGCCATCTCGCCACGCCAGATCCGCGACCGCACCGGCGCTCCGGTTATCGCGCTCAGCGAACAGCACTCGCTTGAAAATACGCTGCGGCTGTTCGAGAGCGGTGTCGACGACGTCATCCGCAAGCCGGTCCATATCCGGGAGATCCTGGCCCGCATCACCGCCATCCGCCGCCGCGCCCATGAGGACGTCAGCTATACCGAGATCGGCGCCATGCGCATCTTCATGGACGGCCGCGATCCCGAGATCGATGGCCAGCCGTTGCCTCTGCCGCGCCGCGAACGCCGCATCCTCGAATATCTGGCGAGCAACCGCGGACGCCGCGTCACCAAGACCCAGGTCTTCAACGCCATCTACGGCATCTTCGACGAAGAGGTCGAGGAGAACGTCGTCGAGAGCCACATCTCCAAATTGCGCAAGAAGCTGCGCGAAAAGCTCGGCCAGGACCCGATAGATTCCAAGCGCTTCCTTGGCTACCGGCTGGTGTTCTGATGGCGGTCTGCGCCAGCCTCGCGCAAGACAGAAATTATATCCTCGCGACCACAGATGGGCCCAACGATGTTGGGCATTGAGGAGACGTTCGATGAGCCTTTACGGAATGATGCGGACCGGCGTTTCCGGCATGAACGCGCAGGCCAACCGCCTTTCGGCCACAGCCGACAACATCGCCAATTCCGACACCACCGGCTACAAGCGATCCTCGGCCGAGTTTTCGACGCTGATCATGCCGCAGGTCGGCGGCGCCTATAATTCCGGCGGCGTCAACACCACCATCCGCTCGGCCATCAGCGCCCAGGGCGTGCTGCAGTACACGACCTCGGTTTCCGACCTTGCGGTCAACGGCAACGGTTTCTTCGTCGTCCAGGACCCCAGCGGAACGCCTTTCCTCACCCGCGCCGGCGCATTCGTTCCCGACGCTCAGGGCAGACTGGTCAACGCCGCCGGCTACCAGCTGATGGCCTACAGCTACGCCAACGGCACACCGGCTGCCACCGCCAACGGTTTCGAAGGGCTGGTGCCGGTCCAGATCTCCGACCATGAAATGACCGCGACGCCCAGCACCGCGGGCAACTTCAACGCCAATCTGCCGGCCGGCGCCACGCCGCCCGCCGGTCCGCTGCCGTCCACCAACAGCCCGACGGCGGAATACACGTCGAAATCCTCGATGGTCACCTACGACAATCTCGGCAACAAGAAGCTGCTCGACCTCTATTTCACCAACACCGGGACCGGCACCTGGTCGGTCTCTGTGTTCGACCAGTCCCAGGCGACGCCGGGCACATCCTTTCCCTATACGGGCGGCGCGCTGGCCACGGCCAACCTGACCTTCGACACCACCACCGGCAAACTCACCGGCGCCGTCGATTCGATTACCATCCCCGTACCGGGCGGTGCGTCGCTCGACCTCGATTTGTCCAAGCTGACTCAGCTCGGCACCGGCTTCACGGTCTCCGAAGCCAAGGTCAACGGCAACGCGCCCAGCACGATCGAAAAGATCCAGATCGGCGAGGACGGAGTCATTTACGCCCAGTATCAGGACGGCTCGACCAAGCCGCTGTTCAAGATCCCACTGGCCGACGTCCAGAGCGCCGACAACCTCACCGCACTGCCTGGCAATGTCTATGCGCAGTCCACCGACTCCGGCACCGTGCGCATCGGCTTCGCCAATGAAGGCAAGCTCGGCAGCATCATCTCCGGCGCGTTGGAAAATTCCAACGTCGATATCGCCGAGGAATTGACCAACATGATCGCGGCGCAGCGCAGCTACACCGCTAACTCGAAAGTGTTCCAGACCGGTTCCGACCTCATGGATGTCCTTGTCAACCTGAAGAGATAAACGACGGGCGCCAGGGGAATGAACCCAAACCAGAGCAGCGCGGTGCGCGGATTTCGAATTCAAGGCCACACCGGCAAACCGGCCGGGGTGGTCTGGAATTGCAGGTTTCCGAACGCCGACGCCGCCGACAGGGCAGAGACGTCATCCCCTCCCCACTGGCCTCGTGAAAGACCCGCATGTCGCTGACTTCCGCATTGACCATAGCCCAACAGTCGCTTCAGACCACATCGAAGCAGACCAGCGTCCTTTCCCGCAATATTGCCGACGCCAGCAACCCCGACTATGCCCGCCGCACGGCGGTCGTCGTCAGCAGCGCGCCCGGCGCCCGCTCGGTCGAGATCCAGCGCGCCACCAACGCCCTGCTGTTTCGCCAGAACCTTAGCGCGCAATCGGCATGGAGCGGCCAGAGCACGCTTTACAGCGGAATTGACCGCCTCGCCGTTGCCGTCAACGGCGTCGACAACGCCTCCTCTGCCTCGACCGCGATCGGCAAGCTGCAGAACGCGCTGCAGCTTTACGCCGCTACGCCATCCAACCAGAACCTCGGCTCCAGCGTCATCGACGCGGCCCAGCAGGTGGTGCGCGCTCTGAACGACGGCACCAACGCGATCCAGGATTTCCGCACCCAGGCCGATGGCGAGATATCAACGGCGGTTAACGATCTCAACTCGCTGCTTAGTCAGTTCCAGGACGCCAACAAGGCGGTCATCTCCGCAACCCGTTCGGGTACCGACGCATCCGACGCGCTCGACCAGCGCGACGCTTTGCTGAAGAAGATCGCGGACTATGTGCCGGTGTCGACCTTCACGCGTGGCGACAACGACATGGTCATCACCACCAAGGATGGCACGACACTGTTCGAGACCATTCCGCGCTCGGTAAGTTTCACCCCGTCGGCGGGCTACACGGCCGGCACACCAGGCAACACCATCTACATCGACAATGTGCCGGTCAGCGCCGGGGCTGGCGGCAACACCAGCGCCGACGGCAAGCTCGCCGGGCTCATCACCTTGCGCGACGGCGTCGCGGCGACGATGCAGAGCCAGCTCGACGAAGTGGCGCGCGGCCTCATCACCGCCTTTGCCGAAACAGCACCTTCGCAGCCCGACCGAACCGGCCTGTTCACCTGGTCGGGTGCGCCCGCCATTCCGGCCGCCGGCACGCTGATCGACGGGCTTGCCGGCTCGATCAAGGTCAACGCCGCAATGGACCCGAGCGTCGGCGGCAATCCGGTGCTGCTGCGCGACGGCGGCGCCAATGGTGCGGCCTATATCGCCAACACCGCCGGCGACGCCTCCTATTCGCAGCTCTTGATCGGCTATGGCGACAAGCTCGACAAGCCGATGCCTTTCGACGCTGCGGCCGGCATCACCGTGACGTCCAGCGTCTCCGACTACGCCGCCAATGCCATTGGCTGGTTCGAAGGCCAGCGCCAGCAGGCCTCGAGCAATGCAGACGCCAAGGAAGCGCTGGCATCGCGCACCGCCGAGGCGCTGTCCAACGACACCGGCGTCAATGTCGACCAGGAGATGTCGCTGCTGCTCGACCTCGAACACACCTATCAGGCCTCGGCGCGCATGATGAAAACCGTCGACGACATGCTGTCGGCCCTGCTCGATGCCGTGGGATAAGCCATGAAAGCCACATCCGTCTCCTCAGCCGCTCTCTCCAACGCCGCGCGCTATCAGCAGATGCGCATGCAGGGCGAACTGGTCAAAGCCACCAAGGAATCGACGACCGGCACCGTCGCCGATGTCGGTCTGGCGCTCGGCGCGCGCACCTCGCAGGCGGTCACCTTCTCGCGCGACCTCGACCGGTTGAACGTCATCATCGATTCCAATTCGCTGGTCACCGCTCGGCTGTCCTCGACGCAGGCTGCGCTTGGCCAGCTTTCCGACACTGCGCAGAATTTGCTGACCGCACTGACCGCCGCCGGCAATTCCTCGAGCACCATCACGCAGCAAGCCGGCAAGGCCGCCGTGCAGCAGATGACCTCTATCCTCAATGCCAGCGTCAACGGCGAATATCTGTTTGCCGGCACCAACACCGACGTCAAGCCGATCGACGATTTCACCGCCGCCGGCTCGCCGGCCAAGGCGGCGTTCGACGCTTCCTTCTCGTCGTATTTCGGCTTCACGCAGACCGATCCGCTCGCCGCCAACATCACCGCCGCCCAGATGGACGGCTTCATCACCAGCAATGTCGTGCCGCAGTTCATGGGCGCCGGCTGGCAGGCCAACTGGTCGAACGCCACCGACCAGCAGATCGTCAGCCGCATTTCGCTGGGCGAAACCACCCAGACCTCGGCCAGCGCCAATGAAGACAGCATCCGCAAGCTCGCCATGGCTTCCGCCCTGGTCACCGGCCTGCTCTCCGGCAACATCAGCCAGGCGGCGAAGACCACCGTCGTCGGTCGCGCCCAGGCGATGGTCGGCGAGGCGCTGGGCGGACTCGGCCAGTTGCAGGCCGAGACCGGCCTTGCCGAGAAGCGTGTTTCCGACGCGAGCGACCGCATGAAGACGCAGGTCGACCTGTTCGAGCGCCATATCCTCGATCTGGAGGGCGTCGATCCGGCCGAGGCCGCCACCCGCGTCGCGGATCTGACGCAGCATATCGAGACGTCCTTCGCGCTGACGGCGCGCCTGCAGCAGATGAGCCTGCTGAACTACCTGACCTGACAATCTCAACCGCAACGGTAGAGCCAAACGATGTACCAATTCTCCTACGCCGACATCCAGACCGACTCCGTTGCCGATGCGAAAGATCGCGAGCGGCAGCTTTTGACCCGCTCGATCGAAATGCTGGCGGCGGCGGCGGCGGTCGGCCACACCTCGATGGAGGCGGTCGAAGCGCTGCACTTCACCAACCGGGTCTGGACCACCTTCGTCGAGGATCTCGGTTCCAGCGACAATGTCCTGCCCAAGGAACTGCGCGCCAACCTCATCTCCATCGGCCTGTGGCTGCTGCGCGAGGCCGAGGACATCCGCCAGGGCCGCACCGACAATTTCGAAGGGCTGATCGAAGTGTCCCAGATCATCCGGGACGGCATTCAATGACCAACACGCTGAAGATATCGCTGAAGCCGAACGAGAAGATCTACATCAACGGCGCCGTCATCCGCGTCGACCGCAAGGTCACCGTCGAGCTAATGAACGACGTACAGTTCCTGCTCGAGAACCATGTCATCCAGGCCGACGATGCCTCGACGCCGCTCAAGCAGCTCTATTTCATCCTGCAGGTGATGCTGATGAACCCGGCCGGCGCCATCGAGGCGCGCGCCATGTTCCGCCGCTCGCTGCCCTTGCTTTTGGCAAGCTTCGAGGATGAGCAGATCAGTGGCGCGCTGAAGCAGATCGACCGCATGGTCGGCGAAGACCATATCTATGAAGCGCTGAAGGCTATCCGCGCGCTTTATCCGCTCGAACGCCGCGCACTTGGCGGCAATGACGATGTTCTGGGTGCGAAGCGCCCGCTGGCCGTGGGAGCACAATACTGATGAATGTGGACATGACGACGACGATCCCCACGGGCGCCAACCAGGGCACCCAGCAGACGTCGAAGACAGCGGTCGACTACCAGTCGTTCCTGAAGCTGTTGATCGCCGAGATGAAGAACCAGGATCCGACGAAACCGATGGATTCGACACAGTATGTCGCCCAGCTCGCCACCTTCTCGCAGGTAGAGCAATCGGTGCAGACCAACACCAAGCTCGACCAGATCATGCAGTCCTCGGCGCTGTCGCAGGCCGATGCCTTGATCGGCCGCTCGATCACCTCGGCCGACGGCAAGACGACCGGCGTCGTGGCCTCGGTCAAGCTTGCAAGCAACGGCGTGATCGCCGTGCTGCAGAACGGCACCGAAGTGCCGGTCGGCGCGGGCGTTTCGATAAAGCCGGCCAGCTAGACAGTTCCATAGAGGCGCGCTCACATGAACGAGGCCGACGCCCTAGACATCGTCCAGTACGCGGTATGGACGGTGCTTGTTGCTTCCGCGCCGGTGGTGCTGGTCGCCATGGTGGTCGGCATCGGCATTGCCCTGATCCAGGCCCTGACCCAGATCCAGGAAATCACCCTGACCTTCGTGCCCAAGATCGTCGCCATCATGCTGGTCGTGGCGCTGACCGGTCCGTTCATCGGCAGCCAGATCTCGGCCTTCACCAACGTCATCTTCGAGCGCATTGAAAACGGGTTCTAGGCAGCGCTTGCAGGCGGCTGTGTTCCGGCTAGATTGCAGGCCATGACTCAGGCAGAACTCACCGGCAGGCCATGTGCGGAATAGCCGGCGTCTGGCGCAAACGAAACCCGATCGACGCCAACGACCTGTCGGATGTCGCCAGCATGATGCAGGCGCTGGTACATCGCGGCCCCGACGATCATGACAGCTGGCACAACAATCGGCTGGCCCTCGGTCACCGCCGACTTACCATCATCGATCCCTCGCCCGCCGCCCGTGAGCCGATGCTGACTTCTTCCGGCGATGGCGTTCTCGTCTACAATGGCGAGGTCTACAATTACCGCTCGTTGCGCGAAACGCTGCAGGCGCAAGGCGTCGTCTTTCGAACCATCTGCGATGCCGAAGTGGTTCTCGAAGCCTTGCATCACTGGGGTCCCGAAAAAGCCGTGCCGCTGTTCGACGGGATGTTTTCCTTCGCCTATTTCGACGCTCGCAGCAGTGCGCTGTGGCTTGCGCGTGACCGTCTTGGAATCAAGCCGATGTCGGTGGCCGACACGCCGGAGCGAATCCTGTTCGCCTCGGAGGACAAGGCGATCCTCGCCTGCGACGGTTTTCCGCGCGACATCGACAGCCGCGAGATCACCTTGCGGCTTGCCTGGCAGAGCCGCGATTCCAGCTACAGCCTGTTCGACCGCATCGAGCGCCTGCCGCCCGCCGGCCTGTGGAAGATCACCGATGGCGTTATCGAGAGGCGCCGCTTCTGGCATGTGCTGGACGTGCTGGAGACCGCGCGCATTACCGGCGATGCATCCGCTGATGCTGAACACATGGCGACGCTCGAGGCGTTGCTCAAGGACAGCGTCGGACTTCACTGCATCGCCGATACCAGCGTTGCCACCGCCTGCAGCAGCGGTGTCGATTCCGGCCTGATAACGGCGCTGGCAAAGCGGTTCAGGCCGGAAGTCCACGGTTATGTCGTCGACCCGCAGCTCGGCAACAGCGAGGCCGAAGACGCCGAACGCACCGGCCGCCATGTCGGCGTGCCCTTGCGCCGGGTGCAGGTCGACAGGAACCGGTTTTTCGAACTTTGGCCGAGGGTAATCTGGCATCTTGAAAGCGATGGCTGGCACGCCAGCCATGTCGCGCTGCTGGCGCTTGCCGAACAATGCCGGGCCGATGGCGTCAAGGTGCTGCTCACCGGCGAAGGCGCAGACGAATTGTTTGGCGGCTACCCATTGCAGGCCTTGAGCATGAAGAAGTGGCGTTCCTGGTCGTGGCCCCGGCGCCTGGTCCATTCGAAGCGCTCGCTCGACCGGAGATTCGAGCAACAGCGTCATGCCCCCTACAAGGTCTCGGCTGGAAGCCACTCACAAATGGATCGCAGCATGGTCCTGCGTGCTTTGTCGCCGGAGCTGAATTTCCTGCAAACCGAGATCTTCGACCGGCTGGAGCCGGTGACGCCGCCCGCGGATCGCGCCTTTCTCGGTAGTTGCCTCTACGACCTCTATTCGCATCTGCAGGACATACTGCACCGGCACGACCGGCTGAGCATGGCGGCGTCCGTGGAACTGCGGGTCCCGTTCCTGGAAAACCGGCTGATCGACTTCGCCATCCATTTGCCGAGGCGGCAGAAATACCGCGACAAAACAGGAAAATGGCTTTTGCGAAAGATCGCTGAAAAGCACATTCCGCGCCAGAACGTCCAGGCGCGCAAGATCGGCTTCGAAATGTCGTCGCAATTCTCTGCCGGCACGGAGACTTTGCTGCGCGGCGGTTTCCTGCGCGATGCCTTGAAATGGCCCGCCGCGAATTTGGAGGACATGGTCCAGTTGGCGCGGCGCGAGCAACCGTCCAGGCTGCGGCTTGTCGGCATGGAGCTTTTCCTGCGCCTTCACGCCGGCGGCGAGACGCCAAGCACGCTGACCGAAGCCTTGCATACCGCTGCCCGGGACAGAAGCTGACTTCGCGCGCGGCCGACAGCCCCGAGCAGTGGACCAATGAGAACATCGCTCTGGGTAGCGAACCCTTCCCGGCTGACGTATTTTCGCCTTGCTATCCTGTTGTTGGACCATGATCTTTTTCGAAGACGCGTTCGCCCTTTTGGATGTCGTGCTCTATTTCAAACGGATGCCATGATTGTCGTCCCGGCGGACGAAACCAGCACGTTAAGGTGGGACAGGTCTGATGATCGATGACGAGCCGGACAGCGAACGCGTTTCGGCGCTGGCGCCGTTCCGGCACGGCATCTTCCGCGCCGTCTGGTCGGCCAGCCTGGTGTCGAATTTCGGTGGCCTGATCCAGGGCGTCGGCGCCGCCTGGATGATGACCACCATCGCCACGTCGCCCTATCAGGTGGCGCTGGTCCAGGCCTCGGCCACTCTGCCGATCATGCTGTTTGCACTCGTCGCCGGCGCCATCGCCGACAGCTTCAACCGGCGCAAGGTGATGCTGATCGCCCAAATCTTCATGCTGGTCGTCTCTGCACTTCTAACGCTGTTCACCTGGAACGGCTGGATGACACCGTGGACGCTGCTTGCCTTCACCTTCCTGATCGACAGCGGCACCGCGCTCAACAACCCGTCCTGGCAGGCATCGGTCGGCGACATGGTGCCACGCAACAAGCTGCCGGCGGCGGTTGCGCTGAATTCGCTGGGCTTCAACCTGACGCGCAGCGTCGGCCCGGCGATCGGCGGCATCATCGTTGCCGCCGCTGGTGCGGCTGCTGCCTTCGCCGCCAATGCGCTGAGCTATATAGGTCTCATCATCGTGCTCTTCCGCTGGAAGCCGGAACTGCCGGTTTCGACGCTGCCGCGCGAGACGCTGGGCGCCGCCATGGGCGCCGGCCTGCGCTATGTCGCCATGTCGCCCAACATCGGCAAGGTGCTGGTCAGGGGCTCCGCCTTCGGCTTCAGCGCCGGCGCGGTTTTGGCGCTGCTGCCGCTGGTGGCGCGCGACGTCGTCAAGGGCGATGCCTTGACCTACGGCATCATGCTCGGCGCCTTCGGCATCGGCGCCGTCGGCGGCGCGCTGATAAGCGTGCGTCTCAGACAATTGCTATCCAGCGAGACGATGGTGCGGATGGCCTTCGCCGGCTTTGCCGTCTGCGCCTTCAATGCCGCCATCAGCCTCAATGCCTGGCAGACTGCGGCGGGTTTGCTCATCGGCGGCGCCTGCTGGGTGATCGCGCTGTCGCATTTCAACGTCACGGTGCAGATGTCGACGCCGCGCTGGGTCGTCGGCCGGGTGCTGTCGGTCTACCAGACGGCGACCTTCGGCGGCATTGCGCTGGGCAGCTGGATCTGGGGCGTCGTTGCCGATGCGCATGGCGCCGAAACCGCGCTGATTGCGGCGGCCATCGCGATGCTTGTTGGCGGCGCCATCGGCCTGTTCCTGCCGCTGCCGCAGCAGACGACTCTCAACCTCGACCCGCTCAACCGCTTCAAGGAGCCGCATCTCGGCCTCGACCTGAAGCCGCGCAGCGGCCCCATCGCCATCATGATAGAGTACATTATCCGCGACGAAGATGTGCCCGAATTCCTCGCCACCATGGCCGAGCGCGGGCGCATCCGCCGCCGCGACGGCGCCCGCAACTGGACGCTGGCTCGGGACCTAGAAAATCCCGCAGTCTGGATCGAACACTACCACACGCCGACCTGGCTGGAATACATCCGCCACAACCGGCGCGCCACCCATGCCGACGCCGTCGTCGGCGAGCGGGTGCGGGCGCTGCACAGCGGCGACGAACCGCCGCGCGTGCGCCGCCTGATCGAGCGCCCGACGACCGCCGGCACCGCGCTGGTCTCGCCGAAGGGGCCGATCGATCACTGAGCTCGCCATATCCGTAGCGCCGGTCAGCCGGCGCTCTGGATCATGTAGAGCTTGCGCGTGGTCTCGCGTATCAGCCACTCGCCCTTCCAGCCCTGCGGCAGGACGAGGAGATCGCCCGGACCGAGTTCGCGCACCTCGCCATCGATGCGGCTCAGTTCCACGCGCCCCGAAATGATGTGGCAGATCTCCGACGAGTCCGAACGATCGGCGGTGAAGCGGCCGGGCGTGCATTCCCAGATGCCGACATCGACAGTCCCGTCCGGCGATTGAAAGAACGAGCGCACGGCCTCGACCTGATCCCCTTCAATCGAGGTTGGCTTAGGTGAGAACGCGCCGATCTCGGCCTTGGCGAGATCGTGGAAGGTCGAAAGATCGATCAAGTCTAGCTCCATGGATAAGAGCAATTGCAGGAAAGGGGTCTGCCCCGGAATTGCGTGAGAACAAATGGCTTTAGTGGCCGGTGATGCTGTCGGCCAACGCGGCCAGCTTCGAGGTGCGCGCAAGCCCTGCCGCCTCGCGGCCATCGGCAATGCGATAAAGCTGGTACATCGAATGCACGCCCAGCCAGCGGAAGGGCTCCGGTTCCCATGGCCTGACCTTGCGGTTGACCCAGGGCAGCTTCGTCAGCTCGGTGTTTGCCCCGAGAACAAGGTCAGCCAGCGTGCGCCCCGAAAGGTTGGAGCTGGACACGCCGAGGCCGACATAGCCGCCGGCCCAGCCGATGCGGGTCGCGGGATCGAGGCCGACCGTGGTGCACCAGTCGCGCGGCACGCCGAGCACGCCGCACCAGGCGTGATCGATGCGGCATCCCTTGGTCTGCGGCAAGAGCGTCGTCAGGATCGTGTGCAGCTGGTCGATCGTGGCCTGCTGCGTCTGGCCGTTGACGTCGGTGCGCGAGCCGTAGCGATAAGGCACGCCGCGTCCGCCCATCGTGATGCGTCCCTCACGCGTGCGCTGGGCATAGCAATAGGCATGCGCCGCATTGCCGAGCAGTTCGTGCCCTTCCCAACCGATGTCGCGCCACAGGTCGGCAGGCAGCGGCTCAGTCACGATCTGCGCGCTGTTGAGCGCCAGCCAGGTCCGCTCCTCGCCGGGGATGCCTGATGTAAAACCCTCGGTCGCGCGGATGATCGTCTCCGCCTGCACCGTACCGCGGTCTGTCGTCACGCTGCCCTTGGCGATGCTTGTCACCGTCGTCTTCTCATAGATCGGCACGCCCAGCCGCTCGACGGCATCGGCAAGCCCGCGCACCAGCTTGGCCGGCTGCACCCGCGCCTGGCCATGGACGACGAAGCCGCCCATGACGTTACGGATGTTGATGCGCGTGCGCGTTGAGGCGGCGTCCAGCATCTCGACGCGGTTCGGGTCGACATCCCAGGAACGGATCGTCTCGCATTCTTCGCGCACGCGCTCCAACTGCGCTGCGTTGGTGGCCACCGTCAGATTGTCGACGCGGCGAATGTCGGCGTCGATGCCTTCCTCGGTCGCGACCCGGATCACTTCATCAACGCAGCCTGCCATCGCCGCCTGCATCGCCATCACGCCTTGGCGGCTCGATGTCTTGAGATATTTTTCGCGCGACCAGCTGAAGCCGCCCGACAGCCAGCCGCCATTGCGCCCCGAAGCGCCGAAGCCGGCAATTTCGCGCTCGACGATCACGACGCGCAGCGATGGCTTCGCCTTTTTCAGATAGTAGGCGGTCCACAGGCCGGTATAGCCGGCGCCGACAATGGCGACATCGGCCTCGATGTTTCCAGGCAAGGGCGGGCGCGGAACGGGAACCGCCCCCAGATCCGCATACCAGAACGATATGTCGCCGTTGCGCTTGGCTTGCATGGAATGACTTTCAGATGGGATCAGGCCAGATGGGATCAGGTGAGTGTGGTCTCGGCGCTTGCGTCGTCCGCCAGCAGCTTGGCGTCGCTGCCGTCGAAGCAGAGCTCGACCTTGTCGCCGAGGCCAAAACTCTCGCCGGTCACCGGTGAGCGCACGATCGCGGCCGAGCCGTCGGCGAGCTTAACTTCGTATTTCGATTCCGAGCCGAGATAGATGGCTTCCGCGATCGTCCCCGACAGGCGGTTGGCGCCATTGGCAGCACTTTGGCCGGCTCTTTGGATCGCGAGCTTTTCGGGACGCAGCAGCATCACCGGACTGGCTTCTCCCGACAGCTTACGCGGTACCGTCACCGTCTCGCCGGCGATGCTCAGCGCGGTGCTGTTGCCATCGCTGCGCGCCTTGCCGCGCAGCACGGTGGAATCGCCGATGAAGCGGCCGACGAACAGCGTTGCCGGCTCGTCATAGAGCTGACGGCCGGTGCCGACCTGCTCGATGCGCCCGCGGTTGAACACGGCGATGCGGTCGGACAGCACCAGCGCCTCTTCCTGATCATGCGTGACATAGACGAAGGTGGTGCCGAGCTCGCGGTGGATGCGCTTGATCTCGAGCTGCAGCCATTCGCGCAGCTTCTTGTCGAGCGCGCCGAGCGGCTCGTCCATCAAGAGCAGCGGCGGGTCGAAGACGATGGCGCGTGCCAACGCCACGCGCTGCTGCTGGCCTCCCGACAATTCGCTGGGATAGCGATGCGCAAAATCGCCCATCTTGACCATGTCGAGCGCCCTTGCCACGCGTGTCTGCCGCGTCGCCTGGTCGACGCCGCGCAGCGTCAGCGGATAGGCGACGTTGCGGCCGACGCTCATATGCGGGAACAGCGCGTAGTGCTGGAAGACGACGCCGATGTTGCGCTTGTGCGCCGGCACGCCGACGACGCTCTTTTCCCCAACCAAAAGCTTGCCGCTGGTGACGTCGGTAAAACCGGCGATCACGTTGAGCGTCGTCGTCTTGCCCGAACCACTGGGGCCAAGCAGCGTCATGAACTCGCCGGGCTCGATGCGCAGCGACACGCCGTCCAGCGCCTTGAAGCCGCCATAGGCCTTGCTGATCGCTTCGAGATCGATCGAGGCGCCCTTGCTTGTCGGCTTCGGATTTATTGGCGTCCTTTCCGCTCGCGGCCAAGAAGGAGCATGCCGCCGGCGATCAGGATCGTGGTCGCGAAAAGCAGGATCGTGCCGACGGCCGCCACCGTCGGGTCGGCATCGCGCGTAATCGAGGCGAAGATCTGCACCGGCAATGTCTTGAGATAGGGGTTCGTGATGAACAGCGACACGACAATCTCGTCGAACGAGGTGGCGAAGGCGAACAGCAGGCCCGAGAGCACGCCCGGCGCGATCAGCGGCAGCGTCACCGTGCGAAACGTGGTCAGTGCGCCGGCGCCCAGGCTGGCTGCGGCTGTCTCCAGCCGGCGGTCGAACACTTCGAGACTGGCCGAGACCGCGATCAGCACGAAGGGCAGCGCAAGGATGGTGTGGGCCAGCACGAAGCCGAGCAGCGTCCCGACGAGCTGCGTGTCGAGATAGACGGCATAGATGCCGATCGCCAGCACCACGCCCGGCACCACCATCGGCGTCAGCATCAGCATACGCAAAAGGTTCGCCGGCCGCGCCTTCATGCGGTCGAGGCCGAAGGTGGCAAGCGTGCCGAGCACCGTCGCCAGCACCGCCACGATCGAGGCGACCTTCAGCGAATTCAGGAAGCTGTTCGACCAGTCCGGATTGGTGGCGAAATTCTGGTACCACTGCCAGGAAAAGCCTTGCGGCGGAAACGCCAGCGATTTGTTTTCGTTGAACGACATCGGCACCACGACCAGCGTCGGCGCCACCAGCCATATCGCCACCAGCAGGCAGACGAGCCCGAGAAGAACGCGGGTGAGCGGCTTCATCTCCATCAGCGCCGCCCCGCTTCCCGATGCCTGGACCGCATCACAGGTGCTGCCAGCGCCAGCAGCACGAAGGTGGTGACCAGCAGAACGACGCCCATGGCGCCGCCCCTGCCCCATTGCAGCAGGCTCAGCACCTGCGTCTGCACCAGCGTCGACAGCATGGTCGAGCGCGGGCCGCCGAGCAAAGCCGGCGTGATGTAGAAGCCGAGCGACAGGATGAAGACGATGACCGCGCCGGCATAGACGCCGGGCAGCGACAGCGGCAGATAGACGGTGAAGAACGCGCGCGACGGCCGCGCACCGAGGCTTTGCGCCGCACGCATCAGCCTGAGGTCGATGCCTTGCATCACGGAATAGAGCGGCAGGATCATGAACGGCAACAGCACCTGCGCCATGCCGATGACCACGCCGGTCTGGGTGCGGATCAGCTTGACCGCGCCGAACCCGACCGAGCGCAGCAACGAATTGATGACGCCCGAATCCTGCAGCAGGATCACCCATGACAGCGTTCGCACCACACCACTCACCCAGAACGGGATCAGCACGCAAAGCACAAGCACCAGCCGGACGCGCGGCCCGACCGCGGTCATCAGATAGGCATAGGGATAGGCCGCGATGACGCAGACCAGCGTCACCCAGGCCGAAATGACGAAAGTCCGCTGCAGCACTGTCAGGTTGACCGGCGCGCCGAAGAACCAGGCATAGTTCTGCAGCCCCCACTCAGGTTCCGACAGGCTGCGCAGCACGATGGTGAGCAGCGGATACCCGATCACCGCGACGAGCAGGATGAGCGCCGGCGCCGTGAGCGCGAACGGCCGCCATGCCCGACCCGACCGCGCATGGGCGGCGGGTTGGGCGATGGGTTCGGACGCGCTCACGGCCTGGCTCTCACTTGGCTGTTCAGTTGCCGGCCATCAGCGCCGACCACTTCTCCTGCGCCACCGGGAAGTTCTCGACCCAGAACTTGATGTTCTGCTTGTAACCCTGCTTCTGGCGCTCGGGCGTGTTGGTCAGGAAGGCGGCGACCGACGCATCGACCTTGGGCTGCGCGTCATTGTTGATCGGCGTATAGGAGGTCTGCTGCGCCAGGATCTCCTGCGCCCCCTTGCCGAGATAGGCATTGAGCAGCGCATAAGCCGCATCCGTATCCTTGACGCCGACCGGAATGGTCATCTGGTCCATCACCACCAGCCAGTCCTGCCAGGCCGGCGCATATTTGGCGCCGTTCTTCACCGCCGTCATGGCACGTCCGGTCCACATCATCAGCATGTCGGCTTCGCCAGATTCGGCAAGCTGCTGCGATTCAGCGCCGGTCTTCCAATAGATCGTGTCGGGACCGAGCTTGCGGATGACATCGATGGCCTTGTCGATGTCGGCCACCGTCATCGCCTTCGGGTCGCCGCCAGAGGCCTTCAACGCCTGCTCCAGCAGGCCGCCCGTCGGGTCGCCCGAACCGTCGAGCGCGCGCGTGCCGGGGAATTTTGCCGTGTCGAAGAAATCGGCCCAGTTCTTGGGCGGGTTATCCCCATACTTCTCCTTGTTGTACATCAGCACGACGCCGTAGTTCATGGCCGGCACCGAGCATTCGCCGACCTGGCCCTCGGGCACCTTGGAGACGTCGAGCTTGCTGAAATCAAGCTTCTGGAACAGCTTGCCGCAATAGACGTAAGGCGGCAGGTCGGCGGTGTCGACGACGTCCCAGGTGACGTTGCCGGATTCGACCTGCGCCTGCAGCTTGGCGATCTCTGTCGGCCCGTCATTGAGCAGCGTGGCGCCGGACTTTTCGACGAACTCCTTGAGCGCGGCGGCCTGGCCGTCCTGGTAGATGCCGCCATAAGAGACGAGCGTCAGCGTCTTGCCCTTGAGCGAGCCTTCCTTGACCTCACCCGCGACAGGCTTTTCCTGCGCGAACGCTGCGGTTGCCAGAACGCCGAGCGCCAGCACGGCGCCAAGGCCAAGATGTCTTGTTTTCAGCATGATTATTGTTCTCCCATTTGACCCGCATGGATTGAACCTACCTGGCTGCGAGCGGTTTCCAGGCCCTGTATTGATCGAGTTCGGCGCGCACCGAAGTCGGTGGCGCAATGATCCACATCACCTCGGCTCGGCCACTGCCGATGTTCTCTGAGCGATGTGCTGTCGATGTCGCGTATTCGATGCTGTCGCCCTCTTCCAGCACATGCCTGACATCGCCGAGCGAAACCTCGACGATGCCGCGCAGCACGACGAGCATCTCGTGCGCGTCGCCATGGGTGTAGAGCGCTGGGCCGGTCGAGCCGCCGATTTCGAACTCGCCGACATAGACTTCCATGTCGCTTAAAGGGGGACGCGAGAGCAGCATCTTGCGGCAGCCGTCGCTGGGCGGCAGGCTCGGCCGCTCGCTGCGCAGCAAGACCCCGCGCTGCCCGGCGGCACTATCCTCGAACAGCATCGCCACGCTTACACCCAGCGCCGAGGCCATCTGGTTGAGCGAGGCGGTGCTGGCGCCGGTCAGGCCGCGCTCGAGCTGGCTGATGAAGCTGGCGCTGGTCCCGGTCAGCTCGGCGAGTTCGCGCAGCGAAAGCCGCCGGCCGAGACGCAGGCTCTTCAGCCGCTGGCCCAGCATCTGATGGGCATGCGTCGCCGTCGAGGCGACGCCATTCTTGACCGGAGCCTGGTCGGTGCTCATCCCGTCTTTTTCTCCCACTGAACAATTTGTACAGTGACACTGTACACGTGGCAAGCGCCGAGTAGGGACATTTAAGATGCCGGCCGAGGCCTAGTCTTCGCCCGGTCGCGCCGCGCCTTGTCGAGTTCCTCCGCGTAGCGCCGCATCAGATGGCCCTCGGTCAAAAGCCCGACAACGGCCCGGTTGTCGAAATTCTCGACCACCGCCAGTTCCTCGGCGACGGCGCGCTGGATGGTTTCGGCGGTGGACCGGACGTTCATGGTCGGCACCAGCACCGCATGCCGGAATTTGGCCGGCGCCAGCACCGGCGTCTCACCATCGGACGGATCGCTGTGCAGTTCGGCGACGATCAGCACGCCGACATAATGCCGGCTGCTTGCGGCGCCATTCTGGCGCTGAGGCGCAGTCAGGCTTGCCGCCCCGCTTCAATTCCCCGCGAGCGTGTCGAGGTATATGAGCGATCGCTTACGCAATCGACGCAGCTGTGTTATTTTTGGCCGTCTCTATTTCCCTCAAGGAGGAGAAGATGAGTGCGCGGGGATTTTTTTCATTAGCTGTTGGCATGATTTTTTTGAGCTCGTCTGCGGTGAGCAATTCAAGCATGGATATGCCGGTTAGGTCTGTTGTGTCACACCCGATGTCTCTTTTTTTGGCGGGAGGCAATCCGGAAAACCAAAGCCGGCCGGCAAAGGAATTTATCCAGACTGCACAACAAGATGTTTGCTGTCCCGGCGGCTACCCTTGGTATCGCAATTCGACGAACACCTGCTACGGCAGCTATGAAGACTGCCACGATACCGATGGCGGCGGATGGTCCTGCAGACAGGTCAACGCCTGCTAGATTTTCTTGGGCCCACGCCTTCTTGACTGTGCCCGGTCCTCAGATCGGCTTCGGCTCGCCGGCCTCATAGAGCATGAGGTTGCGCTCGCCTATGCCGAGCGATGCCCAGCTCGCCCGCCAATCGGCGATGTGAGGCGAGCGGAAATGCGCGTCGAGCGCGGCCCTGTCGCTCCACACCTCGGTTACATGGATGAGCCCGACGTCGAGCACGTCCTGCGCGTAGGAGTATTCGATGCAGCCGGGCTCCGCACGGCTGCCCAGTATCATGCGCCGCATGGCCGGCCTTGCCTCGTCGAGCAGTTGCGCAGGCAGGCGAATGGTGCCGATGATCACCAGCATGATCTCTCTCCTCAAGGCCTCTGTCGTCCTGGCAAGTAACCAGTCCTCCCACCCTCGCGCAAGCTTGACCGGTTAGGCTCGAAGGGCTGTCGCGTGCTCGGCAGGCTTGTGATTGGGGACGATATGGCCGTCAGCGAAAGCTTAGCGACAGGAACAGTGGCCAAGAACGGCCGCGATGTCTTCTTCGCCATCGGCATCGTCATCATCCTGGCCGTGCTGTTCCTCCCGATCCCGGCCTTCCTCATCGACATCGGCCTCGCCTTCTCGATCGCACTGTCGGTGCTGATCCTGATGGTGGCGCTGTGGATCCAGCGGCCGCTCGATTTCTCGTCCTTCCCGACCGTGCTGCTGATCGCCACCATGCTACGGCTATCGCTCAACATCGCCACCACGCGCATGATCCTGTCGCACGGCAATGAGGGCACGCACGCCGCCGGCTATGTCATCGCCGGCTTCTCCAAACTTGTGATGGCCAGCGATTTCGTCATCGGCCTGATCGTCTTCATGATCCTGATTGTGGTCAACTTCATCGTCATCACCAAAGGCGCCACCCGTATTGCCGAAGTCGGCGCCCGCTTCACCCTCGACGCGATCCCCGGCAAGCAGATGTCGATCGACGCCGACCTGTCCGCCGGCATGATCGACGACAAGACAGCGCAACTGCGCCGCCGCGAGCTGGAAGAGGAATCCTCCTTCTTCGGCTCGATGGACGGCGCCTCGAAATTCGTCCGCGGCGACGCCATTGCCGGCCTCATCATCACCGCCATCAACATCGTCGGCGGCATCGCCATCGGTTACATCAGGCACGGCATGGGCATGGGCGAAGCCGCCGATGTCTTCATCAAACTGTCGGTCGGCGACGGCCTCGTCACCCAGATCCCGGCGCTTATCGTTTCGCTCGCCGCCGGCCTGCTTGTGTCCAAGGGCGGCACGCGCGGCTCGACCAACCAGGCGGTGTTCGGCCAGCTCGGTGCGCATCCGCGCGCGCTCTATGTCGCGGCCTCGCTGCTCGTCCTGCTCGGCCTGATGCCCGGCCTGCCGTTCTTCCCGTTCTTCACGCTAGCCGCCGGCATGGCCGGCCTTGGCTACGTCATCCCGATGCGCGCCAACCGCGAGGCTGCCGCCGCCGAAGCGATCAAGGATCTGGAGAAGGCGAACAAGGTCGAGGAAGAGAAGAACTCGGTCAAGGCTTCGCTGACCACCGCCGAGATCGAGCTTCTGATCGGCAAACAGCTGTCGACGCGGCTGCTGGTGTCGCATCAGGAACTGGTGTTCCGCATGGCCAAGATGCGCAAGAAATTTGCCACGCAATATGGCTTCGTCGTGCCGGAAGTGCGCGTCGCCGACGATTTCGGCATCCCGCCGAAAAGCTACCAGATCAAGGTCCACGGCACCGTCGTCGCCGAATACCAGATGCGCGTCGGCGAGATCATGGTGCTGCTCGGCAACCGGGATTTGCCCGACGTTCCCGGCGAGGAAATCCGCGAGCCGGCCTTCGGCATGCGCGCCTTCTCGGTGCTCGAAACCTTCGCCGAGGATCTGAAGCGCGAGAACTACACCTTTGCCGACAACATGTCGGTGCTGCTCACCCATTTGTCCGAGGTGATCCGCAACAACCTGCCGCAGCTTCTGTCCTACAAGGACATGAAGGCGCTGCTCGAGCGCCAGGATCCGGAATACCGCAAGCTCGCCGACGAGATCTGCACCTCGCACATCTCCTATCCCGGCCTGCAGGCGGTGCTGAAATTGCTGCTGGCCGAACGCGTATCGATCCGCAACCTGCATTTGATCATCGAGGCCATCGCCGAGATCGCGCCGCATGTGCGCCGCACCGAGCAGATCGTCGAGCATGTCCGCATCCGCATGGCCCAACAGATCTGCGGCGATCTCTCCGAGGGCGGCATGCTCAAGGTGCTGCGCCTCGGCAACCGCTGGGACCTCGCCTTCCACCAGAGCCTCAAGCGCGACGCCAAGGGCGAGGTGCGCGAATTCGACATCGACCCGCGCCAGCTGGAGGAATTCGGCCAGGACGCGACCAAGGCGATCCGCAAGCATCTCGAGGCCGGCGAGCGTTTTGTCCTCGTCACCGCGCCCGATGCGCGGCCTTATGTGCGCATGATCATCGAGCGCCTGTTCACGACGCTTCCCGTTCTCTCCCATGTCGAAATCGCCAAGGGCGTCGAGATCAAGGTGCTCGGGACGATCTCGTGAACATACTGTCGCAAGGCGTCGTCATCGCCGCCTTCCTCGCCTTCTGTCGCATCGGCGCCTGCTTCATGCTGATGCCGGGCCTGTCCAGCGCCCGCGTGCCGATCCAGGTTCGGCTGTTCGCGTCGATCGCCGCAACCGGTGGCCTGCTCGCCTTCCTGTGGGACAAGATCTTTCCCTTCGTCGATGCGCGTCCGCAGGTGCTGGCGCCGATGATCATCTCCGAACTTTTGGTCGGCGGGCTGATCGGCGCGATGACCAGGCTTTACATGGAGGCGCTGCGCTTCATGGGTTCGGCCATCGCCATGCTGAT
This sequence comes from Mesorhizobium sp. P160219, assembly GCF_057786095.1. Taxonomy (NCBI): domain Bacteria; kingdom Pseudomonadati; phylum Pseudomonadota; class Alphaproteobacteria; order Hyphomicrobiales; family Phyllobacteriaceae; genus Mesorhizobium; species Mesorhizobium sp. P160219. Next base: position 6,238,079 of record NZ_JBYNWG010000001.1, read on the forward strand.
CGGCTATGGCGGCACAGGCGGACCGGCGATCGAGGAGCCGGAACCGCAGGCGGCGCTCGCCGCCATCATCTCGTTTTCGGCGCTGCTGCTGCTCTTCGTTTTCGATTTCGACCACGAGATCATCCGCGCTCTGGTCGCCTCCTACACGGTGGCGCCGGTCAACGTCTTCTTCAATCCGCAGGCCGCCCTGGTCGATCTCACCGACACGGTGTCGGACGCCTTCTTCCTGGTCATCCGGCTCGGCAGCCCGTTCATCGCCTATGCCATCCTGGTCAATTTGACGATCGGCTTCGTCAACAAGCTGACGCCGCAAATCCCGGTCTACTTCATCTCGCTGCCTTTCGTCATCGCCGGCGGCATGATCATCTTCTATTTCGCCATCGGGACCATGCTGTCGCTGTTCGTCGACGGCTTTGTCGACCTGACGCTGGCGAGGTGAGATGAGCACGCGCAAGGAACGGCTGAAGAAACTGGTCAAGGTGCAGGAGCAGCTGAAGGCCCTGCACGAGACGCGCCATGCGGCCTTCCTGGCGGCAGCGGCAACCGCCGAAACCGAGGCCAAGGAACTAGTCCAGCATTTCGACGCCGACCAGTCGATGGCGGTGCTGTTCCCTGACCTCTACCATCGCCGCATCGCGAATGCGCTGGTCCGGCAGGAAGCGAGCTTGGAAAGCGCCAGGCAGGAGGTCACGCTCATCGCCACTGCGACGGCGCGCACCAACATGGTCGAGCGCGCCTACAAGGACGTGCGCCGACAGGACGAACGCGAACGCTCCGACCGCGACCGGCTCGATCTGATCGCGCAGAGGCGAGGGCAGGAATAATCGGAAGTTAGAGCCGGGTCACCTGCGGACGGCGTTCGGTTTCGTTCCGTGCGGCGGGCTGTGTTGGGTGTACGGCGCCGTGTTCGGCCTCTGCGCCTACGCCACCTACGATCTGACCATGGCGACGCCGGCAGCGCCCACCGCAAACGACCAGATCGCATCGACCCAGCCGGAGTTGCCGCTGCTGATAGCAATGCCTAGCATCCGGCGAAGGATTTCGAGCCGGCAAGCCTGCCACAAGCTTGCTGCGGCATGGTCGCTCAGGAAACCCGGCAAAGAGGCGGACTTTCTTGGCGATTTCTCCACCCAGCGACATCGTTCTCGATGTTGCCCGAGCCGTCGACCCGACGGATATCGAGGCTGCCCGTGCCGCGCTGGCCAAGCGGGCCAACGGCGTTGGCGGCGCCTTTTTGGTCGACATGGCGGCTTCGGTGGATACCGGCTCGATCTTGTCGCGTGCCACGGCCGACAAGGCCGCGGCAGGCGCCGATCCCGCGGGAAAATTCAAGAAGTTCGAGGCCATGGTCTTGCAGACCTTCATCCAGAACATGCTGCCCAAGGACACAGAGGGCGTCTACGGCAAGGGGCTGGCCGGCGACATGTGGAAATCGCAGCTTGCCGAGCGTGTCGCCGACGTCATGGCCGAGCGCGGAGGGATCGGCATTGCCAAATCGCTGCTCGCCGACCACTACAAGGACGGCAAGCGCACCGTGCCGATCGGCCCGGTGTCAACCGGGCCGCACAAGACCGAGATCGACCAGCAGGCGCGGCTGTCCACCTCGCTGGTCGAGGAATTGCAGCGCAAGGCCGCACGGTCGATGACCGGCGACGAGACGACCATCAAAACCGAAATCAAGATCTAGACCAGGATTTTCAATGGCCGATTTTTCAAAATACTCTTCCAACCTGCCGGCGCGTACGTCCGAAGCGCCGATCCCGTTTGCACGGCCGGGCAACCTTGCCGCCATCATCGGCCGCATCGAGGAAGCGGTCGAGGAAGAGACGGCCGGTTTGAAGAACGACACCAGCTATGACCTCAAGGCCTCCAACGCCCGCAAGAGCCGCTACCTCTATGAGCTGACCCGCGCCATGAAGGGCGCCAACGAGATCGAATTCCTGGAACAGCATCGCGACAGTCTGGCGCGGCTGCGCCAGAAGCTCGCGAAAAACGAGGCTGCAATCCTCGCCCACCTCAACGCGGTCAACGAAGTCGCCACGCTGTTGAAGAACGCCATTCAGCGCGCCGAAGCCGACGGCACCTATTCGGCCGGTGAATTCGGTTGGGCGAGCTGATGATCTCGGCAACAGGCGGGAACAACCGGTGATCAAATTCATCGCCGCCGCGATCTGGATCTGCGCCGCCACGCTTGGCGCGGTGTTCTATTCGTTCCAGGCGGCCGGTGAGCGCGGCGTCGGCGAGACGCCGAAACCGATGCTGGGTGGCCTCGACTACGTCAAGACCGACATCATCTCGGTGCCGCTGATCCGCGATTCCAAGATCGACGGCTATTTCCTCACCAAGCTCGTCTACACGGTCGAGCCGGCCGAGATAAAGAAGATGTCGATCCCGGCCGAAGCGCTGATGACCGATCAGGTCTATTCCTATCTCTACTCCAATCCTCAGATCGACTTCACCAAGAAGGAAACCATCGATCTCGATGCCTTCCGCAAGGCCATACGCGACACCGTCAACGCCCGCGTCGGCGCCGACCTGGTGCATGAAGTGCTGATAGACCAAGTCAACTTCCTGACCAAGGATGAAATCCGCGACAACGCCATGCGCCGCCGCAAGGATCCGGCCACGCCGACCGAACCGGCCCCGGCGGAATCGGCCCAGGCCGAGGCGGCGAAGCCCGCTGCTGAACACTAACCTTCGTCGCAGGGTGAATGTTCTCTGCCGCATTCCTTCCGACTGAAACGAGATGACGCATCGCGCGTTGACGTTTACGTCAACTCGAAGCTATATGCGCCAAGCGACCAGGATCGCGGCACGCGCGAGACAGCGACTTCGGCGGAGGCCGGTCACTGAAGCGCGGCAAAACGCAACGAGACCAGGAGAACAGTCATGAGCGTTCAGGACATTGCCGAGAAGATGAGGTCGCGCGTGGCGAGCGCCGGGTTCGAACATTCCGTGAAGTTCGATACCGGCAGTGACGGCGTCATCGTCATCGACGGTGCAACCGTCTCGACCACCGACGCGCCGACCGACTGCACCATAAAGCTGTCGCTCGACGATCTGGATTCGCTGATCGCCGGCGACCTCAACCCGACCATGGCGTTCATGTCCGGCAAGATAAAGGTCGAAGGCGATATGTCGGTCGCCATGGCGCTCAGCCAACTGATCGGCTGAGCCCTTCGCAAAAACAAAACGCCGCCCTCGCTGAAATGCAAACGACCGGCGGCGTTTGTTTTTGGACAATCAGGCGGCCAGCGACAGCCTCTGTGCCTTGAGCTTGCGACCTGCAGCCTTCAGCGTGCCATGCGCGCCGTCGAGCGCACCCTCGATCAGCTCCAACGCCAGCAAGCGGCGCCGCTCGTAAGGTCCAGGCATGGCGAGCGCGCCTGTCTTCTCCGCCGAAAAGCCGAAGCGGCCATAGTAAGGCGCATCGCCGACTAGCAGCATCGCGGCATGGCCGAGACGCGCGGCCTCGGCCAAAGCATGGCGCATCAGCGCCGAGCCGATGCCGGCGTTCTTCAGCGCCGGATCGACGGCGAGCGGCCCGAGCAGGAGCGCCGCCGGGCCGCCCTCGCCCAGCCTTACATCCCACAGCCGCACAGTGCCGATCACCGCGCCCGCCGCATCACGCGCCACGAAGGCGAGGCCTTCGGAAGGCCGGCGGCCACGCCGCAGCTTCTCCGACGATTTCTTGCGCCGCATCGGCCCCATGGCGCGATCGAGCAACGCTTCACGCGATGCAATGTCTGCCGCAGTTTCGGCGACGATGGGAATGGCGCCGGCAATCTCCCCCGTCGAGGGGGAGAATCCAATGCCATCAATGTAATTTACAATGTCCATTTCCGCGATCCTTCACGAGCGGAGCTTGTTCCACAGGCGAACCCGAGCGGACGCAAACGTCCACCTGAGGTGATCTGAAGGCCGAAGCCGTCAGATCACGTAGGATCGGAGAGGCTCGAAGCCGTTGAAGGCGACCGCCGAGTAGGTGGTCGTGTAGGCGCCGGTGCCTTCGATCAGCACATCGTCGCCGATGGTCAGCGACAGAGGCAGCGGATACGGCGTCTTCTCGTACATCACGTCGGCCGAATCGCAGGTCGGGCCGGCGAGCACGCAAGGTGCGGTCTCCGAACCGTCATGGCGGGTGACGATCGGATAGCGGATCGCCTCGTCCATCGTCTCGGCCAGACCGCCGAACTTGCCGATGTCGAGGAACACCCAGCGCACATTGTCGTTTTCGGCCTTCTTCGAGATCAGCACGACTTCCGACTTGATGACGCCGGCATTGCCGACCATGCCGCGACCCGGCTCGATGATGGTCTCAGGGATCGCATTGCCGAAATGCTTGCGCAGCGCCGAGAAGATCGCCTGGCCATAGGCCTGGGCCGCCGGCACGTCACGCAGATAGCGCGTCGGGAAACCGCCGCCCATATTGACCATCTTGAGGACGATGCCTTCGTCGGCGAGCGTGGCGAACACCTTCTTGGCGTCGGCCAGCGCACGGTCCCACGCCGTCAGGTCGGTCTGCTGCGAGCCGACATGGAACGACACGCCATAGGCGTCGAGGCCGAGCGTCCTGGCGTGGCGCAGCACATCGACGGCCATCGCCGGCACGCAGCCGAACTTGCGCGACAGCGGCCACTCGGCGCCTTCGCCATCGGTCAAAACGCGGCAAAACACGCGCGCGCCGGGAGCGACGCGGGCGATCTTGTCGACTTCCTCGACGCAGTCGACGGCAAACAGCCGAATGCCGAGCTGGTAGGCGCGTGCAATGTCACGCTCCTTCTTGATAGTGTTGCCGAAGGAGATACGGTCCGCCGGCGCACCGGCGTCCATCGCCATCTCGACCTCGGCAACGGAAGCGGTGTCGAAGGACGAGCCCATCGCAGCAAGCAGGCGCAGGATTTCCGGCGCCGGATTTGCTTTCACCGCATAGTAGATCCGGGAATCGGGCAGCGCCTTTTCGAAGGCGCGAAAATTGTCGCGCACGACATCGAGGTCGACGACGAGGCAGGGGCCGGACGGACGTCGGGTGGCGAGGAAGTCAAGGATGCGCTGGGTGGCCATGGGGTCTCTCCATATACGCCTTGCGGCGCGCAATAAGGCTGCGGACGCGGGGCTTTCGGCCTCGCGAACACGCGGTCAAACAAAGGCGGGACGGAAATCCATGGAACCAGCCGGTGGAGACCCCGGAACCATGAAACGCCATCTCGCGGCGGTGAACCTTGGCCTTGCCCGGCCTCGGTTCGCTTTGTCTGCCTTGGCTTGGATGGGAGACCCGTCCGCACTGCCGGCAATGAAGGTGTGCCTCTTCAGTAACCCCGGTCTTTGGACGACCGGCAGAACACCAGAAAGGCCCGCACCGTCGTTGCTTCAAGGTGTCCTCGGGCTGGCGGTTGGCCGCTAGACCGACTGGAGGGGTTAGCTCCAGTTACCTTACCGATTTCCCTCACCATTCGAGGATCGGCGGACACCCACAGGCACGTGCGACTTTGGGCAAGCGCGATATAAGATCGAAAGATTTCACAATCAATAAAAATCGTATCCCAGGTTGTAAAATTTCCGGCATCGAACAATGCTGGGCCTACTGTATACGGATATCGAACGATGCCAGGCACGCACGGCCCGCTCAACGCCTTTCTTGACCTGCGCCGCATGCCGGTCGCCAATGCGGAACTGGGGCCGCTGGCCGGGCTCAGGCTGGCGGTAAAGGACATTTGCGACGTCGCCGGCTACCGCACCGGTTGCGGCAATCCGGTGAAGTTCGACGAGGCGCATGCCGCGTCCAGCACGGCACCGGCCGTGCAGATGATTCTCGACGCCGGCGCGCGCTTCATCGGCAAGACGCAGACCGACGAGTTCGCTTTCTCGCTGATGGGCCAGAACGCGCATTTTCCGTTTCCGGTGAACCCGGCCGCTCCCGATCGCGTCACCGGCGGCTCGTCCTCCGGATCGGCGGCGGCGGTGGCCGGCAAGCTTGCCGATATCGCCACCGGCTCCGACACCGGCGGCTCGATCCGCGCCCCGGCGAGCTTTTGCGGGTTGATCGGGCTGCGCACCACGCATGGCCGCATTTCGCTCGAAGGCACGATGAAGCTGGCGCCGAGCTTCGACACATTCGGCTGGTTCGCCGACGACATCGAGACCTATGAGACGATCGGCAAGCTGTTGCTTGGCCGCGACCCGCATCAGCATCCGCTCAACCGGCCGCTTTCGATCCGCTGGCTGGACGCTTTCGTGGCCGGCCCCGCCGAGGCAGCCGAATATGCCAGGATGAGAGCGCTGGCCGCCAGTCTTGTCGGTGAGCCGGCGCCGGTAGAGTACAGCTTCGCCTCCTTCCCCGACGAGCTCTACTGGTGCTTTCGCCGCCTCCAGGCCGCCGAGGCCTGGCAGCAGCATGGCGCCTGGATCATTTCGGGCGAGCGCGATCTCGGGCCGGGCGTCGAGGAGCGCTTTGGTTTCGGCCGGACAATCGACGAAAAGACCGCGCGGGCCGAGGCGGTGCGCCGCTTGACGTTCCGCTCCGAGCTAGCCGCGCTGCTCGGCCAGGACGGGTTTCTTGTCCTGCCTACCGTTCCAGGCCCCGCACCTCTGGTCAAAAGCGAGCCGCAGCAGCTCCAGGCCTACCGCGAAAGGGCCTTGCATCTTTTGTGCCTTTCGGGTCTTTCAGGCTTTCCGCAAATCACCCTGCCGCTGGGCTCGGTTGACGGCGCCCCTTTCGGCCTCTCGCTGCTCGGTCCTCCCGGCAGCGACATTGCCCTGATACGGCTCGGCCGGCGAATTCTCGATGCGGCACGAAAGGCTTGATGATGGATACACTGACCCGCATGCGCGCCTTCATCGACGTCGTCGAGGCCGAAGGCTTTTCGGCGGCCGCGCGCAAGATCGGTCGCTCCAAGGCGCTGCTGTCGAAATATGTGCGCGAACTCGAGGACGAACTCGGCGCGCTGCTGCTCAACCGCACCACGCGGCAGTTCTCGTTGACTGAGGCCGGCCATACCTATTACAGCCGCGCTTCGGAAATCGTGCGCGAGGTCGACAGCCTAGCCGACGCCGTGCGCGAATCCTCCGGTGACGTGCGCGGCAGGATCAAGCTGTCGGCGGCGCGCACCTTTGCCGATGCACCGATCGGCCAGTCGCTGATCGACTTCGCCAAGCAGCATCCCGACATCGTGCTCGACATCCATCTCGACGACCGTTTTGTCGATCTGGTCGAGGAAGGTTTCGATCTTGCCGTGCGCATCTCGCGCCTGGAGAACTCATCGCTGATCGCCCGCCGCCTGGGGCCGTTTTCGATCAAGCTTTGCGCCTCGCCGGAGCTGATCGCCAAGCACGGCAAGCCGACGCGCCCGCAGGATCTCGCCAACTTGCCCTGCATCGTCGACACCAATGGCCGCTCGCTCGCCAACTGGCGCTTCAGGGGCGATGGCGAGGAGTCTGTCAGTGTCAACGTATCGGGTCCGATCGAGGTCAACAGCCCGATGGCCGCGCGAGCCGCCGCCGTGTCCGGTCTGGGCTTCACCATCCTGCCGGATTTCATCGCCGCACCCGACCTCGCATCCGGGCTGCTGGTGTCCTTGCTTGACGACCGCATCCAGTCGGGCAGCGGCATTTTCGCCGTCTACCCGCACCGCCGCTATCTGCCGGCCAAGGTCCGTGTCTTCGTCGATTTTCTGGTGCAGTGGTTCAAGAACCGCGAGAGCGCCTGACCCGGTCTTGCCGTGCCGCGGTCCCAATTTCGCCCCGTTTCTGGTAACCTCTCGAAATCTCTCCGAGGCCGATGGAACAGCGACCGAGAATGCATCTGAAACGGCACGCAATCATGCTGGCTTCGGCCTTGGCGGCGCCTTTTGCCGCCGTCGGAGCGGCTGGCGCGCATCCTCATGTCTTCGCCGAGGCCCGCCTCGACGTGATCCTCTCTCCGGATCACCAAAGTGTGAAAGCGCTGCGTCACCTCTGGCGTTTCGATGATCTGTTTTCGAGTACGGTGATGATGGAGTTCGACAAGAACTCCGACCTGAAGCTTGACGACAAGGAGCTGAAGGATGTCGCCGACACAGTTCATGCCTCGCTGGCCGAATTCAACTATTTCCAGCTCGTCACCGTCGACGGCAAGGACGTGCCTATGACGCCGCCACCGCATCTGATGGCCAATTTTGACAACGACCAGTTGATCATCCTGTTCGAATCCGAACCCAAGGTGCCGATCAAGCTCGCCGGCAAGATCGATTTCGGCGTCTACGATCCAACCTTCTACACAGCGATCGACTTCACCGAGGATAGCAACATCACGGTGGAAGGCCTGCCCTCGAACTGCACCAAGAGCGTCATCCGGCCTGATCCAGACGAGGCGATCAAGGAAAACCAGAAGACCCTGACGGACGCGTTCTTCAACGACCCGACAGGCACCGACATGAGCAAGATCTTCGCCACCAAGCTCGAACTGAATTGCCCGCCAGAAGGATAGATCCGGTGATGAAACCGTCCCTGCGTTTGGCATTCGGCCTTGTGGCCGCTGCCCTGCTGATGACGCACTTTCTCGGGCAGGCCCATGCCCAGAGCTCACTCGGCATCGGTGTCAATGACGGCATGGCGCCCACCACCGGCCCGTTCGCCCACATCCTGATGTGGATCAATCTGCGCCAGCAGGAATTCTACCGCGCATTGGCCACGGCGATGAAAGCAATGCGCGAGGATGGCAGCAAGATGTGGCTGCTGATCGGCCTGTCCTTCGCCTACGGCATTTTCCACGCCGCCGGCCCCGGCCACGGCAAGGCGGTGATCTCGTCCTACATGGTGGCCAATGAAGTGGCGCTCAGGCGCGGTATCCTGCTGTCCTTCGTCTCGGCGCTGCTGCAGGGCCTGACCGCGATCCTGGTGATGCTGCTTGCCTATTTCGTCCTGCGCGGCACCGCGATCTCGATGACCGACGCAGCCTGGTTCATGGAGATCATGAGCTATGTCTTCGTCACTTTGTTCGGCGCCTGGCTGCTGTGGCGCAAGCTTGGGCCCACGGTCCAGCGCTGGTTCGGCAGGGCGCCCGCCTACAGCCTGTCGGCAGCCCACGCCGGTCATTCCCATGGCGGCCATTCGCATGCCGCTCACAGCCACGCGGCGCATGCGCATTCGCATGCCTTGCATGTGCATCACGACCATTCGCATGATCATCACGATCACGCTGCGCACGACCACGACACACACGATCATTCCCATCACGACCACGCTCATCACGATCACGCCGCTCACGATCACCCAGCCGGCGAGGTCTGTGATACGTGCGGCCACTCACATGCGCCCGATCCGGCGCTGCTGTCGGGCGACCGCTTCGACTGGCGCACGGCCTGGTCGGCTGTAGCCGCCGTCGGCATCCGCCCCTGCTCCGGCGCGCTGATTGTGCTGAGCTTCGCTTTGCTCAACGGCCTGTGGCTCGGCGGCCTGCTGTCGGTGCTGGCGATGTCGATTGGAACCGCCATCACAGTCTCGGCGCTGGCAACGATCGCAGTCACCGCCAAGAACTGGGCGGTCTATTTCGCCGGCGACGGCCGCATGGGCAACCGCATCCACACAGTCGTCGAAATCGGCGGCGCCGCCTTCGTCTTCCTGTTCGGGCTGTTGCTGTTGTCGGCGAGCCTGTCCGGAACTGTATGACCTCGGCGGGTCAGGCCTGACCCGCGATCTTTCCGCCCAACTCATCCTCGATATGAGCGCGGATGATTTCATCGAAACTGTTTTCGGCGCTGAAGCCGAGGTCCCTTGCACGGCGCGCCTCGAAGCGCGTCGGCCAACCCTTGACGATCGCCCAGATGGTCTCATCCGGCTGTTCGCGGATCAGCTTCACGACGTCGGCGCCTGCAATGCGCTCCAGCGCCTCGATCTGCTCGCCGACGGTGACGGCAACGCCGGGCATTGTGAGGTTGCGGCGCGGCCCGACAGCGGCACCGTCGAGCCCGGCGGCATGGATCAGGAAGTTCACCGCCGAACGCGGGCTGGCATGGGTGTGCAGCACCGAGCGCGGCACCGGCAGGATCGCCTCGTGGCCGCTCAGCGGCTCGCGGATGATGCCGGAGAAGAAACCTGACGCCGCCTTGTTCGGCTTGCCGGGCCGCACGCAGATGGTCGGCAGCCTTATGCCGATGCCGTCGAAGAAGCCGCGCCTGGAATAGTCGGCCAGCAGCGCCTCGCTCATCTGCTTCTGGGTGCCGTAGGAGGTCAGCGGCGTCGGATGAAAGTCGTCCGGGATCACATCGGGGAACGGCGCGCCAAACACCGCGATCGACGAGGTGAAGACGAGGCGCGGCGAAAAGCCCGCCAGCCGGACCGCATCGAACAGAGCCCGTGTGCCGTCGAGATTGACGCGGTAGCCGAGATCGAAATTGGCTTCCGCCTCACCCGACACGATGCCGGCGAGATGGAACATGACGTCGGGGCGTGACGCCACCAGGCTCTCGGCAGCACCGGCGTCGGCAAGGTCGCCGGTATGCGTGGCGATGCTGACGCCGTCCATCGCCGGCGCCTGCGGCGGCACGATGTCGTGCAGGTCGAGCCCGGTGATCTTGCGGCCGTTGAGCGTGCCGTCCTTGGCCAGCCGGTCGACAAGTTTGCGGCCGACCATGCCGGCGGCGCCAGTAATCAGGATGCGCATTTCAAAGCCTCTTATTTGCCCTTGTTCTGGCTGCGACCCCGCAACCAGAACACCAGAAAGAATGCCAGCACGAAGGCGATGCCGACGATGCCGGCAAGTACGGTCGAGACATTGCCGACAGCCAGCATCACCGTCGGCAGATAGAACGCCGCGATGCCGAACAGCAGCATGATCCAGGCTGCGGCAATCAGCGCGTTTCGCGTGTCGCGATCCATCATGCCGTCCCGCCACAGCGGGAACTCGTCAACTCGGATGCCAATGCCATGAAATTCCCTGTCAGTGATAATGGCCGTGATGCGGTGGCGCACCATGGTCGTGGTCATGATCGTGCTCGTCATGGCTGTCGGCGCACTGGCCGAATTCCGGTTCGACCGTCGCGTGGCTGATGCCGTGTTCGGCGGCGAGCCGCTTCTTGATGGCGCTGACCGCCTGGTGCGGATCGACGCCATCGTTGAGGCAGGCATGCAGCGTCGCCATGTTGCTGGAGCCGTCCAGCGACCAGACATGCATATGGTGCACTTCGCGCACGCCCTTGACGGTGCCGGCAATGTCCTTGGCGATGATGTCGCGGTCGAGGCTTGCCGGTACGCCTTCGAGAAGGACGTGGGCGGCTTCGCGCATCAGCGACCATGCGGTGGACAGGATCAACACCGAGACCAGCACCGACAGAATCGGGTCGATCGGCGTCCAGCCGGTGGCCAGGATGACCAGCGCCGCCACGATCGCCGCCGCCGAACCGAGCAGGTCGCCCAGCACATGCAGGATGGCGCCGCGCATGTTGAGGCTGTCGTGGTCGCCGCCATGCAGCACGAAGAACGAGGCGAAGTTTACCAGAAGGCCGGCGATCGCCACCACCAGCATCGGCCCGCCCAGCACCGGCGCCGGCGTCATCAGCCGGCCCCAGGCTTCGTAGACGATCCACAAAGCAATGGCGAAGATGGCGATGCCGTTGGTGTAGGCGACCAGCGTCTTGACCCGGCCGAAACCATAGGTCAGGCGCACTGTCGCCGGCCGTCCGCCAAGATGGAAGGCGTACCAGGCAAGGCCAAGCGCGATCGAGTCGGCGAGCATGTGGCCGGCGTCGGCCAGCAGCGCCAGTGATCCCGTCAAAAGGCCGCCAAGCACTTCGGCCACCATGAAGCCGGCGGTCAGGCAGGCTGCGATCAGCACACGCTTCTTGTCGGTCGAGCCATGCAGGTGGCTGGCGCCATGCCCAGCAAGCGAACCATGATCATGGCTGTGCGCCATCGGAAAAAACTCCTGTTACGCGCCGAACTCGGCGCGGAAATCCTCGAGCCGCCGCTTCTGCCGGCCTTCGCCATCGAAATTGGCGGGATCGAGCCATGCCTCATAGGCTTTGCGCAGCGCCGGCCATTGCTTGTCGATGATCGAGTACCATGCGGTATCGCGGTTTTCACCCTTGACCACAAGATGCTGGCGGAAAATGCCCTCGAACTTGAAGCCGAACCGTTCCGCCGCGCGCTTTGACGGCTCGTTGCGGTTGTTGCATTTCCACTCGTAGCGGCGATAGCCGAGCCCGTCGAAAATATACTTCATGAACAGGAACTGCGCCTCGGTCGCTGCCGGCTTGCGCGAGATCAGCGGCCCCCAATAGATGTTGCCGATCTCGATGACGCCATAGGTGGGATCGATGCGCATCAGCGTCTGTCGCCCGGCGACCTTGCCGCTGGCCTTGTCGATGACGGTGAAGAACAGCGGGTCCTCGCTCGCCTCGACCTTGTCCAGCCATGGCTGGAAATCGGCGCGGGTTTGCGGCGGGTAGTCGGGCAGCCAGGCAAAGCGTCCATCGATGTCGGGCACGGACGACGCCTCGTACAACCCATCGCCGTGCTTTTCGGCGCTCAGCGGTTCGAGCCGGACATAGCGGCCGTCAATGGGCTTGCGCTCGGGCCGCGGACGCGCTTGCCAATCTTTGAGATTTTCCGACACGCAAAACTCCAATCCGTTTGACTTTTGTGAGCAGACGCTCACAAAAACGCGACCTAACAGCAAGAACCACACGGACGGGAAAAATGCTCCACACGATTTCGGCCTTCGACCGTCTCGGCGAGGAAAACGCCTTTGCCGTGTTGGCGCGCGCGACTGCACTGGCTCAACAGGGCCGCGACATCGTCAACCTCGGCATCGGCCAGCCCGACTTCAAAACGCCGCAGCACATTGTCGAGGCCGCGATCAAGGCGCTGCGCGACGGCCACCATGGCTACACCCCGGCCAATGGCCTGCTGGCGACGCGCGAAGCGGTGGTGCGGCGCACGCTGACCACTACCGGCGTCGAAGTCTCGCCCGAGAATGTAATGATCCTGCCCGGCGGCAAGCCGACCATGTTCGCGGCCATCTTGATGTTCGGCGAACCCGGCGCCGAGATCCTCTATCCAGACCCAGGCTTTCCGATCTACCGCTCGATGATCGAGTTCACCGGCGCCGCGCCCATTCCGGTGCCGATCCGCGAGGAGAACGGCTTTGCCTTCTCGGCAGAAGAGACGCTGGCGCTGATCACGTCGAAGACCAGACTGCTAATCCTCAACTCACCGGCCAACCCGACCGGCGGCGTCACGCCGCGCGCCGAGATCGAGAAGCTGGTAAAGGGACTGCAAGCGCATCCGCAGGTCGCTATCCTCTCCGACGAAATCTACGACGTCATGACCTATGACGGCGAGACGCATTTTTCGCTGCTCAATTTTCCGGAAATTCGCGACCGGCTGATCGTGCTCAACGGCTGGTCGAAGACATGGGCGATGACCGGCTGGCGCATGGGCTGGTCGATCTGGCCGAATGGCGACAAGGGCGGGCATCTCTACGACAAGGTCCGCAAGCTGGCGGTCAATTGCTGGTCCTGCGTCAACGCGCCGAGCCAGTTCGCCGGCATCGCCGCCATCGACGGCCCGCAGGACGATGTCGACAAGATGATGTGCGCCTTCGACAACCGCAGGAAGATGGTGGTCGAGGGGCTGAACGCGCTGCCCGGCGTCTCCTGCATCACGCCCAAGGGCGCATTCTATGCCTTCCCGAATGTTTCGAAGACCGGCTGGAAGGCCAAGAAGCTCGCCTCGGCACTGCTCGAGGAGGCCGGCGTGGCGCTGATCGGCGGCCCCGATTTCGGCATTCTCGGCGAAGGCTACATCAGGCTCTCCTACGCCAATTCCGAAGAGAACATCTTGCGCGCGCTGGAGCGGATCGAGTCGTTTTTGAAGAGGTAGGCCTTCGGCTCTTCACCCACGCCCCACGAACGGCATCTTGGTCGCCATCACCGTCATGAACAGCACATTGGCATCGAGCGGCAGGCTGGCCATGTGGACGACGGCGTCGGCGACGCGCTGGACGTCCATCACCGCTTCGGCGGCGATGGTGCCATTGGCCTGCGGCACGCCGACCGTCATGGCATGCGCCATATCGGTCAGCGCGTTGCCTATGTCGATCTGGCCGCAGGCGATGTCATAGGGCCGGCCGTCGAGCGCCAGCGTCTTGGTCAGCCCCGATATGGCGTGCTTGGTCGCGGTGTAGGGCACCGAGCCCGGCCGTGGCGCATAGGCCGACACCGAGCCATTGTTGATGATGCGGCCGCCCATTGGCTTTTGCTTGCGCATGACGCCGAAGGCGGCGCGGGCGCACAGGAACGATCCGGTGAGATTGACGCCGACAATATCGTTCCAGACCTCGACCGGGATCTCGTCGATCGGCGTCGACTTGTAGCTCATGCCGGCATTGTTGAAGAGCAGGTCGACGCGGCCGAAGGCTGCGGCCACCGTCTCGAACAGATCATCGACTTCGCCGGCCTTGCTGATGTCGCAGGCAACCGCCAGCGCCTTGGCGTCCGTTTTCCCGGCCTCGGTAATGGCGGCATCGAGCACCGCTTTGCGGCGGCCGCAAAACACCGTGTTCCAGCCGGCCTTGAGCAGCGCCGTGGCGACGCTCTTGCCGATGCCGGTGCCGGCGCCGGTGACGATGGCGGTTTTCTCTGTGAGGACTGTCATGATTTTGCTCCTGCGCGCCGCGCATCCCCGGCACAGATCGGGGTGCATCCGAATGCACCGACCCATCGCAAATGAGGGCGATCATGGCAAGCCGGACACTAATGCATGTCGCTCAAAAGTGGCCCCGGTTCTGAGAGAACGACATGCATCCGGACAAAAACATGAAGCGCCACGCGCTTTATGTGATCGGTCCGACAAAAAGGGCGGTCATTGGCGACCGCCCCCTGATCTGAACCGGGCTTGGGAGGAGGAAAAGCCGATCCGACTAACTAAAATCATGCGCTTCCTCGGTAAACGAGAAGTTAACGCTTTTCCCGCCGCGGCTGCGTTGTCTACCAGCGCGGGTTCGGCGCCGTGCCTGACGGAACCGGCACCTTGGCCGCCGACACCGTCGCCTCGACATGATCGACGAGCGCATCCGGCAGGCCGAGCCGGCCGGCGAGCAGGTCGAGATAGCCGCGTTCGGCGCGCGTATCGGGGTCGATCGTCAGTCGGGACGCCGTGTAGAGCTCGAGCCTCTGCTCATCGGTCTTGGCGCCTGCGACCAGCGTATCGAGGTCGAGCGGGCTGTCCAGCTCGGCCATCAGAAACTTTTCCGCTTCCGTGCCGATGCCGGCCAGACTGAGCTTGCCGGCGATCTTTTGGCGTTCCGCGTCATCGACATGGCCATCGGCCTTGGCCGCCGAGATCATCGCCCGCACCAGGGTCAGCGTGAACTCGTCCTCCCCCTGTGGCGCCTGTGAAGGATGAAAGCCGGTGTCGGCGGGCGGCGGCAGCAATTCCGGCTGGCCGGCCGCCGGCGCCTGCTCGGGTGCATTGCCGGCCTTGTAATTCTGGTAGGCCTTGTAGGCGAGACCGCCGATCGCAGCCAGTCCGCCGAGCTTCACGGCCGTGCCGGTGACCTGCCGTCCCGTGCCGGTTCCAAGCAGCACCGCGGCCAGCGCACCGGCGGCCAGCGGATTGTCCTTGGCCATCTGCACAGCCTGCCCGGCCTTGTCGCGAACGGTGCCGGTTGTGCCGGGAACTTGCGAGCCGAGCAGATCGTCGAGAAGCTTCTTGGGGTCGAACATGGTGCCTCCAGAAAAGGGCCCGCGCCAACGTGGACGGGCAGGTTTTGGACGTTGCAGACGTAGGTCCCGATTGTTGACATTACAATGACGGACCGGCGCTTTGCTATCGGCGCCGGCAATGCCGCAAATCAAATTCGATGTGTCGAAACCCGCCTCGGCTTCGGTTAGTGTCGCCGCAACGTCGGCGAGGGAGGAGTTTTGCCGTGACCGATCAGCCAGACCGCGACCAAGCACGAGATCCCCAGGATCTGGAGCGCCTGCTAATTGATCGGCAATGGGCGGGAGACATTGAGGGCATGGTAGCGCTGTTCGAACCCGATGCCGTCATCGACACCGGAGCAGCCGAATTGACGCGTGGCCATGAGGCGATCCGCGCTTTGTTCGAAGCCTTTGCCGCGAGCTGGCGAAAATTCCAGCGCGGCGAGCAGCGCCCGGCGGCCATTAACGGCGACCTCGCGTTGACGTCGACCAGGCTTGCCGACGGCTCGATAACCTCAGAGGTCGCGCGCCGGCAGGCCGACGGCACATGGCTGTGGGTGATCGACCGCTATTCTGTCGTGTGGTGATCCAGTCAGGGCGTCGGCGGCACTTAACTGCCGATATGTCCCCTGCCCTGCGCCTGCGCAAGTTCGACCTGGCGCTGGCGCTCGGCATAGCGGGTGCGATCCTCATCCGAGCGTGCCTCGTAGCAATGCGGGCATGACACGCCGGTGGAAAAATGCGGCGACAGCCGGTTCTCCGGCGTCAGCGGATGCCGGCAGGCGCGGCAGAGTTCGGCCTCGCCTTCGGTCAACCCATGCGACACCGAGACCCGCTCGTCGAAGACGAAACACTCGCCCTGCCACAGGCTGTCTTCGGCCGGCACCTCTTCAAGATATCTGAGGATGCCGCCCTTGAGATGGAACACATCCTCGAAGCCGAGCGACTTCACATAGGCCGTCGCCTTTTCGCAGCGGATGCCGCCGGTGCAGAACATCGCAACCTTGCGGCCGTCGAGTTGGTCGCGGTGTTTTTCCACCCAGGCCGGGAATTCGCGAAAGCTCGACGTGCGCGGGTCCACCGCGCCCTCGAACGTCCCGATCGACACTTCGTACGCGTTGCGTGTGTCGATGACGATGGTGCCGGGGTCCGAGATCAGCGCGTTCCAGTCGGCCGGCGCGACATAGGTCCCCGCACCCGTCGCCGGGTCGAGGTCTTCGACGCCCATGGTGACGATCTCGCGCTTCAGCCGCACCTTCATGCGATGGAACGGCATTTCGGCGGCAGTGCTGTATTTGACCTCGAGATCGGCAAGACCCTCGATGGCCTCGAGATAAGCGATCAGGTCGGCTATGTCGGTTTCGCTGCCGGCGACCGTGCCGTTAATGCCCTCCTGCGCCAGAAGCAGCGTGCCCTTGATGCCGCGCCCGCAGCAGAAGGCGGCAAGCGGCGTGCGCAAGACCCGCAGCGCGTCGAAGTCGCCCAGCCTCGCAAATTTGTAGAGCGCGGCGACGCGCACGGGTTCATGGTTGGTCATCGCCAAGCCACTAGACCGTGGTCAAAGCGGATTCAAGGCAGAGCTAAAGACACTTCGTCGGTATTCGCCCGCAGGCTCGTTGGCCGACATGTGACATCGCGGCAGGCCGGGTTTCGTGGACTCGGAATCGGCCTTCTGCTAATCGGTTGAAATCACCCAGGGAGAGAAAAGCCAATGCCCAGCAAGACCGAAAAGCTCCTGTCGCTGCTCAATGGCCAGCCGTTCATTCCGGTGCTGAAGATCGCCAATGTCGCGGACGCCGTCCCGCTCGCCCGGGCGCTGGCCGCCGGCGGCCTGCCGGCGATCGAGATCACGTTGAGAACCGCCGATGCGCTGGAAGCGATCCGCCGCGTGGCCGGTGAGGTCGAGGGCGCCATTGTCGGCGCCGGCACAATTCTCGATGCCAAGCAGTTCGACCAGGCAGCGGCGGCTGGCTCGAAGTTCATCGTCAGCCCCGGCATCACGCGCGAGTTGCTGGCGGCGGCCAAGGACAGCGACGTTCCCTTGCTGCCCGGCGCCATCACGCCCGGCGAGATCATGGCTGCCCGCGAGGCCGGCCTGCGGTTCCTGAAATTCTTCCCGGCCGAACAATCCGGCGGCATCGCCTCGCTGAAGGCCTTTGCCTCGCCGCTGGCCGACGTGAAATTCTGCCCGACCGGCGGCATCTCGGCCAAGAACGCCGCCGACTATCTCAGCCTGTCCAACGTTATCTGCGTCGGCGGCTCGTGGGTGGCGCCGGACGAGTTGGTCAAGGCCGGCAAGTGGGATGAGATCGAGGCGCTCGCACAGACCGCGAGCAAGCTCGGAAAATAACCTCCGCTACTTTATCTTTGCACAATCCCAAGGGAAGCGCTCCGCGCTTTCCCGGGAAAATCACAGTGTTCCCGGAATTGCACTCGGCACAAAAACCCGCCAGCTGCGCCGACCGGGTTTGCTACGCGTTGAGATTTTGGTTCCCGCTCAAGGGCTCGAACCTCGATTCACGCCTTCAAAGGGCGCTGTCCTACCATTAGACGAAGCGGGAATGCAGGCTGGTGGTTAGCATTCCGGGACGCTAGAAGCCAGCGCTGGAGATTCGCCAACAGCAAAAAGCCGCGCGGGTTGCCCAGCGCGGCTTCGATGTTTACCCCGTCGAGCTCTTACTTCGTCTGGAAGCGGGCGACCGAAAGGAATTTCACGGCATTGCCGGTGAAGCGGTTGGCATCGGCCATCTGGTTGTCCGCCTGGAAGCCTGCGGTGTAGACCTCGCTCGGCGGCGTATGCACGATGTTGTAGGCATAGCGCGGCGCTGTCGTCGGGCTGGAAACGGTGGCGATGTTGTCGCCGCTGCTCAGCGCCCAGCGCGCCGCCTGCGGTTCGGCTGCCACCAGCACTGCCTTCGGTCCTGGCTTCAGGTCGCGGGCCGAAGCCCTGGCTTCCTTGCGTGTCGTCTTGACGCCGGCGCCGATCACCGAGGCTGGATCGGTACCGGCGGGACGGGCAGCAATAGCACCGCGCGGCGATGCGGCATCGACACCTGACGGATCGTTGAACGCCGAGCGCGGCTCGAGCGACGCAACCTGATAGTCGTCGGTAGCACCGGCTGTATCGGCGGCGCTGGCCTGTTCGAGAACCGCCTTGACCTCGTCCGGACGCTGCGACGGCAGCACCGAGAACGCGTCGGTTGCGGTCTGCTTGTGGGCAGCCGTATCGGCCAGCGCCAGCAGAACGCCCTTGTCCTGCGGCGCAAGCTCAGCCGGCGGCGAAGAGCGGTCGGGACGCCAGGTCGGCAACGGGACGTTGACCGCGACCTGCGCCGGAGCGGCAGCTTGATCGGCCCCCTGGTCGGCATTGCTCGCATCGGCCGTGCCGAACGGCACATTGGCCGGCGCCTGCGCCGTCGCCACCGTCTGTTCGGTGGTGGCATCGGCCACGCCGAACGGCACGGTCTCAGGTTGTTGCGCGCCGACATCGGCCTTCGGCCGCGGTGCGAAAGCGGGCAGCGGCACTTCCTTGGCGGGCAGCGCGGCGATGATCGTCTCCGGCGTGTCCTGCGGCTCCGCATCGTCAGCGCTGTCGTCGGCAAGCTGCGGAATGTTGGCGCGCTTGGCGTTCTGCGGCGACACGATCGCGATGCCAGGCAGATTGCTGTTGTTGTTGCTCGTGGCAGCCAGCACCGGCTTCACGCTTCTCGGCGGCGGCGCGGCGGTAGCGACATCGGCGCTGTCGTCGGCTTCGTCTTCACCGCCACCGCCAAAGAAAGCGGACAGGAAGCCACCGGATTTCTTGGTGCTGCCGCCTGCGCTGGCCATCATGATGGCAGGAGAACCGGCGCCCTTGCGCGCCTTGTAGGAGGCGAGCGCCTGGTCATAACCCGGCAACGGCCTGCCGTCGCTCGGCACATGCAGCGTCTTGCCATTGGGAAACAGGCTGACCAGTTCCTGGCGGCTGATGCCTGGCCAGTGCCGCACATTGCCGACGTCCATGTGGACGAAGGGCGAACCCGACGACGGATAGTAGCCGACGCCGCCGCCCTGCATCTTCAGGCCGATGTTGCGCAGCTTCTTCAGCGGCACACCCGGAATGTAGAAGTCCATCGCCTTGCCCAGCATATGCTGGCTTTCCTTGGCGACACCGCGGCTGCGGCTGCGCAGCATCGAATTGGTCGACGGCGAGCGATAGCCGCAAACGACCTGGATATAGTCGGTGGCGCCGGCCTGCCGATAAGCTTCCCACACCAGATCGAGCAGGCGCGGATCCATCTTGGTCGGTTCGTTGCGACGCCAGTCGCGCAGGATGATGTTGATCTTCCTGAGGCCTGCCGGATCGTAGCGGCCATTGCGCTTGTAGACGATCTCGGCCTTTTCGTGCGTGTGGAGGTGATAGAGCTTGAGCGAGCGCGTTTCAGCGCTGGCGCCGGCAGCAGTAGCGGCAAGGAAAGCGAACGCAACGATCACCGCTGCCAGCCATCTCGGCCAGACGCCCATGTGATCGCGCCGCCCGTTTCTGTGTCGTTCGACTTTGTTCAAATCAAAAGGCCTTGCAGGCTGCCGTTTGTCCCCGGATTTGTCCAAACGGATGCGTGGTTCTTACATCCGAATATCGATCCTAATGGTTAATCATCGCTTATTGAAGCCGAAATGCGGTAACACCGTGGCGATATCCCGTCAAAAATAATACACAGGATTTCTTGGTAAACTGCTGGTTTAGATCAAGATTCAGCCTTTTCCCGCTACACGATCTGTTACCGCTGGCCTTAATGCGTGAACAACGCTGTCCGCATCAGTCATATTCCCGCCCCAACCCTTATGCAGCGCCGGATGTGGCATGGCAAGCTGGTCCCGGCCTTGCGTTGGCAAGCTGTGGAATTCGGCGTTCAGGAGGCAAGGCGGTCGAGGCGGCCGGTTTCCGGGTCGATGCCGTATTCCTTGAGCTTGCGGTAGAGCGTCGAGCGGCCGATGCCGAGACGCCGCGCGACCTCGCTCATCTGGCCGTTATAATGGTCGATGGCGAGCTTGATCATTTCGAGTTCGACATCGGCCAGCGCACGCACATTGCCACGCTCGTCCAGCGCCCGCAGCGTGCCGAAACGCTGAAGCAGCCTCGCCGGAGGGGCGGGCTCGGCAGCTGCAGTACCGGCGTCGTCAGTCTGCGCGCCATCGCCTTGCGATCCGGTGCTCAAGGCCATGCCGGGGTCCGACAAGGACGCATCGGCGTCGAGATTGACGGTGCCGTCGACCTGCGCCCGGATCTGCGGAAATTCGTCAGTCGTGAGCACATCGCCTTCGGCAAGCACCGAGGCCCTGAACACGGCGTTTTCCAGCTGCCTGATGTTTCCCGGCCAATCATAGGCCTGCAGCATGGCCAGTGCGGCATCCGAGATGCCGTGCAGGCGATTGCCCGCCGGCGCCACCTTGTCCATGAAATGCTTGACCAGATAGGGGATGTCGTCGCGGCGGTCGCGCAGCGGCGGCACGACGATCGGGTAAACGTTGAGCCGGTAGAACAGGTCCTCGCGAAACTTGCCGTCCTTGACCTGCTGCAGAAGGTTGCGGTGCGTGGCCGAGATCAGCCTGATGTCGACCCTGACGGTGGAACGGCCACCGACCGGATCGACCTCGCCATCCTGCACGGCGCGCAACAGCTTGACCTGCACGTCGAGCGGCAGGTCGCCGATCTCGTCCAGGAACAGCGTGCCCGAATGCGCCTCGACGAACTTGCCGGTATGCTTTTCGGTGGCGCCGGTGAACGAACCTTTTTCGTGACCGAACAGGATCGATTCGACCAGATTGTCGGGGATGGCGCCGCAATTGACGGTGACGAACGGTTTTGTGCGGCGTTCGCCGCTGCCCTGGATGGCGCGCGCCACCAATTCCTTGCCGACGCCCGATTCGCCCTCGATCAGGATCGGGATGTTGGAGGCCGCAGCCTTCTGGCCGAGGCGGATCACCCGGTCCATCGCCGGGCTATGCGTGATCATGTCCTTGAATGTCAGGTGGCCGCCCCGACGCCGCGACGTGCGCTTGACCTCGTCCTCGACCGCCTCGACCTTGAGCGCGTTGCCGATCGCGGTCTGCAGCCGGTCGGGAGACGCCGGCTTGACGACAAAATCGAAGGCGCCGTGGCGCATCGCCGAGACCACCGTTTCTATGCCGCCCTGCGCAGTCTGCACAATGACGGGAACAGTGATGCCGCGCTCGCGCATCGCCTTCAGCACGCCGATGCCGTCGAGGCCCGGCATGACAAGGTCGAGGATGACTGCCGAAATATCCCTCGCATTGGGTCCGTCAAGCGCGCTCAGACCGGCCTCGCCGCCATCGGCAACGATGGCGCTGTGGCCGAATTTCGTCACCGCCGCTTCGAGCAGCCGGCGCTGCACGGGATCGTCATCGACTATAAGAATGGAACCTGTCATGACTGATTTGAGTTGCCCGCCTGGGAAATTCCCATGGATCATCTTGGCACAGGGTTCTAAACAAGGTTTCAAAAAACCCGGTGAACGAATTCCTTAGGATTTGACCGGCTTGTCCTTTCCCCTTGATTCCAGAAGGTAATTGTTGATGAGCAGGATTCTCGGTCGGCAGCTTGCGGCGGTAGCGTCCGGTCAGGGCGCGGCGGAACTTGGCGACCTGCCGGAATGGAATCTCGCCGATCTTTATTCCGGCATGGAGGCGCCCGAACTGAAGCGTGACCTTGCCAAGGCGGCGGCCGACGCCGTCGCCTTCGAGAACCGCTGGAAGGGCACACTGGCTGCGGAGGCCGGGCGCGGAAGCGCCGGCAGGCTTGGCGAGGCGCTGACAGCCTATGAGGCGCTGGAGGAACTGATCGGCCGCATCGTCTCCTATGCCGGCCTGATCTATGCCGGCAACACCGCCGATCCGCAGCGCGCAAAGCTCTATGGCGACATCCAGGAAAAGATGACCGACGCCAGCGCGCATCTTCTGTTCTTCGCGCTGGAACTGAACCTGATCGATGACAAGGCGCTCGAATCCGCCCTCGCCGCCGACGCCGGCTTTGCCCATTACCGGCCCTGGGTGCTCGACCTCAGAATGGACAAGCCCTACCAGCTCGAGGATCGGGTCGAGCAGCTGTTCCATGAGAAGTCGATCACCGGGCGCGGTGCCTGGAACCGGCTGTTCGACGAGACGATGACCGATCTGCGTTTCGACATAGACGGCGAGGAACTGACGCTTGAGCCGGCGCTGAACCGCCTGCAGGACGCCGATGGGGAGGTCCGCCGCCGCGCTTCCGAAGCGCTGGCCACAACCTTCCGCAAGAGCCTGCGCACCTTCACGCTGATCACCAACACGCTGGCCAAGGACAAGGAGATTTCCGACCGCTGGCGCGGCTTCGAGGACATCGCCGACTCACGCCATCTCGCCAACCGTGTCGAGCGCAGCGTGGTCGACGCGCTGGCATCGGCCGTGCGCGAGGCCTATCCGCGCCTGTCTCATCGCTACTACGCCATGAAGGCGCGCTGGCTGGGCATGGAGGTGATGAACCACTGGGACCGCAACGCGCCCTTGCCCGAAACGCCGCAAGCGGTGATTCCTTGGGATGATGCCAGGAACACTGTGCTATCGGCCTATCAGCGCTTTTCCCCCGACATGGCGGAGATCGCCCGCACCTTCTTCGACCGCAACTGGATCGACGCGCCGGTCAGGCCCGGCAAGTCGCCCGGCGCCTTCGCCCATCCGACCGTGCCTTCGGCGCACCCTTACGTGCTGCTCAACTACATGGGCAAGCCGCGCGATGTGATGACGCTGGCGCATGAACTCGGCCACGGCGTGCATCAGGTGCTGGCCGGCGGCCAGGGCGCGCTGATGGCTTCGACGCCGCTGACTTTGGCCGAGACGGCCTCGGTGTTCGGCGAGATGCTGACCTTCCGTTCGCTGCTCGACCAGACCACCGACAAGCGCCAGCGCAAGGCGATGCTCGCCCAGAAGGTCGAGGACATGATCAACACGGTCGTGCGCCAGATCGCCTTCTACGAGTTCGAACGCAAGGTGCATGCAGAGCGCAAGAACGGCGAACTGACCTCCGACAAGCTCGGCCAGTTCTGGCTCGAGGTGCAGGCCGAAAGCCTGGGGCCGGCGATCAAGCTGCGCGAGGGCTATGAGGTCTTCTGGACCTACATCCCGCACTTCGTCCACTCCCCCTTCTACGTCTACGCCTATGCCTTTGGCGACTGCCTGGTGAACTCGCTCTACGCGGTCTACCAGAACGCTGAGCATGGCTTCCAGGATAAGTATTTCGAGATGTTGCGCGCCGGCGGCACCAAGCATCACTCGGAGCTTCTCGCGCCCTTCGGCCTCGACGCCACCGACCCCGCCTTCTGGCAGATCGGGCTTGGCGTGATCGGCGGCCTGATCGACGAGTTGGAAGCGCTCGACAGTTAATGCGCGCACCCATTGGACCGATGGCGCAGAGTGGCAGGTTCAGCAGCGGCCTCGACTTTGCAGAATCGCAGAACAGTTTAGCCGGGATGCATGTGACGGCAGCGCTGTTCTTGTTCTAAATACCTGTTCTTGAATAACTCTCCGGCGAAATTTTCCGTTAGCTTTCCCGAAGCCGTATGATAGCTTTCCGACCGAAGCTCAGCCGGGCGCGCGGCTTAAGGCCGGACAGCATCCCGGCCCATGGCAGCGGTCTGACGAATGCGACAGCGACGGTTGGCAATGGGCGGCAAAGCCGAACGCCGACACTCGACGACAGACCGGCTGTTCCCTGAGCCGCCGAACCACATTGGATGATCCGATCTGCCAAGGTCATGACTTGGGACGGCGGCGGACGGATCCGACTGGAGAGAGACGATGACCTTCTTTTACATTGTCCTGGCGTTCCTTGTAGGTGTGTTGGTTGGCTGGTTTATCTGGGGCCGGCTGCGCGGCGAACTCGACAGCCTGCGCGGCGATCTCGACCGCACCCGCAGCGAGCGTGACAGACTGCGCGCCGACGCCGATCGCCTGACTGGCGAACTCGACGCCTGCGGCAAGACCCGCGCCGATCTCGAACGCCGGCTGCGTGAAACATCAGCTCCATCCGCCAAGCCTTCAAGTTCGGCGCCGGCCGCGCTGGTATCGACAGCGGCAAAGGCCAAGTCCGCCCCGGCCGCGAAACCGGCCCCCGCCAAACCCGCCGCGGCCAAACCAGCTGCGGCCAAATCCGCGGCCGCAAAACCAGCGGCCAGCAAACCTGCCGCCGCCAAGGCCGCGCCCAAAGCCGCTGCTTCAAAGCCCGCCGCCGTCCCGAAGAAGGCCGCCCCGGCAGCTGGGAAGGCCGATAATCTGCGCCGCCTGATCGGTATCGGCCCGGTCAACGACAAACTGCTCAAGGGCCTTGGCGTCACGACCTACGCGCAGATCGCCGGCTGGACCGCGGCCGACGTCAAGCGCATCGAGGACACGCTGAATTTCGACGGCCGCATCGCTCGCGAAAAGTGGGTCGAGCAGGCCAAGCTGCTTGCCGCCGGCGACGAAAAGGAGTTCGCACGCCAATTCCCGAGCGCCGGGACCGCCAACAACAGCTGATCCGTCATCGGCAACATAACCAGAAGGCGGCGCTCTCGGGCGCCGTCTTTGTTTTTGCATTCGCCACTGTCTTTGCGCCCTGCGACGCCGCTCCCTCGATTGCACGCCGCCCGGCCCCCATATAGAGCGGTTCTGGCGTCATCGACCGCAGTACCCGAGCCCCATGCCCCTGCCCTCTGCCATTTTCCGCAACGATGAAAGCGGCCGTCAGTTGGTCTTCGACCACCCGGCCGACATCATCATTGCCTATGATGCCAAGGATTTTCTGCCGGCGCTGGCGGCTGCGCAGGCGGCGAGCGATGCCGGCAAATGGCTGGCCGGCTATTTCTCCTACGAAGCGGGCTATCTGCTCGAACCGAAACTCGTGCCGCTGCTGCCTGAAGGCCGGCGCGCGCCATTGGTTTGTCTGGGTGTCTTCGATGCTCCGGCCGAAGAGGCCGTGCCGCGCAACGATGCGCCGGCCACCAATGGCCCCATCTTCGACGCCAGGGCCAGTTGGTCCGCTCAGGACTACGCCAAACGCTTCGCGCGCCTTCACGACCACATCCGCAAGGGCGACTGCTACCAAGGCAACCTGACCTTTCCGGTCCGTGCCCAATGGTCGGGCGATCCGGTTGCTGCCTTCGACGCACTGACAGGACGCCAGCCGGTCAAGTATGGCGCACTGATTTCGCTCGGCGATCCCATCGTCTTATCGCGTTCGCCCGAGCTGTTCTTCGAGATCAATGCCTTAGGCATGATCGAAACCCATCCGATGAAGGGCACCGCACCGCGCGGCGCGACCAAGGCCGAGGACGCGCGGTTGAAGTCCTTCTTGCGCAGCGACGAAAAGAACCAGGCCGAGAACCGGATGATCGTCGATCTCCTGCGCAATGACATCTCGCTGATCAGCGAGGTCGGCACGCTGGAAGTCCCGGAACTGTTCCGCATCGAGAGCTACCCGACCGTCCATCAGATGGTGAGCCGTGTGCGGGCGAAGCTTCTGCCTGATCTCGGCATCCGCCAAATCTTTGGCGCGCTGTTTCCCTGCGGCTCGATCACCGGCGCGCCGAAAATCCGCGCGATGGAAATCCTGCACGAGCTGGAAGACACACCGCGCGACGTCTATTGCGGCGCCATCGGCTGGATCGCGCCTGGCGGCATGATGCGCTTTTCGGTGGCGATCCGCACCATATCGCTCTTTTCCAGTGGCGAGGCAGTTTACAATGTCGGCGGCGGCGTCGTCTTCGATTCGACCGCGCAAGAGGAGTATCAGGAGTGTCTGCTGAAGGCGCGCTTCGCGACGGGGACACCGCCGATTTCGAGCTGATCGAGACGATGCGCTGGGAGCCCGGCCAGGGCTTTCTGCGTTTCGAACGCCATCTCGCACGCCTTTACGGGTCGGCGGAAGAACTCGGCTTTGCCTGCGATCCGCAGCGGATCGGCGAGGTGCTGGCGAATACTATCGGGGCGCAGCAGACGGCGCTGCGCACCCGGCTCGTCCTGCAGCGCAATGGCGAGGTGACGGTTTCTGTTCAGCCTTACGAGCCACTCGCCGCCGACAAGGTCTGGCGGCTGCGACTGGCGCGGGTCCGGCTCTCCTCCACCGACACGCTGCTGCGCCACAAGACCGGCCGGCGGCAAGTCTACACTCACGCCCGCTCCGAATATCTGATCACCCAGGCCGACGAAGTGTTGCTCGCAAATGAGCGCAGTGAAATCTGCGAAGGCACCATCACCAACGTCTTCGCCGATTTCGGTGATGGCATGCTGATGACACCCAGGCTCGACTGCGGCCTGCTGCCTGGCGTATTGCGCGCCGAGCTGCTGGACGAAGGGCGCGCCCAGGAGGCGATCCACAGCTATGACGAGTTGAAATCCGCCAAAACACTGTTCGTCGGCAATTCTCTGCGCGGCTTGATCCCGGCAACATTGGCCTGATACGAAGCGGCTGCGAGAATAACCGCCGGCATTGGACACTTTCTAGCGAAGCATGAATTCTCGTCAGCCCACGCACACGCCCTATGATGGCTCCTCAAAGCTCTTCACCATCGGGCTGAAGCCGCTCGAGCTCGACAAGTGGATCGAGGTCGACCGGTATCTCTTCGACCATCTCGCCGAAAAGCGCCGGCTCTATGCCGAAATTCCCGACAAGGTGTTTGTCGAGGAAGACGGCACGCGCGACACCCAGCGCGAAGTGCGCGGCCTCATCGAAGCACATCTGCTGTCGACATTTCCCGGGATGTACCGGCGCACCAATGCCGGGGTTGAGGTCATTGGCGCCAAAGCCGACTCTGACGCCACCTTCCACGATGCCCCGCTGGTCGCAGCGTCGCTGCTCGTCCAGGAAGACCTGATCCTGATGCGCCGTGACGACACCGGCTGGCGGCTCGCCGCCGGCTCGCTGTGTTTCCCGTCATCCTGGTCGCTGGTCGAGAAGTTCGGCCGGCCGCTGCAGCAGATCCACGCACCGGTGCCGGGCTTCGGTCCGGGCACCAGGCCGGCGGAGCTCATCAACCGCATGTTCGACGGCCTGCAGGGCCAGGCCGTCGAACGCTTCAACTGGTCGATCCAGGCCGGCGACGCGCTCTATCATCCGCTCTCCAATGTCGAGCGCATCGACCGTGCCACCAACCGCCCCTCGCGATTTCCCGACGGCGACGTCAACGCCCACGCCTTCATCCGCGTCGAGCGCCAGACGCTGCGCAAACTGCCTCTGTCGCGCGACATCCTGTTCACCATCCGCATCCATCTCGACCCGCTGAAAGTGCTGGCGCGGCATCCCGACCGGGCAACGCTTGCCGCCTCTTTCGCGGCGCAATTGCAGGCGCTGGATGAGGCTCAACTCGACTATAAGGGGATGACATCAGACCGTGACCGGCTGATGCAACGCCTGCAAACCATGGCTCAGGAGTGACGATGATCCGACATGTTCTGAAGCTAGCCGTCCTGCTCGGTGCATTGCTGGCGTTGCCGGCAACAGCGCATGCGGAACCGGTGACCTATGCGGGGAAGCTCGGCAACATCGACATCGTCGTCGAGTTTACCGGTGATCCGGCGACGGCTGGAGAGGCACTGGCGGGCCGCTATTTCTACCGCTCCAAGGGCGTCGATATTCCTCTGCAGGCGAAGTCGAGCAAGGGCGCCACCTTTCAATTGGCCGAGGAAGAAGCCTGCGATGCCAAGAAGTGCGGCGACGGCCAGGCTCCACCCATCGGCGCCGTCTGGCGGTTGAGTTCCGCCGACAAGGGCAAGACGCTGGAAGGCACCTGGACGGCCAAAAAGACCCTGCCGCTGAAGCTGACAAGGATCGCCAGCCGTGCCCAGACGGAGACGCCGGCGACGACGCCACGCGATCTCTATGATTTCACCGACATGACATTCTCGGGCGACGATGCGCCGATCACCATGGCGGCATCGCCCTACGACTATCTCAAGCTGGATTTCGCGCCCAAGGCAGACGCCAAGGAAGGTTGGCCGGATGCAGCCTACAACTATGTCACCGATCCGCGCACCAAATTCGCCAGGCCGCGCATCGTCGATCTCGCCGGCAGTGCGCCGATCGAAGCCGCCAATGCCTTGCTGCAGAACCGCCATTGGCATGACAGCCTCAGCGCCTTGACATGCGCGGCGCTGCAATATGCCGGTTTCCACGACGGGCCGCCGATGGAGGGCATGGACGACGATTCGCTTGGCGGCTATGAAGACACGACGTCCAAAGTTACGTCATTGACGCCGAAGCTGATGAGCTGGTCGGAATCCGGCAGCCTCTATTGCGGCGGTGCGCATCCGAACAACTATTCCGACGCCTATGTCATGGACGTGCGCCGTGGCGCCTTGCTTACCCTTCAGGACATGTTTTCCGATACGGTCGACGGCAAGCCAGGCCCCTCGCTGGCCACCTTCGTCAAGGAGAAGCGCAAGAAGCCAAGCGACCAGACCGAGGTGGATTACGAGGCCGAATGCGGCATCGACGATTTGATCGGCGACTATCTCGGCGCCAGCCTGAAGCGCGATGGCGACAGGCAGGTTCTGGTCTTCGGCCTGCAAGGTTTGCCCAACGTCATCCAGGCTTGCGGCGGCGATCTCGTTGAAATCCCGGACTCCGAAGCACAAGCGCTGCTCACGCCGGAATTCGCGAAACTGCTCGAACCGTAGGCGCATCTGCGCCGTCGGGAACTAACCTTATCCCTGCTTTTCGCTTTATTGTGACAATGATCTATGGTTTGTCGCGCGGCGGTCGAACGGCCGTTTTGGCGCGTTGCTTGAAGGAGTGCTCGATAAAATGGCGAATGAAAACTGGCCCGTTTACGGTGAAATCACCGGCCCTGTCGTGATGATCGGCTTTGGTTCGATCGGACGGGGAACGCTGCCTCTGATCGAGCGCCATTTCAAATTCGACAAGTCGCGCATGACGGTCATCGACCCGCTCGACACCGACCGCAAGCTGCTCGACGAGCGCGGCATCGCCTTCGTCCAGGAGCACGTGACCGAGAAAAACTACAAGAAACTGCTGACGCCGCTTTTGACCAATGGTGGCGGCCAGGGCTTTTGCATCAATCTGTCGGTCGATACCGGCTCGGTCGACCTGATGCGGCTCTGCCGCAAGCTCGGCGTGCTCTACATCGACACCGTCGTCGAGCCGTGGCTCGGCTTCTATTTCGACGCCAGGGCCGACAATGCCAGCCGCACCAACTACGCGCTGCGCGAAGCCTTGATCAAGGAGAAGCACGACAAGCCCGGCGGCGCTACCGCGGTTTCGACCTGTGGCGCCAATCCGGGCATGGTCTCGTGGTTCGTCAAGCAGGCGCTGCTGAACCTTGCCGGCGACCTCGGCCTCGAGTTTTCCGAACCCGCGCAGGACGACCGTGACCGCTGGGCCAAGCTGATGAAAAAGGCCGGCGTCAAGGGCATCCACATCGCCGAGCGCGACACCCAGCGCACCAAGAAGCCGAAGCCGATGAACGTGTTCTGGAACACCTGGTCGGTCGAAGGTTTCATCTCGGAAGGGCTGCAGCCGGCCGAGCTCGGCTGGGGCACGCATGAGAGATGGATGCCGAAGAACGGCAAGGAGCACAAGCATGGCTCCAAGGCTGCGATCTATCTCGAACAGCCCGGCGCCAACACCCGCGTGCGCTCCTGGTGCCCGACGCCGGGCGCGCAATACGGTTTCCTGGTGACGCATAATGAGGCGATCTCGATCGCCGACTTCTTCACCGTGCGGTCGAAGAAGGGGAAGGTGCAATACCGCCCGACTTGCCACTATGCCTATCACCCCTGCAACGACGCCGTGTTGTCACTCCACGAAATGTTCGGCGCTGCCGGCAAGCCGCAGCCGGTCCACCATGTGCTTGACGAAAACGAGCTGGTCGATGGCGTGGACGAGCTTGGCGTGCTGCTCTACGGCCATGCCAAGAACGCCTACTGGTACGGTTCGCAGCTGTCGCTGGCCGAAGCCCGCAAGCTGGCGCCCTACCAGAACGCTACCGGCATGCAGGTCACCTCGGCCGTGCTCGCCGGCATGGTCTGGGCGCTGGAAAACCCGGAAGCCGGCATCGTCGAGGCCGACGAGATGGACTACAAGCGCTGCCTGGAAGTGCAGTCCCAGTATCTCGGACCAGTCAAGGGCTACTACACCGACTGGACGCCGCTCGATAACCGTCCGGGCCTGTTTCCCGAGGACCTCGACAAAAGCGACCCGTGGCAATTCCGCAACATCCTCGTTCGATAGCGGTTCCATACCCCTGCCTCACTGCCTTGCAATCGCCCGGAAATCGGGCGATTGAAGGGAAGCGGACGAGAGCAGTGTGCATCCATTTGGACGCACGAGGGACGGCTCTGGAAACTTGAGGCCACGCACATCGTGTTCTCCAAAACGTCGTTTGACGATTGGGCCGATGCGTCAGGAGAGGATTTGATATGACGATTGCGCGCAAAATTCTTTCTGCGGGCGCGGCGGGCGCTCTTGCGACGATGCTTGCCGCCTGCACCACCGGCGGCTCCGACGGGCCACCGATCTCATCGCAGGCGCGAGGCGTCGAAGGCTCATGGCTGAACGCCGAAGGCAAGGCGGTCTCGACATTGAACGGCGGCGTCTTCACCACCGTTTCGGCGGAGACCGGTGAGAAATTCGCTGACGGCAGCTACACCAAGACCGGCGCCACCTCGGTCGAGATCAACGGAACCTCGCTGATCCGGCAGCAGCCAATCGCTTTCAACTGCCTGCTGGTGTCCATAAACCAGCTGAATTGCACCAGCTCCGCCGGGCAGAACTTCGTGCTGACCAGGCGCGGCTGAACCTTTCCCATGCGGCTTTGCGGATGGCGGCGCCGCGATGCCGCCGCCTTTTTTATGCCGGCAAACCGATGCCGGTTATCCGCCCTGATTCTTCTTGCATCGCCACAACCGCGATGTGAACATACCCGAAATGCTGGCTGTTATCCTGCAGTCGGGCAAGAGCGTTAAACGCCTTTGATCATATCCGGGAGACGAAGATGAAGAAGCTCGCCGCCATTGCCGCCCTCTCTGCCTCGACACTCGGCCTGTCGGCCGCACCATCCTTTGCCGACTACACGTTGAACATCCTGCATTTCAACGATTGGCACAGCCGCATCGAAGGCAACAACAAATACGAGTCGACCTGCTCGGCCGAGGAAGAGACCAAGGGTGAGTGCATCGGCGGCGCCGGCCGGCTGGTCACCGCGATCGCACAGGAGCGCAAGAAGCTCGAAGGCCAGAACGTGCTGCTGCTCAATGCCGGCGACAGCTTTCAGGGATCGCTGTTCTACATCACCTACAAGGGCACGGCGGAGGAGGAATTCCTCAATCAGATCAAGCCCGACGCGGTGACGCTCGGCAACCACGAATTCGACGATGGCGAGAGCGCGCTGGTGCCTTATCTCGACAAGGCGAAGTTCCCGATCGTCAGCGCCAATGTCGTGCCCAACGACAAGTCCGGTGCCGCAGGCAAGATCAAGCCGTCGATTGTGCTTGAGGTCGGCGGCCAGAAGATCGGCATTGTCGGCGCCGTGACCAACGACACGCCGGAACTCGCCTCTCCCGGCCCCAACATCACCATCGCCGACGACGTCAAGTCGATCACCGCCGAGGTCGAGAAGCTGAAGGCGCAAGGCGTCAACAAGATCATTGCCGTCACCCATATCGGCTACAGGCGCGAGCGCGATACCATCGCCAAGATCCCGGGCATCGATGTGGTGGTCGGCGGCCACAGCCATTCGCTTCTGTCCAACACCGACCCGAAGGCGGAAGGCCCCTATCCGACGATGGTCGACAACCCCGACGGCTCCAAGGTGCCTGTCGTGCAGGCCGCGTCCTATTCGAAATATCTCGGCGAATTCAAGGTCGTGTTCGACGACAATGGCAACGTCAAGGAAGCCAGCGGCGACCCGATCTTCCTCGACAAGTCGATCATTCCCGATCCGGCCGTTCTTGCCCGCATCAAGGAACTCGGTGCGCCGATCGAGGCGCTGAAGAACAAGGAAGTGGCCGAGACCACCGAGGCCATCGACGGCAGCCGCGAAAGCTGCCGCACCAAGGAATGCGCGATGGGCAATCTCGTCTCCGACGCCATCCTCGACCGGGTCAAGGGACAGGGCGTCGAGATCGTCGTCTCCAATGGCGGCGGCTTGCGTGCTTCGATCGACAAAGGCACCGTCACCATGGGCGAGGTGCTGACCGTGCTGCCGTTCCAGAACACGCTGGCGACCTTCCAGATTTCCGGCAAGGATCTGGTTGCCGGGCTGGAAAACGGCGTCAGCCAGGTCGAGGACGGCGGCGGCCGCTTCCCGCAAGTGGCAGGTCTGAAATACTCATTCGACAAGTCGGTCGCGCCCAATGCCGGCCGAGTCAAGTCGGTCGAGGTGATGGAAGGCGGCGCCTGGGCGCCGATCAACCCGGACAAGGACTATCTGGTCGCCACCAACAACTATGTCCGCCAGGGCGGCGACGGCTACAAGGTCTTCGCCGAGAAGGCCAAGAACGCCTATGATTACGGCCCCGGCCTCGAACAGGTGGTTGCCGACTATCTCGCCGCGCACCGGCCCTATACGCCCAAGCTCGACGGCCGCATCACCGAGGTTGCCGCAACCGTAGCGGCTGCCCCGGCCGCCGAGCCGGCAAAACCAGCCGAACCGGCACCTGCTCCAGCCGAACCGGCAAAACCGGCCGAGGCTGCACCGGCGGAGCCGGCGATGCCCGCATTGCCGGCAGGCTCCGGCGACATCACCACCACGCCGCCGACTGTCCCGGCGGAAACGGCCCCGTCAACGCCGGCACCGGCAAAACCGGCCGAAGCCGCACCTGCTCCGGCAAAGCCGGCTGACGCCGCCCGGGCCGAAGCCAGCCATGTCATCGTCGCCGGCGATACCTATTGGGATCTCGCCAAGAAGGCCTATGGCGACGGCGCCAAGTGGAAGGTGATCTCCGAGGCCAACAAAGGCTACGAGCCACGCCGGCTTCCGGTCGGCGCGACCTTGACCATTCCGGCGAAGTAACCTCGCTTCGCACTCACGACCAGCAAAACCCGTCCGGGTAACCGGACGGGTTTTTGGCTTTCAAGGTAAGGTGCGGCCAGACGCAGCATTGAAAACTCGCGCCACATCGCTAGGTTCGCCCGACATCGTCGGTTTCGCGGTGTCGGGAGACCTTCATGACGCTTTCCACGCCTGTCGACCCCAAAGCCGCGAAAGCGCTCGACCCGCTGCCGGCCGGACATCCGCCGGTAAAGGCAGGCAAGATCGGCGTCATGTTGGTCAATCTCGGCACGCCGGACGGTACCGATTTCAAGCCGATGTGGCGCTATCTCCGCGAATTCCTGTCCGATCCGCGCGTTATCGAGCTCAACAAGGCGATCTGGTATCCGATCCTCTACGGCTTGGTGCTGACCACGAGACCGAACAAGTCCGGCGCCAATTACGCCAGGATATGGAACCGCGAGAGGAACGAGTCGCCGCTGCGCACCTACACCCGCGCGCAGGGCGAAAAGCTGGCCGCAGCGCTCATCGACCTACCCGATGTCGTGGTCGACTGGGCGATGCGCTACGGCAACCCCTCGACCGCGAGCGTCGCGCAAAGGCTGGTCGCACAAGGCTGCGACCGCATCCTGTCGTTCCCACTCTATCCGCAATACTCCGCGACCACCACCGCGACCGCCAACGACCAGCTGTTTCGCGCCTTGATGAAGATGCGCCGCGCGCCTGCCGTGCGCAGTGTTCCGCCCTACTATGACGAGCCGGTCTACATCGAGGCGCTCGCCCATTCGATCGAACGGCATCTAGCAACGCTAGACTTCGAGCCCGAGGTGGTCATCACCTCCTATCACGGCATCCCGAAGCCCTATTTCGAGAAGGGCGATCCCTATCACTGCCACTGCCAGAAGACGACACGGCTGTTGCGTGAACGACTGGGGTGGGATGAAAAGAAGCTGATCATCACCTTCCAGTCGCGCTTCGGCGCCCAGGAATGGCTGCAGCCCTACACCGACAAGACGGTCGAGGAACTGGCGAAGGACGGCGTGAAATCGATCGCCATCGTCAACCCAGGCTTTTCCGTCGACTGCATCGAGACGCTGGACGAAATCGGCCGCGAGGCGGCCGAGACCTTCCATCACGCCGGCGGCGAGAAATTCGCCCACATCCCGTGCCTCAACGACAGTGCAGAAGGCATGGCGGTGATCGAGGCGATGGTGCGGCGCGAGCTGTCGGGCTGGGTCTGAGGCCGCCACGTTGCGGCGATCGATCGCCGCAGTTGCGCTATTCCATGCACTAATAATCAACGATCACCTGATTGTAACATTATTGAAACACACCTAAGTGTTTGGTGAAGTCGGTTGCATGGAATCAACGCCATGGCCGGCATCTGAGGGAGATTCAAATGGACTTCAGTGGTTTCGGTATTGCGATTGGTGCGCTTGCCTTTCTGGTATTGGTGCTTCTTATCAAAGGCATCCGGACAATCCCGCAAGGCTATAATTATACGGTGGAGCGCTTTGGTCGTTACACCAAAACACTAAGCCCCGGCCTCAACCTCATCGTGCCGTTCGTCGACCGAATCGGCGCCAAGATGAACATGATGGAGCAGGTGCTCGACGTTCCGAGCCAGGAAATCATAACGCGCGACAACGCCATTGTCGGCGTCGACGGCATCGCCTTCTACCAGATCCTCAATGCGGCCCAGGCCGCCTACCAGGTCGCCGGCCTGGAGAACGCCATCCTCAATTTGACGATGACCAACATCCGTACCGTCATGGGTTCGATGGACCTCGACGAACTGCTGTCGAACCGCGACGCCATCAACGAACGGCTGCTGCGCGTCGTCGACGAAGCGGCGCATCCGTGGGGCATCAAGATCACCCGCGTCGAGATCAAGGACATCAATCCGCCGGCCAACCTCATCGAATCGATGGGCCGTCAGATGACCGCCGAACGCAACAAGCGTGCGCAGATCCTCGCCGCCGAAGGCCTCAAGCAGTCGCAGATCCTCGAGGCCGAGGGCCGCAAGGAAGCCGCCTTCCGCGACGCGGAGGCGCGCGAACGCTCGGCCGAAGCCGAAGCGCGAGCCACCCAGGTTGTATCGGAAGCCATCTCCAAGGGCGACGTGCAGGCACTCAACTACTTCGTGGCGCTGAAATACACTGAAGCGATGGGCAAGATCGGCACCGCCAACAACAGCAAGGTCGTGCTGATGCCGATGGAAGCCTCGGCGCTGATCGGCACGCTCGGTGGCATAAGCGAGATCGCCAGGGAGGTGTTCCGCAGCGAAGGCACCGCCGGCGCCGCCAGGCAGGCCGCCCGCCCTCCGGTGGTTCGCCCGAATGAGAACTGAGACCTGACGAGAACTGAGGTCGCGAGCATGATCCCGAAAAGTGGGAACCGGTTTTCGGAAAAGATCATGCTCCACAGGAAGTAGGAGCGCACTCCCATGTTCGACCGCATCATTTCCGAACTTGGTCCGTGGAACTGGATGGTTCTGGGCTTCGTCCTCCTGGTGATGGAGGTCATCGCGCCAGGAATATTCATGCTGTGGATCGGCATCGCCGCATTGGTGATCGGTGTGATTTCCCTGCTCGTCTGGGACGCAAGCTTCTGGGCCTGGGAAGTCCAGGTCCTCGCCTTCCTGGCCCTGTCGCTGGTCTCGGCCTTTGCCGGAAAGAAGCTGGTTGGTGGGCGTAATACCCCTAGCGACCAGCCGCTGCTCAACCGGCGCGGCGCGCAGTTGGTCGGCAGGATGGCAACGCTGGCCGAGCCGATCAAGGACGGTCGCGGCCGCATCAAACTCGGCGACACACTGTGGCGCGTCTCCGGTCCCGACCTGCCGGCCGGCACGCAGGTGCGCGTCGTCAGTTCGGCCGACACCGATCTGGAACTGACCGTCGAGGCAGTTTGACATTTCGAAAGCGCATGGCGCTTTCGATCCGGAAAATCAGGCCGCGTCGCCTAGGGCTTCCCGAACGCGACGCGTCCTTTGATTTTTTCAGGCGGCGCCGATGCGCAGCAGGTCGTGCAGATGAACCAGTCCCACGAGCCGCCTGCCTTCGACCACCATCAGGCTCGTAATGGCCGAATTGTTGATAATCTGCAGCGCCGTCGCCACCAGCGTGTCCGGTGTGGCCGTCTTCGGCTTTTTCGTCATCACCTGATCGACGCTCATTTCCATGAGATTGCTGCCGATGTGACGCCTGATGTCGCCATCGGTGATGATGCCCACCAACGCGCCATCCGCCGTCGCGATCGCCACGCAGCCGAAGCCCTTGTTCGACAATTCGAGGATCGCCTCGCGCATGCCCGTGCCGGAAGCCACCAGCGGCAGCCTTTCGCCGACATGCATGATCTCGTGGATCTGCGTGAGATTGGCGCCGAGCTGGCCGCCGGGGTGGAACGTGCGGAAATGGTCGGGCGTGAAGCCGCGCGCTTCGAGCAGCGCTATGGCCAGCGCATCGCCGACCACCAGTTGCAGCAGGGTCGATGTCGTCGGCGCCAGACCGTGCGGGCAGGCTTCCGGCGCGGACGGCAGGAGCACCACCACGTCGGCCGCGCGCGCCAGCGCCGAGGCCGCGCCCGCGGTAATCGCAATCAGCGGGATCGAGAAGCGCCTGGAATAGGCGACGATGCCCATCAATTCTTTGCTCTCGCCGGACCATGACATGGCGATGATGGCATCGTCTCTGGCGATCATGCCAAGGTCGCCATGATTGGCCTCCGCCGGATGGACGAAGAAGGCAGGCGTGCCGGTCGAAGCCAGACTAGCCGCGATCTTAGTGCCGATATGGCCGCTTTTGCCGACGCCGGTGACTATGACGCGGCCATTGATGCGCGACACCATGTCGACGGCGCGGGCGAAAGGTTCGGCCAGTTCGTTCTCCAGCGCGGCGGCCAATGCCGCCACGCCGGCCTGTTCCGTGGCTACCGTTCTCAGCGCCGAGGCGACCGAAGCCTCCAAAGGCTTCTTTTCTGGGGATCCCGCATGCATGGCTGATGCGATTAGCGCTTTGCCGTTCGCCTGTCCAACAGAATTGCCGTCCAGCCATGTCGTACAGGCACACCTTCAACCCTCCGTTAACCATCCCCGTTTACGGTTCGGTAAGTATGGCGCGCTTGCGCCGCGCAAGCAGTGGTGACGATGTCGCGGGCCCAGCCTCAAGAGAAAAAAGGTCGAACGGGCAGAGCCTTTTGCGCTCTGCTTCTCGCGACGAGCGTGCTCGCTTTGCTGCGGCCAACTGCGCTTCATGCCCAGGAGACCGAGCTGCGCGGCGAAGTTTCGGAATCGGCGATCCTGTCCGACCAGCAGCGCCGGGCCAGGCAATTGACCAAGGCCAACACGCAGGTCAAGCCCGCCCCTGCCGACACCGCCCCCACGGGAAACACGCCAACCGCTTATGTGCCGGCCAGCGATGGCGCCTTGCCTGACGACACCGACCCGTCACAGGCCGGCGCAAACAGCATTTTCGACCCGCCGGCGACCATCGACAATTCGGGCGCCGACAAGCCGCCAACCGTCCAGCCACGCCGGCCATCGACGGCAAAACAAGGCGCCGCCGCGGATGCAGACAAGGCCAAGGACAAAACCAAGGCTGCCGACAAGAAGAAGCCTGGCAAAGCCACGGACCAGACCACCACCGGAACGACTCCGGACGGCACTGCGGCAGGCGACGCCGATCAGGACATAGCCAACCGCCGTGTCCTCACCGTCGACGGCGTCGACCGACGAAAGCTCGACCCCGGCGCCGAGCGCACCGACGCCATCGAGGGCCTGAAGAAGAAGCTCGAGGACGACCCGTACGCGGCAACCGGCATCAAGGTCGGCTCGTTCCTGCTGCGGCCGGCGCTCGAGCAGGGCGTTGCCGTCACGTCGAACGCCGATTCCAGCGCTGGCGGCAAGTCGGCGGTGCTGTCCGAAACGGCGCTGCGTTTCTCCGCCGCCTCCGATTGGCGCGAGAATTCGGCGGTCATCGACGGCTACGGTAATTTCCGCAACACCATCTCGGGCCAGAAGATCAATGAGGCACGCGGCCGTATCCAAGGCACGTACAATGTCGACCTCGACAATGAACTGCGCGCCATCGCCAAGCTCGGCTACGAGATTGCACCGGAATCGGCCTCCGCGCCCGACGCCATTGCCGGCGTCAAATCGCAGCCGATCCGCCAGACGGTCGACGGCAGCCTCGGCGTCGAGAAGGACGTCGGCAAGATGCGCTTTGCGCTGACCGGCGCCGTCTCCCACGACATCTATGGCGATGCCGAACTTACCGATGGCACCTCGCTGTCGCAGAAGGACCAGGACAACACGCTCTACACCGCAACGTTGCGGACCGGCTATGAAATTTCCCCGGCTCTGACGCCCTTTGCTGAGATTGAGCTCGGCCGCCGGGTATATGACCAACGGATCGACAACAAGGGCTTCGAGCGCTCTTCGACCCGGCTTGGCGCGCGCGCCGGTATCGAAGTCGACATGGGCGAGAAGCTCAAGGGTGAGTTCTCGGCCGGCTGGCTGAGGGAGGCGATCGACGACAAGAACCTGGAGGCGATTTCGGGAGCCACCATCAATGCCGACCTCAAATGGTCGCCCGAGCGCGGTACCATCATCGGCCTCACCGGGCGAACCACGGTCGAAGGCACGACGAATGCCGGTGAGAGCGGCGACATCCTCTATTCCGGCCGCCTCACCGGCGAGCGGCAGATCCGCGCCGACCTGACCGGCAACGCAGCCCTTGGGCTCGACTGGCGCAATTACACCGGCTCCGACGGCCATGACATGACGCTGAGTGCAGAGGCCGGGCTGACCTGGTGGCTGAACCGCTATGTCGGCCTCACCAGCCGCGCCCGCACCGAAAAGCTGACCAGCAATCTGCCCGGGCGCAACTACACCGCCAACAGCATCTATTTGGGGCTGAAGCTGCAGCGGTAGCTAAAAAGCAGCGCCGCGACGCTCGGACGGCTTCATCTCATCGAGCAGCGTGCGGATGACGCCGGCCATGTTCTCGTTCATGTCGCTGCGCCACAGCGCGAAGGCGACATTGGCCTCGACGAAGCCTTCCGGCGAGCCGCAATCGAAGGTGCGGCCCTGAAAGTGGTAGCCAAAGAAGGGCTGCTGCTTTTCCAGCTTCAGCATCGCGTCGGTGAGCTGGATCTCGTTGCCGGCGCCCTTTTCCTGGCTTTCGAGGATCTTGAAAATCTCGGGCTGCAGGATGTAGCGGCCGTTGATGTAGAGATTGGACGGCGCGGTGCCGGTCTTCGGCTTTTCGACCATCTCGGTGATGCGGAAGCCGTGATGCGTGTCCTCGCCGCGGCCGACAATGCCATATTTGTGGGTTTCGGCCGGATCGCATTCCTGCACCGCGATGATGTTGTTGCCGGTCTCCTCGTAGAGCTCGACCATGGCCTTCGTGCAGCTCTTCTCCGACTGCATGATCATGTCGGGCAGCAACAGCGCGAAGGGTTCGTCGCCGACCAGTTCGCGGGCGCACCAGACGGCGTGGCCGAGACCCATCGGCACCTGCTGGCGGGTGAACGAGGTCTGCCCCGGGGCCGGCTGCAGCCGCTGCAAGCGGGCCAGCTGATCGTCCTTGCCGCGCTGTGCCAGCGTATCATAGAGCTCGAACTGGATATCGAAATGGTCTTCTATGACCGCCTTGTTGCGGCCGGTGACGAAGATGAAATGTTCGATGCCGGCCTCGCGCGCCTCATCGACGACATACTGGATGACCGGCCGGTCGACGACGGTCAGCATCTCCTTGGGAATGGCCTTGGTGGCCGGGAGAAACCGTGTGCCGAGACCGGCGACCGGGAAAACTGCCTTGCGAACTCGCTTCATGCGTCAATTATCCGTTTGAGGGCGTGCCCGGCAATCCCGCCTCGCGACATTTTCGCGCCGGAATTGTGGATTATCGGGCCATTGAGGGAAACATCAACCGGTAAAGCATCCAGGTGTCTTTTCGTTCCAGGCGCCGCCTATGGTAAACCAATTGCTAACCCGGTTCGGCGATGAATGGTCTTTCCTGAGATAGAGAAAGGGGAAAATATGTCCGTTCGCAGTGCCGCAAAACTCTTTACCAGCGTGCTGACGGCGGCCAGCCTCTCGCTCGCCTTGCTGATGCCGGCCGGACCGGCCTTCGCCGATGCCGGTTTTCGGCAATGGGTCGCCGGCTTCCGCGCCACGGCCGTGGCGGGCGGCGTTTCCGGCGGGGTCTACGACCGAGCGTTCCGGGGCATCAGCGAGCCCGACCCGGTGGTGCTGGAAAAGGCACGCACCCAGCCCGAATTCACCGCACCTGCCTGGGACTATTTCGACAACCGCGTCCACGACCAGTCCGTTGCCGTCGGCCAGCAGATGGCCAGGAAATGGAAGCCGTGGCTGGAACGGATCGAAGCCAGGTTCGGCGTCGACCGCTACATCCTGCTCGCCATCTGGTCGATGGAATCGAATTATGGCGAGATCCTCAAGCGCGACGACATCATGCGCAATGTCATCCGCTCGCTGGCAACCCTCGCCTATGGCGACCCGAAGCGTTCGAAATTCGCCCGCACCCAATTGGTCGCCGCGCTGAAAATCCTGCAGACCGGCGACATCGACGAAAGCCACCTGATGGGCTCCTGGGCCGGCGCCATGGGCCAGACCCAGTTCATCCCGACCAGCTACCAGCATTATGCCGTCGACATGGACGGCAACGGCAAGCGCGACATCTGGAATTCGATTCCCGATGCGTTGGCGACATCAGCCAATCTGCTGAAGAAGAATG
Source organism: Mesorhizobium sp. P160219 (assembly GCF_057786095.1). Lineage (NCBI taxonomy): Bacteria > Pseudomonadati > Pseudomonadota > Alphaproteobacteria > Hyphomicrobiales > Phyllobacteriaceae > Mesorhizobium > Mesorhizobium sp. P160219. The sequence goes on from NZ_JBYNWG010000001.1 coordinate 6,279,536, forward strand.
GCTGGCAGGGCGGCAAGACCTGGGGCTACGAGGTCACCATTCCGGCGGGCAAACTGCCGGCCGGCTCGAAGACATTGGCGCAGTGGCAGGCGCTCGGCGTCGCCAGGGCCAATGGCAAGCCGTTCAAGAACGCAACCGACAAGGCGACCCTGAAAGTGCCGGACGGCCGAGGCGGACCGGCCTTCCTGATGATCAAGAACTTCTCCGTCATCAAGGCCTACAACAACGCCGACAAATATGCCCTGGCCGTCGGCCTTCTTGCCGACGAAATCGCCGGTTCTAATGGTCTGGTGCAGGACTGGAAGCGGCCTTTCACCAAACTGTCCTTCGAGGAAAGGCAGGAGTTGCAGAAGCGGCTTTCGCAGCACGGACTTTACGACGGCAAGTTCGACGGCAAGATCGGTGACGGCACGAAAACCGCCATCATGACCTATCAGGCAACGGTCGGCTTGACCCAGGACGGGTATCCGAGCATGGAAGTGCTCAAATGGCTCAGAAAGAAATAGAGCCATCGGCAGCGCCGCGCATTGCGGCGCACAAGGGATGCCGTAGCATTGATGTGTGCATGATCCGCTGCGAGGGCCATGCACCAAGGGATGGAGAGGGTGCTTGGTTTCGGCAGCGCGTATCCGTGTGATCGTTTTCCGCTTGCCGATCCTCGTTCTGGCCATCGTTGTCCTGGCGACGGGGGTCGCCGGCAGTTTCCACACACCGGCTTTGGCGCAGGAACAACCGCAGAACCGCGGCTGGTCGCTGCGCGACCTTCTGTTCCCGCGCCGCAGCGAACGCATCGAGCCGCCGCTCGACGTCCGCAAGGCAAAGCCGAAGGTCAAGAAGAAGCCCCGTGCACCCGTTGAACCTTCCGCTCCGATTGTCGAGAAGACACCGGATGCCCGCGTCGTTCTGGTGATCGGCGATTTCATGGCCAACGGCCTGGCCGAAGGCCTCGAAACAGCCTTTGCCGACAATGCCAACGTCAGGATCGTCGAGCGCGCCAACGGTTCTTCGGGTTTCGTGCGCGATGATGTCTACAATTGGCCCGAACAGGTCAAATCGCTGGTCGAGACCGAAAAACCCTCCGTGGTCGTCGTCATGCTCGGCTCCAACGACCGCCAGCAGATGCGCGTCAACGATGTGCGCGAGCAGCCGCGCTCCGAGAACTGGACCAAGGAATACGAACGCCGGACCGAAGCCTTGGGAAAGGCACTGGCGGCGACCAAGGTGCCTTATCTGTGGGTCGGCATGCCAGCCTTCAAGACGCCGAAGATGACCTCCGACATGCTGGCATTCAACGACATCTACCACTCGGCAGCCGAGAAGAACGGCGGCGAATTCGTCGATGTCTGGGATGGGTTCGTCGACGAGAACGGCGCCTTTGTCTCGACCGGCCCCGACATTAACGGCCAGGCCGTGCGGCTGCGCTCCGACGACGGCATCAACGTCTCGAAAGCCGGCAAGCGAAAGCTCGCCTTCTACACCGAAAAGCCGCTGGCCAAGATCCTCGGCCTGGCAGCGCCGGGAAGCGTGGTGACGGCTGCCGCACCGGCCGGCGCCCCGGTCGAGGCGCCGTCGCTGCCCGCCGCCCCGATCGTGGTCGACCGCACCGTTCCAATGCTGCTCAACGATCCGGCGCTCGACGGCGGTACCGAACTTCTCGGTGCGGCGGCGGCGCCGAAAGCCAATCCGGATCTGCCCGGCGAAAAACTAATCCTCGAAGGCAAGGCGCCCGAGGCCTCGCCCGGCCGCGCCGACGACTTCTCGTGGCCGCCCAAGGCCGCTGCCGCGACGGATACGACGACGGCGATCAATCGTTAACGGGGGAGTACCGTCGACCCCATCAGCGCTTCATCGATCGAGCGCGCGGCCTGGCGGCCTTCGCGGATCGCCCACACAACCAGCGACTGGCCGCGGCGCACATCACCTGCGGCGTAGAGCTTGTCGACGCTGGTCTTGTAGTCGCGATCGTTGGCTTCGACATTGCGGGAACGGCGGCTGTCGGTAGTGATTTTCATCTCACCGTCCAGCTCTTTCGCGACGCCGGCGGCAGCCGGTCCGGCAAAGCCGATGGCGATGAAGGCGAGGTCTGCACGGATGACGAATTCGGTGCCGGCGATCGGCTTGCGCTTCTCGTCGACTTCGCAGCATTTGACGCCGGTCAGTTGGCCGTCCTCGCCGATGAATTCGAGCGTCGCCACCTGGAATTCGCGCTCCGCACCTTCGGCCTGTGAGGACGAGGTGCGCATCTTGGTCGCCCAGTAAGGCCAGACCGAAAGCTTGTCTTCCTTCTCCGGCGGCTGCGGGCGGATGTCGAGCTGGGTGACGCGCACCGCGCCCTGGCGGAAGGCGGTGCCGACGCAGTCGGACGCGGTATCGCCGCCGCCGACGACGACGACATGCTGGCCGCCGGCGATGATCGGATGCGACGGCCAGGCCACCGACTGGATCGGCTCGCCGCCGCCGCGACGGTTCTGCTGCACCAGATAGGGCATGGCGTCATAGACGCCGCCGAGATCGTCGCCCGGAATGTTGGCCGGACGCGGCAATTCCGAACCGCCGCAATAGAGCACCGCATCGTATCCGGCGAGCAACTCTGCCACCGGCTTGTCGACGCCGACATTGACGCCGCAATGGAAGGTCACGCCCTCGCCCTGCATCTGCTCGATGCGGCGGTCGATATAGTGCTTCTCGATCTTGAAGTCGGGAATGCCGTAGCGCATCAGCCCGCCGGGACGGCTCTCACGCTCATAAACGCTGACCTCGTGGCCGGCGCGGCCAAGCTGCTGCGCCGCCGCCATCCCTGCCGGGCCGGAGCCGATGACAGCGACCCGCTTGCCCGTCTTCTTCTCTGGCGGATAAGGCCGGATATGGCCGGTTTCATAAGCCTTGTCGGCGATTGCCTGTTCGACAGTCTTGATGGCAACCGGAATGTCCTCGAGGTTCAGCGTGCAGGCTTCCTCGCAGGGCGCGGGGCAGATGCGGCCGGTGAACTCGGGGAAATTGTTGGTCGAATGCAGGTTGCGGATCGCATTGTCCCAGTCGCCATTGTAGACGAGGTCGTTCCAGTCCGGGATCTGGTTGTGGATCGGGCAACCGGTCGGCCCGTGGCAGAACGGGATGCCGCAATCCATGCAGCGCGCGGCCTGTTTCTCGACCTCTTTGTCCGACATCGGCAGCGTGAATTCACGAAAATGCCGGATGCGGTCGGAGGCCGGCTGGTACTTGTGCACCTGCCGGTCGATTTCGAGAAAGCCTGTTACCTTGCCCATAGTCCAGTTCCTGCTGTCCAGATGGTGCGGTTTTCGCACCCGTTAACCCCTTGAGGCAGCCGTGGCAACCTTGCATCCGAGGTCAAACTGTCGCTGAAAGTTCCGCCGGGAAGCCTGCGCCTCCCGGCAAGTCGAAAAACCTATTCCGCCGCCACGCCCATGCGCATGCGTTCCATCTCGATCAGCGCGCGGCGGTATTCGACCGGCATGATCTTGCGGAATTTCGGCCTGAAGGTCGTCCAGTCGTCGAGTATCTCGCGGCCGCGTACCGAACCGGTGAAATGGACGTGGTTCGAGATAAGCTGGTAAAGCCGTTCCTCGTCATGGGTGGTCATGTCGCCCGAGACGTCGACGCGACCCTTGTGGTCGAGGTCACCGCCATGATGCAGCAGCCTTTCCATCAGATCGTCTTCTTCCGGAACCGGCTCCAGCTCGACCATCGCCATGTTGCAGCGCGCGGCGAAATCGCCGGCCTCATCCAGAACATAGGCCACGCCGCCCGACATGCCGGCAGCGAAGTTGCGACCGGTCTGGCCGATGACGACGACGATGCCGCCGGTCATGTATTCGCAGCCATGATCGCCGACGCCTTCAACGACGGCGGCGACGCCCGAATTGCGCACCGCGAAGCGCTCGCCGGCGACACCTGCGAAATAGGCCTCGCCCTCGGTCGCGCCATAGAGGACGGTGTTTCCGACGATGATCAATTCCGCCGCGACGATCCTGGACTCCTCCGGCGGCCGGATGACGATGCGTCCGCCCGACAAGCCCTTGCCGACATAGTCGTTGGCCGCACCGACGAGATCGAACGAGATGCCGCGCGCCAGGAAGGCGCCGAACGACTGGCCGGCGGTGCCGGTCAGCTTCACCTGGATCGTGTCCTCGCGCAGGCCCTTGTGCCTGAAGCGCTTGGCGACTTCGCCCGACAGCATGGCGCCCGTGGAGCGATCGACATTGCGGATGTCGACCTCGACCTTGACCGGCTGCTTGCTTTCGAGCGCGGGCTTCGCCAGTTCGATTAGCTTGCGATCGAGTACATCGTCGATCGGGTGTTTCTGCCGTTCGGTCCAGTGCACCGCCTCATGCGGCGCGTCCGGCTTGAAGAACATCTTGCCGAAATCGAGCCCACGCGCCTTCCATTGCTGGATCATCTCGCGCTTTTCCAGCAGGTCGCTGTCGCCGATGATCTGGTCGATATGGGTGTAGCCCATCTCGGCCAGCAGCCTCCTCACCTCTTCCGCAACATAGAAGAAGAAGTTGATGACATGCTCGGGCGTGCCCTTGAAACGCTTGCGCAGAACCGGGTCCTGCGTCGCGACGCCGACCGGGCAGGTGTTCAAGTGGCACTTGCGCATCATGATGCAGCCGGCCGCGATCAGCGGCGCGGTCGAGAAGCCGAACTCGTCGGCACCGAGCAGCGCACCGATGATAACGTCGCGCCCCGTGCGCAAGCCACCATCGACCTGCAGCGCAACGCGCGAGCGCAGCCCGTTCAGTACCAGCGTCTGGTGCGTCTCGGCAAGGCCCATTTCCCATGGACTGCCGGCATGCTTGAGCGAGGTCAGCGGCGACGCGCCGGTGCCGCCATCATAGCCGGAGATGGTGATGTGGTCGGCGCGCGCCTTGGCGACGCCCGCCGCAACCGTACCGACACCGACTTCCGACACCAGCTTTACCGAGACGTCGGCCGCCGGGTTGACGTTCTTCAGATCGTAGATCAGCTGCGCCAGATCCTCGATCGAATAGATGTCGTGATGCGGCGGCGGCGAGATCAGGCCGACGCCGGGCGTCGAGTGCCGGACCTTGGCGATGGTGGCGTCGACCTTGTGGCCGGGCAGCTGGCCGCCCTCACCGGGCTTGGCGCCCTGCGCGACCTTGATCTGCATGACATCGGAATTGACGAGATACTCGGCGGTGACGCCAAAGCGCCCCGAGGCGACCTGCTTGATCGCCGAACGTTCGGGGTTCTTGCTGCCGCCGGGCAGCGGCAGATAGCGGTCGGCCTCTTCGCCGCCCTCGCCGGTGTTCGACTTGCCGCCGATCTGGTTCATGGCGCGCGCCAGCGTCGTGTGTGCCTCGCGCGAGATCGAGCCGAACGACATCGCCCCGGTCGAGAAGCGCTTGACGATATCGGCCGCCGACATCACGTCCTCTATCGCCACCTTCTTGCGGCCGGTCTCTTCCGCAAGCTTGATCCTGAACAGGCCGCGTATGGTCTGGGCACGGGCCGTCTCGCTGTTGATCTGCGCGGAATACTCCTTGAACGTCTCCCACGAGCCCTGACGCACGGCGTGCTGCAAGGTGGCGACGGCGTCGGGCGACCACATGTGGGCTTCGCCGCGCATGCGGTACATGTACTCGCCGCCGACCTCGAGGCTGTTGCGCAGCACCGGATCGTTGCCGAAACCGTCGGTGTGGCGGCTGAGCGTCTCGGCCGCGACCTCGTCCAGACCGACACCTTCGATCAGCGTCGCTGTGCCGGTGAAGTACTTCTCGACGAAATCCGACTTCAGCCCGATGGCGTCGAATATCTGCGCGCCGCAATAGGACTGGTAGGTGGAGATGCCCATCTTCGACATCACCTTGAGGATGCCCTTGCCGATCGACTTGATGTAGCGCGAGACCACCTCGTAGGCGTCGACCTCAGCCGGCAGTTCGCCACGCTTGTGCATGTCGAGCAGCGTATCGAAGGCAAGGTAGGGGTTGATCGCCTCGGCGCCGTAGCCGGCGAGACAGCAGAAATGATGCACTTCGCGCGGCTCGCCGGATTCCACGACCAGGCCGACCGCGGTGCGCAGACCCTTGCGGATCAGATGGTGGTGCACGGCAGCCGTCGCCAGCAGTGCCGGAATGGCGATACGGTCGGGACCGACCTGGCGGTCGGACAGGATGATGATGTTGTAGCCGCCGGCGACAGCGGCTTCCGCCCGCTCGCACAGACGCTCGACGGCGCCCTGCATGCCGGCCGCGCCCTCGCTCGACCCGTAGGTGATGTCGATGGTCTTGGTGTCGAAACGGTCCTCGGTGTGGCCGATCGAGCGGATCTTTTCCAGATCGCCATTGGTCAGGATCGGCTGGCGCACTTCGAGCCGCTTGCGGCGCGAATTGCCGACCAGGTCGAAGATGTTCGGCCGCGGCCCGATGAACGACACCAGGCTCATCACCAGCTCCTCGCGGATCGGGTCGATCGGCGGGTTGGTGACCTGGGCGAAATTCTGTTTGAAATAGGTGTAGAGCAGCTTCGACTTGTCCGACATCGCCGAGATCGGCGTGTCGGTGCCCATCGAACCCACGGCTTCCTGGCCGGTGGTCGCCATCGGCGACATCAACAGCTTGGTGTCTTCCTGCGTGTAGCCGAAAGCCTGCTGGCGATCGAGCAGGCTGACATCCTTGCGCAGCGCGCGCGGCTCCACCGGCTTCAGATCCTCGAGGATCAGCTGCGTGTTGTTGAGCCAGGTCTTGTAGGGATGCCTGGTGGCGATCTCCGACTTGATCTCCTCGTCGGAAATGATGCGGCCCTTGGCGAGGTCGATCAGAAGCATGCGGCCGGGCTGCAGCCGCCACTTCTTGACGATCCTCTCCTCCGGCACCGGCAGCACGCCGGCCTCTGACGCCATGATGACGCGGTCGTCGTCGGTGACGATGTAGCGCGCCGGCCGCAGCCCGTTGCGGTCGAGCGTGGCGCCGATCTGGCGGCCGTCGGTGAAGGCGACCGCGGCCGGCCCGTCCCACGGCTCCATCAGGGCTGCATGGTATTCGTAGAAAGCCTTGCGGTCGGCATCCATCAGCTTGTTGCCGGCCCACGCTTCGGGGATCAGCATCATCATGGCATGGCTGAGGCTGTAGCCGCCCTGGAACAGGAACTCGAGCGCATTGTCGAAGCACGCCGTGTCGGACTGGCCGTCATAGGAGATCGGCCACAGCTTCGAGATGTTGTTGCCGAACAGTTCGGAATCGACCGAGGCCTGGCGCGCCGCCATCCAGTTGTTGTTGCCGCGCACCGTGTTGATCTCGCCATTATGCGCGACCATGCGGTAGGGGTGCGCCAGCTTCCAGGACGGGAAGGTGTTGGTCGAGAAGCGCTGGTGGACGAGGATCAGCGCGGTCTCGAAACGCGGATCCGACAAATCCTTGTAATAGGCGCCGACCTGGTAGGCCAGGAACATGCCCTTGTAGACAATGGTACGCGCCGATAGCGACACACAGTAGGCGCCGATATCCTTGTTGTTGTTCTCGGCGTAGATACGGCCGGAAATCACCTTGCGCAGCAGGTACAGCCTGGCCTCGTATTCCTCGTCATCTGGAATGTCCGATGTGCGGCCGATGAAGACCTGGCGATGGAACGGTTCGGAGGCCGCAATATCGGGCGCCTTCGACAGCGATGAATTGTCGACTGGCACGTCGCGAAAGCCTAAAAGCGGCAGCCCTTCTGACAGCGCCGATTCGGCGATGATCTCTTCGATATGGGCGCGCAGTGCCGCATCCTGCGGCATGAACCAGTGGCCGACGCCGTATTGGCCTGCCGCCGGCAGTTCGACGCCCTGGGCCGCCATCTCTTCGCGGAAGAAATGATCGGGAATCTGCACCAGCACGCCGGCGCCGTCGCCCATCAGCGGATCGGCGCCGACAGCGCCGCGATGCGTCAGGTTTTCGAGCACGAAGAGCCCGTCCTTGACGATCTGGTGCGACTTCACGTTCTTCATGTTGACGATGAAGCCGACGCCGCACGCGTCATGCTCGTTGCGCGGATCGTAGAGACCCTGCGCGGCCATACCGTTGCCGGTCAGGCCGTTGGTGGTTCGGCCTTCTTTGGTCAGAACGGTATTTTTAACGGCTGCCGCTTTCGTCTGCGCGGCCTGGCCGATAATCGCAGATGGCGTCAGTTCCGTCATCGTCCTGTCCTCCGATCCGGCCCCTTGCACGTCTAGCATTTGGGGCGCTGGTCTACCTTGGGAAGCGACTGGCTTCCGCTCTCATTCTTGCGGCACGTCTTTTCGAAATCCTTGGCGGACCGTGCGGTGCACCGCCGGTTCGTATCCGGTATCGTACAGGCCACAGCCGAGCCGTCTACCCGTCGCTCGCGGCAACGGCCGGAGTGGCCCAAATGATACGCCAATCCAGCCTGACTTGTGCGACAAAATAAGACAGCACTACTGTCCTAAATTTTTATGGCAGAAATCCTGGGCGCACACAAGACCGATTCACCAAATTCTTGGACGTTTGGCGACAGAAAATTACGTCGGGCGCTGTTGAAACGAAATTTCGGTCCCGGCACTCCTTCGTGATCGCCTTTGGCTTTACCGCTTTTTCAGCCCTTGGCCCTTGCGCGTCAAACCCCGAAACGGCCATGGTCGCGCTCTTGTCGCAACCAGACTTTCTCAACCAGGCAGGGACTTTCCTGATGTTCTTTGCATCCGACAACTGGGCGGGCGTCCATTCCAACATTGCCGCCGGGCTGTCAGCCAATGCTGGCGGCTTTTCGACCGCCTATGGCGATGGCGATCTCGACCGGGCCGTCTACCAGCGTTTCAGCGAGATCTTCGAACGCGAGGTCGCGGTGTTCTTCGTCGCTACCGGCACGGCGGCCAACTCGCTGTCCCTGGCCGCTTACAACAAGCCCGGCGGCATTTCCTTTGCGCACCGCGAATCGCACATCATCGAGGACGAATGCGGCGCGCCGGAATATTTCAGCGGCGGCTCGCGTCTCCATGCTGTCGACGGCGCCCTGGGCAAGATCGATCCGCACAACCTTGAACGCGCCGTCGCCCGTTTCGCACCCGAAATCGTCCATTGGGGACGCCCGACGGCCGTCTCGATCACCCAATCGACCGAAGTCGGCACAGTGTACGGGCTCGACGACATTTCCACCATTTCGGAGATCGCCAAACGCTTTTCCCTGCCGCTGCATATGGACGGCGCCCGTTTTGCCAACGCATTGGTCGCGCTTGAGACGACGCCGGCCGAAATGACCTGGAAGCGCGGCGTCGACATCGTCTCGTTCGGCGGCACCAAGAACGGCTGCTGGTGCGCCGAAGCGGTGGTGCTGTTCGATCTAGACCGCGCCAAGGAGTTGTCCTTCCTGCGCAAGCGCGCCGCACAGCTGTTCTCCAAGTCGCGCTTCATCGCAGCGCAGTTCGACGCCTACTTCACGGACGGCCTGTGGCTGGACACGGCCCGTCATGCCAATGCCATGGCCGCGCGCCTGGCGGCTGCGATCGAGGATTCGGCAACGGCGAAGCTCGCCTGGTTGCCGCAGGCCAACGAGGTGTTCGCGGTGATGAAAAAGGCGGAAGCCGAAAGGCTGCAATCCGTCGGCGCAGCCTTTTACGACTGGCACAGGCCGCACGGCTTCGACGGCCATGTCGGCGAGGACGAGTTGCTCTATCGCTTCGTCACCAGCTTTGCCACGACTTCAGATGAGGTCGATCGCTTCGGCCAGATGATCGCCTGAACCCGCGAGACCGCGCCAATGACAAAGCCACCTCTCGGCTCAACCATGCGGCTGGTTCGCCCGGCGCCAAACGTGCTCGGCTTCTACGATGGCCGCGTTGACGGCGTTCGCGCCTGGTCGGACGAGCCGAACTGGCTGGACGACGGCGCCTATGCCCTCGGCATCTGCACCTATGCGATCGTCGATGGTTCGCAGGCGCTTGTCTACGACACGCATATTTCGCTGCCTCACGCGCGCTTCATCAGGCAGACGCTCGAAGACATGGGCGCAACATCGATCCGGGTCGTGCTCAGCCACTGGCATGACGATCATATTGCCGGCAATGAGGTGTTTCAGGATTGCGAGATTATCGCCAACACGCTCACCGCCTCGGCGCTCGCGAACAACCGGGCTGAGATCGAAAGCGGTGTTCCACCGATCAAGCCTCTCGTGCTGCCGAACAGGACCTTCGCAGGCAGTCTTGACCTCGCCGTTGGATCGATCGCCGTCGAACTGCGTCAGGTCGAAATCCACAGCCATGACGGCACGGTGCTGTTCATGCCCGAAACCGGCCTGCTCCTGGCGGGCGACACGCTCGAGGATCCGATCACCTATGTCAGCGAGGCGGATCGGCTGGCGCAACATCTGGTCGATCTCGAACGCATGAGCGGGTGGCCGATAGACCGCATCTTGCCCAATCACGGCTCGCTCGAAGCGATTGAGCGAGGCGGCTACGACAAAGGCCTCATCGCCGCCACGCAAGCCTACGTTCAAAAACTGCTTCGCTGCCGGCGTGAGCCTGATCTTGCGAAGCAGGATCTGAAAACCTTCGGCGCCGACATATTCGCCACGGGCGCGGTCGAGTACTTCGCGCTGTACGAGCCCGTCCACCGGCAAAACATCGAGGCCGTTCTCGCAACCGGCACCGGTCGCTAAGCAAGGAAAGGCCGCGCCAAAAGCTCGAGGCCAAGCAAGATCAGGAAAACAAGAAACCAGCGCCGGAAGGTCGCCGGGCTGATCCGCTGCCGGAGCAACTGTCCGAGCCACATGCCGAGCAAGGCCGGCGCAACCGCCAGCGACGACATGGCGACATGCCCGACCTGGAACGCGCCGTGCGAGGCAAGGCCGGCAGCGAGCGCGATCGTCGACACGGTGAAGGACAGGCCGAGCGCCTGGATCAGATCGTCACGGCTCAAGCCCAGCGCCTGAATGTAAGGTACAGCGGGCACGACGAACACGCCGGTGCCGCCGGTGACGATGCCGGTAAGGAAACCGACGATGGGCGACGACCAGCGCTCGGCTGACGCGGGAACCGTCAACTGCCGCGCCAGCAGCGTATAGACGGCATAGACGATCAGCGCCGCCCCGAGGCCGGCCGTCGTCCATTTGACATTGTCGCTGGCCAGCAGCCATGAGCCGGCCAGCGTGCCGGCGACGATGCCGACCATCATCAGCCACAGCCGCCTGAGGATCCATCCGAAGCTCGGGCCGGCAAACAGCTGCCAGATATTGGTGACGAAGGACGGCACGATCAGCAGCGAAGCCGCGGCGACCGGCGGCATGATTGTGCCCAGCAGCCCCATCGCCAACGTCGGCAGTCCCATACCGGTAACGCCCTTGACGATGCCGGCCAGCAGGAAGGTCACCGCAATGGTTGCCGTTAGGGCCAGGGAAAAATCAGCCGAAAGATCAGACATCGCCCTTCATGGGAAGACGGCGCCCGCCGCAAAAGAGCCAGAACTCTTCGGTTGGGGTGACAGAGGCTGCGGCGAAAAAAAGCGGCGCCTCGCGGCGCCGCTTTCGTCTCGGGAGGAGACGCTTTCAACCTTGGGCGTTGTGACGCCGCCGTCTTGATCACGCGGCGTTCTTGGCCTCGATCTGCTTGGCGTTGGCCGAAGAGGCGGTAATCGCGATCTTGCGCGGCTTCAGCTCCTCGGGGATGTTGCGCTTAAGGTCGACGAAAAGCAGGCCGTTCTTCAGGGTGGCGCCGACGACCTCGACATGGTCGGCAAGCTGGAAGCGGCGCTCGAACGAACGCGAGGCAATGCCGCGGTAGAGCAGCTCGGAGCCTTCGCCATTGCCCTCTTCCTTGCGCTCACCCTTGACGGTCAGCACGTTGCGGTGGGCTTCGATCGAAATCTCTTCGTCCGAGAAGCCGGCAACCGCCATCGAGATGCGATAGGCGTCCTCGCCGGTGCGCTCGATGTTGTAGGGCGGATAGGTCTGCGCGCCATCGGGCTGGGCCAGCGAGTCGAGCATGGTGAACAGGCGGTCGAAGCCGACGGTCGAGCGATAGAGCGGGGAAAAATCAACGTGACGCATGAGGTGTTCTCCTGTTGAGCAACATGTTTGCGTGTGGCCGGTGCGAAACCCTGGAAAGGCGTTTCGGGTGGACCAGCAGCCCCGACATCGGCGGCTGCATCCGACATTTGGGGAGCGCAAAAGCTCATTTCAAGGATTTTTGAAGAGCGCCAATCGAGGCGTCGATGAACGGCAGATGAACCGCTGCTTCGGCGCCCGTTCAGCCGGCCGGCGCTAGAGTGCCCCCAGGATAAAGAACCAGGCGGCGCCGGATGAAAGCGCCGCGACGAGGCCGACCGGGTGTAACGTCCCTTCCTCCCGGATCGACAGAGGCCGGAAGCACGCCGCCGCAGGCTGCTTCCGGCCTTGCTTGTCGTTCGTCCGCCCCCTTGGCGTCCTCCCTTTGCTTTTCATCCATTGGCGTCTATCACCATGCCGACGCCCTGCCGGGTGAGACACCACGAAGACGCAAGCGCCTAATGACGGATCTCTTCCATCCCACGCCAGGCAATCCGCCGCCGCAAAATGTCGCCGGCGGCTTTTTCACCACGCGCGACGGCAAGAAGATCCGCTACGGCCTGTTTGCCGCGGTCACTCGGCCGCTGAAAGGCACCGTCGTGCTGCTGCCCGGCCGCAACGAGTGCATCGAGAAGTATTTCGAAACCATCCGCAACCTGACCGACCGCGGCCTCGGCGTCGCCACGCTCGACTGGCGCGGCCAGGGCGATTCCGACCGGCTGATCGCCGACCCGCAACGCGGCTATGTCCGCTCCTTCTACGATTACACCGGCGACCTCGAACAGTTCTTCGAGGACATCGTGCTGCCCGACTGCCGCGGCCCGTATTACATCCTCGCCCATTCGATGGGCGCCGTGATCGCGCTGCTCGCGGCGCCGTCGATGGTCAACCGGGTGCGTCGAATGGTGCTGATTGCGCCTTTCCTGACGGTGCCCGACTCGCCCGTGTCGGCAAAAACGGCGCGCCGCGTCTGCTCGGTATTGTGCTTTCTCGGCCTCGGTCGGCTCTACGCCGCCTGGGGTCCGCGTCCCAGGGAAACCCTGCCCTTCGCCCTCAACAAGGTGACATCGGACCCCGGGCGCTATCAGCGCAACACGAAAATCTACGAGCACTATCCGCAACTGGCGCTCGGCGGGCCGACGATCCGCTGGCTGCAGGCGGCAATCAAGGCAGGCGAAGCCATCAGCGAGCCCGACTTCATGGCCAGGATCCAGGTGCCGCTGCTGATGATCGCCGCCGGCGCCGATCAGGTCGTCTCGACCAAGGCCGTGGAAGCCTACGCCAGGCGTCTGCGCCTCGGCTCGCTGCTGATGATCGATGGCTCGAAACACGAGATCCTGCAGGAGGCCGATGTCTATCGCGAGCAGTTGCTCGCCGCCTTCGACGCCTTCATACCCGGCAACGACGACCCCACAGCCTGATGCCGCCGGCGCTGCATGTTACGGCGCCTTGAGCTTGCGCCTGCTGACAGCCTTCTGTCAGGAGCAGCGCCGGCAGCACACAAAGAGCTAAAGATTCTGACAGCCGGTGCCGCCCCGGAATGCTCATCTCTCCGTGTCGAACCGAACGCCAAGGAGATGACGTCATGACCGAGAAAACCTGCGCTGCCTGCGATTGCCAGCTGGACGCCAATCCGATCCGCGTCAAGGTCGGCGGCAAGACCGTCGAGGTCTGCTGTGAGGAATGCGCGATTGCGCTGAACGAAGCCGGCGCATCAGTGGCCGGCAACGGGGAAGCCTGAGCGATGCGCCCCGATCATGCAGCGCAATGCCTCGCACATCAGCCGACAACTCAAACCGCGACGTTCCGGCGGTCCTTGCGGACACAAGGCATCGCGGCGGCCAACTGGATCGGCCGTCAACTGGAAAGGCGCCGAAGCCGCCTTGCCTTGCTCGAAATGACCGACGAACAGCTCAAGGACATCGGCCTGTCGCGCAGCGACGCTCACTGCGAATACATGCGCCGTTTGTGGGACTGAGCCATGGCCGCACGAAGGGCCTGACAGGTGAAGTCTCCTGACAGGTTTGGACAAGCCAATCGCCTAATGTGCCGGAGCAGCTTTCGGCGCAAGGGTAGAATGCAACGGCCATGTCTCAGCTCACCATGTCGCAGTTCACGGTACAGACGCTTCTGGACACCGGCACCGTCAGGGTGAGGGATGTCCTCTGCAGCGGCGAATGCCGGCACAAGAGCGAAGAAGAGTGCACCGCTGCCACGCATCTTGTGTTTCCCTACCGCGGCGTCTTCGTGCGCCATGTCGGCCGCAACGATGCGGTCGCCGAAGCCAACCAGTTGTTGTTCTTCAACAACGCCGAAGGCTACCGGATCAGCCATCCCGTCGAGGGTGGCGATTCCTGCCTCGATCTCGTTGTCGAGGAGGCGCAACTGCAGGAGTTGACGCCGAAGGAGCAGTTGCGCTCGGGCAGCGCCGTGGCGTTTCGTCGTCAGCGCCGCCGCATCGACCCGCGGGCTCAGGCGCTGGTGGCGGTGCTGCGCCACAGCCTGAGCCGCAACATTGCCGAAACTCTGGAGGCCGAAACCCTGGCGCTGACGCTGGTGCGGCGCTCCCTCGGCGAGCGCACCTCGCATGCCGCCGGCGCCAGCGCTGGCCGGCAGAAGCTGGTCGATCGCGCCAAGCTCGTCCTGTCCTCGGATCTTTCGCGGCGCTGGACGCTGGCCGAGATCGCCGCTGAAGTCGGGGTATCACCGGTTTATCTCACGCAGGTTTTCCAGCAGGTCGAGGCGATGCCGCTCTATCGCTACCATCTGCGCCTGCGGCTGGCGCGCGCGCTCGACCTGCTTGGCTGCTACGACAATCTGACCACGCTCGGCCTGGACCTCGGCTTCTCCAGCCACAGTCATTTCAGCTCAGCGTTCAGGCAGGTCTACGGGCGAACGCCGGCGGAATTCCAGCGCTCGATCAAGCCGCGCTGATCGGGTCGACTATCAGCCGCGCAAGGCTGCCATTGCAGCCGCGTGAAGCTCCGGCGTTGCGGCGGCCAGGATGTCGCCGCCCTTTTCCGCCGGACCGCCCTCGAATGTGGTGACGACGCCGCCGGCCTTTTCGATGATCGGGATCAGCGCCACGATGTCGTAGGGTTTCAATCCGGGATCGGCGACGATGTCGACGCTGCCCGAGGCAATCATGGCAAAGGCGTAGCAATCGGCGCCGTAGCGGGCGAGCTGGATCTGTTTCTCGAACGCGTCGTAGCGGGTGCGCGCCTCGCCCTTGAAAAGCGCCGGCGTGGTGGTGAACAAGGTCGCCTCGTCAAGCTTCGTCCTCTTGCGGGTCGACAGCTTCCGCGGCCCGCCGGGGCCTTCGTAGTGGGAGCCGGAAGCGTTGGCGTAGAACAGCTCGCCGGTGAAGGGCTGCGCCATCATGCCGGCGACGGCGTCACCGTCGACCGTCAATCCGACCAGCGTTCCCCACACCGGCAAGCCTGAGATGAAGGCGCGGGTGCCATCGATCGGATCGATCACCCAGACATGCCTTGAGGAGATGTTTTCGCTGCCATGTTCTTCGCCGAGGATACCGTGATCGGGATACTCAGCCGAGATCAGCGCCCGGATGGCGCGCTCGGCCTCGCGGTCGGCCTCGGTGACCGGGTCGAAACTGCCTTTTTCCTTGTTGGCCACCGCGCCCTGTGCGCGGAAACGCGGCAGGGTTTCAGCCGCCGCCGCTTGCGCGATCCGGCGCATGAAATCGATGCTGATGTCCACGTGATTCTCCCGCATTGCAGAGTGCCAACCGGTCTGGCGGCACTTTCCCGCCAAAACAAGCCGGTTTATCGATTTATCAGAGACATCAGCGTTGCCGAAATGTCACACATCGGGACCATCGAAACGCATTTTCACATCAGAGTGAATTAAAAAAGCGTGGGATCGATTGACATTTGTGCATCGCACAATAAATTTGTTCTCGGACAGGTTTTCCTGTCCATGCCCTCCTTGGGCGTTTCCTCCCTAGACTTCGACCGTGTCGTGCAAACGATGCGGTCTTTTTTTACGCTGCGGGATGGCCAGCGCGGGATTGCATGAACAGCCGCCGCTCCGGCGTCATTCGGCGGCCAGTGGCAGGTCGACGAAGTGGTGGTCGGGCATCGCCATCAGGTCGGCCGAAAAGCGCGCCATATCGTCGGCCAGCGCATCGAAGCCGGCCGATTTCTGGAACGTCCGCTCATTCATGTAGAGGCCGCGATTGACCTCGATCTGCAGCGCATGCAGGTGGCGCGCCGGCCGGCCGTAATGCTCGGTGATGAAACCGCCTGCATAGGGTTTGTTGTGGGCGACGGTGTAGCCCATGCCGATGAGCAGGCCGATCGCCGTTTCGGTCAGGGCCGCCGTGGCCGAGATGCCGAAACGGTCGCCGACGATGAAATCCGGCCGCAGGCCGCTGTCGCCCACCCTGATGCTCGCCGGCATCGAATGGCAGTCGATCAGCACGGCATAGCCGAACCTGGCATGGGTTCTGGTCAAAAGCCGCTTCAGCGTCTCGTGATAGGGTTTGTAGACCGCCTCTATGCGCTGGACGGCCTCCGCCAGCGGCAGACGGCCGGAATAGATGTCGAGCCCCTCACCCACCAGCTTGGGCACGGTGCCGAGCCCGCCGGCAACGCGCGCCGAGCGGATGTTGCAGAAGGACGGCACCGGCTCGGCGAACATGCGCGGGTCGAGTTCCCAGGGCTCGCGGTTGACGTCGAGGTAGGCGCGCGGAAAATTCGCCGCCAGTATCGGCGCGCCCAGCGCCACCGCGCCGCCGAACAGCTCGTCGACATAGCAGTCCTCGGAGCGGCGGATGGCGTTCCGGTCGAGCCGCGCCATGGCCAGGAAGCGGTCTGGATAATAGCGGCCGCTATGCGGTGAGTTGAAGACGAAGGGAACGCGCTGCTCGGCGCCCGATCGGATTTCGAAGGGTGGAACGACCGAAAAATCTTCGGCTGCCGTCGTCAATTTGAACGAACCCGGAAACAGCAATGCATCATGATGGGAAACTGCCACCTCATCGGCCGCATGTCCAGCATTTCGGCATGTCAGGAACCCCGTCAAATCAGGATTAATGCAGCCAACGTTCACTTGATGTTTACCGTCAGCTCCTCATATACAGGATGGTTAACGGGCTTGCCGGGACGGCAGGCTCGGCTGGGGTGATTCGGACGGGACAAGATGGCACGCATTCTGCTGGCGGAAGACGACGACGACATGCGCCGGTTCCTGGTCAAGGCACTGGAGCGGGCCGGCTATCACGTCAGCGATTTCGACAATGGCGCCAGCGCCTACGAGCGGCTGCGCGAAGAACCCTTCTCCCTGCTGCTGACCGATATCGTCATGCCGGAGATGGACGGCATCGAACTCGCCCGCCGCGCCACCGAGATCGATCCCGACCTCAAGGTGATGTTCATCACCGGTTTCGCGGCCGTCGCGCTCAACCCCGATTCCAAGGCGCCGAAAGACGCCAAGGTGCTGTCCAAGCCCTTCCACCTGCGCGATCTCGTCAATGAGGTCGAAAAAATGCTTCAGGCCGCCTGAAGCGCGCACAGTGTGATCTCGCCGCTTCGTCGGCGGCGCGGCAAAACGAGCCTTTCTTTCCCTTTTCCGGCTATTGACGCGCTGGACCAAAAATGGTGTATGCGCGGCTTCGGATGGGCGTGTAGCTCAGCGGGAGAGCACTGCATTGACATTGCAGGGGTCACAGGTTCAATCCCTGTCACGCCCACCATCCAATCCCTTAAAATCACTTGCTTTCTGGCGACAGCAGTAAGGCGTCGTCCAGTCATCCAAGGTGCCAGCCGCTCGGTGTCACACTCTTGTCACACGGAGAGAGACTTTGGGCACAATTCGAAAGCGGGGCGAGAAATGGCAGGCCATGGTTCGCAAAAGCGGACACAGATCGATTGGTCGGACTTTCACCTATCGCAGCGATGCCGTTTGCTGGGTTCAAGCCACCGAACTGGAAATTGAA
This sequence comes from Mesorhizobium sp. P160219, assembly GCF_057786095.1. Taxonomy (NCBI): domain Bacteria; kingdom Pseudomonadati; phylum Pseudomonadota; class Alphaproteobacteria; order Hyphomicrobiales; family Phyllobacteriaceae; genus Mesorhizobium; species Mesorhizobium sp. P160219. The sequence continues at coordinate 6,297,510 of NZ_JBYNWG010000001.1, forward strand.
CGAGAGGGCCTGATCCCGGATCGTTCGATCCTAAAGACCTCGACACTCGCTGACCTTTTGGCTCGCTATCGAGACGCTATCTCCCCTGCAAAACGTGGCCACCTAAATATGGAACGGTGGGTTCTCGAACGATTTCTCCGACATCCCATGGCTCAATTGAAACTGAGCGAATTACGCAGGGAGCATCTTCAAGAATGGTGTGACGGACGGCTCGAAGAAGTCAGCGCCAGCACGGTGCGCCGACAACTAGCTATCCTCAGTCATCTCTTCGAGATAGCTAGCTCGATTTGGCGCATACCCATCGAGAATCTCACTAGGAAATTAGTCATCCCTGTGTTTTCAGACAGACGGCAACGCCGACTGACAGCAGCTGAGGGCGCCCAGCTTCTCGTTGCCGTCAGGGCAAGTCGAAACCCACACCTCTTGCCCATTCTTCTGCTCGCCAAAGAGACCTCAATGCGCAGAGGAGAACTCCTTGCTCTGCGATGGGACCAAATCGGCAAGGACCATATTTTCATTCGCACATCGAAGAATGGCGAATCTCGAACCATAGCCTTGTCGAACACCGCTATCGCAATCTTGGATTCCGTTGCAAAAATCGAAGAGCGGGTATTTCCAATCTCGCCGAGTGCCCTTTCTCAAGCGTGGCGACGGCTGGCCAAACGGGCCGGCGTGAATGATCTGCGTTTCCACGATCTCCGTCACGAAGCGATAAGTCGATTTTTCGAACTTGGGCTCACTGCGCCTGAGGTCCAATCGATGTCCGGGCACAAGGATATGCGGATGCTATACAGCTACGCACACGCAAACCGGCTGGTGGTCCTGTCGAAATTGAACGGGCAGAAAGACTAGCAAAACGTTCGCTTCCGTCTGAATGCGCTATTCCGACAGATAATCCATCGGATCAGACAACCGCTCCTGCTTTACCGCTTCTGCATCAACCCGGTAACCCAATCGCTTTGCCTTCGAGATCATCGGACCATAGACATCAGTGATTTCGATATCGTGGCAGGCGGCGAAATATTCCGTGTATGCCGACTCATTGTAGCCAAAAATCCCACCTTGATCGTTAGGGGATAGCGTCGAGACGACCCAGTTGTTTTCAGTGCTGTCGTGGAACATCGTCGCCGGACGTGTCAGCGAACAGAACGCATACCAATCGCCTCGCCCATTATCTTTCAAAGGAGCCGGCGTGTCATACGTGCCTTCGGGATGTCTTGATTCCCAATACCGACTTTCAACCTTGTAGAGGACACCATCTGGCGCACGAGCGGCGATGCTGCGCTTCTCGATGCTAAACCAGCCGCAATAATCCATGTGACAACGGCTTTGGATTCGTCGACCGACAATGGAGTTCGACATCGTGGCGGCGCTACCTTCCGGTGCCAACTCGCCACTCATTGTAAGGTTCAGCAACTCATCCCGACGATTTTCAGTTGCAGAGATCAGGCAACTGATCTGCATCGCCTTATCGCCACGAAGTACGCACATGCTTCGTGTTTCCAGCCAATCCTTCTGATCAGCCAGAAGAGCATCCTTATCGTTGGATTTTCGGCGAGCCGCCTTAAATGCGTCCGCCATCTGGCCGTCAAGGTCCGACAGATTCCGGTTTGTGCAAATCAGGCGCTCTTCTCTGCTTGAGGCCTTTCGACAATCGAAGCTGGCCGCAACGCCGACGCCCGCCGGCAGTGGACAGAACGCAAGCGCCACACCCAAAAGTACTCGAGAAGACGGACGCATTGGATCATTCCACAAAGCGACCGCACCCCGTCCAGACTTGGCCTTTCTCGTCCGAGAAGCTGTTTACGCTGAGCTTCTTCCAAGCCACCTTGTCGACCGTGCTTTCGCCCTCAGTCTCGCACACCTGCTTGAATTTTACGGTGTCCCCTTTGACTGAGACGCCTTTCACGGTGCAGGCAGTCTCATAGTTCGAAAGTTCGCTCCCCCGGATGTCATAAAGGGCAAATTCCGACACATTGTAGGCCTGTTCCCTGCTCATTTTGCAGAACTTTGCGTTGGACGCATATGAACCGTCCGGAAAGGGAAGCCTGTCAGCTGCGCTGGCCGAGAACGGCGCAAAGGCCACCAAGAGACAAAGCGTACTGCGCATAAAAATCATGTCACCCCCGTGAGAAAGTCATTTGCATTTTACTGCGAGACGCCAATCTGACCTAGCGGTGTCATGGATTCGAATTGTCAATATCTCGCTGACGACAAACAGATCGATTTGAGCAAGAGGAGGCTTAGAACCATCCTCATACTCCCCCTCACCCGAACACCTGCCCTTCATCACCCAGTGCTTGGTATTCGACGCATCACCGCCCTCGAAATTGCAAACAAACTCCATACCCCCAAGCTTTTTCGGGTCAATGGAAACCACATCAGGTGTGCCGCACCACTTCTCGTTCTCCGTCCACTCACCCTGCACTCCGTAGTCCTTCGCTGTGGCGCTGCACATGCAAACAGCACACCAAACAACAAAAAGCACAGGCAGTTGGAACCTTTTCCCTCTCAAAGCTGCTATCCTTCCATACTTTTCTCTGTCCAACGGCCCATAAAAGGTTCTGGACGCCCGGCAATGCAAGTTACGGAGCAGTCACCCTTCATCGTCAGCCACCGGCACCGACTCGGTCTTTTTGCGCACGTCAGTCACAAACTCTTGGGCAGCGGTCTCATTTCCCTGCTCGGACAACCATGCGTTTGTTAGCAGCGAAACCAGAACGTCGTACTCAAATCCCAAGCCGTTTGCCATTTCGAACGTCCAATCATGCATGTCTGCACCAGCCAACTTTGCATTAGCAATCTCAATGTCATCCGCCGCACGATTGAGATAAGTTGAGACCTTAACTGGAGAATCCGTAACAATTTTTTTAAATGCAGCCTCGACACTCAATTCCCCCGGCAATTTCACGAATGGCCATATCGGCTTTCTACTACCTCGCACTTCTATATCAGCGTCATATATGCCAACGATTTTCAGATCTTTTGTGTGCCTAGGAAACTTTTTCCGCAATTCTGTTATGATGGCCTCTCCGCCGACATCAAGCAACTCAGACTCAGACAACAACGCCATATCAAATTTGCTAAGTAGATTCCCACAGAAGACTCTGGCCAGCCTGTCCTCTACCAACAGAACATGCCTTCTCCCTGATGACATACCCATATCTTGGAGAAACCGCCTCCATTTACTGTTATCATAGAACTTTGTTCCAAGCGGCGTTGCGAACATCAGAACAAGGTCCTGCTTGGATAACCGACCCATCATTCTCGTCGAATGGCTTGATAGAAGAACACTAAGTTTCTTTTCTAAGGTGACACGAGCAATGTAATCCATCATTGACGATTGTGACATCGGTGAAATAAATGTTTCCGGCTCATCAATAAAATAGAATGATCCAGATTTCGCCCTCCGAAACAACCATAGCATATAAAAACAAGAGATCTCCCCAAGACTCATTGTCTTCACATCGTACTCTATGCCATATTCCTTCGCTCTGAAAAATGGTTTGATACTATCAAACCCTTCGATCTCAAATATTCCAACTTCGCTATACGATTTGCCTGTCATATACTTCAGCGTTGCGAGGTCTTCATCGTCGAGAGGTATCGGGTCAATCCCGTTCAGAATATCATCTATACTTTCGACCTGAGCGAAGAAGCTAAATAGTTCGATTGCTGTCTTGGGTGCGTCAACATACGAAATTCCGACATTATCTGGGATCACATCATCGACTGTTAACTGATTTCCGTCGATGAGCCGAGTGATCGGCGTATTATTGGCTCTCAGCGAAACCGTGACCTTACCATTTGCGATCCGACCAACCAGTGGGGCGATACTCTTTCCAGACTCCCAGTCGAGCGCAGCCCAAACCAGACGCAGCAGAAGACTTTTTCCAACGCCATTCAATCCGCAGACCATGGTGATTGGAGACGAAAAATCCACGTGGCCATCAAACAGGCCTGCGATCCCCGAATACTCAATTCGAACCAGTCTCGACGAAAAGGGCTTGGATGACCTCAGTCTTTGCCAGTTGTCACTGGCCTCAGCCCGCCTCACAGCAGCCTCCCCCACGATGCCGGGGTCAGCAGCTTTTCGAGATTACGCTCCGACAGGTACTCCGGTCCCGAACCCCATCCTTCGAGCACCTTAATTAGGATGGCTCTCTTTGTGTCATTTATGGGAAGTCTATCTACATCACCGGACGTTGCGCACAGATAAGCGAAATGTATGACGAAATCACGCAATACAACTGATGATATGTCAAGCACTCGTGAAGTTGAACGGTCACTGTAAATGCTAAAAAGGCTTTCCCACTCCTTTCTGATTGCAAGCTTACCATCAATATTGGAGGCAATATCCTTGTCACTGGCTATTGTTTTCATCATTTCAAATGTAAAAAGGAAGTCGCTATTGCTTTTAATATCAGGCGTTTTCTTATGTAGCGAGAATGTCGCACAGAATATCAGCCACGACAGCATCGTCGCTTTATTGAATTTCGTCTCTTTGGAGTAACTCTTCAACAATTCAAACGTCGCAATTGCCTCTTTGGCATAGGATACTAACGTTGGAGTAAATGGCTCATCCATTCTAAATCGATCAGATACGACGTTTGCAGTCAGCTTGACTGATAAAGAACCAGCCTCCATCGTGCATAAAAACTTCGACAGTACATCGTCATAAGCCATTCTAGAGTTTGAGAAGCCGAGAGAGGCCGAACCTCCCGACTCCTCAAAATATTGGACAAGTTCTTTCACCTGCTGCCTGACCGGACCGTAAAAAGCGTTGCGCTGTTCAGCAGCGGTTACGTTTGTGATCGCATTTAACCTAAAAAATAACTCCCCCGGCTCCTCGGGCCGATAGTCAGTCACTCTCATTACTCTGATCGTAAACGTATCGAACAGACGCCGGGCGTCCTTAGGAAGATCTGTGTAGTACAGACCATCAAGGCGGCTTATCGCTGGATCGAATGGCTGTATATTACCATCTACAGGATAGAGATTGCGCACAAAATCCCGTATCGCTACCAGTCTCTGTTGTCCGTCGAGGACATCTTGCTTATTGCTTTCTGGAACTAAGACGGTGTGAATTGGCGGGATATACCAATTTCGCAAAATGCTATCTATGAGGCGTCTCTTTTTTTGAGTGGACCAGACTTCGCCACGCTGGAAGTCCGGCTGTAGATCAAGGTCGCCGTTTTCGATACGTCCGACGATGGTCTGGATATCTGGATCAGATGGCGAAAGTATCATATCGGCCCCGTTTTCTTTGGAACATACCGGGCGAGGCCGTTCGGGTCCACGCTCTCTTAAACGAAGGTTTTGGAGATGGAAGCGCAAAGGACATTGGAAAGGAGGATCCGCACCCTTCCTGTGTCTTGAAACCGTATCTCGAAACCTCTATATCAATAGCAGAGTGACGAATGAGTTTTGAGAGGTGCTCCCTTTTGAAGATTGGCTACGCCCGGGTTTCGACCGTTGAACAATCGCTCGATCTGCAATTGCAGGCACTGGACCGAGAAGGCGTTGAAAAGGTCTTCCTCGAAAAGGCGTCTGGGGCACAGCGTGATCGTCCAGAGCTAGCCAAGGCACTGGACTTCGTTCGTTCCGGCGACACACTGATCGTCTGGAAACTTGACCGCTTGGGCCGTTCGCTTCGCCAGCTTCTCGATACCGTCGAGGGTCTAAATAAGCGTGGCATTGAACTCCGCTCCATAACCGAACAACTGGAAACAGGATCACCCGGCGGTCGTCTGATTTTTCATGTCTTTGGTGCTTTGGCGGAGTGGGAACGATCCACCATCCGTGAAAGGACCCTCGCCGGTCTTGCTGCCGCCAAGGCGAAGGGCAAGCTTGGGGGCCGCCCACGTTCGCTGAAGGAGTCCGATCTTTCGGCTGCAAAGGCCCTGCTAGGGGATCCCGCTATCACCGTAAAAGAGGTGGCGGAGCGGCTGGGCGTTTCCCTTCCAACTCTCTATCGATACCTGCCCTCCGCAAGGGCGATGCAGTTGGCGCTTTAGGGCGCCGAAGGCCCATTCAAAGAGGTCCTCAATGCCTGAAAATCGACTGATGTATCGTCGCCCGCAGACTTAAAAGAAGACGCTCCGGATCATCGAAATGCATTTGGGTGAAAGAAGCCCGAGCCGAATTGCTCTCGTGACAGGGTTGAGCCGGTCCACAGTCCGCAGAGTCATATCGGACATAATGGAAAATCAGCAAAACTCAGCGAAAGCCAATTGAACAGCAAATCGACTAAGGCAAAACGCAAGGCTATTCAGGGTCTCTCGCTGGCGGAGCTGGTAGCTGCGGGACGCCTGCCACCCTTCTTTCATCTCCGGGACGTTTTCGACAGATCGGCGGACCAGAACCACACATCGCAAGGCGTCCAGCTTGGACAGGGTTTACACAACGATCAAAGCCAGACCGACCCGATGAGCGACAACCCCAAGAAGGATTGATCCATGGAGTTCATTTTCGGGGATAGGCTTCAGAAAGTTATCGGTGAAATCCTCAAGGAAGATGATTTCATATGCCGTAGCTTTCTGAGGGACCGGCGCCTGCCTAATCCCATTTTTTTCGCATTGCGTTGTTGAAATGGGTGATTGAAAGATTTGCCCTCGCAAATCCCTCCAAATCATCACGAATTTTATCACCTCTGAACGGATCGGTTGGCGGCGCCGAAAGAGCCACCATAGCCCAATTTTCGCACATGGCTGCACCTAGCCAAAGAGGACTTTGGCGATTGTGGGCTCCCAGCTTGATTGCCCCATGTCGCATCTCTTTGTGATACATCACCATGGCTTTATAGGCCGCCGCCATGTCGGCGTAAGGTTGCGACTTCCGTGCTTTGGCAAACGAGATAGCATCGGCCAATATGTGGGCGACAACTTGACGATCATCCACGGGAAGTTTGTTCGCTATGCCCAAACACTTCCAATGTTCTCGTTGGCCAAAGGGGGCCACCCGATATCTAAAGACCACCCAGACCAAGACCACGACTATAACAACGAAAATAGTCAGCATCATCCTTCCCCCAAATGGGCATCAAGCCCACTGCCAAGTAGCTTTGGGCCGAACGTAGCAAGAAAATCGTAGCTCAAACCTGACTTGTCCCGGAGGATGTCCGATGGGTTGACGAAACGCAGCGCCTTGGCAATACGGTGCGCTATGCATCGAGACACCATGCGAAATGGGTGATGCAGGAGAGTACATTCGAACTTCAGATGACTCTGTTCGAGTGACGTTCGAAATAGCTACCCCTCGCATCCGATGCCATCACCATCCCTGTCAAGCCCGTAAATATCGGTGCCAGTGACTCGCACTGGACCTCGAACGTAAGCAGGGCCATTTCCCGAACCACCGGCGCAGTCTACATCGCTGGCAATCGGAACACATGGGTCATAGTTTGGATCACATTGATCTTGTGAGAAGACGCAGCTTGTCGAGCTCCACCAAGATATGGCGACGGCTAGGAGGCGAGCCGAGAGCCTGACCAATTGGAATCTGTTCAGCCGCATTGGATCCTCACTCGACGAATGAAAACAGGCGCCGATGGTATCGCAGGTACACACGTTGCGTTTCATTGAACGCTTTTGCCGGGAGTTTGCCGTTTGATAAGCCAACAAGTGCAAGTTCCGATGCGGCGATCCTATCGGCGATAAGGCAGTTACCCTCATCGCTGAAAGATATGTATCCGTGGTCGAAGAGCAAATCGACCGTTGGAGTCAGCAGCAGCCCGTTGTGACCATCCAGTCGCTCGTGGTTGGTTTCGCAAAGGCGCCAAGGTTTAATATGGCTCGCCCTCAAAAGGCGCCGATCGGTCACCCCTGTTATCCTGCACGAACCTTCAATGCCTTCAAGGTTTTGCCTAAACCTCCCCTGTCCACGGCGTGCTTTAATAAGCTCCAACTTTTCGGTCGAACTGATAGCCGTGTTGTTTACGATCGCCCGTTCAACTTGATCTTCCTCGCCCTCCACAATTGGATTCTGGATTTGCACGTGCGCACTCGCAGATCCGAGAGTCACCCGTTCAGGAATCTTGGAAAGCAGCAGCCGGGACATTTGATCTGAAATCGCCGCCAGATACACGTTTTGCCTGCCGTCGCCATCAGCTGACAACGGTGAATGTTTTTCCGGTAGTAGCGATACAAATTCGGCAATAAAGGTTTTCGGACGCAATGGCTGTTGAAGCGCCTGCCATTCCACAGGAACTAGCCAGCCGTTAGCATTCCAATTCTCGCCCTTGCTGCCGAATTCGGCTGGTTTGGTGCTGGTTATTCCACGATCAGAAGCGACACCAACCTGTTGGATAAGTTGGTTAGCATAGGAGAATATGAAATCGCCCGGCTCGACAGATGCCATATTATCGTACGTCTGATTGCGAGCACCGTTTTGATTCTGCTTTGGTGACCAAATGTAGCCCCCGTCAGTTTCCTCACGGTAGGTCTGCTTGTGATTTACCCACCAACTTGGCATCGTTGTATCCCGATCCTGACCACTAGCAACCGTTCAGTGCACGGATTTTGCCAATGAGTGTCTTCCCGAATTTGTAGGTCGTGGAAACTTCGGCCCGGCCCTTGCACTTCGACCCGTTAGATCGGGTGTAAGAGTATGAAGCCACCACTTTGTCGGAACTTTTTCTCGATACCGACTCAAGCGCTAGTGGAATCTTAAGCCCGCCAAAGAAAGTGTGGATCGAGCTTTCATTGAATGGTCCGATCCCCCGCTTTTCTGGGATGACGAGGGCTGCAGCGGCACTGCCATCGGCGTTTGACAGCGCATTGTAGAATGCCGCCACTGTCTTCATAGGATCGTAAGGTTCGGGAGCCGTTTGTGTGTCTTCGGCCTCTGTCGATGCCGCTGGCATTTGGAGAGCGAGAACTTTCAGTCCCAATTCGTTTGCCTGCTGGCCAGAAAGCCAAGCCATGCCTTCAGGTGGCGCCGAGGTTACAAAGACAATGGCGTTTTCTGAGAGGCCAAGTTGATTCAGATATGCCCCTATGAGTGCGTTGGCGACGCCGCTCACGCTGGTTGAGCCGTTGTTGACTACATACGATGCGTGAAATCCGATGTTGGCACGCTCGCCGGCAAGCCTTGGTGTTCCTGCAAGCCACGCTAGAGCGCATGCAGACGCACAAAGCGCATCGCTGGCCACGGCTGTGGCGAAGCCTCTAAGGCGGATGGCCCTGCCTATTTCAAGTGCGGGTACAACGGATCCTCCTTCGCTGTTCAGCAAAACAATCGCTTGTCTTGTGGCTGCAGCGATTTGCTTAAATTTCACATCGTCGTTGTCCTCAACAACGCCTGTGATGACAATGATATCGGAACCATCAGACTGAGGTATCCTGTCAATCACAGCCGCATTTACAGGCGATGCAAATGCTACTGCACCGAATAACACTGCCAATTTTTTCATAGTTCCTCCACCCCAAACCAGACACTGCCAGACTCGCAATGGTTTTTCAAACAAGTGTCTTCACTTAAGCTGCCTTTCCCACTTGGCGCCCAAGATAGATTTTCAGCGATTCGATAACTGACGAAATTTGGCGCCTGCGTTTGTCGGGGCTTCGTGCATAGATCGCTTCTTGAAACAATACAGCTCTAATTTCGGCATACGAGAGGCCAGCTGATTTGAGCTTCACACCCAGCTTGAAAAAATTCCGGTTGCCCGTGCCGGCCACTTTCGGCGAATTTCGCCATTCGGCCTTTGCGAATTCAACTAGCGCCAAATCCCAAGACGAATTTTCGTTTTGATTTTCCCCACCAGTTCCTTCGTTTTTCACACTTTCGGGTTCGTGGTGGTGTGTTCTGATCCACTCCTCGACGTTCAGCATTTGTCTTGCTTCACCCATGGAAATCTCAAAATAATTGCCAGATGGATCTGCTGCCTGACATGGCAGATAGAACAAGCTCGTCGCAGATCTCTTGCTTCGATCGAACCCGTGGTAGCGACGACCATCTAAGCATTGATCCAAAGCGTCTGCCTCATAGCCGGCACCATGAAATCGTGACCAGATTCCACGGACGATCGTGTCGTGGCTTTCCCGACTGAATACGCTTTTTGTCGGCATGAACACACGATAGCGAGGGTTTGCCTTGGTGCTGTTGAACGAGTTGAAAATCACCATTTGCAGTTCTGGAAAGAGCTTTGGAACTTCATTCGGTGGAATGCCTCCACCGTCATTGTCTAACCAAATTCCACGCAGAAATTCGATATTGGCGTAGCCCCTGTCAGTTTCCTTGACCTTGTCCGGATTGAAGTATGCGGGGCTGATCAGCGAACGCTCGTCCTTTGATGCGATCTGTTGGGCCGCCATGCGTTGAAGGTCAGCTACAAAGTGGTTCGGCGTATCGAACCAAAAACCATCGCTCGCCCTCGCCGCCGTTATTGACTGGAATTGCATCCCCCAAAACCACTTGGTCACGTTTTGTCCAATAGATTCTATAGGGATTTCGTGACCGCCACTGCTGACGAAGTGACCCATCATGAGAAGGTGATCACACTGATGGACAAATTGCTCGTGAGCGTCGATGGCCTTCTTCCGACTTCTACTGGCCCGCTTCCTTGCCGCAGTGTCAGCATGCTTCTTGGGCCGGCCCGGCGGCTTTTTGATTCTATCTTCGGCAGGAATCCAATCGAGTTTCCGTACTGTCGAATCTGGTAGCAGTTCACGCAGGTAAACTGCCGTTGCCCGATCCATGACAATAGCCTGAACAGGACGAGAATCGTCCTGCGAGCGGAGCGAGCACCTCATTACCCCTTGATACACGGATTCATGGAAGCGAGCTGCCTTCGCCTGTCTCTCTGTCAGACCCAGTTGCCTAAAATATGAGAACTCGGCGGGACTTGGGTTCAACGCCGAAAGGGAAACCACGTTGTTGACATCCTGATATGCGTTGAGCCCGTGAGACACATTGGGCAGACGAATTGCATTCTCACTCGCTGCGAACAGTTCGTCGCCAAACCTCTTATTGGCCAGCCACAGGAACTCTTCGGAACCGAAAAATTCGGCCACTTTCTCAATGACCCGTGCATGGATCGTGCATCCAGAGCCATCACCCACTTCCCGATCCTGAATCTGCTTCGACCAGTCCGCTTCAAGGACGTAATTGATCGTCAGCCGTCGCCCGTCGTGTTTTTGGAATTTCAACCTGCTGGCGAGTTCATGGTCCTCGACAAAGCGGGAGCCATGCTTCGTCCAAAGATGAAACGGCAACGTGTTCTCAAAGTTAGCACTCATCATCAGAACGCTTTTGAACGGATGGACCACCTTCGGCGTGAGAAGCGAGAAGGCTTGAAACTTTCGGCCTTCGGAATCCGGCGTCTGTAACGCTTCGATGGAGCCAACAGGCACGAGGACATGGGATTTTTTCGAATGCGCCTCCCACGCTAGGTCGTGAATTCTGCTGCGATTGTCGGTGTCTCTATCGAAGCTCAGGGCCTTTCCGGGACGCTTTGGGAGCATCAGATATTTCAAGTCCTCGTAGGGGCTGGGCAAAAAAACGGCCTGATTGGTTAGTTGCCGCAGATCGTCATCGATAAGAGGGACGAAACTTGAATGGATGGCAGGGGCTTCGTCAACGATCAGACTCCAATCCAGCGTTCCTACGTGTGGAAGCTTCTTCCACCCCTCGTGGGTTATGAAAACCATTTCTCCGCCATTGTCTGGCTCTCCCAATTTTTCCATCAGACGGCTGGTTACGCTCCGCTCCTCGCAACTATCGTGACTCACAACATCCGTTACTCGAACGTTCGTGCCCGTCACGTCTAGCTTGCTCATGGTCTCGACGATCACGGCTTTCGTCGGCATGGCGACCAGAACTCGCTCACCTTGGATGGCCACCCGAAATCCATGCATCAAAATTCCCTGATACGACTTGCCTGATCCCGCAGGCGCACTCAAATAACGGATCTCCAAACCAATACCCATTCAAAATATTTGATAAATACAAAGCGAAGCTCAGCCCGGAAATGTAATTACGTACGATCTTATAAACGCACAAATACATCACACTCTCTCCGGAAAGGCTTATCGTGATCAGCAGATAGCCCGACCTTTTCCGGAAATCAACCCCCTCGAAACTGGTGGAATTTGGAAGATGTCGACTGCCTATTCTAATTTTTTGCACAAAATAGAAATAATTTTCTATGAAAGAGCGAGGAGTGTGCTGATTTTTCGAATATGAGCGATATGTATTAATCCATAGATGAATACTAGAATTCTATTTTTATCTTCTCTTGACGTAAAAATATATGCTTGACGAACTGTCGTGGCGTCCTCATATCCCACCTGCCTGCAAAGCACGGGAAGGAGGCTGCGAAAAATGGAAAACGATCCAAGCGCCCACGAACTACAGCGAAGGCTGTTGTCGACTTCAGAGGCGGCCCGATATTGCGGTGTCGGAATTAAGACCCTGAAGAAAGAGTTTGGGTCCGCAGAGTACCGGTTCTCAACCGCCAAAGTCCGACGGTGGGACCGCTATTTGCTTGACGAGATCATCGACAAATCCCCCACAAGGCAATGACGATCCTGTCACACTGGTGGTACATTGGTGCCTATTTTTACTGCCTCTTGGCATCGAAGAGGGAAGGCTGTAAGAATGATAGGAGTATTGAGTTTGTTGGCTTTTTTGGGGTTTCGGCTTCGGATGGGCGTGTAGCTCAGCGGGAGAGCACTGCATTGACATTGCAGGGGTCACAGGTTCAATCCCTGTCACGCCCACCATCCTTTCAATAACTTAGCCAAGCCCGTTTTTGGCGCACCCCTTCGACAACTTAGCCGGTAAGGCGGCCACCGCTTGTGGCAGCCGCCTCGTGTTTGTGGACATTCTAATGCATGGCGCTCAAAAGTGGCCCCGGTTTTGAGACGACGACATGCATAAAAACAAAGACCTAAAGCGCGTCGCCTGAGTCCGTTCAAACGCGACGCGCTTTAGACGTGGTGCGGACTTAGCGTCCTTGAAGGCGCAGGCTCGATGCCGTCCTCCATAAGAATATCCTTCTTGCGAGCGAACGCGACGAAGACGCCTCGTGCTGTCTCGGGTTCCACATCACCAATCAGAGCGGCTTTGCAAGCGCGAATAGCAGCTCTCTGCTCCGGGCTGTTGCCACACCATTCGGCTGCGAATTGATAAGCATCCGCGACCGTGTTGAGTTGGCGGGGAAAGCCCAATCCCACCCACACCCGGACTGGCTTTTCAAAAGGTTTCGATAGCATCATGACCTCCTTTCCTAATGCATGTCACCCAGAAGTATGCCGCGGTTCTGGGACAACGACATGCATCAAAACAAAGACTTAAAGCGTGTCGCATGAATTGGTTTCAGCGCGACGCGCTTTAGGCAGTCACTCCTCCGCCTTCGCCACCTCTGCCCATCATCCACGGCATTGTCGTGGATACTTCCTCAAGGATTCTGGCTGCTTTCGCAAAACCGCTGAACGCTTCTCTGGCTGCGGAAAGCGGATAATCGCTATCGAAAGCTCGCTGGCAGGCCCGCAATGCGGTTTGGTGAATGGGGCCGCGCCTGTCCTTCGGCCATTCATAGAGGAACTCCAGAGCGTCCTCGAGACACGTGATTTCCTGAACAAGGTTGTCGCCGCTTTTCACGAAAACGGCGCTGTCAAACATCCGATCGTTCATATGATCCTCCAAATTGAACGAACCATTGAGTTTCATGGTTTGCGCGGTCCAGGCCAACTGCAGGCGCGCGACAGAGGCGCGCCAGTACGTCCTGCAGTGATCATCTTCGTTTCTCCGCAATCACAGCCTCCCGGCCGGAACCGGGAGGCGGACCCGCAGTTCAAAGTGTGACAGATCGACAGGATTACGCGGCTTTACGCGCGCGGTCCGTGTCTTGCGTGATCTGAGTGGCGGCCGTTGGCGTGTCGCCGACGCCGATGCTAATGCGGCGCGGTTTCAGCTCTTCGGGAATCTCACGGACGATGTCGATCGAGAGGAGGCCATTCTCCAGTTTGGCTGCCTTGATCTTCATGTGGTCGGCAAGCTTGAACGTCTGCCTGAAACTGCGATAGGCGATGCCCTGGTGCAGCAGCTGGCGTCCGCTCTGATCATCAGCCTTCTGGCCTACCACGACCAGTTCGGGTCCATGCTGGGTCAGCTCAACCTCATCCTGGCTGAAGCCTGCGATGGCCATCGAGATACGGTAATCGTTCTCGTCGACCTTCTCGATGTTATAGGGCGGCCAGTCTGGACGCGTGCCGCTGTCGAGCATGTCGAAAAGCCGGTCGAAACCGACGGTGGTCCGATAGAGGGTATCAAAGGTTCTCATAGCCACATCCTCCTTGAAGCAACATGGGTACAAGGACGCCGCCCCGTGCGGCGCCGCCATTTTTTGCCGAGCCTTATGGCCTTGGCGGAAATCGAATTAGGAGGCGCCCCAAATGAGTTCAAGAGCATCTCGAATTTTTTTTAGTAGCATCCTCCCATCGACGGAAAGCGAAATCTGAGTTTCTCCAGGACCTTCCCTTCGAACAGTCGAACAGCCCCTTGAAGTACAGATCCGGCGGGAAGTTTTCGCGCGATCTGCGCGACCGCATCGTCTACTGCCCCGCCGTCCCGTTTCGTACTCAAATGCCGGCCAGCAAGGAACCGGGTAGCGGCCTTCCGATCCGTAAATCCACCCTGTCGGAGGGCGAAACGTCCCGGCACGTGCCGGGACGTTTCAGGCTCGCGGATCATTGCGGCCGCGGATCGGGCCTGTCGGGCTTGTCATGAGGGGCGTTGCTGCCTTCACGGCACGGGGTGCCGATGCCGCAGCATTTGCCGTTGTAGGTGATACCGGGCTTGGTCTTCTCGCATTCCCTCGGCGGTGCCGTCTGACACCCTGCCAGCACCGAAACCGCGATGGCGGCGAGAAATGCGTTTCTTGAAGTGATAAACATTGACGTTCTCCTTGATGGACCGTGTTTGCTACACACCGCTTGGTCGCGGGCGGCAGCGAAATGGTTCAAGGAAAATTGGAATCAGGCCGCGCCGAGGCGGACATCACCCTTCTCAACATGGTTGAGAAACCACGCATACGTCTGTTCCAATCCACCGCGAAGTGCGTAGCGCGGGCGCCATCCCGTTGCAAACAGTCGCGAAACATCCATCAACTTGCGCGGCGTGCCATCTGGCTTGGTCGTATCGAAGGCGATATCAGCCTCGACGCCGGCGACCGATGCGACGGTCTGGGCAAGCTCGGCAATGGTGACATCCTCGCCCGAACCGACATTGACGTGGCTGTCGCCGGCATAATTCTTCAACAGCCAGACCAAGGCATCGGCGGCGTCGTCGACATGCAGGAATTCACGCCGTGGCGTGCCCGAGCCCCAGACCTCGAGGCTGTTGCCGCCGCTCAGCGCCAGCGCATGCGCCTTTCGCATCAGGGCCGGCACGACATGGCTGGACTGGAGATCGAAATTGTCGCCAGGACCGTAAAGGTTGGCCGGCATCGCCGAGATGTAGTCGACGCCATGCTGGCGCCGATAGGCTTGGCACAGTTTGAGCCCGGCGATCTTGGCGATCGCATACCATTCATTGGTGGGTTCGAGCGGACCGGTCAGCAGCGCGTCTTCCCTGATCGGCTGCGGCGCGAGCTTTGGATAGATGCAGGACGAGCCGAGAAACAAAAGCTTGCCGACCTCGCTGCGAAAGGCGCCGTCAATGACATTGCCCTGCATAACCAGGTTTTGCTGCAGGAAATCGACAGGGAACCGGTCATTGGCCAGGATACCGCCGACTTTGGCGGCCGCCATCACCACCGCATCCGGCCTGTGCTCGGCCATCCAGCGCCGCACCCCTGCCTGGTCGAGCAGGTCGAGCCTGTCGCGCGATACGGTGAGTATCTCGCAGTCCTCGCTCGCCAGCCGGCGCACGACGGCCGAACCGACCATGCCGCGATGCCCGGCGACGAAGACACGCTTGCCTTTCAGATCAAAGGTCGCATCCATGAACCTGCCTCACGCAGAACGGCTGTTCTGCCGCGTGCCGCCGGCGGTGCGCGCCAGATCGGCCTGCACCATTTCCGTCACCAGATCCCTGAAGCCGGTCGTGTGCGACCACCCCAGCCTGGCTTTGGCCTTGGCGGGGTCGCCGAGCAGCAGGTCGACCTCGGTCGGCCGGAAATAGCGCGGATCGATGCGCACCAGGACAGTGCCCGAACCGGCATCGACACCGACTTCATCGACACCCTCGCCTTGCCAGCGGATGGTGCGGCCGGTCTCGGCAAACGCCAGCTCGACGAATTCGCGCACCGAATGCGCCTCGCCGGTCGCCAGCACGAAATCGTCGGCTTCGCTGTGCTGCAGAATGCGCCACATGCCCTCCACATAGTCGCGCGCATGGCCCCAATCACGCTTGGCGTCGAGATTGCCGAGATAGAGCGTGTCCTGCAGGCCGTGATGGATCGAGGCGACGGCCCGCGTGATCTTGCGGGTGACGAAGGTTTCGCCGCGTGTCGGGCTTTCGTGGTTGAACAGGATTCCGTTGGCGGCGAACATGCCGTAAGCCTCGCGGTAGTTGACCGTGATCCAGTAGGCGTAAAGCTTGGCCGCGGCATAGGGCGAGCGCGGATGGAAGGGCGTCGCCTCGCTTTGCGGGACCTCGCGCGCCTTGCCGTAAAGCTCCGACGTCGATGCCTGATAGAAGCGCACCGACTTCTCCAGGCGCAGGATGCGGATCGCCTCGAGCAGCCTGAGTGTTCCCAGCGCATCGGCATTGCCGGTGTATTCCGGCGTCTCGAAACTCACCTGGACATGGCTCTGGGCGCCGAGATTGTAGATCTCACCGGGCTGTGTCTCCTGCACCAGGCGAATAAGGTTGGTCGCGTCGGTCAGGTCGCCATAATGCAGGAAGAAACGCGCACCGCGCTCGTGCGGATCGACATAGATGTCGTCAACGCGCTTGGTGTTGAACGAGGACGAGCGGCGTTTGACGCCATGGACAATATAGCCCTTCTGCAGAAGCAATTCTGCGAGATAGGCCCCGTCCTGCCCGGTAACCCCGGTGATGAGCGCCACTTTTTCCGTCATTGCCGCTCCGTCCGCATCCAATCCCGGCAACCGAATACAGATTTGGCGCGAGAACGCAAATCCCCCATACGGGGGACAGGTTTCAGCCAGCGATTGTGTCGTTCTCAGGCACCTGCAACCGCGCAGAAATGCTTCATCCTGGCCAGTGCAAGCTCGGGATCGGCGAGCAACCCTGCCTGGTCGGCAAGGCGGAAGATGTCGGCATAGTGCAGGATGCCGCGCGCCGACTGCATGCCGCCGACCATGGCGAAATGGTCCTGATGGCCGTTGAGCCAGGCAATGAAGACGATGCCGGCCTTGTAATACTCCGTCGGCGCCTCGAAGATCTTGCGCGACAACGGCACTGTCGGCGCCATCAGCGCGTCAAAGCCGGCGCGGTCGCCGTCAGCCAGTTTCGCGAGCGCCGCACTGGCGACCGGCGCGATGGCGTCGAATATGCCGAGCAAGGCGTGCGAGTGCCGCTTCCCGTCGCCGGCAATCAGTTCGGGATAGTTGAAATCGTCGCCGGTGAACATGACGACGCCTTCCGGCAACCGGTTGCGCAAGGCAACTTCCTTGCCGGCATCGAGCAGGGAAATCTTTATCCCCTCGACCTTGCCGGCATGGCGCTCGATGATGGCGACGACGGTGTCGAGCGCGGCCTCGAAATTGCCGCTGCCCCAATATCCCTGCAACGCCGGATCGAACATGTCGCCCAGCCAGTGCAGGATGACCTTGCCGGATGCCTGGCTGAGGATGCGATCGTAGACCCTGATATAGTCGTCCGGATCTTTTGCGACCGCCGCCAGCGCCCGGCTGGCCATCATGATCGCGTTGCCGCCCTCGCCTTCGATGAAGGTGAACTGCTCCTCATAGGCGGCGATCACATCGTCGAGCGTTCTGGCAGCAGCCGGCGCCAGATGATCGGTGCCCGCGCCCGAGGCGAGGTCTGCGCCTTCGACGCTGCGCGCCTCGGCGATCGAGCGGCGGATCAATTCCTGCGCATTCGCCCAGTCGAAACCCATGCCGCGCTGGGAGGTGTCCATCGCCTCGGCGATGCGGAAGCCAAGCCGCCACAAATGATGCCGAAACGCCATCGTCTTGTCCCAATCGACCGCAGGCTTCGACCAGGGGTCGGTCATCGCGAAAGGATCGGCGACGACATGGGCGGCGGCATATGCGATGCGCGGGAAAACCGCACCGATTACGGGCTCGACCGGACTGCCCGCGAGCTTGTAGCTGACGCGGCCGCCATTCTGCGTAGGCAGGGTGATATCCATGGCAACCTCCGTTTTCGGCATCCTATAAATGGAACGTTCCAATAAATCAAGAACCTTTATGATTGCGGCGATTGAACCGGTCCAAATGCCGAAGAAGGCCAAGAGTCCTTGCTAGGAACCACATTCATCACCTTTTCGATCTCCGCAAGAATCCCGATTGACTCTCGGTTGGCAGAGTGATTAGAACGTTCCAATAGATTTGCCCATTTAAGCGGAGGAAACCACCGACATGGCCAGCCGGGCCAAGGCAACGATCCTGGACATCGCCCGCGAGGCTGGTGTGTCCAAATCGACGGTGTCGCTTGTGCTGCAAGGCTCAGGGCTGATCCGGCCTGAAACCGCGGTCAAGGTTCGCAAGGCGATCGAGGATGTCGGCTATGTCTACAACCGCGGCGCCGCCAATCTGCGCAAAGCCCATTCCAACGTCATCGGCATGGTCATCAACGATCTCACCAACCCCTTTTTCGCCGAACTGGCGGTCGGCATGGAGCGCGTCTTCCAGTCAGCCGGCATCGTGCCCTTCATCGCCAACACCGCGGAGAACCCGGTGCGCCAGGAAGAAGTGCTGAAGTCGCTGATGGAACAGGGCGTCGCAGGCCTGATCGTGTCACCGGCGCGCGGCACCACGCCGGGCGCCTTCCGTCGCCTCGAGATGGCGGGCGTGCCGGTCGTCTTCGCCATGCGCCGCCTGCCGGACAGCCGCATCCCGGTGATCGCGCCTGACAATCATCGCGGCGCGTATCTCGCCGCCGCCCATCTGATCGGCAAGGGCCATCGCCGGCTGGCCTTCTTCGGCGGCACCTCCGACCTAGTCGTCTATCAGGAGCGCCTGGGCGGTTTTCGTGAAGCTTGCGAGACATTGGGCATGGCCAGACGCGACGTGCTTGTCGTCGAAGGCGAGACCAGCCGCAGGGGCGGCATCGCCTGCCTGGAAACCGCCCTTGCCATGGCCGAGCCGCCGACGGCGGCGCTGTGCTTCAACGACGCCGTCGCCTTCGGCGTCATGCTGGCGCTGCGCAAGCGCGGGCTGGAGCCCGGCGCGGATTTCGCCGTCGTCGGCTTCGACGACGTGGTCGAGGCCGAGCATTATATGCCGGCGCTGACCAGCGTCTCGGTGGACACACCCGGCCTCGGCGAACGCGCCGCCCACGTCATGCTGAAGATGATCCAGTCGCGCATCACGCATGCCGAGGACCATATCGGCGCCGTCAATCTGGTCGTCAGGGACAGCTGCGGTCCCGATCGCGGCGCCCAGGACACATCAGCAGGAATGGGAGACGCGGCATGAGCGTCAAATGGGGACTGATCGGCGCCAGCACGATCGCCAAACAGTTCATGATCAACGCCATCCGCGCGCAAGAGGGTGGCGAGATCGCGGCGGTGATGAGCTCCAGTCCGCAGCGCGCCAAGACTTATGCCGCGGAACAGAATATTCCGCTTGCCGTCTCGACGCTGGACGATTTGCTCGGCGCCGAAATCGACGCCGTCTACATCTCGACCACCAATGAACTGCATCTCGAACAGGCATTGGCTGCGATCAAGGCGGGAAAGCATGTTCTGTGCGAAAAGCCGCTGGCGCTGAACAGCACTGATGCGCGCACAATGGTCGCCGCCGCCAAGGAAGCCGGTGTCGTGCTTGGCACCAATCATCATCTGCGCAATGCCGGCGCCCACCGCGCCATGCGCGACGCCATATCAGCCGGCCATATCGGCAAGCCGATTGCCGCGCGCGTCTTCCATTCCGTCTATTTGCCGGAAAACCTGCAGGGCTGGCGCATTACCAAGCCTGAGGCCGGCGGCGGCGTGGTGCTCGACATCACCGTGCATGATGCCGACACGCTGCGCTTCGTGCTCGGCGACGACCCGATCGAGATTTCGGCCTTCACCCAGTCGGCCGGCCTGGCCGGCAGCGGGCTGGAAGACGGTGCCATGTGCATCTGGCGCTTCAGGTCCGGTTTGATTGCCCAGTCGCATGAAGGCTTCACCACGAAGTTCGCCGATACCGGCTTCGAGGTGCATGGTTCCGAAGGCTCGCTGATCGCTAAAAATGTGATGACGCAGAAGCCGGTCGGTTCGGTGCTGCTACGCACCGCCAAGGGCGAGGAGGAACTGAGCTTCGACCGCGAAGACCTCTACGTCAGGTCGCTGCGCCAGTTCCATGCCGCTATTAGCGGCGCGGGCCAGCCCTCCGCAACCGGCGAGGACGGCGTCTGGTCACTAGCCTGCGCCGAAGCAGCGTTGCTGTCCGGGAAATCCGGCAAGGCGGTTGCCATCGAGCCGAAACTCGGGAGCGCCAAGTGAGCAAGCTCGTCTCCGCTCAGCAGGCCGCCAGCCTCATCAAGGACGGCATGACCGTCTCCGTCTCGTCATCGAGCGGCCTCGGCTGCCCGGATGCCGTGCTGGCTGCCATCGGCCAGCGCTTCGACGCTGAAGGCCATCCGAAAGACATCACCACGCTGCATCCGATCGCCGCCGGCGACATGTATGGCATCAAGGGCATCGACCATCTGGCTAAGCCTGGCCTGTTGAAGCGCACGCTCTGCGGCTCCTATCCCTCGGGCCCCTCCTCGTCCGAGCCGCCGCAGATATGGAAGATGATCGGCGACAATTCGGTCGCCGCCTACAATGTGCCGTCCGGCATCCTGTTCGACATGCACCGCGAAGCTGCCGCCAAGCGGCCGGGCGTGCTGACCAAGGTCGGCCTCGACACTTTTGCCGACCCGCGCCACCAGGGCTGCGCCATGAATGAGGCTGCAAGCGAGCCGATCGTCTCGGTGCAGCAGTTCGACGGCGAGGAATGGCTCTATTTCCGCTCGATCGTGCCCAACGTTTCGATCATCCGCGCCACCACCGCCGACGAGCGCGGCAACCTCACTTACGAGCATGAAGGCGCCTATTTGGGCGGCCTCGAACAGGCGCTCGCCGCCCGCAACAATGGCGGCATCGTCATTGCGCAGGTCAAGCGCGTCGTCGAGAACGGCACGCTGAAGCCGCATGACGTGCGCGTGCCCGGCGTCCTGGTCGACCACATCGTGGTGGCGCCGGACCAGTTGCAGACGACGTTGACGCCTTACGACCCGGCGATTTCGGGCGAGATCTTCCGGCCGTTGTCCAGCTTCCGCAACGCTGAGATGAACGTCCAGAAAGTAATCGCGCGCCGCGTCGCCATGGAATTGCGCGACGGCATGGCGGTCAACATTGGCTTCGGCATCTCGGCAAACGTGCCGCGTATCCTTCTCGAGGAAGGCCAGCACGGCAAGGTCACCTGGGTGATCGAGCAGGGCGCCGTCGGCGGCGTGCCGCTGCTCGACTTCAAGTTCGGCTGCGCTTCCAATGCCGAAGCGATCATGCCCTCGCCGCACCAGTTCATCTATTTCCAGGCCGGCGGCTTCGATGCCTCGCTGCTCTCCTTCTTGCAGATCGACCGCCATGGCTCCGTCAACGTGTCGAAACTCTCGGCCCGGCCACATGTCACCGCCGGGGCCGGCGGCTTTGTCGACATCACGGCACGGGCGAAAAAGATCGTCTTCTCCGGCTTCTTCAATGCCGGCGCAAAACTGTCGCTCGCCGATGGCGGCATCCGCATCGATGCAGAAGGCAAGGTCAAGAAGGTGGTCAACGAGGTCGAACACATCTCCTTCTCCGGCAAGCGCGCCGTCGCGCAAGGGCAGGACATCACCTACGTCACCGAGCGCTGCGTGATGAAGCTGACGCCGGACGGTCTGATGGTGACGGAACTGGCGCCCGGCATCGACCTCGAACGCGATGTGCTGGCGCAGTCAGAGATTCCGCTCGGCATCGCTAACGATCTCAAGTTCACGCCGGCGGCTCTCTATCAGGACCGGCCGATCGGCCTGTCGCTGAATGGTGGCGCTTCTCTCGGAGGCGCGCATGGCTGAGCGCCTCGTCACCTTCGAGCAGGACGGCGCCATCGGCATCGTCACGCTGCGCCGGCCGGAGAAGTTCAACGCGCTGGACATTCCGATGCTGCGCGCGCTCGAGACAGCGCTCGACGAAGCCGAAATGGCTGAAGGTGTGCGCGTCGTGCTGATCCGCGGCGAAGGCAAAGGCTTTTGCGCCGGCGGCGACGTCGAGGCCTGGGCACAAATGAGCGCTGCCGACTTTCAGGTGCAATGGGTGCGCTACGGCCACCGTGTCTTCGACCGACTGGCGCGGCTGCGGCAGCCGACCATCGCGGTGCTTTCCGGCCATGCGCTGGGTGGCGGGCTGGAGCTGGCGGTCGCCTGCGACTTCCGTGTCGCCGAAACGCAGGTGAAGCTCGGCTTCCCCGAGACATCGATCGGCGTCGTCCCCGGTTGGTCCGGCACGCAGCGCGCCGTGCGCCGCTTTGGGGCCCAGATCGTGCGCCGCATGGCACTCGGCGGCGAGCTCTTTGCCGCCTCCGACGCGCTTGCCCTCGGCGTCGTTGACCGCGTGGTCGAGACCGGCCAGGCGCTGGCAGAGGCCAGGACTTGGGCCGAAAAAATCGCCGGGCGCGGGCCGCTCGCAACCGAAGCCGCCAAGCTGATGATCGCAGTCGCCGAAGGCGAGGAAAGTGCGGCCGCCACCGAGGCGCTCGCCAGCGGCTTCGTTGCGCTGACCGGCGACCTCAAAGCCGGCGTGAGCGCCTTCAAGGCCAAGCAGAGGCCGGCCTTTTCCAGATCTTAGAGAAAGCATGATGAACGCACCGCTCAACATTTCCATGCCGGCCGAGGCGTCCAAGGCGCCGAAGGCTTACAAGCTGCTGATCGACGGCAAGCATGTCGATGCCCGTGACGGCCGCACGATTGCGCGCAACAGCCCCGGCCATGGCTTCACCGTTTCGCGCTATGCGCAGGCCGGCGAGGCCGAGGTGGAGGCGGCCATGCAGGCCGCGCACAAGGCATTCGAGACCGGCCCGTGGCCGCGCACGAAGGCGGCCGAGCGCGCAGCCATCCTGCTCAAGACGGCCGACCTGATCGAGGCCCAGCTCGAAGACATCGCCCGACTCGATGCGCTGGAATCCGGCAAGCCGATCGCCCAGGCGCGCGGCGAGATCGGCGGCGCCATCGACATCTGGCGCTATGCCGCCTCGCTCGCCCGCACGCTGCACGGCGAGAGCTACGCCAATCTCGGCGACGCCATGCTGGGCGTCGTCCTGCGCGAGCCGATCGGCGTCGTCTCGATCATCACCCCGTGGAATTTCCCGTTCTTGATCGTCAGCCAGAAACTGCCCTTCGCGCTCGCCGCCGGCTGCACCGCGGTGGTCAAGCCGAGCGAAATGACCTCGGCCTCGACCTTCGTGCTCGGCGACATCCTGATGCAGGCCGGCCTGCCCGCGGGCGTCGTCAACATCCTGGCCGGCCTCGGCGCCGATGTCGGGGGGCCGATGGTCAGCCATCCGCTGGTGGAAATGGTGTCGTTCACCGGCTCTACCCGCGTCGGCAAGATGACCATGGCTTCCGCCGCGCAGTCGCTGAAGAAAGTCTCGATGGAGCTCGGCGGCAAGAACGGCCAGATCGTCTTCCCCGATGCCGATCTCGAGGCGGCCGCTGACGCAGCAGTGTTCGGCGGCTTCTTCAACGCCGGCGAATGCTGCAATGCCGGCAGTCGGCTGATCGTGCATGAAGCCATCGCCGACGATTTCCTCGCCACTGTCAAGGCCCTGACCGCCAAGGTAACGGTCGGCGACCCACTCGACGACCGAACCAAGGTTGGCGCGATGATTTCCGCCGACCATCTGACCAAGGTGGCGGATTACGTCGTGGCGGCAGCAAAAGACGGCAGCAATGTCTATAGCGGTGGCGGCCAATTGGCGTCCAATGCCGGCCACTACCTCGATCCGACCATCATCCGCGGCGTTACCGAAGACATGGCTATTGCGCGCGAGGAAGTGTTCGGCCCGGTGCTCTCCGTGCTGACTTTTGGATCGATTGAAAAGGCGTTGCACATCGCCAACAACACGCCCTATGGTCTGTCGGCAGGGGTGTGGAGCGCCAGCATCGACACTTGTATGTCGGTGGCGCGTGGTGTGCGTTCGGGGACCGTTTGGGTGAACACATTCATGGAAGGCTTTCCCGAGTTGCCATTCGGGGGCTACAAGCAGTCCGGCATCGGACGCGAACTCGGCAAACGCGCTGTCGAAGATTATACCGAGGAAAAGACAATCCAGTTTCATCGCGGCCAGCGCACCGGTTGGTGGGTCGGCTGAGTTTGGAAGAACCCGGTGGGCTTCCACCGGTCATGTAATGCAACAAGGGAGGTAGAACATGTTGCGCAAACTGCTTATCGGAACGGCTCTGGCGACGGCCTTTGCTTTCTCGGCCCATGCCGAGGACGTCAAGGAAGTGCAGATGCTGCATTGGTGGACGTCGGGCGGCGAAGCGGCTGCTCTCAACGTCCTCAAGGGCGACCTTGCCAAGGAAGGCTATGCCTGGAAGGACGTGCCGGTGGCCGGTGGTGGCGGCGACGCCGCCATGACTGCGCTGAAGGCGATGGTCGCGGCCGGCAATTACCCGACCGCGTCGCAGATGCTCGGCTACACCGTGCTCGACTATGCGGCGGCCGGCGTCATGGGCGACCTGACCGAGACGGCGAAGAAGGAAGGCTGGGACAAGTCGGTTCCGGCAGCCCTGCAGAAGTTCTCCGTCTATGACGGCAAGTGGGTCGCTGCTCCAGTCAACGTCCACTCCGTCAACTGGCTGTGGATCAACAAGGCGGTGATGGACAAGATCGGCGGCACCGAGCCAAAGACCTTCGACGACTTCGTCGCCCTGCTCGACAAAGCCAAGGCGGCTGGCGTCATTCCGCTCGCCCTTGGCGGCCAGAACTGGCAGGAAGCCACCATGTTCGACTCGGTTGTGCTGTCGACCGGCGGACCTGAGTTCTACAAGAAGGCCTTCAACGACCTCGACGACGAGTCCCTCAAGTCGGACACGATGAAGAAGTCGTTCGACAACCTCGCCAAGCTCGTCACCTATGTCGACCCGAACTTCTCGGGCCGCGACTGGAACCTTGCCACCGCCATGGTCATCAAGGGCGATGCCCTGGTGCAGGTGATGGGTGACTGGGCCAAGGGCGAGTTCAACGCCGCCAAGAAAACGCCGGGCACCGACTTCCTGTGCTATCGCTTCCCGGGCACGGAAGGCTCGGTGGTCTACAACTCCGACATGTTCGGCATGTTCAACGTTCCGGAGGACCGCAAGGCCGCCCAGGTCGCGTTGGCCACCGCCACCCTGTCGAAGAGCTTCCAGTCGGCCTTCAACGTCGTCAAGGGTTCGGTTCCCGCCCGTACCGACGTTCCGGACACCGACTTCGACGCGTGCGGCAAGAAGGGCATCGCCGACCTGAAGGCTGCCAACGAAGGCGGCACACTGTTCGGCTCGCTTGCCCAGGGCTATGGCGCGCCTCCGGCGGTCGCCAATGCCTACAAGGACGTCGTTTCGAAGTTCGTCCACGGTCAGATCAAGACCTCGGACGAAGCCGTGACCGAACTGGTCAAGGCAATCGACGACGCCAAGTAAGCGCTGGCCAGAAACACACCTTCCCCGCTTCGGCGGGGAAGGTGTCACCTAAGGATTGGCCAGCTGGCGCAATTCCAGGAAAAGTGTGAGCGGTTTTCCGGCCGGAATTGCGTAAAAGAAAGAGTTAGAGAGGTTCGCCGTTTCCGTGAAACGGTGAAAGCACTCTTGAACACCATGCCGACCAGAGACCCGTATGCACGGGGCCGCCTTGCCGCCTGACGGCAGAGCACGGACGACCCGAACGGGAGGAGCCTCATGAGCAGTGTAGCGACGACCCAGATCAAGCTGACACCCGAGCGGTCTCGCCCCTCCGTGCGCGCGCGACTGCAGGACGCGCTGCCGAAGATCGTGCTGGCGCCGAGCTTCGCCATCACCATCGTCTTCGTCTATGGCTTCATCCTGTGGACAGTCTATCTGTCCTTCACCAATTCCAAGACCTTCCCGTCCTATGTCATTACCGGACCACGCGCGTATCTACGGCTGTGGGGCTGGACGTTCGACTCCGACCCGCCATCGAGCTGGTACACGTCGATCGTCAATATGGGCATTTTTGGCTTTCTCTACATCGCCATCTGCCTGGCGCTCGGCCTGTTCCTGGCCATCCTGCTCGACCAGAAGATTCGCGGCGAAGGCGTGTTGCGGCCGATCTATCTCTACCCGATGGCGCTGTCCTTCATCGTCACCGGCGTCGCCTGGAAATGGTTCCTCGACCCCGGCCTCGGTCTTGAGCAGACCTTGCATCAGTGGGGCTGGACGAGCTTCCATTTCGACTGGATCAAGAACAAGGATTTCGTCATCTACACGGTGGTCATTGCCGGCGTCTGGCAGGCCTCCGGCTTCATCATGGCGATGTTCCTGGCCGGCCTGCGTGGCATTGACGGCGAGATCATGAAGGCGGCGCAGATCGACGGTGCCACCACCTTCCAGCTCTACCGCCGCATCGTCATTCCGCTGCTGCGGCCAATCTTCCTGTCGGCCTTCATCGTGCTCGCGCACCTTGCCATCAAGTCCTACGATCTCGTGGTGGCGCTGACCAGCGGCGGCCCCGGTGGCTCGGCCTGGCTGCCGTCCAACTTCATGTATGAGTACACCTTCAAGCGCAACGAAATGGCCGTCGGCTCGGCCAGTGCCGTGATCATGCTGATGACCATCGTTGCCATCATCGTGCCTTATCTCTATTCGGAACTCAGGGAGAAGCCGCGATGAGCGCTGTCGCCACCCCTGCCCGCCCCGCTGCTTCCCAAAAGGCCTCCGGCGGCATGAGCACCAAGACCCTCAACCGCATCGTCATCTACGGGCTTCTGGCGCTGTTTGCGCTGTTTTATCTGATGCCGCTGTTCGTCATGCTGGTGACCTCGTTCAAGACCATGGACGAGATCCAGAACGGCAACATGCTGGCGTTGCCCACGGCGCCGACCTTCGACCCGTGGCTGAAGGCCTGGGGCGAGACCTGCGTCGGCCTCACCTGCGCCGGCATCAAGGGCTATTTCTGGAACTCGATCAAGATGGTGGTTCCAGCCGTACTGATCTCGACCATGCTCGGCGCGCTCAACGGCTACGTCTTGACCAAATGGCGTTTTCGCGGCGCCACGCTGGTGTTCGGGCTGATGCTGTTTGCCTGCTTCATTCCGTTCCAGTCGGTGCTGCTGCCGATGGCGACCATCCTCGGCAGCCTGGGACGTTTCGGCGTGAAGCTGCAGAATGCGACGGGTACGAGTTTCGGTCTCGGCAATCCGACGGTCAACCTGGTCTTCGTCCATGTCGTCTACGGCATCGGCTTCACTACACTGTTTTTCCGCAACTATTACGAGGCATTCCCGAACGAGCTGATCAAGGCCGCACAGGTCGACGGCGCCTCCTTCTTCCAGATCTTCCGCCGCATCATGCTGCCGAACTCGATGCCGATCTTCGTCGTCACCGTCATCTACCAGTTCACCAACATCTGGAACGACTTCCTGTTCGCTTCGGCTTACGCCGGCACAGGCGACTCCATGCCGATGACGGTGGCGCTCAACAACGTCGTCAACACCTCGACCGGCGTCGTCGAATACAACGTCAACATGGCGGCCGCGATGATCGCGGCTCTGCCCACCCTGATCGTCTATGTCGTCGCCGGCCGCTATTTCGTGCGCGGGCTGATGGCTGGCGCGGTCAAGGGCTGATCAATTCGGAAGGAACGACCATGGCTTTTCTGGAAATTGATGGGCTGAAGAAGCGCTTCGGGAATGTCGAGATCCTGAAGGGCATCGATGTCGAGCTCGAAAAGGGCGGCTTCCTGGTGCTGGTCGGCCCGTCCGGCTGCGGCAAGTCCACCTTGCTCAACACGATTGCCGGCCTGGAGCAGATCACCGAGGGCGAAATCCGCGTCGACGGCCGCGCCATCAACGATCTGCACCCATCCAAGCGCGACATCGCCATGGTGTTCCAGAGCTATGCGCTCTATCCGAACATGACGGTGGCCGGAAACATCTCCTTCGGCATGGAGATGCGCGGCGTGCCGGCCGACGAACGCCAAAAGGCGATCGACAAGGTGGCCAAGGTCCTGCAGATCGGCCACCTCCTGCAGCGCAAGCCGAGCCAGCTTTCCGGCGGCCAGCGCCAGCGCGTCGCCATGGGCCGGGCGCTGGTGCGCGACCCCAAGCTGTTCCTGTTCGACGAGCCTTTGTCCAACCTCGACGCCAAATTGCGCGTTGACATGCGCATCGAGATCAAGCGCCTGCATGCCACCACCGGCACAACCATCGTCTACGTCACCCACGACCAGATCGAGGCAATGACGCTGGCTACCAAGATCGCCGTCATGCGCGACGGCGAGGTGCAGCAGTTCGGCACCCCGGCCGAGATCTACAACAACCCGACCAATTTGTTCGTCGCCGACTTCATGGGTTCGCCAGCGATGAACCTGATCCCGGCGACCATTGCCACGTCGGGCAATGCGCTGTCCGTCGTGTTGGAGCGCGAGGCGCGCGAGCCGATCACGCTGCCGATGGCCAACGCGCCGGCGGGTCTTTCGGCATTCCAGGGCAAGCCAATCATCTTCGGCGTGCGCCCGGAAGCGCTGACCGATCCGGAAGGCGCGGAACGCCACGCCTCCAACATTGCCACTGCCGACCTGCACATCGAAGTGGTCGAGCCGGCAGGGTCCGACACGTTCGCGGTGACCAATCTCGGCGGCAAGGGCGTGGTGGCGCGGTTGCGGGCCGACGCCAACATCCAGCCGGGCACCAGCACGCCGCTCGCCTTCAACCTGACCAAGGCCGTGTTCTTCGATCCGGCGACCGAACACCGCATCCGCTGATCGAGATGGTCAGCCCCGATATCGTCATCATCGGCTCCGGCATCGGCGGCGCTACGATCGCTTCCGGCCTGGCCGGCAGCGGCGCCTCGGTCCTGATGCTGGAGCGCGGCGAGCCCTTGCCGGCAACGCCGCATGCCCGCGACACGCGCTCCATCTTCGTCGATGGCCACTACCGTCCGAAGGAGATGTGGCGCGAGCCCGGCGGCGGCGCCTTCAACCCCGGCAATTACTACTATGTCGGCGGCAATTCGAAATTCTACGGCGCGGTGCTGATCCGCTACCGCAAAGAGGATTTCGCCGCCATGGAGCACTTCGGTGGCGTCTCGCCGGCATGGCCGTTTTCCTACGATGAATTCGAGCCCTGGTATTCGAAAGCCGAGCAGCTGTTTCGCGTCCGCGGTTCACTCGGCGAGGACCCGACCGAACCGTTCCACTCCATCCCCTATGCCTTCAAGCCGGTGCCCGACGAGGCGCCGATTGCGCGCGCCCGCGCCGAGCTGAAGGGACTGGGCCTGCACCCCGCCTCGCTGCCGCTCGGCGTCGACATCGACACCTGGCTGAAAGAGGGCAAGACCGGCTGGGACGCATTCCCCAACACCGCCCAGGGCAAGGTCGATGCGCAGACCGGACCGCTGACGGCGGCACTCAAGGACAGCAATATCCGGCTCGAAACCGGCTGCCATGTCGAATATCTCGAAGCGTCGTCCGACGGCAAAAGCATCGCTGCCGTTCACTACCGTCAGAATGGCGAGCTGAAGAAAGTCGCGCCGAAGCTGGTCATCCTGTCCGCCGGCGCGGTCAATTCCGCCGTCATCCTGCTGCGCTCGCCTTCACCAGATGGCAAAGGCCTCGCCAACAGCTCCGACCAGGTCGGCCGCAATTTCATGAACCATAATTCGAGCGCCATGCTGGCGATCGATCCGCGCCGCAGGAACGACAGCGTCTACCAGAAGACGCTTATGCTGAATGACTACTATCTCTCCGACGGCAAAGGCGGCAAGCCGCTCGGCAACGTCCAACTGCTCGGCAAGATCGACGGCAACATGTTGAAGGCCAACGTCAAACGCGTGCCGAAATTCGCGCTCGATTACATGGCCGGTCGCGCCGTCGACTGGTATCTGATGTGCGAGGATCTGCCCGATCCGGAAAGCCGCATCATGGTCGACGGCAAGGACATCGTCATGCAATGGCGGCGCTCCAACATGCAGTCGCTGGACGGGCTGACCAAGGTGATGCGTGAGAACTTCCGCGCCTGCGGTTATCCCATCGTGCTGTCGCGTCCCTTCGACAAGCGCACGCCCTCGCACCAGTGCGGCACGGTGAAAATGGGCGATGACCCGGCGACGTCGCCGCTCGACCCTTTCTGCCGCGCCTTCGACCACCCGAACCTGTTCGTTGTCGACGCCAGTTTTTTGCCGAACTCTGCCGCCGTGAATCCGGCGCTGTCGATTGCGGCACAGGCGCTCCGCGTGGCCGAGCATATTCGCCGGACGGACCTCGCGGCATGACCCGCCCCGCAGCAATCGTCACCGGCGGTGCGCGCGGCATTGGGCTCGCCTGCGCCGAGGCGCTGGCCGGGGCCGGCTTCGACATTTTGATCGCCGACCTTGCCGAACAAGCGCCGGACGAACTGGCCGCCAACATCACCGCACGGGGTGCGGAGTTCGCCTATGTCCATTGTGATATCGCCAACCTCGAGGATCACACGGCCCTCGTCGACGCCGCCATACGTGCCTTCAGCCGCATCGACTGCCTCGTCAACAATGCCGGCATCGGCGCCGTGGTGCGCGGCGATCTGCTGGAGCTGAAGCCCGAGAATTTCGACCGTGCGCTGGACGTCAATCTGCGCGGCACAGTCTTCCTTAGCCAGGCCGTCGCCAAGGCGATGCTGGCGGCTCCCAGCAATCATCCGCGCTCGATCATCACCATCACCTCGGTCAGCGCCGATATGGCCTCGCCGGAACGCGCCGACTACTGCATCTCGAAAGCCGGCCTTTCGATGTGGGTGAAGAACCTGGCGCTACGGCTTGCGCCGGAAAACATCGGCGTGTTCGAACTGCGGCCGGGCATCATTCGCACCGACATGACCGCGAGCGTATCAGCTAAATACGACGCGCTTATCGACAGCGGCCTGGTGCCGGCAAAACGCTGGGGCGAAGCATCGGACATCGGCGCCGTGGTGGCGACGCTTGCCGCCGGCAAGCTCGGCTTTTCCACAGGCTCGATTATCAATGTCGACGGCGCGCTCTCCGTGCCTCGACTGTAGGTGGATAGAGTTATGACCGACTACATCATCGTAGGTGCCGGCCCGGCCGGCTGCGTTCTGGCCAACCGGCTGAGCGAGGATCCAGCGAATTCCGTGCTGCTGCTCGAGGCCGGCGGCAAGGACTGGCACCCCTACATCCACATGCCGGCGGGCTTTGCCAAGATGACCAAGGGCATCGCTTCCTGGGGCTGGTCGACTGTGCCGCAGAGGCACATGCAGGACCGCGTCTTCTGGTATACGCAGGCGAAGGTGGTCGGCGGCGGCTCGTCCATCAATGCCCAGATATACACGCGCGGCAACGCTCGCGACTACGACGCATGGGAGAAGGAAGAGGGCCTCGCGGGCTGGGGCTATCGCGACGTGCTGCCCTATTTCAAGCGCGCCGAGAACAACCAGCGCTTCGCCAACGATTTTCACGGCGACCAGGGGCCGCTCGGCGTGTCGAACCCGATTTCGCCGCTGCCGATTTGCGAGGCCTATTTCCGCGCCGGCCAAGAGATGGGCATCCCCTTCAACCCGGATTTCAACGGCGCTAGCCAGGAAGGCGTCGGCTACTACCAGCTGACCCAAAAGGACGCCCGGCGCTCATCCGCTTCGGTCGCCTATTTGAAGCCCATCCGCGCCCGCAAGAACCTGACGGTCCGAACCGATGTGCTGGTCACCCGCATCGTCGTCGAGAAAGGCCGCGCCATTGGCGTCGAGATCGTCGACAAACCCGGCGGCGAGAAGACCATCATGCGCGCCGAGCGCGAAGTGATCGTCTCGTCCGGCGCCATCGGTTCGCCGAAGCTGTTGATGCAGTCGGGCATCGGCCCGGCTGATCACCTGAAATCGGTCGGCGTGACGCCGGTGCATGATCTGCCCGGTGTCGGCTCCAACATGCAGGACCATCTCGATTTGTTCGTTATCGCCGAATGCACCGGCGACCACACCTATGACAACTACGCCAAGCTGCACCGCACCGCGTGGGCCGGCTTGCAGTATCTGCTGCTGAAGAAAGGGCCGGTCGCCTCCAGCCTGTTCGAGACCGGCGGCTTCTGGTACGCCGATCCGACCGCCGCCTCGCCCGACATCCAGTTTCATCTGGGACTCGGCTCCGGCATCGAGGCCGGCGTCGAGAGGTTGAAGAACCCCGGCGTGACCTTGAACTCGGCCTTCCTGCGCCCGCGCTCGCGCGGCACGGTGCGGCTGAGCAGCGCCGACCCGGCCGACCACCCGCTGATCGATCCCAACTATTGGTCGGACCCTTATGACCGCGCCATGTCGATCAAGGGCCTCAGGCTTGCGCGCGAGATCATGCGGCAGAAGGCGCTTGCACCTTACGTGTTGCGCGAGGTGCTGCCCGGACCATCGCTCGCCAGCGATGACGAGCTGATCGACTATGCCTGCCGCACCGCCAAGACCGACCATCACCCTGTGGGCACTTGCCGCATGGGCCATGACGATATGGCGGTGGTCACACCGGACCTGCGCCTGCGCGGCATCGAGGGCCTGCGCGTCTGCGATGCCTCGGTGATGCCGCGCGTGCCTTCCTCCAACACCAATGCGCCGACCATCATGGTCGGCGAAAAAGGCGCCGACATCATCCTCGGCCGCGAGCCGCTGCCGCCGGCGGTGTTCTCCGGCAATCGGGCCGCATAGCCACTTAGGAGAACCACCAATGATCAGACACTGCGTCTTCGTACGCTTCCGCGGCGATGTGCCCGCCACCGAGCGCACGGCAATCCACGCCGATCTCGAAGCACTGCGCTCCGTTGTCGACGGCATGGACACGGTCCATTTCAGCACCAATGTCAGCCCGGAGCCGTTCGCGCGCGGCTTCAGCCATGCCTTCACCATCGACTTCCGCGATGCCGCCGCCCGCGACGCCTATCTCGTGCATGAAGCGCATCAGCGCGCCGGCGCCCGATTGGTCGCAGCGCTCGAAGGCGGCACCGACGGGCTGATGGTGTTCGATCTCGACATTACGAAAAAGTGACCGCGCTTCTTTCGAAAGCCGGCTGACGCCTGTTCTCTTTTGCGCCCCAAGGAACATATCGTTCCCCGGGGGCGTTTAGGAGGAACGTCGTGGCTCTCACCGCGCAGCAGAAGAAAACCGTCCTTGCCTCCTTCCTCGGCTGGACGCTCGACGCTTTTGATTTCTTCCTTCTGACGTTCCTGCTCACCGATATCGCAACCTGATTCAACACTGACGTCCCGGCAGTCTCCAAAGCGTTGTTCCTGACGCTGGCGACACGCTTCATCGGCGCCTTCTTCTTCGGCAGGCTGGCCGACAAATATGGCCGCAAGCCCATTCTGATGCTCAACATCGTCAGCTATTCGGTGATCGGCCCGCTGGCTGCCTTCTCGCCCAATCTCATGGCTACGCGCTGGCGCTGTTTGCCGGCGTGGTCGCCGTCTGCATCATCGTCGTCATCCGCTTCAGTCCGGAACGGCGCGGACAGGTGATGACGGTGCTCGGCTGAAGTATCAGGCTCTCAGCCCAGTCTGAGGGCCACGACACCGGCGACGATGCTGAGCGCGGCGGCGCCGCGCCAGCCTGTCATTTTCTCGCCGAGCGCGAAAACCGAGATCATCATGGCAAACAGGATCGACGTCTCCCGCAACGACGCCACCGAGGCGATCGGCGCCTTGGTCATCGCCCACATGACGATCCAGTAGGCCGCGCCGCTGAGCACGCCGGTGAACAGGCCTGCCTTCCAGTCACGCGCCAGCACGGGCAGCGCCTTGGGCCCGCGAAAGATGAGGCACAGCACCAGCGCCCACGTGGCATCGCAGATGAACAGCCATGCGGCATAGCTCTGCGCCGTCGCCGCCAGCCGCGCGCCGCTGCCGTCGGAGAGCGTGTAGCTGGATATGAAGATCGAAGTGCCGAGCGCAAAGCCGACCGCCCGCACATTGATCCGCTCCAGATGCGCGCCGCCGCGAAACGACATCACCAGCGTGCCGGCCGACAGCAGCAGGATGCCGAGGATGGCGAAAGGCGCCGGCATCTCCTGCACCACGACAACGCCGCCGAGGGCGGTCAAAAGCGGCGCCGTGCCGCGCGCCAGCGGATAGGTCTGGGCGAAATCGCCGGCCTTGTAGGCGCCGATCAGGAAGGTCCGGTAGCCCATGTGAAAGAGCACCGAGGCGATTATAAAGGGCCATACCGCGGCCTTTGGAAACTCGACGAAGGGCAGCACGAACAGTGCGGCAAAACCCATGCCCAGTGTCATCAGCGTGATCGACAGGAAGCGATCGAGATGGACCTTGACCAGCGCGTTCCAGATCGCGTGCATGGCGGCGGCGGCAAGCACCGCGAAGAAGACGAAAAGCGTCATCGAGGGCTCACCGATCTCCTGAGCTCAAAGGCGTTTCGAGATCGATATCGATCCGGACCGGAAAATGGTCTGAAGCGATCTCGCCTATATCGGCACTGACCGAGCGCACACGGTCCGCGAACATACCGCCGACGAAGCAATGGTCGAGCCGGCGTTTTGCCACTTTCCCGTCGATCGTTTTCACATGGGTGTGGAAATCGGCAGCCGGCTCGCTAGCGACGGCAGCGGCATCAACAAAGCCGTCGAGATAAGCTGCCCCGCGATGATAGGGCGTGCTGCCGACGATGCGGCTGTATTCGGCGCTGCCAGGCTCCATGTTGAAATCGCCCATCCAGATCGCAGCTGTCGGGTTCTCCGGCTCGGCCTCGCCGCTGGTCCAGTTGCGCGAAGGCTCATCGTCCGCGCCGCTCCACGGGCCGCCCTCGGACGGCGCGCGGCGATGCTCGGCCAAGAGATAGTCGATCTGCTCCAGCCGCTCCTCCGCCGCGACATGGGCGAGGTGCAGCGACAGGACCCTTACCGGTCCGGCGGGTGTGCGGATCATGCATTCGAGCGCCGCATTGCGGGTGTTGAGCGGCTTGAGCGTGCGGCGCATGGGCAGCGCGTGCAGCCGCGACCAGGCGATCGGCAGCTTCGACAGCAGCATGGTGCCGAACTGGCGGCGGCGGTTGACGACCCGGCCGTCGCGCCGCTCACTGGCGTCCATGTCGAAGGCCGGGCCATAGACCCAGTAATAGCTAGGCAGCAGCTTGGACAGGACCTCCGGCTGGTCGTCCTCATTGGTGCGCTGCCAATGCCGCTCGACCTCCTGCAGCGCGATGATATCGGCGCCGTCGACCAGCTTGGTGCAGCGCGAAAGATCGTAACGGCCATCGCCGCCGAACCCGTACTGGATGTTGTAGCTGACCAGCTTCATTGCTTATCCGGCTCAATTTCGCTTTGGCAGTAGCGGTTCGGCAGATGGGTTGCAATGTACCGGCACGACGGCGGAACTGGGCCAGCGTCTATGATGTGGTCAGCGGCTGGAACCGGCCCGCCGGCGATGCCGCCAGTTCGGCCCAGTCGATCTCTTCCTCCAGCCGGTGGTAGGCTTCGTCGCCGATCGTGCCGTTGCTGCGCAACTCCTCGAGCGTGTCGCGCTGGCGGTTGATGGCATAGAGGCGCAGCCGGTCGTATTCGGTCGCGGCCTGAGCGTCCTCCGGGTTTTCCGCAATCAGGCGCTGCGCTTCATACTGTTCGCGCACGACGGCGGCGGCCGCAGATGTCTTGCGGCTCAGCACGTCCAGTGCTGCCTGCATGATGGCGACGCGCGCTTGCGCCACCTCATTGTCGACGGTTCTATCGGGGTCGAAGTTGATCCAGCGCAGCAGCGGCTTCAGCGTCATGCCTTGCAGCACCAGCGTGCCCAGCACCACCGCGAAGGCGGCAAGCACGATCGGGTCTCGGCCGGGAAAATCGGCCGGCAGCGCAATGGCGACCACCAGCGTCACCAACCCACGCATGCCGCACCAGCCGACAATGACGGCGCCGCCGAATGTCGGCAATTCCCGCCTTGCCTCTTGGCTGCCGAAGCGGGCAAGCCACCGGATGATCGCGACGTAACTCGCCACCCAGACAAGGCGCGCGACGATAACGACGACCAGCACCGTTGCGGCGAAAAGGAATGCTTCGCCTTGCCCGTCGCCGGCCAGCCTGCCAACGATCGTGCGTGCCTGCAGGCCCATCAGCACGAAAGCCAGCACGTTGAGCACGAACACGGCCGACTCCCAGACCGAATAGGTGCTGACGCGGCGTCTCGCCGACGACTGGCGCGGCGCCCTGCGCGCAATGGTCATGGCATAGACGACGATGGTGATGATGGCGGAAAGGCCCAGCCTGTCGGCGATGATCCACACGGCGAAGGTTCCGGCAAACTGCACCACCGTGCTGCTCGCCGCATCCTCGATGCGGCCGAGCGACAGCAGCGAGACGCGGCCAAACAGATAGCCCGCGATCACACTGCCGATCGTTGCCAGCAGGATCACCGGAACGGCGTTGCTGAGCATGATCGTGCCAAGCGCCGCCGAAACCGCCAGCCGGTAGATCAGCAGCGCCGTGGCATCGTTGAGCAGGCTCTCGCCCTGCAGGATGGCGGTAATGCGGTGCGGTACCTTGAACTGGCTGAGCACGGCGGATGCGGCCACCGCATCCGGTGGCGCGACGATGGCGCCGAGCGCGATTGCCGCCGCGATCGGCAGGCCGGCCATCTTCCAGCCGACCAAGGCAACCACCACGGTGGTGAAGACCACGGCGCCTAGCGCCAGCAGCGCGAGCGACAGCCGGTAGCGCTTGAGGTCGCGCAGCGACGTGTCATAGGCGGCGTCGAGAAGCACCGGCGCGATGAACAGGGCAAGCGCCAGCTCCGGATCGATCTCGATCGTCGGCGCACCGGGTACGAAGGCAATCGCGACGCCGGCCAGAGCCAGCAGGGACGGATAGGGAATTTCCAGCCGCCGCGACAGCGCCGTCAGCGCGACGGCAGCCAGAAGCAGGATGAGGGTAAGTTCGAATAGCGCCATGGCCCATCGTAACGGCGAAGCGGCATCATGGGCAGTGGCTGGATGGCAAGATGCTGTTGATTATCCAGCACTCGGGGTCCGGCAATGATACGGCCGTTCATCGCGCCAGCTTGAATCGACCGCCTCGGTCGCCCCAGGATGCTGCTTTGCTAGTGCAGCACCAGCATATCGCTCGATGAGAACGATATGTCGGCCTTCTCGCCGACAGCCGGCGGTGGCGTTGCCGGGCTGTTGAAGGTGTCGAGCGACACCGTGTTGCCGCCGATGCCGACGCGAACGCGAATGACCGAGCCGAGGAAGTGCACTTCGGAGATTTCGCCCGACAGGCTTAAATCGCGACCGGGCTGGCGTCCGAGCGAGATCGCCTCGGGACGCAGCGCCAGCGACAGCGTGTCGCCCGACTTCGAGCCGTTGAGCTTGCCCTTGAGCGAGACTTCCTGCGTGTTGACTTGCACCGTGCCGGCCGCGGCGTCAGTGACCTTGCCTTCGAGCACGTTCAGCGTGCCGACGAAGTTGGCGACGAACTTGGTCGCCGGCCGGTTGTAGATCTCGAACGGCGTGCCGACCTGCTCGGCCTTGCCGCCATACATCACCGCGATGCGGTCGGAGATCGACAGCGCCTCTTCCTGGTCATGGGTGACGAAGATGGTGGTGATGCCGAGCTTCTTCTGGATCGAGCGGATTTCCTCGCGCAACGACACACGTACCTTGGCGTCGAGCGCCGACAGCGGCTCGTCGAGCAAAAGCAGCTTCGGCTTCGGCGCGATGGCACGCGCCAGCGCGATGCGCTGCTGCTGGCCGCCGGAGAGCTGGTAGGGATAGCGGTCGGCCATCTGCGGCAGCTTGATGATGTCGAGCATCTCGGCCACGCGTCTGTCGATGTCCGCCTTGGGCATGCCGGCGACCTTCAGGCCAAAGCCGATGTTTTGCGCCACCGTCAGGTTGGGGAACAGCGCATAGGCTTGGAACACCATGCCGACATTGCGCTGGTTGGGCTTTAGCCTCGTGATGTCCTTGCCTGCGACGACGATCTTGCCCGCCGACGGCTCTTCGAAACCGGCGACCATGCGCAGCACGGTGGTCTTGCCGCAACCCGATGGCCCAAGGAAGGATACGAACTCGCCCGGCTCGACATCAAGATTGAAATCTTCGACCACGGTGGTGGCGCCGAAGGATTTTCGCACATGCTGGATGGAGAGGAATGGTTCGGCCATGGCTTTTTCTTTCGATCAGTACTTTGTCGATCAGTTCGGGCGGTTCGCCGATCTCGGCGCGAAACGGGACAGGATCTGGATCAGCGACATACAGCCCCAGGTGATGGCGAAGGCGATGATGGCAAGCGCCGCCGGCTCATAGGCGCGGTTGGCGCCAACGTTTTGCAGATAGGGGCCGAAGGCGGGCCGGTTGAGCAAGCTGGCCATGGTGAATTCGCCAATGACGATGGCGAAGGTAAGGAAGGCGCCCGACAGCACGGCGATCAGCACATTGGGCAGGATCACACGACCAATGATCGTGCCCCAACCGGCGCCAAGGATCTGCGCCGCTTCGGTCAGCGTCCTGACGTCGATGGTGCGCAGTCCGGTATCGACCGCGCGATACATGTAGGGCAGCGCCAGCATTGCATAGCCGATGACCAGCAAGGCATTTGTGCCCATGTCGGTCGCCAGGAACGGCAGCGGCGAATTCGAACCGTACATCCTGATATAGCCGAAGACGATGACGATGGCGGGAATGACCAGCGGCAGCAGCGTGATGAACTCTACGATCGGCCGCAGTTGCGGCAGGCGCAGTCGAATCCAGTAGGCGGCGGGCACCACGATCAACACGCCCAGAATGATGGTGAAGATGGCGGCAAGCACTGAGTAGCCAAAGGTCGCCTGAAAACGAGGGTCGCCAAGCACGATCTGATAGGCGTCGAAGGAATAAGCGCCGCGCCGCATGCGCAAGGAAAATTCCACCGTCGCGATCAGCGGAATGAAGAAATAGGCCGCGCCCAGCCCGAAGACGACCCAGGCCCAGAATTTTCCGGACTTCATTTCAGCCACCTCTCCGAGCGCGTCCGGAACCAAATGTAGAAGACATTGGCCAGCCCGGTGATGACGATCATGCCGAAGGCGATCGCATAGCCGAGATGGGCATTGTGCAGCACGTCACCGCGTATCTGCGCATAGAGCAGGATCGGTACGATGTTGAGTGAAGAGCCGGTCAGCGCATAGGCGGTGGCGATGGCGCCGAAGGCATTGGCGAAGAGCAGGATGACCGTGCCGAGGAAACTCGGCCAGATCACCGGGATGACCACCATGCGCCAGTATTGCGTCTGGGTGGCGCCAAGCGTCGCCGCAGCCTCGCCCCACTCCTTCTTCAAGCCGTCGATCGCCGGCGTGATGATGACCACCATTAGGGGAATCTGGAAATAGACATAGGTCAGCGTCAGGCCCCAGAACGATAGGATGTTGAAGCCGTGCGCATAAATGTTGAGGCCGAACACGGTGTTGAGCAGCACCGTGGCGAGACCGAGGCGTCCGAGCGTGGCGATGAAGGCGAAGGCCAGCGGTACGCCGGCGAAATTGGAAGCCACGCCGGAGAATGTCAGCGTCGCCGAACGTATCCACTCCGGCAGGCCGCCGCGCACGATGGCGATGGCGATGCCGAGACCTGCGAAGGCGCCGATCAGCGAGGAGGAAAGGCTGACCTTGAGCGAGATCCAGTAGGCGGCGACAATCGATGGCTGCGCCAGTGCTGCTATGTTTTCGAACGTGAATTCGCCGGCATCGTTCTGGAATGCACCCAGCATCAGATAGAGCGTGGGTAGGATCAGGAACATGATGGCGAAGATGAAGAATGGCGCAACGCCGAGCCATTGCGTCGGCAGTCGCATTGCACGCGCCTCGCTGGGGGGCGCGGTCTTCCCGGCAACTGCGTGATCGGAAAGCGAGATATCTGTCATGCGCCGGCTACCGTCTCCGAGGAACACCGGGCGGCCGCGAGGCCGCCCGGTTGGTTTCAAGCCTTACTTGACGTTGGCGCCGACGACGGCATCCCAGTTCTTGGTGACGGCTTCCTTTGCCTTGCCCTGCTCGTCCAGCGTCGGGAACACCGCGGCAGCGTAAGCCTCGGCCGGCGGCAGCTTGGCCATCACGTCCGCCGGGAGCTTGCCGTTCTTGGCAAGATCGTTGAAGCGGATCGGGTGGCAATAGCCCTTCAGCCAGCCGATCTGGCCTTCGTCGGAGTAGAGATACTCCAGCCAGAGCTTGGCAGCGTTCGGATGCGGTGCGAAAGCACTGATCGCCTGCACATAGACGCCGGCAACGACACCGGTCTTGGGCACGACGACGTCGACGGGCGGATTGCCCTTCAGCGTGTCGCGACCGGCAAGTGCATTGTAATCCCAGGTCACCAGGATCGGCGTCTGGCCTTGTGCCAGGGTCGCCGGTTTGCCGATGACCGGCACGAAATTGCCGGCGGCGTTAAGCTTCTTGAAGAAGTCGAGACCAGCAGTGCCAGCAGCTTCGCCGGCAGCCGCACCACCGGAAATGCCGGCCGCGTAGACGGCCTGGATGGCCTGGTTCGAGGCGCGCGGGTCGCCGGCAAGCGCCACGGTGTTGGCGAATTCCGGCTTCAGCAGGTCAGCCCAGTCAGCAGGCGCTTCCTTGACGAGGTCCTTGTTCACCAGGAAGGATAGCACGCCATAGTAGTCGCCGGTCCAGTAACCATCGGCATCCTTGGCGCTGTCGGGGATCGAGTCCCAGGTCGACACTTTGTAGGGCTGGATCAGGCCGTCAGCCTTGGCGGTCGGGCCGAAGGACAGGCCAACGTCGATGACGTCGGGCGCCTGCGGGCCCTTGTTGTCCTTGTTGGCCTTGATCGCCTCGACCTCGTCGCCGGAGCCGGCATCGGGGTTGAGTTCGTTGATGGTGATCTCAGGATACTTTGCCTTGAAGCCGTCGATGACGGCGCCGTAGCCGCACCAGTCATGCGGCAGCGCGATGGTCGTGAGCTGGCCTTCCTTCTTCGCAGCGGCAACCAGTTCATCCATGGACTGGGCCGACGAGATAGCAGAGGTCGCCATGAGGGCGACGGCCGAAAGGGAAAGCACTTTCCCTGTGAACTTGAACATGTGTTCTCTCCGTTGAACTGGCGTCCTGGACGCCTGCGATGCGGTATCGGTTTCATATGACAGCCAGATGAAAGCTTTTTGAAACTGGCCCCCGGCGGTACGAAAAGTTAACTCTTTTTAACCGGCTGTAGCAATTAGCCTCGACTTAATTTCCCGGCTAATGGTTTATTGCCTTGCTTTTTGCCCCCTTGCCCTTCCTTTCCCTTCGTTTTTAGATCACGTCCGGCACAGAAACCGCCTCAGACAGTGCCGGCGATAGTGTTCTCGAGCAGCGTCAGCGCCGCCTTTTTGGTCAGCCTGACCGGGTTGCCGCCGGCGGTCGGATCGACCACCGCCATGTCGGCGATCAGCCCTTTGCGCTTCTTGTCCATGTCGAGCCCCTTGATCAGGCCGGGCAGCGCATGCGGCACCTTCAATTCCTTGCGCAGCTTGATGATCGCTTTGGCAAAGCCGTCGAAGCCACCCTTGATGCCGCAATAGGCAGCGAGCCGGGCAATCCGCTCCTCGATGGAGTCGCGATTGAAGGCCAAGACATAGGGCATGAACACCGCATTCGTCATGCCGTGATGGGTGTCGTAGAGCGCGCCGATCGGATGCGACAGCGAGTGGATGGCGCCAAGACCCTTCTGGAAGGCGGCAGCACCCATGGCGGCCGCACTCATCATGTGGGCGCGCGCGACAAGGTCCTTGCCGTTGGCGTAGGCCTTGGGCAGGTTCTCGAACACCAGGCGCACACCTTCCACCGCAATGCCGTCGGCCATCGGATGGTAGCCCGGCGCGCAATAGGCTTCGAGGCAATGTGCCAGCGCATCCATGCCGGTGCCGGCGGTGATGAAGCCGGGCATGCCGACCGACAGTTCCGGATCGGCAATGACGATTGCCGGCAAAAGCTTCGGATGGAAGATGACCTTCTTGGTGTGCGTCGCCTCATTGGTGATGACGCCGGCACGCCCGACTTCCGAGCCTGTGCCGGCAGTGGTCGGCACGGCGATGATCGGCGCGATGGCATCCGAATTGGCGCGCGTCCACCAGTCGCCGACATCCTCAAAGTCCCAGATCGGTCGCGTCTGGCCGGCCTGGAACGCGATCAGCTTGCCGAGATCGAGCGCTGAACCGCCGCCGAAGGCGATGACGCCGTCATGCTTGCCCTTCTTGAACACGGCGATGCCGGCGGTGAGGTTGGAATCGACCGGGTTCGGCTTCACCTCGGAGAACACGCCATAGGATACCTTGGCGTCGTCGAGGATTTTCAGCGTCGAAGCGACGACCGGCAGTTTCGCCAACCCCGGATCGGTGACGAAAAGCGGCCGCTTAATGCCGGTGGCAGCGAGCACCTCAGGCAGTTCCTTGATGCGCCCGGCGCCGAAGCGGACGGTGGTCGGGTAGTTCCATTTGGAGATCAGCTTGGACATGTCTTGTCTTTCAAAAAATCAGATGGCTTCGCGCAGATGGAAGGATTTCGGCCGGGTCAGATTGTCGTAGCCGAGCGCCGAAAGGGCAACGCCTTTGCCGGTGTCCTTGACGCCGGTCCAGACCAGCGCCGGATCGAGGTAGTCGCAGCGGTTCATGAACACGGTGCCGGTCTCGACGCGGTCGCCGATCGCCACCGCATGCTCGATATCGCCGGTCCAGATCGAAGCGGTCAGCCCGTAGGGG
Organism: Mesorhizobium sp. P160219; assembly: GCF_057786095.1. Lineage (NCBI taxonomy): Bacteria > Pseudomonadati > Pseudomonadota > Alphaproteobacteria > Hyphomicrobiales > Phyllobacteriaceae > Mesorhizobium > Mesorhizobium sp. P160219. Next base: position 6,340,516 of record NZ_JBYNWG010000001.1, read on the forward strand.
CTGTCGTTCATCAGCGCGATCGCCTCCTCGTCGTTACGCACCTTCATGATGCCGACGATCGGGCCAAAACTTTCCTCGCGCATGACGCTCATCTGGTGGTCGACGCCGGTCAGCACTTCCGGCGCCAGATAGGGCGAGCCGGCCTTGTCGTTAGCCACCTTCATATTGATGTGTGCGATTGCACCCTTGCGCAGCGCCTCGGCCTTCTGCTCGCGGATCAGGTCGGCAAAGCGCGCCTGAGCCATCGGCCCCATTGTCGTCGCCTGTTCCAGCGGATTGCCGACGGCATAATTCTTCGTCTCGGCGATGAAACCTTCGACGAACTGGTCGTAGACCTTCTCATGCACATAGACGCGCTCGATGCCGCAGCAGCACTGGCCGGAATTGTAGAAGGCGCCGTCGACCAGATTGGCCACCGCATGGTCGAGCTTGGCGTCGGGCAGCACATAGGCCGGGTCCTTGCCGCCGAGTTCGAGCCCGAGCGTCATGAAGGTGCCGGCCGCCGCCTTCTCGATGGCGCGGCCGCCGCCGACCGAACCGGTGAAATTGACATGGTCGATCTTGCCCGAGCCGAGCAGCTTCTCGGTCTGGGCATGGTTCAGCACGACATTCTGGAACACGCCCTTGGGCAGCCCAACCTTGTCGAACGCCTGCTGGAACCGTTCGCCAACCAGCAGCGTCTGCGCCGCATGTTTGAGGATAACGGTATTGCCGGCCATCAGTGCCGGCACGATGGTGTTGACGGCGGTCAGATAGGGATAGTTCCACGGCGCGATCACCATGACGACGCCGAGCGGATCCTTCTTCACATAGCGTCGGAAGCCGTCCTTCGGGTTGGATGCCGGCACGGATTTCAGCGCGGCTTCAGCGATCTCGACCATGTAATTGGTGCGTTCCCTGACGCCGCCGAACTCGCCGCCATAGCGCACCGGTCGCCCCATCTGCCAGGCGATCTCCGGCACGATCTCGTCGGTCATCGCGACCAGCGCTTCGAGCATCGCCAGCATAAATTTGCCGCGCTCGACGATCGGCGTCAGCGCCCACTTCTCCTGCGCCGCCTTGGCGCGCTCGACCGCGGCATTGATCGCCTGGTCGGTCGCGATCGGCCGCTCGGCGTAAATCGAACCATCGATGGGCGATTTGAGTTTTACGGTTTCCAAAGGATACTCCAAGTTAGCAGGCTAGGGTGCGCAGATGGCCATTGCGGCCATAGCGAAGGATGGGCTCGTCACGCGTCACCAGAACCATGTCCAACGCTCTCGCACTTGCCATCAGTATCCGATCCATGGGATCACCATGAGGCGGACCGGGCAGGTTGGATGACGCAATCAGAATGGCTGGTGAGATAGCGCTGAGCTTTGCCGACATTCGCTCGATGAATCTCTCCACGAAGTCGAGTGGCGCCAATGGCAGATTGAGCCGGCCCTTGGCTACGCCAATTCCGATCTCCCATGCCGACATCGGCGAAAGATACAGACGGCCGTCATAGGCCGCTTCCGAAATCTCCCGGCTTGCGTGCGGATCGATCAGACTATCGTTGGCGACAAAGATCATCGCACATGTATCCAGAAGCAGGTTTGGCTCTTCGCTCATTTACGCACCGCAAGTTTGCCGTCGCGCGCGTCAGCCTCACCGCCCAGATAGCCCCGGTCCCATGGCTCGTCATCGAAAGGTTTGGTGATATCAAATCCGGCTTCGATTGTTATCAGGCCCTTCATGAAACCAAAACCGGGGTGGCGATCCGCGCGCGCCTCCTTTGGCGCGGCAGGCACGCTACCACTGGGCGGCGCCGAAATGGGCACTTTGCGAACGCGGCGAAATACCAGTTTCCCACTCCCTATATTGACGGATTCGGTCTCGAACCCGGCCTCAAGCCACTCCCTTGTCATGGGATTGTTGCTCGGATTGTTGCTCCACCATGCAGGGTATTGCTTCGATGCGGGCAGCGGCAGATTGAGCACTCTCTCGATTTCGGCGAATGACATCGGAACGCGATCGACATTTTGGGCAATGAGGAAGTCCTTGAGCGGCGCATATTTGGACATTGCAAACTCCTCAATGTAGCGCACTGCAATTTACAGGTACCATATGGTACTAACTTCACTACATTGTCAACATTAAAGCTGTATAAAGTTTTAATACCGCTCGAACCCCCTGTGCAGTTCCCAATCCGTAATCCGGCGGTCGTATTCGAACTGCTCCCACTTTGCGGTGTGGACATAATGTTCGAGCACGTCATCGCCGAGCGCCTGCTTCAGCATCTTCGACTTGGCCAGCGTCTCGGTGGCGTCGCGAAGCGTCTTCGGGATCTCTGGCAGGCGCGAGGCCTGGTAGGCATCGCCGACGAACGGCTTCTGCAGTTCGAGCTTCTCGTCGATGCCGGCAAGGCCGGCGGCGATCAGCGCGGCGAAAGCGAGATAGGGGTTCAGGTCGGCGCCGCCGATGCGGCATTCCATGCGGATGCCCTTGGTGCCCTCACCGCACAGGCGGAAGCCGGCGGTGCGGTTGTCCTCGCTCCACATGATCTTGGTCGGTGCGAAGGTGCCGGCCTGGAAGCGCTTGTAGGAGTTGATGTAGGGCGCTAGGAACCAGGTAAACTCCCTGGCATATTTGAGCTGCCCAGCCGCCCATTGCTGGCCAAGCGTGGACAAAGTCCAGTCCGCCTTCTTGTCGAAGAACAATGGCGTCTTGCCGTCGGCGCTCCACAGCGAATTGTGGATGTGGCTGGAATTACCGGCGAGCCCGTAATTGTATTTCGACATGAAGGAAATCGACTTGCCTTCGGACTCGGCAATCTCCTTGGCGCCGTTCTTCAGGATGACGTGGCGGTCGGCCATGTCGAGCGCTTCGGCATAGCGCACATTGATCTCTTCCTGGCCTGGGCCCCATTCGCCCTTGGAATTCTCGATCGGAATGCCGGCCGCTTCCATCTCGTTGCGAAGCCGGCGCATGACGCCTTCTTCCTTGGTGGTGATGCCGATCTGGTAGTCGCCAATATAGGGCGAAGCGGTATCGAGGCCCTGCCAGTGCTTCTTGCGGGCGGAATCATAGGTCTCGTTGAACAGGTAGAATTCGAGCTCGGAGGCGAAGTAGCCGATATAGCCGCGTTCGGTGAGCCGCTTGACCTGCTTTTTCAGCATCGCGCGCGGCGAATGCGGAAGGTCGTCATGGGTGTGGTGGTCGAGCACGTCGCAGATCACCAGCGCGGTCTTTTCCAGCCACGGAATCCGCCGCAGTGTCGCAAGGTCCGGCTTCATGACGAAGTCGCCATAGCCCTTCGACCAGCTTGCCGCCTTGTAGCCCGGCACCGGCTCCATATCGATGTCGGCGGCGAGCAGATAGTTGCAGCCATGCGTCTCGTCATGAGCAGAATCCACAAAGTACTGCGCCAGGAAACGCTTTCCCGCGAGCCGCCCCTGCATGTCGACGATGCAGGCCAGCACCGTGTCGATCTCGCCATTGGAGACCGCTTTCTTCAACTGATCGAACGAGAAATTTCCGGCCATTCCTTTGGCACTCCAGTGCTTGGTCGTTGAGGACGAACCATAGCCGGCTGCCCGCCGGCCATGGCCATGATGGTGACGTCAGTGGCCGGTTTCGCCGACCGCCTGTTCGGCGGCCTTGATCGCTGCCTGGCGCGCCGCGATGATGTCGCCCAGCGGCGGGCCCTGGAAGCGATTGCGCTCGAAGGCGAACCAGACAATCGCCGTCAGGATGAAGAAGCCGACGGTGATGTACAGCGCCCAGTCGTTCGGCGGCTGGATGCCGATGATGAAGATCAGGATCATCGACACGATCGAGAGAACGCCGAACAGCATGAAGATGCCACGGCCCAGGTTCCACGGTCCCATCTTGTCCCACTTCGGGGTACCCCAGGCCAGCATGCCGAGCACGATCGGCACGGTGAAGGACAGGAACAGGAAGATGACGGTGCACGACACGACGATGGTGTAGGCCGAAGTGCCGGCGACCGAAACCAGCGTCGAACCCCAAACGAACAGCACCGACAGGACCGACGCCGTCCAGATCGCCGCCACCGGCGTGCGATAGGTCGGGCTGACCTTGGCCAGTGCCGACGAGCCCGGCAGGCCGCCGTCACGCGAGAAGGCGAAGATCATGCGCGAAGCCGAGGTGACGGTTGCGAGGCCGCACAGCAGCTGGGCGATGAACACGACGAGATAGACGAACTCCTTGAGGCCGGGACTGACGCGCTGGTCGAAGGCCCAGAAGAACACGTTCCAACCCTGCTTGGCGGCGTCGTCCATGTTGGGGATCATCAGCACGAAGGCGGCCAGGAACAAATAGCCGAAGACCGCCGACCAGATAACCGACATCACCATCGCACGCGGCACCGATGAGGCCGCCTTGATGGTTTCCTCGGAAGTATGTGCCGAAGCATCGTAGCCGGTGATGGTGTAGATCGGCAGCAAGAGGCCGAGAGCGAACACCCAGGCGTTCGAGACGGACGGCCAGACGCTGGCGCCGGCCTCACCCGAGTAGTTGTGGAAGGTGAAGAGCCGGCTGAAATCCCAGGTCTCGGCGGAGAACAGGCAGACGACCGCAATCAGGATCGAGCCGAAGAAGATCAGGTAACCCGAAAAATCGGTCAACTTCGCCGTCAGCTTGATGCCGAGATGGTTGATCAGGGCCTGGGCGCCAGTGATGATGACCAGGAAGATCATCTGATTGGTCAGCGTACCCTCGATGCCGAGCGTCGGCCCGAAGGCGCCGATGAAGAACGTCCAGGTGCCGACATTGATGGCGCCGAGCACGGTGATCAGGCCGAGCAGGTTGAGCCAGGCCGTCACCCAGCCGGTGCCGCGATTGCCGAGGATCGAACCCCAGTGATAGAGGCCGCCGGCCGTCGGATAGGCCGAGCTGATCTGCGACATGGCGACCGCGAAGGTGAGCGAAACGAAGCAGCCGACCAGCCAGCCGATGCCGATACCGATACCGCCGGCGCCCGACGTTGCCTGCGCTAGCGAATTGATGCCGCCCGACAGGATGCAGATGATGGAGAAGGAAACGGCGAAGTTGGAGAAGCGGCTTAGCCGCCGCTCAAGTTCCTGGGCGTAGCCCATGGAATGGAGGTGCTTTACGTCTTCCGCCTTATCTGTGTCTGAATAACCCGGTGCTGCCATTGTAGTCCCCTTTGCGTTCTTAGCTGGCCGGCCCTGCCCCGGTCGGCTTGCGCCGGCCGGAGCATCTAGTCTTTGCTGTTAGCCTGCCGTCTGGCCGACGGCTGCTTCCGCGGCCGCGATCTCGGAAGCGCGGCGAGCAATGTCGGCGCCGATCGGCGGGCCTTTGAAGCGGCGCGATTCGATGCCGAACCACAGAACCACCAGCAGAACGATCAGGCCGATGGCATAGTTGATCAGGATGTCGAAGGGCGGCTGGATGCCGGCATACATCAGCACCAGAACGCCAAGCACCGTGATGACGGCGAACGGCTTGGACCAGATGCCGAGGCGGAACGGGCCGAATTCGGTCCAGCTCTTGCCCTCGGCAAGCAGGCCGGCGGCCACGGGCATGGCGTAGGACACGTAGAGGAACAATGCACAGCCGGCCGCCAGTGCGGCAAAAGCCGGCGAGTACAATGTCGCTGCGACTGCGAGCACCGCTCCGAGCCAGATCGCCGCCACGGGCGTGCGCCATGTCGGGCTGACGGTTTTCCACACCGACGAACCGGGCAGGCCGCCGTCACGCGCGAAGGCAAAGATCATGCGCGAGGTCGACGTCAGTCCGGCGAGCGCGCAGATGAAGTTCGCCAGCACGATCGCGATGGCAATGATGCTCTTCAGCAGGAATGGCGCCGGCAGATTGTTGAAGAGATTGAACCAGGCATTGGCGCCATCCTTGGCCGTCGCTGCCAGATCGGGGCTGGCCAGTACGAACGAAACGGCCATGACGAAGCCGAACACCAGCGACCACAGAACCGAATGGATCATGCCGCGCGGCACCGCCACGCGGGCATTGTGGGTCTCTTCGGACGTGTGGGCCGAAGCGTCGAAGCCGGTGATGGTGTAGAGTGGGTAGAGCAGGCCGATCAGGAAGGCGACGAGTGCCGTCCGTGCGGTCGGAACGTAGCCTGCGCCTGGATCACCGGTGTTGTTGACGAAGGTGGTGAGCCGCGAGAAATCCCAGCTTGCGCCCCAGATCAGGAACATCGCGGTCAACACGACGGCGACGACCAGAATGAGGTAGCCCGAGAAATCCGTCAGCATGGTGGTGAGCCTGATACCGAAATGGTTGATCAGCGCCTGCGCGACCGTGATGATCACAACGCCGATCACCTGCTCCTGATAGCCCCACGCGGAGACGTCGTTACCGAACACGCCGGACCAGACAAGGTCCTTGAACAGCGCGTAGACGCCGACATTGACCGAGGCGACGACGAAGACCAGGCCGAGCAAGTTGATCCAGGCCGTGGCCCAGCCCCAGCCGCGCCCGCCGAGAATTGACGACCAGTGGTAGAGACCGCCGGCCGTCGGATAGGCCGAGCCGATCTGGCCAAGGGACGCGGCAACGACAAGTGCAAAGACGCCGCCGATGACCCAGCCGACAGTCGCCTCGAAGCCGCTGCCGGTCGCCATGGCCAGCGGGAAGGACGTGATGCCGCCCGCCAGAATGCAAATGATCGAAAAGGAAATAGCGAAGTTCGAGAAGCCGCTCATGCGGCGAGCCAACTCCTGGGCATAGCCCATGCTATGGAGGGTTTTTACATCCTCCGATCTTTCAGCGTCTGATTTGTCCGGTCCTGCCATTTTCGTCCCCTGTTTTTCTAGCTGGCCGATTGAACTGACTTTCCCACTGCGTGTCGCCGGGAACCCTTGGCCTCCTCGGGTTCCAGGTCAGAAAAAATGCCTGTGAGCAGATCCGCCCATTTCCGCTGCCCGGTCTCGCCGGAGATCTCGTCGTTGCGGATTTCGATCATTGCGCAGGCAAGGCCGCGCGAGCGTGCATGGCGCTCCAAAGTGAAATAGACGCGGTCGGCCGGCGAATAGGGCTCGTTGATGCCGACACTGACGCCGGAGAGCCGCTGCAGCGCCGCTATGAGCGGCGACGCCAGCCGGCGGTCGTCATCGTGGATGATGCCGATATGCCAGGGCCGGTTCTTGCCCTTGTAGACCGGGGTGAAGGAATGCACCGACACCAGCCGGGTCTCCTGCCCACGCGCCTGCCGGTCGTCGATGATCGATGCGATCGTGTCGTGGAACGGCCGCCACGACAAAGCGATGCGCTCGGCGCGCTCACTGTCCGACAGGCCGGCATTGCCCGGAATGGCCGTCGTCTCGCTGACCGGCGGCACCAGGTCCGGTGCGTCGAGCGGACGGTTGCAGTCGATGATCAGGCGCGAGATGCGGGTTTCGATGAGCGTCGCATCGAGGGCGGTCGCGATGCGGCGGGCCACCGGCAGCGCGCCGGGGTCCCAGGCGATGTGGCGGGAGAGATCTTCGGCCGGCAGGCCAAGCGTGCCGAATTCGGATGGCAGGAAGTTGGAAGCGTGGTCGCAGGTCAGCACGAAAGGGCTGGACCCGCCGGGGTTCGTCACCCCTACGGTATCAGACGATGCAAGGCTGGCGGGCCGTGCTCTCTCCATAGTCTGCCGTCCCCTGGGGAGCGCTGTATCTTATGTTACGTATTTTGCGTCATTGCGTCCCTGTGGATGATTTCATACAGTTTGTCCGGCTTTGTCAAACGCGATTTCGGGGAAGCGGTCTGGACGGGCTCAGGGGTGGGGAAAACGATGATTTCCAGCATTGCCGAACTGATTTCGGACCGCATCGGCACGATGCCGGCCGGCGAGCGCCGCGCCGCGCAAACGCTGATTGCCAACTATCCGCTGATCGGGCTGAAGACGGTCGCCGAGTTCTCGACCGCCGCCGGCGTATCGTCGCCGACCATCCTGCGCTTTGTCTCCAGGCTGGGGTTCCAGAACTATCCCGAATTCCAGTCGGCGCTGCAGGACGAACTGGCGGCGCAATTGCAGTCGCCGGCATCGCGCACGCTCAATCCGGCCTCACCGGGCAGCAGTGCCGTGTCGCCAATGCTGGAGGCGACGCTGGACAATATGCGCGAGACCTTCAGGCATCTGTCCGACAGGCAGCTTGCCGACATCGCCGAAAGGCTCGCCGAACGGCGCGGCAAGACATTCCTGATCGGCGGCCGCTTCACCGATCCGTTGGCGCGCTACATGGCCGCCCACCTCGCCATCATCCAGCCCGACGTTTATCACCTCGCCGGTCAGGAGAGCATCTGGCGCGACCGGCTGATCGACATGGGCAAGCGCGACGTGCTGGTGATCTTCGACATCAGGCGCTACCAGGACAGTCTGGTACGCTTTGCCGAGACCGCGCATCAGCGCGGCGTACAGATCGTGCTGTTCACCGACCAGTGGCTATCGCCGATCGCCCGCTTCGCCCGCCATGTCATTGCAGGACGCACCGCCGTGCCTTCGGCGTGGGACTCTTCCGCCGCTCTGTTCGTTGTCGCCGAGACGCTGATCGGCGCTGTCACCAGGCAGCTCGAGGCCGACAGCGCCAAGCGCATCCGCGACCTGGAAAGCCTGCGCTGACACGCTCAATCCCGGCCGCAGGTGCGCAAAATTACGCAGATTTAATGTGCATGGAAGCGGCAGAATTGCCATAAAGCCATGATATTGCGGCGGCTTCGCACATACCGGGTGCGTCGCTGCGCGTTTTTTTGCTTGGTGAAACCGGTAGACGTTTTGCCAACCGGAGTGTCGATGGTCGCCTGGAAACAGATCGTTTTTGCGCTTGTGATCCTGGTCGCGGCTGTCCTCGCCTGGGCGCGATTCTTCCCGGGCGCGCCGGAGGTTCTGGCACGCTGGGGTATCGACTGGACCTATGCTTCGGCGCCCGCCACAACCGGTGCGGTCGACACGACAAAACAGGCAGGCGGTCGCAACGCTGCCGGCCGCCCGGCAAATGTCGTCGCCTTGCCTGCGGCCACCGCCACCATCAACGATCGCCTGCAGGCGATCGGCACCGGCCGCGCCAACGCCTCGGTGACGGTCAACCCGTACAGCTCCGGCCGGCTGGTTGAATTCCTCGTTCAGTCCGGCACCCGCGTCGACAAGGGGCAGATCATCGCTGTTCTCGATTCCGAGACCGAGGTGATCTCGCAGGATCGTGCCAAGCTCGCCTTGCAGGATGCCCAGGACAAGCTCGAGCGGGTGAAATCATTGAGGGCCTCCAACGCCGCGACCCCGGTCGCCGTCGCCGATGCCCAAGTGGTGCTGGCCGGCGCCAAACTGGCGCTGCAGGATGCCGAACTCGCCTTGCAGCGTCGTTCGATCGTCGCCCCTATCGCCGGCACGGTCGGCATCCTGCCGATATCGGCCGGCAATTACGTCACCAGCCAGTCGGCGATCGCCACGCTTGACGACCGCTCCTCCATCCTGGTCGATTTCCTGGTGCCCGAGCGCTTTGCCGCCGCCGTCAAGGTCGGCGCGCAACTGTCGGCGACGCCGATCGCCAATCCGAGCAAGGCCTATACCGGCACCGTGTCGGCCATCGACAACCACATCGACGAAAAGAGCCGCACTCTGCTGGTCAAGGCTGCAATCGCCAATCCGGCGGATTCGCTGCGCGCCGGCATGTCGTTCGGCATCACCATGCGCTTCCCCGGCGACACCTACCCGGCCGTCAGCCCCCTGGCGATCCTGTGGGGTTCCGACGGCGCCTATGTCTGGCAGGTCGAGGACGGCAAGGCCAGGCGCGTTCCCGTGCGCATCATCCAGCGCAACACCGAGACGGTGCTGATCGACGCTGAGATCGAGGATGGCGACATGGTGGTGACCGAAGGCACCCAGAGCGTCAGCGAAGGCGGCGCGGTCCGCATCGCCGGCCAGGATCAGCGCGCCGCGGACGCGGCCGAAGGCTCATGACCGCGCCTGTCAGCACCGCCAGCGAAACCGGCTTCACCGCTCTCTTCATCCGCAGGCCGGTCATGGCCTTCGTGCTGAACACGCTGATCGCAGTGGCCGGCCTTGCCGCTTTCTACGGCGTCGAAATCCGCGAACTGCCCGATGTCGACCGCGCCGTGGTCACCGTGTCGACGGCTTTCGAGGGTGCCGCCGCCGAAACCGTCGACCGTGAACTGACCGACACCATCGAGGGTGCGGTCGCGCGCGTATCCGGCGTCAAGTCGATCTCGTCGACCTCGTCCTTCGGCCAGAGCCGCGTCACCATCGAGTTCAACGACGGCGTCGATTTGAACGTCGCCGCTTCCGACGTGCGCGACGCGGTCGGCCGTGTCGCCAACATGATACCGGAGACCTCCGATCCGCCGCGCATCGTCAAGGCCGATGCCAATTCCGATGCCGTGATGCGACTGGCCGTCACCTCCGACACCATGTCGGTGCAGGACATGACGGTGATTGTCCAGGACCAGATCGAGGACGAACTGGCTGCCGTGCCTGGCGTCGCCGACGTTCAGGTCTATGGCGACCGCGACAAGATCTTCCGCATCGATGTCGACCAGAACAAGCTCGCCAGCCTCGGCTTCACTGTCGCCGATCTGAGGGCAGCGCTTGCCTCGGTCGCTTTCGATTCACCAGCCGGTTCGATCACCACCACCAACCAGGATCTCATCGTCCGCACCACGGCCGATGTGACGACGCCGGAAGAATTCGAAAACATCATCATCGGCGGCACGACGCGCATCCGCGACGTCGCCACCGTCACGCTCGGTCCCGACATCGGCCAGACCTCGTTGCGCTCCGACGGCAAGACCGGCATTGGCCTTGGCATCATCCGTCAGGCGGAATCGAACACGCTGGATATTTCCACCGGAGTGAAAGCAGCCGTCGCCAAGCTGCAGGAAAACCTGCCCAAGGGCATGTCGATCAAGATCACCAGCGACGACGCAGTCTTCGTCAACGGCGCCGTGCACGAGGTCGAGATCGCGCTCGGCCTGTCGATCTCCATGGTGCTGATCGTCATCTACATCTTCCTGCTCGACTGGCGCGCGACGCTGATCCCTGGTCTGTCAATGCCGGTCGCCATGATCGGCACCATCGCCGCCATCTATCTCGCAGGCTTCTCCATCAACATTCTGACGCTTCTGGCGCTGGTGCTGGCGACCGGCCTTGTCGTCGACGACGCCATCGTCGTTTTGGAAAACATCGTGCGACGGCGCAACGAAGGCATGGGGCCTCGTGCCGCCGCCGTGCTCGGCGCCCAAGAAGTGTTCTTCGCAGTCATCGCCACGACGCTGACGCTCGTTGCCGTTTTCGTGCCGATCTCCTTCCTGCCGGGACAGACCGGCGGCCTGTTTCGCGAATTCGGCTTCGTCCTCGCCATGTCGGTGCTGCTCTCCTGCGTGGTGGCGCTGACGCTGTGCCCGATGCTGGCCTCGCGCATGTTGACCGGCGCATCGCTCCACCATGAAGGCGGTCACGGCATTGGCGCGCGCGTCGGTGGCGCGCTGAACGCGGCCTACAAGCGCGCCTTGCATGCCTGCCTCGGCGCGCCGTGGATCGTGCTGCTGGTTGCGGTGCTGTTTGCGGGCGTCGCCTTCAGCCTGTTCGGCACCATCCGCCAGGAACTGACGCCGAGCGAGGACCGCGCCGTCGTGCTGTTGCGCATCAACGCGCCGCAAGGCGTCAGCCTCGATTACACCACGCAGCAGATGCAGAAGATCGAGCGGCTGATCCAGCCGCTGCGCGATTCCGGCGAGATCGTCTCGACCTTCGAAAACGCCGGCCAGAACGGCGCCTACAATTCCGGCTTCATGGTGATGACGCTGGCGCCGTGGGACGAGCGCACGCGCAGCCAGCAGGAGATCATGGCGCAGATAAGCCAGCTGACCCGGCAGGTGCCATCCGTGCGCATCTTCCCGGTGCAGGCCAATAGCCTCGGCATTCGCGGCGCCGGCAACGGCCTGCAATTCGCGCTGGTCGGCAACGACCGCAAGGCGCTCGGCGACGCGGCGGTGAAGATCATCGCCCGGATGCAGGCCGATCCGCGCTTCCAGACGCCGCGGCTTTCCATCGACCCGACGCAGCCGCAGCTGGCGGTGGCCATAGACCGCGAGCGCGCCTCCGATCTCGGCATCGACATATCAGGGCTCGCCAACACCTTGCAGGCGATGCTCGACGGCAACGATGTCGTCGATGTCTACATCGCCGACCGCAGCTATGGCGTGAAGCTGGTCTCGACCACCAACCCGATCAATGATCCGACCGATCTGGAAAACATCTTCCTGAAGACCGCCGACGGCCGCTTCGTGCCAATGTCGACCATCGCCACGCTGACCGAGCGCGCCGTGCCGCCGTCGCTGACCCGCGAACAGCAGCAGCCTTCGGTGGCGATCACCTCGAACCTGAACGGCAATTTCGCACTGGGTGACGCGCTCGGCGTTGCCGAGCAGATCGCCGCCCCGCTGCTGCCGCCGGGCAGCCGCGTCCTGCCGCTGGCCGAAGCCGCGACGCTCGGCGAGACCAACAGCGCCATGATCACCATTTTCGGCTTCGCGCTGGTCATCATCCTCCTGGTGCTTGCCGCCCAGTTCGAAAGCTTCGTCAGCGCCGTCATCATCATGGCGACGGTCCCGCTCGGCCTTGCCTGCGCAATCTTTGCGCTGCTTTTGTCAGGCACCAGCCTCAATGCCTACAGCCAGATCGGCCTCGTGCTTCTGGTCGGCGTCATGGCCAAGAACGGCATCCTCATCGTCGAATTCGCCAACCAGCTGCGCGACCGCGGCCTCGGCGTGCGCGAGGCGATCGAGCAGGCCTCGATCATCCGCCTGCGGCCGGTGATGATGACGATGATCTGCACCATCCTCGGCGGGGTCCCGCTGGTGCTGGCCGCCGGCGCCGGTGCCGAAGCGCGCATCGCGCTCGGCTGGGTCATCGTCGGCGGGCTGGGTCTCGCCACCGTCTCGACGCTTTTCCTGACCCCGGTCGCCTACCTCCTGCTCGGCCGCTTCGTCACGCCGAAGGCGCATGAGGAAGCGAGGCTGAAGCGGGAGCTTGAGGAAGCGGCGTACGCCAATGTCGAGCCGGCGGAATAGCTCCGCTTACCCTCCCCCTTGTGGGGAGGGTCGGACCGCAGGTCCGGGGTGGGGTGCAGCGCCAACTAACGTCGGTGCAGCGCTCCCGCGAATAACAGAGGTAGGAGCCAAGACCCCCACCCCGACGAAAGAGCAAAATTGCTCTTTCGTCGACCCTCCCCACAAGGGGGAGGGTAGAAAGTCACGGCCTAATAAACACCTTCCCGTTCGGCTTGGCCAGCTCCGCCGGGGCCTTCGCCATCGCCTCATCCAGCGGTAGCACCGCCGTCACGTCGGTTGACCAGCGCCCATCCGAAAAGCGCTTCTGTGCTTCCATGATCGCCGGGCCGCGCTTGTCGCGGAACTGGCGCATCCATTCGACCAGCCAGAAGCCTTCAATGTGCTTGTGTTGGAAGATCATCTGGCCGGGCTCACGGATGACAGTGGTGTCCAGATCGAGCCGTCCATAGATGATCCAGCGCGAGCGCTTCGGCATGGCGTCGAAGATCGCCGAGGCCAGCGGCCCGGTCACGGCATCGAGGAAGATGCGCGGCTGCTCGGCCTTGACCACATCGCGTAGTGCTGCCTTGAAATCCGGCGCCTTCTCGTTGAGCACATGGGCAGCCCCGATCTCCTTCAACAGCGGAATCTGCTCGTCGCGGCGCACGGTGACGATCGGCCGGAACCCAGCCTCCTTGGCGAGACCCGCGATCAGCTTGCAAAGCTGGCTGGCGCCGGCGGTCATGATGAAGGCTTTTTCGCCCGTCTCCTTGACGATGTCGAACATGGCGAGCGCCGTGAGCGGGTTGACGATCATCGCCGCGCCATCCTCGTCGCGGACCGTGTCGAGCAGCGGAATGCAGCCGGCAGCTTCGGCAACTGCATAGTCCGCCCACGCGCCCCAATTGGTGACGCCTGTGGTGAAGGCGATGCGCTTGCCGATCAGCCTTTTCGCATAGGGCTCGTCGCCGCTGGCAACGACCGTGCCGACACCCTCGAAGCCGGCCGGCTGGCCCTTGGCGCGCGGCTGACCGTACTGGCCCTTGATGAACATGACGTCGGACGGGTTGATCGAGGCGAGGCTGACCTTGATTAGAACCTGGCTCGGTCCGGGCGTCGGCACGCCGATGCTGCCAAGCTTGAGGTACGGCTCCATCGCCTCCAGCGCACTGCCGGAGGGCGTCCTGGTGTAGCCGTCGCCGGTCAGCAGCAGTGCTTTCATGTCTGAGGGGATCGCCATGGCGGGGCTCCTTACAGTTTGAGGATGAGCTTGCCGGATGCGCCACGGCCAAGCACGCGCGTCACCACGGCGGCGGCATCGGCCAGCGGATAAGTGCCTTCGATGACCGGCCGAACCTTGCCGGCGCGATGCCAGCCGACCCAGCTCCTTCAGATTGTCGGCATGGACGAGGTGGCCGAGCGGCGCGATCGCGGGCGATGAGGGTTTTCATCCACTCAGACCTTTTCCTGCGTGTATTTCCTGAGCTCCGTGCGCGCCACCTGCCGGCGGTGCACGGCGTCCGGCCCGTCGGCGAGGCGCAGGGTTCGCAGATGCGTCCATGAGCGTGCCAGCGGCGTGTCCTGGCTGATGCCTTGCGCGCCGAACATCTGCACTGCCTCGTCGGTGACCTTGAGCGCGACGCGCGGTGCGATGACCTTGATCTGGCTGATCCAGGGCGCGGCTGCGCGCGCATCGCCCTGGTCGATCATCCACGCCGCCTTGAGGCAGAGCAGCCGCGCCATCTCGATCTCCATGCGGCACTCCGCGATGATGTCGAAATTGGCGCCGAGCTTGGCCAATGGCTGGCCGAAGGCCTCGCGGCGCACCGAGCGCTGGCACAGCAGCTCCAGCGCCATTTCGGCCTGGCCGATGGCGCGCATGCAATGGTGGATGCGGCCGGGGCCAAGCCGCCCCTGGGCGATCTCGAACCCACTGCCCTCGCCGAGGATCAGGTTTCCGGCCGGCACCCGCACATTGTCGAAGCGAAGATGCATGTGGCCATGCGGCGCGTCGTCGTCGCCATAAACCTGCATCGGCCGCAGCTTGGTCACGCCCTTGGTACCGGACGGCACCAAGATCATCGAATGGCGGCGGTGCTGCGGCTCGGCTTCGCCGCCGGTCCGAACCATGACAATGTAGATGGCGCAGCGCGGGTCCCCGGCCCCCGACGCCCACCATTTCTCGCCGTTGAGTGCATAGTCGTCGCCTCGCCGTTCGCAGCGCATGGCGATGTTGGTGGCGTCGGAGGAAGCGACGTCCGGCTCGGTCATCAGATAGGCCGAGCGCATTTTCCCCTCGAGCAGCGGCGCCAGCCATGCCTGCTTGTGATCCTCCGAGCCATAGCGCTCCAGCACCTCCATATTGCCGGTGTCGGGCGCCGAGCAGTTGAAGGTCTCGGCGCCGAGATGCGCCTTGCCCATCTCCTCGGCGAGATAGGCATATTCAACGGTCGAGAGCCCGTAGCCGCGCTCGGACCCGGTCAGCCAGAAATTCCACAGACCGCGCTCCCTGGCCGTCTTCTTCAACCCTTCGAGGATCTCGGTCTGCCGCGCGGTGTAGACCCAGCGGTCGCCGCCCTTGCCGACCTCGCTCAAAAACTCATGATCGAGCGGCATGATCTCATCGCGCACCATGGTGGCGACGCGGGCGTGGATCGGCTTCAGCCGCTCGGTCATGCCGAGATTCATGTCCGCCATCGGTCTCCAACCCTTTCACGCATCTGGGGCACTTTACCCGTGGCAAGGATGACCGTACTTCGGGTAGCCTTGTCAACGCGAGCCCTTTCGCCCCAGACCGTGAGCAGAGAGGCGCGGAGGAATTGCGATGAGCTATCTGGAAGAACTGTTCTCAGTCGCCGGCAAGACAGCGCTGGTGACGGGAGCCGCGACCGGCATCGGCCGCATGGTGGCGACCGCCTTGGTCCAAGCCGGCGCCACCGTGATGATCGCCTCGCGCAAGGGCGAGGATTGCATCAAGGTCGCCGCTGAGTTGAACGGGCTCGGCGGCTCCGGCAGTGCCGAAGGTTTCGCCGGTGACGTCTCGAGCGAAGCAGGCATTGCCGCGCTGGTCAGCGAGGTCAAGGCGCGCACCGAGAAGCTGCACATCCTCGTCAACAATGCCGGCATATCCTGGGGCGCCTCGCTGGAGGATTTTCCCTATAGCGGCTGGGCCAAGGTGTTCGCCGTCAACGTCACCGCCGTCTTTCATCTGACGCGCGAATTGCTGCCGCTGCTGGAAGCCGCGGCCAGCGATGCCGATCCGGCTCGCGTCATCAATCTGGGCTCGGTGATGGGCACGCAGCCGCTGGCCGACGACGCCTATTCCTATACCGCGTCCAAGGGCGCCGTTCACCACCTGACGCGCACGCTGGCGATCGAGCTGGCGGCGCGGCGCATCACCGTCAACGCCTTCGCCCCCGGCCCCTTCCAGAGCCGGATGACCGCCTTTGCCACCGGCACCGACGAAAAGGCCAGACATGTCGGCAGCCATGTGCCGATCGGACGTATCGGCGTGGCGGATGACATCGGCGGCGCAACGCTCTATTTGTGCAGCCGTGCCGGTTCCTATGTCACCGGCGCCATCCTGCCGATCGACGGCGGGCAGTCGGTGCAGCATGGGCTGACATTGTTCAAGGAATGAGCCGCGGTCGGCGGCAAGGGGAGGACACCGCAGTGGAACCGATCAGTCTCGATGTGCTTCTGGCCAGCGTCGGCAAGGAAGTCGGCGTCTCGCCATGGCGCGAGGTCACACAGACCATGATCGACCAGTTCGCCGACGCCACCGACGACCACCAGTTCATCCATTGCGACCCCGAGCGGGCCAAAAACGAGACGCCGTTCGGCGGCACCATCGCGCATGGCTTCCTGTCGTTGTCGCTGCTCTCGGCGATGACCTTCGAGACCATGCCGCCGCTGGAAAAGGGCAAGATGGGCGTCAACCACGGTTTCGATTCGCTGCGCTTCCTGGCGCCGGTGAAGACCGGTTCGCGCATCCGCACCCGTTTCGTACTGGCCGACGTCAAGGTCAGGCCGTCGGGCTGGGTGCAGACGGCGCACGACGTGACCATCGAGATCGAAGGTTCGAAGAAGCCGGCGCTGACCGCGCGCTGGCTGACGCTGACGCTGATCGAGCGTGAGCCGGAGACCGCATGAGTGGCGACGCCAACGCGCTGGACCAGACGGCACTAGCGCTCTATCTCGAGGCGCACATCCCGGGTTTTGCCGGGCTTTCGGCAATCGAAAAATTCAAATCCGGCCAGTCGAACCCTACCTATCTGCTGACCGCGGCCAGCGGCCGCTATGTCCTGCGCGCCAAGCCGCCGGGCCAGTTGCTGAAATCGGCGCATCAGGTCGACCGCGAATTCACGGTCATGAAGGCGCTGGCCGGCACCGCCGTGCCGGTGCCGGCGATGCTGCATCTGTCGGCGGAGGCGACGCCGATCGGCCGCATGTTCTACGTCATGGATTTTCTCGACGGCCGCATCTTCTGGGATCCGGCAGTGCCGAAGGCCGCTGGCAACGATGAGCGCGCCGCCCTCTACGATGCCATGAACGCCACCCTGGCGGCCCTGCACGACGTCGATGTCGAGGCGGTCGGGCTCGGCGATTTCGGCAAACCCGGCAATTACTTCGAACGCCAGCTGGCACGCTGGACCAGCCAGTACCGCGCCTCGGAGACCGGCACGGTCGCCGACATGGACCGGCTGATCGCCTGGCTGGAGACGCATATGCCGGCCGATGACGGCCGGATATCCCTCGTGCATGGCGACTACCGGCTGGACAACATGATCTTCGCGCACAATGAGCCGAAAGTGCTGGCCGTGCTCGACTGGGAACTGTCGACGCTTGGCCACCCCTTTGCCGACATCGCCTACCAGTGCATGCAATGGCGCTTGCCGCACGCCTCGGGCTTTCGCGGTCTTGGCGGCGTCGACTGCGCCGCCCTCGGCCTGCCCTTGGAGGAAGCCTATGTCGCGGCGTATTGCCGTCGGCGCGGGCTGGCCGGCATCGACAATTGGAGCTTCTTCCTCGCCTTCTCCTTCTTCCGTTTGGCTGCCATCTGCCAGGGCGTCTACAAGCGGGCGCTGGACGGCAACGCCTCCAACCCCGAAAAGGCCAAGACCTATGGCGAAGCGGTGAAGCTGCTGTCGCACCTTGCCGCCAAGCTGATCGATCGAACCTGACTCGACAATGAGATATTGTGGTCGGCGCGATTTGATGACAGATCGGATCAGTTCCGTTCCCCGACCGGGGAGCAAGCCCACATGGAGGTGGTGGCAACCGGCCTGGAAACAGGACGCAAACCGATCACCGTCTGTAGACTGAGCATGATGCCGAAAAGTGTGAAGCGGTTTTCGGACGACATCATGCTCTATCTATTTGATTTAAGAGCCGGTTTCAGATTTCAGGTCAATTCGACCTGAATCATTCGGCTCTAGCGCGCGTCGCTGGAAATGAACTTCATGTGCCGGCTGACTTGCAGGGCGATGTAGACGACCAGCGAGCATCCGATCGGAAACACGATCTCAATGAGGCCGGTGGCGACAGCCTGCGGCAATGCCAGCGCAATGTCCTTGGCTGCGGCAGTC
The DNA here is from genome assembly GCF_057786095.1 of Mesorhizobium sp. P160219. Lineage (NCBI taxonomy): Bacteria > Pseudomonadati > Pseudomonadota > Alphaproteobacteria > Hyphomicrobiales > Phyllobacteriaceae > Mesorhizobium > Mesorhizobium sp. P160219. Next base: position 6,359,121 of record NZ_JBYNWG010000001.1, read on the forward strand.
TCGATCGTCAGCGCCGTGATCCCGCCGCCGAACACCGCGCCGGCCAAGGCACCCGCCAGTATGAAATGCAGCGAGCGAGGTTCTTCCTTGGATGCCAGCGAAGCCAGCATCCAGCCCAGCAAACCATACTCGATCGCCCGCAACATACCGAGCGTAGTGAGCGACAGGATCACGGGCTTTGCCGATACATCAAGCGCGCTCACCATCACCTTTTGCGTACCTTTGGCGATGCCCATGGCCAGCGGCCCCGAGATCATCGCGATCAGGCCGCCAAGCGAGGCTCGCACCTTGGTGATCGCCGTGCCGAGGCTGACGCCGGCGCAGACGAAGAATGACCAGGTCACGCCTTGCGCCAAGTCTATCAGAACCTGGGTCGGGGCCGGGTGCGAACCTGCCGCAAATCCGGCAGTCAGAATAAGCGCTTCCATGGCGAAGCCGATTGCGATCGCCAGCCATGCGACTATCACGACCCGCCTGAGCGCCAGCCTTGCGCCATGAGAAAGTGGATGTGCGCCCGGCAGCCCGGACGAAAGCTCTATCGCAGCCATAGAGGCCCCCCAAAACCGAATTTTCTTGCAGAGCCGCCAAATAGGCTTTGTTTGTAACAGTCCGATGTTGCCTGCGTGCGCCCAGGTTACACATGCTGTGACATAGATGCTGGCGAAATAGGCCAGAACGGGCACGACTATTCGAGAGAAGCTTGGGGGTCGCTTTTTGATGTGCCTGACAGCGCCCTTGCCCGTTTCCGTACAGCGTATATATTTAGCGATGCACACCAACCAAAGGCACCGGATCTTGCCACTGAGCGTCCAGAAACGCCGCGAGAAACAAAAGGCCGAACTGCGTTCCGAACTCCTCGACGCAGCCCACAAGCTCGTCAAGGAAGAGGGCTATGAAGGCCTGACCATCCGCAAGTTGGCCAAGCGGGTCGGCTATGCCCCGATGTCGGTCTATTCGTACTTCGCCGACAAGCAGGACATCCTGTTTGCGCTGGCCGAGGATGCCTTCGAAACACTTGCCCGCCGCATCGAGGAGCATCCTTCCGACGATCCGATCGAGGCCTTGCGTGCGGTGATGACCGAATATGCTGCCTTCGGGCTCGGCAATCCCAACGAATACCGCACCGTGTTCATGACCGAAAAGACCAAGCTGCCGGAAGGCAGAAGCTATGAGGACATGGAAGAGGCCAACCCGGCGATGAAAGCGCTGATATCCAGGGTCGAGGCCTGCGTTGCCGCAGGCAAGCTGCAGGGCGATCCGCGCGCCATCGCCACCATGCTTTGGGCAGTCGGCCACGGCACCATCTCGCTTTTGATCACGTTCCCGTTCTACCCCTTCGGGGATCCGCAGGCTTTCGTGACGCGGATGTGCGATTTCACACTCGCCACGCTCAGCACTCAGAATGTGCCGCCGCTGACCGAGACCCCGGTCGACTGCTGAGCATCCCCGCCCCTCCAATTCAACGTCCGGCCTGACAGCTTCGGCTGTGTCAGTGCGCCGCAATTTTCGGCGTTCAAAAAGATTTTTCGTACGCGTACGTTTTCCGACTTGAAAACCCATCTCGGTGGACGTATGTGTACGTTGTATCGTACATGTACGAAAAAAATTTAACCGATGGAGACAGACATGAACAAGACCCTTCTCGCTCTCGCCACCGTGCTGGCTCTCTCCGGCTCGGCTTTCGCCGCCAACAACACACACTCGACCAAGCAGGCCCCCGCCGCCACCTGCGTCGACACCACGACCAATGCCAAGCTCGATTGCGCCGTGACCGGCTCGGTCGAAAAGTCCGACGTCAAGGCCAAGAGCCCGCGTCTCGGCATCGAGATCAACCCATGGATCGTGCCGAGCACGTTCTAAGTTGATCGGGCTCGACCACAGCACAACGACTAATTTAAGGGCGGCAGGATAATCCCGGCCGCCCGTTTTTTCCTCAGCGCAAGCCGGCTTTTCCTGAGTTCAAACCTGGCGTAGCCGAACGGGTTATTTCTTGCGCGGTTTGCGACCCGGCACCGTCTTGGCCTTGCCGGGTCTTGCCGGCGCGCCTGGGATGGCGGTCGAGGTGATCGACACCGGATCGCTGGCCGGAAACGTGTCCTCGAGGCCTTCCTCGAGTTCCTCTTCGGCAGTCACCTCGTGATGCTGCTCATGTTCGAGTGAGCGCACGGCGGACGTCTTGCCAGCTGACTTCGGCGGCGCTTTCGACGGCATCGTATGTTCTCCCTGATGGGGGAAGCAGAACGGCTTGACCCGTCAAACGTTCCTACGCCGCCGCGTCGCTGGCTGCTTCCGACAGGAAAGTAAAGACATAGTCCGAGAAGGAACGCCAGCACTCGACCCGGAAAGCGTCGGCTGCCGTGCGCAACAGCAGGATTTCGCACTTGCCGAGAATGGTGCGCGACGCCGCGCCCACCGGAAAAGCCTCGAGCGACAAATCCTGCGGGCAGCCTGCATTGATCGCGGCGGCAGCCGCCGGGCCGGTGACGGCGAAGGCGACGTTGCGGTGCGAGATGCCGACCGCCGAATGCAATGCGGCAACCCCAGCACGATCGGCCAGCGGATCCTTGCCAGCCTCATCGATGACCAGCCACTCGTCAGGGCCAAGCCACAGCGCCGTGCGCCCTGTCTTCGACGCCGAAGTTTTCGGCTGCTTCGGCAAGGTCAGGCCGAGCGCCTTCGACAGCGCCGCCACGGAAGCCTCCGGCGCGCGCAGCGACATGCGCTCCGCCGGCGGCAGCACCTCGACCTTGACATCCGTTGCGGAAACGACGCGTCCAGCCAGGGCCGGGCGGCGCTCGACCGACGCCGCTGCAGCTGGGGCCGTCTTCTTTGCAGCAGCCTTAGCCATTGAGGCGCCCTCCCGTCTCGTCGAAGAACACCATGCCGGTAACCTCCACTTCGATCACCCCGTTCGGCATCGGCACATAGAGCGTGTCGCCCATCCGGTCGCGGCCGTCGGCAACCAGCGCCAGCGCGATCGAGCGACCGCAATTTTCCGACCAGTAGCTGGATGTGACGTGACCGATCATCTTCATCGGGATCGCCTGCTTCGGGTCGGCGACGATCTGCGCGCCTTCCTCAAGCACCACTTTCGGGTCCTTGGTCTTCAAGCCGACCAGCTGCTTGCGGCCCTTGGCGACCAGATCGGGCCGCGTCAGGCCGCGAATGCCGACGAAATCGGTCTTCTTCTTGCCGACCGCCCAGTCGAGCCCGGCATCGTTCGGCGTCACCGTACCGTCCGTGTCCTGCCCGACGATGATGTAGCCCTTTTCGGCGCGCAGCACGTGCATCGCCTCGGTGCCGTAGGCAGTCGCGCCATGCTTTTGGCCCTCGGCCCACAGCGCTTCCCAGACGGCCTGGCCGTGATCGGCCGGCACGTTGACTTCAAAACCGCGCTCGCCGGTGAACGACATGCGAAACAGCCTGGTCGGCACGCCGCAGATCTTGCCTTCGCGCACCGACATATGCGGCAGCGCCTCGTCCGACATGTCGACGCCTTCGACCAGCGGTGCAATGATGTCGCGCGACTTCGGCCCCTGCACGGCGATGACCGCCCATTGTTCGGTGATCGACGTCAGCCAGACATTGAGATGCGGGAACTCGGTCTGGAGATAGTCCTCCATGTGGTTCATGACGCGCGGCGCGCCGCCGGTTGTCGTCGTCACATGGAAACGATCCGGCGCCAGTCGGCCGACGACGCCGTCATCATAGATGAAGCCGTCCTCGCGCAGCATGATGCCATAGCGGCAGCGGCCGCGTTCCAGCTTCTCCCATGGATTGGTGTAGAGCAGTTCCATGAACCTGGCCGCATCCGGTCCGACCACTTCGATCTTGCCCAGCGTCGAGGCATCGAACAGGCCGGCATTGCTGCGCACAGCGACGCATTCGCGGTCGACCGCCTTGTGCATGTCCTCGCCGGGTTTGGGGAAATACCAGGCGCGCTTCCACTGGCCGACATCCTCGAACACCGCGCCTTGAGCTTCCGCCCAGGGATGGATCGCGGTCTTGCGTGTCGGGTCGAACAGCGGACCGCGCGAATGGCTGACGATCGCGCCGAAAGTGACAGGCGTATAGGGTGCGCGGAACGTGGTCAGCCCGACCTCGGGGATCGGCTTGCCCAGCGTCTCGGCGGCAATCGCCAGGCCGTGCATGTTGGAGGTCTTGCCCTGGTCGGTCGCCATGCCGTTGGTGGTGAAGCGCTTGACGTGCTCGATCGAGCGCATGCCTTCATGCACCGCCTGGCGGATGTCCTTGGCGGTGACGTCGTTCTGGAAATCGACGAAGGCCTTGACCGTCTTGTCCGGCCCGGCGCCGGGCGCCGCGCCCAGCATGCCGCGCGACCAGCTTTCCGACGCGTCGACCTTCGGCTTAACGCCCTTGGCCACTTTGCCGCCCGCATCCTTCGCCGCCTTGGCGCCGGCCGCATAGGCTTCGTCGATCGACGCCGAGAGCCTATCCGTACCGTTGCAGGCGCCGACCGAAACGCAGTCCTGCGCATAGATGCCCGGCACGAAGCGCTTGGTCTCGTCATTGAAGGCGACCTTGCCGCGCGACTGTGAGAACAAATGCACCGACGGCGTCCAGCCGGCCGACATCAGGATGGCGTCGACCGGAATGGTGCGCTCGCCGCCCCCATTCTTCGGCTGCACCGTCATCGAGGTCACGCGCAACTTGCCGCCGGCGCGGATCACCGCGCGGCCGAAATTGACCTCGATCCCGAGCGCCCTCGCCTCGTCGATCACAGGTCCGGTCGGATGGTCGCGCAGGTCAACGATCGCCGCCACGTTGACGCCGGCCTTCTTCAGGTCGATCGCGGCGGAGTAGGCCGAGTCATTGGCGGTGTAGACGCCGACATTTTTGCCGACCGCGACACCGTACTGGTTGAGATAAGTCCGCGCCGCCGAGGCCAGCATGATGCCGGGCCGGTCATTGTCGGTAAACACCATATGGCGTTCGATGGCGCCGGTCGCCAGCACCACGCGCTTGGCGCGTACCTGCCATAGGCGCTCGCGCGGCAAATCGTGGCCGGGGTTTTGCAGATGGTCGCTGACCCGCTCGACCAGGCCGACGAAATTCTGCGCGTAATAGCCGAACGCCGTCGTGCGCGAGAGCACACGGACATTGTCCATGGCGGCAAGCTTGGCTACCGCTGCTTGCGCCCAGCCAAAGCCGTCATGGCCGTCTATCCTGGCGCCGCTCTCGAAACGCAGGCTGCCGCCGAAGCCGGCCTGCTCGTCGACGAGGATGACACGCGCGCCGGTTTCGGCAGCGGCAAGCGCTGCCGCGATGCCGGCCGCACCGCCGCCCAGCACCAGCACGTCGCAATGCGCATAGCGCGAGGAATAATGGTCGGGATCTGGCTTGTCGGGCGAAACGCCGAGACCCGCCGCGGCGCGGATCTTCGGCTCGTAGAGACTCTTCCAGGCCGCCTTCGGCCACATGAAGGTCTTGTAGTAGAAACCGGCCGAAAACAGCGGCGATGCCAGATCGTTGACCGCGCCGACGTCGAAGGCGAGCGACGGCCAGCGGTTTTGCGAGTTGGCGACGAGCCCGTCATAGAGCTCCTGCACCGTGGCGCGGATGTTGGGCGCCTTGCGTGCCGCGTCGCGCTTGACCTCGACCAGCGCATTTGGCTCTTCCGCTCCGGCCGACAGGAAGCCGCGCGGACGGTGATACTTGAACGAACGTCCCACCAGATGCACGCCATTGGCAAGCAGCGCCGAGGCCAGCGTGTCGCCTTCGATGCCGGTGTAAGACTGGCCGTCGAAAGAGAACCGCGCGGTCTTGGCCTGGCTGAGACGGCCGGCGCTCGGAATGCGGAACGCGCCGCTCATTTGGAAGCCATTTCGTTGGAGTTTTTGGGCAGCTTGGACGGTTTCGGCTCGCCGGCTTTGTAAGTCATGACGAACTTGTCGGTGACGGTGTCGCGCACCGCGTTGAAGAAACGCGCGCAGCCATGGATGTGGCGCCAGCGCTCATAGATGATGCCCTTGGGGTTCGAGCGGATGAAGAAGAACTTTTCGAAGTCGTCGTCGCTCTCGCCCGCCATGTTGGCCGAACGCGCAATATGCGCCTCGCCGGCGTTACGGAACTCGAGCTCCGGGCGCTCTTCCTCGCAATAGGGGCAGCGGATGAGAAGCATTATCGTTCGTTCCTACAATTCGCCGTGGCCGACATGCGCGCCGGCCGGTTGGTTGCAAAGCCTCTGGCCCATCGCCGCAAAAGGCGCGACGAGCCGAATGCGCTCCTCTACACTTGCGGCGGGGCGAAACAGCTCGCGATACGCCATGTTGCCGATCGTGAGCTGAAACGGATCGGTCGTTACGATGACGCTGCGCGCATCGAATGTGTCGTCCTCGCCGAGATCGGAGGGCCTGTTCTCCATGAAGATGACCACCTTCTGGCCACCGCTCCACACGCATGCCAGAATGCCGGCGTCGATCGAAAACGGCCAATTGGCTTCGTTGCCGGCGCGGCTGATCGGCTGCGTCCGCACCTCGTCCGGTGACGGAAAATGGAACAGGTCCTGCTCCCCCGCCAGCACCAGCGGCACCGCTACAGCCAGTTCCACCATCATCAGTGCGCCACCGCCGCCGCTGCTGCCTCGTCGATGAGGCGCCCGGTGCGGAAGCGCTCGATGGTGAAGGGCGCGTTGATCGGATGCGGATCGTCCTTGGCAATCGTGTGGGCAAAGACATGGCCTGAGCCGGGCGTTGCCTTGAAGCCGCCCGTGCCCCAGCCGCAATTGACATAGAGGCCTGATACCGGCGTCTTGGCCAGGATCGGCGAACGGTCGGGCGTCACGTCGACGATGCCGCCCCACGAGCGCAGCATCTTCATGCGGGTGAAGATCGGGAACATCTCGCAGATGGCGTCCAGCGTATGCTGCAAAATGTGCAGGCCGCCGGTCTGCGAATAGGAGACATACTGGTCGGTACCGGCGCCGATCACCAGTTCGCCCTTGTCGGACTGCGAGATGTAGGCGTGCACCGTGTTCGACATCACCACGCAAGGCACCACCGGCTTAACCGGCTCCGACACCAGCGCCTGCAGCGGATAGCTTTCCAGCGGCATGCGCACGCCGGCCATGTTCATGATCACCGAGGAATGGCCTGCAGCCACCACACCGACCTTCTTGGCGCCGATGAAGCCGCGCGTCGTGTCGACGCCCATGACCGCGCCATTGGCCGCCCGCTTGACGCCGGTGACCTCGCAATTCTGGATGATGTGCACGCCGCGCGCCGAAGCGCCGCGCGCATAGCCCCAGGCCACCGCATCGTGACGCGCCGTGCCGCCTCGCCGCTGCAAGGCGGCGCCGACAACGGGATAGCGCGCCTGCCTGGAAATGTTGAGCGGCGGGCAGAATTCCTTCGCCTGCTCGGGCGTCAGCCATTCATTGTCGATGCCGTTGAGACGGTTGGCATGGACATGGCGCTTCAGCACCTGGATGTCGTGCACATTGTGCGCCAGCATCATGACGCCGCGCGCCGAATACATGACGTTGTAGTTGAGTTCCTGGGAGAGCCCATCCCACAGCTTCAGCGCATGGTCGTAAATGCCGGCGCTCTCGTCATAGAGATAGTTGGAGCGGATGATGGTGGTGTTGCGCCCGGTGTTGCCGCCGCCTAGCCAGCCCTTTTCCAGCACCGCGACATTGGTGATGCCGTGCACGGTGGCGAGATAGTAAGCGGTGGCCAGGCCATGACCGCCGGCGCCGACGATGATGACGTCATATTCCTTCTTCGGTTCCGGCGAGGACCATTGTTCCTCCCAGCCCTTGTGGCCGCGCATGGCCTCGCGGGCGATGGCGAATACCGAATATTTTTTCAACGTTCCAGCCTCGCAAATGGCGGTGGGGTATTTTACGCAGCCCCGGCGCGCGAGGTGTATCACTAGCGAAACGGCGCTTCCACCCTTGCGCTGTTTGCGACGGCGCTTGCCGTTTTGCGCCGCGGTGGAAAAGACCTGCCCGGGCTGGCAGGCATGGCTGCGTTCGGACACACTGGCGATCGCGAGACTCTGGAGGACGTATATGGGCAACGCCTGGTGGAATCTGACCTTGCGTTTCCTGCTGGAACTTGCCGCCTTGCTTGGCCTCGGCTTTGCCGGCTGGAGCCTCTCCGGCGGATGGTGGCGCTGGGTCCTCGCCTTGGCCTTGCCGTTCATTGCAGCTGCGCTGTGGGGAACCTTCGCGGTGCGCGGCGATCCGAGCCGGTCCGGACGCGCGCCGGTTCCTGTACCAGGCGCAGTCAGGCTGGTGCTTGAACTGGCCATCCTGTTTGGCGGTGCAGCCGGATTCTATGCCGCCGGTCACACGACTACGGGCGTTGTCATCACGCTGCTCATCGCCATCAGCTACGCATTTTCGCTCGATCGCCTCGGCTGGCTGCTGAAGCAATAGTCCGGCGCGCGGCGCTTGTGCCGCTGCGAAGCCATTCAGCAAGTCGAGCACGTATCGGGTGGCTAGCACCGTCTCGAACTGCGATCAACATCCCGGTTGCCGGCACAGCCGGCGCGATGAAAGGATGTAAGAAAATGTTCGCACTCGCCAATAAAGCCGCCATCGTCACCGGCGCCAGTTCCGGCATCGGCCGCGCCACCGCAAAACTCTTCGCCGAAGAAGGCGCCAGGGTCGTCATCGCCGCCCGCCGCCAGGCCGAACTCGATGCGCTGGTCGTCGAAATCGAGGACGCCGACGGCACGGCAGTCGCGCTTGCCGGCGATGTCCGCGACGAAGCCTATGCAAAAGCCCTCGTCGATCTCGCCGTCGAAAAATTCGGCGGGCTCGATATCGCCTTCAACAATGTCGGCTCCGTCGGAACGATGGGTCCGATTTCGGAACTGTCGCTGGACGGATGGCGCGAGACGCTCGACGCCAATCTGACCAGCGCCTTTCTCGGCGCGAAATACCAGGTGCCGGCGATGGTCGAACGCGGCGGCGGATCGCTGATCTTCACCTCGACCTTCGTCGGTCACACAGTCGGCATGCCGGGCATGACCAGCTATGCCGCGAGCAAGGCCGGACTGATCGGCCTGACGCAGGTACTGGCCGCCGAATACGGCCCCAGGGGCGTGCGGGTCAACGCGCTGATGCCGGGTGGCACCGACACCCCGTCGGCAACATTCAAGACGCCGGAATCACGCGCTTTCGTGGAAAACCTGCATGCCTTGAAACGTGTCGCTGTGCCTGAAGAGATCGCCCGCGCTGCGCTCTTCCTGGCATCGGATGCGTCGAGCTTCACCACAGGATCGGCGCTGTTTGCCGATGGCGGCGTCTCGATCACCCGGACGTGAAGCATTTCGCGGGTCATCGCCCGCGCCGATCAGCCATAGAACCCGAAACCGGACTTGCTTTTTCCACGCGATTTGGCGATTCGGTTTCGGGTGAGGAGGACGGACATGCTGCTGATCAGGACCTATGTCGCCCAGAGCGCAATCGAAGGCGTCGGCGTGTTCGCCGCCGAGCCGATCAGGAAGGGCGCCTCGATATGGCGGCTCGATCCGGATTTCGACCGGCTGATCCCGATGGACAAATACGAGGCGGCGCCGCCGCACCTCAAGGAATTGCTCGACCGCTATGCCTATCCGAGCCCCGACCGTCCCGGCTTCATGGTCTATGAAGTCGATAATGGCCGCTTCATGAACCACGCCGAGCGGCCGAACACGGATTTTTCGCAATATGGCGGCGCCACGGCCACCCGAGATATATCAGCCGGTGAGGAAATTACCTGCGATTACGGCGAATTCTTCGAGGATTTCGCACGGCTCCATCTGGCCAGCGCCTAGTTGGCGCCCTATCTCGGGGCTGCCGTGGCAAATTGGCGGTTGTCCTTCATTTCCAGTGTGGACAGCGCGGCCTGATTCTGCTATCAGCCGCCACAATTCGTGGTGTAAAGCGCCGCGGAGGCATGTGGCTATGGCCACTTGCCTGTTGATATCAAACCCGAAAGACAGGATTGCCCGTGCAGGTACTCGTCCGCGACAATAACGTTGATCAGGCGCTTCGCGCTCTCAAGAAGAAGATGCAGCGCGAAGGCATTTTCCGCGAAATGAAGATGCGCGGCCATTACGAGAAGCCTTCCGAGAAGCGCGCCCGTGAAAAGGCCGAAGCCGTTCGCCGCGCCCGCAAGCTGGCCCGCAAGCGCGCCCAGCGCGAAGGCCTGCTGCCGATGACGCCGCGCCCGGTTGCTGCCGGCGCCGCCGGTGGTCCTGGTGGTGCTCCGCGTCCACCGCGGTTCTGACGCCAATTTTTCGTCCTTTTCGAAGGATACTCTGAGGTGGCGCGATGCGGAATCGCCGCCACCTTTTTGTTTGGAGCGCCGCCATTCTGTTAGAGGCCGTTCCCTTGAACGCGCAAACGGCGTTCTAGATTTTGTTACGACAATCTGTGACCCGGCCCGGAGGGGGACCTGGACGGCGCGGCTGAAGTGAGGACAGGGCAGACATGAACGCAATCGGCGTAGAGCGCAGAACCACAATGCGCGGTTTGGCCCTGGCGGCAGCCCTGATGTCCGGCCTGGTGCTGGCCGGTTGCCAGAGCGTTCCGACCGGCGAATTCAACAACATCGACAAGGCGCAAGGCTCGAGCGAGAACATCTCCTCGCTGTCGGCGGTGATCCAGCGCAATCCGCAGGATCCGGAAGGCTACAATGTGCGCGGCTCGGCCTATGGCCGTGGCGGCCAGTATCAGGCGGCGCTGAAGGATTTCGACACCGCCATCCAGCTCAACCCGAATTTCTACCAAGCCTATTCGAACCGAGCGCTGATCCAGCGCTTCCTCGGCAACCAGGCGGCCGCCCTTGCCGACTACAACCGCTCGATCCAGATCAATGCAAATTATGACGCCGCCTATATCGGCCGCGGCAACCTTTATCGCAAGGCAGGCCAGACCCAGCAGGCCTTCAACGATTTCCAGAAGGCGATCCAGCTCGACACCACGGATGCCCGCGCCTACCACAATCGCGGCCTGATCTATCAAAGCCAGGGCCAGCACAAGTTTGCCATCGAGGATTTCTCGACCGCCATCTCGCTGGCGCCGGACGCCGCCGAACCCTACAACGGCCGCGGCCTCTCCTATCTCGCCATGAATGACGAGGACAACGCCTTCTCCGACTTCAACATGGCCATCAAACTCGACGGCAAGAACGCCGAAGCCTGGTCCAACCAGGCGCTGATCTACGAGCGCCGCGGCGACAAGGTCAAGGCCTCGAAGGCCTACCGCGAAGCCGTCCATCTCGACCCGACCTACCAGCCGGCCAAGGACGGCCTGTCGCGCACATCGGGCGCCACCGCCGGCTGAGATGCGGCCGGCGCGCCGCCATCCGCGGCCTTTTATAACAACGTTCCATTCCTGATGCGGTGCGCCGCGTGAGCGGTTTCTCCCCGGGAAAGCGCAGAGCGCTTCCGCTAGGGATGCGTGTCCAGAAAACCCCACTATCACCCAATCTTAACCACCGGGGCAAAGCGTTAACCCCTGCCTTGATCGCGCCAAGTTTTCAGCGGAACGCTCCGGGCCATTCAACCGTTGTTGAAGGCATTTTCGAAAGGACTGACCCATGATCAAGAAAATCATCTGTGCCGCGGCACTTGCCACGACGCTGCTTGCCGTTCCCGCCAGCGCCGGCAAGCTTCAGCTCGGCACGCTCGATTGCACCATCGACGGCGGCGTCGGTTACGTCATCACGTCGAACAAGGGCGTCGACTGCACGTTCCGCCCTTATCACCATGGGCCGTCCGAGAAATACACGGGGATGATCTCCAAGCTCGGGGTCGATCTCGGCCAGACGCATCAGGGCCAGCTGGTGTGGGCGGTTCTGGCCGCCACCCGCGGCCATGACGAGGGCGACCTTGCCGGCCATTATTACGGCGTCAACGCCGAGGCGAGCGTGGTGACCGGCGGCGGCGCCAATCTGCTGGTCGGCGGGCTCGACGGCGCCTTTGTGCTGGAGCCGCTCAGCGTCCAGGCGCAGACCGGCGTCAATGTAGCGGTCGCCGTGACCTCCCTGGAGCTGATCCACTCGTTCAAATAAGCGTCGGCAAATAAGGATCGACTGATCCCTCTACGCGCGGCGCGGAACAGGTTACTGTTTCGCGCCGTATGCTTTTTGGGGGATCCGCCGTGCTGAAACCAGCCATCGCCGCCGCTATCACCATCATCTGTACCGCCCAGGCCCAAGCGCAAGACCAGGGCATCGAACTCGGTGTGCTCGATTGCGCCATCGGCGGCGGCACCGGCTTCGTTTTCGGCTCCAGCAAGGATCTGAGCTGCACCTTCACGCCGGCCGACAAGAGCTTTTCGCCGGAAGCCTATTTCGGCGCCGTCAACAAATATGGGCTCGACATCGGCACCACCAAGCAGACCGTCATGCAATGGCTGGTGCTGACGCCGCTGAGGAACATCTATGCGCCCGGCGCGCTGGCCGGCGACTATATCGGCGCCAGCGCCGAAGTGACCGCTGCGGTCGGCGCCGGCGCCAATCTCCTGGTCGGCGGCTCCTCGCAGGCCTTCACCCTGCAGCCGCTCAGCCTGCAGACGCAGACCGGTATCAACATCGCGATCGGCGTCAGCCAGTTTCAGCTGCGCAGCATTGAGAACTGACCGGCGCATCAAGCGGAGAGGCTTCCGGCCAATCTCGACCGTTTGCACTTCGATAAAAAGCCACTTGAGCTCAACTGCGCTTGAGGTTTTACAACTCGCCTGACTGAAACAGCGCGCATGGCCCCGCCGGAAAGCCCCCACTGGCTTCTGGCGCCATGCGCCGGCATCGAGATATGCAAAGGCAGGGTAAAAGAATGACTGAAATCACCAGCAACAAGGTCGACTGGCGGGCATTGTGGGCAAGCGGCGACCTCGCGCGCTTCTGCTTCATCAGCCTCGGCATCCTGCTGCACGCCACCAACGAGACGATGGTGGCGACGGTCATGCCGGCCATGGTCGGGGACCTCGCCGGTGTGCAGTTCGTCGGCTGGTCGCTGGCCGTCTACGAGCTCGGCGCCATTGTCGCCGGCGCAGCGGCCGGGCGGCTGGTCAGCTATGTCGCTCTACGCTCCAACGTCACGGTCGCCGCCCTGCTCTATGCCGTGGGCGCCCTGATCTGCGCCACCGCGCCGTCCATGCCAGTGTTTCTTGCCGGCCGTCTGGTCGAGGGGCTCGGCGGCGGTGCGCTGGTGTCGCTGGCCTTCGTCTCGGTCGAGCGGCTGTTTAACCGCAACATCTGGCCACAGCTGTTCGGCATAATGTCGGCGATCTGGGGCGTCGCCGCGTTCAGCGGCCCGATGCTCGGCGCGATCATGGTCGAGCTCCTGTCCTGGCGCTGGGCCTTCGGCGTCTTCGTGCTGGGTGGCATTGCCATGGCATCGGCAAGCTTCATCGTCCTGAACACGCCGGAAGCGACGAAGCCGCAAGCCGCCGCCGGCACCTCGCCGCCCTTCCCCTATGCAGCACTTGGCTGCCTCGCCATCGCCGTCGTGCTGATCGCCACCGCAGGCGTCGACGTCGCCTTGCTTCGATCGTCGCTGCTGCTGATCATCGGCCTCGCCGGCCTGGCGCTGTTCGTTTTCGTCGACGCCATTAAGCCGCAATCGCGACTGTTCCCGTCGGGCCTGTTCTCATGGCGCTCGCCGGTCGGCAGCGGCATGACCATGGTTGCCGCCTTCTCGGTGGCGACAGTCTCTTTTTCCATCTACGGGCCGCTTCTGCTTACCACGCTGCACGGCATCCCGATCCTGACCACAGGCTACATCATCGCCGCCGAATCGATCGCCTGGTCAATCCTGTCGATCGCCGTCGCCAATGCGCCGCTGCAGCGCGAACGGCAGATCCTCGTCATCGGCGCGCTGATGATTGCAGCCGGCCTCGCCGGTTTCGCCTATGCCATCCCCGCCGGCTCGATCCCGCTGATCCTGCTCTGCGCTTTGTTGCAAGGCGGTGGCTTCGGCGTGTCATGGCCCTTCCTGACCCGCATCATCGTCGCCTCGGCCCGCGACAGCGAGCAGACGATCGCCTCGGCCGCCGTGCCGACCATGCAGCGCATCGGCTACGCCGTGGGCGCCGCCATGGCCGGCATCATCGCCAATGCCAGCGGCTTTTCGGACGGGCTGAACCGCGAGGCAGCAGCGCACGTCGCCGGCTGGCTGTACCTGGCCTTCGTGCCACTTGGCATTGTCGGTTGCCTGGCGGCGTTGAAGATGGCTTTGGAGGCACGCCGGCCGCAACTGGCGCCAGGCTGAGGGCACGGCCGATCGAGAATTTGGCGACAGCATTCCGCCGGCGCTGTCGACGTCAAATGCCCTCGGCCACAAGGCTGCTTGCAAGACCATGGCCTGCCCGATTGCGGAACCGGCGGCCGCTCAGGCTTGCAAACGCTCGGCGATGAGCGCGGCGAGCCGCGCCGCCACCTCGCCCTTGCCCATCTCAGGCCATTCCTCGACACCGTCCTTCGAGACGATGCGCACCTTGTTGCGGTCGCCGCCCATGACGCCGGTGGGGCCGACGCCGCTTTCATGCGAGACATCGTTGGCGACAATGAAATCGGCGCCCTTCTTCTTCAGCTTGGCCTCGGCATTCGCAATCAGGTCCTGGGTCTCGGCGGCGAAGCCGACAACCAGCCCCGGCCGTTGCCCGTGATGACCGACGCCGGCGAGAATGTCGGGGTTTTCGACCATTTGCAGCGCCGGTGGGCCCTGGCCCGCCACCTTCTTGATCTTCTCGCCGGCCGTGCCAGCGGTGCGCCAGTCGGCGACGGCAGCTACGAAGACCGCGGCGTCCGCCGGCAACAACTGTTCGACGGCCGCCTTCATCTCGGCCGCGGTCTCGACATGCGTCGTCACAACGCCGGCCGGATCGGCAATGCTGACCGGACCGGAGATCAGGCGTACATCCGCGCCCAGTCTTGCCAGCGCTGCCGCAATCGCATGGCCCTGCTTGCCCGAAGAGCGGTTGGCGATGTAGCGCACCGGGTCGATCGGCTCATGCGTCGGCCCCGAGGTGACGATGATCCTGCGGCCGGCCAGCGGCTTCGGCCTGCTGTCGAGCAGTGCCTCGATCACTGCCACGATGTCCAGCGGCTCGGCCATGCGGCCTTCGCCCACCTCATTGCTCTCGGCCATCTCGCCCCTGGCCGGGCCGACAAAGGCGATGCCGTCCTTGGCGAGCGTCGCCCGGTTGCGGCGCGTCGCGGCATGCGACCACATTTTCGGGTTCATCGCCGGCGCCATCAGCACCTTCTTGTCGGTGGCGAGCAGCACCGTCGAGGCCAGATCGTTGGCATGGCCGTTGGCGAGCTTGGCCATCAGGTCGGCGGTGGCCGGCGCCACCACCAAGAGGTCGGCCTCGCGCGACAGGCGGATATGGCCAACATCGTGCTCGTCACTGCGGTCGAAGAGTTCGGTGAAGACATGGTCGGCCGAAAGCGCGCCGACCGAAAGCGTGGTGACGAACTCCTGCGCCGCCGATGTCATCACGACGCGCACCGCCGCACCGCGCTCGCGCAGCCGGCGGATCAGGTCGAGCGCCTTGTAGGCGGCGATGCCGCCGCCGATGATCAGCAGGATGCGCTTGCCGTCGAGGGTTTTGTGCGTTTTTGTGGATTGACCTCGCTGGGACAGATCGATGTCAAAACCTCCATGAGGCTCAACCAAGCGGCGGATTGTTGCATAGAGGGTTTCGCTCTCGGGCATGCCGGCTTCCGCCGACAGCACGCTTTTGGCAAGCGCATCACGCGCCTCTTCCTCCATCGACACCCCGCGCGCCGCAGCGCGCTCACGCAATTTCTGCTTCACGTCGTCAGCTAGATTGCGGACAGTAATGGTGCCCATGACTTGCTCCGCGACATCAATAGCGCGACTGCAACGCTAGCACCACAGTTGCTAGCGTTGCAAGCGATCAGAGCAGCTTCCACGCGATATACACCAGCGTCAGCGCGATGACCCACAGCGCCATGCGGCCGGAGCGGGTGTAGCGCGCTTCGGCCTTACCGATGGCGCGCGATGTCGCTTCGTCGAAGCGCAGGCCGTGTTCGGCCATAAAATCGATCTCGCGCGACAGCCGTTCGGTGCGGGCGGCAAGATCGGGCGCTTGGCGGGCCAGCGCCAGCAGCGCCTTGGCGCCGTCGCGCGCGTCCATCAGCAGGCCGCTCGGGCCGAGATTGCCGGCGATCCACTGGCCGACCACCGGCTCGGCCGTCTTCCACATGTTGAAGGCCGGGTCGAGCGTGCGCGCGACGCCTTCGACCACCACCATGGTCTTCTGCAACAGGATCAGTTCCGACCGCGTGGCCATATCGAACAGTTCGGTGACCTCGAAGAGCAGCGTCAGAAGCTTCGCCATCGAGATGGTTTCAGCCGGCTGGCCATGGATCGGCTCGCCGATCGCGCGAATGGCCTGCGCGAAAGCCGCGACATTGTGCTGACGCGGCACGTAGCCGGCCTCGAAATGCACCTCGGCGACGCGCAGATAGTCGCGCGTGATGAAGCCGTAGAGGATTTCGGCGAGGAACCGGCGCTCCTTCTTGCCGAGCCGTCCGGCAATGCCGAGATCGACGGCGACGATATTGCCATTGGCCTCGACGAACAGATTGCCTGGATGCATGTCGGCATGGAAGAAGCCGTCGCGCAGCGTGTGACGCAGGAACGACTGGATCAGGTTGGTGGCGATCGCCTTCAGATCGTGCCCCGCCGCCGCGAGGCCGGCGATGTCGTTCATCTTGACGCCGTCGACCCATTCCATGGTCAGCACATCGCGCCCGGTGCGCTCCCAGTCGACCGACGGCACGCGGAAGCCCGGATCGTCCTTGGTGTTTTCGCCCAGTTCCGAAAGTGCGGCCGCCTCGAGGCGAAGATCCATCTCGATCTTGGTGGTCTGCGCCAGCGTCTCGGTCACCTCGACCGGCCGCAGCCGGCGCGACGACGGGATGTATTTCTCCTGCAGCCGAGCGGCGAGGAAATAGCTTTCGAGATCCTGGAAGAAGCGGCGGCGCACGCCAGGCCGGATCACCTTCACCGCCACCTTGGTATCGACACCGTCATGCATGGCTTGCGCGGGATGAACCTGGGCGATGGAGGCCGCCGCGACCGGCCCGCCGAACTGCGTATAGAGTTCGCCGATCTTGCGCCCGAGCGAGCCCTCGATCGCCGCCACCGCTTCCGCCTGCGAAAAAGTGTGCATCTTGTCCTGCAGCATGGCGAGGTCGAGCGCCATGTCGTTGCCGACGACATCAGGCCGCGTCGCCAGGAACTGGCCGAGCTTGACGTAGGAGGGTCCGAGCCGGACCACCGCCTTGGCCAGCCGGTCGCTGCGCTCATAAGCGAGCGCGCGGCGGCGGGTGAAGAGCCGGGCCATGCGCCAGCCGAATTTCGGCAGGCCGCCGAGTTCGTCGCCAGGCAATGCTGCGATCACGCCTTCGCGAACCAGCACCCAGCCGGCCCGTGCGAGCCGAAAGGCGGCGCCGACGCTGCTCATCGCCTACCCTGCTGCTGCAAACTGTGGTGCCTCAAAGCTTCCAGCCCGAATGCAGGGCGGCAATGCCGCCGGAATAGTTGCGGAACGACACGCGCTCGAAGCCCGCGCGGGTGATCATGGCAGCAAAGTTCTGCTGATTGGGAAATTTGCGGATCGATTCGACCAGGTAGGAATAGGGTTCGCCCTCGCCCGTCACCATCTTGCCGATCTGCGGAATGGCGTTGAACGACCAGGCTTCGTAGACCTTGTCCAGCAGCGGCATCTCGACCTCGGAAAACTCCAGGCACAGGAACCGTCCGCCGGGCTTCAGCACGCGAAAGGCTTCCGTCAGCGCGACATCGATGCGCGGCACGTTGCGGATGCCGAATGCGATGGTGTAGGCGTCAAAGGTGCTATCGGTGAAAGGCAGTTCCTCGGCATTGGCCTCGACGAAATCGGTGTTGCCGGACAGGCGCTTTTTCTCCGCGCGGTCACGGCCGACGCTGAGCATCGAGCCGTTGATGTCGAGCACCGTGGCATGCGTGTTGCCATGGCTGGCGTCTACAATGCGGAAGGCGATGTCGCCGGTGCCGCCCGCCACGTCAAGCACTTTCCAGCCCGGACGTTTCGGCGGATTGAGCCATGTCACCATGGCATCCTTCCACAGCCGGTGCAGCCCGGCCGACATCAGGTCGTTCATCAGGTCGTAGCGGTTCGCCACCTTGTGGAAAACATCGTTGACCAGAGGCTGCTTGTCGCCTGGCCCTACCTTCTTGAAACCATAGGAGGTTTCCATGCCGCCCGCGGCCGTGGTTCTCTCAACTGACATTATTTTGATCCGTCATAAAACCGGCGGGACCATAGCCGATCGATGGTGCGGGCGCTATTGTTTAAGGCGCGGTGTTCGGCCGCGCTTCCAGGTGGTGGGCTTTACGGCCTGGACTGATGAGACGGGATAACTGCATGCCTTTGAAAGCAGAACTGCACTGCCACATCGAGGGGGCAGCGGCGCCCGAACTCGTCATCCGTCAGGCGCAGAAATACGGCAAGGACACCTCGCTTTATATCCAGAACGGCTCCTTCGTCTGGCATGATTTCACCTCGTTCCTGGCGGCTTATGATTTTTCCGCCGACCTGTTCCGCACCGAGGAGGATTATGCCCGCCTCGCCGACCATTATCTGACCAGCCTTGCCCGCGACGGCGCCATCTATTCCGAGGTCTTCACCTCGCCCGACCATGCCGTCAGGGCCGGCCTGTCGCCCAAGGCCTATACCGATGCGCTCGGCGAAGGCATGCTGCGCGCCAAAGCCAAGACCGGCATCGAGGGCCGCATGATCGTCACCGGCGTACGCCATGTCGGCGTCGAGTCGATCGAGCAGGCGGCGCGCTTTGCGGCGCGCTGCGGAAATCCGCTGGTCACCGGCTTCGGCGTCGCCGGCGACGAGCGCATGGGCGAGATGGAGGATTATGTCAGGGCCTTCGAGATCGCCCGCGAAGCCGGCCTCGGCATCACCATCCATGCCGGCGAGCTGACCGGATGGGAGACGGTGCAGGCCGCACTCGACCATATCCGCCCGTCGCGCATCGGCCATGGCGTGCGCGCCATCGAAAACCCCGATCTGGTGCGGCGCATCGCCGATGAGGGCATCGTGCTGGAATGCTGCCCCGGCTCCAACATCGCGCTCAAGGTCTACGACAGTTTCGCCGATCACCCTTTCCCTGCGCTGCAGGCAGCCGGCTGCAAGGTGACGCTGAATTCTGACGACCCGCCCTATTTCTGGACTTCGCTGAAGCGCGAATACGACATCGCCGCCGAGCATTTCGCCATGAACGAAAAGGCGCTGGCCGCCATCACCCGAACCGCGATCGAGGCGGCTTTCGTCGACAGGAAGACGAAAAGCGCGCTGCTTGCCCGGCTCGATGCGAAGAGGTGAATGGTGAATGGTGAATGGTGAATGGTGAATGGTGAATGGTTTGCCGGCTCTTCGGCCTGTCAACCGCAATGATCGATCCATCGGGACTCGCAAACCTGCTCACTATTCACTATTCACTATTCACCATTCACTGGAGCAACCCATGCAGGGCGTCACCGTCGTCGACCACCCGCTTGTCCAGCACAAGCTCACCATCATGCGCAAGAAGGAGACGTCGACCGCCGGTTTCCGGCGGCTGCTGCGCGAGATCTCGCTCCTGCTCGGCTACGAGGTCACCCGCAACCTCGAACTGACGACGACGACCATCGAAACGCCGATGGAAACCATGGAAGCGCCGACGCTGGAGGGCAAGAAGCTGGTCTTCGCCTCGGTGCTGCGCGCCGGCAATGGCCTGCTCGAAGGCCTGCTCGACCTGGTCCCGGCGGCCCGCGTCGCGCATGTCGGCCTCTACCGCGATCACGAAACGCTGGAGGCGGTGGAATATTTCTTCAAGGCGCCGAGCGATCTCGCCGACCGGCTGGTGATCGTCGTCGATCCGATGCTGGCGACCGCGAACTCGGCCATCGCGGCCATCGACAAGCTGAAGGAGCGCGGCGCCACCAACATCCGTTTCCTTTGCCTGCTGGCGGCGCCAGAAGGCATCGAGCGCTTCACCAAGGCGCATCCGGATGTTCCCGTGTTCACCGCTTCCATCGACCGCCAGCTCAACGAGAAGGGCTACATCATGCCCGGCCTCGGCGATGCCGGCGACCGCATGTACGGAACCAAATGACGGCGGCTGGCAAGGCCAGCTGACATCCAGTCGTTTACCGCCCGTTTACGCAAAGCCGCGGTTTCGGGTTGGCGTTAAAGCGGCACACACCATACGTGGGCAAGAATGGGCCTTCACGAAGGTCCATTCATGCTGCGCAAGCTTGTCATTCTGGGCGTGTTCGCCGGAACGTCGGCATCGATCCCGATCGTCTATCAGTCGAATCCGCAGATTCTCGACAACCTGTTGAAGTCGACCGTCGCCGGCAAGCCGTCCGCGCAGCCTCAGCCCGAACTGAACATGGCCTCGGTTCCCGGCAAGCCGGCCGCACCGCTGCCCACTGGGCGCAAAGTATTGGTGGCGGCTGACGAGCGCGGCCATTTCACCTCCGCCTTCAAGCTCAACGGCCGCCAGGTCGACGGCATGATCGACACCGGCGCCACTTTGGTCGCCATCAACACCTCGACGGCGCGCCGCATCGGCATCTCGCTCAACCCGTCGGACTTCAACCAGCAGGTCAACACCGCCAATGGCGCGATCAGGGCCGCCGTGGTCAACATCGATCGCCTGCAGATCGGCAAGATCAGCGTCGACAACGTCCAGGCGGTAGTGCTCGACGACAAGGCTCTGCGCACCAACCTCATTGGCATGAGATTTTTGCAGCGGCTGGCAAAATACCAGGTCGAAAACGGCACACTGTTGCTGGTGCAGTAGCGCGTTCCGCTACCCGCGCGGCAGCACGCGCCGGATGACAGTCTTGTCGGCGGCTGGTTTCGACGCCCCGATCGTATAGGCCGAAAGCACGGCGGCTGCGGCCGCTTCGGCCTCCACTTGCGTGCGGGCGTGGACCAGCGCCAGCGGCTCGCCGGCCCGCACCTCGGCGCCGAGCGGCAGCAGCCTGGTGATGCCGACCGCATGGTCGATCCTGTCGTCCGGCCGCGTGCGCCCGCCACCGAGCCCGACCACGGCAAGGCCGATATCGCGGGTGGCAATAGCGGTGGCAAAACCGTTGCCTGTCGCCTTGACCGCAAACTCCACCGCCGCTTTCGGCAGGTATTTTTCCGGCTTCTCGACGAAATCGGCGGGACCGCCAAGGGCTGCGACCATACGCGCGAAGGCGGCTGCCGCGCGGCCGCCGGCCAGCGTCTCGGCCGCGCGCCTGAGACCGTCCTGATTGGACGACGCCAGCCCTGCCGATTGCAGCATCTCGGCGGCCAGCGCCAGCGTCACATCCTCCAGTCGCTTGTCGCGGAACCTTCCGGTGAGGAAATCGACGGCGTTGCGCACCTCGACCGCGTTGCCGGCCGCCGACGCCAGCGGCTCGTTCATACCGGTGACCAGCGCCGAGGCCTCCAGGCCGGCGCCGTTGGCGATCTCGACCAGGCTGTTGGCCAGTGCTGTCGCGTCGCGCGACTTCTCCATGAAGGCGCCATTGCCGACCTTGACGTCGAGCACCAGCGACCGCAGGCCGGCCGCGAGTTTCTTCGACAGGATAGAGGCAGTGATCAGCGGCACCGATTCCACCGTTCCGGTCACATCGCGGATCGCATAGAGGCGACGGTCGGCGGGCGCGAGATCGGCGGTCTGTCCGATGATGGCACAGCCGGTCTCGAGCACCGTCTTGCGGAAGCGCGCGATATCCGGCTGGCTGATATAGCCCGGGATGGCGTCCATCTTGTCCAGCGTGCCGCCGGTATGCCCAAGGCCCCTGCCGGAGATCATCGGCACATAGGCGCCGCAAGCGGCGACGATCGGCGCCAGCATCAGCGAGACATTGTCGCCGACGCCGCCGGTCGAATGTTTGTCGGTGACCGGACCCGGCAGGTCCGACCAGTCGAGCACATCGCCGGAATCGCGCATGGCGAGCGTCAGCGCCACCGCCTCGTCGCGGTTCATGCCGTTGAAGAACACCGCCATGGCAAAGGCGCCGACCTGGCCGTCCGAGACGCTGCCCGAAGTGACGCCGGCGACAAAGGCCGAAATCTCCTGCGCGGACAGTTTCTGGCCGTCGCGCTTGCGGCGGATGATTTCCTGCGGAAGCATCAGGTGCCCTTTGGCTCCGGCAACCCATCCTGGAACACATGCGCAAGGATCGTCGCCAGCCGTGCGCCGCCGATCGGCGCCATGTCCTTGGTCTCCTGGTGCGACAGTTCCGCCCCGGTCATCCCGGCGGCGAGATTGGTGATCACCGAACAGGCGGCTACGCGAAGCCCAAAGAAGCGGGCGAGAATGACCTCCGGTACGGTCGACATCCCTACCGCTTTGGCGCCCATGACGCGGGCCATGCGGATTTCAGCAGGGGTTTCGAAACACGGACCGGAAAACCACATATAGACGCCCTTGTGCAGCGCCGTCCCTGTCGCCTTCGCCGCCCGTTCGATCGCCGCGCGCAGGCCGGCATCATAGGCTTCGGTCAGGCCGACGAAGCGGCGGTCGCTAGGCTCGCCGATCAGCGGGTTGGAGCCGGAGAAATTGATGTGGTCGGTGATCAGCATCACCGATCCAGGCAGCATGTCGGGATCGACCGAGCCGGCGGCATTGGTAAGGATCAGCTTGGTGATGCCGATGCCGGCAAGCACCTCCAGCGCCGGCCGCATCGCCGCAGCAACGCCGTGCTCGTAATAATGGGCGCGGCCGGACAGCATCAGCACCGGCGTGCCGGCGAAAAGCCCCGCGACCACCTCGCCGGCATGGCCAGTCACCCCGCTGCGGGGGAAACCCGGCAGGTCGGCATAAGAGATGCGCACGGCATTTTCGACCTGGTCGACAAGCCCGCCAAGGCCCGACCCCAGCACCATCGCCGTTGTCGGCGCCAACCCGTCCAGCCTTTCAACGAGGTGGTCCAGAGCTTCCTTCATATCAGCCAACTCTCACTTCAAAATGTCGCCACGAAACCCGTAGGGCAGCATGTCGCCCATGGTCACGGTCTCGACCACGCCGGTGTTGTCGCAAAGATAGAGCTTTGTGTCCGGCCGGCAGAATTCCGCCAGCCTTTGCCGGCAGCCGCCACAGGGCGAGCATTTGGCCATGCGCGAGGCAATGACGGCGATTTCCACAATCTTGCCGCCGCCGCCCATGATGTAATGGCCGAGCGCCGTGGTCTCGGCGCACCAGCCTTCCGGATAGGACGCGACCTCGATGTTGGCGCCGGTGAAGACACGGCCGTCTTCGGTGCGCAACGCCGCACCCACCGGAAACTTCGAATAGGGCGCGTAGGCCTTGGCCATGGCCTCCTGCGCGGCTTCGAACAGATCATGCGACATCTAGACGTTCTCTCCGACGATCGTGGTCAAAACCCGGCCATTTGCGTTTTCCTGGCGCCTTTCGAGCACCAGCCGCATGTTCGACACAGTGCTCCTGGGCGCCCGGATCAACGTTCCTTGACATAAGGCACGCCGCCGGCGCGCGGCGGGATCGCCTTGCCGATGAAGCCGGCAAGCAGGATCACGGTCAGCACATAGGGCAGCGCCTGCATGAACTGCACCGGCACCTTGCCGATCAACGGCAGCGGCGAACCCTGTAGGCGGATCGCCGCCGCGTCGAGGAAGCCGAACAGAAGACAGGCGAACATGGCGTTCACCGGTCGCCATTTGGCAAAGATCAGCGCCGCCAGTGCGATGTAGCCCTTGCCCGCGGTCATGTCCTTCACGAAGCCGCCATTCTGCACCATCGAGAGGTAGGCGCCGGCAATGCCGGTCAGCACACCGGTGCAGATCAGCGCCCGGTAGCGCAGCCAAGCGACCGAGATGCCGGCGGTGTCGACGGCGGCCGGGTTCTCGCCGACGGCGCGTAGGCGCAGGCCGAAGCGGGTGCGAAACAACACCCACCAGGTGAACGGCACCATGGCGAAAGCGAGATAGACCAGGATCGAATGGCCAGAGAGCAGCTCGGAATAGATCGGCCCTATGATCGGCACGTCGTGGATCGCGGCAGCACCAGGCAGAGTGATGGCCTCGAAACGCTCGCCCGGCTGCAGCGCCGGCGTGCGCCCGCCCTGCTGGAACCAGGCTTGGCCCAGAATGATGGTCGAGCCGGCGGCGACGAAGTTGATGGCCACACCGGAGACGATCTGGTTGCCGCGATGGGTGATCGAGGCGAAGCCGTGCACCAGGGCAAAGGCGACCGACATCACGATCGCCATGCCGAGACCGAGGAAGGCCGAATGGAAGACCGAAGCGGCGGCCGCACCTGCAAAGGCGCCGACCAGCATCTTGCCTTCCAGCCCGATGTCGAAAACGCCGGCGCGTTCCGAATAGAGGCCGGCGAGGCAAGCGAGTAGCAGCGGCACCGACAGGCGTATGGTCGAGTCCAGGATCTGCACGATGGCGATGAAGACGTCCATCTCAGGCGCCCTTCCCTTTGACCGCTTCGATGCCGACCGACCTTGGACTGAACGAGGCGAACAGCGCCTGGACGTAGGGCCGGAACATGTGCTCCAGCGCACCGGCAAACAGGATGACCAAACCCTGGATGATGACGATCATGTCGCGGGAAATCGCCGGCATTTCGAAGGCAAGTTCGGCGCCGCCCTGGTAGAGCATGCCAAACAGGATCGCCGCCAGCACGATGCCGACCGGATGCAGACGGCCCATCAGCGCCACGGCAATGCCGACGAAGCCGGCGCCGGAGACGAAATCGATTGCCACATTGTGCTGGTCGCCCATCACCGGGTTCAGCGTCATCATGCCGGCCAGCGCGCCCGAAATCATCATCGCGATAATGATGATGCGGGTCTCCGAAATGCCGGCATAGCGCGCCGCTTTCGGGCTGTGGCCATAGGTGCGCATCTCGTAGCCGAGCTTGGTGCGCCAGATCAGCAGCCAGACCAGGAATGCCATGAGCAGCGCCAGCAGGAAGCAGATGTTGAACGGCGCCGAGCGGATCTTGGCGCCGAACAGTTCGATGATCCAGTTGAGTTTGGGCAGTTCGGCGCCAGCGAGGAAGTTGCGCGTCTGCGGCGCCTGCGACGCCGCCGGCTTCAACGGCCCAACCAGGAGGTAGACCATGATCGAGGCCGCGATGAAGTTGAACATGATGGTGGTGATGACGATGTGCGACCCGCGCTTGGCCTGCAGATAGGCCGGGATCAGCGCCCACAGCGCACCGACGGCGGCTCCGGCGACGATCGCCAGCGGAAAGGTCAGCCACCACGGCAGCACAGTGTCGAAGGCGAGGCAGACCACGCCCACGCCAAGGCCGGCAATATAGGCCTGGCCCTCGGTCCCGATGTTGAACAGGCCGCAATGCGCGGCCACCGCCACCGACAGGCCGGTGAAGATGAAGGTGGTGGCATAGAACAGCGTGAAGGCAATGCCGGTTCCCTTGCCGAAAGCGCCCTCGACCAGGATGACGGCGGCACGAAACGGGTTTTCGCCGACCAGCATGACGACGAAACCGGCAACGATGAAGGCCACGGACAGATTGATCAGCGGGATCAGCCCATAATCGGCCCAGGCCGGCAGTTTGGCGTAAGGCGTGCTCACTCTGCCGCCTCTTGGCGATCGATGCCTGCCATCAGCAGGCCAAGCTCGCCCTCGGTCGCCTCGGGGCCACGTTCGCCGACGATGCGACCGGCAAACATCACCAGGATGCGGTCGGACAGCGAACGGATCTCGTCGAGCTCGACCGACACCACCAGCACCGCCTTGCCCTGGTCGCGCATGGCAATCAGCCGCTTGTGGATGAATTCTATGGCGCCGACATCGACGCCGCGCGTCGGCTGGCCGACGATCAGAACACCGGGGTCCTGCTCCATTTCCCGCGCCAGCACGATCTTCTGCTGGTTGCCGCCGGAGAAATTCGCCGTCTTCAGACGCGGATTGCCGGGCCGGATGTCATATTTCTCGATCTTGTCCTTGGCATCAGCCATGATGGCGTCGATGTTGAGGAACGGGCCTTTCAGGTAGCGCGGGTCGTCATGGTAGCCGAGGATCGAATTCTCGTTCTCCTCGAAGGCCAGCACCAGGCCGACATGATGGCGGTCCTCCGGCACATGGGCGAGCCCACGGTCGCGCAACTCGCCGGGATCGGCGGCCCCGGTCAGGTCGATCGGCTTGCCATCGAGCATCACCGAGCCGGAAACCGCGCGCCTGATGCCGGAAATCGCCTCGAGCAGTTCGGACTGGCCGTTGCCGGCGACACCGGCAATGCCGACGATCTCGCCGGCGCGGATATCGAAGGAGATGTCGTCGACCATGGTGACGCCGCGCTGGTCTTTCACCGTCAGGTTCTTGACTGCGAGCTTGACCGCGCCGGCCTCCGTCTCGCCCTTTTCGACCCGCAGCAGCACGCGCCGCCCGACCATCAGTTCGGCCAGTTCGCCGACTGTCGTCTTGCTGGTCTCGCGCGTCGCCACCATCGTGCCCTGGCGCATGACCGAGACATTGTCGGTGATGGCCATGATCTCGCGCAGCTTGTGGGTGATCAGCACCACCGTTTTGCCCTGGTCCTTCAATTGCCTGAGGATGCGAAACAGATGGTCGGCCTCGGCCGGCGTCAACACGCCCGTCGGCTCGTCGAGAATCAGGATCTCGGCGCCGCGATAAAGCGCCTTCAGGATTTCGACACGCTGCTGCAGGCCGACCGGCAATTCCTCGATGATGGCGTCGGGATCGACTTCCAGTCCGTATTCGCGCTCGAGCCGCTCCAGTTCGGAGCGCGCCTTGGCGATGCTCTTTTTCAACAGCGCATCGCTTTCGGCGCCGAGGATGATGTTTTCCAGCACGGTGAAATTGTCGACCAGCATGAAGTGCTGGTGCACCATGCCGATGCCGAGCGCGATGGCGTCGTTGGAGGTCTTGATCGACGCCGCCTTGCCGCCGACACGGATCTCGCCGCTGTCGGCCTGGTAGAAGCCGTAGAGGATCGACATCAGCGTCGACTTGCCGGCGCCGTTCTCGCCGACGATGCCGTGGATGGTGCCGCGTGCGATCTCCAGATTGATGTCGCGATTGGCGCGAACGGCGCCAAAACTCTTGTTGATGCCGATCAGTTCGATTGCGGCTTGCGCCATGCAGCCTGTCCCACTCTTATTTTTTTATCGCTTGGTCAAAACGCCTAGCATGATGCCCCACCCGTGCCAATTGGCGGCGCAGTGGCCACTCTCGACAAATCCCGGTGCGCTTGTCAATTTCGAACGTGGCCGCAGACCTTCACATTCACTAATATGCAAGGCTCGACAGTCGCATCATGCTGCACTGCGTGCACCAGGACCTGGGGAGTTTCGAATGATCATGCCTGTCGACCGGCTGACGACGCTGGAAATCCGCGCCGCCGAGCAGGAAAAGACGATCGAGGAACTGTCGGGCCAGATCGCCGAACAGTGGACGGTCATCGAGCGCATGCAGCGCAAGCTGGATGCGCTGACCGGGCGCTTCATGGCGCTGGAGGAACAATCGGCACCCGACGTGCCGATAACCAAACCGCCGCACTGGTAGCAAGGAGAAGCCGATGGCCGGTGAAAGCGATCGCGTTACGCGGGCGGGCGACTATGTGCTTGGCCTGATGAACGATCGCGACCGCGAGCGTGCCGAGCGAGACCTGGCGATCGATCCCGCCTTCCGCGACACGGTGATGCGGCTGGCCGAGCGCATGCATGTCTTCGACGGCACGGGGCGGCCCTCGGGCGACGACGATCGCTGGCGGCTGATCTCGCAACGCATCGCCGAACTGCCGCAGATGCGTGTGGTCGGCCAGGACGAAGCGACGCCGGCGCTCGGCAGACTGGAGCGGAAGCCCTATGGCGTCGGCGTGCATTCGCTCGGTGCCCGACGCGGCGCCGTCATCGCCATCGCGCTGATCGTGGTGTTTGCGCTGGGTTATCTCTTGGGCTTGTTGTCGACCGGCGGTGCGCTTCTGCCCTGACGTCCAAGGCAATCGCATATGGACTTGCGAAGAAGGACCCGCAACGCCGAAACTGCCGATCTCCCCCCTTGCGGGGGAGATGGCCGGCAGGCCAGAGGGGGTGTGAAGGATCGCCAACCTGATTGGCCGTTAGGCCGAGGGACAGCCCCCCCTCTGCCTTGCCAGGCATCTCCCCCGCAAGGGGGGAGATCGGACGTCGCCGAGACCTCCGCCAATCCTCAACGTCCTTTAAAGCCCTCAAACAAAACCGCCGGGCTTTTACCCGGCGGTTCGTAAGCGAATTCTTATCAATCAATACGGGCAGGCGTTGTCGGCGGTATAGTCGTGCACCTGGATCGTGCCGGCGATGATGTCGGCCTTGGCCTTTTCGACGGCAGCCTTCATCTCGTCGGTGACCAGCGCCTTGTTGTTGTCGTCCATGGCGTAGTCGACGCCGCCTTCCTTGAGGCCGAGATTTTGCAGGCCGCCCTTGAAGGTGCCGTTCTTGCCGTCCATGAAGGCGGTGTAGACCGCGACGTCGACGCGCTTCAGCATCGAGGTCAGCACCTTGCCGGGCTGCAGGCCGTTCTGGTTGGAATCGACGCCGATGCCGAGCTTGCCGGCATCCGCCGCCGCCTGCAGCACGCCGACGCCGGTGCCACCGGCCGCGGCATAGACGACGTCGGAGCCCTGGTCGATCTGCGTCTTGGCGATCTCGCCGCCCTTGGCCGGATCGTTCCACGCCGCGGGCGTGTCACCGGTCATGTTCTGGATGACATCGGTCGCACCGGCCGCCTTGGCGCCGCCGACATAGCCGCATTCGAACTTGCGGATCAGCGGAATGTCCATGCCGCCGATGAAGGACACCTTCTTGGACTTCGAGGCCATCGCCGCCAGGATGCCGACGAGATAGGAGCCTTCGTTTTCCTTGAAGACCAGCGAGCGGACATTGGGCATATCGACGGCATCGTCGATGATGGCGAAGTTGAGATCGGGATATTCCTTCGCGACCACCTTCAGCGCATCCTCCCAGGCAAAGCCGGCCATGACGATCGGGTTGCGGCCGTCCTCGGCGAAGCGGCGCAGCGCCTGCTCGCGTTGCGAGGCGTTCGACACTTCGAACTCGACATAGGCGGTGCCCGTCTCGGTCTTGAACTTTTCGGCGCCGTGATAGGCAGCCTCGTTGAAGGATTTGTCGAACTTGCCGCCGAGATCGTAGAGGATGGCCGGCTGGACATCCGCGGCGAAAGCCGGAAGAACCATTGCGGTTGCGGCCAGGAGGCCGAGAACGATACGTTTCATGTGATCCACACCCTGTCGGTTATTTTTTTCCGTTACGCGCCGTCCGCCTGCCCGGTTCTCCGGCAGGCATGCGGCATCAGCCAGGAGTGTACTCCCCTCCCGCTCAAGGCAATCTGGCACGGCCCGAAACAAAATTCACGCGGAATTTTGACCTTTTGGAAAAGCATGCCCCCCGTTGGAAAAACATGCCCAAGACGGTGACAGCTGTGGGCGATTGCCACATTGTCGTCTCAAGTCCGCTGGGACAACCCATCAGCCCGGCGCGAATTCTCCGCCGCGCCGCCGGCGCCGGTAGCCGATCGCATAGAGGATGAAGGCAAGCACCGCGAACACGGCAAACCCGGGCTGGGCAAGCACCCAGGCGATGCCGCCATCCCATATCATCGGATTGACCTTGGCGCGCACGAAGGTCTCGAAGGCCGCGCGGGTGTCGGGCGAAACCGCCAGCCAGCTCGAATTCAGCGGCGTCATGACCAATGCGGAAGCCGCCACCGAGCGCGTCGCGTCGAGCACGGCCATGATGACGGCGACCGAGAGTGCGACCATGGCCGCGAGGCGAAACAAAAAACGCAGCATCGAAATCTTCCCCGGTCCTCAAGTTCCTCCCGAGGACCTTCCGGTCAAAGGCGAGGAATAGAATGCGCACGCCCGGCGTGCAATCGCCATACGCGAATTTGAAGCCTATCGCCCGCCTATGGCCACTTTTCGGCTCCGCCGATGGACGAGCCAGACGCCGAGGACGCCGCCGCCAATGGCCCCGACCACCAGCCCGGCAAGGCCGATGAACACCGCGAAGTAGCCGCAGCCGCCTTCGAAACAGCTGATGTCGGTGGCTTCGGCGATCCCCGCGCCGAGCGCGAAGCCGGCGACAGTGCCGACGACGGCGCCGAGGATGATGCCGGCCAGGGCGGCGACGATCGAACTAAAGGCTGACGGTGCCTGCGCTTCCGGCCTTGCATAAAAGGCCTTGGCCTCGTCGCGGCGGCGCAGCAAGTAAATGCAAAAAAGGCCGATGACGATTTCGGTGGCGGCGATCGCAAGCTCCCTGGCGGAGACGGTGAAATCGGGCACGGTCAGCGCATAGACCTGCTCGGCCAGCCGCCAGGCGATGGTGGTGATCTGCCAGATGGTGAAATGACGCGGAAAGCGCGCGGAACGGCTGAAGGCGAGACCGAGCAGATAAAGCCCCCACACGATGGTGACGATGTCGAAGGCCAGTCCGCCAAGCACGAAATAGAAGACCCTGTCCGGCACGCCGGAACTCTCGAACAGCCACCGCGCCGAGACCAGCCAGTAGACCGACCATGCCATGACGAAGAGGAGCCAGACCACGGGCACGAAGGACAGCCCGCTGTCCGGACGCCCTGCGGGCGTCAGCCCGCCTGGCATGCCTCCGGCCGGCGTTCCGCTGGCCGGCTGTTCATTGCTCGATGTCATGTCGGACGATGCCCCCCGCAAAGCCTCCGCCGCACTCGACAGGTGGCGAGGGGCGAAGTCAAGCGCGGCCGGCCCTGCCGCCTTGCCCGTGGAACACCATTCAGAACCGAAGCGCCTTAGAAGCGGAGCCGATCAACGCCCCGCGAAACGATGCATGGCCGGCAAAGCGAATAGACTGCCGTTATGGCTTGGCATTCGGCGCCGGATCGACTAGATGAGCCCCGCGCCTGTTTGATTGACGGGCGCCGGGAAGGGCATCCGCTGGTTGGCGGTGTCCATCAAGCGGGTCTTCCCGCAAATCCCAAAGGGATGCATCTCCCCAACCCGCGTGGCAAAACCGGCCGGCGCGAATGCAAGGACGGAGAGGTGGCCGAGTGGTTGAAGGCGCACGCCTGGAAAGTGTGTTTACGGGAGACCGTAACGCGGGTTCGAATCCCGCTCTCTCCGCCACTATCAAGCCCTTGAAACCGCCTGCGATTTCCCACCCCAGCGGGTGCGGCTGACTTTGCTTCACATGCTCGCCCTGGGTTCATGGCGGATTGCCGGCTTGCTCGCCAAGCCAGGCTCAGAAATGCCGCAGAGCGATCCGGCGGTCGCCGTCACCTGTTCAACCGCCAGAGTTTCAAAGCCGGACCTCTGTCTTCACTCTTCGTGCCCCATCTGTCACCGTCGCAACCAACGCGTTAGTGCCGCCTGGTGCGGTCTCAGGTCGCAGATGAGGTAATTCCGTGAATTATAACGATATCGACCTCAATCTATTGCGGGTCTTTGACGTGATGATGCGGGAAAGGAGCGTGACGCGGGCGGCTACCGAATTGGGCAGAACACAATCAGCTGTAAGCCACTCCCTGTCGAAGCTTCGGTATCTATTGCAGGATGAATTGTTCACCAGAGATGGCGGCGAGATGCGGCCAACTCCCCGGGCAGTTGAGCTGCTGTCGAATATTTCCGCCGCACTCGCAACGATCCGCGCATCGATCGACCGGCATCAGATCTTCAATCCAGCAACGACGCGGCGCAACTTTCGCGTTGGACTTACAGATTATCATGCCATGGTTTTCATCCCGGGCCTCATTCGAGAATTTTCCAGGCAAGCTCCTGGCGCGACGCTGAACGTCATTCCCGCAAACGGACCCGAAATCGGTTCATCGGTCTATCTGAGACAAGTTGACTGCGCGCTGACGGGAGCAGCGATACGCGACGACCCAGGTCTCTTGAAGGTGGAGCTTGGCCAGGACCGATTGTTTTGCGCAGTGTGGAGCGGAAGCAAGATCGCCAGAAGCGCAATGACGCTGGAAACCTATCTGGCCAGTTCCCACCTCCAGATTTCCGCAGATGGCCTGGCGGAAGGCCTCGCGGATGCCGCCCTCAAACAGATGGGTCTTCGCCGCAATGTCGTTGCGACCATCTCGAACTATCCGGTGCTGCCCTGGGCGCTTCGCGGCACTGAACTGATTACCCATTGCGGTGATGCCATCCTGCAAATGCTGGATGAGAGGAGTGAGGTGACGTTGGTCCCGCCACCCCTTCCGATAGCGAATGTGAATGCCTGGCTTATTGTTCACCGCCAGATGGCGAATGACCCGGGAACCAGGTGGCTCCGGGAAATCATCGTGGGAATCTACAACGAATCGCGGAGCAAGAGACACCAAGGCACCGTCGGAGCACCGGGGTCGGCCGTAAAATAGGTCGCGCGCGCTGCTTCACCACTCAACCGCTTTTCAGCTGGAGTGCTTCGCAACTATGAGCAGCGCTCATTTTCACCATGAGAACAATCGATTTGACGAATACTTGGGCTGGAGAGCACATTCCCTTCAACAATAACAGGGGAATGCCGAAATGAGATCAACGTTCAAGGGCCTACTTGCCCTCGCCATCGCGTGCACCGCCTCCTCGGCGTGGTCCGCAACCCTCGATAATGTCAAGAAAAATGGCGTGCTGACCTGTGGCACGAATTCGGCCACGGCTGGCTTCAGCCTTCCCGACAATGAAGGCAAATGGACCGGATTTGTCGTCGATTATTGTCGCGCCGTGGCCGCTGCCGTGCTCGGGGACGCGCAAAAGGTCAAGTTCATCCCATTGACGCCAAAGGATCGCTTCACCGCCTTGCAGTCGGGAGAGATCGACATTCTCGCCCACAACGCAACCTGGACATCGTCCCGCGATACGTCGCTAGGCATACTGTTTGCCGGCACGTATTTCTATGACGGCCAGGGGTTCATGGTGCGCAAGGCGGACAGTATCACGTCAGCCAAGGGACTTGACGGCGCATCGATATGCGTCACCCAGGGCACCACGACCGAGTTGAACCTTGCCGACTATTTTCGCTCGCAGTCGATCAAGTACACGACGGTTGGTTTCGCGGACGAGGAAGCTGTAGTGAAGGCTTATGAGGAGGGACGTTGCGACGTCTTGTCCGCAGACACCTCCACCTTGAACGCGTCGCGGCTTCGCATGGCCAAGCCGGACGACAGCATTGTTCTTCCCAAGCTGATCTCCAAGGAGCCGCTTGGCCCGGCCGTGCGGCAGGGTGACGACCAGTGGCTCAATGTGGCGAAGTGGACGCTCTACGTCATGGTGGCCGCGGAGGAATACGGGGTCACCTCCAAGAACGTCGATGCCATGAAATCGTCGGACAACCCCAGCATCCGCCGCTTGCTTGGCGTGGACGGCAGCATAGGCAAGGACATCGGGCTCGGCGATAACTGGCCGGTCGAGGTGATCAAGCAGGTCGGCAATTACGGCGAAGTGTTTGATCGCAATGTCGGCAAGGATTCGCCGCTGAAAATGGAGCGCGGCATGAACGCGCTCTGGAACCAAGGCGGCGTTCAATACGCTCCGCCGATCCGCTAACGCATGTCGCTCAAAAATGGCCCCGGTTTTGAGACACGACATGCATAACGAAGACCCTAAAGCGCGTCGCCTGAGTCCGTTCAATGGCGACGCGCTTTAGGCAAAGGCATGGTTGCAAGGCGCTGGCGTGTTACCGTCAGCGCCTTGCACGGACCAGATAGGAACAGCCCATGTCCCATTTGTCGCTTCCCGCGCCGTCGCGCAGGAGGTTGTCGCTGCACGATACGAAGGTGCGGGGCATCTTCTACCAGCTCTTGCTCGCCGGCTGCCTGCTGGCCTTGGCCCTGGGCATCGGCATGCAGACTGCATCGAATATGCGGGTCCGGGGGATTCCGCTCTCATTCGACTTTTGGAATGAGTCTGCCGGCTTCGACATCAATCAAACCCTGATACCGTACGATGCATTGTCCAGCTACGGTCAGGCGTTCTGGGTGGGAGTGGTCAACACCCTCTACGTCAGTGTCCTCGCAATCCTGTTTGCGACCTTGCTTGGCTTCGTCATCGGCGTTGCCCGCCTGTCGCCGAACTGGATCGTTTCGAAGGTGGCGACCGCCTATGTCGAGCTTGTGCGCAATGTTCCGTTATTGCTGCAGCTGCTGTTCTGGTACAACGCCGTCCTCAAGCCGTTGCCCTCGCCGAAGGCGTCCATCGCCATTCCCGGCGGCATCTACCTCAACAATCGCGGCCTCATCGTTCCGGAGATTCATTTGCATCCGGGAGCGGGGCTGGTGGGCCTGGCATTCGTTGCGGCCATTTCCTGCTGCGTTGCATTCTGGTTTCGCGCCAGGAGCGTCCAGAGACGGACGGGCAGGCAGCTGCCGGTGCTTCTGGTCAGTCTGGCGACCTTGATAGGATTTCCGTTGGTCCTTTTCCTGGCGGCTGGCGAGCCGGTCTCGTTCGTCGCCCCGCAGCTACGGGGTTTCAATTTTCAAGGCGGGCATCAGCTCTATCCGGAGTTTGCCGCTCTCCTGATCGGTCTGTCGGTCTACACCGGTTCATACATCGCCGAGATCGTGCGAGGTGGAATCCAGGCAGTGCCAAAGGGCCAGACCGAGGCTGCGCATGCGCTGGGGCTGGCGCCGGGCAAGACGCTTCGTCTGGTCGTCGTTCCCCAGGCGCTGCGCATCATCATTCCCCCTTTGACAAGCCAGTATCTCAATCTCATCAAGAACTCGTCGCTTGCCGTGTTCATCGGCTATCCCGACCTCGTTCAGATCTTTGCAGGCACGGTGCTCAACCAGACCGGAGCCGCCGTCCAGGTCATGGCGATTACCCTGTCGGTCTATCTCGTTATCTCCCTTGCCACGTCATTGGCCATGAACGCGTGCAACCAACATTTTGCAATCGTTGAGAGGTGACGGGTGAGCGATCAGTCCATGCGTTCGCCAATTGTGATCAGCGCGCTCATACCAGCCATGGCGCCTCCCGCGGACGTTCGACCGGGTCCAGTGAGCTGGATGAAAAAGAACCTGTTTTCGACGCCGTCTTCAGGCGCGCTGACAATATGCTTTGTCCTCCTCGCCGCGTGGCTGCTGCATCACTTCCTGAGCTTTGCGATCTTCAACGCGGTCTGGAGCGGCGGCCATGAAGCTTGCCGTGCGAACAGCCAGGGGGCTTGCTGGCCTTTCATCGCCGAGAAGTTCGACTACCTGCGATACGGCGCGTATCCGGTTTCCGAGCGGTGGCGCGTGGACCTTGCGCAGGCGATCGGCGCCATCCTCATCGTTTGGCTCCTGTGGACGAAGGCTCCGCGGCGCAAAGTGGCGGCGTTGCTGTTCTTCCTCGTCTACCCCGTGGCCGCGTTCGTTCTCGTGCGCGGCGTTGCCTTTCTTCATTTGCCTGTCATCGATACGACGCTCTGGGGCGGTCTCTTGATCACGTTGCTGATGTCGATCGTGGGCATCGTCTTCTCGCTTCCGATCGGGGTTATCCTGGCGCTTGGACGCAGGTCGGAACTCCCTTTCGTCAAGACGGTTTGCGTCACGTTCATCGAAGTCGTCCGCGGCGTGCCGTTTATCACAGTGTTGTTCATGGCGAACTTTATGATGCCGCTCTTCGTCCCGGATTATCTGACGCCTGATCGACTGTTGCGCCCGCTCATCGCGATAGCGTTGTTCTCGTCCGCCTATATGGCCGAGGTCGTGAGAGCCGGCCTTCAGGCGATCCCGAAGGGCCAGTACGAAGCGGCCAAGGCGCTCGGGATCGGCTACTTCGACATGATGCGCCTGATCGTCCTCCCTCAGGCGTTGACGATCGTCATACCGAGCATCGTCTCGACCTTCATCGGTCTGTTCAAAGACACGACTCTGGTCGCCATCGTCGGCATCGCGGATTTCCTGAAGGCCGTCGAAACAGCGCGCGTCGATCCGAACTGGGCAGGCCCGACGATCTCATCAACCGGCTACCTCTTTGCGGGGCTGGTCTACTGGAGCTTTTGCTTCGGCATGTCGCGTTACTCGCAATCTGTGGAGCGCCAATTGGCGCGTGGCCACAAATCCTAGGAGGCGATGATGATGCCACAAGCAATGCCCGCGGCAAGGTGACTATCAAATGGCTTGTGCAGACACGCCCGCATCGGCGCATGGGCAGCGACATATCGCGGGAATAGATTTCGACCAGATCCACGACCGTCAGCAGTTCGGATCCGTCAAATGGGCCAACCAGTGGGACGAGTTCTCTCCCCAGGTCGAGGGCCAGGACCTGCTGTCGCTGTGGACGGCGGATATGGACTTCCGCGCTCCGGAAACCGTCATCGCGCGACTGCGCGAGGCCGCGGAGCATGGCATTTACGGCTACACACGCCGCGATCCGCGCCACTATGAGATCGTGCAATCGTGGTTCGCGCACCGGCACAACTGGTCGCCGAAACTGGAGACCTTGCTTCCCGCGCCGGCGATCATGCCGTCCGTGGCTGCGATACTGCGAACCTTCACCAAGCCCGGTGACTGCGTCATTGTGCAGTCGCCCGTGTACTCGCCCTATTTCGAAGTGGTTCAGGGAAACGGCCGCGTTCTCCTTACGAACCGGCTGAGGCTGCAGAACAACAGATATGAGCTCGATCTCGAGGATTTCGAGAAACTGGCGGCCGGCGGCGCCAAGGCATTCCTGCTGTGCAATCCTCACAACCCTGCCGGAATGGCCTGGACACGCGAAGAATTGGCGGCGCTCAACGACATCTGCGAGCGTCATGGGATCCTGGTGATATCCGACGACATTCACTGCGACATAAGGTTGTCGGATCGCCCCCACATCGTCTTCTCCTCCATCTCGGAAGATGCTGCCGAGAAATCGTTCATCTGCACCGCTCCAACGAAGACTTTCAATCTTGCCGGGGTTCCTTCGGCAACCATTTCGGTAGCCAGCAAAAAGCGCCGCGAGGCGCTTCTTGCCGCAATGCAGGCGTCATTCATGGTGAATGCGAACTTTTTCGGCCGCCTGGCTTTGGAGGTTGCTTACAGCAGCGGCGCGCCGTGGCTCGACCAACTCACGCACTACATCGCCGGCAACATCGATCTGGTTTGCGAGTTCGCCGGTGAACACCTTCCAGGCATCACGCCCATGCGGCCCGACGCATCGTTTCTGGTGTGGTTGGATGCGTGCGCGCTCGATCGCCGAGTGGGTGGAATTCAGAAATTCTTTGTCGATCGGGCCGGGGTTAATCTCTATGACGGCCGCGTCTATGGGCCTGGCGGCGAAGGCTTCATTCGCCTGAATGTCGGCTGCCCGCGTCCCCTGTTGCGCCAAGGGCTGGAGCGCATGTCCAGCGCGCTGGCATCCCTGTGATCGAGCGCCAGGGTGCTTCGGATTCGAGCCTGGTACTTGATGCCGGCAGCCGGTAAGGAAACGTCCGAGGGCGACGAGCCGGGTGGCCCGCAAGTCCGGATTCCATAGCCGTGCCGGACACGACCCTCAAGCCAAAGTCGACATGTCCAGCTTGATCGCCGCTACCATTTCACAGCGAACCCGAGCTTGGCGCCCAGGGCGTGGCTATCGCCAAAATCCTTGAGGCTTGTCCGCGCTGTCCCTTCTCCGAAGACGGCGTAGCGACCGTCCGCCCAGCTCAGCGAGCCACCAAGGCCGACACCGCCCCACAGCGCCTGATTTTCGCTGACCAGTTTCGTGCCAGACACATCGACATCATTTCCGTCGAGGAAGTCGTAGTAAAGGTTGCCGAGCCCGTAAATGTGCGAGCGGCTGACTTGCCCCGCATCGTCCACCCACTGGTCTTCATAGTCCGCGGAGAGGCCGAGCCGGCCGACGAGGCTGTTGCTGCTGCCGGGCGACACGACGGCGCCAAACGGGTCGGTGAACGCGTCGAAGTCGACCGACGAATAGGCAAGCTGGGCCTGCGGCGTCAGCGACCAGTTGCCGTTGAGGGCGATCTTCTGTCCGGTCTCGATGCTCAGCCCGTAGCCGAAACCGTTGTTGCCGTCCGCAAGCGTGGTGCCCAGCGTGGCCGACCGGATGTCACTGTCATACCATGTCGCCTCAGCCTGCGCGTCGACGTAAAAGCCACCGCTGGCGAACCAGGTGAGCGTGCTGCCGACGCCGTAGCCGGTGGCAGCGATCGACCCTGCCCCGAAGATCGAGGAGACGTCCGACGACGCGGTTCCGTAGTGGGCCGTAATCCCTCCGATCAGGGTACCGGCGTCGCTTTCGTGCAGCAGGCCATCGACGCCGGCCTGCAGCTTCCAGGTGGTCACGTCATAGTTCGTGCCGGAGGTCGACGTCTCCGGCTTGATCTCGGCATGGGCAGCTTCGATGCGCGCCCATATCGCCTTGCCGTCGACCGAGCCCTGGCTTGGCAGGTCCGCACCTTGCGGCGTAGCACCCTCGCCCCACGACCGATTGCCAATGCGTTGCTGCATGGTGCCCAGTTCATTGAAGGCCTGCAGCACCCCTTCATAGGCCTCGTAGAGAGGCACGCCGGGCGAATAGAGCGGCTGCGGATCGGGATCGCCGTTGACCAGGGCCGAGCGCAGATACCAATCGCCATCGGCCGGTGTGCTGACGCCGCCTTGGTAAAGCCTGTAGGCATAGGCGCCCGCGACGACCGCTGCATCGCCTTCGAAGGTATAATTGCCGTCGAGCGAGAAGCTGCCGTTCGAGACGCCGCCGACGTCGACGATCTTGACGCCTCCGACCGTTTGGGCGCCCGACCCGCCGAAATTGACGACCTGAAGGGTACCCGTCCCTGACGTGTTGCCGGCGATCACCAGCATGTCTGTCGGCGAACCGTCACCACCGAGCGCAGCGTTGAGAACGACGGCGCCGCTATTGCCGACATAGTCGCCGCTTACGGTAAGTGTGTCGCCTGGGACGCCACCCGCGATGCGCACCGTTCCGGCGTTGCTCAGCCCCGCAATCGTCTGGGACGTGCCGGCAAGATCGAGCGTGGCGCCCGAGGCGACGGAAAACTGCGAGGAGGAACTGAACGCGTTCGCAGCGCCCGCGGCAAGCGTGCCGCCGCTGACCGTAGTGGCGCCGATAAAGCCTGAGTTGTCCAACGCAAGCAGCAGCGTGCCTTGGCCGTCCTTGATGAACGTACCGGCGCCCGAGAGCACGCCGGCATAGCTGGCGGAGGCGACTTGGTCGAATGTGAAGGAGGCGCCGGCGCCGATCGCGACATCGCCACCGAAGCGCTCGGCTGCCGAGACGAGGCCGCCTTGATTGACGGTCCAGTCCAGCAGCGACGTGCCTGACAGCGTCAGCACGCCGGAGCCATCCTTCATCATTGCGCCGGTGCCGGAGATATCGCCGGCGAAGCTGGCGTCCGCCGCCTGGTCGAACACGACAGTGCCGGAATTGCCGATGTCGCCACGAATCGAGGTTGCATCGCCGACCAGCGTGCCAGCGCTGACCAACGTGTTGCCGCCATAGCTGTTCGTTCCCGTAAGCGTCAGCGTGCCGGCGCCGGTCTTGGCAAGGCTGCCAGCGCCAGAGATCGCACCGGACAAGGTCAGGTCGGCCACAGTGTCGAAGGTGCCGCCGGCCGACGAAAGCGTGACGTCGCGCGCCGAGCTGAACGCCGCTGTGTTGCGCAGCGTCCCGCCGGAGAGCGTCAGGCCGCCAGCGGCAACGCCGAGATTGTTGTCGGCTGAAACAGATAGCACGCCGCCCAGGACGGTGGTGCCGCCCGTGTAGGTGTTGGCGCCGGACAGCACCAGCGTGCCCGCATCGGTCTTGGTCAGGCTGCTGGTCCCGGTTAGCACGGAGGCGATGGTGGCGGTGTAACCTGCTCCGGCCACCGTGCCGTCGCCGACCCGAATGATGCTCTCGCCGCCAGCGCCATCAAGCGTGATGGCGTCGCCTTCGATGCGGTAGCCATCGGCGGCGAATTGCATGCCCGTAATCGCAAGCGCGCCGGCGCTGCCGTCGGCGATGACGGTGCCGCCGAGCGTCTGGAAGATGGCGAAGCCGGGCTGCGGCTTCATCGCGCCAGTTACCAGGCCGGTGCTCGTCGTCCAGTTCAGGCTTGTCGCCGTCCACGTGCCGTTGCCGCCGTCGACCAGATCATTGTTGGCATTGCCGGCCGCGTCACCATCCCAGAAGAGCAAGTCGGTGCCGACGCTGCTGACGAGATTGACCTGGTTGGCGACGGAGGTCTGCACCGTCAGGTCGGCGGCCGTGACACCGGCCGGCAGATTGCCGAGCTCGAGACCATTGTCGGTGAGTGCGCCGCCATAATTGATTAGCCGGTAGACGCCAGGCCCGAAGCCGCCGACATCGGTGATGTTGAGGCTGCCGTCCAGCGTCAGCGCGCCGGTCACCTCGATCAGGTCGTTGACACCGCCGCCGACAATGCCCGCCTGGCCGAGCTCGTAGTCGAGCATAGAACCGGAGCTCAGGCTGAGCGATCCGACCGTAAGCGTGCCAGGGCTGGACCCCGGCGCCAGCACACCGCCATCGGCGACGATCACCGCGCCGCCGATCGAGCCGGAGCCGCCCAGCGTGCCGCCGCTGTTGACCGTCGTTTCGGTGCTGCCGAGCGAGCCCTCGACGATAAGCTTGCCGCTGTCGACGGTGGTGCGGCCGGAATAGGTACTGTCGCCCTTGAGCACCAGGGTGCCGGCGCCCTCCTTGTAGACGCCGCCCACGCCGCTCAGCTCGCCATTGGCGGTCAGCGTCGTACCCGCCGCCGCGCGGAAGTAGCCATAGGCGGAAGTGAGCTTGACATCGCGGCTCATGGCGAAGCTTGCTGTCGTGCCGAGTTCGCCGCCGTCGAGTGTCAGCAGGCCCGTTGCGGCACCCAGATTCTGGTCCGACGCGACCGAGATGCTTTTGCCGGTCCCGACCTTCGTGCCGCCGCTGTGGGTGTTGGCACCGGTCAGCGTCAGCGTGCCGAAGCCTTCGATGTCGACGCTGCCCGAGCCGGAGATATTTCCGCCGAAGGTGTGGGGGCCGAGGTCGAGAAACGAGACAGCGCCGTTGTCCAGGATGTCGCCACGGATCGCCACGGTGTTGCCGGCAAGCGTTCCTGCATTGACGATGTTGCCACCCGTATAGCTGTTGGACAAATTGGTGACGTTGAGGGTGCCGGCGCCGCTCTTGACCAGTGTGCCGGTGCCGGTCACCTGGCCTGACACGTCCAACTGCGTGCCTGCCACCGTGTCGAACCCGCCGGTCGAATTGATCAGGACATTGCGATTGGTGGCGAAGCTGGTGGTCGTGCGCAACGTGCCGCCGTCGAAGGTCAAGCCGCCCGAGAGGGCGCCCAGATTGTCATTGTTCGAAATTTGCAGGGTCCCGCCGGACAAGGTCCAAGGCGTGACGGCAGTTGTCGTCCCCGTTAGGGTCCAGGTGCTGTTTCCGGTTTTCTCGTAGAACCCAAACCCGTCATATTTGGCGCCAGCGCCGATCTGCGACACACCGAAACTGGCGCTGATATCGCCACCCAGCTTGAATGTATCCGCGGCGCTGAAAGCGACCACATTGCCTATGATGGTGGAGCCGGCCTGAATCTCCAGCGAATTGACGCCGCCGGTGAACTGGATGGCTTTGCCGGCTGCCGGCGTTCCGCCACCGGTGCCGACGGCACCGCCGCTGATCGTACCCGCATTGATGACCGCGATGTTGGCGCCCTTGATCCCTGCGGCGCCATCGCCGCCTGCCAAGGAGCCCTGACCGCCACTGCCGCCAACGATCGTCGCACCTAGCTTGTTGATGACGGTTCCACCTGAAAGCAGCAGAACAGCGGCGCCACCGTCCCCACCGCCGCCGAGAACTGTTCTTCCACCGGCACCCCCGAGCAGATTCCCGCTGTTCTGGATTGTCCCGCCGCCCATCAGGACGATGGCAGCTGCGCCGCCGCCACCACCTGCTTGGACCCCAATTGTGGAAAGACTCGTGCCGCCGGTAACGCTGCCGCCCGCCTCTACAAACACGTTTGCGGACGAGAATATGCCGACGCCGCCACCACCGCTGCCGCTGTTGCCATTGGTCCCACCTCGGCCGCCAGTGCCACCACTCACCGATCCTGTGCCAGTGACTGTAACGTCGGCCGTGGCACTGACGCCCACACCGCCACCGCCACCGCCGCCGCTCCTGACGACGCCATTCGTGCCAGGGGAGCCCAAAGCGCCGGCCCCGCCGCTGATGCTGGTTGCAATGGTCCCGTCTGTCGAGATGACCAGACCCGTAGCACCAGTGGCACCGGCAACGCCATTTGGGTTGTTGGCTGTCCCACTTACCGCTCCCGATCCTCCTGGCGCCCCGTCACCCGTCGTGAGGTCAATGCCGCCACCACCGCCACCAGCGGTCGCGCCATTGGCGGCATTCTGACCCGTGGCACTCGCGAGCGCGCCGTCAACGCCACCTTGTCCAGCGCCTGCGCTGCTACCATTGCCGCCATCGGCCCGAGCCGGCGCGGCGCTCAGCGCAAGGGCAACAGTTAGGATCGTCAAGGCGGAAGTGCCGGAGCGAAGCGACACGACTTGCGGCAAGCGCGCGAGATGCAAAACCCAAAACCCATCACGCGCAATCCGCTCCGCCATGCCTAAGCTCCCTGATTCCTGAGTGCGCGAAGGCAGCATGAAAGCTATTCGCCCGCAAGAAGTTTATAGTCGTGAGAGCTACCAAGAAGCTAACGGTGATCAGTAAAATGAAGTCTGCGACTTTTGAGCGACAGAAAATAGTCAATATTAGATATAGCTTATTAAACAGAGACCTTACGGAATCGCGAGAACAATCTCGCTGCATGAATTTATGCGGAAACGTTCGGACCTCATGGGCCCAGCCGATCCCATCGGGCGGAGGTGAGTTTCGCCTCTACGGGGGCGATGAGGCGCTAGGCTGCCCCTTGGGCGACCCTCACTATCCTGCAAGAAGTGATTCTGTAATCGACTCCCACTCTGCGTCTAGCTTGCCAGTTGCCACAGGCTGCCCGGCGCGGCGGTACCAGTAGGCTGCATTAGAAAGGTCGCCTTCTTTGCGGTGCAGATAGGCATGAACCCATACAGAGGCCGGATCAGATTCGTTGGCCTGCACACACTCATGCGCCCGCTCCCAATCGCCCTGTCTATCCCACCATAGAGCGTGGAGCGCCATCCCAAGATTCGCCGGGGGCTCTACACCCTGAAGGGTCGCACGGAACTCGTCGATGTCCATAGTTACCTCGCCTCTGGCTACGCCGGTCCTGTCCCGTTCCGTGCAACGAAATGCGCCCTCTGCCGGTGATTTGCTCTGCCGACTTTAGCAATGGCTCTGGCGATCTTTAGCGGAAACGGGGTTTTCGCTCGGCAAAGGCCGCATCAAGGGCTTCCAATTGACGAATGCTCGTTGCAGGGCTGCTTCCTGCTTCTAAGCTTCATGGTCGGCAGAAGCTGCCACGGAAACCAAAGGCGCTTCCAGGCTCCATGTTATGCCATGCGGACCGTGTTCGAGAATTCCCTGCCCACTGACCGCTGCGGGCGCAACCCGCTTCAGCACAACGGTTCCAAAGCCACCTTGTCCGACAGTCTGGACCTGCGGACCATCGGATTCGGCCCAGGTGAGGTGAAAGAGCCTCGAAGCACCGGAACCGGTGATGCCCCATGTGACCGAAATCCGGCCCTTGTCCCCTGAGAGCACGCCGTATTTGGCCGAGTTGGTCGCCAGTTCGTGGAAGGCAATCCCGAGATACTGAACTGCGTTGGGACTGAGCACCAATGATGGGCCCGACATTTCGATCACATCCCCCCGCGGGAAAGGCTCGACCTGGGCCGCCAAGAGGTCGCTGATCGTGGCACCCTTCCAATCCGCCGAAACAAGCAGGTCGTGAGATCGCGACAACGCCATGATGCGCTCGCGCACCTGGGTTTCAAAGTGTTTTGGCGTCTCCGATCGCTTGTTGGTCTCCCGGATCATCGACAGGATGACCGAATACTGGTTTTTCACCCGGTGGTTGACCTCGCGCATCAGCATGCGGATGCGGTATTCATTCTCCTTCGCCGACGTGATGTCTCGCGCTATCTTCGATGCGCCGGTGATCTGCCCGGTTGCGTTACGCACGGGCGATATCGTCAGCGAAACCGGAACCAGGCTGCCATCCTTGCGCAGGCGGGTCGTTTCGAATGGTTCGACGCGCTCGCCGCGGCGAATGCGTTGGAGGATGCGGGGTTCCTCGTCCTGATGGTCTTCGGGGATCAGCATGGTCACCGACCGGCCAATCGCTTCGTCGGCGGTATAGCCGAAAAGCCGTTCGGCGCCGTGGTTCCAGCTTTTTATGATGGTGTTGAGATCCTTGCTGACGATAGCGTCAAATGAGGATTCCACGATCGCTGACAGGTGCTGCCTGGTTTCTTCGGCACGCTGGCGGTCCGTCAGGTCCAGCAGCATGTTGACGGCGCCAATCAGAGCGCCGTGCTCGTCCCGCAGCGGTGTCGGGTAGGGCAGGAACGGAAAAAACGATCCATCGGGACGCTGCGCAACAGCTTGCTGATTGCGGACCGGCCTGTTCTCCTTGAGCGCGATGGCCATCGGGCATTCATCGTGCGGCAATTCCTTGCCGTCGGCACTGAACAGCTTGAACGTCACACACCATTTATCCTTGCCGACCTCAGGCTCCCTGCCTGCCAGATCGGCCGCGGCGCGGTTGTAGTAGGTGATCGTCCCATCCTGATCGGTCGTGTAGATGGCGACGGGTAGGCCGTCGAGTATCTGGTGATAGGTACTGTCATGCTGCCTGAGCTCCGAGCGGGTGTGCACCAAGTCGGTTACATCGACCGTGAAGCACCGGGTGTTGATCAGCTTGCCGTCCCGGAAATGTCCGCTTGAGGTGACTTCGACGTGCTTGATCGATCCATCGCTGGCCCTCAATCGCGCCGGATATCTTACGATCTTCTCGCCATTGGCAAGGCGACCCAAAATGTCCTCTATGAC
Source organism: Mesorhizobium sp. P160219 (assembly GCF_057786095.1). Classification (NCBI taxonomy): domain Bacteria; kingdom Pseudomonadati; phylum Pseudomonadota; class Alphaproteobacteria; order Hyphomicrobiales; family Phyllobacteriaceae; genus Mesorhizobium; species Mesorhizobium sp. P160219. Next base: position 6,404,036 of record NZ_JBYNWG010000001.1, read on the forward strand.
GTCCCGGTCGGGATAGAACTCGGCGATGTGGCAACCGAGGTAGTCCTCTGCGGGATAGCCGAGAAGGTCGAGCTCAGCCTGGTTGGCATGCACGATTACGCCGTCTGCGTTCACCAGATGGAGGGCAACGGCGCCGTTTTCGAAGAAATCCTTGTAATCGAAATCCAGACCGTCATTGCTGGACACCCCCGGGTTTTCGAAGGCGACAACATTCGCCTGTGTTGCTTCATGCATCCCAAACACCTTGTCCAGTCCAACCAAATATAATGCGGCTTGGATCAGTTGGTTCCCATTGCTCGCGGTCTCGACCCGCTGCGTACGGGAACCGGACCCTAAAAGGGTCGTAGCCTCGACTCGTCTTCCATCTACAAACGTGCGATCATCCGCGCATGGGCAAACCCTTGGTCCTTGTCGTCGACGACGAAGCCTTGATAGCACTGGATATGGAGTCCACTCTTTCGGAGGCGGGCTTTGCCGTGGCATTGGCGGCGACATGTTCCCAGGCGAAACGTTTTCTTGCGGACCATACCCCCGCCGCAGCGATCCTGGACGTAAGGCTGTCGGACGGCGAGGCTGTTGACGCGGCAAAAACCTTGGCAGGGCGGGCGGTTCCTTTCATCGTCTATTCCGGCCTGGGGCTCGAGGAAACCCCCGAAGCGTTCACGTCCGGCGTAAGAGTGATGAAACCCGCCGGACCTGCAGAGGTGGTCCGGGCTCTCAAAGCGATGACCGCCGGGCAGCAGAAGGCGACGGGATAGCCGTGCTCTGAGCACCTTCGGTCTAAACTAGCCAGGCGCTGCCGGAGCAGCTGCCGTGCCTCACGGAGCAGCGAATTGCGGCCGGTGCCGATCAGGCGAACAAGGTCGCGCGCTTGATCCTCGGTGATGCCGGTCTCTTTGGCAGTTGACAGCACCAGTGCTTCATTCCCTTCCACTTTCTTAGGGTTGTGCTCGTCCTTGCCCGTGCTGATCATGCCTTCTCCATCGGCTCAACGCCAGGATCTGAGACTCATTCTTCGACGCACGGTCAACCTCGCTGTGCCGCGTTTGAGCGACAGAGATAGCGGCTCAATTATTGCGTTGCCAGAAACGATCCTGGCAACAGCCAAGTGGCCGGGTCCGTTCGTACGATAAAGCGCCCCGCGCAGGGACGGCGCCAGCATGGGCCAGATCGACCAGACAGATTGACCGGTCCTATGCCTCTCCGAAATCGGTTTCGTTTCTTGACGTCGGTTGCCGCTCGTAGTCAACGGGCGGCGGCAGGAGCATGATTTCGGTCTCCTTGCGGCCGAACTCTCGGCCGATCTGGAACGCTGCATAGATCGCGCCGAGGCGGATAAGGAATCTAAGCATGGGGGTTCTCCTTCGATGTTAGGAACCGCAAGGCCGCGAGATTGTTCCATGGTTTGCGAGTGGGGACGATCTTGCCGTCGCACCAGGCATTCCAGCGCCGGCGCGGCAATCTGAGACATGGCGGTGCGGCTAGGCTGTTGCGGCCGTTGCCTGGGCCGGGATCCGTTTTCGAGGGGCCGGACGGCGTCGATCGCGGCGTTTCGAAACGACTTTGAGGGGAACGGCCGGCGCTGGAGAAAGTGCGCCAAGCACAGCGTTGACCATGCCGTGCGCTACGAAATCGGCGCTGATGTCGGCGGCCAAAGCTTGCCTTTCTTGCCCGACATCGCCCTGCTCCGCGTCTGACCAGAACACAATCCCAATTCTCAAACCTGCCTTGGCGCGCTTCAGTCTCCGGACCAGAAAGCGGGCATGCTTGAGCGAATCCCGGTTCAGGAAACCGACCACGACGGTGTCGATCGCCTCTAGTTCGAGACGACGAATACCTGCCGGCTCCATATCGACAAAACTGGCCTTCGCCACCGTAGCACCTTGCACCTCCAGCACCTGAGCGAGCATGGCGGCAGCGGCATCGTCGAGTTCGCCGCGACCGCCGGCACAAAGCACCGACATGTCCTTGCCGTCGGGCAGCTCGATCTCTTCCTCTTCGACGCCATCTGTTTCCCTGCTCGCGCTCCCTTCCGCGGTGGTTGCCGGCGCATCTTCCTCGCTTGCCTCTTCCTGTGCATCGTCGGCAAGATTTGCCACAAGAATTTGGGCGCTCGCCGCCACCTGCCTTCGCTGTTGATCGCCCATCACGCCACGCATGCGGTCCTGCTCGCCCAACAGGAGAGCAGGAATGGCGACAGTGTCGTAGAAATCGATCAGGTACTTCTCCTCGAGGATCTCCTCGGCATGGTCAGTGGCCTCGTCGGGATCGCCGGCCAGGAGCCGTTGATAGAGCCGGGCGTGAGATTCAAGGACGGGCTCGTTGCCAAACAGGACGTCGAGAAATTCGAACTGCGGAACATGTCGCCCGAGGACGACGAGGCAAACTGTCAGCGGCGTCGAAAGGACCAGGCCGAGCGGCCCCCACAACCATGTCCAGAAAATTGCCGCAACGATGATTGCCAAAGGAGAAAGTCCCGTGCGCGAGCCATAGAGCCACGGTTCGATGACGTTGCCGGTTACCAATTCCATGACGACAAACAGTGCGGCGGTCCACAGCACCAGCGACCAGCCGGGCGCAACCGCCAAGGCCAGAAACAAGGGCAGCAGCATGCCGATAACAGGGCCGATATAGGGAACGAAGCGCAGCGCCAGTGCCAGCAACCCCCACAGCAGCGCGTTGGGAATGCCGAGCACCCAAAGGCCAATTGCGATTGGTATCGCGTAGACGATATTGACCACCAATTGCATGATCAGATAGCGGCCAACCCGTTTGCCGGCATCCTGCAATGCCTGCGTTGTGCGATGGAGGTCGCCATAGCCGACGAGGCGGATAAACCGGTCGCGCAGATCCTCGCGCTCAAGCAACATGAAGATGACGACGATGATGATCAGGCCAGCTGATGCCAGCGGGCTGATCAACGGTCCGATGATGTTCTGCAATACCTCCAGAGGTCTCTCGCGGGCGACGATCTCGACGGGAACAGGCTCGCGCCGGGGCTTGTCGGCCGCAGGCGGCGCCACATCCTGCTTGTCGATCTCCTGACCGACACGCTCGATCACCCCGCTCAGCCTGGCAATTATGCCGCCACCAACGCCCGTCTCCTTGAGGGAACGTACCTTGGTCAGAATGTTTGTCTGGTAGACGGAAATGTTCTGAGCAAGCTCGCTTACCTGGGTCGCAACAATGAAGCTGAACAGGCCCAGGGCCGCGAATGCGCCAATCACGCTCAGAAGCACTGCGGGCAGCCGAGGCAAGCCGACACGCTTCAGTGCGGAGACCATCGGCACCAGCGCAAAGGTCAAAAGCAGCGCGATGGCAATGGGAAGGAACACCTCACGACCGAAATACAGCGCAGCTACCGTCGTGACGATGGTTGCCACGGTAGGCAGAGCTGTGCGCGGATGGGCATTGCCTGCCGCAAGAATCCGTCCTAGCCCCCGCTCGGACGATGAGATGTTGTTTCGACGATTGGCAGCCACCTGATTCCCCCCGTTTCCTAGCCGATAGTTAGACCCATTCGCCTGCCGGGCAATGTTTAGCAGGGCCGAATACATACGTTTTGCGGTTTTGCGCCCTGGGCGCTGTGCTCTGACGGTTCAGTCGATATCGTCGGAGCCGCAAATCTGTGGTAAAGCCGCCGCCCAACCAACCAAAGGACGACATCTGTGAGCGAACCGACTGTGGCCGAAGCGACCGAAAGTATCTATGCCTCGCTGCGGGCGGACAATGCCGACATCGACGCCCATATCGCGACGCTCAAGGCTGCGCTGACACGAGAGGGCGCAAAACAGGCGGTGTTCGATCCGGCCAAATTGGCCCAGAACAACCGCTCGGGCCGTAAGTTGATGCAGGCTTATTTTCGCCAGCGCGGCGTGAGCGTGAAGTTTTCGGACCAGTAGCGCGCGGCAGCTTGGGGGAACCGCGTCTCGACGGACGGTCCGTATCTCGCCCGCTCCGCCCTGCGGTGGGCTTTCGTCAATCCTAGGCGAATGGCCGCCTTGCCCTGCCCAGGTCGGTGTCACCCCCTGCCCCTGCAGCTCTTGACGGAAACCGGTGCCTCCTGTTTGAGGGTGACCAGGACGTTTGCTGCATGGGGAGATGGGCCAGGGTGGGCAAACAGTGAAGCGCGTTCTTCGGATGCTTGCCGCGGTCGTCATGGCGTCCGGGGCGACCGGCTGCACGAGCATTTCCTACTACGCGCAGTCGTTGCAGGGTCACGCGCAGATCATGGCCGCCCGCAAAAATATTGCAAAACTCATCCGTGATCCTTCGACGCCTGAAGCATTGCGCGCCAAATTGACGTCGGCCAGCGCCATAAGACGGTTTGCGACGGATGAACTGGCACTGCCCGAAAACAACAGCTATCGCAGTTATGTCGACATCCATCGCGACGCCGTGACCTGGGCCGTTTTTGCCGCGCCGCAATTCTCGCTGGCGCCACGAACATGGTGCTTTCCGGTTTTCGGCTGCGTTCCATACCGGGGTTACTTCTCCCGGAAATCCGCGACTGAGAACGCAGTCGAACTTCAAAGACAGGGGCTGGACGTCTATGTCTCGGGCGTCACCGCCTATTCCACGCTTGGCTGGTCCAGTGACCCGCTGCTGAGCACCATGCTGCGTCAGGACGACACCTATCTCGCAAGCCTTGTTTTTCATGAACTGGCGCATCAGCGCCTCTATGTGGATGGCGATTCCGCATTCAACGAGGCATTCGCCGTTGCCGTTGAAACCAGCGGCGTCAGGGAATGGCTCCGCGCCGCCGGCGACCGGGCCGGATTGCGCCGATACGAAGCCGACCGCAAACGCAGCGCCGATTTTCTCGGACTGGTGGCGAAGACGCGCGACGAGCTAAGGCAGGTCTATGGTAGTCCCCGCACCCCGGAAAAGATGGCGGCCGCCAAGGCAGCAACCATCGACCGGTTGCGGGCGCGCTACCGGCGGATGCGCGACAGGCACTGGGCGGGATACCGGGGATACGACGCCTGGTTCTCTGCCCCGATCAACAACGCCAAGCTCGCCGCAACTTCTGTCTACGGTGAACAGGTTCCGGCCTTTCTTCGCTTGTTCGACCTGTGTTCCGGCGACTATCCGAGGTTTTACGCTTCTGTCCGGCGGATCGCGGATTTGCCCAAATCGTCCCGCGCCGAAGCGCTCAAGGCTGCGGGCACATGCAATTGACTTGAACAAGCACAGGCTGGTCCTGACGATCACCCCGGAGACAGTTCCTTCGTTTGGTGTCTCAAAACGAGGCCGACCGCGCCCAGCAAGGCATCGTTCTCGGTGTGCCTGCCAACGATGATGCGCGTGCGCAGGGCGGGAGCGATATCGCGGGACTTGATCAGCGTATGGCGTTCATAGGACGCGATCAGCGGCGTCAACAGAATGTCCCCTGCCAAAGCCATGTGGCCGCCGATGATGATAAGCGGCGGATTGAGCACCGAGCCGATGAGGCCGAGACCCCGGCCGGCGATCTCGGCGGTATCCTCGATCATCCGCAACGCCCTGACGTCGCCCTGCTCGGCCATGGCGATGACATCGTCCATGGTGACTTGCCGCCCAACGACACGCGAAATCTGTTCCAGCGGCCGGGTAAAACTCGCGTAGAGCTCCAGGCAGCCGCGATTGCCGCAGCGGCAAAGGTCGCCGCCGGGATCGATGCTGATGTGCCCGAATTCGCCAGCGCCGCCGGCGACGCCCGTCACCAGCCGGCCATGCTGGACTATGGCGCCGCCGACACCCAGATCGATCTTGAACAGGACGAAATCGTCCTGGCCTACGGCCGCGCCCCACATCAGCTCGGCAATGGCCGCGCAGTTGCTCTCGTTGTCGGCGAAGATCGGCTGTTCCAGGACGGGTCCGAACACATCTCGTATGTTGACGCCGGCCCATGTTGGAACCATGCTTGCGCGCAGCACCACTCCATCGCGGCTGACAGGGCCGGAGACGGAGACACCAACCCCCAGGAGCCCCGCCACCGGCAGACCGTTTTCCCTGTAAGATTGGGCAATTGCCGATTTGACCGCCTGGGCCGCCTGTTGCGGCTGGTAGTCCAGCGCCATTGGAATATTTTGTTCGGCAATGACGGAATGCGAGACATCGGCGACGATGAGCCGTATCTGCTGAAGAGCCAGGTGAATGCCGACGCAGGTGCCCGCTGTCGGATTGAGCGTCACCGCCGCGGCTGGCCTGCCGATGCCTCTGATGCCGTCGCGGCTGGTCGGGGCTTCGATCACCATTCCAGACCTTTTCAAGCCGTTAAGCGCGGTTGACACCGTCGAGCGCGCCAGACCGGTGGCGCGTGCGATCTGCAACGCGGAGAGTGCGCCGCGCTCGCTCAGGCAGCGCACGATCATGCTCTCCGGCGACGCGGAGGGTCTGTCGATCAGCCAGGTTCTAAGCGAAGGTTTTGTCATGGCTCAACATAAACATCGTTGACTGATAGCTCCAATATGTCATCTTGGAAAGAACTCGAGATTGACGCATCTCGCCGGCGGCGGCTTCAAACCGCGGCCATAAGCGGTCGAGACGAACCGTGCAACACGATATGGGAGTGAAACGATGAAGTCCGTCATGACCGCGATTGCGGCCGCTGCTGCGTGCACATTTTTCGCCGGAACAGCCTTCGCCGAACCCAAGACCAACCTTTTGCACCAGTGGGCGACCGGATCGGACGCCCAGGCGATCGCCAAGCTCGGCGAGATGTTCACCGCCAAGGGCGGCAAATGGGAACAGACCTCGATCGCCGGCCACACCGCCAATACGCTGGCCAAGCTGCGCGCCGACGTGATCGCCGGCAATGCCCCGCCTGCCGTGCAGCTCAAGGGCCCCGAGATCGCCGAATGGAACGAGACCGGCATGACCGCCGATCTCGACGAGTTGGCGGCCTCGGAAGGGTGGGAGAAAGTGGTGGCGCCGGAATTGCTTCCGGTGATGAAGCCGACCGGCAAATGGGTCGCCGCGCCCATGAACATCCACCGCATCAACTGGCTCTGGGCCTCGCCCAAGGTCATGCAGGCGGCCGGCGTGGCGGAAATGCCCAAGACCTGGGCCGAGTTCAATGCCGCCTGCGACAAGATCGTCGCCACAGGCAAGATCTGCATCTCGCATTCGACCGCCGACTGGACGGATTCGACGGTGTTCGAGGTCGTGCTCTACGGCCAGGACATCGATCTCTACCGTAAGGCCTTTGTGGAAGGCGATGTCGAGTCCATGCGCAGCCCGGGAATGGTCAAGGCCTTCACGCAGATGCGCCTGATGACGAGCAAATACATGGATCCGGGCATGGTCGGCCGCGACTGGGATTCGATGTCGGCGCTGGTCGGCAAGGGCGACGCGGCGTTCCACATCATGGGCGACTGGACGATCGGCCTTTTGACCGCCGCCGGCTTCAAGGAAGGCACCGACTATGTCTGCGCCCAGGCGCCGACCGATTGGGGCAAACCCGGCTTCATCCTCAACTCGGACTCGGTCGTGTTCTTCAAGCAGAAGGACCAGGATTACATCGACGGCCAGAAGCTGCTGGCCAGCCTGATCCTGTCGCCCGACTTCCAGACGGTCTTCAACCAGGCCAAGGGCTCGATCCCTGCACGCCTGGATATCGATCTGTCGAAGGGCTTCAATCCGTGCCAGCAGCTCTCGCAGAAGGATCTGCAGGCTTCGATCAAGGACGGCACGCTGGTCCGCTCGATGGCGCACAACATGACCATCCCGCAGAAGATGCGCGGCGCGATCATGGACTCCATTACCGAGTTCGTGGCGACACCGGACATGTCGCCCGAGGATGGCGCCAATGCGATGGCCGACGCGGCGGAAGCACAGAAATAGACGGGAATGGCCGGGCGCGATGCCTATCCGCCCGGCCGTCCTCCCTTCCAGTCCCGTGCTCTGCCAATTTCCGTGCTCTGAATGTCAAATCACGACCTGATCCTGTCGGTCCCGACGCCCGCCCGCCCCTGGCGCGAGCGGCTGGGCTCCGCGATGCCCTTGCTGGTGCTCGGCCCCTCTCTCGTGGCGAGCTTCGTCTACGTCTTCGTGTTCACCGGCTGGACGCTCTATATCTCGCTGTCCAACTCCTCGCTGCTGCCGACCTACGGCTTCGTCGGCCTCGAGAACTACGCGTCGCTGTGGGCGAACCGGCGCTGGAACATCGCCTACAACAACCTGTTTTTCTTCAGCGCTTTCTACATCGTCGGCTCGATGGCGGTGGGACTGCTGCTGGCGATCCTGATCGACCAGCGCGTGCGCGGCGAAGCGGCCTGGCGCACGATCTTCCTCTATCCGCTGGCCGTCTCCTTCATCGTCACCGGCACGGTCTGGAGCTGGCTCTACAATCCGACCGACGGCATCCAGGCCATGGTGCGCGGTTTCGGCTGGGCGAGCTTCAAGTTCGCACTCGCCAGCGACCGGCACTATGCGATCTACGCGGTGATCATCACCGGTGTCTGGCAGGCCTCGGGCTTTGCCATGGCGCTGTTCCTGGCCGGCCTGCGCTCGGTGGATCAGGACCTCGTCAAGGCCGCGCAGATCGACGGCGCATCGACGTTCCGCATTTATCGCAAGGTGCTTCTGCCAACCATTGCGCCGATCTTCCTGGCGGTCGCCGTCATCCAGATCCAGTTCGCCATCAAGACCTTCGACCTCGTGGCGGCCCTGACCAAAGGCGGCCCGGGGATCTCGACCACCTTCCCCGCCATCTACGTCTATGACCTGATGTTCCAACGCGGCCAGATCGGCGAAGGTGCGGCCGCCGCCATCATGATGCTTGCCGCTGTTGCCGTGGTGCTGGTGCCCTATTCATTCTGGGTGGTCTGGCGCCGGCGCAAGGAAGCCGGCCATGGCTGACGTCTCCCTGGACCAGTCGCTCGACCGTCGCGCTGCCGCAGTCGCGTCGCGCCGGCATTTTCTCACCCGCTTCGCCATCTATGGGCTGCTGGTCGTCTTCGCGGCGATCTACCTGGTCCCGTTGCTGGTGGTGGTGCTGAATTCATTCCGCGACCAGCAGGAGATCGCGCGCAACGGGTTGATCTCGCTGCCGCGCAGCTTCCGCCTCGATGCCTGGGGCCAGGCCTGGAGCACCTATTGCATCGGCGGCACCTGCGAGGGCATGCAGCGCAACTTCTACAACTCCCTGAAGATGACGATCCCGGCCACGATCATCTCGACGGCGGTCGGCGCGATGAACGGTTACATCCTGTCGAAATGGCGCTTCAGAGGTTCGGAAGCTTTGTTCACCTGCATGCTGCTCGGCGTCTTCATTCCGGGCCAGATTTCGTTGATGCCGTGGGCGTTCATCCTCGGCAATCTCGGCCTCAGCAATTCGGTCTACGGGCTCGTCCTCATCCACGTTATCCAGGGCATTTCGTTCACCACTTTGTTTTGCCGCAACTACTACGTCAGCATCCCCGACGACCTGATCAAGGCGGCGCGCATCGACGGCGCCGGCTTCTGGCGCATCTTCCGCAAGATCATTCTGCCGCTCTCCTCACCGATCCTGATCGTCACGGTGATCTGGCAGTTCACCGGCATCTGGAACGAATATCTGTTCGGCGTCGTCTTCACCTCCGGGCAGCAACAGCCGATCACGGCAGCGCTCGTCGCGCTGACGGCAAGCGGCACCAATGTGCGCGCCTACGATGTCATGAGCGCCGCCGTGCTGATCGGCGCGCTGCCGCCGCTGCTGATCTATCTCTTCGGCGGCAAGTATTTTGTGCGAGGCCTGACGCAAGGTGCCATCAAATGAGGCGCGATCAAGTGAAGGGCATTGCATGTCGACATTGATCATCCGATCGCTGCGCAAGAACTTCGGCGCGGTCGAGGTGCTGAAGGGCATCGATCTCGAAGCGCGGAACGGCGAGTTCATCGCGCTGGTCGGACCGTCCGGCTGCGGCAAGTCCACTCTGCTGGCGATGATCGCCGGGCTCGAATCCGTTACCTCCGGCGAGATCCGCATCGACGGGCGGCTGGTCAATTCGGTGGCGCCGAAGGACCGCGACATCGCCATGGTGTTCCAGTCCTATGCCCTGTACCCGACGATGACGGTGCGCGAGAACATCACCTTCGGCATGGAAAGCCGCCGCGTCCCGAAGCCGCAGCAGGACGAGGCCGTCAAGCGGGTTGCCGCCTTCCTGCAGATCGAACCGCTGCTAGGGCGCAAGCCCGGACAGCTTTCGGGCGGCCAGCGCCAGCGCGTCGCCATGGGCCGGGCGCTGGTGCGCGATCCCAAACTGTTCCTGTTCGACGAGCCGCTCTCCAATCTCGATGCCAAGCTGCGCGTCGACATGCGCACCGAAATCAAGAAGCTGCATCACCGCGTCGGCAAAACCACCGTCTACGTCACCCACGACCAGGTCGAGGCGATGACGCTGGCGTCGCGCATCGCCGTGATGCATCAGGGCGAGGTCCAGCAATTCGACGATCCCGCCACGATCTACAATCGTCCGGCCAACATGTTCGTCGCCGGCTTCATGGGGTCGCCGGCGATGAATTTTTTGGCCGCCGAACTGAGCCAGGAAGGCGGTCGCCGCACTGTTGTCCTGCAGACCGCCGACGGCAAGACGGCCAGCCTGCCGATCGTCCAGGCGCTCCCATCCGACACGCCGCGACAGCTCGTGCTCGGCATCCGTCCCGAGCACATCTACCGCTTCGATCCCGACCTTGCGCGCCGCAAGCCGGGCATCGCGCAGATCGATGCAGTGGTCGAACTGGTCGAGCCGACAGGCGCGGAGACCATGGCCGTCCTGCGCCTGGGCGGCAAGGAGATCACCGGCCGTTTCGACCCCGACGGCACGCCGCTTATGGGCGAGACGGTGACGCTCGGCATCGACATGGCGCGTGCCTGCCTGTTCGACCCGACGACCCAACGCCTGATCTGATCTGACCCGATCTGACCGAAGCCTGATCTGAAAAGAGTTCCGCCTTGTCCTTCGCCACGTATCCGAGCCTGTCCGAGCGTGTCGTGCTGATCACCGGCGGTGCGTCGGGCATCGGCGCCGACACGGTCCGCGCCTTCGCCGCCAATGGCGCACGAGTGGCGTTTCTCGATCTGCAGCAGGAGGCCGGCGAGGCGCTCGCGCGGGAACTCGCCGCCGCGGCAGCGCACGCGCCCCTGTTCCTGCGCTGCGATGTGACCGATATCCCCGCCCTCCAGGCCGCGATCGGCACGGTGCGCGACCGCCTAGGGCCTGTCGCGGTGCTGGTCAACAACGCCGCCGATGACAATCGCCTCTCCGTCGCCGACGTGACGCAGGAATATTGGGACCACGCCCAGGATGTGAACCTCAGGCACCACTTCTTTGCCGCCCAGGCCGTGCATCCGCACATGCAGGAACTGGGCTTCGGTTCGATCGTCAATTTTTCCTCGATCGCCTGGCGTTTCGGCGCGTCAGAGATGGCGCCCTATGCGGCGGCCAAGGCTGCCGTTATCGGGCTGACCTTCGCGCTGGCGCGGGCGTTTGGCCCCGACAACATCCGCGTCAACGCCATCGAGCCGGGCGCCGTCATCACCGACCGGCAGCGGGAGCTTTGGTACAAGACCCAAGGTTCGGTCGACCAGGTCGTGCAGCGCCAGGTGATCCGCAAGGTTCTGCTCGGCGAGGAGATCGCGCGCACGGTGCTGTTCCTCGCCGCCGACGACAGCCGCATGATCACCAAGCAGTCGATCACCGTGGATGCCGGCCTGCGATGACCACACCTGACTCAAAGGATCGCTTCATGCTCGAGGTCGGCCTGAACCCCTACGGCCTGACCTATCATCTCGGCCTCCAGGGCCGCGGCACGCCACGCGCCAATCCTAGACCTGCGGGGCTCGAAGGTTTCATCGCGCTCGCGACCGATCTCGGCGCGCGCGTGCTGGAGATCTGGGTGCCATGGCTGAGCGAGCTTTCCGACGACGCGGTGATCGCGCTGCGCGAACGGCTCGCCGGCCTTGGCATCACGCCGGTCGTCAGCGGCGGCCTGCTGGTGGGCGAACCGCTCGACGATGCGTTTCGGGCCGCGCGCCTGCTCAAGGCCAAAATCATCCGGACGGCGCTGACGCCGGTTCTCTGCGGCGACCGCAACGCCGCCGGCGCAAAATGGAGCGAGTACGTCGGCATCATTCGGGGGCGATTGGTGGAATGGGGTCCCCGCGCGAATACCGAAGGGTATGTCCTTGCGATCGAAAACCACCAGGACTTTACCAGCCGGGAACTCGTCGATTTCTGCGCCCTCGGTGGTGACAGTGTGGGCGTGACCTTCGACACCGGCAACACGTTCCCGGTCGGCGAAGCGCCGCTCGATTTTACGAAGGTGATCGCCCCCTATGTCCGCCATGTCCACCTCAAGGATTACCGCGTGCAGTTCACGACCGAAGGTTACCGGCTGATCCGCTGCGCTATCGGTGACGGTGCTGTGCCGTTCGCCGAGCTGTTTGCAATTCTTGCCCAGCACCATGATCGCCTGACCGCCGTCCTCGAACCGGGCGCATTGGAGGCGCGGCATGTCCGCTATCTCAGCGACGACTGGTGGCGCGGCTATCCCCCGAAGACGGCACGCGAATTTGCCGCCTGCCTGGCGGCCGCGCAGCGCAACCGGCTGCCCGACGATGCCGACTACCGCACGCCTTGGGAGCGCGAAGCCGACGTCTCACTGGTTTCCTATGAGCTCGACATGATCCGGCGCAGCGCCGCCAACATGCGCAAATTTGGTTTGATGGAGAATATCCGATGACGGCACGTGAACTCGATGGATTGACCGCCTTCGTAACCGGCTCCGGCCGCGGCCTCGGCCGCGTGATGGCCGAGCGCCTGGCGGAACTCGGCGCCAATGTCGCGATCCACGACATGGACGAAACGGCGCCGGCCAAATACGGCGAGTTCGCCAATCTCGGCGAAGTGGTCGAGCGCCTGAAGCGGCATGGGACGAAGGTCACGTCGGTGACCGGCAACATTGGCGACCAGAAGGCGGTGGCCGAGATGAAGCGCAGGATCGAGGCCGATCTCGGCGACGTCCATGTGCTGGTCAATTGCGCTGGCGGCGACATCGGCGCCAAGGGCGGCAAGCCGAACCCGAACAACGCCCTCGACATCGAACTGGACGACATCCGCGTGCTCACCGAGAACAATCTGATCGGCACGATGCTGGTCTGCCAGGCCTTCGTGCCGCCGATGAAGCAGCGCGGCGGCGGCTCCGTCATCAACATCGCCTCCGCGGCGGCACATCTCGGCTGCTCGCCCGAGGTCGTTTACTCCACCTTGAAGGCCGCGGTCGTGCATTACACGCGCTGTCTCGCCAAGGAACTGATCGACGACGGCGTGCGCATCAATGCGGTCAGCCCAGGCGCCACGAAGACGGCACGTTTCCAGGCGACCCGCGTGGTCGATCCCGAGCGCATGGACTCGAGCAGGAAATCGCTGAACCGCTATGCCGAGCCCGAAGAGATCGCCGAGGCGGTGGCGTTTCTGGCTGGCCCGCGGGCGCGGTTTATCAATGGGCAGGTGCTCCGCGTCGATGGCGGGTTTACGATCTTTCCGGGGTGATGGGGCGGGCCTCGAATTTCAATTTCGGGGCCGAAAGCGGAAGGTCCGTTGTCGGGATTCCTGGGTCAAATTGCCCCCTCACGCCTCGAGCTTTTCGCAGCGTCAAAACGGCTGTGGAGGGATTGGCAGGCTATACCGCTGACGAAGCGCACATGTGACCCACCGAGGATAAGTAACCCCGCTTGGTCACGCGGGCGCTGCCGACCGGTTGGTCGAAACTGGCGCTGGTACTCGCTATTCACGAAATTGCCGATCACCCTGACGAGGTCCACTAAGCAATGGTGAACGTCATTTCTGAAGTCGCAAGCAACTCGGCCGCCCTACTCCATTGAGGTCAGCCATGCCTTCGCGGAGCCGACGCAATCTCTGCTGGAGCCTGCATGCTTCTTCAGGCGCAAGCGCTGTGTCTCAGTGCGGCATGAATCCTTTTCTCAGCCAAGCCAATATCTTGCTCCCATTGAGGACCCTGCGGACACGTCCGGCGGCCCAGCCAGCCTGCATGGTGGCGCCGGTGTGGCAACTGCAGACGATCTCATGCAACTGCCAATCGGAGAGTTCGAAGAAGCGTCTGGCTTCCCCGTAGGTATCCGATTGCATGCCCGATGCACGCAGCAGTGGATCGTCAAAGGCGACACTGATCGCCGATCCGACCGCGCGCGCTTCTCCGCGGACAGAGGGATGCAGATGCTCAGTCCCGGTGAGAGCCACAAGGGAGCGCGTCGGATTTCGATAGAGCAGTTCCGCCCACCGCTCTATCCGTTGCGTCCTTGTAGCCAGCAGAGCCGGCGATAGTGGACTGATGTCCGCGACTGACTGGAGTTGATCGAGTGTCTGGTGCTTCATGACTGCCTCCTGTTGGCCGTTCCAATCCCTAGGCCTTTGCTGCAGGATTGGCTCACACGCTAAGCCGCCTCGTAAAGGAGCGGCGGCCGATCAGGTGTTGCCACCAATCGCCCACAGGCACCACGCGGCGGCATCTGCAGCGACACCAACTGCATTCCTTCGCCAATGTTCCAGCGGGATGAAAAAACTGTGCGGCCGGCCGACCCGACGGACCCGGCTGGCGCACGCAGGATCCTGAACTGCTGGACGATGATGACGCAGGCCCGGAAAGGCGGCTAGGTTGGACCTTGCTTTTCAGGCTTGACCATGATGTTTCACTACCCGCTCGGTCATCGGGAAGGCCGGGAGCAGAGCCGCTGGCGGCAACGATGAGTTGCGGACGAGGTCGGGCGGTGGAGGACGACGCCCTTGGGCCGCCAGGTCACTGAAGGACCAACCCAAGCGGCGCTTCGGGCGTAAAAGCGATGTCCTTGTAGGTCTGCAATGTCTGCTTATGGAGGAACGGCGGCAAGGCCTCTTTGACCGGCATAGGGCGCATTGCTGACCGGCAGATTTTGGGCCGACAGCAGACCCTCTGCTGCTTGGGTACCCAGCACGCAAGCTGACATGTGAGACCTCGGCGCGAAGGCCGGGACCAGGCCCTCTCCAGGTTCGCATGTTGGCGCTGAAGCGCCTTATCGTTCAGCCTCGCGGCACATAGATCATATGAACCGTATCGTCATCGATCAATGTGCTCGACACCAGTTGCAGCGCAGGCCTTGCCTCGTGGAAGAAAGGCTTGCCTTTGCCGAGCACGAACGGCCTCACGTGCAGGTGATACTCCTCGATCAGCCCCAGCCTGGTCATAAGGCCGGCCAGTTCCGGACCGGAAACGCTCAGGGTACCCTCCGTGCGGGCCGCGATCTCGCGAATCTGCGCTTCAATATCGCCGGAGATGAGGGTGGCGTTTGGGCCTACCCGTGAAAGTGTGCGCGAAACGACCCATTTGGGCAGCTTGCGCCAGAGTGTCGCGAACTGGCGAAGCGGAGCGTCCCATTCCGCGTGATCATCGTCCCAATAGCGCATGACCTCGTACATCCGGCGGCCATACACAGCGCCGGTATGGTTGCGAATCGTCTCGATCCAGTACTCGAAGTGCTTCTGGCTTGGTGCGCCCATGACCAGATTTCCGGCAAGGTCATCGACATAGCCATCGATGGAGACGTTCATTCCCAAGATAAGTTTGGCCATAAGCAGCGCCTTCACATAGTCGGTTCACGGATTAACCGCTTGTAATTTGCAAGCAGTCAGACGCTATAGCAACTGATTGCAAATCGCAAGTAGCATAGAAAGAAGCGTTCGTGCCGCAAACGAGCCCTGCCTTGTCCCATCAACCCTGCATCCGTCCCGGCTATCGCCCTCTACGCCTGCCTTCCCGAATCAAGCTGCACCCCAAGTCGCTCGTTCCGTCTCCACCGCACCACGGCGCGATAGCTGGTATGATCGACCGGCACGTGAAGCACGAAACGGTCGGGGATTGCGATATCGGCCTTCACCCGCAGCTCCGCACCGTGGGCGTGCTGGTTACAAACCAGACAATTGATACTGGCGTCGCCAACGCGGATTGTCGCTTCCTTCAGAACAAGATCACGGATATGCGACCGTCGCTCTATCGGTGGGTCAGCCGGCATTGCCTTATCCCTCTGATTTGACGACCTGAAACTCTTCTGAACCCGGAATGGAAAGCGCGCTACCGGCCCAGCGGTTGCCTCGAAAGACTGACGAGCTCGGCTTCGTCGACCACGCCGGCCATATAGTTCGCGATAATCCGGGATGCGATGGCGTCGCGTGCTTCGGGCGACTGACCGTCGCGCTTAAGCTGCTCGAATACACGGCCCAACAGCTCGAGTTCGGATGGCTGCAAAACGCCGGCCTCGGTGGCTTTGCGTCGAATGGGCATTTGTGATCCTCCACTACGGTCAACAACATACGACCGCGGCAGGGAAACTCAACTCACCTGTCGAGGGCGCCGCGCAGGCGGCGGCGACCACAAATCCCGTTTTCGAAACGCGACGCCCTCAGCCGGCGGCCTCAGCCGCCTTGCGCCGCGCGTCGCTGACCGTCAGCCAGACTGCCGAGACCAGGAAGTAGAAGGCGCCGAACGCGGCATAGGGCGCGACATCGGTGATCCCGACCGTCGCATCGCTGCCCGCCATCTTCACGAAAAAGATGCCGGCGAGCGCCGACTGGGCGCCGCTCAGCACCATTGCCCACTGCGCGCCGGACTTCCAGCGCCGGACCGCGGTTGCCAGCTGAAAGAGGCCCGACAGGACCGCCCAGACGCCGAACACCGCGAGCACCGCATTCATGCTTTTGCCCAGAGCAATGGCGACCGCCGCCGTGGTGATGATGCTGATGACGAAGTTCAGCAGCTGCGTTTTGTTGCGGCTTAGCCCACCGCTGCGCTGGGCGTCGACGAAATTGGCCAGCGCATCCCATGCGGGATAGGCGACCAGCATGATGGCTGCCAGGGACGGCATTGTGCTGGCGACGGTAAAGGCCAGCAGCACCCAGGCGGCCGCCACGGCAAAGCGTATGAAATAGTAGCTCTTGAGCCATGAGGATTGGTTGGCTTCATTCGTCTTGGCAAGCATTTTCGGATTTCCCTTTTTGTGTTTACCTACTAGAAGGTAGGCATGATGGACGCGTCGAGGGAATTCGGTGAAGGGGCTCGCCGCCCCTGTCGCGCAAATTCCTGTTAGTGAACCTTCCGAGACAGACGCTGCACGGTTGGCGTCAGAATGGTGCCGAACATGGCGGGGTTGCCATAGGCGCGCGCGGACAGCATGGCGCCATGAACGGTCGCCATGAAGGTCTCGGCCTCCAGCTCCGCCGAGCCTGCAAATCCGAGAATCCCCTGCTCGGCGCCGTGCTCCATGACCCTGGTCAACCAGGACGACAGAAACCTGAAGTAAGCCCGCACTTCGACGGCAATTTCAGCCGGGAGCGCAGGGAGTTCGCTGGCAAGCAGCGCGCAGACGCAAAACGGGACGCTCGCATCTTCAATGCATTTTGCCCAGTAGTCGGCATAGGTTTGAAGCAGTGCAAGCGGGTCCGAGAGTTTACTTTCCAGATCTGCCATGCCGGCCTCGGTACGCTCGCGATGGCGCGCCACAAGCGTGCGGACAAGGTCGACCTTGCTGGGGAAATGATGGTGGATGCTCGCCTTGCGGATCCCCACCTCGCCGGCGATATCGGCATAACTGAATCCGTTGTAGCCGCCGGCCACGATGAAGTTTCGCGCGGACGCCAGAATCTGATCGGAGGTCGCCACAAGGTTGCTCATGGCGTTTACCTACCTACTAGTAGGACAGCTGTCAACACCGAATTTCCGAGCGGGAGTTTTTCACTCAAGCGATACTGATCTGGCGTCCATACAAAGCCCGCCAGCAAAGCCGGCGGGCGCAATATTCATAAGATACGCCGCTAGAACCAGCTTCGGTCGCGTTCATGGCTTTGCCCGAGCAGCATGCCGATCAACAACCCGGCAATGCCGCCAAGCACGAAAGCGCTGCTGATGGTGCCGGGATTTTGCTGGACGGCTTCGGACACCGTCTGCGCCTGCGATCTCAGCTGCTGCGTTGCCCGTGCCGCGCGCTCGGTCGCGCTGCCATACCAGCCGCCGGCTTCGCCAACGGCATCTTCTGCGCGCTCGGCAAGCGTCCGGTTGATCTTGCTGATCTCGCGCTTCAGCGATGCGACCTGCTTCTCCAGGGCCTCCTGGGCCTCTCGGGCGGAAATCTTCGGGGTGTCCTTGGGGGTGTCCTTCGCGGTGTCCTTCGGGGTGTCGTTCTCGGCCATGGCTGTTCCTTTCGTTGAGGCAGGGGGAACGGCCAACGGACAAGGATGGTTCCGCTGCCTGCGCTCACAGTCATTCACCCGGCCGGCCGCCAACTTTGGGAACACTCTCCCGATCCAACGGTTGTGGTTGACGGAGGGCACGCATTTGTCGAATCGATCGAGCCATGCTGAAACGCTGCGGACGGTCTCCGATCTGCTACACCGCGCCCGCCGTGTCATTCGCGACGGCGGCCATGCCGCGGCGATGTTCGAAATAGACACGCTGCTGCAGGTCGCCCAGACAGAGGTTGCGCGCCGCCTCGAACGCAACGATCGCTGAACCTCGATAGTTCACCGCGGGCGGTGTTCACTTGCCGGCGGCGAAGGGCCTCGTTTCCCTTTGCGATGGACTTGCAAGGCGCCCGTCGAGCCGGCCGCCGTCCTCAGCGCCGACATGGCAAAGGCGCAAAAAGCCGCTGACGAGGGGCCATCATCGCGGCATCGACCCTCCCGGCTATAACGCTTGGGCGGCGGAACAAAGCTTGGCCGCACTGGTTAGGCTCACAGCACGATGTGTGCCCCAACGAGGATTTCTGTCCATGAAAACACGTGTTCTTCTAGCTTCGCTGGCCACCGCCACAGCCATGATGTTCGCCCTGCCCGCCTTCGCCGCCGACAGCGCTCAGGACTTTGTCGACAAGGCCGCCATCGGCGGCCTGTTCGAAGTGGATTCCAGCAAGATCGCCGAGGGCAAGGCCCAGGATCAAGGCGTCAAGGATTTCGCCAAGAAGATGATCGACGATCACGGCGCCGCCAACGCCAAGCTTGCGACCATCGCCGGCGAACAGAAGCTGAAAGTGCCGACGGAGCTGGACGCCAAGCACAAGGCCGATCTGGAGGCTCTGCAGAATGCCAACGATGCCGTCGACAAGCCCTATGTCCAGATGCAGCGCAATGCGCATTCGGAGGCGGTCACGCTGTTCGAGAGCTATGCCAAGGACGGCGACAACGCGCAGTTGAAGACCTTCGCCTCCGAGACCTTGCCGACGCTCAAAATGCATCAGGAAATGGTCGAGAAGATCGCTTCCACCGACAATGCATCGTCGACCACCAGCTCCACCACCCCGGCCGTGAGCACGACCGACACCACCAATCCGGCCGCCCCGGTCCCGGGTGCCAACAGCTTCACCGAGGATCAGGCGAAGAGCCGCATTCAGGATGCCGGCTTCTCCGGCGTGTCCAAGCTGACCAAAGACGACCAGGGCATCTGGCGCGGTCAGGCCACCAAGGATGGCAAGACCACGACCGTGGCGCTCGATTATCAGGGCAACGTCGTTGCCGGCGCCAACTGAACCTCTGAACCAGATCGAGGAGATCAAGACCATGAAAACCGTAACAGGACTTTTCGACAACTACGATGATGCCTCCGATGCCGTCGGCGAACTGGAGGCAATCGGCGTGCCGCAGGCCGACATCAGCATCGTCGCCAACAATTCGGACGACTGGTACGACGATGGCGACACCTCCAACGCCGCCGAGGATGCAGCGGGCGGCGCCGGTCTCGGAGCCGTCATTGGCGGCGCCGGCGGGCTTCTGACAGGGCTCGGCATCATGGCCATTCCGGGCGTCGGTCCGGTCGTGGCCGCAGGATGGCTGGCCGCCACCGCGGTCGGCGCCGTTGGCGGCGCGGTCGTCGGTGGCGCTGCCGGCGGCATCGTCGGGGCGCTGACCGAGTCCGGTGTCCCCGAAAGGGATGCGCATGTCTATGCGGAGGGCGTTCGCCGCGGTGGCACGATGGTGACCGCCAGGGTCAGTGACGAACTCGCCGACGAGGCCGAGCGTATTCTTGGCGAGTCCAACTCGGTCGATCTGCAAGACCGCCGACGCGCCTATGAAGCCGGTGGCTGGACCGGCTTCGATGCCGATGCCGACCCCTACACCGACATCGAGGCCGAACGCGACAAAACGCGCAACGCCAGCCCACTCTGATCATCGAGTCCCGTCGTCGCCGTACAGCGGCGGGGCCAAGGGTGCTGTCGGTGCGCTGCAAGCGGCGTTCAAATTCGGCCATAAGGGGCGGGTTCTCATCGGACCTGCCCCTTTTCGCTGTTGCCTTGGCTTTACCGGCTCTTGCCGTGTTAGCATCGAACCAACGAAACCAGCCCCAGGAAGGCATGAGCCCGTCCCCGCAACTGATTGCCGAATGGCCGTTGTCGCCGTCAGCGACACTCGGGTCCGCCGTGCGCTCCAAGGGGATCGAACGTGAAGTCAGAGCCCGCCTGCCATGGGCAGTCAGGAAGCACGTCAAGGCCGAGACGGGGCGCATCGCATTGCGAATGTCGAAATCCGAAGCGGAAGCGTTCAAGGCCGCCTCTGCCAGTATCTCCAAAACACTGGAGGGAGTGGAGGCGCTGCCTGTGCTTCCACGCGAGGTCGAGGATATCCTTACGATCTCTTCGCGCGAGCGCCACAAATGGCTCAAGGACGGTCGGCTGCAAAGCACCGGCACACGCACCGTCAAGATGCGTGGGCGATCAAAGTCTGTCACCTTCCACGTTTTCGACCCGCGCCACATCGAGGACGTCCTGGACCGCGATCTGGCAACCGTGTGGAGAGAGCAGGATGTCCAGGAAGTCGCCGAGAACAGGCGGCGCGGCGCGGGCAAGGCCGCGCTGACGCGCGCGGGAAAGGGCACCGGCCAGGCGCGCACTGCGAGGAAGGCCCGGAACACGGACGGCCCGCCGCCCGGATTGAAGGGCTGGGATGCGTTCGAGGACGAAGGCCTGCTGCGATAATGATGCTGGCGCTTGCCCTTGTATTTTGGGCGTGTGCGGGGCGAGCCTCAGCCTCAGCGCATCAATCCCGCTGCCCGCAGCGCGTCCTCGATGACCTTGGCAATCCCGCCCGCCGGACCGCCTGGCGGATTGACAGGCTCCGGGGCCGGATCGACACGGACGGCTCGCGGTTTTTCCTTCGGCGAGAAAGGCTGCAATGCAGTGCCTGAAGCGGCCTCGGCTTTCGCCGTGCGTCGTACCTCTGGCTTCGTCAGCCCCCAGAAACGGGCGATGTGGCGCGTCGAGGAAATCCCGACATCCAACATGAACGGCCCTGCTTTGCCGAGAGCATTGTCGCCGCCCGCCTGCAATGGCGTGCCATGGCCCATGCCGGCAATGCTGTATGCCTCGACCACGTCGCGGCCTTTGCCATCGGACCAGACTTTGCGGCTCTGACCGTCGACCTTTTCCGTGCGTGTCGGCGCTTGAGCGAGGCCGTGCACGCCCTGCCATTGCGCCAGCACCGCGCCGGCATTGGAAGGCACCACGGTCGTGTCGGCCGAGCCCTGCCAGATCGAAATCCTCGGCCACGGCCCCTTGTGCGGCGAAGCCTCCCGCAACAGACGCTGCAGGTCGCTTCTGGACGGGCCGCCATGGCCACGCATGCGGTCGAAGGCTTCGGGGATGGTCGAGGCGCTGCCATAGGCAAGCCCGGCGATGATCGCGCCACCGGCAAACACGTCCGGGTAGGTCGCCAGCATCACCGCCGCCATGGCGCCGCCGGCGGAAAGGCCGGTGACGAAGATCCGCTTGCGGTCGAGACCGTGGGTGACCACCGCCGCCTCGATCATCTGGCGGATGGACAGCGCCTCGCCGCTGTCGCGGCTTATATCGCCCGGCACGAACCAGTTGAAGCAAAGATTGGCGTTGTTGGCGCGCTGCTGCTCGGGGAAAAGCACGGCAAAACCCTGCTCGTCGGCGAGTTCGGTCCAGCCGGAACCATGGTCGTAGCCGGCGGCAGTCTGGGTACAGCCATGCAGCACCACGACCAGCGCCGCCTGCTTCGGTAGGTTTTCAGGACGATAAAACCGCGCGCGCAAGGCGCCCGGATTGGACCCGAACCCTGTCATCTCGGACAGGTGGTCGTCCTTGCTCTGTCCTGTACCGGCTGGCCGGCCGCGTATCGCGCTCAGCCGGGCGATCGTATCGGATATGTCTCGCAAATCGGTATCCTTGCGCGCCGGAATGGGCAGACTCGTGCACACAACGCACACGCAGCAATATCGTTGCTGCACTGCACAATAACAATCGGCGCGGTCGATTAAATGACCGATGGATCATAGAATCCGCTGCACGGCTTGTGACGGACGAACGCAATTTGGCCCGGCTGGCCTCTGGTCAGTCAGCCGGTCGAGGGCGGCAGGCGCCGGGTTACCAGCGCTGATGCACGTAGGGCTTGATGTTCTCGTCGTAGACCGCCTTCACCTTGGCCATCAACTCGGAGGACAACGGCGCAAGCTCCGCCGCTTCCGCATTGGAAACCGCCTGCGCCGGATTGCGGGCGCCGGGAATGACAACCGTCACCGCGTCGAACATCAGGATCCAGCGCAGCGCGAATTTCGCCATCGTGGTCTCGCCTGACACCAGCGGCCGCACCTTCTCGACCGCCGCCAGCCCGACCTCATAGGGCACGCCCGAAAACGTCTCGCCGACATCGAAGGCTTCGCCATTCCTGTTGAACAGGCGATGATCGGTGGTCTCGAACTTGGTGTCCGCCCTGAACTTGCCGGACAACAGGCCGCTGGCCAGCGGCACGCGGGCGATGATGGCGACATCGTTCTTTTTCGCCTGGTCGAAGAACAGCTCGGCCGGGCGCTGGCGGAAGGCGTTGAAGATGATCTGCACGCTGACGACGCCGGGATATTGCATCGCCTTCAGCGCCTCTTCAACACGCTCGACGCTGACGCCGTAATTGCGGATCTTGCCCTGCTCCACCAAACGGTCGAGACGCTCGAACACCTCCGGGTGGTAGTAAAGATCGGTCGGCGGGCAATGCAGCTGCACCAGGTCGAGCGTGTC
Source organism: Mesorhizobium sp. P160219 (assembly GCF_057786095.1). Taxonomy (NCBI): domain Bacteria; kingdom Pseudomonadati; phylum Pseudomonadota; class Alphaproteobacteria; order Hyphomicrobiales; family Phyllobacteriaceae; genus Mesorhizobium; species Mesorhizobium sp. P160219. The sequence goes on from NZ_JBYNWG010000001.1 coordinate 6,427,068, forward strand.
GGTCTCGAGGTATTTCAGGCTGCGGTCGATCCAGCCGTTGAGGTTCTCGACGCTGTAGCCTTCGACGGTCTGCTTCGGCAGCCGCCGTCCGGCCTTTGTGGCGATGAACGGGCGCGCGCCGCCACGTTCCTTCATCACCCGTGCGATCAGTTTTTCCGAACGGCCGTCGCCATAGACGTCGGCCGTGTCGAGGAAGCTGACGCCCGCATCGAGCGCGGCATGCAGGGCTGCGACCGCATCGTTGTCATTGACCTCGCCCCAGGCGGCGCCGATCGCCCAAGCGCCGAAGCCGATCTCGCTGACTGATCTGCCGGTACGGCCAAATTTCCGTGAATGCATCTCGCTGTTCCTGACTGCGGCTTCGCCGGCAATGCCGGCTCCATGATTGCGATTCTTCGGGGAGCCTCATATCGCGTGGCAACGCGATTGACATCCCTCTTCCTGGGATTTACCAGATTACAGGGTTGTATGACAACCAGGCAAGATTGCAACAATTTGGAGCCGGGAGGAACATGTCGCTGATGCGCGAACTTTATCTCGGCGGGCTCGCCGGATGAGCAGTCCGTCAACCGTGGTTGGCTCCCTAATCGTGAACAGCCTTGTCGCGCAGATCCTCGAAGCGGGCATAACTTTTGGTCAGATGGCTGCGCATGGCGCGCCGCGCGGCATTGACGTCCCTGGCTCCGATGGCCCCGAGAATGGCGCGGTGCTCGCGCTGCATGCGGTCGAGATATTTTTCCCGCTCGGCCTCCGTCATCCGGTCGAGCCGCGTCCAATGGCGCGGGATCATGGCGCTGCCGAACGTGTCGAACAGCCGGGTGAAATTCGCATTCTGCGTCGCGGCGAGAATGGCGCGGTGGAAACCAAAATCCTCTTCCGAGCCGGAGCCGCCGGCGCGCACCGCCGCCTCCAGCGCGTCGAGCCGCGCGCTCATCTGTTGAAGCGCCGCCTCGCTGCGCCGTTGGGCAGCGAGGCCGGTCGCTTCGACCTCGATGCCCATGCGCAGTTCCAGCACGCGCAGCACCTCGTCGATCGATTCGAGATCGTCGGGCAGGACCGAAAACGTCTTCGGCAGCGGATCCTTGGCGACGAAGGCGCCGAGGCCCTGGCGCGTGGTGATCAGCCCCCGCTCGCGCAGCGCCGCCAGCGCCTCGCGCACCACGGTGCGGCTGACGCCTGTGGCAGCAACAATCTCCTGCTCGGTCGGCAGCCGCTGGCCCGGCGCAAGGTCACCGGATTCGATCTGCGCAATCAGCGTGTTGACCAGACCCGTCCGCAGGTTGGGCGCCTGCGGTATGGCGTCGAAAGTCATGGGCTCCGCCATCGGTGGCACTCCGGTTCGATTCTTGTTCGAAGGCCGAATCTTATTCAAAGAATTGCATCGACAGGTGCCCGCCGCAAGGTGACGAAAATTCGGCCCGTTGGCACGGGCGATAGGAGGATTGCATGAAAGAACGCATCGGCTTCATCGGCCTGGGCAGCATGGGCGCCGGCATGGCCGACAATCTGCTGCGCAAAGGCTGGCCGCTGACGGTGCATGTCCACCGCAGCCGCACCGCCGCAGACCGGCTGATCGCCGCCGACGCCACCGAAGCGCCAAGCCCGCGCGAACTCGCCGCTGCCTGCGACATCGTCATCCTGTGCGTCACCGGTTCGCGCGAGGTCGAAGCGCTGGTCAAGGGCGCGGACGGGCTTGCTGCGGCCAAGACGCCGCTGCTGATCATCGACTGCTCGACCTCCAACCCGTCATCGACGACAGCGCTTGCCGCCGACCTCGCGGAGCAAGACATAACGCTGATCGACGCGCCGCTGGCGCGCACGCCCAAGGAAGCCACCGAGGGCAAGCTCGACGTCATGGTCGGCGGTGCGGCCGAGATCGTCGCCCGCGCACGGCCGGTGCTGGAAGCCTTCGCTGCGCGTATCGTCCACACCGGCCCGACCGGCAGCGGCCACACCATGAAGCTGCTCAACAATTTCGTCTCGATGGGCTATTCCGCGATCTATTCGGAAGCGCTGAGCCTCGGCGCCAAGGCCGGGCTGACGCCCCAGGTCTTCAACAGCGTCATTTCCGGCAGCCGCATGGATTGCGGCTTCTACCAGGCCTTCTTCGACTTCGTCCTCAACCGCAACGAAAACGCCCAGCGCTTCGCCATCGCCAATGCGCTGAAGGACATGACCTACCTCGCCTCCTTCGCCCAGGCCGCCGGCATCGCCAACCCGATCGGCGCCGCCGTGCGCAACGGGTTCGCTACGGCCGTCACAACAGGCCATGGCGAAAAATTCGTGCCGGCGCTGTCGGATATTGTTGCGGGGCTGAATGGGGTGTCGCTGGTGGAGCCGGCGGCGGAATAACGCGGACCGAAGCAACTACCGCAGCCCATCACAAGCGATTACCCCAGCACTGGTGGAGTAGGATCGTAGCCGATTGAAACCACTCCCGGATGCCGGTGGGCTATGGCGAGTATCTGGGTCTCAAGCTCGCAGTTATAGACCATGAGCGCCTTCACGGTCTCAAGCGGACTGTCGTAACGCGCGATGAGCTTCACGGCTTCTGAATGCAACTCGGCTTTCGCTTCCTCGTCAAACTGCATCATACCCATTGCCGTTCCCTCCTAACGTGCCGCGCGGCGAGGTGCGGTGAGTGCATCAAGTCGTTCCTGAAGATGTCCGTTGAGCACGATCATTTCCTTCAGCGCCTTCATCACATCACCATTATGGACGGCGATGAAATCCTCGGCGTGAGCCTGGAGGGCGGCTTCCTGCCGACTGTTCAGTGTCACAATGCGGTCCATAGCGAGTACTCCAGGTGCTGTATGGCCACAGTGAACAAAAAGGGAACAAAAATGTCAATGACGAATTGAATCAGCGAGGAACTCATTCCTATTTTCTAATATGCCCGAGCAGCCCAGAAAACCCCGCAGCCTTGTCCAAACGCTGAGCAAAGCGCATGAGGTCGGTCAGCTGATCCGCGTCCGCTGCTTCAACTGCAACGTCACCCGCCACTATCTGCCCGGCGATCTTGTCAAGCTGGTTGGAGACATTCCGTTCTGGGACGTTGACCGCCACATGCGTTGCGAGCGGTGCAAGCGGCGCGAACTTGACGTCGACATCCTGCTGCCAAGCGCATCGGAGAGCATGAAGATACGCGTGAGGCGGCTTGTCGAAATCAGGATGGTGCGGCGGGTGATTTGGCGGGATGACTAATAGGAGTTGCGGCTCAGGATCGATCAGGAGGCAATTGCATCCACGCGGCGCTTTGTTATTTCAACTTCGACCAAAGTGAGCGCCTCTAGATTCTGTTTGGCTCGGGACAGCAAATCTGGGCTTGTTGATGGATCCGCCATCAATGCATGCAACATCTTTCCAGCTTTTTTCCTCTGGGATCGGATTCGCCAATCGGCGACCCGCGCCCCGACTTCCTCCGTCACCACATGCCAAGAGCTGCTAATCGCAATCGTTATAGCCGGCGAAAGTATAAGAAGAAATGATTTAAATAATCCATCAGGAAATAAAAGAACTAATCCTGAGAAGCCTGTTCCAGCAGACAATCCTGCAGCGCTAGATGCACCTACTTTTTTAGAATCTTCAGCCATTGTTGCCGCCAATCCTATCAACAATGCCTGATTCTTCCTCCCTTTTCCGAACAGCATCTCCCAGCATGTCTATAATACGCTCCGCCTCTGCGGCCGATAAGCTCTTAGGGTCGAAAGTTAGGGTGCCAGCGATAGTAGAATCTAATAATTTTAACGTCACATTCTTCTTAGCTTTTGCAGAAATGAACGCGGATATTGCAGATGCGATTAGGCCGGAGAGTCCGGCAAAAATAGCTACGGAAGCTAGAATTTCGTCCATGATAATTTGCCGCTATCGGAAATGACAACAACCCTTACATACTGAAAGCCGAAATCGATTACAATTGCGCATGAGCGAGCTCTGAAATTTTAGCATTAGCAGTCACCCAAGGACCTATAGAAGTGGCAGTTGCCCACGTTGGTCAACTCCGCGCAAAAACTTGATCTGCGTGGCCGGCTTCTCGACAATCACAAGCACATCGTCAGGAGCAGGGCGCTGTAGCCGCTTAGCCACCGACCATGGCGCGGTCAGCCACGTCTCCGTCTCTTCTTTCGTGCTCAATATAACCGGCATGGCCTTCTCGTGGATTGGCTTAACTAAGGCATTCGGTGCCGTCGTCATGAAGCCGTAGAGTTCGAAGTCGCCGGGGCCGTCCTTGACCTTGCGCACCCCATGCCAAGGCGTCCAGAGGCCGGCGAAGAAGAATAGCGGGCGGCCCTCATTGAGCGCGAACCAATAGTTCCGCTGGACGCCTGTCTCAGGGTCTTTGTCGCCGGGCGTTGGGCTGGGCTCCGCGAAACTCGTCACCGGCACCACACAGCGGTTCTCGACGCCGACATATTGTTGCCAGTGGCCATATTGCGGGTTACGAATGTTGGTGGTGCCATAGTCCGCCTTGCCCTTCACCCGCTCGGCCGGCGTCGGCATTCCCCAGAGCAACTTCGCGACTTCACGCTGCCCGTCCGAGGCATTGCGGACCACAGGGCCAGGCATGTTGGGATAGATATCAACCGAGGGCTCAAGGTTGCCCAGAATATCCCGCAAAGTCCGAGTCCACTGGCGGATGGCCTCTTGCGATGTGGTGAGATTGTAGAGATTGCACATCGCCACACTCTGCCGTGAGAGCGCACCGGCGACTAGCCGAAAAATTCAGACGGAAGGTTCACCAACACCACAGTCACCGCCGGCCATGGCGAGAAGTTGTGCCGATCCTCTAGGATATCATTGCCGGCCCCGACTAGCGTCTCACCGGCGATTTTGAGGAGGGTCGCCGCGGGCTAACTGGCTGCGGCATTGGAAACACCAGGCATTGCCTTGGTGAAAAATGAAAATAACCGGACCAGCCAAGGAGGCCGGCCCAGTTTGACGAATCTAGCAGATTCTGCTAGAAAAATTGGTGGACCGACGGGGAGTCGGACCCCGCGCTGCTCAGTGCAAACCCGAGAGCGGAACCACTTCCCGGCCCCAGCGGGCGACCAAGGCGCTGCGAACGCCCCAGTCACCCAACAGGGTCAACTTATGTTGTTATGTTCCACCTCCCGGTCGGGCTTCACCGCCTTGCGCACCGGTTTCTGATAGACCCGCTGACTGTTCCCCTCCCGGAGAAAGCAAGTCAGCGGGTTTCTCTTTTCCTGGCAGAGAGTAGAAAGGCCCCTCGCTCGATTTGACGAGTTGTTCCCGTTTTCGCATACGCCAACAAATCGAGCTAACGGCCTCACTCCGAATTTGCCTGCCAAGAAACTTCTTTTCGATCAGTCTCGCGATTTCCTTCGGCTCAATCCCTTCGAAGTGGCTGGCCATGTCCTGCTCGTCATGCAGCACGGACAGGATCATTTCCGGGACCGTGAGTTTTTTCGTGAGGAAGCCGTGGACATTCGCCGCCGCCAATTGGTTTGCCTCGCCCGCCGCAGGCCTCTCTGCACCGGAAAGGCGCGCGAAAACGCGCTCAGCGGTGTCGAGCTCGACTAGCTCTTTTTCGTATACTGAAAGGTCGGATTTCAGCTGCGCCATGCGCTGCTCGATCTCTCGGCGGCGAAGGGAGATGAGGTTGATCGTGTCCATGCTGGCAGTAACTAAACCGATTCTCTCCCACTCACAAGAGAATTGTAAATGGGGATGGGATTGGTTTGTTTTTACTTTGTTCTCAAATCATGCCAAACGACTTTGCAGAGACCGTGTGCGGCCTGCCAGTCAATTTCCCGGAAACCGTTGGAAAACCCGTATTGGTTGTGGATAACAGGTATAGAGCCGGTTCCTCGTGAAGAGGCTAGCCACTTCCTCACAGGCAGTCTGTGATGGAATCCTAGTGAAGCTGCAACCTAATACAGGAGACTCGCGTTTCCTTGCCTCTGAAATGGGTTCGAAGGACTGCGAGACCCGTGGCTAACTGCGCCAAGGTGGCTCGCCAAGGGATAGGGCCGGCCCGTGACTTAACCCCCTTCCCACAGCCGCCCGTGCACAGCCTTCGCAATCTCGAATACCGCAATGGAGATGCCAACTCCTGCACTGACCATGCCGCCTCCACAGCATCACTCGCCGCAGGCGTGCGCCTAGCCTCCGCTGGCAAACACCGGTCCATCCATGTCAAACCGCAAGATCGGTCGAGCGCGACATATCAGGCGGCGCCTATCTGGTGTCGCCACGCAGGACGAGACGTTTGATGACGCCACTTGAAAACTACCATGCCCGAATGCAGCGGGTGCTGGACCATATAGACCAGCATCTGGACGGCGATCTGGGCCTGGAAGCGTTGAGCGGCGTTGCGGCGTTCTCGAAATTCCATTTCCACCGGCAGTTCACGTCCACCTTCGGGCTGTCCGTGCATCGCTATGTCCAGCTTGCCCGCCTGAAGCGCGCTTCGTACCGGCTTGCCGAGAGCGACGCCCAAAGCGTCACCGACATAGCGATGGATGCCGGTTACGACGCACCGGATGCCTTCGCCCGCGCCTTTCAGCAACGGTTCGGACAATCGCCTTCGTCGTTCCGGAAGTCTCCCGACTGGGGTGCGTGGCTCATGGCCTTCGGGCCGCTCGACAAAGCAAGGACCACGCTCATGCAGATAATCTTCGAACCCGCCGACGTGATGATCCGCGATGTGCCGCCGACGCCGGTGGCGATCATGGAGCATCGCGGCGACCGGGCGACGCTCCAGGACACCATCCAGCGCTTCATCGCCTGGCGCAAGGCGGCCGGCCTCTCGCCCGAGACAAGCCCGACCTTCAACATCTTCCGTTCCGAAAGGGAGCCGGCGAACCCGGCCGATTACAGCATGGATATTTGTGCCGGAACCGACCTGCCGGTAGAAGGCGGGCGGATCGAGGACGCGCAGATGAAGGCCGGCGTGATCCCCGCCGGACGCTGCGCGGTGCTGCGCTATCCCGGCAACACCAACAATCTCGAGCCGGCAGCGCTTTACCTGTACCGCGAATGGCTTCCGGCCAGCGGCGAGGAGGCGCGCGACTTTCCGATCTATTGCCAACGGCACTTTTCGTCGAACGGACCGGTGCGTGAGGTGGTGCTTGAGCTGTTTCTGCCGCTGAAATAGCGCGGTGGGGTGGCGGCCTATCTCCGGCCCTGAGCTGGTTGAGCCGACGACCGTGTGAAATCTGATATGGCGCTCCCCCACTCCGTCTCGGCTTCGCCGAGCCACCTCTACCCCCACATTCGTGGGGGAGAGGAAACCCAAGCTTTTGAAGGGCTGCGATGTCGGAGATTGGCATTTCCTCATCCCCCATGAAATGGGGGGTCCGAAGGACGGGCGAGACCCGTGGCTCGCCCCGGCAAGGTGGCTCGGCGAAGCCGAGACGGAGTGGGGGTCAGCGCCGACATAGGCGATTGGCCCAGCGCGCTGATAGGCAAGCCTATCGGCTAAGCCTGCCCGCGCACAGCCTTTCGCAACCGCGAATGCCGCACCGGCGATGCCACCTCCGGCGCCGGCGCTGCCTCCACAGCCGCCTCGCCCTCATGCAACCCCACCCGCAGCGCGGCACCAGCCAGATGGTCGCGCATGGCCGCTTGCGCTCCTTCGGCGTCACCGGCACGGATCGCTCTCAGGATGCGCTCGTGCTCGCCCAGCGTGATGCGGGCCATGTCGTCGGATTTCTGCTGGTTGCCGGCGGCCAGAATGCTTTCGCGCACCCGTTCGGAGACGAAGACCAGGAATTGGCCCATGTAGCTGTTGCGCGTCGCCTCGGCGACGGTGCGGTGGAATTCGAGGTCGCTGCGCAGCCAGGCGACGCTGCCATACGGCGCGGCGCGCATGCCGGACAGCGCATCGCCCATGGCTTTGAGATCGGCGTCGCTGCGCCGCTTGGCGGCAAGGGCCGCCGCCTGCACTTCGAGGATGCCGCGCAGTTCGAAGAGGTTGCGGAACGAATCGGCGCGCTGCAGCGTCTCATGGTCGATGGTCAGCACCGTCGGGTTGGTGGTCTCGACGACGAAAGCGCCGCGTCCCTGCTGCGACCAGATGCGGCCTTCCGAGCGCAGCCGCGCGATCGCCTCGCGCACGACGTTGCGGCTGACCCCGAAAGTGGTTGCCAGCGCCGCCTCGGTCGGCAGCTGGTCACCCGGCTTCAGCCGGCCTTGCGCGATCTCGCGCGAGATGGAACTGGCCACCAGAGTGGAGAGGTGTGGGCCGCGATTGACCTTGTCGAGTTTCAGCGTCATCGCTCACCTATAGTCGACGGCGGGTGCGGACGCCAGAATGCGGCCGTTGCTGAGAATGTGGCGCGGGTCGAATGCGTCCTTGATGCCGGCGGCGAGGTCGAGCGTCACCGGATCGATGCGTTCGAGGAACGCCTTCTGCTTGACCCGGCCGATGCCGTGCTCGGCGCTGATCGAGCCGCCATAGCGATCGACGACGGTGAAGATCTCGGCTTCCGCCTGCTCGAACAGATGTTCCATCGCCTCGGTGCCCATGCCTTCCGGCGGCACGACGTTGAGGTGGATGTTGCCGTCGCCGACATGGCCGTAGGTGACGGCCAGCGCGTCGGGCCGGGCTTTCTCCAAGGCGGCCAGCGCATCGGTGACGAAATCGGCAAGCCTGGAGATCGGCACCGACACATCGGTGCGCAGGTAGCGCCCGCCCCTGCCCTGCCGCTCGACCATGATCTCGCGGTAGAGCCACAACCGCTCACCTTGAGCCCTGGTCGAAGCGATGACGCCGTCCTCGACGATGTCCTCGACGCTGCCGAGAAACCCCAGCAGCATATTGGAGAGGTCGATCAGCCCTCCCGACGACACCTCGATCAGCACATAGACGGGATAGGGCTGGCTGAGCGGATCGGGAAAATCCTGGCCGCCGCGCATGGTGATCTCGATGCCGCCGCGCAGGATCAGTTCGAAGGCGGTGAGCAAATCGCTGCAATCGCGCCGCGCCCTTGCATAGAGTGCCATCGCGTCCTCGACGGAGCGCAGGCCAACCAGCGCGGTTTCGATCTGCGTCGGCTTGGGGAATAGTTTCAGCGCCGCCGCGGTGACGATGCCGAGCGTGCCCTCCGAGCCGATGAAGATCTGCTTCAGATCATAGCCGCGATTGTCCTTGCGCAGCACTTTCAGCCCGTTCCAGACGCGGCCGTCGGCCAGCACCACTTCGAGGCCAAGCACCAGGTCGCGCGTCATCCCGTAGCGCAGCACGTTGAAGCCGCCGGCATTGGTGGCGACATTGCCGCCGATACGGCAGCTGCCCTGCGCGCCGAACGTGATCGGCAGCAGGCAGTCGCTCGCTTCGGCGGCGCGCTTGGCGTCCTCGAGGATGCAGCCGGCCTCGACCACCATGGCAAAGTCGATCGGGCTGATCGAGCGAATCCTGGTCATCCGCTCCAGCGAGATGACGACCTCGCCGCCATCCGCCGCCACCGCAGCACCCACAAGGCCGGTCAACCCGCCTTGCGGCACCACCGGGATGCGCTCGGCATGGCAGAACCGCATCAGCGCCGACATTTCATCCACCGAGGAGGGCCGCGCCACCGCCAGCGGCCGGCCGAAATGGTCGCCCGACCAATCGCGGCTGAAGCGCGCCAGATCCGCTTCATCGGTCAGCAGCCCGCCATTCGGCAGCACGCCGGCCAGGGCTGCGATCTGCGATGCGGAGGGCGCGGCATTCATGGATTGGCTCTGGGCCCCTAGGCAAAACGGCTGGACAAATACCGGTGTTGTCGTGTTATCATACAACCCTGATTGAGAACATCAAGCAAGGCTTGCCGCCAAGCGCTCGATGTGGATGGTCAGACCCGCAAATCACAGAATTCGGAGGACTCCCCCAATGAGCGACGCCCCGGGCTTTCGCTATATGCACACCATGATCAGGGTGCTCGACCTCGACAAGTCGATCGCCTTTTACACCGAGGTGCTCGGCATGACCCTGCTGCGCCGCGACGACTACCCCGGCGGCAAGTTCACCAACGCCTTTGTCGGCTATGGCCCCGAGGACAAGGAAGCCGTCGTCGAGCTGACGCTGAACTGGGGCCGCGAGGAGCCCTACGAGATCGGCACCGGCTTCGGCCATCTGGCGCTCGGCGTCAACGACATCTACGCCGTCTGCGCCGAACTGGAAAAGCGCGGCGCCAAAATCCCGCGCAAGCCCGGCCCGATGCAGCACGGCACCACCCACATCGCTTTCGTCGAAGACCCCGACGGCTACAAGATCGAGCTGATCGGCCTCGACACGATGTGATCCGATCGGGCCGGACCGCATCGGCCTCGCGCCGATGCGGTCCCGTCCTGTCCGCGCTTGCCTGGGAGGCGGGATCACTTGATGACCGCGATCTTGCTGCGGTCGATGGTGATGGCGACGGCGGCAATGAGCACCGCGCCGAACACCATGTTTTCCAGGAAAATATTGACGCCGACGAAGGTCATGCCGATGCGCACGATCGAGATGATCAGCGCGCCGACCGCCGTGCGGGCAACGCCGCCGAGCCCGCCGGTGATCGCCGTGCCGCCGACGATGACGGCGGCGATGGCCGGCAGCAGCAGCTGGTTGGCCAGCACCGGCGAACCGCTCGACAGCCTGGCTGCCAGCACGATGCCGGCGATGGCCGCGAGCATACCCGACGCGGCAAAGGCGATGATCTTGGTGCGGTCGACATTGATGCCCGCGGCCCACGCCGCCGGTTCGCCGGCGCCGACCGCGATCGCTTGCCGGCCGAAGCGTGTGTAGCGCAGCGCCAGAAAGGCGGCGATGCCGATGACCGCCGAAATCAGCACCACCACCGGAATGCCGATGATGGTGGCGTTGATCCACGCCGTGTTTTCTCGGCCACCTTCCTCGATGGTGATGGCGCGGCCATTGGAGACCCAGAGCGCCAGGCCGGTGACCACGCCGCCGGTGGCGAGTGTCGCGACGAAGGACGGCACGCGCAGCTTGACATGGACGACACCGCTCAACACGCCGAAGGCGAGCCCCGACAGGATCGCCACCGGAAAGGCGGCAAGGCCGAGCGAAGGCAGCAATTGCGCCAGGATGACGCTGGCCAGCGATGCCACCGCCTGGATCGACAAATCGATGCCGCCAAGCAGGATGGCGAAGGTGACGCCGGTCGCCAGGATGAACAGCACGGCAGTGTTGGCAAACAAAAGCGCCACGGTTTCGCCGGTGAGGAAGCCGGGCGCGGCGATCTCAATGATCAAAAGCAGGCCGACAAGCAGGATCAGCGGAATGGCGCCTTGCGTCCACTTGCCCTCGAAAACCTGCCTGATGGAGAACGCCTCATTCATCGGTTCACACCATTGCCCTGAGAAGATCGACCTGGTTCGGCTTGTTGCCCGGACTGGCATCGAAGCGCGCGGTGATTGCACCGTCGCGCATCACCAGCACCTGGTGCGACAGACCGATCGTTTCCTCCAGCGTGTCGGAAATCAAAAGGATCGCCACGCCTTGCGCGGAGAGGTCGCGCACCAATTCGTAGACCTCTTCCTTGGCGCCGACATCGAGCCCGCGTGTGGGATGGTCGAGCACCAGGATGCGCGAGCCCGCCGTCATCCAGCGCGCCAGCACCACCTTCTGCTGGTTGCCGCCGCTGAGCTTGCGGCAGGCGGCATCGGGACCGGGCGCCTTGATGCGCAGCCGCTTGATCCAGTCGGCGGCAAGCCGGCGCTCCTTGCCATAGTCGATGGCGCCATGGCGCATGACGCTGGAGAGATCGGCCAGCGAAATGTTCTCCGCGATCGACAGGAACATCACCAGCCCTTCGAGCCGGCGCTCGCGCGGGACATAGCCGATGCCCTTGCGCACAGCCGGCTCCGGCGAGGAGAAGCGCACGGCATCGCCGGCGATTTTCATCTCGCCGGCATCATGCTGGACGAAGCCGCCAACGGTGCGCGTCACCTCCTCGCGGCCGGAGCCGACGACGCCGGCAATGCCGACAATTTCGCCGGCCCGGATCGAGAGATCGACGCCGTGATAGTAACCGTTGGCGCCAAGCCCCTTGGCCTCGACCATCACGATATCGCGCGGCGCGAGCTGGCGGGCCTCGCGGTAATATTCGGCCTGCAGGCCGCGCCCGACCATGATCTCGTGCAGCTCCGGCGCGGTGACTTCAGCTGCGCGGTGCTCGGCGACGACCGCGCCGTCCTTCATCGTGTAGACACGGTCGGAGATGTTGAGCACCTCGTCGAGGCGGTGCGAGACGAACACAAAACTGGCGCGGGATTTAAGCGAGCGCACCCGCGCGAACAGCACCTCGATATCAGCGGCGTTGAGCACCGAGGTCGGCTCGTCGAGCAGGATGAGCAACTGCCGCTCGACCACTTCCTCCAAGGTCAGCGCCTTGGCGAGCTCGACCATCTGGCGTGCGGCGAAGGTGAGTTCGGAGGTGCGCGCGGTGACGTCGATGTCGATGCCGATCTTGGCCAGTTGCCGCCGCGCCGCCGCGTTCATGGCGCGCCAATTGACGAGGCCGAAGCGGGTGAAGCGGTCCTCCTCGCCGAGATAGATGTTTTCGGCAACCGTCAGGTTCAGCACCAGCGACTGCTCCTGGAACACCATGCCGATGCCATGCCTGGCCGCATCACGGGCGTTGCGCATGCGCAGCTGTTCGCCATCCAGCGTGAGCGAGCCGCCATCCGGGCGGTAGCCGCCGGCCAGCACCCGCATCAGCGTCGACTTGCCGGCGCCGTTCTCGCCGATCAGCCCGACAACTTCATTGGGCCGCACTTCGATGGAGACATCGCGCAGCGCCTGGACGCCGGGGAAATTCTTGATGATGTTGGACGCCTGCAGCATGGCGTTCACTTGACGATTTTCAGGCGGACACGGTCGAGCGACAGCGCCACCGCGGCGATGATCATCAGACCCTGCACCGTCTGCTGGATGTAGGGCGAGATGCCGAGCAGGATCATGCCATTGGCAAGCACGGTGACGATCAGCACACCGATCAGCGTGTTGACGACGCCGCCCTCGCCGCCGGTCAAAGCGGTGCCGCCGACGACCACTGCGGTGACCGCTGCAAACAGCCTGCCGTCGCCGATGACGGCGTGCGACTGGCCGAGCTGTGCCGCGGCCAGCACGCCGGCAATGCCGAAGAAGAACCCTGCCAGCGCAAAAGCGGCGATGCGCACGCGCACGACATTGACGCCGGAGAGCTTGGCGACATCCTCATCGCCGCCGATCGCCAATATGTGGCGGCCGAGCTTGGTGTGATACTGGATGACAGTGGCGAGCAGGAAGGCGCCGAACGCGACCCAGACCGCCACCGGCAGGCCGAGGAAACGGTGCAAGGCCAGGTCGCGGATCGAGGCGTCGTTCAGCTTGATGGCCGTGCCGCCCAGCATATAGACCGACAGGCCGAGGCCGATGAACCACATGCCGAGCGTGCCCATGAAGGACGGGATGCGCAGCATGGTCTGGACGAGACCGCTGACGAAGCCCATGGCGGTGCCGGCGGCGATGGCAGCGAGCACCGCCCACCAGCCATAGTCGTTGCCGTTGCCGTCATTGGCGGCGAGCAGCACAAGCACCATTGCCGCCACCGAAAGCGTGCCTTCGACTGCGAGGTCGATGCTGCCCATCAGGATGATGAAGGTCAGCCCCATCGCCAGCGTCAGCGGCACGGCGGCGGAATTCGCAAGCCGCACCAGATTGCGCAGCTCGATGAAATTGGGATTGGCAATGGCGATGAGTACGCAGAGTACAATCAGCACCGCCAGCGGCGCCAGGCTGCGCCAGCGCCTGCCGCCCAGGAATGTCGCGATGCGGCCGGGGAACGATGTCATAGGCGTCGTCCGCTCGATGTCCGAAACGGACTTCAGGGGTTCTGTATGGATTGTCAAGAAACCGCTTCCCGTCTGCTGGTGACAGCCGTCGCGACAAGGGGATCGCGACGGCTGCGGGAGGAAGCGGGCCGCCAGGGAGGTGCAGCCCACTCCGATGGATCAGGTACGGATTGCTCCGGTGACCCGGCCCCACAGATCGTTCCAGTCGATCTCGGGCTTCGCATCGACATTGGTCTTGTAATATTCCTCGACATTGTCGTGCGAGATCAGCACCGCCTTGCCGTAGAACTCACGGTGCTCCGGCGGCTCCTTGGTCGGGTCGAACTTGCCGATCTTGGCGTTGTAGCCGATGGCGAGACCCATGCCGCCCTGCCAGAACGGATCCGAAGTGACCGTGCAGGCGAATTCGCCGGTGCGCACCGCATCGACCGCCGTCTTGATGCCGTCGACGCCGACGATCGGCACATTGCCGGCGAGGTTTTCGGCGCGCAGCGCTTCCAGAGCGCCCGAGCCCATATCGTCATTGGCCGCCCAGATGCCCTTGATGTCGTCGCCGAAGCGGGTGAGCAGATTGCCCATCAGGTCGAAGGCTTCGGTCGACTTCCAGTTGGCGACCTGGAAATCGAGCAGCTTGATGTCCGGGTTGGCGGCAAGCGCTGCGTCGAGGCCCTTCTTGCGTTCGATCGCCGCCGTGGTCGAGATCAGGCCGCCGAGCGCTACGATGCCGCCCTTGCCGCCAATGGTCTTGAACAGGATCTCGGCGATGGTCTTGCCGCTGTCGATGCCGTCGAACTCGATATGCGAGACATAGTTCGGGTTGAAATCCTTCGGGTGCAGATCCCCAGGCTTGTTCCACTGGGTCACCACATAGGCGCCGGCCTTGGCGCAGGCCTCGACGATCGGGCGCGCATCGGGCGTGTCGTTGGGATCGGAATTCAGCACCATGTTGCCGCCGGTCTTGGCCAGCATCGCCTTGATGTCGGCAATGCCCTTCTCGCTGTTGCCTTCCGAAACCAGCGTGACGTGTTCCAGCCCGGCCCATTTGGCATACGCTTCGGCGCCGGTCTTCCACACCGCGTGATAGGGGTTGGACAGCGAGCGGATCGACGTCACCAGAGTCGGCTTGTCCTGCGCGCGCAGCACGCTCGGCATGGCGAGTGCCGCCACGCCGGCGGTGGCGCCCATCATCAGCGTGCGCCGGTTGACCGCAAAATTCTTCGTGTCGTTCATACCTCGAAACCTCCCGATTGAATTCTGTTCCGCCCGGCATCTTGCGCGTGGAGCGCGGCCGGGACCTCCTGGTGAGGATCGTCAAGCTCCTCCACTTGTACGACAACCCTTCAACACGATAACCATACCCTTTCTCTTGACGCGGCACAAGCGACTTGAGATCGTCGCGCGCAAGAGGAAGGGGCGGTGATCACCGCTGGCAGGAGCTTGATCCCGAAAAGTGGGAACCGGTTTTCTCGGACAAACGGGAAACCGTTTTGTCCGGAGATCATGCTCCAACAAAGAGAACCCGGGAGTGGAAATGACGGATTACATCATCGTCGGCGGCGGTTCGGCTGGCTGCATTCTGGCCGCCCGGCTGAGCGAGGACCCGGACGTGTCCGTCATGCTGCTCGAGGCCGGTCCGCCCGACACCGATCGCTACATCCATCTGCCGGTCGGCTTCTTCAAGATGACGTCGGGGCCGCTGATCTGGGGCTATGACACCGCGCCCGGCAAGGAGATCGACGGCCGCACCATGGTCTATCCGCAGGCGCGTGTGCTCGGCGGCGGCTCCTCGATCAACGCCCAGGTGTTCACCCGTGGTTGCCCGCAGGACTACGATGGCTGGGCGACCGACGATGGCTGTGCCGGATGGAGCTATGCCGACGTGCTGCCCTACTTCGTCCGCTCCGAGGGCAACGACACGTTTGCCGATGCGCAGCATGGCATTGACGGCCCGCTCGGCGTCTCCAGCGGTGCGCCGCATCCGCTGACCCGCATCTTTGTCAAGGCGGCGCAGCAGGCGGGCCTTCCTTTCCGCGCCGACTTCAACGCCGGTGAGCAGGCGGGCGCCGGCTTCTACCAGACGACGACGCGTCGGGGGAAACGCTCGAGCACGGCGGTCGCCTATCTGAAGCCGGCGCTCGGCCGCAAGAATCTGACGCTACGCACCGACGCCTCCGTCAGCCGCATCGTGGTCGAGAACGGCCGTGCCATTGGCGTGGAGATCATCGCCAATGGCCGCACCGAACTGCTCCGCGCCGAGCGCGAAGTCATCGTCACCGCCGGCGCCATCGGCTCGCCGAAATTGCTGATGCTGTCCGGCATCGGCCCGGCCGCGCATCTCGGCCAGCACGGCATCAAGGTGATCCACGATTCCAAAAACGTCGGCCAGAATTTGCACGATCACATGGACGTCGACGTCGTCGCCGAACTCAACGGCCCGCATGGCATCGACCGTTACAAGAAGAAGCGCTGGCAGGCGGTTGCCGGTCTCGAATATGCGCTGTTCGGCAAAGGACCGGTGGCCTCCAACATCGTCGAGGCCGGCGGCTTCTGGTGGGGCGACCGCGCGGAGAAGACGCCGGACATCCAGTTCCATTTCCTGCCCGGCGCCGGCGTCGAGGAAGGCATCGGCTCGGTTCCCGGCGGCAATGGCTGCACGCTGAACTCCTACCATGTGCGCCCGCGTTCGCGCGGCAGCGTCACGCTCAAGTCCGCGGACCTGCGCGATGCGCCCATCATCGACCCCAACCCGTTCGCCGAGCGCTATGATCTCGAACGCGCCATCGACGGCATCGAGATCAGCCGCGAAATCCTGTCGCAGCCAGCCTTCGCCAGATACATCAGCCGCGAGCATCTGCCCGGCAAGGCGATGCAGGGGCGCTCAGCACTCGAAGCCTTCGCCCGAGAACATGGCCGCAGCGCCTATCACCCAGTCGGCACCTGCCGGATGGGCGGCGATGCCGACAGCGTCGTCGATCCCGAGCTGCGCGTGCGCGGTCTGCAAGGCCTGCGTGTCTGCGACAGCTCGGTCATTCCAAGCATCGTGTCGTCGAACACCAACGCCGCCGTGGTCATGATTGCGGAGAAGGCTGCGGATCTGATTGCGGGGCGAACGCTGCCGGTGGCGTAAGCAGGACAATCGCATGTGGTGGCGCCACGCGATTGCCCTGCCTTGAGCACCTGTCGCTGAGCGCATAGCACTCGAACCGCACTAAAAACGACAGCCTCCCGCAGCGCCTTCAACCGACGCTTGCGCAACCCACCAACCGACCGGAAACCCCCGGTTGCGGGCTCGTTGCCGACGCCGGCGCGGGGATGTGAAAGCGCTTTTGCGCCAGTTCCGCGATCACACCATATGAACCGATCCAAGCTCTGCTAGCTTGTGGGCGTGGGACGTGTCCCGCTTTGGCCGGTGCTTCAGGCAACCCCATCCCAACCCCCCGCCCCCTGCGGTACCGGCCATCCCCCTCCCCCTTTTGGCAGGCTTCTCGACCTGCCATCCTCATCCGTCCCTGCCAACTTCGAGGTCGACGACGAGGCCTGATGCGTGGCATGCAAATCAAGACCATCGGCAGCGTATCGAGGGATTTCACATCGGCTGTCTGGACGACGTCCTGGAGAGCGACAGATCGGGGTCGAGCCGCCTCAGCTCCCGGTTGATGGCCGCCAGGCGCTCCGGTTCGCCTTCCGTGTTGCAGACATTGAGAGTAACGACGCGTAAGCGCATCAGCGAACCACCGCCGCGATGCGTTCCAACGTGGTGCGCGAAACGGCTCGGCCATCGGCGCGGTTCGGCTTGCCAAATGCCGCCATGCCGCCCATACACGGCTTGAACAACCGCCCCGAGGGTCCGCGCCCATTTTGCCAAAGGATACTCTCCGATGTCTGTGACGCCGTCCCCCTGGTCAAAGCCGTGACGGCCTCCCTCGCAAGCCTGGGCTGGACGGATTTCTTCGGCGACCAGCTTGAAGCCGATGAGGCAGACCTCGTGCCGACGCGCATCGCCTCGGTGCACCGCGACCGCCTGGCCGGCCTGTCCCGGGCAGGGCCAGTGGATCTGACGCTGCCGGCCAATGCCAACACCGGCGACTACGCCGTCGGCGACTGGGTGCTGGTCGAGCAGCATACACATCTGCTGCTCCGCCGGCTGACCCCCAAGACGGTGCTGGAGCGCCGTACCCAGGGCGGCAGGATCCCGCAGCTGGCCGCGGCCAATGTCGACACGCTGTTCATCGTGACGTCCTGCAATGCCGATTTCAACATCGCCCGGCTCGAGCGCTATCTGGCGCTGGCCAACGAGGCCGGAACGACGCCGGTGATCCTGCTGACCAAGGCCGACACCGCTGACGATGCCGAGAGATACCAAAGCCAGGCTGCCGCCCTTCAGCGTGGTTTGCCCGTAGTGACGCTGAACCCGCGCGTCGCCGATGCCGCAGCGGCGCTTGCTCCCTGGTGTGGCGCAGGGCAGACGGTGGCGCTGGTCGGCTCCTCCGGCGTCGGCAAATCGACGCTGGTCAACACGCTGGCCGGAGCGGCGCAGCAATCGCCGCAACAGACTGCGGGCATTCGCGAGCACGATGCCAAGGGTCGCCACACCACCACGGCGCGGTCGCTGCACCCCATCGCCGGTGGCGGCTGGGTAATCGACACGCCGGGCATGCGCACGCTGCATGTCAGCGACGTCGCATCCGGCATCGACACGCTGTTTGCCGAAATCACCGAGCTCGCACCGCTGTGCAAGTTCCGCGACTGCACCCATGTCCACGAACCGGGCTGCGCGGTGCAGGCTGCGTTGAAGGCGGGTACGCTCGACCCTGAGCGCCTTGCCCGCTGGCGCAAGCTGTCGGAGGAAAACCAGGGCAACACGCCGGTTCAGAGCGGCCCGCGCGGCAACAAATCGCCTGCCGGGCGCCCGAAGCGGCGTTGAGAGGATAGGAATTGCGGAACGAGACGTCGGAGGCCCGGCATGTGCCGGGCCTCCCTTTTTTCACTCTCCGCGCATCGTTGCCTGGAAGGTCGGCAGGTGCTTCTGCTGCGCCTCCAGCATGCGCTCGCGGTAGACGCCGTAGATGACGTCGGTGTCGTGCAGCGTCACGCCGGCAATGGTCGGCGAGGCGAAGACCGGCAGTTCGATGCCGCGCTTGGCGAGCTGCTCGGCCGTGCGCGCGATCAGCTCATGCGCCAGGATCATGGCAAGCACCGTCGATGAGCCCGACACCGGCCGGCTCCAGCCCTCGACCGGCACGATGGCGTCCTCGATCGGCGAACAGGTGTCGATGACGAGGTCGGCGGCATCCGCCAGCCGCTTGCCGGACGAGTGCGTCGCCGGCTTGTCCAGATTGTTCTTGCTGGTGACAGCGACGACGAAGATGCCGCGCTTCCTGGCGTAGAGCGCGGTGTCGATGCCCGACGAGTTGCGGCCGCTATGGCCGAAGATGATGATCGAATCGCCCTTGTTGAGCGGCTGGTGGTCGAGGAATTTTTCGGCGTATCTTTCCGTACGCTCCAGCCACAAAAGCTCGCGCACGCCGCCGGCGCCGAGCACATTGTGCCACATCACGCGCGGGTCGGTCAGGGGGTTGAAGCCGACATAGCTGCCATATCGCGGAAACACTTCCTGCACCGGCAGCACCGAATGGCCGGAGCCATAGAGATGCACCAGCCCGCCGCCCTCGAGCGAGTCGGCAAAGCGGCTGGCGGCCTGGCCAAAGGCCTCTTCATTGGCTTTCGCAGCCTGGTCGATGAGGGCGGCGAGACGGTGGATGTAGAGATCGGACACGTGGGTACTCCTGTTTGCTGGGTCGGTCTGGAATGGATCAGCTTCTCGGGTTCAGCGGCACGCGTCCGGCGCGTAGCGTCGAGCGGATTTCGTAGCGGTCGCCGCGCATGATCGAGACGGTGAATTCGAACGGGCCGCGCTCGTCGGTGGTGATGCGTTCGACGACGAAGGCCGGGCTGCCGACAGCGAGGTCGAGCAGTTCGGCGTCCGCCGCGCCGACCGCGCCGACCCGGTAGTTTTCCCGCGCCGCCACCGGCACGATGCCGTAATGGCGCTCCAGCGCCTCGTAGAGCGAGCCCTGCAGCAGGCCGGCATCGAGGAAGCCCGGCACGCGCACGGCCGACAGCTGCGCCGTCTGAATGCCGATCGGCTCGTTGTTGCCGAGCCGCAGCCTGCGAATGCGCACCACCGGATCGCCTTCCTCGATCTCCAGCGCGCCGGCAGCCGCCGCGTTGGCGATGGTCAGGCTGCAGTCGAGCAGGCGCGAGCCCGCGACCACGCCCATATTGCCCATCTCCTGGGTGAAGCTGGTCAGCTCGCGCGTGCCGGCGACCAGCGTGGTCGAGCGCACGAACGTGCCGCGGCCATGTTCGCGCCTGAGCAGTCCTGCCTCCTCGAGGTTGCGCAAGGCGTGGCGCAGCGTGATGCGGCTGACGCCGAACAGGGCGCACAGCCTGTCCTCCGCCGGGATCTGGTCGCCCGTTGCCCATTCGCCGCTCTTGACGATGGCGCGGATCGCCTCTTCGACCTGATACCAGAGCGGCTCCGGCCGTCTGCGGTCCGGCTGCTGAAAGCTTGCTTCGCTCATCGCACATGCCTCCACCCTTGCCCAACGGCGCCGGCCAGCGCCGCGCCGACGAGGCCGGCGCGGGGACCGAATTTTCCGGGCTTGACGTCGATGCCGCGCAGATGCGGCGGCAGTTGGCGTCGCAGCGCTGCAAGCAGCGGCGGCCGGATCACATCCAGCGCCTCCGCCAAACCACCCGAAATCAGAACCGCTTGCGGATCGAGCAGCGCGACAGCGCCTGCAAGCGCGGTGCCGAGCTGTCGCGCCGGCAGTTCAAGCAAGGTGAGTGCGGCCAGTTCGCCGGCCTGGGCAGCGGCGATCAGCTGGCGGCCGTCGGCAAGGCCGATCTGTCCGGCAAGGGCATCAAGCGCCCGGCCCGACGCGACGCGCTCCAGCCAGCCGCTGCGCTCTTCACCATGATCCCTCACGTCGGCGCAGGCCCAGCCGAACGAGCAGGCGCCGCCATGCGCGCCGGCAACGATGCGGCCATTGGCCAGCACCGCCGAACCGATGCCGGTGCCGATGGCGAGCAGGATCGCATCCGACATGTTTTTCGCACTGCCTTCGACAGCCTCCGCCAGCAGCGCAATCTGCGCGTCATTGCCGAGCGCTACGCGCAGTTTGGGAAACAGCGGCTGGATATCGACGCCGTCGAGGAACGGCAAGTTGGGCATCCAGCGGCAGATTGAGCCCTCGACCAGACCCGGCACCGCGATGCCAAGCGCTGAGACCGACCCGGCCTCAGCGCACAGCGCGTCGATGCGCGCAATGAAGGCACCAAGGGTTGCCGGCGCCGGCTCGCTGCCCAGCGCCTCCAACGCACCGACATCGCCCGTAGATACGGCGGCGCGCAGATTGGTGCCGCCGAGATCGATGGCGAGTACCCGCCTCATCGACCGGACCCTTTGCCGAAGGGGAGCGAGAACAGGCCGCTGCCGGCATTCCACGAATGCGACGCCGCCGCGAAGGCCTGCGCATGGCGCGTGCCACGCAGGCAGCCGCGCAGCCGGTAGAGCGAACTGTAATAGTCGACATAGGGGAAGCTGCTCAGGCCGCGCGCCAGCTCATACTCCATGACCGCGTCGCGCCAGGCCTCGAACCCGTCGCTGACATCGACGAGATGCTCGGGCCGGAAGCCGTCATCGTCCTCCCAGTTCTCGCCGAACAGCAGCAGTTGCGGCGTGTGCGCCGGATGGTCGCTGGCAACGGTCGGCAGTCCGGCGAAGAAGATACCGGTCTTCGTCAAATGCGCGGCGGCGCGATGGTCCTTGTGCCAGCTGCCATGCCAATGGGTGATGACGATCTCGGGTTTCAGCTCGCGAATGATGTCGCCCACTTCGAGCGCCGTCTGATCGTCTGTGGGCAGGAAGCCGTCGCGCAGGCCAAAGCTACGCATGGCGACGCCGAGCCGCTCCGCCGCGCTGCCCGCTTCCTCTTCCTTCTGCACGCAATAATGCGCGGGAACCAGGTGCGGATGGCCCTGCTCACCCATGGTCAGATGCAGGAAGGTCACCGTGGCGCCGCGCTTGACGGCAGCGGCCGCCAGCGGCCCGGCCATCACCTCGGCATCGAAGGCGTGTGCGCCGACCACCAGGATGGCTTTCGCCGCATAAATCCTGTCTTCGATCATTTCATGCCCCCTCCGGTGCCGACGCCTTCGCGAATCTGCCGCGCCAGCAGACAATACATGATCAGGATGGGCGCCATGGATATCGCCAGCGAGGCGAACACCAGGCCCCAGTCGGTGCGGAACTGGCCGACGAAGACGCTGATCGCCAGCGGCACCGTCTTGTAGCGGTCGTCGAAGATGAAGATCAGCGGGAAGAAGAAATCGTTCCACACCGCGATCGCGGTGAAGATTGCCACGATCGACACCGCCGGCTTGACCATCGGCAGGATGATCTGGAACAGGATGCGGACCTCGCCGGCGCCGTCCATGCGCGCCGCCTCGTCCAACTCGGAGGGCAAGACGCGCATGAAATTGGCGAAGATGAAGACGGCGAAGGGAATGCGGATCGCCGAATAGACCAGGATCAGCCCGGTCAGCGAATCCAGCAGGCCGAGATTGCGCATCAGCGTGAACAGTTCGACCGAGGCCAACCGGATGGGCAGCATGATGCCGGACAGGAACAGGCCGAGCATGATGGCATTCCAGCCAAGCTTGTAGCGGCTGAGCGGATAGGCGGCCATCGCCGAGACGACGATGGTGAGGATGACGGCGCCGCCCGTGACGATCAGGCTGTTGATGAAATTCTGGCCGAGATCGGCGCGCGTCCAGGCGTTGATGAAATTGTCGAAGGCAAAGCTTTGCGGCAGGCCGAGCCTGTTGTCGTAGATCTCGGCCGTGGTCTTGAAACAGGAGACGATGAGGATGTAGAGCGGCAACAGCACGGCCGCCGTCCAAACGACCAGCACCGTCCAGCCGGGCAGCCGCGCCAGCTGCCGAGAGATGGCCGGTCTTTGTGAAATCGCCAGCGCGCTCATAGCTGCACCGTGCGGCGGTCGAAGAAGCGCAGCATCATGAGCGTGCCGATGCTGAGGATCAAAAACAGCACGGTGCCGAGCGCCAAAGCCAGACCGATATCGGTGATGCCGACAGCACCTTCCGCGCCGAAGGCCAGCCGGTAGAAGTACGTCACCAGCGTGTCGGTCGAATAGCTCGGATTGCCCTGCACGCCCTGCATGACATAGACGATGTCGAACTGGTTGAAGGTGTTGATGAACGACAAAGTCGTCAGCGTGCCCAGCGCCGGCATCAGCAGCGGCAGCGCGATCGAGAACAGCATGCGCGCATTGCCGGCGCCGTCAAGTTTTGCCGCCTCGAAAATCTGGCCGGAAATCTGCCGCAGACCTGCCGTGTAGATCAGCACCGGCAGGCCCATCCAGTTCCAGGCATCGACGGCGATCAGCATGGCGAGCGCGGTGTGGCTGTTGCCGAGCACAGTCAGGCTGCCCTGGTGCAGGCCGAGCCCGTTCAGCGCCCATTCGACGACGCCACCCGGTGCCAAAAGCAACCGCCACAGCGCGCCAATGATGACCGGGCTCAGCACCGCCGGAAAGAAGAACACCGACTGGAAGAAGGCCGCACCCTTGTCGCGCAGGAACAGCAGCCAGGCGAACAACAGGCCGAGGCCATTTTGGAAGACCATGATGCCGAAGAACCAGGCGGTGTTGTGCCACAGCGCGCCGTAGATCCGCGCGCCGCTGGGGAAAACGAACAGCCTTGAGAAATTCGACAGGCCGGCGAACTCGACCATGCGCAGCCCCTTCCAGACGAAGAAGCTGCCCCACAGCGACATCCCCAGGGGATAGAGGACGAACAGCGCATAGACCGCCAGCGCCGGCAGGATGAACAGCACGGCCATGCGCTGCTGCGTGCGGCGAAGGCTGCTGGTGCGGCGAAGGGTGCTCATGCGCTTTTCTGGTCCGTGAGAGGCCGGCCGCTTTTGCGACCGGCCGCGCCTACTGCTTCGGCTTGAACCAGGTGGCGACCGCGGCCTGCATGTCGGCCGCCAGCTTCTCCGGCGCGATGTTGCCTTCGACCATGTCGATGATCTCCGACTGCAGCACCGAAGACGCCGTCGGCGACTGCCAGCGGAAGCCGACCAGCGTCAGATAGGGCGTCGAATTCTTCGCCATCTCCATCATCGCGGCCAGCACTGGATCCTTCACCGTCACATCCGTGCGGGCCGGCGGCCAGCCGAGCTCGTCGGCGAACATCTGCGCGAACTCTGCCGAAGCCATGAAGCCCAGCACCTTGGTCGCGGCTTCCTTGTTCTGGCTCTCGGAGACCAGGCCATAGGAGCCGTCGGAGAAGGCCGAGGTGTAGAGTTTTGCCCCGGCATCGTCGGCGGGGAACGGGAAGATCGAGAATTTCAGCTTCGGGTTCTGCGCCTTGAAGCTGCCGTTCTCGAACGAACCGCCGAGGAACATCGCCGCCTTGCCGCCGATAAACTGCTGCGTGGCGGTGGTGTAGTCGATACCGGCGAAGCCGTCGGGGAAATACGGCTTCAGCTCGGCGAAGCGCTTCAGCGCCGCCACATAGCGCGGATCCTCGAAGGTCGCCTTGCCGCTCATCATCTCGTCGTAGAAGCCAGGACCATAGACGGTCGGGCCGACGACGCCGACGGCGATCTCCAGTTCCCAGGCCGAGCCGTTGGCGCCGCCGGTGGCGATCGGCGTGATGCCGGCCGCCTTCAGCTTCTCGCAGACAGCGGTGAAATCCTTGTAGGTCTTGGGGATCTCGATGCCTTGGGCGGCGAAAATATCCTGGTTGTAGAAGACGCCCATCATCGGCACCGAGTAGGGCACGCCGTAGACTTTTCCGTCAGCGCGGCCACGCGCGCCGCCAAGCGCCGCGTCCTCCATGTTCTTCAGCTCCGGCACGCTGTCGTCCAGCGCGTCGAGATAGCCGGCCTCGACGAAGGGCTGCAACTCGCCATAGGCCTTGAGCTGCGCGATGTCGGGCCCGCGGCCGCCCCGCAGCGCCGTGCTCAGCCGGTTCTGGTAATCGGCATCGGGCGTGAACTGGATGGCGACCTTGATGCCGGGGTTCTTCGCCTCGAAGGCATCGAAGATGCGGCGCATCGCTGCCTCGTCCTCGGTGCGCCAGCTCCACAGCGTCACCGTGCTGTCGGCGGCTCGCGCCGGCAATGAGGCGAAGACACCGGCGCAGGCGGCGGCAAGGCCGCCGATCAGGCCAAGTGCTGCGCGCCGGTCAAGTGAAAGCATGCTCATTGCCAGTCTCCCATTGTTCTCTGTCCTTGGCGTCCCGCGGCATTTCCTGCCGTGAGAGAGTCATTGGCTCGGGAAAGTCATTATAATGACATAGCGGCATTCGCAAGAGGTCTGCTGCGCCTCAGGAATGTCGGCGTTGGCCCCCTCACGACATTGCAGTACCCGCATCCGTTTGTTACCTAACGATAAATATCCACATTCCAGCGCTGCAAAGAAATCTGTGACCGTACCATGTGAGACTTTTTCGCCAGCAAGCCCTTGCGTCGCCGCGCTAACTTGTCATAACGTCATTGTGAACCGATAGGAGGATGAGGAATGTCGTTTGCCTGGACGTCGAAACTGGCACTGGCCGCAGGCCTCGCCATCCTGCCCACCACCGGCTGGGCGCAATCGGTCAACATCTCCTATCTCACCCACTGGTCGCCGGAGACGGTCGCGTTGCTGGAAGCGGCGGCCAAGGATTATGCCAAGACCAATCCGGATGTCAGCGTCACCGTGCGCGCCGTCCCCTTCGGCGACCTCCTGACCACGCTGCGCTCGCAAGGCGGCGGCGCGGACGGCCCGACGATCGGCGGCATCTACGATCTCTGGTTGCCGGAACTGGCGCGCGACAAGCTGGTCGCGCCCGCTCCCGATGCGGTGGCCAGCGAGGTCAAGGCCGCCTGGCCGGCGGGCATCACGAGCGCCGCCTCGGTCGGCGGCACGCTCTATGGTATCCCCAACGAGATCGACGTCTATGCGCTGAACTACAACAAGGCGCTGTTCAAGCAGGCCGGCATCGCGGCGCCACCCAAGACCTGGGACGAATTCAAGGATGCGGCCAAGAAGCTGACCAACAAGGATGCGGGACAGCAAGGCTTCGGCATGATCAATTCATGGGCCGCCGGTGTCGTTCATCCCTTCGCCTCGCTACTGGTCTCCAATGGCGGCGACCTGGTCAAGGACGGCAAGCCGGTGCTAGACAGCCCGCAGGCGACCGAGACCTTCCAGCTCTATGAGGACCTGATCAAGTCGGGCGCCAGCGTGCCGGCGATGGCGACCGCAGACGCCAACACCACCGGCCCCTTCCTCGACAATTTCGTCTCCGGCAAGACCGGCATGATCATCATGGCCAATTGGTGGGAGAGCGCACTGAAGGCCGGCATGGGCGACAAGTTCGCCGACATTGCAACGGCGCCGCTTCCCGTCGGCCCGAGCGGCGACAAGCCGCATTCGATCTCCTACTCCTGGATGACCGTGGTCAACGCCAATGCAGGTGCGGCCGAGCAGAAGGCGGCATGGGACTTCCTCGCCTGGCTGAACAATCCAAAGTCCGGAAAGAACGGCGCTTCCGCGATGTCGGATATCCTCATGTCGATGGGCATCCTGCCCTCACGCCTCTCCGACATCGAGGCGCACAAGGACAAGCTCGGCTCGGAATTCCTCTCCGGCTATGTCAGCGTGCTCACCGACGCCAAGCCGTTCCCGGTGGTGCCGGGCGGCCAGGAATTCTCGGAATCGCTGCAGCAGACGCTCGAGGCGTTGCAGTATGGCCAGGTCTCGGCCAAGGATGCGCAGGCGACGGCGCAGGCCGACGCCATTTCGATCCTGGAGCGCGCCGCCAAATAATGATTCAGAGGTACCGTGCCTCGGCGGGCATCATGCTGGCGCCCGCCGTGACGCTGATCGGCATCTTCGTCCTGTTGCCGATGCTGCTCACCGTCTGGCTGTCGTTCCAGGACTGGTCGACGCAGACGCCGTTTTCCAGCGCCAGCTTCATCGGCCTCGACAATTTCCACGAGATTTTCGGGGCCACCTCGATCGGCCGCGACTTCAAGGCCGCGCTCACGAACACAGCCGTCTACACCGCGCTCTCCGTCGTCCTCATCCTGCCTCTGTCGGTGGCCTTCGGCCTGATGGTCTACCAGCGCGATGTCGCCGGCGGCACGGCGCTGCGCACGGTGCTGTTTGCCACCTACATGGTGCCGATGATCGCGGTGGCGCTGGTCTGGTCGAAGCTTTATTCGCCGAGCGAAGGGCCGCTCAACCAGATGCTCGGCCTGATCGGCATGGGACCACAGCCCTTCCTGTCGTCGCCGCGCTCGGCGCTGATCTCGATCATCTTCCTCAATGTCTGGCAACAGGTCGGTTACTTCACCGTTTTGGCGATCGCCGGGCTGACGCAGATCCAAGGCAGCCTCTACGAGGCGGCGAAGCTCGATGGCGCCAGCCGCTTCGAGCAGTTCCGCTTCATCACGCTGCCGCTGATGCGGCGCACGCTGTTGTTCAGCGCCGTCATCGCCATCATTAACGCCGTGCAGGTGTTCGAGCCGGTTGCCCTGATCACGCAGGGCGGGCCGGTCGGCTCGACCAATGTGCTGACCTACCACATCCGCCGCGTCGGCATCGAGCGTGCGCAGGGTGGACTGGGTTCGGCCATGGCGGTGATGCTGATGCTTTCGCTGATCGTCGTCGTCTGCGCGCTGTTTGCCTTCGCCAACCGGAAGAACGACGAATGAGTGCGGAATCGTCGAGCCGGCTGTCGCGCAGACGCCTGTCCGGCCGCAAGGCGCTGCTGGCGACGCTGATGCTGCTGGTCGCCGTCGCCTCGGCCTTCCCGCTGGTATGGATGGTGCTGTCGAGCCTCAAGACGCCGGCCGAGAGCATGCAGGTGCCGCCGGTGTGGATCCCCCTTACGCCGAGCTTTGACGCCTATGAGAAGGTGTCGGGCGTGGTCAATGTCGGCCGCTCGATGTGGAATTCTCTGGTCATCGCCTCGATCACCACCGCCGGCATTCTGCTGACCAGCATGATGGCCGGCTACGCCTTCGCCAAATACCACTTCCCCGCCAAGTCGCTGCTGTTTTCTGTGCTGATCGCCACCATGTTCCTGCCGCCGATCGTGACGCTGATCCCGCTCTATCGCCTGGTCGGCTCGATCGGCCTCAACGCCAGCCTCGCCGGCATCATCGTGCCCAATCTCGCCAATGCTTTCGGCATCTTCCTGATGCGCCAGTTCATCTCCGGCGTGCCCGACGAGCTCATCGACGCCGCGCGCATGGACGGCGCCTCGGAGTTCTTGATCCTCTACAAGATCGTCGCGCCGAGCGTCGCCCCCGCAATCGCGGCTCTGGCCCTCTTCGCCTTCGTCTATCACTGGAACAGCTATCTGTGGCCGCTGACCGTGCTGCAGGGCAATGCCGACGCCTATCCGATCGTCATCAGCCTGAGCCGGTTGCTGAGCTACAACAGGGGCGCGGTCAACACCGGCCTGGTGATGGCCGGCGCGACGCTGGCCGTGCTGCCGCCGCTCATCCTGTTCGCCTTCCTGCAGCGCTTCTTCGTCGATTCCATCGTCGGCTCGGCCATCAAGGGATAGCTCGCCTCACCCGAACCGTGCCGCCGTCCAAGCCCCACCCGCAGCATTCGACTCCACCGCCGCCGCCACAAACTTCACCCCGCGCGCGCCATCGACGACATCGGGCACCTGTGCCGCGCGCGCCGGATCAACCGACCCGCCCGAACGGTGCGCGCGAATGATGTCGGCGGCGTCGCGGTAGAAATTGGCGAAGGCCTCGATATATCCCTCCGGATGCGCCGCCGGCATGCGCGACACGCGCTGGCTCTCAGTGGTCGAGCCATGGCCGCCGCGCACCAGCGTGCGGGTCTCCTCGCCGTAGATGGAGAAGCGCAGTTCTTCCGGCCGGCCGCCCGACCATTCGAGCCCGGCTTTGTCGCCATAGATGCGCACCGAGAGATCATTGTAGTGGCCGGGCGAGGTCTGGCTGGCCAGGATCGTGCCGCGCGCGCCGCCGGTCCAGCGCAGCAGCACATGTGCATTGTCGTCGAGCCGACGTCCCGGCACGGCGGTGAACAGATCCGCCGACACCGCCTCGGCCTCGCAGCCGGAGATATAGCTCGCCAGGTTGAAGGCGTGCACGCCGATATCGGCCAGCACCGCCGACTGCCCGGCGCGCGCCGGATCGGTGCGCCACTCCGCCTGCTTCTGGCCGTCGGCGTCGATCGGTTTGGTCAGCCAGTCCTGGATGTAGGCGCCGTGCACGGAAACGATCCGCCCAAGCGCACCCGCCGCCACCATCTCGCGCGCCTGGCGGACCATGGCGTAGCCGGTGTTGTTGAGGGTGACGACAAAGCGGCGCTTCTTCGCCTTCGCCAGCGCCACCAGCGCCTCAGCGTCGGCCAGCGTCGTCGACAGCGGCTTGTCGCAGATCACGTCGATGCCGGCCTCGAGAAAGGCCGTGGCAATCGGCGCGTGCAGATGGTTGGGCGTGACGATGACAACCGCCTCGATACCATCCGGCCGCGCGGCTTCGGCCTGCGCCATCTCGCGATAGTCGGCGTAGCTGCGCTCGGGCGCGATGCCGATCTCGGCGGCCGAGGCGGCGGCGTTCTCCGGGTCCGACGACAGCGCGCCGGCGACCAGTACGATCTGGTCGTCCAGGCGCATGGCGAGCCGATGCACGGCGCCGATAAAGGCATTGCGCCCGCCGCCGACCATGCCGACCCTGAGCCGCTTGCCCGCCGATCCGTCCGATGTTGCGTAGACCATTTCAAACTCCTCCACCTGTGGCTTCGTCATCCTGGGGCGTAGCAAGGAGCGCAGCGACGCAGCGCAGACCCCAGGATCCATGCCGTGACATCAGAGCGATGCTACGGTGCAGAACCTTCTCGTCCGCTGCATTCCTCGACCATCGTCACGGCATGGATCCTAGGGTCTCCGCGACGGAGCTTCGCTCCTGCTTCGCCCTAGGATGACGACGTTGGGAAACCGCACCCCTTTCGAACGCGATTTCCAATTTTCATATTGTAAAACGATCGTACCGCGCTAGCCTGAAATCATGAGTGGGGCAAGCAAGGCATCCGGGCGATCGAGCACCGACGAGGCGGCGACGCGCAAGCGCGGGCGCTCTCTGGCGGCGCTCGGCTACATCCAGCCGCAGACCTACGAGGAGCTGCGCGCCGTGCTGTCGTCGGGCACGGTGCATTTCCCCAAGCGGCTGCGCCAGGTGGCGATCTTCCTGTGGCAGCATCCGAGCGATGTCGCGCTCGGCACCATCGCGCAGGTGGCGGCACAGGCCGGCGTGCAGCCCTCGACGCTGGTACGCTTTGCGCAGATCTTCGGCTATTCCGGCTTTTCCGATTTCCAGGGCCTGTTCAAGGAGCACATCAAGGGATCGTGGCCGGAAGGGCGCGGCGAGCCGCGCACCGAGACGGAGCCCAATCTGCATTTCCTGCACGGCATGGTCGGGGCATCGCAGGCCTCGCTTGGCCGCATCGAAGCCGGCTTCGACGTCGCGAGTTTCGACAAGATGGTAACGCTGCTGGCGGCCGCCGAGCTGATCTATGTCATCGGCTCCAAGCGCGCCTTTCCGGTCACCGCCTATCTGTCGCTGACACTGTCGCAGCAAGGCGTGCGCAACGTGCTGGTCGACAATGTCGGCTCCTCCGCACTCGACCAGATCGGCTGCATCGGCGCACGGGACGCCGTGCTTGCGGTCTCCTTCAGCCCCTACAATTCGATCACGCCCGATCTCGTCGCGGTGGCGCATGAGCGCAAGGCCCGCATCGTCACCGTCACCGACAGCACTTTCAGCCCGCTGGTTCGGCTCTCGGACGCTTGGCTGGAAGTGGTGGAATCCGACTTTGCCGGCTTCCGCTCGCTGGCGGCGTCACTCGCTGTCGGCATGGCGCTGGTCCATGGGGTGGCGGCGCGGCGCGGCGAATGAGCCGCCGCTGGCACAATTGACTATCCAGAATTGCCGTTCCATATTTAAAAAAATAGAAACTTTATTCCCGGGAGGAGGAATGGAGATCCGGCTTGACGGCAAGGTGGCTCTGGTCACCGGGTCGACGCAAGGCATTGGCCGCGCCATTGCCGAGACGCTGGCGCGTTCCGGTGCCGCCGGGCTGCTGGTCACCGGGCGCGAGAGGGCGCGTGGCGAGGCCGTGGCGGCCGAGCTTTCGCAATTGGGCACGCCGACCATCTTCGTCGCCGCCGACCTTGCCGATGCTGACGCCCCCACCCTTCTGGCGCAGGCCTGCATCGAGCGCTTCGGCCGCATCGATGCGCTGGTCAACGCCGCCGGCCTGACCGATCGCGCCTCTTTCCTCGACGCCAGCCTCGACGATTGGGCGGCGCTGTTTGCCGTCAATGCGCGCGCGCCGTTCTTCCTGATGCAGGCGGCGATTGCCGACATGAAGCAGCGCGGCCAAGGTGGCGCCATTCTCAACATCCTGTCGATCAATGCCCATTGCGGCTCGCCGGAGCTTGCCGTCTATTCCGCCACCAAGGGCGCGCTGGCGACGCTGACCAGGAACGCCGCCAACGCCCACCGTTTCGACCGCATCCGCGTCAACGGCATCAATGTCGGTTGGACGGACACGCCGGCCGAACGCATCATGCAGGCGGAGACTTTGGGCAACGGCCCTGGCTGGCTTGAGAAGGCCAATGCCGCGCAGCCTTTCGGCCGGTTGCTGACGCCGGACGACATCGCCAGCCTCGCCGTCTTCCTGCTGTCCGACGCCGCCGGCCCGATGACCGGCGCGGTCATCGACCAGGAGCAGGCGGTGATCGGGGCGAACCGGTGAGCGCCTCCACCGAAACGCTTGGGCCGGCGCTGCTCGACCGCTTGCCGGCCTCGGTCCAGACACCGTCCTATGACCGTATGCTCCTGGCGCCCGGCATGGCGCATCTCGGCGTCGGCGCTTTCCATCGCTGCCATCAGGCCGAATACACCGACGATCTCATCTCGCTGCGCTTCGACCGCTGGGGCATCGTCGGCATCAACATCCGTCCGCCCAGCCTTGCCGACACGCTGGGACGGCAGGGCGGGCTCTACACAAGGCTGATCCGCGAGAACAGCCACATCGAGGCGCGCGTCATCGGCAGCATCGTCCGGGTGGTCGACAGCCAGGAGAGTGCGGCACCGGCGCTCGGCGTGCTGATCTCACCCGATATCGAGCTAGTGACGATGACGGTGACCGAAAAAGGCTATTGCCACATCCCGTCCAGCGGCGAACTCGACCTCGGCCACCCTGATATCGTCCATGACCTCGCCAACCCCGAGACGCCGCGCAGCGTGCCCGGCCTGTTGGTGCGGGCGCTGGAGCAGCGCCGGGCCACGCATGGGCGGCCGCTGACGCTGCTGTCCTGCGACAACATTCCGGCCAATGGCGTCATCCTCGGCAACGTCGTGCGCAGCTTTGCCGAACCGCGCGGCAATGGGCTGGCCGATTGGATCGCGGCCAACGTCGCATTCCCCTCGGCCATGGTCGACCGCATTGCGCCGGCGGTGACGCAGGATGACCTCGATAGTGTCGAACAATGGTTCGGCTACCACGATGCCGCCGTCGCTGTCGGTGAGCCGTTCCGGCAGTGGGTGATCGAGGAAAAATTCGCCGGCCGCATGCCGCGCTGGGATCTGGTCGGCGCCACCTTCGTCGACGACGTCACGCCGTTCGAGCATCTCAAGATGCGGGTGCTGAACGGCGCCCAGACGACACTGGCTACGCTCGGCGTGCTGGCCGGGCTCGAGCACACATCGGATGCCATAGCCAACCCGCTGCTGTCGGACTTCATCAGGCGCATGCTGGTCGAGGAGACTGTGCCGACGCTGATGCCGGTATCCGGCGTCCTGCCGCTCGCCTATGTCGAGCAGAGCCTTGCCCGGCTGAAGAACACCGCGATCCGCCACCGCAACCACCAGGTCGCGACCGACGGTTCGCAGAAGATCGTCCAGCGCCTGCTCAACCCGATCCGCGACCGGCTGAGCCAGGGCCAAAGCATCGGGCTGCTGTCGGTGCCGGTCGCCGGCTGGATGGCCTATCTGATCCAGGCCTCGGGACGTTTCGGCAGACGCTGGCCGGTGTCGGACCCCTATGCCGGCAAGGTCGCCGCAATCGCCGACGCGACCGGTCACGATGCCAGCGCGCTGGTGTCCGCCATCCTTGCCATCGACGGGATATTCGGCCCCGGCCTTGCCGCCGACGATACGTTCCGCGCGGCCGTGATATCGGCGCTGGGCGACCTGCTGTCGGACGATCCGATGGCGGCTGTCCGGCACAGTCTCGAACAAGATGAGGTCGCGAGGTTGAAGCGATCCAAACAATCGGCATTATAGTCGTCGGTCTAGGGAGGCAGAATGAAACTTGGAGTGCTTACAGCACCGTTTGCGGAGACGCCGCTTGGCGAGGTCGCCGACTGGGCGCACTCGGCCGGCTTCGAGGCGCTGGAAATCGCCTGCTGGCCGAAGACATCCGGCGCGACGCGACGCTATGCCGGCACCAGCCATATCGATGCCGCTTCCACCTCGCCCGCGCAGGCCAAGGAGATCGTCGCTTCGCTGACGGAGAAGAAGCTGACGGTCTCCGGCCTCGGCTACTATCCCAACCCACTGCATCCGGACCCCGCCCATCGCGAGGCCGTCATCGGCCATCTGAAGAAGGTCATCGTGCTGGCCGCCAATATGGGCGTGCCGGTGGTCAACACCTTCTGCGGTGGCGATGCCTCGAAGACCGTCGACGTCAACTGGCAGGACGCGCTGAAAGTCTGGCCCGAGACCGTCGCCTATGCGCGCGATCACGGGGTAAAACTCACCTTCGAGAACTGCCCGATGATCTTCAGTTATGACGAATGGCCGGGCGGGCACAACATCGCCTATTCGCCCTACATCTGGCGGCGCATCCTCGAGGCCTGGGGCGGCGAGGTCGGCATGAATTTCGACCCCTCGCATCTGGTCTGGCAGATGATCGACCAGGGCCGCTTCATCCGGGAGTTCGGCCCCTACATGCTGCATGTCCACGCCAAGGATTTGATGATCGATCATGATGGTTTGTATGAGCGCGGGATTCTTTCCGCCGGGATAGGCTGGCAGGTGCCGCGCATGCCGGGATTGGGCGATGTCGACTGGAGAGGCTTCTTCTCCGGCCTCTACCGCGCCGGCTATGACGGCTCGGTCATCATCGAACATGAGGACAGGCGGTTTGAAGGCAACGACGATGCGGTGAAGCGGGGCTTCCTGCTCGCCCGCGACGTGCTGCGCCCCTTCGTCAAATGACGAGGTGAATGACTTGGTCCGATCCTGCCGAAGGGTCTGGCCCTGAGACGAAAAACAACAATGTGGAGGAGTACTGACATGAAGAAAATACTGACCATGGTCCCGTTGCTTGCGGGCGCTGCCTTGCTGGCATCGATGGGCGTGTCGTCGGCCGAAGCCAAATATACGATCGGCATTTCCAACACCGTGCAGGGCAATGGCTGGCGCGAGGAAATGGTCTGCGCCATGAAGGCGCAGGCGCTGGCTTCGGGCGAAGTGACGAAGCTCAACATCGCCCACCGCAACACCGATGCCGCCGGCCAGCTCGAAGACATTCGCAATCTGATCAGCGCCAAGGTCGACGCCATCGTCGTCAACCCCGCTGATCCCGCCGGCATCAAGGCGGGCCTGGAAGAAGCCACCAAGGCCGGCATCGTCGTCGTTGCCGTCGACCAGGCGGTGACCGAACCGTCGGCCTACATCATCTCCAACAACCAGGAACAGTATGCCTATCTCGGCGCCAAATGGCTGTTCGGCCAGATGGGCGGCAAGGGCGAGGTGTTCTACATGCGCGGCGCAGCGGGTGCCTCGGCGGACTCGGATCGCGACAAAGGCTTCAAGAAGGCGCTGGCTGAAAACCCCGGCGTGAAGGTGGCTCAGGAAGTCTTCACCGGCTGGCAGCAGGATCAGGCCAAGCAGCAGATGCTGTCGTTCCTGGCCACCGGCACGCCGTTCAACGGTGTGTGGACCTCCGGCATCGACAACGTCATCGTCGACGCGCTGGTCGAATCGCAGGCGCCGCTGGTGCCGGTGGTCGGCGCCGACAATGCCGGCTTCGTCGGCCAGCTGAGCTCGGTGAAAGGTCTCGTCGGTGCAGCCGTCACCAACCCCGGCTCGATCGGCGGCGCGGGCGTGACGCTCGCGCTGCAGATCCTCGACGGCAAGAAGCCGGCGCAGCAGACCGTGCTGGTCGACCCGCAGCTGTGGGACAACGCCACCGACGAAGGCAAGGCCAAGCTGAAGGCAGCCGCCGACCCGTCCCTCAGCCCGGAATGGCCGGTCTCGATCTCGATCCCGGAGTGGACGACCTACACGAAGGAGCAGATCGTGGCCTGCAAGGGGCCGGGGGAGTAAGCCTGGTTTGAATGAACTGGCGAGGACGGCGAACGGCCGTCCTCGCCACACAGACTAGCGCTCTACGGCGCCCCCCTCTGTCCTGCCGGACATCTCCCCCACGGGTGGGGAGATTGGCTGTCATCTCGGCTTTCGCTAATTTTCTACGTCGCAAGACGAGGGACGGCGCCGGAACTGCCAATCTCCCCCCAAGTGGGGGAGATGTCCGGCAGGACAGAGGGGGGCGCCGTAGAGTGCCAGCAAGAGAATTTCTGATGCGGACATCGATTTGACCACCAGCCCCCTCCTCGACGCCACCGGCGTCGCCAAGAACTACGGCGCGGTCGCGGCCTTGCGCAACGCGTCGCTCTCCGTCCGGCCCGGCGAAGTCCACGCGCTTATGGGCGCCAATGGCGCCGGCAAGTCGACGCTGGTAAAGATCCTGACCGGCGCCATTCCCGCCAATGCCGGCCGCATCCTGATCCGCGACGAAGCGCGCGACATTCGCTCGCCCGCCGCCGCGCGCCGCGCCGGGCTGCTGCCGGTCTACCAGGAGCCGTCGCTAATCCCCGATCTCGACGTTCTCTCCAATCTCAGGCTCACCGGCACGCCGGTCGAGCCGTTCCGCGCCTGGGTGCGCGAGCTCGGCATTCTTGACCTCGATCTGCGCGACACCGCGCGCGACATTCCGCTGGCCGTGCTGCGCGTGCTCGACCTGGCGCGGGCGCTCGCCGTCGGGCCCGACGTGCTGCTGCTTGACGAGATGACGGCGGCCCTGCCCGCCAACCTCGCCGAAAAGGTGCTGGAAGTGGTGCGCCGCCAGGGCGATTCAGGCCGCGCCGTGATCTTCATCTCGCACCGCTTCGTCGAAATCTCCGCACTATGCGACCGCGCCACCGTGCTGCGCGACGGCGAGACCGTCGGCGTCGTCGACATCGTGCCGGGCGTCGAGGAAAAGATCGTCGAGCTGATGCTCGGCACCCGTATCGTGAAAACTCATGTCGCCGCCCGCAGCGCCGCCGAGAAGGCCGCGCCCGCGACCACCCGGCCGCGCATTTCGGTGCGAAACCTGCGCGTCGGCGCCAAGCTCAGCGATGTCTCCTTCGATCTCGCCGACGGCGAGGTGGCCGGCGTCGTGGCGCTCGAAGGCCAGGGCCAGGACGAGTTGTTCGCCGCCCTTGCCGGCTCGATCCGGCCCTCCGGCGGCACGATCGAAGTCGATGGCCAGCCGGTGAAATTCTCGCATCCGATCGACGCCATCCGCGCCGGCATTGCCTATGTGCCGGGCGACCGCTCGGAAGCGCTCGCCATGCAGCGCTCGGTGCGCGAAAACATCGCGCTGCCTTTCAGTGCCGCGCTGCGCAACTGGGGCCCGATCAACAGGCGCCGCGAACGCACGACCGTGCTCAGCGCCATCGAGCGGCTGCAGATCGACACCCGCGCGCAAGGCGAGGTGCAGCGCCTGTCCGGGGGCAATCAGCAGAAGGTGACCATCGCCCGCTGGATCGCGGCGGATGCCCGCACCATCCTGTGCTTCGACCCGACGCGCGGCATCGATGTCGGCACCAAGCAGGAGATCTACAAGCTGCTGCGCGAACTCGCCGGCAACGGCAAGTCGGTGCTGTTCTACACCTCGGAGCTGGAGGAGGTGCAGCGCGTCTGCGACCGCGTCATCGTCATCTTCGGCGGCCGCCTGGTCGACATTTTTCCGGTCGAGGAGGCCGACGAGCCGGCGCTGATGCGCGCCGCCTACGGCCTGCCGCGCGGCGCCAAGGCCGATATCGGCATATTGGCTGATCCGACCGCGAACACTTCGGCTTCGCCGGAGGCGACGCCATGAGCCATTTCCTGCGCCGCCAGGGCTGGGTTGTCGGCCTGTTCGCCCTGCTCATCGTCCTGTTCATCGCCACCAGGATCATCCAGCCGGCCTATGGCAGCAATGATTTCGGCTCGCTCGCCCGCGCCGTTCTGCCCTATGCCTTCGCAGTCGCCGCGCAGACGGTGGTCGTCATCGCCGGCGGCATCGACCTGTCGGTCGCCGCCATGATGGCGCTGACCAGCGTCACCGCGGCGTCGATGATGAATGGCGCGAGCGAGGAATACGCGCTGTTCGTGGTGCCCTTCGTGCTGGCCATGGGGTTTGGCCTTGGCGCGCTCAACGGCCTGCTCATCGTCGTCACCCGCGTGCCCGACATTGTCGTCACGCTGGCCATGCTGTTCGTGCTGCAGGGCGCCGCCCTGCTGGTGCTCGATGCGCCCGGCGGTGGCATCGCCGAATGGCTGAAGGCGCTGATCTCCGGCACGGTACCGATCCCCGGCCTGCCCGACGCCGTAGATGCCTGGCTGCCCAAGGCGCTGCTGGTGCTGATCGTGTGCCTCTGCGTCATCTGGATACCGCTGCGGCGCTCGCGCCTCGGCCTCTCCATCTACGCCATCGGCTCTAGCGAACTGGCGGCGTTCCGCTCCGGCGTGCCGGTCAAGCGCACTCGCATCATCGCCTATGCGCTGTCGGGCCTGTTCGCCGCCTTTGGCGGCCTGGCGCTGACCATGAGCACCGGCATCGGCGCCCCCATCCCCGGCCCCTATCTGCTCGCCAGCGTCGCCGCCGTGGTGCTGGGCGGCGTAGCGCTCGGCGGCGGCAAGGGCGGCCTGCTCGGCCCCATCGTCGCCGTCTTCGTGTTGAGGCTGGTGCGCACCGACCTGACGCTGCTCGCCATCGACCCGAATGTCACCGCGATTATTGAAGGGCTGATCATGGTGGCGGTGGTGATGTTCGGGGCGTTTATCACCATGCGGGGGCGGCAATGATGGGTGTGCTGTCGCAGAGAGACGTCGGCGTTCCTTCGCGCCCCCCTCTGTCCTGCCGGACATCTCCCCCACGAGGGGGGAGATCAGCTGTCATCGCCGCTTTCGCCAGCCTTCAACGTTGCAAAAAGGAGCGAGGCGCTGGAGCTGCCAATCTCCCCACAAGTGGGGGAGATGGCCGGCAGGCCAGAGGGGGGCGCCGTAGAGCGCCATCCTCGCAGCACACAACACCAAGAGCCGCCCCATGAGCACCACCGCCATCACCCCGGTCCCCTTCGGCCGCCGCATAAAGCGCTTCATGGCCGATCGCCCGCTCATCCCGCTGATCGTCCTGCTCGCCATCCTGGTTATAATCCTGCAGGTCCTGCGCCCCGGCATCGTCAACGAGCGCTGGATCGCCAACACCATCAAATTCGCCATCCCGCTGGCGATCCTCTCGGGATGCCAGACCATAACCATGCTGACCGGCGGCATCGACCTGTCGGTCGGCACGGTGGCGACGATGAGCGCCTTCATCATGGCCACGCAAGTGGTCAACCAGGATCCGGCGGTGGCGTTCCTCCTGGCGATGATGCCGGCGGTGCTGATCGGCCTCGTCAATGGCATCGGCGTCGGCGTCTTCCGCGTCCACCCGCTGATCATGACGCTGGGCACCAGCCTGATCGGCACCGGCTGCCTGCAGGTCTACCAGCGCACGGTGATCGCGTCGGGCGCAAAAATCCCCGACTTCCTGGCTTGGCTCGGCACCGGCGTGACATGGGGCTTCCCCAACGCGCTGCTTTTGTTCGTGCCGCTCGCCGCCCTCATCGTCTTCACGCTCGCCCGCACCGGCTTCGGCCGCCTGCTCTACGCCGTCGGCGACAATGAGCGCGCGACCCGCCTGTCGGGCGTGCAATACTGGCAGGTCATCACCGCGCTCTACGTCACCTCCAGCGTGCTCGCCGGCATCACCGGCCTGCTCTATATCGGCTTGATCAAGGCGCCGTCGCTGTCGCTCGCCGAACCGCTGGTGCTGCCCTCGGTCGCCGCCGCCGTCATCGGCGGCACCTCCATCTTCGGCGGCCGCGGCGGCTACACCGGCACCATCATCGGCGCCCTGATCCTGACCGTGCTGACAACACTGCTGACCATCCTGCAGATGCCGGAGGGGGCACGGCGGATCTTGTTCGGGCTGATCGTGCTGTTCGTGACGGCGGCGTATTTGCGGATTGTGGAGGAGCGGTAGGGGGCTGGCGGCAGTAGTGCCGCCGGTCCGGCGCTGCAAGCCAGGCTTACCCGTCAGAAGCGCAAGGCTATCGCCTACGGCAGCGCCAGCCCCCACTCCGTCTCGGCTTCGCCGAGCCACCTCTACCCCCACGTCCGTGGGGGAGAGGAAATGCCAAGCTTTCATAGGAAGGAAATCCAAGTTTTTCTTGAGGCAGAACCTAAGCCTTTGAAGCCGCGACTTCCAAAATTAGCGTTTCCTCTCCCCCACGAAAGTGGGGGTAGAGGTGGCTCGGCGAAGCCGAGACGGAGTGGGGGACCGACCTACTGATTGCCACCATCCTGGGCGACCTTGCCCACCCAGACGCAACGCCCCTTACTTCAACGAAATCGCCATCCCGCTCAGATCCGCATTCACCTGCAGGCCCACCTGCCGGCCGGTAAGCTCGAGCTGGGCGCCCTTGTCGTTGGTCATGACGATCACCTGCGCCCCCTTGCCGAGCGCGCCGCCACCGCCGGCCGCGCCATAAACGCCGGTCGCATCCCGCACCCTGCGGATATGGCGCACGGTGCCCCGGAAATAGGTCTTGGAAACCCCGAAGGCGAAGCCGCCCGAAACGCCGCCGATCGTGATGGGATAGGAGCGGCCGTGGAAGGTCAGCGTCCCCTCGCCGCCGGAACCGCCGACGAAGAAGGCCGCCTTGTAGACGGCAAAGCGGATCGTGCCGCTATCGGCATGCGCGGCGCTGGCAGCGCTGACGGACACAGTTGTGATGGCCGCAACCGCAAGCGAACGAAAGCTGGACGAGATGGTCATGGTGGGAGCTCCTCAAGTGCGCCGCTTGCCCAGCCGGCAGGCGGCGTCGAATTCGTAACCAACTTGAACAATCTAGCCCGTGATTTGGTTCCAGGCAGGCTGTGACAAGATCCGACGAAACGTGACGTGGTGTACTTTCGGGTTGCGGAGGAGGCGGCGCCTATTTTCTCTTCCTGAGCACTTTTCGCAGCATTAACTTCAGCCGCCTCATCTGGTAATGGCGCCGCAACTTGGCCAGCGCCGACTGGTGGGCGGTGTCGATTGCAGCCAGCGAGTCCGCCTCGGTAGCCTGCGGCAGCGCGAGCAGCGCGTCGGCCTGAAGATCGGCAAAGGGCTTGGGGTCATAGCTGGCGAACGGCGTCGGCGGGTCGCTGAGCACGGTGGGGTTGCTGTTGATCTCGAACACCACCAGCCTGCCGTCGACGAATGTGTAGTCGATGCGTCCATACTGCATATGGGCTTTTTCGAAGACCCGCATGACCGCATTGGCGTCAGGATTCGTATCGATATAGGTCCTGATTTCTTCGATATGCGCCGGCAGCAATTGCTCGGGCGAATTCTTGACGAACCACGATTTCGACATGGCGCAATGCTGGCCGTAGATCGTATCGCCGACCCGAAACGCCGCGTACTTCCTGAAATAACCGTCCATTCCGGGGGTGCCGATCATCTCCACCACCATCGGCCGCACTAGATCGCTACCGTCCAGCCGGGCGATCGCGGCGTCCAGCGCCGGCCGGTCGTGCAGCAGCGGCGGCTCCCTGTAGAGTGCGCCCGTCTCGTCGCGGATGAAAACGGGATAGCGTATCGGCTCTTCCAACTCGTCCGGCCTGAACACACGAAAAGCGTTGCTGCCGTCGGCGTGAAGCAGGCGCAGCAGGTCGAAGCGCTGCAGGCTGGCGGTCGGGTGATTGAGCTGCGTCAGGCCGGTGTTGTCAGCCAGTTCGGCGCTGATGCCGGCCGCGCGGCTCAATTCGTCCGATGTCAGCCGGTCCATGTCGGACCAGATGACCACCCCGGCGCGAACGCCGCGCAGCAGCCCGGCATCCTCGTAGCGCACCAGCCGGAACCACGCCTCCAGGTCAGTCCGGTGATACAGAAGCACCACCGCCTGCGTGTAGGCGTGCTCCCGATGCGCGACGTAAAATATCATGCGTTTCCGTTGTCCGTATGTAATTGCAAAGGGGAACCATGATGATTAGACAGGCTTGTGAAAGCCGTGAAATGGTTCTCGATCCGGCATGCGTCAAACAGGAGATAGAACAGGTTGACGTTTCCGTGAAGCTGCAAACCGCATTGGCAAGAAACTGCCATGCGCCATCAACGCGTTAGAAGTCGAGGCAGCCGACACATGAATTTAGACGATGTTGCGATACCCATCCGCCGGTTAGAGCTGGAAGACATGCCGTTGCTGATGGAGCTTGAGGCTGCCGCCTGGGCAGCCCCGCTGCAGGCGAGCGAAACGACCATCCGCCACCGGCTGGCACTCGGACACACCATGTTCGGCGCGATCGATGGCGATCTGCTTGCCGGCACCATCTGCTTTGCCGAGACCAGCCAGGATCCGCTGGTGCGCGCCGATTTCCCCAGGAATTTCGATGCCTATGCATCGCTGCCGCGCAGCGAGCCGGTTTACGCGCTTTACGCCTACAATCTCTGCGTCCGGCCGAGCCATCGCGGCACCAACACGGCGGTGCGGCTCTTGAAGGAGATGGAGAGCCACGGCCGCCGCCTGGGCGCCAGCTGGCTGATCGGCGATGGCCGCTGCTCGTCCTATGCCGGCTCCTCGGGCGACGAGTATGATCATGTCAAGGCCGATGCGCGGTTCCGCGCCACCATCGACCGCTGGAACCAGACCGGCACAAGACCGCCGCTGGAAGAGATCATCCGCGATCCGCTGCTGCGCATGCACTACCGCGTCTACGGA
This sequence comes from Mesorhizobium sp. P160219, assembly GCF_057786095.1. Lineage (NCBI taxonomy): Bacteria > Pseudomonadati > Pseudomonadota > Alphaproteobacteria > Hyphomicrobiales > Phyllobacteriaceae > Mesorhizobium > Mesorhizobium sp. P160219. The sequence continues at coordinate 6,469,053 of NZ_JBYNWG010000001.1, forward strand.
TGCGAGTTCCTCTACGTCATGCCGGACTTCTTCCCGCAGGACGCCACGTCAGGCGGCTTCAGGGTCATTTCAGCCAAGAATCTCAAGGCATGAGATTCGAGCCGTCATGACAGCTCCGCATTTCGATCCGTTCGCGCTCGGCGACGACCCGTTTCCGCATTTCGCCCGCATGCGCGCCGCCGGCGGCATTGCGCGCGGCGTCGCGCCCTATCCCGAGCTGGCCGACGCGCATTATGTGTTCAGCCATGAGCTGGTGTCGGGCGCGCTGAAGCATCCCGCTCTTGTTCAGGCGCCGCCGGGTACATATGAAGAGGTCCGCCGCAAGCTCGTCGACCATGCGCCCATGGCTCTGCTCAGCCGCTCGGTGCTGCTTGCCGATCCGCCTCAGCATGGCGCCTTGCGCCGGCCGGTCGCTGGCTTTTTCTCACGGCCGGCCATCGAAGCGCTGACGCAAGGTCTTCGCGCGCTGAGCCACGAGCTGGTCGAGCGTGCGCTGGCGGATGGCCGCGTCGACGCCGTCGCCGGGCTCGCCGTGCCGGTGTCCTTCTGGCTGCTGCAGGAAATCCTCGGCATCGAGATCGAGGACCCTTGGGCGTTGAAATCGGTGACCCGCCGCATGGCCAGCGCATTCGACCTGCGAAGAGCGCAGCCGCCGGCAGCAAGCGCCGAGGCCTATCGCGAATGCCAGGCTTTTGTCGAGGAGCGGCTGGCTCGACAGGCCTACCGGCCGGACGGAATGGTTGCCGGCATGGTGCGGGAGGTTGCGCAAGGCCGCTGGTCGCGCGGGGACATGGTGGCCAACATCGTCTTCATGCTGTTTGCCGGACAGGAGACTGTCGTCGACGCTCTCGGCAACGCAATTGTTGCGCTGGATCGCTTTCCCGAACAGCGCGCGCTGCTCGAGCGCGGCGCTGTCGACTGGAGCAGCGCGGCGGCCGAACTGCTGCGCTATGGCGCCTCGGTGCAATACGCCGTCGCCCGCATCGCGGCGCAGGACATCGACCTCGGCGACGTCAGGATTGCGGCTGGCGAAGCGGTCGTGCCGGTGCTCGGCAGCGGCAATCGCGACGATGCCGTCTTCGCCGATGGCGACCGGCTGGACCTCACGCGCCCGCCAACCATGTCGATGACCTTCGGCACCGGCCTGCATGTCTGCCTCGGGCAGCATGTCGCCCGTATCGAGATCGCGGCGATGATAGAAGCCCTGTTCACCCGTGCGCCCGGATGGCGGCTCGATGCCGCAAATGCCGAGCGCCGCGCCTCGATGTCGTTTCACGGCATGGCTACCGCGCCGCTGATCCTCAACCCCGCTGCGTGAAAAGCGGCCGCGTCTGGGGCATGACCGCCGGGTCGAGCGACCTGACGATTTCCGAAACCTTTGCCCGCAAGGCGCCCACCGTCGCATCGTCGAGCGGATCGAGAATATCGTTCTGATCTCTCGATACCCGGTACTCGTCCAGCGACGGCGCCTCGCTCGACGGCGTGAAGCCGCCGCCGCGGGCATGCTTGTCGGCCAGTTCCTGCCTCGATTTCACGGCATAGTGGCGGATCCAGCCGATCTTCCATTCCATCGGCATGGCCGCCGGGTGCTTGTCGAGCGTCATGCCGTCGACCAGCGTCCTGCGCAGCGAGATGCGGAAACCGTGCGGGTGCGGCATGAACTGCCCGGGATCCCGCAGCGCCTTGCGCAGCACCGAGGACACGCGGGCAAACGACTTCTTCCAGCGCGCGGTCGGGGCGTCATGCGTGCCGCGCCTTTGAAACCGCACCGTCACCAGTTCGTCGTCATAGGCCTCTTTGCCGTCGCTGCCGAAATTCACCCAGCGAAAGGCGACGCTGCGCACGCCCGGGCGGCTCAAAAGCGAGCGGACCAGTTCGGCTCCGCTCCAGGGCGGCGCGTCGAGCGGCTCGAGGAACTCGTCGGCGTCCATGAAGCCCAGATAGCGATAGCCGTGGAGCAATGCCTGCCAGTAAAGATAGGAATAGGCCCGCCGCTGCGGCAGCACCGTGTCGTGTCGCCAGTCGACCAGCCGGATCCAGCCGGCATCGCGCAACGCCTGGAGCACCGCCGTCTGCGGTCCGGCGCTGCAGTTGTCGGCGATCATCAGGTCGAAGCCATGCAGCTTGTGCCAGGCGACCCACTCGATCACATAGGGCTGCTCCAGCTTCATGATCGCGCAGATCACCGGCCTGTTGACGGAAAACGGAATTCTCATCGCAACGCTTTCCCCGCGCCACCGGCTGCTGCTTGAGGCTCGACCTGCCGGAACGGGATCGCGTCGCCATAAAATGCTGCAAGCTGCTCCGAAGAGCCCGTCCAGTCGCCCATGTCGAACTGGTGGAACCGATAGCGGGGGTCGTCAAGCGGCAGCAAGTCGATATCCGGCCTGATGCGCGGGTCGAATATGCCGGCCACCGGCAGATGGATCGTCCGCGCCGAAGACAACCAACCGGCCAGCCAGGAGAAGCTGCTCACCCCCGTGACGAGATGGCTCGCCCGGCGCAGCGTCTCGAAATCCGTCAATGGCGACGCCTTCGGCGCGAAGACAGCATCGGGAAAACGCTGACGCAGGCGCCGGCAATAATCGTTGTCGTCATGGGTCTGGCCGACGAAGACCGGCTTGCGGCCGCTATCCTTGATGAGCGTCTCGAAGAAGCCGAATGGCATCGGGCAATAGTTGCGGTGGAAGCCGTCGAGGATGTCGCCGGCCCGCACATGGATGACGAGAAAATCGTCGCCATGGGTCGGCGCGGCGACGGCACGCCCGTCGAACAGCCCGGAGACCTCGTCCCGGTCATAATAACCCAGCCGCTGCGCGAAGCCCTTGAAGCGGATGCTCCGCGCCCGCCTGTCGCGGAGCGCGGCTATGATCCCGTCGAGGTCGTAGCGGTGATAGCCGTCGACCCGAAGCAGCCGGTATTTCCACAACAAAGGCGGCCGCACCTTGGCAATGGACCATTCCGGCAGGTCGGCGTCGCAGACATAGCCACCGGGGATACGCTTCGCCAGCACATGGCAAAACATGTACTGGAACATCTTGTTCGCCATGCCGCCAAACGGCTGCATCACGATGGGCACTTGCCGCATTGGACCCCTTTCGCCAAGGACGGTCATTGTTACCCGAGCTGCGCGGGCCGGTCGACTGGCCTCTGACGCCAAGGGCGCATCATGATCGCCGCCGGCAAGCCACCCTCAGGGATAATGCGTCGGCTTTGGCGCGTAGATCTTTGGATCGAAGTCCAGATCCCTCGGCAAGGGCAGGCTTGAGCACTGCAAATGCACCTCGCGTGCGAGCAGCCGGCGCCGCTTCTGCTCATTCTCCTTGATGGCCGCAACGAGCCCCATGCTGTAAGGCCCCAGCACGACGCCGGCGGCCCATCCCGGATGCTCCTTCTCGCGCCGGTCGTAGTTCAAGGCATCCGTGCGGGCCTGCTGGCATTCCGGCGTCGCCCATTTCGGGTCCTGCGGCGAGAGCGAGGCTCCATACTGGACCGGAGACGATACGCACCCTGCCACTGTCGCAGTCAACGCGACGACCATTGCAATTCTCATCCGCAAGCCCCTCCTAATGTAGGAGGCGACTACAAGACGATTCCAGCGGGAAAAAGGCAGCTTCAGGATGCGGATTTTGCAGGGCCGCTCACCCCAGCAGGTTGCGCGCCGTGCGCATGAAGATCTTCGAGCCGATCGGGATCAGATCGTCGGGAAAATCATAGTCGGGATTGTGCAATGACGGGGTGCGCTCGCCCGCGCCGAGGAAGAACATCGCCGACTTCGCCTTGTGGCCGAAAATGCCGAAATCCTCCGAGGCGCGCATCGGCAGGGCTTCCTCGCTGCGCGGCACACCCTCTTCGTCCAACGCGCGGTTGAGATGTTCCACCGCGTCTGGAGCGTTGACGCTGGCGACGAAGATCTCGTGATAGTCGCAGCGCACGGAAAGGTGGTGCTCGGCCGCGATCCTGGTGGCCAACGCTTCCGCCGCCGCGACCAGTTCCGCCATGCGCTCGTCGCGCCTTGTACGCAGCGTCGCCCACACCTCGGCGTGAGCAGGCGCGATGCCGAACACGGCCTCGCCCATCGTCGCATGGGTGACGGTGACCATGCTGAAATCATCGTCGGCAAAGGTGCCGCGGCCGAGCGCCGGCAGCAGCGGCATGAGCTCGCTCACCGCCAGCATCGGCGACACGCCGGTTTCGGGCATGGACGAATGCGCGGTTTTGCCGTCCAGCACGATGCGTATGCCGCGCGAGGCGCAGTTGACCACGCCGGGCTTGAGGCGAACCTCGCCGAACGGCACGCCCGGCAGATTGTGCAGGGAGAAAGCAAAATCCGGCGCGATCTCGTCAAAGCGCGCATCGGCGACGACGCCGGCCGCGCCATTGCCGGTCTCTTCCGCCGGCTGGAACATCAAGACGACGCGGCCGCGCGCCGGCCGTTCTCGTCCGAGCTGGCGGCCGAGTGCGGCCAGGATCGCGGTGTGGCCGTCATGGCCGCACATATGCGATTTTCCCGGCACCTGCGAGGCATGCTCGACGCCCGAAAGCTCCTCGATCGGCAGCGCATCGATCTCCGAGCGGAACAGCACCGTCGGCCCCGCCTGGCCGCTGTCATAGACCGCCGCCACGCCATGACCGCCGAGGCCGGTCAGCACCTTGTCCGGCCCTGTATCGGCGAGGAAGCTGACGACTTCCTTGGCGGTCTGTTCTTCCTCGTTGGAGATTTCAGGCCGCTGGTGCAGCTTGCGGCGCCATGCCGTCAGCTCGATGATATCGCGATTGGTCAGGGTCATGGCTTGGGCTCCGCTTTGGTGCTGCAGGTTACACAAACACGATAGGGTTTTTCTCACGCCGTGCCATACTGATCAATTCCACTAGTCCATCGGCAAATTCCCGAACCCATGGGTCGGTGCTGGATTCGATCAGTCGCAATTCGCGCTCAAGCTCGCCGAAGCTCGGCTCCTCGATGACGTCTCCAACACCGCTGGCTGAAAGGAGGACCATCCGTTCCAGCGCTGACCCTTCGCCGAGAAGACCGGCAATCAGCTCCCCGAGCGCCGCAATGTGGGCTATGTTTCCGACACGCCAGTCACGCGTTGTGACATCGTCCCAGGTGAGAGTCACGTCTTCGGGATGGATCACCTCGCATTCGCCGTTTTCCGGATCCCGCTGAAAGCGATAGCCGGGGAATTCCCGCTCCATGGTCGAAACGCTTTTAAAAACCGCCAAGTCGAGACCCATGCTCCCTCCCGCCTAACCGAAGATCATCCTTACATTCGGCTCCAACAATCGGTCAAAGCTCTTTTGGACCTATTCTCGAAACATTGGAGAAGAGATGGCCGACCGGTTGCACACTAAGGTCGTCAATCTCATCTCCGATTCTGGCGGCCAATCCTGAGGGGCATGGTGCTCGAGTCCGTGCCAATCTTCAGCAACTAGGCTCCATCCACCCGAAGGAACGGTTTCGGAGCAACAATGGCCAGGCGGTTTGCGTTTCTCTTGGTTCGCGACTTCACGCTGTCGCCGCTGTCGCTGTTCATCGACACGCTGCGGCTGGCCGGCGATGAAGGCGACCGCAGCCGCCGGATCGAGTTCGACTGGGAGATCGTCGGCGAGCGTGGCCTGCCGATCCGGGCGAGTTGCGGTGTCGAGTTGCTGCCGACCAAGGCGATCGGCAATCCGCAGGAGTTCGACAATGTCGTCGTGGTCGGCCTGCTCGACACCAACCGCAGCCTCAGCTCCGAAAAGGAGGCCTTCCTGTTGCGGGCGGCCGAAAAGGGCGTGCCGCTGACGGCACTCTGCACCGGCAGCTTCGTGCTCGCGCGCTACGGTCTGCTCGATGGCTACAGTGCTGCCGTCAGCTGGTTTCACATCAAGGATTTCCGCAGCCAATTCCCTGATGTGAACGCCCATGCCGACAGCCTGTTTTCCGTCGATAGGGGCCGCTCGACCTGCGCCGGAGGCACGGGTGCGGCCGACCTTGCCGGCCATTTCGTGTCGCAGTTCATCGGCCGCAAGGCTGCGGAAAAAGCCGCCAAGACCCTCGTGCTCGACCGCATCCGCTCGAGCCTGGATGTGCAGCCCGTCGGCGATCTCTTTCCGGCCGCGTCGAGCCGAGCGGTGAAACGGGCGCTGCTTCTGATGGAAAGCAATCTCCAGGAGACGCTGTCGGTCGCCGAGATCGCGGGCCGGTTGCATTTATCCCGGCGCCAGCTTGAGCGGCTGTTCGGCGCCGAGCTCGGCATCGGCCCGATGGCCGCCTATCTTGCGCTGCGCGTACATCAGGCCAAGTCGCTGCTGGAGGGGAGCGACTTGGCAATCGGCGACATCGCCTACCGCTGCGGTTTTCCCAATGCCGGCCATTTCAGCCGTGTCTTCCGCCAGCAGACCGGCATCACGCCGACCCATCTCAGGCATCCGAACCGAATGTCCGGTGTCTTTGCCGACGCCAAGGGGAGCGGTCCCAAAGCCTATATTGGGGCGTGCAATCTCGCCGTTGGTATGATAATATCATACCAACCTGATAGGAGGGATCCATGTCCGCCACCGAAAAACGCACCTTCAGCCTGCCGGCCGAGCAGGCTGCTTTCATCGACCAGCTCGTTCGGTCCGGCACATACGCGACCAGCAGTGAAGTGATCCGCGCCGGTCTTCGCGCATTGCAGGAACGCGACGCCGCTGTGGAGCGCTGGCTGCGTGAGGAGGTCGCGCCGACCTATGATAGGTGGAAGGCAGACCCCTCCCAGGCCATCCCGGCCGACAAGTCTTTTGACAGCATTCGCGCACATCACGCAGCTCGCCTCAAGGGGAACGTGTGAAGCGCCGGCATGTTGTCCTTTTGCCGGAAGCCCAGACGGACCTGTTATGGATATACGATACGGTCGCTCACGCATCCGGCAACCTCACCGCCCTTCGCTACATCGAGCGGATCGAGCGATTTTGCCTGGGTCTCGACTATGCCTCGGAACGCGGAACCCTAAGGGATGATGTGCGGCCGGGGCTTCGCATCGTTGGCTTCGAGCGCCGCCTGACTGTGGCCTTCACCGTAGAAGGCGACCAGGTGGTGATTCTCAGGGTGCTCTACGGCGGCGTCAACTGGGAGGACGAGTTGGCGCCTATCGCTCCGTGAACGCCCGCGCGAACGAGTCCAGCATCGGCCGCGCCAGATATTCGAGGAAGGTTCGGTCGCCGGTGCTGATAAACGCCTCGACCGGCGTTCCCGGGTAAAGCTGCTCGGCTTTCACGCCCTGCGGCAGCGTGTCGGTGATCTTCAGCCTGGCGCGGAAATACGCCTCATGCGTGGTTTCATCGATCAGCCGGTCGGCGGAAATTTGCGTCACCGTAGCCGGGACCTCAGGGGTGAGGCGCGCGTTCAGGGCGGACAGCCTGAGCTTCGCCGGCTGGCCGACGCGAACCAGGTCCACGTCTTTCGGCCGCAGCTTCGCGTCGACGATGAGGCCCGACGCGGTCGGCAGGATCTCCATGATCTTCTGCCCCGGCGCAATCACGCTGCCTTTGGAGTTGTAGATCGAGGATACCACGATGCCGGCTGCCGGCGCCTTGATCGTCGTGCGCCCCAGCACCGCCTCGGCTGCGGTGATCTGTTCGCCGATGTCGGCCAGGCTGGTGCGAACCTCGTCGAGCTTGGTCAGCGCGTCCTCGACGCGCTGCGTGGTCGCGCGCTCGACCTGCGCCTGGGCTTCGACGATCTGCGTCTTGGTCGCTGCGATATCCGCCTCCAGCGCGCCGGCCTGGCCGACCAGATCGGCCTCGCTGCGCAGAAGCTGCGAATATTCGCTGCGGTTGGTGAGACCCTTGTCGAGCAGGCCGGTCTTGATGCCGAGTTCCTTCTTCACGATCTCGGCCTGTTGCTGGATGGCGAGTTTCTGCGCCTCCAGTCCCAGCGCCGACTCACGATGCATGGCGACGCGCTGCGCCAGGATCGACTGCTCGGAGCGGAACCGGGCGAGCCTGGCCTCGAACTCCTTCTGCTGTTCGTGCACCAGATTGTCGAAATCGCGCTGGAACGGCGCGGGTGCTGCTTCGGCGATCGGCGCCAGCCTGTCCGATCCGTCGCGCTCGGCCTCAAGTCGCGCGGCACTTGCCCTGAGCGCGATCGTCTGTCTGGTCAGCCGGTTGAGGTCGGTCTCGGCCGCCCTGCGGTCGAGCAGGACCAGCGGTTCGCCTTGTTGGACGCGGTCGCCTTCATGCACCAGCAACTGCTCGATGATGCCGCCCTCGGGGTGCTGGATGAGGATGTTGCCGCCCGTCGCCGAGATCGTGCCGGAGGTGATCACCGCGCCGGAGAGCGGCGCGTTCGCCGCCCAATAGCCGAAGCAGCCGACGAAGAGCGCTATGGCCACGTAGCCGACGACGGCCATGCGGCGGAAGTCGGTGCGCGGTCGACCTTCGAAGGCGAGGCTCTGCTGCATCATCGTCTATGACCCGAAGCGGACGCTGTGCGGGCGCACGGTCGGCACGAACGAGCCTGTCACCACCGCGCTCCCGGCCTTGCCGGCCGCCGGTTGCCTCAGCACCTCGCTCGCAGGGCCGAAAGCTTCGACCATGCCGTTGCGCAGGACCATGACGCGGTCGCAGGCCGCGGCGATCGAAGGGCGATGCGTGATGACGACTGTCGTGACGCTTACACTTCGCGCGGCCGAAAGCATCCCTTCGAGCGCCGCCTCCCCACTGCCGTCGAGATGGGCGTTGGGCTCGTCCAGCACCAGCATGCGTGGCTTGCCGTAGAAGGCGCGCGCCAGCCCTATCCGCTGGCGCTCGCCGCCCGACAGCACGGTATGCGACGGGCCTATCATGGTCTGATAGCCGTCGCGCAGCGTGAGAATCAGCTCATGCGCCTCGGCGCGCCTGGCCGCTTCGACGATCGCGGCGTCATCGGCGTCGGGTTCGAAGCGGGCGACATTTTGCGCGATCGATCCCGGGAAAAGCTCCACCTCCTGCGCGAGATAGCCGATATGCCTGCCAAGCTGGGTTTCGTCCCAGCTCCTCAGGTCGGCGCCGTCGACCCTGACCGCGCCGCCGGTCGGCTGCAGCGCGCCCACAAGCAATTTCGCCAGCGTCGATTTGCCGGCCCCGCTCGGGCCGACGATCGCCACCGCTTCGCCGGCGCCGATGGCAAAATTCAACCGCTTGAGGATGGGCTCCGTGCCGAAAGCCGCAGTCGGCGCGATGAAGAACAGATCCTGCACCGAAATCGCGCCCAATGGATCGGGCAGTGCGAGCTTGCGCCCCTGCGCTGGTTGCGCCGCAAGGGCGGTGTCCAGCCGCTTCCAGCATCGCTTGGCGTCGACGATCTGCCGCCAGGATCCGATCAGCTGGTCGAGCGGCTGCAGCGCGCGCGACGACACCAGCGACGAAGCGAAGATCATGCCGGCGGTCATCTGCCCTTGTAGCACCAGCCACGCGCCGGCGCCGAGGATCGCCAGTTGCAGCATCATGCGCAGCGCCCGCGACGTCGCGCTGAAGATCGCATTGGCGCTTCCTGAACGGTCATGCAGGGTCAGCGCCTCAGCAACCTGCTGTCCCCAGACCGCGGCGGCATTTTGCACCATGCCCATGGCGCGCAGCGTGTCGGTGTTGCGGGCGAAGGCCTGCTCCGCCTGGCTGGCCACCGCCGAGCGTTCCGCCGACATGGCATCGTTCCTGCCGATGGCAAGCTGGTTGGCCGCGACCAAGAGAAACAGCAGCACGGCGCCGGCGAGCGTCAGCCAGAACAGGACGGGATGGATGAAATAGAGCAAGGCCAGGAAGACGGGCGCAAACGGCAGGTCGAACAGCACCGCCACGCCGCGCGACCTGATGAAGGCGCAAGTCGTGGCAAGGTCGTTCAGCGGCGACAGCCCGCTGCCGGCATGTCTGGCGCCAAGCGAGGCGGCGAATGTCCGCGCGCCCAGTTTCTGGTCGACGGTGGCCGCAACACGCTGCGCGTAGATGGCGCGGACCGCGTCCAGCAGGCCGAGGAAAGCGAGCGCGACGACCGCCATGACCGAGAGATAAAGCAGCGTCTCGACGCTGGAGGACGGCAACACCCGGTCGTAGACCTGCAGCAGATAGAGCGGGATCACCAGGAGCAGGATGTTGATCAGCAACGAAAAGATGCCGATATCGGCGATGCCGCGCAGGAAAACCGGGCGCAGGCCGATGGCCGTATCCCTGAGTGGCGCGCGGTCCCGTGACATCTAGACCGCGTGCTCGGCTGTCGTGCTCAGATGGCTCTGCTGCAAATCGTTCAGCGTATAGGCGTGGATATAGTCGATCTTCATTTGCGCGGGCGTCGCCAGATGGTCGGGCGGCGCGCCGGCTTGACCGCCGACCGCAAGGTCGACCAGCATATACATGGGCTTGTTCATATCGGACGGCGTCGCCGCTTCCGCGACCTGGACGCCATCATAGGTCCAGACCAGCTTATCCGGCGTCCACAACAGGCCATAGGTGTGATAGCCGTCGGTGTTGGAGACATTCACCGTCGACCCGACCGTGGTGTGGGTTCCCGTCTCATTTGTGTGCGCGGTCATGAGAAGCGCATTCGGGTTCTGCCCATACATTTCGATCACGTCGAGTTCCGGGGGCCATGAACCGTCTTCGGGCAGAAGCCAGAAGGCCGGCCACGCGCCGGCGTTTTCCGGGAGATCGGCCCGCATTTCGAAATAGCCATAGGTCTGCGAGAAGGTGTCGTGCGTCGTCAGTATGCCGGAAGTGTATTCGTAATTGTTGATCAGCGGCTTGATGTCGTCGGGCGCATGCGCCGCGGTTATGGTGAGCACGCCGCTTGCGACGCTGAACGGATGGACCGAGCTGGTCGGCGCATAATTGGCGTCGATATACCATTGCAGCTCGCCGTTCTGGGGCTGCGAGCTGCCGTTCTGCGCCCCCCACCAGAAATTGGAATCCCAGATGCCGCTCTGGCCGTTCCACAGGCTCAGCGTGTTGAAATCGTCGTTGAAGGACAGCGTCATGCCGGTCTTGTCGATCGGCAGCTCGAACTGGCCGGGCTGAAACTTGTCGATCGTGGTGTTGTGGAACACCAGCACCTCGCTCGAGCCGAGGTTCAGCTGCACGTTCGATCCCACCTGGACCATATTGGCGTGGACGGCCTCGAACGAGGTGAAGGCATAGCCGTTGAGGCGCACCGTGTCGGTCGCGCCGAAATCGGAGATCAGGTCGCTGCCATTGCCCTTGGTGACGATGAAGGTGTCGGCGCCGGCGCCGCCGATCAGCACGTCATTGCCCTTGCCGCCGTCCAGCGTCTGGCTGCCAGCGCCGCCCGTTATGATGTTGTCCTGAGCATTGCCGAAGGCATAGTGGCCGTCGCCGGTGACGACGAGGTTCTCGAAATTGGCGGGCAGCTTGTAGCTCATCCAGGTATCGATCGTGTCGACGCCCGCGCCGTAGTTCTCGACCGCTTTGTTGATCGTCGAATAGAGATGGTAATAGTCGTCGCCCGCGCCGCCATACATGGTGACCTTGACGTTGGTGTCGCCCCAGAAGGAATCGTTGCCCGAGGTGCCGTAGCGGTAAGACGCGCCTCCAGTCGCCGAGAACCAATGGGTGGAAGCGCCGGTATAGGGAAGTGGAATGCCTTTGGCGTTGAGGACTGTGGCCATTCCGACACTCCTTGCGCGTGCTGCCTTGGTCGTTCGACAACCTTCGAGCGACCATTTCGGATCAACTCTTAAATTGATCCGTCGTTCCAGGGAATCATTCTATAGTACACCAAGGAGATCGTCGCCCATCATTTAATAGATAATGCCGAAGGCGTTAAGCCGATCCTAATACAACTTTGTAGGAGAGACTTACAATTTTAATAAATTGTGAGATCCGCGCCGAAAAGTTAAGCAATCTGTCAATGATGCATGCAAATTTGACGCGACACGGCCGCCTGCCTGAGGCGGCGGTCGAAGTCGTGGGCGGATGGCCGCCGGCAAAGGGCTCAAGAAAATTTGACAGGCTGTGTCGGACCGGGTGAGGTTCACCCGTCCTTGGGGCATCGAACAACGAAACCACAAAGGATACCGAAGAGATGCCAAGCACCGTACGTTTGCACCGCGTTCTGACGACCAGCCCGGAGAAGGTCTACCGCGCATTCACAGAAGCCGACGCGCTGGCGAAATGGCTTCCGCCGAACGGCTTCACTTGCACGGTACACAGCTTCGACGCGAAAGTCGGTGGCGCCTTCAAGATGTCGTTCCGAAACTTCACGACGGGCGGCAGCCATTCCTTCGGCGGCGAATATCTCGAACTCGTTCCCGGCGAGCGCCTGCGCTACACCGACAAATTCGACGACCCCAATTTGCCCGGCCAGATCGAAGTGACCGTGCTCCTGAAGAAAGTGTCGGTCGGCACGGAACTCGACATCACGCAGGCCGGCATTCCGGACGTTATTCCGGCCGAAGCCTGCTATCTCGGCTGGCAGGAGTCGCTGCGCAATCTGGCAAAGCTCGTCGAACCCGAGATCAATCAGTAGAGCCCATCGGATCGGCGGCGCCGCCCAGCCAGTCCGCGCCGCCGACAATGCCGAGCCGAGGACTCATCCCTCACGGCCCGGTGCAGATCGGCAACGGTTGCGGCGGCGGTGGCGGGTTGTCCTTGGCGTATTGCGCGATGATCGGCTCAAGGCTCTTTCGCGGCCAGAATTTCGGCTTGCCGATCTCCTTCAGGCAGGACGCATTCCAATAGGCGCCCGATTTACCAACGGCGGTGATGTCGCGCGATTCCGGGTAGATATAGAGCGTCGTCGGATTGCCCTTCACCATCGAAATGATCTGGTCGGCGTCGGCCGGCGACCAGCTGGTGCAGCCATTGCTGCGGCCGCCGGCATAATCCACCAGCTTGCCGTATGGCACGAAGCCGTCATGGTCGGCATAGGAGCTGTTCGGGTTCTTGCGCAGGCACATGCCGCGCAACAGCCGCGCCGCGTGGCCGCCGATCACCCGCTGCCTGGCATTCGCCGTCTCCCCCTCACCGTCGAACTGGATGAAGGTGCGCAGCAGCGCCTGGTCCTTTTTTGCGCCGATGCGGTAAAAACCCTTGAATGAGGTCTTTGCCTCGCCGGTCATATAGGCGCCACCGGTCGTCAAGGACGAGTCCAGGGCATTGCCGAAGTTTCTCGCGCAGCGTTTGCCGTTGGAGAAATCGACCACGCCTTTCAAATTGCGGCCGCCGCCATGGCCCGACGAGATCGCCCTGAACGACTGCTTGGCCTCGCAAATGACGTAGTAGCGCCGCCCTAGCACGCCATTGCCGAGATCGCCGGGGCGCGTCGCATCCATGGCGAAATAGCAGCCATTGTGGACCGCGCCTTGCGCGACCTTCTTCAGGTAAAGCGCGCGCGCCCGCTCCAGCACCACTTGCGAAATCTCGCCGTCGTCATTGCCGACATGGGCCTGCAGCCAGGCCGGTATATCGGAGGACGCGGCAAAAGACCGGGCAGACATCGTCAAGGCGATGCCGGCGACGGCGAGGAGGCCAAAGACAAAGACAGCCAGAGATTTCAACCGCACCGGACAACCCTCCCGCCCGAACCGTTCTGCGATTCTCGGAAACCCATCATAAATCGTCGCGCGCCGATCGGCGAAACACATCTTGTTCAGAACCGCGCAAGCAAGTCAGGTAACTGCCTGTTCGCCTTTCACAGCGCCAGGCTGCCCTGTTCCGCCTCCGCGGCATTGGGGTCGCCCGGCGCCGTCGCCCAGGCGAGCTCGACCAGCGTCACCGTGCGGCGGCCGGTGCCGTCGAGCTGGCAGACGATGAGGCCCTGCTCCTCGATATAGGTGAGCAGCCGCCGGGCGCGCCGCAGCGAATGCGAGCCGTAGGCGCGCGCGATCGCCGCGTCGCTCGGGCACGGCCAGCCCTCCTTGGCGGCGCGGGCGATCATCATGAACACGCCCTGCATGTCCTCGGGCAGGAGCGAGGCGCGCACGGAAACGTCCTGCCAGGCGTCATCGCCTGCCATGTCGGCGCCGAGCCCGGCGCGGGCACGCGTCAGCATGCGACGGAATTCTGAGAGGTCCGGCACCACCGAAGCGAGGCCTTCGATGCGGCAGCGGACGACGAACTCCTGATAAAGCACGCCGATGACGCGGAAACCCGCATCGGGCTGCGCCAGGATGGCGCGCAGGACACGGTCCACCCGCTCTCGCCGCTCGGCCCTATCCTCGGCGCTTACCGCCGGTTCCGCAGGTTCCGGGCGGATCTCCATCGCCGCCGATTTGGCCGCCATCAGCTGGTCGAGCAGCTCCGGCGACGCCATCCGGCGCGGCGCGCGCATCGTCTCGGGCGGCGGCGCCGCCAGGATGATGGCGCGCGCGTCTTCAAGCGCTGTTTCCGGCATTGCCATCAGCCGCGGCGTACCGTTGCGCGGGCTGGTCTCGGTCTGGCCGATGCGCACGCCGAGCGGACGGCGCGACAGCGCTGGGCCCAACGCCATGAAGTGCCCGCGCTCCAGGTCTCGAAACGCCTCGGCCTGACGCCGTTCCATGCCCAGAAGGTCGGCGGCGCGCGCCATGTCGATATCGAGGAAGGTACGGCCCATGAGGAAATTGGACGCCTCCGCCGCGACATTTTTGGCGAGCTTTGCCAGCCGCTGCGTGGCGATGATGCCGGCAAGGCCGCGCTTGCGGCCGCGGCACATCAGATTGGTCATGGCGCCGAGCGAGAGTTTGCGCGCTTCGTCGGACACTTCGCCGGCTACGGCGGGCGCGAACAGCTGCGCTTCGTCGACCACCACCAGCATCGGGTACCAATGTTCGCGGGCGACCTCGAACAAGCCGCCGAGGAAGGCCGCGGCGCGCCGCATCTGGTTCTCGGCATCGAGCCCTTCGAGATTGAGCACCGTGGAGACGCGGTGGATGCGCGCCCGCTCGCCGGCTGCCTGCAGGCCACGCTCCGTATGCTCCTCGGCATCGATGACCAGATGGCCGTAATGGTCGCCCAGCGAGACGAAATCGCCTTCCGGGTCGATGATGGTCTGCTGCACCCAGGGCGCGCTCTGCTCCAGGAGCCGGCGCAAAAGGTGCGATTTGCCGGAGCCGGAATTGCCTTGCACCAGAAGCCGGGTCGCCAGCAGCTCCTCAAGGTCGAGCGCCGCCGGCGCACCCGCCGTCGTCTGTCCCATCTCGATGGCTACGGTCATGTCACGACTCTCCTTGCGGACAGGGCTTATCAACCCGGCCGCGAGCCGTCGAGCGCGCCATGGCAACTCGCCCGCTGTTCCACACCTATGCTGCCAAAGCGCCACACATCAGCCCATCTGCCCAAAGGGAAGCACATCAAGCGGAGTTGACCGGCGGCAGAAGCGGCGCGTCCAGCCCGTCGAAGGGATCGCGCCAGGCATCGATGGCTTCGAGCCGGCGATACCAACCCAGAACAGAGGGATAGTCCGCCAGCGGCAGGCCGGCTGCATCGTTGAACGGCAAAAACGTCGCCATACGGAAATCGGCATAGGAGAGCGACTTGCCCACAAGCCATGGCCGCTTGGCGAGCTCCGCCTCGAGAATCGCTGCCGCGATGCGGAACTCCGCCAGCCCCTCCTCGACCTTGCCCTGGTCGACGGGCCCAATCCCGTAGCGCTGCTTGGTTCCGCGCTCGAAATGCACGATGTCGCAGGCCCGCACGAAATTTTCCTTGCCCCAGCTCAGCCAGCGGATCATGTCGGGTTGGTCGCCGCCGCCGCGCCAGAAATCCGAACCCGCTTCGCGCGACAGAAGGCAGGCTATGGCGTCGGCTTCCCACAGGCTGCCGCCCGTCCATGCCAATATCGGCAGGGTAAGATTGGGATTGAGCTGACGAAACCGCTCAGCCTGCCCGGGCGCCATGGGTGCCGCGAACTCACACTCGACCTTGGCCTGCAGATGACGTGCCGTTGCTACCGCAAGGCGCGGATTGGGATTGCGGCTGAAGTACAGTTTCATATCCGGTCCTGGACGCTGTGGGCTCGACCCTATCAAACACGCAAACGTGCCCTCCCGGCAATCTGGTCGGACCACGATTCCGCTGGCACACGCCGTCGTTCGGCGTATTATTTCCTTCGGGAGAGGGTTCTTGGCAGGAGGAAGCCATGAACGTAGTGCCGAGCGTACCTGTCATCGACGTGACAACCCAGAACCTTGTTTCCTCTGCGCTTTCCAGATTCCGCGCCGGCGATACCGTCTCGACTAGAGCGGCGCTCGACGCCATCCGCCGCATGGATCCAACCTGTGTCGACAGCGACGACGATCTCGTCGAACTCGTCGTCATGGCGGCAATTGGTAAGACCATGGCGGTCGTGTTCGACCACCGCTCCCGCTAGCCCTGTGGGACGAACCTGTCCCGTTCAACTCGCTTGAGCTCGAGTGAGTTCGGTTGGCGAGCTTTTACAACTGCAGCCCGGGAGGCGCACGTCTTCGTGCGCGAAGGCCGGCAGTAGCATAAGCGGCAAGACTCAGATCCCCAAGGGATGTGGCATGTAGCCGACGAAGCCGCCGATCTTCCAGTGGCCCGCCACCTTCCTGCAAAAATACAGCGTCTGCCATTTCAGCTTGTCGACGCTGCCATCGGCCTTGGCCACCGAGCCGTTGAACTTCTTGTGCAGCACGGCGCGGTCGCCATCGACGTCGATGTCGCGCATGTTGGTGACGCGAAACAGCGCCTCGCGCAGCGGCTCGGCGAATTCGGTCGCCGCCGTCTCCTTGGCCTGGCGCAGCCATTCGTCGCGATAGACGGCAAGGCTCGGGAATTGCAGACGCCAGGCGTCGGCATCGCTGAGGAAATGCGCATGCATGCCGAAGAAGCTGTCGGCGAGGAAATTATCCTCGACCATCGACCAGTCCTGACCGATAAAGGCGTCGATGTCGCGCCGCACCAGCATTTCCCAGAGCGCGTGACGATCGGCATCGCCCTCTGGAAACGGGTTCTTGTCGAAGGTCATTGAAATCTCCTGTCGGGAAAATGCGACGCGCAAGATGCTGGCGAGCCTGCGATAAAGCAACACGCGTTTGGAAAAATGTTGCTTTCCAAAAAGCCCCCTATGAGGATCACCGGGACAGGCGTAGAGCGGTCGGCGAAAACGGGGCGCGGCCCGCCATTCTGAACAGGAGTTTCCCTTGCCCAAAGAGTGTTTTGGAACATCCCACGTGCCGCTGTCGCCGGCCGTGCGCGCCGGGGATTTCGTCTACATCTCAGGTCAGGTGCCGGTCGACGGCGACCGCATCGTGGTCAAGGGCGGCATCACCGAGCAGACCGAGCAGGTGCTGCAGAATGTGAAGGCGGCACTCGCGCTGGCCCGTTGCACCATGGACGATGTCGTCAAGACCACGGTCTGGCTCGAGGACGCGCGCGACTTCGGCGCCTTCAATGCCGTCTACGCCAAGCACTTCCCGAAGAATCCGCCGGCCCGCACCACGGTCGAATCGCGGCTGATGATCGACATCAAGATCGAGGTCGAAGCCGTCGCCTACCGGCCGGTTTGACCAGCCGGGGCATGATCCCGAAAAGTGGAGACGGGGTTTTCTCGGACAAACGGAAACCGTTTTGTCCAGAGATCATGCCCCAAAACGAAGAGAGGCAGGCGCCGATGCAGTTCGATCTCCTGATCAAGGGCGGCCGCCTGATCGATCCGGCCTCGGGCCTGGACGCGCCGCGCGATGTCGCCGTTGCGGGCGGACGCATCGTGGCCATCGAGGCGGCGATCGATGCCGAGCACGCCACACCGAGATAGTCGACGCTCGTGATTGCATCGTCACGCCCGGCCTCATCGATTTGCATAGCCATGTCTATTGGGGCGGCACCTCGCTGGGCGTCGACGCCGACCGGCTGGCGGCCAAGAGCGGCACCACGACCTTCATCGATGCCGGCAGCGCCGGCGCCGGCAATTTTCTGGGCTTTCGCCGCCATGTCATCGAGCGCTCGAAGGTGCGCATCCTGGCCTATGTCAACATCTCCTTTGCCGGCATATTCGGCTTCTCGCAAAGCGTCTCTGTCGGCGAATGCAGCGATCTCAGGCTCTGCGAGCCACGCGAGACGGTGGCCGCGGTGCGCGAGCACGCCGGTGTCGTCGTCGGCGTAAAAGTGCGCTCCGGCAAGCATGCCGGCGGCACCAGCGGCATCGCGCCGGTGGACCTCGCGCTGGAAGCCGCCGACCGGGCCGGCCTGCCGCTGATGGCGCATATAGACGAGCCGCCGCCCGGCCGTTCCGAGGTGCTGCCGCGCCTGCGCAAGGGTGACATCCTCACGCACTGTTTTCGCCCGTTCCCCAACGCGCCGGTGTTCGCTTCCGGCGCGGTGCGGCCGGACATGCGGCTGGCCCGCGAACGCGGTGTCATCTTCGACATCGGCCACGGCATGGGATCGTTCGACTTCGCCGTGGCGAAAGCGATGCTGGCCGAGGGCCTCGCGCCCGACGTCATCTCCAGCGACGTGCATCTCTACTGCGTCGACGGTCCGGCCTTCGACATACTGGTCTGCATGTCGAAGCTGATGGCGCTGGGCATGCCGCTGGTCGAGGTGCTGCGCGCCGCCACGCAAAGGCCAGCCGAGGCGATCGCCAGGCCGGAGCTTGGGACGCTGAAAGTTGGCGGTGTCGGCGATGTCGCGGTGCTGAGACTGCGCCCCGGGCGCTTTACCTTCGTCGATGCGGTCGGTGCGGCGCTGATCGCGGATCAGCGGCTGGTCTCAGAAGGCATTGTTATCGGCGGTGTCTGGTGGCCGAACGAGGCGCCCGACCACAACGAGACCGAGCGCTTCGAGCCGCATGCGGCACATACGCATGTCGAGGTCGCGGCACGGCATTTCGGGCGTGGATAATCTCCCTCCTTGAGGGGGAGATGGCCGGCAGGCCAGAGGGGGTCGGTTCGACCGGACGCAAGCTCCTCGCGGCAGCTGGAGGTCAGCGCTCCACGCGCGGCGACCCCCTCTGTCGCCTTCGGCGACATCTCCCCCTCGAGGGGGGAGGAGATCGCTAGCGCCCTGCGTTACTCACCGCCCCAAACACCGGCGTCGCAATCCCTTCCATCCGCGCCTTGATCTGCAGCGCCACATATTTCGAGTAAAACCGCGACAGCGCCAGATTGCCGCCGTGGAACCACAGCGCGTCCTGCGCCGTCGGCTTCCACATGTTGCGCAGCTCGCCTTGCCAAGGACCGGGATCGCCCTTGACGCCGGAGCCGAGGCCCCAGCATGGCCCGACCTTGTCGGCGACCTCGCGCGAGACGATGGCCGCCACGGTCTCGTTCATCGACTGGTAGCCGGTACAGGCGACGATCGCATCGACGGCCAGCTCGCTGCGGTCGTCGAACAGGATGCCGGTCGGCGTCAATGAACTGATGCCGACGCCGCTCTTCACTTTGATCTCGCCATTGATGATCAGTTCGCAGGCGCCGACATCGCTGTAGTAGCCGGAGCCGGTGCGGTAGGCCTTCATCAACAGCCCGGTCTCGTCCTCCCCGAAATCGATGGCGAAGCCGGCGGCGCGTAGCTGGTCGTAGAAGTCTGCGTCGCGTGCCTTGATCACCTCGTAAAGATCCCGCTGGCCCTTGGGTACAAGCGCGAACGGCGTGGACGCGACGATCAGGTCGGCCTTGTCGGTGCTGATGCCGCGCGCCAAAGCCTTTTCCGAGAAGATCTCGAAGCCGACTTCCATCAGAGTGTCGGATTTCACCACTGTCGTCGGCGACCGCTGGATCATGGTGACGTCTGCGCCGCTCTCCCAGAGGTCGACGCTGACATCGTGCCCCGAGCTTGCCGCGCCGATGACAGCGACACGTCTGCCGCGGAATTTCTCGCCGCTTGCATACTGGCTGGAATGCAGGAGTTCGCCCTTGAAGGTCTCGGCGCCGGGCAGCGCGATCTGGCGTGGCGGGCCATAGGCGCCGGTGGCAAAGACAATGTGCTTCGGCTTCAGCGTGATCTGCCGGCCGACGCGGTCGACCACCACAGTCCACACCTTCTCGGCCTCGTCATAGCTGGCGCTGAGGCATTTGGTGGCGACCCAGTAGTTGAGCTCCATCACCCTGGTGTACATCTCCAGCCAGTCGCCCATCTTGTCCTTGGGCGTGAACACCGGCCAGTTCTCCGGGAACGGAATGTAGGGCAGATGGTCGTACCAGACCGGATCGTGCAGCACGAGCGAGCGATAACGGTTGCGCCAGGAATCGCCGGGGCGCGCATTTTTCTCGATGATGATGGTGGGCACACCGAGCTGCCTCAGCCGCGCGCCGAGCATGATGCCGCCCTGCCCGCCGCCGATCACCAGGCAATAGGGCTGCTCGGTGGCGCCGAGGTCGCGCGTCTCGCGCGCCCGCGCCTCCGCCCAGGTTTCGCGCTTCGGATCGGCCTTGTGACGGATACCAAGCGGCCGCGCCGGTCCCTTTTGTTCCTCGAACCCCTTGAGCTCACGCACCGCCGTGAACAAGGTCCGGCAGCGGCCGTCCGTAAGGCGCACAATCCCTTCGCCCCGCGCGACCGCCGTTTCGAACGTGAACCAGGCCTCGACGGTGCCCTCATCCGAGGTCGCCTCGCCGGACAGCGTCCAGTGTGAGGGCTTCGCTTCCGCCAGCGTCGCTTGCAGCATGTCGCGGATCTCATCGCGGCCTTCCATCGTGGTGATGTTCCAGGTGAAAGCCAGCAGATCGCGCCAGTAGCAATCCTCGACGAACAGGTTGGCGGCGGCCTCGGCGTCATAAGTTTCCAGCGCCCGTGCAAGCGCGGAAAGCCATGTCGCCGCCTGTTTCGATGGTGCCATGTCGAGCATCTGTTTTTCCCTCATTTTGCGTTCCCATTGTTTCGAAAGACGGAGCCGCCGCAAGAGGGGTCGCGATATCATAGCGTCGGTTTCTAGCGGCCCGGAACGAGCCATCTCCCGGAAATCTTTATAGGAATTTTATATCTTTCCTCCGCGGCCCGTCTCGAACCTTTATGGCGATCGGGTCCATATTCCACTTCGAGCAAAACGCTCCGGGCGCCGTAGCCATCGAAGCTACGGCGGGTCGTTCTCATGGAATTTCTGGCTCGCCAGTCGCTGGCGCCAAATACAAGCAGAAGCAAGGACCAACACAAATGGACATCGTCGTCATCGGGATCGAGGCTTTGTTCTTCGGTCTTTCCCTCGCCTACATCAAAGCTTGCGACGCTCTTTAAGCGGAAGGATCGCACCATGCTTGTCGATTACATCCTCGGTGGCGGCGTGACCTTGTTCCTGCTCGTCTACCTGACATACGCCCTCGTTCGCCCAGAACGCTTCTGAAGCAAGGCACGGAAAGCCATGACACTCAACGGATGGATACAGATCCTGGTTTATTGCGGGATCGTCGTTTTGCTGGTGAAGCCGCTCGGCGGCTACATGTACCGCGTCTTCAATGGCGATCGCACCTTTCTCTCGCCCATACTCGGGCCCGTTGAGCGCGGCCTCTACCGCATTTCGGGAACCAGCGAGCGCGAGGAGCAGCACTGGACGACCTACGCGGCAGGAATCATCTTCTTCAGCCTTGCCAGCTTCCTGGTGCTGTACTTTCTGCAACGCCTGCAGAGCGTCCTGCCTTACAATCCGGCCGGGATGGCATCGGTCGAACCCAATCTCGCCTTCAACACTGCCGTCAGCTTCGTCACCAACACCAACTGGCAGAATTACGGCGGCGAAAGCACGTTGTCCTACCTCGTGCAGATGGCCGGCCTGACCGTGCAGAACTTCATGTCGGCCGCCGTCGGCATTGCCATCGCGGTGGCGCTGATCCGCGGCTTCGCCCGCGCCTCGGCAAAATCGATCGGCAATTTCTGGGTCGATATGACCCGCTGCACGCTCTACATCCTGCTGCCGCTCAGCATCGTGCTCACCCTCGTCTATGTCTGGCTCGGCATGCCGCAGACGCTCGGGCCTTATGTCGACGCCACCACGCTGGAGGGCGCCAAGCAGACGCTCGCCCTTGGGCCGGTCGCCTCGCAGGTCGCCATCAAGATGCTTGGCACGAATGGCGGCGGCTTCTTCAACGCCAATGCCGCGCATCCTTTCGAAAACCCCGACGCCATCTCCAACATGATCCAGATGGTGACGATCTTCGCGCTGGGTGCTGCACTCACCAACCTCTTCGGCCGCATGGTCGGCAACCAGCGCCAGGGCTGGGCGATCCTGGCCACGATGGGTGTGCTGTTCATCGCTGGCGTCGTTATCTGCTACTGGGCGGAAGCCGCGGGCAATCCGCTGGTCCATGCTCTGGGCGTCGACGGCGCCAACATGGAAGGCAAGGAGAGCCGCTTCGGCATTGCCGCTTCGGCACTATTCGCCGTCATCACCACGGCTGCGAGCTGCGGTGCGGTGAACGCCATGCATGACTCGTTCACAGCACTTGGCGGCCTGATCCCGATGCTCAACATGCAGCTCGGCGAAGTCATCGTCGGCGGCGTCGGCGCCGGCTTCTACGGCATCGTCATGTTCATCGTCATCACCGTGTTCGTCGCCGGCCTGATGGTTGGCCGCACGCCCGAATATCTCGGCAAGAAGATCGAGGCCAAGGAGGTCAAGATGGCAATGCTCGCCATCCTCGCTCTGCCGTTGGTCATGCTGGTCTTCACGGCAATAGCGGTCGTGCTGCCAAGCGCCGTCGCCTCGACGGCCAATGGCGGTCCGCATGGCTTCTCCGAGGTTCTTTATGCCTACACTTCGGCGGCGGCCAACAACGGCTCGGCCTTTGGCGGCCTTTCCGGCAACACGCCCTGGTACAACATCACGCTCGGCATCTCCATGTGGGTGGGTCGCTTCTTCGTCATCATTCCAGCGCTTGCCATTGCCGGCTCACTAGCGACGAAGAAGACGGTTCCGGCTTCCGCCGGCACCTTCCCGACCGACGGCCCGCTGTTCGTCGGCCTGCTCGTCGGCGTCATCCTGATCGTCGTCGGCCTGACCTTCTTCCCGGCACTGGCGATCGGACCGATCGTCGAGCACCTGGCTGCCATCAACGGCCAGACATTCTGAGGCTTGTCATGTCCTGGTTCTACCCAAAACGCATGAAGGCCCGGCCGCGAGCCGGCCCACGAGCCGGCAATGAGGGGGAGGAAACGCCCCCTCCCTTCCCCAGCGTATCTACCTTCCTCGGCCTCGCGGCAGTCATGATCGTGATCTGGCTGCTGGCCTATGGTCCGCCGCCCCTCTTTTCGGCATCCGATCGGTCGGTGCCGGCCAACAGTTCAGATACTGGAGCCACCAAATGAGCCAGTCCAAATCCGCGAGCATCATGGATGCCCGCATCCTGTGGCCGGCCATCGGCGGCGCCTTCAGGAAACTCGACCCCCGCACGCTGGTCAGGAACCCGGTGATGTTCGTCGTCGCCATCGTCTCGCTTCTTACCACGGTCCTGTTCGTCAAGGATCTCGCCACCGGCGGCGGCGATTTCGGCTTTACGCTGCAGATCATCATCTGGCTGTGGTTCACCGTGCTGTTCGCCAACTTCGCCGAGGCCGTCGCCGAAGGCCGCGGCAAGGCGCAGGCCGATTCGCTGCGCAAGGCGCGCACCGAAACCCAGGCCAAGCTGCTTGCCGGCGAAGACCGCTCCAGGTTCAAGCTGGTGCCCGGCACCAGCCTGAAGGTTGGCGACATCGTGCTGGTCGAAGCCGGCGACATCATCCCGTCCGACGGTGAAGTGATCGAAGGCGTGGCCTCGGTCAACGAGGCGGCAATCACCGGCGAGTCCGCACCCGTCATTCGCGAATCCGGCGGCGACCGTTCGGCGGTCACCGGCGGCACGCAGGTTCTGTCCGACTGGATTCGCGTGCGCATATCAGCCGCCTCCGGCCACACCTTCCTCGACCGCATGATCTCGCTGGTCGAGGGTGCCTCGCGCCAGAAGACGCCCAACGAGATCGCGCTCAACATCCTGCTCGTCGGCATGACGCTGATCTTCGTGCTGGCCACCGCCACGATCCCTAGCTTTGCCTCCTATTCCGGCGGCTATATCCCGGTGACGGTGCTGGTCGCGCTGTTCGTCACCTTGATCCCGACCACCATCGGCGCCCTGCTGTCGGCCATCGGCATTGCCGGCATGGACCGCCTGGTGCGCTTCAACGTGCTGGCCATGTCCGGCCGTGCCGTCGAAGCGGCAGGCGACGTCGATACGCTTTTGCTCGACAAGACCGGCACCATCACGCTCGGCAACCGCCAGGCCACCGAATTCCGCCCGGTCAAGGGCGTCACCGAACAGGAACTGGCCGATGCCGCGCAGCTCGCCTCGCTCGCCGACGAGACGCCTGAGGGACGCTCGATCGTCGTGCTGGCCAAGGAGAAATACGCCATCCGCGCCCGTGACATGGCAACCTTGCATGCCAGCTTCGTGCCCTTCACCGCGCAGACCCGGATGAGCGGCGTCGACATCGATGGCTCGTCGGTGCGCAAGGGCGCCGTCGATACGGTTCTCGCCTACGTCAGCCAGTCGACATCGGCCACTCACGGCACGCGCCCCGGCAGCGACACCGTCAAGGATCTCCAGGCGATCGCCGACGAGATCGCCAAGTCGGGCGGCACGCCGCTGGCCGTCGAGCGTGACGGCCGCCTGCTCGGCGTCGTCCACCTCAAGGACATCGTCAAGGGTGGTATCCGCGAGCGCTTTGCCGAACTGCGCAAAATGGGCATCCGCACCGTGATGATCACCGGCGACAATCCGATGACTGCGGCGGCGATCGCAGCCGAAGCCGGCGTCGACGATTTCCTCGCCCAGGCCACGCCCGAGGACAAGCTGAAGCTGATCCGCGACGAACAGGCCAAGGGCAAGCTGGTCGCCATGTGCGGTGACGGCACCAACGACGCGCCGGCCTTGGCGCAGGCCGATGTCGGCGTCGCCATGAACACCGGCACGGTTGCCGCCCGCGAGGCCGGCAACATGATCGACCTCGATAGTGACCCGACCAAGCTGATCGAGATCGTCGAGATCGGCAAGGCGCTGCTGATGACGCGCGGCTCGCTGACGACCTTCTCGATCGCCAACGACGTCGCCAAATACTTCGCCATCATCCCGGCCATGTTTGCCGTCTTCTACGTTGCGCCGGGACATACAATCGGCCCCCTGCAAGCGCTCAACATCATGCATCTGGCGACGCCGCAGAGCGCCATCCTGTCGGCCATCATCTTCAACGCGCTGATCATCATCGCTCTGATCCCGCTGTCGCTTAAAGGCGTCAAATACCGCGCCATCGGCGCCGGCGCGCTGCTCAGCCGCAACCTGCTGGTCTACGGCCTCGGCGGCATCATCGTTCCCTTCGTCGGCATCAAGGCGATCGACATGATCGTCACCGGCCTCGGCCTCGCTTAAGGAAATACGTCCATGCTCACTCAGATAAGACCCGCTGTTATCATGATCGTCTTTTTCACCGTTTTGACCGGCCTGATCTATCCCCTGGGCATGACCGGCATCGCCCAGGCGCTGTTTCCGCACCAGGCCAATGGCAGCTTGATCGAGAAAAACGGCACGGTCATCGGCTCCGAACTGATCGGCCAGGGCTTTGCCGACGACAAGTATTTCCATGGCCGCCCCTCGGCTGCCGGCGACGGATACAACGCCGCAGCGTCCAGCGGCTCCAATCTCGGTCCAACCAACCCCAAGCTGATCGACCGCATCAAGGGCGATGTTGCAAAGCTGAAGGCGGAGAACCCGAACCAGCCGGTGCCGATGGATCTGGTGACGACGTCCGGCAGCGGCCTCGACCCCGCTATCAGCCCGGACGCCGCCTATTTCCAGGTCGCTCGGGTGGCCAAGGCCAGGGGCTTCGACGAAGCCAAGGTCAAGGCGCTTGTCGACAGCCATGTCGAAGGCCGCGAACTCGGCTTCCTCGGCGAGCCGGTCGTCAATGTGCTGGCGCTCAACCTGGCACTGGACGATACCAAGCAGTGAGAGACAATCTCTGAAGCCAGGGGCCGGGGATCGACACGATCCTCGGCGCCGTTCATGATCGAGCCTGATGCCGGACGCCAGAAGCAACGATACCAGACCCTCTCCGGACGCGCTGCTCGAGCATGCGGAACGGGAAGAGCGCGGCCGTCTGCGGATATTTCTCGGCGCGGCCCCCGGCGTCGGCAAGACCTATGAAATGCTGATGGCCGGCCGCGCCAGGTTGGCCGACGGCGTCGACGTAGTGATCGGCGTCGTCGAGACCCACGGCCGCAAGGAAACACTGGCGCTGGTCGACGGCTACGAGGTCATCCCGCGCCAGAAGGTCGACTACAAGGACCGCGTGCTGAATGAGATGGACATCGACGCCATCCTCGCCCGCCGGCCGGCGCTGGTGCTCGTCGACGAACTCGCCCACACCAACGCACCCGGCAGCCGCCACCCCAAGCGCTATCTCGACGTCCAGGAAATCCTTGCGCGCGGCATCGACGTCTACACCACGCTCAATATCCAGCATGTCGAGAGCCTGAATGACGTCGTGGCACAGATCACCCGCGTCAGGGTGCGCGAAACGGTCCCGGACTCCATCATCGACCAGGCCGACGACATCGAGATCATCGACCTCACGCCCGACGACCTGATCAAGCGGCTGAAGGAGGGCAAGGTCTATTTCCCCAACACTGCCCAGCGCGCAGTCGAAAACTATTTCTCGCCGGGCAATCTGATCGCGCTTCGGGAATTGGCGCTGCGCCGCACCGCCCAGCGCGTCGACGAGCAGTTGCTCAACCACATGCAGTCGCACGCCATTCCCGGCCCCTGGGCGGCGGGCGAAAGGGTGCTCGTCTGCGTCGATGCGCGTCCGGGCGGAGCGTCTCGTGTCCGCTATGCGCGCCGGCTGGCCGACCGGCTGCGCGCACCGTGGACGGCGCTGCATGTCGACACGCCGCGTTCGGCCGGCATGTCGGAGGAAGACAAGGACCGGCTGGCCACACTGTTGCGCCTGGCCGAGCAGCTCGGCGCCGAGGTGACGACCATTCCGGGCCAGAACGTCGCCCAGGACATCGTCCGCCACGCCATGGCCAACAACTTCACCCATATCGTCGTCGGCAGGCCGACCCGCTCGCGCTGGCGCGAACTGATCGAGGGTTCGCTCACCTACGATCTGATCCGCAATGCCGGCGATATCAGCGTCCATGTCATTTCAGGAACGGAGCGCGACAACGAGGCCACGTCGAGGGTCAAGGCGGCGGCCGAGCAGACGCCATTTCAAATCTGGCCTTATCTTTTCTCGACCGTCTATGTCGCCGGCGCGCTTGCCGTCAGCGCCGTCCTCGATCAGTTCCTCGACGTTCGCAACCTTGCCAGCGTGCTGCTGCTGGCGGTGCTGACATCGGCAGTGACCTTTGGCCTGTGGCCGGCGCTGTACGCCTGTTTCCTCAGCGCCATTGCCTTCAACTTCTTCTTTCTCGAGCCGCGCTACACGATGACGATCCGCGATCCGGAGAGCATCGTTGCCTTCGCCGTCTTCCTCGTCGTTGCCGTCATCGCCAGCAATCTGACGGCGCGTGTGCAGCGTCAGGCAGCCGCCGCCCGTTCACGCGCTCGGGCCACCGAGGACATCTACCTCTTTTCAAAGAAGCTCGCCGGCGCCGGCACGCTCGACGACGTTTTGTGGGCCACAGCCTTCCAGATCGCCTCGATGCTGAAGCTGCGCGTGGTGCTGCTTTTGCCGGAAGAAGGCACGATCACCGTCAAGGCCGGTTATCCCCCCGATGACACGCTGGCCGAGGCCGACATCGCGGCTGCACGCTGGGCTTGGGAACACAACCGGGCTGCCGGCCGTGGCGCCGATACCCTGCCCGGGGCAAAACGGCTCTACCTGCCCTTGCGGACCGGCCGTACCGCCATCGGCGTCGTCGGCCTCGACAATGACAAGCAGGGGCCGCTCTTGACGCCCGAGCAACAGCGCCTGCTCGACGCGCTGGCCGACCAGGCGGCGGTTGCCATCGAGCGCATCC
Source organism: Mesorhizobium sp. P160219 (assembly GCF_057786095.1). Classification (NCBI taxonomy): domain Bacteria; kingdom Pseudomonadati; phylum Pseudomonadota; class Alphaproteobacteria; order Hyphomicrobiales; family Phyllobacteriaceae; genus Mesorhizobium; species Mesorhizobium sp. P160219. The sequence continues at coordinate 6,496,927 of NZ_JBYNWG010000001.1, forward strand.
AGCTGGTCGCCGATGTCGACCGCGCCAGGCTGGCGGCCGAGGCCGACCGCTTGCGCTCGGCACTGCTGACGTCGATCTCGCATGATCTGAAGACGCCGCTGGCGGCAATCATGGGCGCGGCCGGCACGCTCAGGGAATTTGCGCCGGCACTGCCCGAGGACGATCGGGCCGAGCTGCTGACCACCGTGCTCGACGAGTCCGAACGGCTGAACCGCTTCATCGCCAATCTGCTCGACATGACCAAGATTGAATCGGGCGCCATGGAACCGAATTTCGCCCTGCACTATGTCGGCGATGTCGTTGGCTCGGCCTTGCAGCGGGCACGCAAGATCACTGCCGGGCACAAGACCGAGGTTGATATTCCGGCCGACCTGCCGATGCTGAAGCTTGATCCCGTGCTGTTCGAACAAATGCTGTTCAATCTGCTCGACAATGCCGCGAAATACGCGCCACAGGGATCGACAATCCGGCTGCAGGGCTGGGCCGACAATGGCTCCGTCGCGCTGCAGATCATGGATGAGGGACCGGGCATTCCGCCCGCCGACCTGGAGCGCGTCTTCGACAGCTTTTACCGGGTGCGCAAGCGCGATCAGGTCCAGGCCGGCACCGGGCTCGGCCTGTCGATCTGCCGGGGCTTCATCGAGGCGATGGGCGGCACGATCATGGCGGCGAACCGCAGCGATCGCCCGGGCGCAGTCTTCACAATCCGCATGCCGAGGTTGGTACAATCGTCCGATACGGACGTATCAGGTGTGGACGAGCAAGCATCTGGTGATCCGGCATGACAAATTCCAATGTCAGCATACTGGTCGTCGATGACGAGCCGCCGATCCGCAAACTGCTGCGCGTCGGCCTCGGCAGCCAGGGCTATGCGGTCAGCGAAGCGCCCAACGCCAAGGCTGCGGTCGAACTCGTCGATGCACAAAAGCCGGATCTGATCCTGCTCGACCTCGGCCTGCCCGGCATGGGTGGCCTCGATCTCCTGCGGAAATGGCGCGACGACGGCCTCGACGTGCCCGTGGTCATCCTGTCCAGCCGCACCGACGAAGCCGGCATCGTCGCGGCGCTCGAACTCGGCGCTGACGACTACATCACCAAGCCGTTCGGCATGAACGAACTGGTCGCCCGCATCCGCGTCGCGCTGCGCCACAAATTCCAGCAGCAGGGCGAAAAGCCGGTGTTCCACACCGGAGATCTCAGCGTCGACCTGGTCAAGCGCATCGTCAAGGTCGAAGGCAAGGAGATAAAGCTCTCCCCCAAGGAGTACGACATATTGCGCATTATGGTGCAGCATGCCGGCAAGGTGCTGACCCACCATTTCCTGCTGAAGCAGGTGTGGGGCGATTCGACCGACGTGCAGTATCTCAGGGTCTATGTCCGCCAGCTCCGGCAGAAGATCGAAAAGTCGCCCGACCAGCCGCGCTACATCACCACCGAGACCGGCGTTGGGTACCGGCTGCGCGAGGTTGAGTGACCGGACGTTTTCCGCTCAGTCCGCCGAGAGTTCCGCGGTCCGTGCCAGTGCGCCGCCGAAGCCGTTGAGCGGGATGGTGAAACTCACCGCTTGACCAGTGTCGGCCGCGAAGGCGTCGATCTTCAGCGTGGTGGCTGCCTTGAGCAGCGGCGTGACGCTGGCATCGAACGCCACCGGCACCAGGCAGCCGACGGCCTGGCAGGTGTTGAACGGCAGGCTGCCTTCCAGCTTCTGGTCGTCGATGGTCAGGCTGACGCCTTTGGCGAGCGCCAGGCCGAACGGCAGCGCCAGCGTTCCGGCGGCATCGTCGCCGCTCTTGCTCGACAGCTCGATCGCCAGCAGGCGCTGGTTGGACTGCTTGTTGAACTGCTGATGCGACAGGCTGCAAACCTTGGCCGTGCCGGTTACCTGGCAATTGACCGTCCAGTCGCCATGTGTCTCGGACAGCGCCGAGGCGCCGCCAGGCAATGTCGGGCCGGCAGCAGGGGCGGGCGCTGCGGCGGCAGGCGCCGCCTTGTCGGTCTTGGTTTGCGCCGCGACTGCCACCGGGCCAAGAATACAGATGCTGCCCAGTAGCGCCGCGAAATATACTTGCCTGCTTTTCATCAATATGCTCCCGATTGTGCCTCGAGTCAGCCGCGATTGAGCCCGAGATCCGCGCCCGATAGAGCGGTCAATCGATCTTTTCTGTCAAGTGCGGCAGGCCGCATCCTCAGGGATTTCGCCAACCCGTGGCAGATCCGCCAATGGCAGACCGGCCCATGGCAGATCGAGACGAACGCCCTATATAGAGAGGAGGTTATATCTGTACGGGAATGAACTGATGTCGACGCTTCGCCTATCGACAGTTCTCATGTCGGCAATGCTGGCGGCGGCAACGCTCGCCGGCATCATGCAATTTGCTGCGGCTCAGTCCGTCAATCCCAGCGCCAACCGGCTGATCCAGCAGAACCAGCTGCAGCAATTGCGCAACAGCCTGCAGCGGCAGCAGTTCCAGCAACAGCAGCAGCAATATCGCGAGCAGGACCGTCGGATCGTGCCGCAGCCGCGCCCCGAAGTGCCCGTCGTCCGGCAAGCTTGTCCGATTCAGATCGTCAACAACCAGATTGTGCGTGTTTGCCGTTGATATCGGTCGCTTGCGATTTACTTAGTCGACTTATTTACTAAAAATGCCTCATTGCCTCGCGGGCATATCAGGGGTTTGCAGGCGGCGTGCGGCGGTGCGCCCGCCGACCGGATTTTCAGCACATGGCGACGACCAAGAAAAAGGCGGTACGCAAGGCAAGGCGAGGCGAACGCATTCGCCAGGTTGCCGCCATTCCCTTTCGCCTGGACGTTTCAGGCAATTTCGAAGTGATGCTGGTGACGTCGCGAGCGACGAAGCGGTTCATCGTGCCCAAGGGCTGGCCCATGAAAGGCAAGAGCGGGCGCAAGGCCGCCACCATCGAGGCGCGCGAAGAAGCCGGCGTGCTCGGCAAGACCCGCAAGGCGCCGGCCGGCAGCTATTCCTATTGGAAACGGCTGGAGCACAATTTCGTGCGCGTCGACGTCGTCGTCTATCTGTTGGAGGTGTCCGAGGAACTGGCCAACTGGCAGGAGGCCAAGAGCCGCCAGCGGGCATGGCTCAAGCCGCAGGACGCGGCGTTGCTCATCGATGAGCCGGATCTCTCGACGCTGATGGCCAACCTGGCGCCGCCTCAGCCGGCAGTGCCGGACCCGGCCTGACCAACCTCACTTGCCCTCGTCCCCTTCAGCGGGACCCTGGTCCCCTGGAAATGGCCGCAGCGGCGTGCCCGTATAGGCCCACAGCCATTCGCGCGGCAGCGGACCTTTGTTGCGCTCGCTTTGCTGCGACTGCTCCCATGCATGCGCCAGGATGCCGACCGAGCGCGAGAGCACGAACAGGCCGCGCGTCAACGGCGGCGGAAAGCCGAGCTCGCCATAGATGACGGCGGTGGCGCCGTCGATGTTGAGCGGTATTTTCTTCCCCTTGCGGCGCGCGACCTCCGCCTCGACGGCCTCGGCGATGTCGGCAAAGCGTCCGCTGACGACGCCGCGCGCGGCAAATTCGCGCGTCACTGCGATCAGGCGCGGCGCGCGCGGATCGACCGGGTGAAAGCGATGGCCAAAGCCCGGCACATAGCCTTTCTCCTCGGCGAAGAAACGGTCGAGCCGTGCGGCTACGGCTTGGTCCAGCGCAACACCCTGGTCAATTGCCACGGCAATGTCGCCATAGAAGGACAGCGCCTGTTCGCCGGCGCCGCCATGCACGTCACCCAGCACGTTGACGGCGGACGCCATGGCGCTGTTGATGCCGACTCCGCAGGTGATGGCCATGCGGGCAATGGCGATCGACGGCGCCTGCGGCCCGTGGTCGACGGCCGCCCCCAGCGCAATGCCGAGCAGCGCCGCCTGCTCCTCGCTTGGCAATTCGCCACGCAGCATCAGCCAGATCGTGGCCGGAAAGCTGACGCGGCCGATCAGCTCCTGGATTTCATAGCCGCGCAGCCGGATGATGCCGGGGCCCATCTCGATGATGCCGGTCTGCCACCACTCCTCGCCGCGCTCGCGGCCGGTTTTTCTCTCGCTCACGCGCTTCTCCTGGCGCGCGGCGGCAGGGTGGAAAAAACCTCGTCCATATGCTCACCCAGCACCGGTGGCGGCAGGACCGGCAAGGGTGCCGCGCCATCGACCATGAAGCCGCCGCGCACCACTGTCAGCGGCTGCTCCATGCCGGGCAGGCCCTGGAAACGCGTGGTCATGTCGCGCTCGACCACCTGGCGCTCGCCAAGCACCTGCGGGATCGTCAGCACCCGGCCCGCCGGAACACCGGCGCGGTTGAACTTTTCTTCCCAGGCAGCCGCCGAGGCGCTCGCAAGCGCTGTCTCGATCAGCCCTTTCAAGGAGGCGCGGTTCTGCTTGCGCGTCTCGCGCTCGGCAAAGCGCGGATCGTCGGCCAGTTCCGGCTGGCCGATCAGCCGGCAAAGCGTGACGAACTGCTCCTGCTTGTTGGCGGCGATGTTGAGCAGGCCGTCGCCGGTGCGAAACGCGCCGGAGGGCGCAGCCGTCATGTTCTCATTGCCCATCGGCTGCGGCTCGACACCGGCGGTCAAATAGTTGGACACCGGCCAGCCCAGCGCCGACAGCGTGCATTCGAGCATCGAGACATCGAGAAACGCGCCCTCGCCCGAGGTCTTCTGCTTGACCAGCGCCGCGGCGATTGCGAAGGCCCCGACCAGCCCGCCCAGCGTGTCGGCGACGGGATAGCCGACCCGCAAGGGTGCTGTCTCCGGCGTGCCGGTGATGCTCATGATACCGGACAGCCCCTGGATGATCTGGTCGTAGGCCGGATTGTCGCGCATCGGCCCGCTCTGGCCGAAACCGGATATGGCGCAATAGACGAGACCGGGGCGGACCGCTTTCAGCACCTCATAGCCGAGACCCAGCCGCCCCATCACGCCCGGTCGAAAATTCTCGACCAGCGCGTCGGCCGAGGCGACGAGATCGAGGAAGCGTTCGCGGTCGGCTTCGCTTTTGAGGTCCAGCACCACCGATCGCTTGCCGGCATTCTGCGCCAGGAACGACGCGCCCATGCCGGCTTTGTTGAGCGCCGGCGAGGCGCCGAGCTGGCGCGCCAGATCGCCGCCTTGCGGCGTCTCGACCTTGATGACATCGGCGCCGAGCAGCGCCAGCTGATAGGCACAATAAGGGCCCGCCAGCACATTGGTCAGGTCGAGGATGCGGATGCCGGCAAGCAGATCGGTCATGATGCTCCAGGTTGCTCAGGCATCGCCCGGCACATGCTCCGGTCCGCGACGGCGCCGGTGCTCGATGAAGGCCCAGATATGCGGCCCGGCTAGGCCGATGAAGGCGAGGATCAGCAGCACCAGCGACAGCTTGTGGGTGTAGAACACCGACCAGTCGCCGTTCGAGATCGTCATCGCCCGGCGGAACTGCGTTTCGGCGAGCGGCCCCAGGATCATGCCGATGATGACCGGCGCTGTCGGGAAATCGAAGCGCCGCATCAGGAAGCCGGCGGCCCCCAGGAGATAGAGGATGACGAGGTCGATCGGCGATTGCGAGATGCCGTAGGTGCCGACGGTCGCGAACACCAGGATGCCGGCATAGAGCTGCGGCGCCGGGATTTTCAACAGCCGTACCCACAGCCCGATCAGCGGCAGGTTGAGGACGACCAGGATGACGTTGGCGATGAACAGGCTGGCGATCAGGCCCCAGACCAGATCGGCCTGCGTCGTCAACAGCAGCGGTCCCGGATTGATGCCGTAGCTCTGGAAGGCCGACAGCATGATTGCGGCGGTCGCCGAGGTCGGCAGGCCAAGGGTGAGCATCGGCACCAGCACGCCGGCGGCAGACGCATTGTTGGCGGCTTCCGGTCCGGCAACGCCCTCGATGGCGCCGACCGTGCCGAACTCCTCCTTGTGCTTCGACAGCTTCTTTTCGATGGCGTAGGACAGGAAGGTCGGGATCTCGGCGCCGCCCGCAGGCATGGCGCCGATCGGGAAGCCGATGAAAGCGCCGCGCAGCCATGGCTTCCACGAGCGCCCCCATTCGGCCGCGGTCATGTAGAGCGATCCCTTGAGCGGCACGATCTCGTCCTTGCCGGCATAGCGGCGCGAGGCCATGTAGAGCGTCTCGCCGACGGCAAACAGGCCGACCGCGGCAATGATGACATCGACGCCATCGAGCAGTTCGTTCATGCCGAAGGTGAAGCGCGGCTGTCCCGTCTGCAGGTCGACGCCGATCATGCCGATGACGAAGCCGAGGAACAGGCTGGTGAGGCCGCGCACCGATGACGAGCCGAGCACCGCCGACACCGTGATGAAGGCAAGCACCATCAGCGAGAAATATTCGGCCGGCCCGAAGGCCAGCGCGAACTTCACCACCACCGGGGCCAGGAAGGCGACGCCCATCGTGCCGATGGTGCCGGCGACGAAGGAGCCGATCGCCGAGGTCGCCAGTGCCGCGCCGCCGCGACCCGAGCGGGCCATCCTGTTGCCTTCCAGCGCGGTGACGATGGTGGCGCTTTCGCCCGGCGTGTTGAGCAGGATCGAGGTCGTCGAGCCGCCATACATGGCGCCGTAATAGATGCCGGCAAACAGGATGAAGGACGCCTCCGGCGCCACCTGGTAGGTGATCGGCAACAAAAGCGCGATGGTCAGCGCCGGTCCGAGACCGGGCAGCACGCCGATGGCCGTGCCGAGCGTGGTGCCGACCAGGCACCACAGCAGGTTCATCGGCGAGAAAGCGACGGAAAATCCGTGGGCGAGATGGCCGAGCGTCTCCATGGCGTCAGCCCCTCACAGTGGCGATGATCGCGTCGATCACCGTGTTCAGCTGGTTTTCGATGAAGCCGGCGCCAATGTTGACGCCGAGCGCCCTGGCAAAGCCGAAATAGGCGGCAAGCGCCAGGATCAGGCCGGTCAGCGCATCGCGCAGCGTGTGCTTGCTGCCGAAGCCATAACAGACGAGCACGAACATGATGACCGAGGCGGCGGTGAAGCCGAGCGGCTGGATCAGCACCAGATTGGCGACCAGGCCGGCAACGACGATGCCCATGGCCTTCCAGTCGGTCGGCGTTTCCTTTTCCTCCTGCGGCTGCCAGCCGCCGCGCAGCGCGGCGACGATGAGCAGCAGCGAAAGCACGATCATGCCTGTCATGGTGATGTAGGGGAAGACGGTCGGCCCGACCTTGGAATAGAGCGGCGAAACCGGGATCGCCAGGGTCTGCCACGCCACGGCCGCGGCACAGGCGAGAAGCCCGATGCCGATCAACAATTCGGGCATGGCAAGGCGCGGGGGCGCCGGCTGCTGGTCGCTGGTGCTCATCGATGTCCTCCCGAGATGGCCGGCATCCTCCCGCCGGCCGCATCCGCAGTTTCACTCCCAGCGCATGATATGTCCATGCCGCAGGCTAATGTCGGAAGGGGCGGCCGTGGCCGCCCCTGAAGACATCAGGCGAGGCCGAGATCCTTGAGGATCGCGGTGATGCGGGCGGTGTCGTCGACGAGGAATTTCGCATAGTCGTCGCCGGTCAGAAGGATGGGGGTCCAGTTGCGGTTCTTGCATTCGGCTGCCCAGGCATCGCTCTTGGCCATGGTCTCGATCATCGTGACCATCGCCGTCTTGTCGGCGTCGGAGACGCCTGGCGGTGCGAACACGCCGCGCCAGTTGAACAGTTCGACGTCGATGCCGGCTTCCTTCATCGTCGGTGCGTCGATGCCGTCCTGGCGCTTGTCGGCGGAGATCGCCAACAGCCGAAGCGCGCCCGCCTTGACCTGCTCGGAGAACTCGCCGAAGCCGGAAATGCCGGCCGCAACCTGGTTGCCGAGCAGCGCCGACAGCGCCTCGCCACCGCCGGCGAAAGGCACATAGGAGAGGTTGGTTGCCGGAACGCCGACCGTCTTGGCGATCAGCCCGAACAGGATGTGGTCGGAGCCGCCGGCCGAGCCGCCGGCCACCGGAACCTTGGTCGGATCCGCTTTGAGCGCCGCAACGAAATCGCCGGCCGTCTTGAACGGCGAATCCGCCGGCACCACCAGCGCCTCGAACTCGCCGGTGAGGCGAGCGATGGGCGTGACTTCGGAGAGGTTGTTGGCTGATTTGTTGGCGATGATGGCGCCGACCATGACCATGCCGGCCACCATCAGCGAATTGCCCTTGCCCTTCCATTGGCTGATGAACTGCGGCAGGCCGACCGTGCCGCCGGCGCCGCCGACATTGGTGATCTGCGAGCCGGAGATCAGTTTTTCACTGCGCAGCACCTGGTCGATGGTGCGCCCCGTCTGGTCCCAGCCACCGCCGGGCGCGGCCGGCACGAAGATCTGGATCTGCGGTGCATCCTGAGCGAAAGCGGGCGTCAAATGCGTTGCAACGAATCCGGCAGCGCCTGCGGCCGCGGTGCTCATCAAAAATCTGCGTCTGTTCAGCATGGGATTCCTCCAAATCACGACACCTCCTCCGGTGCCTGCCAGAAACGTAGCCTGAAAACAGACCCGCTCGGCAAAAATTCATGCCGATTTCGGTGCGTTCTGTCAACAGGAACGCTGTTCTACTAGACAGAACCATGGATGTGCGGCACAATCGCTTCGGCCGGCCTTTGTCCGAGCAGGTAAACTGGAATGAAACTGTTCGTGAGATGACCGAAGCGCGATCCCAGCCGTTGCCGGCCGATGGTGTTGCCGCGCTCGACCGCGCGATTGCCATTCTCGACGCGTTCGCGACCGCCGACCGCTCGCTCAGCCTGGCCGAGATCGCGGCGCGCACCGGGCTCTACAAAAGCACCATTTTGAGGCTGGCGAACTCATTGCTGCGCGGGCAGTTGCTGGAGCGGCTCGACGATGGCCGCTACCGCATCGGACCCGCCACCTTTCGGCTTGGCGCGCTTTACCAGCGCTCGGTCGTGGCGGTCGACATCCTGCTGCCGATCATGCGTGATCTTGCCGAACGCAGTTGGGAAAGCGTGGCGTTCTATGTCCGCTCGGGCGACGCCCGCACCTGTCTCTACCGCGTCGAATCCAAGCATCCTATCCGCTACACCATCCGGGAAGGCGACCTGCTGCCGTTGCTCACCGGCTCGGGCGGCCGCGTGCTGGCAGCGTTTTCAGGCCAGCCGGGCGAACCATACGAGACCATCCGCAAGGCCTGCCACTATCTGTCGATCGGCGACCGCGACCCTGAGACGGCGGGCGTCTCGGTGCCGGTGTTCGGACCGGGCCGCGTTCTGCTCGGCGCCTTGACGCTCGCCGGCCCGTCGACACGCGTCGATACGGCGTTCCTGCGCCGCATGACACCGGACCTGCTGGAGGCCGCCGCTCGCGCCACCCGCGCCTTCGGCGAGGATGCCTCGATGCTGGAGCAGGCAGCGCGCCTAGCCGGCGCTGAAACCGTGATCGGCCTCAGTTCGCCTTGACCAGCACCACGCGGCGGTTCTTGGCGCGGCCGGTTTCGTCGTCATTGCTGGCGACGGGCGCCATCATGCCGGCGCCGGCGGCGGTCAGCCGGCCGCCATCGATGCCGTATTTCGAGACCAGCGCCGTCTTTACCGACTGCGCCCGCCGCGACGACAGATCGATATTGTAGTCGAAGGCGCCCTGGTTGTCGGTATGACCGACGACGATCACCGCCATGCCCGGCTCGTTGGTCAGAAGCGTCGAGATCTCCTTCAGCGTCGGTTCCGATTCCGGCTTGATGTCGGCCTTGTCGGTGTCGAAGAAGATGCCGTAGAGCGAGATGGAGCCGGTGGCCGACAGCGAATCCGCCATCTTGGCCGCTTCGACCACCACCATCTTCTTGTCGCGCGCCTTGGGCTCCAGCACCTGAACGACGGCGATGGTGCGGCCGTTGAGTTCCTTGCAGTAGAGGTCGTCGATCAGCGAATAGGCCTGAACCGTGACATAGGCGTCGCCGCCATCCTGCGGCACCTTGGCAGCGAAGAAGCGCTGGTCGTTGATACCGGTGGTTACCGCACAGGCGCCATTGGAAAAGGCCGCGTCCTTGACGTCGCTTTCATGGAAGAAATACATCATCAGGCTCATGTCGCCGCCCCCACCGCTCGACGACCGGTCGGCGGCGCCGCCGCACTCTTCCTTCTTGCATTCGAACAGGACTTCGCCGCCGGCGGCCGCGATCACATCCTGGTAGTTGCGCAGCACTTCGAGCGGGGAGCGCTCGGCCGGCAGCACATAGGCGATGCGGGTCAGCGCGCCTTCGACCTCAGCCTTCTTGTCCGGCGCGAACACACGGTTGTTCATCGTGTCACGGGCATCCGGATCGGCGCTCGGCTTCAGCGGCGACAGCGGCACTGTAAAATCGGTATAGGCGAATTTTTCGTAGGAGACGATGAACGACCCCTCGTAGCGCTTGGCCAGATGATTGTCGGCACCGCCCTCGATGTCGGCGGTCGGTACCGTCGCATCCCGCCAGTTGCACGGCCGCCAGGAGCAGCAGCCCCGCCCAGAAAAGCTTCAGAAATATCGCATTGATCGCACGCATGGTCGGCTCCCCCAAAGGGCAATTCCAGGAAAAGTGTGAGCGGTTTTCCCACAGGAATTGCGTAGCTAGATTAGAATAGCCAACCCTGGCAGAACGTGGAAATTGCGTCGATGAAGCGCCTCACACCCGCCGTTCGAGCAGGATCGTCAGCCCGTCGTGATAGGTCGTTTCCAGGACCTTGGTGTAGCCGCACTTTGCCGCAACGTTCAACGAGCCGGTGTTTTCCGGATCGATGATGCAGACGGTTCTCGCGCCGGCAAAGGTTTCGTCGCCCCAGGCCAGGGCCCTTCTGACGACTTCGCTGGCAAGACCCTTGCCATGTGCTTGGGGCGCCAGCGCCCAGCCGGCTTCCGGAATGCCCTCGAGCGACGGCTCGATGTCGCGCTTCAGATCGTGGAATCCGGCCTCGCCGATGAAGCGACCGCTGGCCTTGTCCTCGACCGCCCAGAAGCCGTAGCCGAGCAGCGACCACAGGCCGGCATGCCGCAGGAACCGCATCCAGCTTTCCTCCCGCGTCCGCGGCTTGCCGCCGATGAAACGGGTGGTGACGGGGTCGGCCCACATGACGGCATAGTCGTCGAAATCTTCGATCCGGTGCGCCCGCATGATGGTCCGTTCCGTTTCGAGAACCGGGACGCCGGCTGTTTTTGGACTGCCCATGAAACTCTGCCTCCGTTGACGGTCAGCGCTTAGCAAACCAGCGCGCCCGGACAAGGGCCAAGCCGGATCATCATTCAGCCAGGGAAGCTTCCGAACGGCCTGGCGCGACCAGGCGGTCGAAGCGAACAGCGTCGGCTTACTTTCAGCCGTGCCAGACCATCTTCATGTAGAGCCCACCGCGCCGCAATTCGTCCAGCATCTGGTCGAGCCGCTTCTGCCTGGTGTCGCTGCGTTTGGCGCGGGCGACCCAGCCGAGATAGTCGTTCTTCTGGTAGTCCGGCCGCGCCTCGTAGGCCGCTGTCAGTCCTTTTTCGGTCAGGGCGATGCGGATGTCGTCCGGCATCGGGTTCAGGGCGCGCTTCAGTCCGGTCATTTCAGAAAACCCCAGCTGTCAGGATGGCGACGCCGATGGTCCAACCCAGGTCCGCCTCTGGGAATTCTGCCGAACGATGCTACCTTTCGCAACCGGTCCGGCAAGGGCCGGTCTCGATACCGCCAATGGGAGGAGAACGCCATGGACACCACCGATCTCGTGCTTGCCATTTTCCATCATCTGCTGGTGTTGTCGCTGGCCGGCATCATCGGCGCCGAATTTGTCCTGATCCGCAGCGACCTCTCCGCCGCCACGCTCAAGCGGCTTGCCGGCATCGACCGCCATTATGGCATCATCGCCATGCTGATCATCATCATCGGCATCTGCCGCGTCATCTACGGCCTGAAGGGCTGGGAATTCTACGTCTACACCTGGGTGTTCTGGGCCAAGATGGCGGCATTCGGCATCGTTGGCCTGCTGTCGATCATCCCGACCATCCGCTTCATCTCCTGGAACCGGCAAGCCAGTGCAAATCCCGGCTTTCAGGTGCCGGTTGCGGAACTCGCCTCGGTGAAGACCTATGTGCGCGCCGAAGCCTTCATCTTCCTGCTGATCCCGATCTTCGCGGCGGCGATGGCGCGCGGCTACGGTTATTGAAGCAACGCCAACACCAAACCCATGTCCTCCGGGCATACTCCCCACTGATCGCCATGGTTGCGCACGACTGTATTTTGCAGTTTGCGTCAGGCGACAATCTGTTAGCTTGCCTTTGTTGCACCCTCGCTGCCTGACCTGCACAGCGATCGGAGATTGATATCCTGGGAGGAGAATTACGATGAGGAAAATTGTAGCCGCCCTGGCCGCCGCCGCGGCCGTCACGCTTTATTCGTTCACCGCCAGCGCACAGAGCTATCCCGAGCGCACCATCACCGTCGTCGTGCCGTTTGCGGCCGGCGGTCCGACCGACACGGTCACGCGGCTCGTCGCCGAAGCCATGTCGAAGGATCTCGGCCAGCAGATCATCGTCGAAAGTGTCGGCGGCGCCGGCGGCACGCTGGGCGCCGGCCGCGTCGCCAACGCCGACCCGGATGGCTACACGCTGCTCCTCCATCACATCGGCATGGCGACCAGCGCGACCCTCTACAGAAAACTCGCCTATGACACGCTGAACGCCTTCGAGTATGTCGGCCTCGTCACCGAGGTGCCGATGGCGATCGTCGCCCGCAAGGACCTGGAGCCGGCCGACCTGAAAGGGCTGGTCGAATACGCCAAGACCAACAAGGACACCATCACTGTAGCCAATGCCGGCATCGGCGCTGCCTCGCATCTGTGCGGCATGCTATTCATGAGCGCCATCGGCACGCCGCTGGTCACCGTACCCTACAAGGGCACCGGCCCGGCCATGACCGACCTTCTCGGCGGCCAGGTCGACATTATGTGCGACCAGACCACCAACACCACCAAGCAGATCCAGGGCGGCACGATCAAGGCCTATGCCGTCACCACGCCGGAACGCCTCGACGTGCTGAAGGACGTGCCGACGACCATCGAAGCCGGCCTGCCCGCGGTGCAGGTCAGCATCTGGCACGGCCTCTATGCGCCGAAGGGCACGCCGGCCGAGATCACCGGCCGACTGTCGAAATCGCTCCAGGTCGCGCTGAAGGACCCCAACGTCATCGCCCGCTTTGCCGAACTGGGCACCAAGCCGTCGTCCGAGTCCGACGCGACGCCGGCAGCGCTGAAGGCCAAGCTGGAAGGCGAGATCACGCGCTGGAAGCCGATCATCGAAGCCGCCGGCCAATACGCCGACTGAGGCTTGAACGGGGCGCTGCCGGCGCCCCGTTTTCGCTTCGACGTCCGTTTCACATTTGCAACGGCAGCCGTCGCAAGGGTCAGGGAGGACCGCCATGAAACCTTTCGCCATCGACAGGACAAACGGCCTGTGCGCCGCGCTGTTCATCTTTTTCGGCGCCTTTTTCGCGATACAATCGCTCGGCCTCGAAATCGGCACCGCCTTCCGCATGGGACCGGGCTATTTCCCGCTGGTGCTGGCGATCGTGCTGATCGTGCTTGGCGCCATCATCCTCGTCCAGGCGGTGCGCGTCGAGGGCGAACCGATCGGCCCCATTGCGTGGCGCGGCATGCTGTTCATCCTGCCGGCGCCGATCTTTTTCGGCATGACCGTGCGCGGCCTCGGCTTCGTCCCGTCGATCTTCCTGACGGCGCTGATCGCCTCTTTTGCCAGCGCCCGCATGAAGCCGCTGACGGCACTTCTGCTGTCGGCCGGCCTGACGCTGTTTTCGGTGCTGGTCTTCAGCTACGCGCTCGGGCTGCCATTCCAGCGCTTCGGCCCCTGGTTGCCCCAATGGCTGGCATTGTGAGGCGCTGAGATGGACCTCCTCAGGAACCTCGAACTCGGCTTTTCGACGGCCACCACGCCGGCCAATCTGGGTTTTTGCCTCATCGGCGTTCTGCTCGGCACGCTGATCGGCGTCCTGCCCGGCATCGGCGCCACCGCAACCATCGCCATGCTGCTGCCGATCACCTTCCAGATCGGCGACCCGGTCTCGTCCCTCATCATGCTGGCTGGCATCTACTACGGCGCCCAGTATGGCGGTTCGACCACCGCCATTCTCATCAACATGCCCGGCGAATCCTCCTCGGCCGTGACCGCCATCGACGGCTACCAGATGGCCAGGAACGGTCGCGCCGGGGCGGCTCTGGCGATCGCCGCGATCGGCTCGTTCTTCGCCGGCACGGTGTCGACCTTTCTCGTCGCCGTCTTTGCCCCGCCGCTGACGGCAATAGCCCTGCAATTCGGCGCGGCCGAATATTTTTCGCTGATGATCGTCGGCCTCGTCTCGTCCATCGCGCTCGCCCACGGCTCGATCGTCAAGGCGCTGGCGATGGTCGTGCTCGGCCTGCTGCTCGGCATTGTCGGCACCGACATCTACACCGGCACGCCGCGCTTCACGCTCGGCATCCGCGAATATGCCGACGGGCTGAACTTCGTCGCGGTGGCGGTCGGCGTCTTCGGCGTTGCCGAGATCCTGCGCAATCTCGAAAACGAGCACGAGCGCTCGGTGATGATCAAAAAGGTCTCCGGCCTGATGCCGACCCGCGACGACTTCAAGGCGATGGCCGCGCCCATCGTGCGCGGCACGATCATCGGTTCGGCGCTCGGCATCCTGCCCGGCGGCGGCGCGGTGCTTGCGGCCTTTGCCTCCTACACGGTCGAAAAGCGCGTGTCGAAACACCCGGAGGAGTTCGGCAAGGGCGCCATCGCCGGCGTCGCCGGCCCGGAATCGGCCAACAATGCCGGCGCCCAGACCTCCTTCATTCCGATGCTGACGCTGGGCATTCCGGCCAATCCGGTCATGGCGCTGATGATCGGCGCCATGATCATCCAGGGCATCGTGCCCGGCCCCAATGTCGCGATCGAGCAGCCGGCGCTGTTCTGGGGCATCATCGCCTCGATGTGGATCGGCAATCTGATGCTGATCGTGCTGAACCTGCCGCTGATCGGGCTGTGGGTGAAGCTGCTGACGATCCCCTATTATGTGCTCTTCCCGATCATCATGGCGTTCTGCTCGATCGGCGTTTACAGCGTCAACACCAACGCCTTCGATCTCTACGCGGTCGCATTCTTCGGCCTGCTCGGCTACATCCTGACCAAGCTGCGCTGCGAACCCGCACCCCTGCTGCTCGGCTTCGTGCTTGGCCCGCTGCTCGAGGAAAACCTGCGCCGCGCCATGATCCTGTCGCGCGGCGACCCCTCGACCTTCGTGACGCGGCCGATCAGCGCCGGCCTGCTGCTCGTCGCACTGGCCGTGCTCGTCGTCGTCTTCCTGCCGTCGGTCAAGAAGAAGCGCGAAGAGGTGTTCGTGGAGGAAAGCTAGTTGTCGGGACGCCGGGCGCCGCGATTTCCACCAGCGGCGCCGGCACATCGGTCGTCTTCACTTCGGCCTTGCAGAGATCGGCGATGACGCAGGCCGGGCAATCGGGTTTGCGCGCCTTGCAGACATAGCGGCCATGCAGGATCAGCCAGTGATGCGCATGGCGCATATACTCGTCCGGAATGATCCGCAGCAGCCCTTGCTCGACCTGCTCCGGCGTCTTGCCTGGCGCCAGGCCGAGGCGGTTGCCGATGCGGAAAATATGGGTGTCGACCGCCATCGTGTGCTGGCCGAACGCCATGTTGAGCACGACATTGGCGGTCTTGCGCCCGACCCCCGGCAGCTTGACCAACTCATCGCGCTCGCTGGGCACCTCGCCGCCGTAATCGCGTATCAGCGCCTCCGAGAGCGCCACGACATTCTTGGCCTTGTTGCGCCAGAGTCCGATGGTGCGGATGTACTCGCCGACCCTGGCTCCGCCCAGCGCCAGCATCTTTTCAGGTGTGTCGGCGACCTTGAACAACGCCCGCGTCGCCTTGTTGACGCCGGCATCGGTCGCCTGCGCCGACAGCACCACGGCCACCAGCAGCGTGAAGGCGTTGACGTGCTCGAGCTCGCCCTTCGGCTCGGGCCGCTGCACCGAAAACCGCCGGAAGATCTCATGCACCTCGGCGGCGCTGTAGAGCGAACGGAGCCGCGCCGGCCGCGGTCGCGGCTTGGCATTCGAGCCGTCGCGCCGCCCGGGCGGCAGTTCACTTTTGGATAGGGAAAGATTTTTGGACTTGGGGCTGGCCATTTCCCTCCTATAATATCCTGGGATGAGCGACACAAACGCCTCGTTTCAGGCCGACGAGCCATTCTTCCAGGCGCTGCTGACACCGCACCGCTCGCTGGGCCGCACCGGCTTTGCCGTGCTGATGGGCGCGCTGCTGTTCGGCTGGGTGGTGACCGGGGCGTTTTTCCTGTCGCGCGGCGCTTGGCCGGTGTTCGGCTTCTTCGGCCTCGACGTCATCGCCGTCTACATCGCCTTCCGCGCCAACTATCGTGCCGCCCGTGCCCGCGAGGAAGTGTCGGTGTCGCGCACCAGCCTCGACATCCGCAAGACGGCGCCCTCGGGAAAGTCGGAAGCGCATCGCTTCAACCCGTTCTGGGCGCGCTTTTCCGTCGCTCGCCATGCCGAGATCGGCATCACCAGGATGACGGTGGAAGCACAAGGACAGAATGTGCCGATCGGGTCATTCCTGGACCCTGACTCCCGCGAGAGTTTTGCCACTGCATTTTCACGTGCTCTGACAAAAGCCAGGACGCGTTAGAGCCGGCGCGTCAGAACCGGTAGCGTAAAATCCTGCCGACCTTGCGCAATGCGGGAATGTGTCTCCAGAGCCCGATGAACAGTTTTGCGGACCAGCTCATATGCGCTGTGCGTTCCGCGCTGTAGGCCGAGATATCGTCGACAAAGCGCAGCTTCGGAACGGCACGCTCCAGTACCTGCGGGTCGATCGCCCAGTGAACCTCGGCGCCCGTCGCCCTGATGGTCGGATTGAGGCGCAGCATCTTCAGGCCGAAGTGGCTGTAGGCGTCGAACATCAGCTCGCCGCCGGCAAGATGCGCGACAAGGCGTGACAGCAGCCGTGGCCCCTCCTCTACCGGGAGATAAGGCGTCAACCCCTCCATCACCACGACGGCCGGACGATTGCGCGGCACTTCTGCCAGCCAGTCTGGGTCGGTTACCGAAGAGCCGACGAGGTGGTAATGGTCCCGGGACGGGTAAAGCTTGCGCCGGAGCGCGATGACATCCGGAAAATCGACATCGAACCACTCCACGCCTTCGGGTGGATCGACACGGAAAATGCGCGTATCGAGCCCGCAGCCGAGATGCAGCACGATGACGCCGGGATTTCTGGCGATGAAGTCCTGAACGCGGACATCATACGTCTTGGCCCGGATCGCCAGGCCGATGCCGAGATTGGTGTCGACCTTGAGGCGCGAGAAATCATAGTCGATCTTGCGCACGGCCTCGTCGGCGAAGCGATCCCCGAGCAGCGAATGCGGCAGCCGGCTTTCCAGTGCCTTGCCATAAAGCGTCATCAGCAAGGTCTCCCTTGCTCCGCTCAGATTCACCCTTTCGCCGGCCATTGGCATCTCCCGGGGCGCAATCCAGTATTTATCTGGGAACAGGCGGCAACAAGGCAAGTTTCGGGTGGTTGCAAGGGGCGGAAAGACCGATATTCGCGGTCAAGGAGATATTGCCATGAACGCCCAGATGACCATGAATACGCAGATGAAACCGACAGCGATCCTGCAGCACGACATCACCCCCGAGGGCAGCGACTACGAGGTCGTGCGCCGCGCCATCGAGAAGATCAGCCTCGACTATCGCGACCAGCCCTCGCTGGAAGCCCTGGCAGCCGATGTCGGCGAGACACCCACGGGCCTGCAAAAACTGTTCACCCGCTGGGCCGGCCTGTCGCCAAAAGCCTTCCTGCAGGCGGTCACCCTCGACCATGCCCGCAAACTGCTCGATTCCGGCATGCCGCTCCTCGAAACATCGTTCGAACTCGGCATGTCCGGCCCCGGCCGGCTGCACGATTTGTTCGTCACCCATGAAGCGATGTCGCCGGGCGACTACAAGACGCGCGGCGCTGGCCTGACCATCCGCTACGGCTACCACATCTCGCCCTTCGGCATCGCCCTGATCATGGTCACCGACCGTGGCCTTGCGGGGCTCGCCTTCAACGATCCGGGCGGCGAGCGGGCGGCTTTCGCCGACATGTCGGGCCGCTGGCCGAACGCCACCTATGTCGAGGACATGAGCGCCACCCAGCCCTATGCGGCGCGCATCTTTGATCCGACATTGTGGCGCGCCGACCAGCCGCTGCGCGTGGTGATGATCGGCTCCGACTTCCAGCTGCGCGTCTGGGACGCGCTGCTCAGGATCCCGATGGGCAAGGCCTGCACTTATTCCTCGATCGCCTCCAGGATCGGCGCGCCAAACGCCAGCCGGGCGGTGGGGGCGGCGGTCGGTGCCAACCCATTGTCATTCGTCGTCCCTTGCCATCGGGCGCTGGGCAAGTCCGGCGCACTCACCGGCTACCACTGGGGCCTGACCCGCAAACGCGCCATCCTCGGTTGGGAAGCGGGCCAGACCGCGTCCTGAAGCTGCCCGCATCAAACAACACCGGCGAAATCCCTTCGCCGGTGTTTTTCTTTTTGCGAGCTCCCGGCGCAAAACATCCGCACGCTCTGGCAAGCCGCCGGCTTACAGGTTAGCTTCCCGCGCATTCCGCAGGAGGCTTTCTTGATCATCGTTGTCGGCTCGATCAACCTCGACCTTATCGCCAATGTCGACCGCCTGCCTTCGCCGGGCGAGACGGTCCGCGGCTCCGGCTTCACCACCGCGCCCGGCGGCAAGGGCGCCAACCAGGCGCTGGCTGCGGCGCGCGCCGGCGCCAAGGTGCGCATGGTCGGCGCCGTCGGCAAGGACAATTTCGCAACCGAAGCCCTCGCTTTGCTCGTGGCCGGCAAGGTCGATCTCTCCGGCGTCGGCCAGAGCTTCGCCTCCACCGGCACGGCGCTGATCCTCGTCGGCGCCGATGGCGAGAATGTCATCGCCGTGGTGCCGGGCGCCAATGATTCGGTGCTGCCCGGCGATCTCGCCAAGGCTTTCCTTGCGAAGGGCGACGTCGTCCTGCTGCAGCACGAGATCCCGTTGCAGACTGTCGATGCAGCGCTCGACGCCGCACGCGCCGCCGCCGCGGTCACCGTGCTCAACACCGCGCCGTTCCGTAGCGAGGCGGCAGCGTTGCTCGGCAAGGCCGACTACGCCGTCGCCAACGAAACCGAATTCGACCTTTACGGCGAGGCGCTGTCGCTGAAAGGCCGCGACCGCCCGGCGCGCATGCGCGACTTCGCCGGCAAAACCGGCCGCACCATCGTCGTCACGCTCGGCGGCGACGGCGTGCTGGCGGCGACCCCGGAGGATTTCCTGACCGTGCCGGCGCTGAAAATCACGCCGGTCGACACGGTCGGGGCCGGCGATACTTTTTGCGGTTATCTCGCTGCCGGGCTGGCGTCCAACCTGCCGCTGGAGCAGGCTCTCACTCGCGCCGCAGCCGCCGGCTCGCTCGCCTGCCTGAAGCCCGGCGCCCAGCCGGCCATCCCGCTAGCGGCGGATGTCGACACCGCCCTGCGCAACAACGCCGGATGACAGCCCTGCGCCCCGCAACGAAGCACGCCGTGCCCCCCGCCGGCGACATCTGCCAGATGTCCGCTGTCGACCTGGCCGAGGCGATCCGGCTGCGCCGCCTGTCCGTGCGCGAGTTGGTCGCCGCATTCCTCGACCGCATCGACGCGGTAAACCCGCTGGTCAACGCCATCGTCTCGTTGCGCGAGCGCTCCGACATCCTGCGCGAGGCCGACGCGGCGGACGCCGATCTGGCGCAAGGCGGGCCGGCCGGCTCGCTGTTTGGCCTGCCGGTGGCGATAAAGGACCTCGCCATGACTCGAGGCTTGAGGACCAGTTTCGGCTCGCCGATCTTCGCCGATTTCGTGCCGCAGGAGGATGATTTCTTCGTCGAGCGCATCCGCAAGGCCGGCGCCATCATCATCGGCAAGACCAATGTTCCCGAATTCGGGCTGGGATCCAACACCTATAACAACGTGTTCGGCCCGACGCTGAACGCCTTCGATCCGGCGCTCACCGCAGGCGGGTCGAGCGGCGGCGCTGCGGTCGCCCTTGCACTCGACATGGTTCCGGTCGCCGACGGCAGCGATTTCGGCGGCTCGCTGCGCAATCCGGCGGCGTGGAACAATGTCTATGGCTTCCGCCCGTCGCAGGGCCTTGTCCCCGGAGGGCCGGACCTGGAAGTCTTTCATGCTCAGATGGGCATAGACGGGCCGATGGGCCGCAGCATCAGCGACATGGCGCTGCTGCTCGACGTGCAGGCGGGCTACCATCCGCATGCGCCCTTGTCCTGGGAAAAGCCTGGTTCATTCCTCGGAGGGCTGGCAACGCCGGCAAGCGGCGGCCGCGTCGGCTGGCTCGGTGATCTCGGCGGTCACCTGCCGGTAGAGCCTGGCATCCTCGATCTGTGCGAGGCCGCACTCGGCCGCTTCGCGGAGGCATCCTTCCTGACCGAGCCCTTGCTGCCGGATTTCGATTTCGAGGCACTGTGGCAAGCCTTCGTGACGCTGCGCCAGGCGAGCAGCGGCTCGGCGCTGAAAGTCCATTATGACGACCCGCACAAGCGCGCCCTGCTGAAGCCGGAAGCCGTCTGGGAGGTGGAGAACGCCATGCGGCTGACGGCGCCGCAAATCCGCGCGGCCTCGGTCATCCGCACCGCCTGGCACCGGACGCTGCTGTCGCTGTTCGAGCACTTCGATCTCATCGCGCTGCCGACTGCGCAGGTGTTTCCTTTCGACGTCGACACGCATTGGCCAAGTGAGGTCGCCGGGCGGACGATGGACAGCTACCATCGCTGGATGCAGGTTTCGGCCTTCGCCACGCTCGGCGGCTGTCCTGCGCTCAACGTGCCGGTCGGCTTCGACGACAAAGGCCGTCCCATGGGCATGCAGCTGATCGGACGCCCGCGCGGCGACCTCGCCGTGCTCAGGGCCGGCGCGGCCTATGAGGCGACCTTGCCTTGGCAGGCGGGGGCGTCCTGACGCGAGGGGCGGCACGGTCTGCGACGGCTTGCACCAGCCCCGCCGCCATGCATTGATTGCAGCCAGCCGCCTAAGCGCATCCTCGAGGAAATCCCCATGTCGCTGGAACTCTACGCCGCCTATGTCCTTGCCTGCATCGTCATCATCCTGGTGCCCGGTCCGACGGTGACGCTGATCATCGCCAACAGCATCCGCCATGGCTACCGCGCCGGCCTTGCCAATGTCGCCGGCACGCAGGCTGGGCTCGCCGTGATGATCGCCATTGTCGGCATCGGCCTCAACACGCTGATATCGGGCATGGGCCACTGGTTCGAATGGGTACGCCTGATCGGCGCCGCCTATCTGATCTGGATGGGCGTGCAGATGTTCCGCGCCAAGGGCACGCTGAACGCCGACGGCACGGCGAGAAAGCCGCGTGGCGGCTTCTTCCTGCAGGGTCTGCTGGTGGCGCTCAGCAACCCCAAGACCCTGGTGTTCTTCGGCGCCTTCTTCCCGCAATTCATCGCCCCGCAGGGCAATTACACCCTGCAGATCGTCGTCATGGGCCTCACCGCCATGATCTTCGCCGCCGTCTCGGATTCCACCTATGCTCTCGCCGCCAGCCGCGCCGGCCGCCTGCTCTCGGCCAGCCGCATCAAGCTGATGTCCAGGATCAGCGGCAGCTTTCTGGTCGGCGGCGGCCTGTGGCTGGCGTTTTCCAAGGCGAAGTGACGACCGCCAACGGTCGTTCCCAACGGAGCCGGTACGTGAAGGCTGATTGAAAGTCAGTCTTCACGCCACCACATGAATCGGCGTGGGGGATTCACGTCGATGTCATGGACTTACGCTGGCATAAAAAGGGACGCGCCCGGCGTGGTCCTGATCGTCGTCCTGTTTGCGGTGATGGTTCCTTCGGCTCTCTACAAATGGACGAATGATGCGAGCTCCATCCGGTCGGTCGAGCCAATCGACGCAACGGTCAAAAGTACCCATTCGGACAACGGCCGCACGCTTTATCTGGTTGCACTCGAAACCGGTTCGTCCATTCTGGTCGAAGACGACCTCCCGCATCTGATCGGCGCGCCGGCAAGATTGGAGCGCGTCACGCGCGAGAATGGAATGGTCTTCTATCGATTTGCAAAGTGAACGGCGGCGGCGCCTTCCTTCTCCCCTGTGGGAGAAGGTGGATCGGCGCGATAGCGCCGAGACGGATGAGGGGTGTTCCAGCGGAGTGAGACGTGGGCGTTCCCTGGAACACCCCACATCCGCCGCCTTCGGCGACACCGCCCGGGGGCGAGCCACTTGTCTCGCCCCGTCCCTTCGGAACCCACAATGGGGAGAAAGGAAAGACAGAGCTAAAGCCGAGCCAACCGCTCCACCAGCAGCGCGAAAAAGGCGTCATGGTCGATGTCGCGCATCACCATGGCGTTCTTCGGCCGCTTGGTCACGCCCCACCAGTCGATCACGGTCATGCCCATGGTGAGTTCGGAGGTGGTTTCGACGGTGACGTTGCAGTTGCGGCCCTTGAACAGCTCCGGCTTCAACAGATAGGCGATGACGCAGGGGTCGTGCAGCGGGCCGCCATCGGTGCCGTATTTCTCCTCGTCGAAGCGCTCGAAGAACTCCAGCATCTCGGCCGTCGCGGTGCCGACCCTGGTGCCGAGCTGGCGGATGGCCTGCGTGCGCTTGGCCGTGGTCAGCGCCTTGTGGGTGACGTCGAGCGGCATCATGACGATCGGAATGCCGGATTTGAACACCAGGTCGGCGGCTTGCGGATCGACATAGATGTTGAATTCTGCGGTCGGCGTGACATTGCCGCCTTCGAAGAAACCGCCGCCCATCAGTACGATTTCCTTGATGCGCGGCGCGATCTTCGGCTCACGGATCAGCGCCAGCGCGACATTGGTGAGAGGGCCGAGCGCGCACAGGGTGATCGTACCGGCCTCTTCCTTCATCAGGGTCTCGACGATGAAGTCGACCGCATACTGGCCCTGCAGCTTCATCTTCGGATCTGGCAGTTGCGGGCCGTTGAGGCCGGTCTTGCCATGCACTTCCTCGGCGGTGACCAGTTCGCGCGCCAACGGGCGGATGGCGCCTGCATAGACCTTGATATCGGGCCGTCCGGCCAGTTCGCAGATTTTCCTGGCGTTCTTTTCGGTCAATTTCAGCGGCACGTTACCGGCAACAGCAGAGATGCCGACGATCTCCAGCTCGGCGCTGCCGAGCGCCAGCAATATGGCGACGGCATCGTCCTGGCCGGGATCCGTGTCGATGATGATCTTGCGGGTCTGGGGCATTTCATTTCCTTATGCGGGGGAGTCTTTTTGGCGGGGGTGTTCGGCGGCTTGAACTTGGCCGCGGCGCGGACCATATCAAGACCATCGGGAAAAATGCCATCCGGGTTTTTCCAGTTTATGTCGCTCCAAAGAGGACAGTGTAACATGAGCCGAATGACGCCCTTCTCCAGCCCGCTTCTCCTTGGTTTCGATGCCATGGAAAAGACCCTGGAACGACTGGCGAAATCCGGTGACAGCTATCCTCCCTACAACATCGAGCGCCTCAGCGGTGCCGACGGCAAGGCCGAAAGGCTGCGCATTACGCTGGCTGTCGCGGGTTTCGCCGAAAGCGATCTCGATGTCACCACGGAGGAAAACCAGCTGGTCGTGCGCGGCCGTCAAACCGACGACACCGAGCGCGAATTCCTCCACCGCGGCATCGCCGCGCGCCAGTTCCAGCGCTGTTTCGTGCTGGCCGACGGCATGCGGGTGATCGCAGCGGAACTGAAGAACGGCCTTTTGTCGATCGATCTCGATCGGCCGGATACCGAACGGCTGGTACGGAAAATAAATATATCGGTGAAAGACTGATCTTTACCGATGGCTCTCATGCGGGATGGCCTTGAGCGGCGTCCTCGCGCCAAGGAGGCTTGAAATGACCAGAACTGACGAAACCATCATCATGACCAGCGGCGAATTCGCCCATCTCGGCGAAGGCTCGGTCGCTTATCTGCGCAAGGTCTCGAGCGACGAATTGCTCGGCCGCTTCCCCAATCTGGGCGAAATCGCGCCCGGCATGGTGCTGTGGGCGCTGTTTGCCGCCAACGGCCAGCCGATCCTGCTTTCGGATGCCAAGGACCGGGCTTTGGCCGGCGCCATGGAAAACGACCTGACCACTGTCGCCATTCACTAAGGCGACCGCTGGCGGTTGAAATGGAGAGGGCCGCCTTCGGCGGCCCCTGGAAGACTTAATTCCAAAGAACTTCAGGCGGCGTGCGAGGCCTGCGTGTCCGACAGCAGAGCGTGGATGGCGACCGCGTCGCGCGTGCCCCTGATCTTGGCCACCGTGTCGGCGTCGCGCAAAACCCTGGCGATGCGCGACAGTGCCTTGAGGTGATCGGCGCCGGCGCCTTCCGGGGCCAGCAGCAAAAACACCAGATCGACCGGCTGGTCATCCAGGGCCTCGAAATCGACCGGCGTCTCCAGCCGGGCAAAGACGCCGGCGATGCGCTTCACCCCGGCGAGCTTGCCGTGCGGAATGGCGATGCCGTTGCCGACGCCGGTGGAGCCCAGCCGTTCGCGCTGCAGGATGGTGTCGAACACTTCGCGCTCCGGAATGCCGGAAATCGCCGCCGCTCTCTCGGACAGCAACTGCAAAAGCTGCTTTTTGGAGTTCGCCTTCAACGCCGGCAAGATCGCCGGAACGTTGAGAAGATCGCTCAGATCCATATTTGAAATCCCTTATTCGCCTGCCGTCGCCAGTCCTCGCCCCTCGCGCGGCTGGCTATTATCCCTGTGCGACCATTGTCGTCACCTGTGCGACCATTGTCGTTGTCGTCACGCCTGTGCGACTTTGGTCGTCGACGGGTCGATCCAGCCGATATTTCCGTCCGGCCGCCGATAGACGATGTTGAGGTGGTCGTTTCCGGCGTTGCGGAAGACGAAAACCGGGCTGTCCTTGGTGTCGAGTTCGATAACCGCCGACGCCACCGACATGGTCTGCAGCGTCATGGTTGATTCGGCGACGATGGCCGGGGCGTAGTCCTCCGGAATGTCCTCATCGTCATCGGTCAGCGGCGCCATCACCGTATAGGCGATGTCGGTGATTTCACCATTTCCAGTGCCTGAATTGTGCGATTTCAGACGGCGTTTGTAGCGCCGCAGCCTGGTTTCGAGGCGGTCCGCGGCCGCCTCGAAGGCAAGTGTCGGATCCTGGGAATCGCCGGTTGCCTGCAGCGAAGCGCCGGAATCCAGCCTGATCATGCAATCGGCCGAGTAACGCGACCCCGATTTGATGACCGTGACGTGCCCTGAAAAACCGCGATCGAAATATTTTCCAATCGCCTCGCCGACACGATCGGTAATGCGCGTACGCAACGCATCGCCGATATCCATGTGTTTACCCGATATGCGCAATTTCATCTGAAAACTGACCTTCCTTGCTCAGGCTTCAAACTGGCCAGAGTTTATACTCGTGATCCGTGCGCACAAGCTTTGCGGCGTCAACTCGCGCCGATTTTAGATCCGAACTTTCCGGTTGATCACAATCCGCCTTCTTGGCCGTCCCGTGGCCTTCATCGTGACGGACCATCCGCATGCGGGCCGCGAGCCCGTCTCATGCGGGCGGGCTTCTAGACACTTCATTGCAGCTTGTCAATTAATGCATGTCGCCCAGAAGTGCGCTGCGGTTCTGGGACAACGACATGCATCAAAACAAAGACTTAAAGCGCGTCGCATGAATCCGTTTCAGCGCGACGCGCTTTAAGGTCGAAAGTTGTGGAAATCCAACCATAGCAAAAGCCTTGCCGGGCAAGCAGAGCTAGCGCCCCGCGCTCGCCAGAGCGCGCTTTTCACGCCGCCGCTGCACCGACGAGGGAATATTCATACCCTCCCGGTACTTGGCCACCGTGCGCCGGGCAATATCGACGCCGCTTTCCTTCAACATATCGACGATTGCGTCATCGGACAGCACATCGGCGGGCTTTTCCTCGTCGATCAGCTGCTTGATGCGGTCGCGCACCGCTTCCGAGGAATGCGCATCACCGCCGCCCGACGCCGCGATCGAAGCCGTGAAGAAATAACGCAGCTCGAACACGCCACGCGGCGTCAGCATGTATTTGTTGGCCGTCACCCGGCTGACGGTCGATTCATGCATGCCGATGGCATCGGCCACCGTGCGCAGGTTGAGCGGCCTGAGCTGGCGCACGCCATGGACGAGAAAAGCGTCCTGCTGGCGCACGATTTCCGACGCCACTTTCAGGATCGTCTTTGCCCGCTGGTCGAGGCTCCGCGTCAGCCAGTTGGCATTCTGCAGGCATTCGGCCAGGAAATCCTTCTCCGCCTGATTCTTCGCATGCGGCGAGACCTGGGCGAAATAGATGTGATCGACCAGCACGCGCGGCAGCGTCTCGGCATTGAGCTCGACCGTCCAGCTACCGTCATTGGCGGCACGGACTTCGACATCGGCGACGATGGCATCGCTGGCGCCGCCTGAAAATGCCGTGCCCGGACGCGGATCGAGCGCGCGGATTTCGGCCAGCATGTCGAGAAGATCCTCCTCGTCAACCCCGCAAAGCCGCTTCAGCGTCTGGAAATCGCGCCGCGCCAGGAGTTCGAGGTTGCCGATCAGCGTTTTCATCGCCGGATCGAGACGATCGCGCATGGCAAGTTGCAGCGACAGGCATTCGGCAAGGTCGCGCGCAAACAGGCCGACCGGCTCGAATGTGTGGCAGGCTGCCAGCACATTGGCCACCATCGCCTGATCGGCGCCGAGCCGTTTGGCGATCTCGGCGGGATCGGCGCGCAGATAGCCGGCCTCGTCCAGGCCGTCGGCCAGTTCGGCTGCGATCAGCCTTGCGGCCGGATCGGCAAAGGCAAGCGCGATCTGCTCGCCGACATGCTGGCGCAGCGTGATCGCCGCGGCGGCCATGTCGCCGACGTCGAAGCCTTCGGAAGAACCGGACGAACTATTGCCGGTGGCCGACTTCCACTGCGCCGTCAGGTCCGGACCGAGCCGCTCGCTGGTGCCGGGATCGTCGGGGAACAGATTTTCCAGCGAGCTGTCGAGCTTGTCGGAGATCGCTTCGGCGCTCCACGCCGTCTCGTTTTCGAACCAGTCGCCATCGGCGGCAGGCTCAGGAGCGGCATCGCCCTTCTGCACCTGGTCGCTTGCGGCGTCATCCTGGGGCTCGGCGCGCTCCAGCAGCGGATTGCGCTCGATCTCGTCGTCGATGAAGTGGTCGAGCTCGACATGGGTGAGCTGCAACAGCCTGATCGACTGCATCAGCTGCGGCGTCATCACCAGCGACTGGGATTGTCGTAGCTGTAGTTTCGCCGCCAACGCCATGGTTCGGTTTCAAACGCCCTTCTGCACCCGGAAGCCTACACATCAGAAGCTGCCGGAAAATGAATTTTTCCGACCTTCCATAGAAACTG
Source organism: Mesorhizobium sp. P160219 (assembly GCF_057786095.1). Lineage (NCBI taxonomy): Bacteria > Pseudomonadati > Pseudomonadota > Alphaproteobacteria > Hyphomicrobiales > Phyllobacteriaceae > Mesorhizobium > Mesorhizobium sp. P160219. The sequence goes on from NZ_JBYNWG010000001.1 coordinate 6,524,356, forward strand.
GCCCGGCTTTTGCTTGTCAAGGCGAACGATGGCAAAAGGCCCCTACCGAAGCATTATCTCACGCAAAATCGGAGAAAAAAGCCCGGCGGGGCGGCAAAAATCACGTCAGGAAACAAATTTCACGCTCAGAGCGTGAAACCTTCGCCGAGGTAGAGCCGGCGCACATCGGGGTTCGCCACCACCTCGTCGGCACGGCCATGAGTCAGCACCTGGCCGGCATGGATGATGTAGGCGCGGTCGATGAGGCCGAGCGTTTCGCGCACATTGTGGTCGGTAATCAGCACGCCGATGCCGCGCGCCGTTAGATGACGAACCAGCTGCTGGATGTCGGCGACGGCAATCGGGTCGATGCCGGCGAACGGCTCGTCGAGCAGCATGTAGGCCGGGCGCGTCGCCAAAGCTCGGGCGATCTCAAGACGCCGCCGCTCGCCACCCGACAGCGACATGGACGGCGACTTCCGCAGATGGCTGATGTGAAATTCCTCGAGCAGTTCGTCGAGATTGCGCTCGCGCACCTTGCGGTCCTTCTCAACCACTTCGAGCACGGCGCGGATGTTCTGCTCGACATTCAGGCCGCGGAAGATCGAGGCTTCCTGCGGCAAATAGCCGATGCCGAGGCGGGCGCGGCGGTACATCGGCATCGAGGTGACGTCGAAACCGTCGATCTCGATCGTTCCCTCATCGACCGGCACCAAGCCGGTGACCATGTAGAAACAGGTGGTCTTGCCGGCGCCGTTCGGCCCGAGCAGCCCGACAGCCTCGCCGGCGCGCACGCCGATGGTGACACCGCTGACCACCTTGCGGCCCTTGTAGCTCTTGGTCAGACCCTTGGCGATCAGGGTGCCCTTGAACTTCGAGGAATCAACGGTGACTGTGGCCGGTGCTGCAAGTTTACTGGCCGCCCGTCCCGGAAGGCGGGTCAGCAGCGAAGACACGCCAGTCATTCGGGCTTCGGGGCCTCGGATTTCGGTGGCGGCGTCATCGACATGATGACGCGCCCGCCGCAGCCATCGACCTGAGCAAGGCCGCTTTTCATCTGCACGGTGAGCTTGCAGCCCTTGAGGACGTTGGGTCCTTGGGACAAGACGACCTCCTTGCCCGACAGAACAAGCACCTGCGTCTTCATGTCGAACGTGGCGTTGTCGCCGGTGGCGATCTGGTCATTCGACTTGATGTAGACTTTGTTCTTGACCACCAGATGGTCGATATTGGCCGAACCGGTCATCGCCGAAGCGCCGGCGGCAGCACCTTTGGCGGCGTTGGGGTCCTTGACGTAGTAGACCTCCATGCTGCCGGCCTTGAGCAGCGTCGGCCCTTGCGTGACGGTGACGTTGCCGCTGAACAGCGCCATGCTGTCGGCCTGGCGGACCTCAAGTTTGTCGCTCTCGATCTGGATCGGCTGGTCGCCCGACAGTTTGAGCCCGGATTGGCTGCTGGCGCTGGACTGAGCCCAGGACGGCGCCATACCCAGCAACAGCAAGGCCGAAGCTGCGGCGACAAGCCGTGCCGAATTACTGGGACGCATTCGTTTCTCCGCTCTTTGCCTCTGCCGCCTTCATAGTGGCCGGATCGATGTGAACGCTTACCTTGTTCTCGAAAACGATGACCTTGCCATTGTCTTCGACCGACATTGAACCCGCGGTGATCCGCGAGCCGTTACGGCTGACATCGACCGCATCACCTGTCTTCATAGAGCCTTTGCCCATATCGAGGAAGACCGATTTGAAGATGGCAGCGACGCCGTCGGTGGTGGTGACGGTAACGTCGCTGGTCATGTCCATCGTGTTGGCGTTTCTGTTGTAGATCCCGCGCTTGGCGTCGACGGTCGCCACATTGTCGGCCGTCAGCGGCAATTTGGCATGGATGCCTTCGAGTTCGATGATGTCCTGCTTGCCGACATCCTGAATGGCGCGCAAGGCCGTCAGCGAATAGGGCAGCTTGTCCTTGGTGAAGCCGTTGAGCTTCGGATTGGCCATCACCAGCTTGCCATCCGCGAAAGCGGTGCCGTCTGCCTGTATCGAAATGTTGATCGGCGCCGCCAGATAGGAATAGACCGGAAACGCAACCGCGATCCCGGCGGCAAGCACCGGCACGGCAAACTTAAGCACGCGCACGCGGCGCGAGTGGCGCTGGGCGCGGTCGAAGGCGTCGCCGCGCGTGCCCGCTGGCGCCGTGGGCGCCAAGGCCGCATCGGCGTTGGTCGGTTCGTTCGATCGCGCAAGCATGACTGACTTCTAATAAACCCTTGTCCGCCAAAACACCTGCTATAGGTGGGTTGCCGGCCCCCGCAAGCAAGCACAAGCGGAGGAAAACCGCAAAAATGTGACGGCCGCTGTTTTACAGACGGAACTCAGGCGACACAATTTCGTCACTTCATAGCAGAAACGAACGCGCCGCGTCATTTTTTCCTGAAATGCCTCCGTCGTGAAGGTCGCTTCGTCGCAGGCTCTTGAGGAAGAGGTAGCCGGGCGCGGACGCTTGCTTTAAAAGCATCGCTTCCCACCGACTGTGAGGCAGACCATGGCACTGAGAGCCGACGACCTGATCGACCGCCGCCGCTTGCGGCGCAAGCTGACCTTCTGGCGCGGCGCCGCCATTGCCATCGTGGCCCTTGGGGTGATTGCGCTTGCAAGCTGGTTCTATGGGGGCGACCTCGGCGGTTCTTCCGTCGACCACATCGCCAAGGTCAGGATCGAAGGCACCATCACCGAGGACGAGGAACTGATCAAGCGGCTGGAAACCATCCGCACATCCTCGCAGGTCAAGGGCGTCATCCTGGCGATCGATTCGCCCGGCGGCACCACGGTCGGCGGCGAATCGATCTACGAGGAGGTGCGCAAGCTTGCCGCCGACAAGCCGGTGGTGGCCGAGGTCGGCACGCTGGCCGCATCGGCCGGCTACATGATCGCCAGTGCCAGCGACCATATCGTTGCCCGCAAGACGTCGATCGTCGGCTCGATCGGTGTGCTCATCCAGTATCCCGATGTCAGCGGTCTGATGGACAAGGTCGGCATCAAGCTCGAGGAAGTGAAATCCTCGCCGCTGAAGGCATCGCCCTCGCCCTTCAAGCCGACCAATGAAGACGAGCGAGCCATGGTCCGCAAGCTCATCCTCGACAGCTATGACTGGTTCGTCGGCATCGTCGCCGAGCGCCGCAAAATGACCCGCGATCAGGCACTGGCCCTTGCCGACGGCTCGATCTTCACCGGCCGCCAGGGCCTTGCCAACGGTCTGATCGACGCTGTCGGCGGCGAGAGCGTGGCGATCGACTGGCTGGCGACCAAGGGTGTCGACGCCAAGCTCAAGGTGGTGGAATGGAAGGACACCGAGCGGCGTGGCGGCTTCCTGTTCTCGAAAGCAATAGCGCGCAGCGTCGGCAGCGCGCTCGGCCTGTCGGAGGCCGGCAGCGACGTGCTTCACGAAATTGGCGCGGATCGCTTGTTTCTTGACGGTCTCGTTTCCGTCTGGCACCCTTGATCTGCCGGTTGGGGCGAGTAAAAAAGCAAATAAAATCATCCTGATAATTTGACCGCAGCGCTTTCACGGGGACCTTTCTGATGATCAAATCCGAGCTTGTGCAGATCATTGCCACGCGCAACCCGCATCTTTTCCTGCGCGACGTCGAAAACATCGTGGGAGCGATCTTCGACGAGATCACCGATGCCCTGGCGGAAGGCAATCGGGTCGAGTTGCGTGGCTTCGGCGCTTTTTCGGTGAAAAATCGCCCTGCCCGCACCGGCCGCAACCCGCGCACCGGCGAATCCGTCGAGGTCGAGGAGAAGTGGGTGCCGTTCTTCAAGACCGGCAAGGAATTGCGTGAAAGGCTGAATGGCGGCAAGTAGGCGCGGACCAACGCGCCGGCGTTATCAAGGCCTGCCTTCTCCAGGGAATTTCTATGTTGAACCGCTTCATACTTATCGTGGTCTTCGTGCCGCTCGCCGTCATCCTGATTGCGCTGGCCGTCGCCAACCGCGAGCTGGTCGCCTTCACGCTCGACCCGTTCAACCCCGGCAATCCGAAACTGACGCTGACCTTGCCGCTGTTCATCTTCCTGTTCGTGGCGCTCGCCATCGGCATGGTCGTCGGCAGCCTGGCGACCTGGGTCAAGCAGGGCCGCTACCGCAAGCTGGCGCGCCAGCGCGGCGTCGAGGCCGAGAATTTGCGCCAGGCGGTCAGCCGTATACCCGCCGTGCAGCAGGGCGCGGCCACCGGGCCGGCGCTGCCGAAGCCAACGGCCTGAAGCCGGCGCTTTTATCTTCGCGGAGTTTTGCATGCTGACCATTTCGGCCGACGCTGTCGACCAGGCGCTGACCTTTCCCGGGCTGGTCGAGACATTGCGCGCGGCCTTCCGCGAGGGTGCTGTGCAACCCGTCCGCCATCATCACGGGGTCGAGCGGCCCGACGGTGCCACATCCACGCTGCTTTTGATGCCGGCGTGGACCGACTTCCATGCGGCCGGCACATCGGTCGGGGGTCATATCGGCGTCAAGATCGTCACCGTATCACCCGACAACAACGCCATCGGCAAACCGGCGGTGATGGGGCTCTACCTCCTGCTCAACGGCTCCACCGGCGAGCCCGAAGCGCTGATCGACGGCCAACGGCTAACACAGTGGCGCACCGCTTGCGCCTCGGCGCTGGCGGCCTCCTATCTCGCCCGCGAGGACGCATCGCGGCTTCTGGTGGCCGGCGCCGGCGCGCTGTCGCCGTTCCTCGCCAAGGCGCACTCCGCGGTGCGGCCGATCAAGACCATCCGCATCTGGAACCGCACGCCCGCCAATGCCGAAAAGGTCGCGGCTGATTTGCGCGCGGACGGTTTCAACGCCGAGGCCGCAAGCGATCTCGACGCCGAACTCGCCGAGGCCGACATCGTCTCATCGGCGACGATCACGACGACGCCGCTGGTCAAGGGTGCGCTGCTCAAGCCGGGCGCGCATGTCGATCTGGTCGGCGGCTTCACGCCGACCATGCGCGAGAGCGACGACGACGCGATCGCGCGCGCCCGCGTCTATGTCGACACCCGCGCCGGCGCCACCAAGGAAGCCGGCGACATCGTCCAGCCGCTCGCCTCCGGCGTGCTGAAGCCGGAAGCCATCGTCGCCGATCTGCATGAGCTGGCGCGCGGGGAAAAACAGGGCCGGCAGAGCCCCACTGAGGTCACGCTGTTCAAGTCGGTCGGCGCCGCGCTTGAGGACCTTGCCGCCGGCATTGCCGTCTACAACGCGCTCAAGCAGTAGCGTCTGCGCCGGTTCTGCGATCGAACTTCCTGATCGCTTCCGCGCTGACCGGGGTGAAGAAGTTCACCAGATTGCCATCGGGATCGCGCAGCAGCAGCGACCGGTTACCCCATGGCATCGTCGTCGGCGTCTGTACGAAATCGCCGATGATTTTCGCCAGCCTGCTGTACTCAGCATCAACATCGGCGACGCGAAACTCGATGATCGCTGAGCGATTGGCGGCCGGCTGCGCCACATCAGTTCCGAACAGGGCCAGCGTGTGGGTGCTGCCGATCGCCAGTGTGCAGGACGGCGTTGCCAGTTCGGCGAAATCGTCTGTGAACCAGGTTGCGGTAAGCCCGGTGATCGTGTCGTAGAATGCCACCAAGGGCTTGATCTGATCGGTAATGATGCGGATCGAGACGAAGTCCATCTTATTCTCCTGGGGCAAGCGCGACGCTATCTGAAGACAATCGCTTGTCGCACAACGCTGCTGACAACTTGGTGTCAGCAGCGTTGTCACGGTGCCTTGCCGATCCGGCGGCTGGATGCTTCAGTCGGCCTTCATGGCAGCGCCCATCGCCTCGGCGATCAGCGCGAAATCATGCGCCGTAATTTCGAACAGCCCAAAGCGCAGTTGATAACCCCAGTTCGATTTGCCCGCGGTGAAGTCGAGCTGCTCGAGCAGCGGCTTGATCGGCGCCTCCTCGGCCTTGGCCCATTCGACATCCCTGCGGAACGGCGTGAAGCCACCGCCCATGTCGCCCTGGTAAGGCTCGCCTTCTCGCACGGTGCCGATTGCCGTGAAGGCCTGCAGGCCGTCCTTCTCGCGCAGAATTGTGGTCGGCGAGTAGTAGATGATGCCGTCGCCGGGCTTCATGCGGCGCAAAGGTGCCGCCTTGCCGTGGTTGACCTGCATGAAGCCGGCCTCGCGGCCGCGCCGGATATGTTCGGCGGAAGCGACCGCGATCCAGTGCGCACTCATTTCTGTTCTCCATTGGCCTGTTCCCCATTGGCCTGTTCTCCGTCGTTCAGCCAGTAGACGCGCAGCCGGTGCTTGTCGGGATCGAGCGCAACGAAGGTGCGGCCGAAGTCCATGTCGGTCGGCGTCTGCAGAATGGTCAAGCCGCGTCCTGCCCAGTCCGTGTAGGCGGCGTCCACCGCATCAGGCCGGTCCAACGCGAAGACGAGCTCCGCACCGCCGCCCGCGGCCGCGGCCGACGGCTCCACCGTGTGGCGCGACCACAGGCCGAGCTTGAAGCCATTGTCGAGCACGAACAGCACGAAGGTCGGCGACGTCTCCACCGGCTGGCGTCCCAGCAGCGCACCGTAGAAGGCGCCGCTCCGCTCCGGGCTGTCGACATAAAGGATGACGAAATTGGGGGTGTTCATGTCTGCTCTCCAGGGTTTCGATTGGAGGAGCATAGGTGACCCCACTGTCAGATTCTGGCAGCAGCGTCTTGTGGGCGCGTGGAAAGGAGCATTAAGCGCCAGGCTGGCGCTTCGGTGCGTCCAGCGTCGCGCGCCATTCCTTCAGCAGCGCCTGCCGACGACGCGGATAGCGGATATCCGTGGTGTTGAGCCCCGACATCCGGTCGGAGCGAAAATGTCTGAAATCCTGCCGCGTCTCGCACCAGGCCACCACCACCCGCACCTTGTCGAAAAAGCCGAGCGCGAATGGCCAGATCAAGCGCTCGGAGGCGGCGCCGCCGGCATCGCGGTAAAGAAAGCCGAGTTTTCTCTCGTTGCGGATCGCCTGGCGCACCAGGCCAAGGTCGATGCTTTCGACAGCATCGCCGTGCGGCCCGACCAAAAGCGCGGTCGCATCGAGGTCCTCGCGCAGATCATCCGGCAGCACAGCGGCGATCTTGGCCAGCGCGTCGGTGGCGGCGGCCGACAGCCGCTTGTCCGGTTGTCTGGCAACCCAACGCGATCCCAGAACGATGGCCTCGATCTCCTCGTCGGTGAACATCAGTGGCGGCAGCATGAAGCCGGGTTTCAGCACATAGCCCAGCCCAGCCTCGCCCTCGATCGGCGCGCCTTGCCCCTGCAGCGTGGCAATGTCGCGGTAGAGCGTTCGGATCGAAACGTCCATCTCGCCGGCAAGCGTGCGACCGCTCACCGGCCGGCGATGCCGGCGCAGGATCTGGATCAGGTCGAGCAGGCGTTCGGAACGGGACATGATTCGAGATTTGCCTGTTTCCTCAGCGAGGTCCACCACCTCAGACATTCGCACGCTGGACCATTTTGTTTGCGCAGCCGGTAACCCTATGCCAAAAGCGGCCTGCCGCCTCCGGAGACGCTCCTGCTTGAAGTTTTTTCGCGACAAACGCCGCGACAACCGTCCGCCCGCAAAAGGCAGGACCGAACATGCGCGGCCACAGCCGGAGACCGTACCAATCCGACCCGAAGCCAGACAGCAACGCCACGAAACAAAACCGGACGACCGGTCTGATCCGAAGCCCGCCCCCCGTATCCTGGCGCGTCGCGAAGGCATCCTGCCCACTGAGCGCCTGCCGGTGATCCTCGAAGTGGCGCCCAATCAGGATTATGCACTGCTCGACAGCGGTGCCGGCGAGAAGCTCGAACAATACGGCCCCTACCGCATCGTGCGGCCCGAGGGACAGGCGATCTGGCAAAAGGCCTTGCCCGCCAGGGCCTGGGACCGAGCCGACGCCATCTTCACCGGCGACACCGACGAGGAAGGCATCGGCCGCTGGCGGTTCCCGAAGGTACCGCTGGGCGAGACCTGGCCGATGAAGCATGACGGCATCGACTATCTCGGCCGCTTCACCTCGTTTCGCCATGTCGGCGTCTTCCCCGAGCAGGCTTCGCACTGGGACCATATGGCCAGCCTGATCGCGGCGGCCAACCGCCCGGTCAAGGTGCTGAACCTGTTCGGCTATACCGGGCTCGCGTCTCTCGTAGCCGCCCGCGCCGGTGCCGAGGTCACCCATGTCGATGCCTCCAAGAAGGCGGTCGGCTGGGCGCGCGAAAACCAGGAAATGGCCGGTCTCGGCAGCAAGCCGATCCGCTGGATCGTCGACGATGCTGTGAAATTCGCCGAGCGCGAAGAGCGCCGCGGCAGCCGCTACGACATCATCCTGTTCGACCCGCCCGCCTATGGCCGCGGCCCCAAGGGCGAGGTCTGGCAGTTGTTCGAGGACCTGCCCGGCCTGACCGATCTTTGCCGCGCGATCCTGACGCCGAAACCGCTCACCGTGGTGCTGACCGCCTATTCCATCCGCGCCTCCTTCTTCGCCATCCATGCCTTGATGCGCGACACCTTTGCCGGCATGGGCGGCACCGTTGAATCAGGCGAACTGATCATCCGCGAGCAATCCGCCGGCCGGGCGCTGTCGACATCGCTGTTTTCGCGCTGGGTGGCCTGAATGCCCGGGAGACCTGAAGGCCCGGGAGTCCCGAATGAATGAGCGGCACGCAGGTGCGCCCGGGCAGGTCAAGGAAGTCACCAGCCTTGCCAATCCGCTGATCAAGGACATCAAGGCGCTCGCCCAGAAGAAATTCCGCGACCAGCAGAACGCCTTCATGGCCGAAGGGCTGAAGCTGGTCATCGACGCCCTCGACCTCGGCTGGTCGATCAGGACGCTGGTTTTCGCCAAGGCCGGACGCGGCAATGCGGCGGTCGAAAAGGTGGCTGCGCGCACGGTTGCCGCCGGCGGCACCGTGCTCGAAGTGTCCGAAAAAGTGCTGGGCGCCATCACCCGCCGCGACAATCCGCAAATGGTGGTCGGCGTCTTCCGGCAAAAACTGCTGCCGCTAAGAGACATCCGCGCTCACGACGGCGACGTCTGGATGGCGCTCGACCGGGTGCGCGATCCCGGCAATCTCGGCACCGTCATCCGCACCGTCGATGCCGTGGGCGCCAGGGGCGTCATCCTGGTCGGCGAGACTACCGATCCTTTTTCTGTCGAGACCGTGCGCGCCACCATGGGCTCGATCTTCGCCGTGCCGGTGACCAAGGCGACGCCGGAAGCATTTCTGGCTTGGCGAAACAGCTTCTCGGGCCTGGTGGTCGGCACCCATCTGAAGGGTGCGGTCGACTACCGCTCGGTCGATTTCTCCCGAGGACCGGTGCTCTTGATGATGGGCAATGAGCAGCAGGGCCTGCCCGACAATCTGGCGGAAAGCTGCGACCGGCTGCTGCGGATTCCGCAGGCCGGCCGCGCCGATTTACTCAATTTGGCGGTCGCCACCGGAATCATGCTGTTCGAGATCCGGCGCGGCGCGCTGAAACTTGCCCCCGAGGACGCCACATCGTGAAATCATGGTCTCCCTATGCGCTGCTGGTGGTGGTGGCAATCGCGCTAGACCAGTGGATAAAGCATCTGATCGAGACCGGCCTCGTCTTCCAGGAAAAGCTCGACCTGGTGCCATTCCTGGCGCTGTTTCGCACCTACAATACCGGCATCGCCTTCTCGATGTTCTCGTCCTTCGGCGACACCGGCCTGGTCGTCATCGCGGTCGTGGTCGTTGCCTTCGTGCTTTATCTGGCGACGCGCACGCCCTCCGGCCATGTGCTGGCCCGCATCGGCTTTGCCCTGATCATCGGCGGCGCGATCGGCAATCTGATCGACCGCGCCGTCTACGGCCACGTCATCGACTATATATTGTTCCACACGCCGGTATGGTCCTTCGCCGTCTTCAACCTTGCCGATGCCTTCATTTCGGTCGGCGCGGCGCTGGTCGTCTTCGACGAGTTCATCGGCTGGCGGCGCGAGGCCAAGCCGCAAGGCCCAGAAGCCTGACGGCCCGACTCTTTTGACCAATTGACCTCGCCGGACGGTCGCCGCACAGTTCGGCCAGAGCCAGCCAATGCCGACCGCCAGCCTTTGCGAAGCCGAGGAGAAGAGATGCCTGAAACCTTCAAAGCCATCCTCGTTTCGCGCGACGCCGAAAAGAAACAGTCGGTGGAGGTCGTCGATTTCGGCGAAGCCGATCTGATGGAAGGCGACGTCACTGTCGCCGTCGAGGCGACGACGGTCAACTACAAGGACGGGCTGGCCATCACTGGGAAAGCGCCAGTGATCCGCCGCTGGCCGCTGGTGCCGGGCATCGATTTCGCCGGAACCGTCCTCTCCTCATCGCATGCCGACTGGCGCAAGGGCGACAAGGTCATCCTCAATGGCTGGGGCGTCGGCGAGACGCATTTCGGCGCCTATGCCGGGCGCGCGCGCGTCAACGGCGACTGGCTGGTGCCGTTGCCCGACGGCATCAGCGCGCACGATGCGATGGCGGTCGGCACCGCCGGCTATACGGCCATGCTCAGCGTCATGGCGCTGGAGCGGCACGGCATCCTGCCGGATCGCGGCCCGGTGGTGGTGACGGGTGCGGCCGGCGGCGTTGGGTCGGTCGCGGTCTCGATCCTGTCCAGCCTTGGCTATCACGTCATCGCCTCGACCGGCCGCAACGCCGAGAGCCCCTATCTGATCGACCTCGGTGCCGCCGAAGTGATTTCGCGTGAGGAACTCTCCCAGCCGGCCAAGCCGCTGGCCAAGGAGCGCTGGGCCGGCGGCATCGATGCCGTCGGCAGCCACACGCTGGCCAATGTGCTGTCGATGACTGCCTATGGCGGCGCGGTCGCCGCCTGCGGCCTGGCGGGTGGCATGGATCTGCCGTCGAGCGTCGCCCCGTTCATCCTGCGCGGCGTCTCGCTGCTCGGCATCGATTCAGTGATGGCGCCAAAGGCTGTGCGGCTGGAAGCCTGGCGCCGCATCGGCAGCGATCTTGATCTCAAGAAGCTCGCCGGCCTCTCGACGACCATCGGCTTCGACGGCATCATCACCGCCGCCCATGACATCGTCGAGGGCAAGATCAGGGGCCGCGTGGTTGTCGATATGTGAGGCTCCCGAAGCATGATCCCGAAGGGAATCAGGTTTCGGAAAAGATCAGGCGATGCGGAAAACCGCCAAAAATGCATGACCGCTAAAATTCGAACGATCCGCCGCGCTTTTCCATAATCTCTATCTGGCAAGGAGTTCCGCATGATCGCGGAGTCCGCCAGGAAAGAGAAGAGCCGTGCCGAAAGCGTCGACGGGCCGAGTCCGGCGACGGCGAAGCGGCAGCGTGTTGCGCCGCCGCCGCTGGCGCCGGATTTGCCGCGCGCCACGTCCGAGGGCCTGCCGTTCCTGACGGTGGTCGCCAGTGTCGTGCTGGCGGGCCTCTCCCACCTCACCGGTGCGCCGATCTTCATCACCCTCGGCCTGCTGGCAACAGGCCTTGCCGGCGTCGCCATGCACCTGCGCAGCCGGCGCACCGTCCGCCGCGCGGCGGCCTTGCTCGACGAAACCGCGGCCCGTAGCCGCGCCGAAATCGAGACGCTGGCCGACCGCATGTGGGAGATGCAGGAGAGCGAGGAGCGTTTTCGCGGGCTGATCGATGCGCTCGGCGATCTCGTCGTCCACCGCGACCGCGACGGCCACATCGTCTACGCCAACAAGGTTTTCGCCAGCCTCGTCGGAACCGACCAACGCGACCTTGCCGGCAGGACTCTGGCCGACCTCGGCATCGATGTCGGTATCGTTCCCGACGCCGCCTTTTCGGATCACGAATGCCTGAGTTCCACCGACGTCTCCATCCGCACGCCGAACGGTCCGCGCTGGTTCTCGTGGATCGAACTGTCGGTACGCGACAAGGATAGCGGCGCCGTCTCGCACCGGGCGATTGCCCGCGACATCACCGCGCGCAAACGCGCCGAATCCTCGCTGATCACCGCGCGCGAGCGCGCCGAATATGCCAGCCAGGCCAAGTCGCGCTTCCTCGCCACCGTCAGCCATGAGATCCGCACGCCGATGAACGGCATCATGGGCATGGCCAAGCTACTGGCCGACACCAATCTGTCGCCCGAGCAGCGCACCTATGTCGGCGCCGTCTCGACCTCGGCCAGCGCGCTTTTGGCGCTCATCGAGGATTTGCTCGACTATTCCAAGATAGAGGCCGGCCGTTTCGACCCGGAGCCGCAGCCGACATCGCTGCGCGAAATCGCCGACAACATCATCGAACTGATGGCGGCGAAAGCCTTCGCCAAGAACATCGGCCTCGGCTGTCATGTCGAGCCCGACGTGCCACAGATGATCATGGCCGATCCGGGAAGAGTCAGGCAGGTGCTGCTCAACCTGATCGGCAATGCGATCAAGTTCACCGACACCGGCGGCGTGCTGGTTTCGGTTGCACGGGCCCGCACCGAGACCAGCGACCGCATCTGCTTCACCGTCGCCGACACCGGCCCTGGCCTGCGCGAAGAGGATATGGAGCGCATCTTCGAGGAGTTCGAACAGTCCGACGGCACCTCGACCCGCACCCATGGGGGCGCCGGCCTCGGTCTGGCCATATCGAGGCGCCTGGTCGCCGCCATGGGCGGTGCCATTTCGGTGTCGAGCCGGCTTGGCGAGGGATCGGAATTCGTCTTCGAGATCCCGGCCGCAGGAGCAACCGAAGCACCGCAGAACCGGCAGAACATCCTGGCCGGCCGGCGCGCCGTGATCGTGTCGAAGAACGCCGTCGAGGCGGACGCCATCGCCCGCACCATCCGCGCCCATGGCGGCGCCGTCGACGTCGCCGCAACCGCTTCCCAGGCGACGCCCTTCGCCGAACATTGCGATGTGCTGTTGATCGACGCGGCCCTGGAGGACGGCGACGGCAGACTGCTCAAGCGCCTGCGCCAGAGTGGCTTTGCCGATTGCGAGGCGATCACGCTGATCGCGCCGACCGACCGCGGCATGCTTGGCGAATTCCGCACCAGCGGCTACGCCACCTTCTTGGCGAGGCCGGTGCGCGGCGAAACCCTGCTGCGCGTGCTGCTGACCAGTCATGCCCCTGCCTTGCCGCCGCCCAAGCCGGAAAAGACCGGCGCGTCCTCGCTTCGTGCCCATGGCGGGCGCCAGCAAGGTTTGTCGGTGCTGATCGCCGAAGACAACGACATCAACGCCATGCTTGCCCGCGCCACGCTTTTGAAGGCGGGACATCGCGTGAAAGTGGTCGGCAATGGCAAGGCCGCGGTCGAGGCGGTGACCGAAGCCGGGCTGAAAAATCGCTTCGATGTGGTGCTGATGGATTTGCACATGCCGGTCATGGACGGGCTGGACGCGATCGCCGCCATCCGCCGCCACGAGGAGGAAATGGCTGTGCCGCCGGTTCCGATCATGGTGCTTTCGGCCGACAGCCAGGAAAAGACTCGCCACACCGTGCTCGCCCATGGCGCCAGCGGCTTTGTCACCAAGCCGCTCGATCCCGACGCGCTGGTCCATGCCGTCGAGGGCCAGGTGGCCGCCTGAATTCATGTCGCTCGAAAATGGCCCCGGTTTTGAGAAGACGACATGCACAAAACAAAGACTTGAAGCGCGTCGCGTGAATCGTCCCAGCGCGACGCGCTTCAAGGTGACGCTGGCGCAATCCTCGCGTCACGTAGGTAGCCGAATGAGGGTTTTCGCCAGCCGACGAAGTATTGCCCGTCGCGCCGTATCACGGTACTGTCACAATCCTGTTGCACCTACACCGTATCCCCGTGCCAAGAGGGATGGCTCGAAGGAGAATCACTCGTGCATACAGTTATGCCGGAATGTGACACTCGGCCCAGCGCAGGCGGCGCTTTGCTCGCCGCGCGGAACGCCGATGCCGTCGCAACAGGCGCACCGCTGGGCCGTATCGGCAATCTCGAAGTGCGGCTTGCCCGCAATGAGGCCGAGATCGCCGCCGCGCAGGAAGTGCGCTACCGGGTGTTTTATGACGAGCTTGGCGCCAGGAAGGACCTGTTCCAGGCGCAGGACCGGCGCGACGCCGACCGCTTCGACCCGCTGTGCGACCATCTCCTGGTGCTTGACACCTCGATCTCCGGCCCCGAGCATCGCCGCATCGTCGGCACTTACCGCCTGCTGCGGCAAGAGATTGCGGCGACCGCCGGCGGCTTCTATTCCGAAGGCGAGTTCGAACTGACCAAGCTGATCGCCCGCCATCCCGGCCAGCGCTTCCTTGAGCTCGGCCGCTCCTGCGTGCTGCCGGAATACCGCTCGAAGCGCACCATCGAGGCGCTGTGGCAAGGCATCTGGGCCTACATCAACCACTATGAGATCGGCGTGATGACCGGTTGTGCCTCGTTCCCTGGCACGGTGCCGGCTGCGCATGCCGAGGCGCTCACCTACCTTGCCCATCACTGCCGGACCAACTCCGCCTGGGATGTGCGGGCGGTCTCCGGGCGCTATTGCTCGATGGACCTGATGCCGATCGAGGCGGTCAACGCCAAGGCGGCGATTGCGGCCATGCCGCCGTTGGTCAAGGGCTATCTGCGCGTCGGCGCCCGCATCGGCGACGGCTGCGTCATCGACCGTGAGTTCTCCACCGTCGATGTGTTCGTGGTGATGCCGGTCAAGGAAATCGGCGCTCGCTACGTCAACTATTATGGCGGGGAAGCGCAGCGCTTTGCGGCGTGAGGCAGTAGGCAGTAGCCAGTAGGCAGTAGTGAAGGCTGCCGCGAATTGCTGACTATTCCCTATTCCCTATTCCCTATTCCCTATTCCCTAATCCCTCTCCCTATGGAATATCCTCCGGTCGCCGTCCCGGGCGGCTCTTGTAGGACGGAAAGGTCCAGCCGAATTTCAGCGCGCCGCCGCGCACCAGGAAAGCCGCGACGAAGCCGGTGATATCCGAGGCGAGCGGCGGCAGGCCGGCAAGATCGCCAAGTGTGTAGAGGCCGGCGCCCGCGAGTGCGGCGGTGACGTAGATTTCGGGCCTGAGCAGCACCGATGGCTCGCCGGCCAGCAGATCGCGCAGGATGCCGCCGAACGTAGCGGTCAGCACGCCCATAACAACGGAGACGACCGGCGAGCCGGTGATGGCCAGCCCCTTGGCCGCGCCCATTACCGAAAAGGCCGCCAATCCGATGGCGTCGAGCCAAAGCAGCCATTTCCAGCGGGATTCGACGCGGTGAGCGATGAAGAAGACCAGCACCGCAACCGCCGCGCAAACCAGCACATAGCCGGAGTTGGCGACCCAAAAGACGGGCAGGTTGAGGATGACGTCGCGAAGCGTGCCGCCGCCAATGCCGGTGACGCTGGCCAGAAACAGGAAGCCGATAATGTCGAGCTGCTTGCGCGAAGCCGCCAACGCCCCGGTCGCGGCAAAGACGGCGACGCCGGCATAGTCGAGGAGGTCGATGGGCGTCAGGGACATGAGGCAGTAGGGATTGGGCAGTAGGGATTAGGAATTAGGGAAAGTATGAATAACACGAAGCCGCGCGATTGATACGCCTGCCTATTCCCTATTCCCTATTCCCTATTCCCTATTCCCTATTCCATATTCCTATTCCCTTTTCCCTATTCACGCATCCTTCTCGGCCTGCTCGTTCACCGGCCCCGGCTCGACCGGCGCTTCGGTGGCCGCGATCTTGGGGCCGCCCTTGGCGACCCCGACCATGGCCGGCCGCAGCACGCGCTCGCCGATCGAATAGCCCGGCTGCACGACCTGGACGACGGTGTTGGCCGGCACATCGGGATTGGGCACTTCGAACATCGCCTGGTGGAAATTCGGGTCAAACTTCTCACCTTCTGGCTCAAGCTTCTTCACCCCATGCCGTTCCAGCGTCGACAGCATGGCGCGCTCGGTGATCTCGACGCCGTCGATCAGCGCCTTGAAGCCGGCATCTCCGGCCGCTTTCGCCTCGGCGGGGATAGCATCGAGCGCGCGGCGCAGATTGTCCGACACCGACAGCATGTCGCGGGCGAAATTGGCCACCGCATAGGCGCGCGCATCATGCACGTCGCGGGCGGTGCGGCGGCGCAGATTCTCCATCTCGGCCGCGACGCGCAGCGCGCGGTCCTTCAGCTCCTCGTTTTCCTTCAGCAGCCGCACCAGCGCTTCATAGTCGCCGTCGATGCCGCCTTGCGTGCGCTCGGCCTCGGCCGTTTCGATATCCTCGGGCGCGCGTTCGTCTTTTGTCTGGTCGCTCATCGCCATTTCCCGTCATTCGAATGGTTTGGATTCGCGCCCGATATCGAGGTTTGGCGGCCAAAAATCAAGGGGCAAGCCCAGGAGGACGCCCAACAGCAGGCAATGTTGCGGGCTGCCCGTCGGACTTGGTGCGGGACGCAAAGACGTTCAAAATTAATTCAAACTTTACCGTAACGGCAGCCTTTGCTTGCCAATACCCCGCTATGGGGAACCATTCAAAGCTTGGAGGAGTTTTGAAACCGACACAGGATTTGAGACAATGGACCGCAATACTGGCAACAGAAGCGAAGAGCTCGCCGCCGACATCAGGCGCCAGTTCGGCACCGAGGCGACGACGCGCTTCTTGCGCACCTTGCCGGCCTTCCGCACCGAGGCCGACATTCCCGCCCGTTTCCGGGACCTGCTCGACCGGCTGGACGGCATAGAAGCCAGCATGGCCGGCGGCCGACGCCGTCAATAGCGATGCTATCGCGCGACAATTACGCGCAGTAATTTTGCGTGAGCTTTTCCTTGCGGCAGCGGGACGCCCCGCCTATGCTTCCTGATGAACATGATTTCCCCCGAGACGGCCGCCAACAGCAAGCGCGCCTGGTTGAAGATCCTGGCGCGCTACAAGAAGCCCGACCGGCGACGCAGCACTCTTGAACTCGCCATCACCCTTATTCCTTTCGTTACGCTGTGGGCGCTGTCTTCGGCAGCCTATTCCTATGGCCACTGGTGGGGCTTGATCCTGATCCTTCCGGCCGCCGGTTTTCTGGTGCGGATCTTTATGATCCAGCACGATTGCGGCCACGGCTCCTTCTTCGCCAACCGCACTGCCGACGACTGGATCGGCCGCGCGCTCGGCGTGCTGACGCTGACCCCTTACGATTGCTGGCGGCGCGCGCACGCCACCCATCACGCCAGCGCCGGCAATCTTGACGAGCGCGGCATGGGCGATATCAGGACGTTGACGGTTGCTGAATACCGGCAGCTGTCTTGGCGGGGACGCCTTGCCTATCGTCTCTACCGCCATCCCCTGGTGATGTTCGGCCTTGGCCCGATCTGGCTGTTCATCTTCGAGCAGAGGCTGCCGGTCGGCATGATGCGCGGCGGCCTGACGCCCTGGGTGTCGTCGATGACCACCAATCTCGGCATCGCGGTCGCGGCAGCGCTGCTTATCTGGCTGGTCGGCCCCGGCGCTTTCCTGATCGTCCATTTGCCGATCGTGATCCTGGCCGGATCGGCCGGAATCTGGCTGTTCTACGTCCAGCACCAGTTCGAGGAGACGGAATGGGCGAAGGACGAAGAGTGGGAATTCCAGCGTGCCGCCCTGCACGGCTCGTCCTATTATGATTTGCCGCCGGTGCTGAACTGGTTCACCGGCAATATCGGCGTCCATCACGTGCACCATCTCTCGGCCAAGGTGCCGGGCTACCGGCTGCAGGAAGTGCTGCGCGACTATCCCGAACTGCGCGGCATCGGCCGCGTCACGCTCCTCGACAGCCTGCGCTGCGTCAAGCTGGCGTTGTGGGACGAGAACCGCCGCAAGCTGATCTCGTTTCGCGAAGCGCGGGCCTTGGCCTAAAAGCAATTCCAGCAAAGTGTGAGGCGGTTTTCCGGGCTTTCGCTTGGGAATTCCGTAAGACAAAGAAAAAAACCGCCGCACCGAAGGCGCGGCGGCATCTCCCAAAAACCGGCTCAGGCAGCCTTGCGCTCCTCGCGCATCCAGACCTTGCAGCCCTGATCATGTCAGGCGCCTTTTCGGCGATCATGATGGACGGTGCATTGGTGTTGCCGCCGATGAGCGCCGATTCCTCCCTCGCGCCCCGCGGATATTTCCGTCCGGACAGCCAGGAGAAGGCCCGATCACAGTCTTTGTAAAGACAGGCGGAATTACCGTCGCGTCAGCTGTTGCGAACGCGCCGCCAGGAGTATTTCGGCCCCTTCGGCTCCGACGCTTCGGTCGGCTGATAGTAAAGGCCCAGCCCGCCTGTGCGGCCTTCTTCGAGGCGCTTCAGCAGAACCGGGTTGGAGATCTCGAACTCGTCGAAGCCGAGGCGCAGCATATGCGGCAGCTGGTCGACGAGCACCTGGCCCGTGGCGCGGACCGCGCCCTCGAAATCGTAGCGGCTGCGCAGCAATTCGCCCTTGGAAAACGAGCGGCCGTCGCTGAAGGCCGGAAAGGCCAGCGCCACCAGCGACAGCTGGTCGAGCAGATCCACGATCTTTTCCAGCTGGTCGCCCGGCAGCAATGCGACGCCCAGCCGCTCCTTGGCCGAGCGCCGCACCTCGGCATCGAGGCCGAGAAATGCCTGCAACGGCAGGATGAAGCGGCCATTGCCCGCCAGTGCATCCGCACTTTCGGCATGTGTCCACTCGTCTTCGCGAAAACCCGTCCGGGTCCAGAGGCGGGTCTCCGCTGTGGTCTGTTCAGTCATAGAAAATTCCTAAAGCCCTAAAAATCGAAAGTCCGCGAAAGCCGGTCCACACGAAACCGGCGGCCTCCGAGCGGAAGCCGCCGTTGCAGGCCAGCCTCACCTGAATATCACCATAGCTTAAAGGGATGCGTCGGTCAGCGACACTTCCAGTCCCGACAGATGGATGCCGCACTCGGTCTTGGCATGACCGGCCCAGCGTCCGCTTCGCGCATCCTCGCCCGGCTGCACCGGCTGCGTGCATGGGAAGCAGCCGATCGACAGATAGCCGTACGCAACCAGCGGATTTTCGCGCAGCGCATGCGCGCGCATGTAGTCAGCCTGGTCGGATGTCGTCCAGTGCGCCAGCGGATTGACGCGTACGCGCGGGCCGACCGCCTCGAACACCGGCAGCGCGGCTCGCGTCGCCGCCTGGAAGCGCTTCCGGCCGGTCAGCCAGGCGCGGAAGGGGGCGACGCCGCGCGCCAGCGGCTCGACCTTGCGCACGTCGCAGCAGGCATCGGTATTGCTCTGGTGCAGATTGCCGGTCGGATCGACCCGCTCGAGCGCCGCGTCTTCGGGCTTGATCACCCTGATGTCGGTCAGCCCGAAATCGGCGACCAGCGCATCGCGATAGCCCAGCGTCTCTTCGAAATGCTTGCCGGTGTCCAGGAAGATGACCGGCAGCGTGCGGTCGACCTTGGCGATCATATGCAGCAGGACGGCGGAATCCGCGCCGAAGGACGACACGGCGGCGATCTCGTCATGAAACAATTCGCTCGCCGCGCGTTCGATGATGTCGAGCGGGCTCAGATGTCCATACAGCGCGTCGAAGCCCGCCGCTTTGGCGGCGATGCTGTCGTCGACGTCGACGATGCGGTCAAGCGGCCTTGGTTTCGCCAGCATAGAGCGCCTCCTTGAACGGCGCGGGACCGACACGGCGGTAGGCGTCGATAAAACGTTCACTGGGACCGAGCCGAAGGCCGAGATAGGTGTCGACGATCTGCTCGATGGCGTCCGTGATCTCTTCCGAAGAGAAGCCGCGGCCGATGATTTCGCCAACCGAGGTGTTCTCGTCGGCCGATCCGCCAAGCGTCACCTGGTAGAGTTCGGAGCCTTTCTTCTCGACGCCGAGGATACCGATATGGCCGACATGGTGATGTCCGCAGGCATTGATGCAGCCGGAA
The DNA here is from genome assembly GCF_057786095.1 of Mesorhizobium sp. P160219. Taxonomy (NCBI): domain Bacteria; kingdom Pseudomonadati; phylum Pseudomonadota; class Alphaproteobacteria; order Hyphomicrobiales; family Phyllobacteriaceae; genus Mesorhizobium; species Mesorhizobium sp. P160219. The sequence continues at coordinate 6,544,117 of NZ_JBYNWG010000001.1, forward strand.
ATCTTCAGCTTCAATTCGCCGATCTCGCGCTGCCGCTCCAGCGAGGCGAAGCGAAGCGAAATCTCCTGCGCGATCGGGATCGAGCGCGCTGTCGCCAGCGCGCAATAATCGAGGCCAGGGCACGCGATGATGTCGCTGATCAGGTTGGAATTGGCCGTCGCGAGGCCAATGTCGACCAAAGCGTCGTAGACCGCTTTCAAATCGGCGCGCGCCACATGCGGCAGGATCAGGTTCTGCTCATGGCTGACGCGCAGTTCGTCGAACGCGTATTTCTCGGCGATGTCGGCGACCGCTTCCATCTGGCTGTCGGTGGCATCGCCCGGCACCTCGCCGATACCTTTCAGCGAAATCGTCACCGCGGCATAGTCGGGATGGCGATGGGTCACGACATTCTGGTCGAGCCAATCCGAGAAGCTTTTGGAATCGAGCCGCGCCAGCTTGATCGCCGCGTCGCCTTCCGGCCGGGCGGTCAGTGCCGGCGGCGCGAAATAGGCGTCGATGGCACGGATGTCGGCTTCCGGCAGCTTCAGCTCGGCGTCCTTCAGCTCCTGCCATTCGGCCTCGACCTGGCGGGTGATTTCCTCGACGCCGGTCTCGTGGACGAGGATCTTGATGCGCGCCTTGTACTTGTTGTCGCGGCGGCCATAGAGGTTGTACACGCGCAGGATCGCCGTGCAGTAGGACAGCAGGTCGGCTTCCGGCAGGAAGTCGCGGATCTTGCGCGCCACCATCGGCGTGCGGCCCTGGCCGCCACCGACATAGACGGCAAAGCCGAGCTCGCCGGCGGCGTTCTTCTTCAGATGCAGACCGATATCATGCGTCTGGATGGCGGCGCGGTCGCGCTCGGCCCCGGTCACCGCGATCTTGAACTTGCGCGGCAGGAACGAGAATTCCGGATGCACAGACGACCATTGCCGCAGGATCTCGGCATAGGGGCGCGGATCAGCGACCTCGTCGGCGGCGGCGCCGGCAAAGTGATCGGCGGTGACGTTGCGGATGCAATTGCCGCTGGTCTGGATGGCATGCATCTCGACGCTGGCGAGATCGGCCAGGATCGCCGGAATGTCGGACAGCGCCGGCCAGTTGAACTGGATGTTCTGGCGCGTGGTGAAGTGGCCGTAGCCCTTGTCGTATTTGCGCGCGATGTGGCCGAGCATGCGCAGTTGCGCGCTGTTCAGCGTGCCATAGGGCACCGCGATGCGCAGCATGTAGGCGTGCAGCTGCAGGTAGACGCCGTTCATCAGCCGCAGCGGCCGGAACTGATCCTCGGTGATCTCGCCGGACAGCCGGCGTTCGACCTGGTCGCTGAACTCGGCGACGCGGGCCTGGACAAAATCGTGGTCGAACTCATCGTAGCGGTACATGTTTCGTCTTTCAGGGCGCGTCCGCCCGTATTTTGTTACGCTGCCCGCGCAGCCTGCTTGCCCAGATCTTCCCGGATGGTCGGGCCGGCGGCGCGGATCTTTTCGCGCAAGCGTACCGGCACGACGACGCCATTGATGACTTCAACGTCGATCAGATTGACGTCGACAACCTGATTGTTGGCGTTGGCCTTGGCGCCGATTGCTTCCAGCCTGTCCTCTGCCGCTTGGTCATGGGCAAGGTCGGCATGGTCGACCGTCTCGGCCCAGCCGCCATCGGCGTACCAGACGGCGATGCCGTCGGAGAGGCGGTTTGCGGTCAGTATCTTCATGGCTCGACCTCTGCGTCGGCCGCGTTGGCGGCGCCCTCATAGTTATGGGCCGCGAGCGGCTCGGAACGTTCAAAGTTGGCGCCGGCAACCGCGTCGCCGATGATGGTCATCACCGGACCGGCCAGATCGGCGCGCTCTTCCAGCGACGGCAAATCGGCCAGTGTGCCGTGGAAACGGCGGCGGTTCTGCAAGCTGGCATTCTCGACCACGGCAACCGCCGTGTCCGGCGACAGGCCGGCCTCGATCAGTCGTCCGGCGACTTCGGCGGCGACCGAGCGGCCCATATAGACGGCGACGGTGGCGCCGGAAATGGCGAGCTTGGCCCAATCCGGCAGCGAATTGCCCTTCAGATCATGGCCGGTGGTGAACACCATCGACGAGGAGACGCCGCGCAGCGTCAGCGGCAGCTCGAAGTCGGCGGCGGCGGCAAAGGCGGCGGTGACGCCGGGGACGACATCATAGGCGATGCCGGCATCGCGCAGTGCGGCCATCTCCTCGCCGGCGCGGCCGAACACGAGCGGGTCGCCCGACTTCAGCCGCACGACGCGCTTGCCCTGCCTGCCGAGATCGACCAGCAGCGCATTGATCTCGGCCTGGCTCTTGGTGTGGCATCCCTTGCGTTTTCCGACCGGCAGCCGCTCGGCGTCGCGGCGGCCCATGGCGACGATCGCCTCCGGCACCAGCGCGTCATAGACGATGACGTCGGCTTCCATCAAAAGCCGATGCGCGCGCAGCGTCAGAAGATCCTCAGCACCTGGCCCGGCGCCAACCAACGCGATATGGCCCGAAGCCGGAGCCTTCGACAGCAACAGATCGGCGGCGGCGTCATGCGCCTGCGAAAGCTCGCCGGCTTCGACGGCGCGCGCCGGTGCACCCTGGAAAAAACTGCTCCAGAACTGGCGGCGGGCGTTGCCTTTCGGCAGCAGCTTTTCGGCGGCACCCCGGAACGAGGCGGCAAGCGCTGCCAGCGGCCCGAGCGACGGCGACAGCATGCGGTCGATGCGGCTGCGCAGCATCTGCGCCAGCACCGGACCCGCGCCTTCCGTGCCGATGGCGATGGCGACCGGGGCGCGGTTGACCAGCGCCGGGGTGAAGAAATCGCATAGCTCCGGCCGGTCGACGGCATTGACCGGAATGCCAAGGCGGCGCGCATCGTGGGCGACGCGGCGGTCGAGCGTCTCGTCGCCGCTGGCGGCAAACACCAGGACCGCGCCTTCGAGATGCGCGGCGTCGTAGGGGGCGTCGATACGGATGGCGCCGGTCGTGGCGATGAAGCTCAGCAATTCGGCGTCGGCAACATCGGCAATGATGCTAAGCACAGCACTCGACTGATCAAGTAGCCGCGCCTTGGCCAACGCTTCGCCTCCGCCGCCGACGATGGCCACGGCTTCGCCTTCGACCCGCATGAAGACCGGGAACGCGGTGAGCTTGGGATTGGTGTGCGGCATGACGAACAGATTCCGGAACAATTCGGCAGTTTTAGGCGCGGACGCGAAAAAGCTGAAGGAACCCACTCGCGCATCCCCTGACGGGAGGCAATCGGTTTTCCGCAAGCCAAAGGGCCAAGAGAAAAATATTCCACATCCGCATATCAGGCGGATTCAAGCTGCTGCCGCAGGCTTTGTTCTGCGGCTCTTTTATCCGGCAGTCGGCCAAGCTGCAAAATTATTTTTTCTAAATTCTACCAATTTAGTAGATTAAAGCCGTGACCTCCGGACATTGCTCCGATAGACGATAGATCGGGCTTGATATGGCTGCGTGCGATCTCGGCGAACGAAGTGGAACGTTCCCGCTTCGCCACGCGTTCTGCCCCTGCCGTAACAGACAATCGTCGGCTGGATTTGAACCTTCAAACAGGAGCGCGCAAATGAGCAAGATCAACCTGAAACATGGCCTTCTGGTCATGGTGGCCGATGGCGAGAAAGCGCTGTTCCTGAAGAACGAGGGCGACAATCTCTATCCGAACCTGCAGCTCTTCCAGGAGATGAAACAGGACAATCCGGCAACGCGCGAACAAGGCAGCGACAGTCCCGGCCGCTACAATGACGGCCCCTCCGTGCATCGCAGCGCGGTTGAGGAAACCGACTGGCACCGGCAAGGCAAGGAACGCTTTGCCGAAGAGATCGCGGACCGGCTCTACAAGCTCGCCCATCACGGCATCTTCGACGACATCGTGCTGGTCGCGCCACCGCTGGTGCTCGGCACCATGCGCAAGAAACTGCACAAGGAAGTCACCGACAAGGTGCAGGCGGAGATCCCAAAGACCCTGACCAACCGCCCGCTGATCGATATCGAGGCCATGCTGCAGGCGGCGTGACGCATCGATCATTCGGTATTGGCGCGCGCAGCGGTTTTGCTGCGCGCGCCTTTCGTTTTCGGTGCCTCTGGCCACCAATTTACGTCTTGCGGGTTGCGTCGCCCGCACCCCCTCCACCATATTGAAAAAGGCGGCGGCTTCGGGCGGCGCACACCCGACATTTCCCGAAAGGCGCTCCATAGACAATGCCGCATGACACGCCCCTTATCGCCACCATCGTCGCCGGTCTGGGGCTGGCATTCATCTTCGGGGCGCTCGCCAACCGTTTTCGCATCCCGCCGCTGGTCGGCTACCTCGTCGCCGGCGTACTGGTCGGACCGAACACGCCGGGTTTCGTCGCCGATGCCGGTCTTGCCAATGAGTTGGCCGAAATCGGCGTCATCCTGCTCATGTTCGGCGTCGGCCTGCATTTCTCGCTGAAGGACCTTCTCTCCGTCCGCGCCATCGCCGTACCCGGCGCCATCGTCCAGATCGGCTTTGCCACCGCGCTCGGCGCCGGCCTCGCATGGATGCTCGGCTGGTCGATGGGCGCAGGCCTCGTCTTCGGCCTGGCGCTTTCCGTCGCGTCCACAGTGGTGCTGTTGCGCGCGTTGCAGGAGCGACGGCTGATCGAGACCGAGCGCGGCCGCATCGCCGTCGGCTGGCTGATCGTCGAGGACCTCGCCATGGTGCTGGCGCTGGTGCTTTTGCCGGCGTTGGCCGGCGTGCTCGGCGGCCAGCCGCAGGTCGATGACCATGCGAGCCTTTTGTCGCTGCCGGCCAGCTACGGCATCTGGGGCGTCGTCGGCCTCACGCTGGCCAAGGTCGTCGCCTTCGTCATCGTCATGCTGGTGGTTGGCCGCCGCGTCATTCCGTGGATCCTGCATTACGTCGCCCATACCGGCTCGCGCGAACTGTTCCGGCTGGCGGTGCTGGCGATCGCGCTCGGCGTCGCCTTCGGCGCCGCCAAACTGTTCGGCGTCTCGCTGGCGCTCGGTGCCTTCTTCGCCGGCATGATCATGAGCGAATCCGAGCTCAGCCACCGCGCGGCGGAGGAATCACTGCCGCTGCGCGACGCCTTCTCGGTGCTGTTCTTCGTCTCGGTCGGCATGCTGTTCGATCCGTTCAGCCTGATGAGCAATGGCTGGCCGATCCTGGCGACGCTGGCCATCATCGTCATCGGCAAGTCGCTGGCCGCCTTCGTTATCGTCATCGCCTTCCGCTATCCGCTGGGAACCGCCTTGATGATCTCGGCCAGCCTCGCGCAGATCGGCGAGTTCTCCTTCATCCTGGCGGAGCTCGGCGTCGGCCTGAAGCTGTTGCCGCAACAGGGACGCGACCTGATCCTGGCAGGCGCCATCCTGTCGATCCTGGTCAATCCGCTGATGTTCCTCGCCCTCGACTGGATGAAGCCATGGCTGGACGCGCGCGCCGCCAAGGCAGCACCACCGGAAGAGGCCAAGCCGGTCGGCCCGGCGACGCAGCCCGGACAAGTGGCCTCGGTGGCCGCTGCTGCCAAAGAGGACGGCCCGCCGCCACGCACAACGCTTTCGGGCCACACCATCCTGGTCGGCTACGGCCGCGTCGGCAGCCTGGTCGGCGCGGCGCTGAAACAGGCATCGCTGCCCTTCCTGGTCATCGAGGACGCCGACAAGACGCTGGCGAGGCTCAGAGACGACGGCGTCGAAATCGTCTCCGGCAATGCGGCCAGCGCGAGCGTGTTTGCCGCCGCCAATCCGCAGGGGGCCAAACGCTTGATCCTTGCCATCCCCAACGCGTTCGAGGCCGGGCAGATCGTGCTCAGGGCGCGCGCCGCCAACCCCGGCATCAACGTCATCGCGCGGGCCCATTCCGATGCCGAGGTCGAGCACCTGATGGGGCTCGGCGCCGACACCGTCATCATGGGTGAACGCGAAATCGCCCGCGGCATCGTGCAAGAAGTGCTGGAGCAAAAGCTGATGCCGCGCCCCGAAGCCATTGAGCCCTCCCCGGCCTGAGGCTTGCCCACAGGCGCGTTGATCACGCCACGAAGGCGGAGCCGCCATTGTGCGCGACGCTGGCGAGATACTTTGCCGGCGGCTTGCCGAGCGCTTTCTTGAACATGGTGATGAAGGCGGTGACGGAGGCGTAGCCGAGATCGCCCGAAACCTGCTGGACACTCGCACCGGAGGCCAGCTCCCGTATGGCGACGATCAGGTGCAATTGCTGGCGCCAGCGGCCGAAGCTCAGTCCGGTCTCCTTCACCACAAGACGGGCGAGACTGCTTTCTGAGAGCGCGACGCGGGTGGCCCACTCGGCAAGCGTGCTGCGGTCGGCAGGGTCTTGCGCCAACGCATCGGCGATCCGCCGCAAGCGCGGCTCGGCGGAGATCGGCAAATGCAGCTGCTGGACCGGCATGCGCGGCAGTTCGGAGAGCAGCATCCCAGTCAAAAGCGCGTCCTTCCCTTCGTCTTCCTCCATGCGGTCGGCCAGCTCGATGATCAATTCGCGCAGCAGTGGCGAGATCGACAGCGTGCAGCACCGGTCCGGCAGATCGGCGGCTCCCGGCTCGATATAGACGAAGAAAATCCGCGCATTGGCGGTCGCGATATTGCTGTGTTCCATGCCGCCGGGAATCCACACCCCGCAATGTGGCGGCACCATCCACAGGCCGCTCGGGACGCGGCATGTGACGCCACCGCCGAGCGCGAAGACGAGTTGGCCCTTGCGGTGCCAATGGGTCGCCACTTCCGCTTTGGTTTCGGTGACATCGACGCGAACCGCAATTGCAGGAGCGATCACATCATCGACGTCGAAATTGACCCAGGGGTAGCGGAGAGGCTGTCTTATGATTGACGGCTTTTAGCGACTATTCGCTATGATAGCTAAATTCTTTGATCCGGGATGTCGATAGGCTCTGGTTCGTGGCTGGCATTTCACAAACCGGCAGGAAGGCTTCCCATGCGCGCCCTCGTCATCTCTCCCGACAGCCCCACCGGACTGACGTTTGCCGAGGCCAACGAACCTCAACCCCTCGCCAACGAAGCGCTTGTCTGCGTCCACGCAACCTCGTTGAACCGCGGCGAACTGCGCCTGCTCACCATACGCCCAAAAGGCTGGATACCCGGCCAGGACATCGCAGGGATTGTCGAACGGGCGGCAGCCGATGGCTCCGGGCCTGCCGTCGGCGCCCGGGTTGTGGCTTTGGTCGACGAGGCCGGCTGGGCGCAACGGGTCGCCGTTCCGACCGACCGCTTCGCCGTCATCCCGGATGAGGTCAGCTTCGTTTCCGCCGCCACGCTTCCCGTGGCGGGCACGACGGCCCTAAGGGTCTTGCGCCATGGCGGCGACCTCGCGGGACAGCAGGTGTTGATCACCGGCGCCAGCGGCGCGGTCGGCCGTTTCCAGATCCAGATCGCCCGCGAGCAAGGCGCCGCGGTGACTGCAATCGCCGCCGCCCGGCACGCCGAGGATCTCCGCGGTCTTGGTGCTCACGAAGTCGTCGAGTCGATCGAACTGGCCGAAGGGCCATTCTCTCTGATCACCGAGTCGGTCGGCGGCCAAAGCCTCGCCCATGCCATCGAACGCGTCGCCCCCGGCGGCACCATCGTCATGTTCGGTTCGAGCAGCGGCGAACTCACGCCGGTTGGCTTCAGACAGTTCGTTCCGGGCCATGAGGGAGCGAGGCTTCAGACTTTCGCCTACTACACATCCGGTCCAGCCATTGGCGCGGACATCGCCTCGCTGCTCGCTCTGGTCGCGGCTGGCCGGCTGGAAACCCGTGTGTCCATGACCGTGCCGTGGACAGACATCGCCCAGGCTCTGGACGCCTTGCGACAGCGCAGCTTCAGCGGCAAGGCTGTTCTCACCATCGCCGAATGAGCAGTCTGTCAGTGCTCAGACGTGCTGGCCGCCATTGATGTGGATTTCCGAGCCCGTCACATAGGACGCCTGCTGCGAGCACAGGAAGAAGATGATGTCGGCGACTTCCGAGGTGGCGCCAAGGCGCCTGAGTGGGATCGTCTCGACGATCTTGTCGGTGCCAGGCGACAGAATCGCGGTGTCGATCTCGCCCGGCGCAATCGCATTGACGCGGATGCCGTGCGGGCCGAAATCATGCGCCATCTCGCGCGTCAGCGAGCCGAGCGCCGCCTTCGAGGTCGCATAGGCGGTGCCGGCGAAAGGATGCACGCGCGTGCCGGCGATCGAGGTGACGTTGACGATCGAGCCTTTTGCTGCAGCAAGCTCCTTGAAGAGGCCCCGCGCGAGCATGATCGGCGCGAAGAAATTGACCTGGAACACGTCGCGCCAGACATGCATCGGCGTGTCGATCGAATCCATGCGGCTGTTGCCGTCCTTGAGCTTCGGCGAAATGCCGGCATTGTTGACCAGCGCGTGCAATTGCCCGCCATGCGCTTCCAGCCGGTGACGGATCTCCGAGACGGCGATGCCGACATCCTCCTGGTCGGCGAGATCGACCTTGATGTGGTCCTCTGGGCCGGCTGGCCACGGGCAATCCTCGGCAAAAGCCTGGCGCGAACAGGTGATGACCCGCCAGCCCTCACGCGAAAAGCGCTTGACCGTGGCATGTCCGATGCCGCGGCTGGCTCCGGTCAGCACGATGGTTTTTCTGGTGTCGGTCTCAGCCATGTCTGTCACTCCGGCCGGAGATGTAGCCGAATGCCGCGAAGGTGGCGAGAGGCCGAATTGTCACCGCAGCTCTCATATGAGGAACGGATTGCCAGCTCGCATTTGGTTCGAAGCTAGAATGACGAGCCACTCAGCCGCCGCCGAGAATATCCAGGATTGAGGTTTTCCGCTTCTTGGTCGGGCCGCCGACGCTGCCCGGCGGTACCGGATGCTTGATCGAGGCCGTGGTGCCGCCGTCGCCCGGCATGTTGAAACCGTCGGCATCGACGGTTTCGGCCGGACGGCGGACCGGTGCTTGTGCGGGTACAGCAGCAGGTGCCGGTGCGGCAGCAGGCTCAGAACGGCTGACGGCCACGGCAGGCAACGGCGCCGCCTGATTGTTATCGACTGACGGAATATCGTCGGGCACGATGGTGTCGGGCGGCGTCGACTTCCAGGTGCCGGGCAGCGGCCGGACCGGCACACCTTCATGCGCGGCCACCATGAACTCGTGCCAGGCCTGTGCCGGCAGCGCGCCACCGGTGACCTTCTTCATCGGCGTGCCGTCATCGTTGCCGAACCACACGCCGGTGGTGAGGTTTGCGGTGTAACCGACGAACCAGGCGTCGCGCGAATTCTGGCTGGTTCCGGTCTTGCCGGCAGACGGCCAGGCGAAGGCCGCCTTCTTCGCCGTGCCGATCTCGACCGTGCCGGTCATCATCGAGTTCATCATGCCGACAATGTTCGGCTTGACGACGCGCGGCGCGCTGCCGCCATTGTCGTCATAGAGCACCTTGCCTTCGGTCGTGGTGATGCGGCGGATGAAATGGATGTCGGGCTTGTAGCCGCCATTGGCGAACGGCACATAGGCCGATGTCAGCTCCAGCGGCGTCACTTCCGAGGTGCCGAGCGCGATCGAGGTGTTGGCGATCAGATCGGATTGGATGCCCATGCGATGCGCCGCCTCGACCACCGCGTCGGGGCCGACCTCCATGGTTAGCTGTGCCGCGACGGAATTCAGCGACTTCGCCAAAGCGGTCGCCAACGTCACCTTGCCGAAATACTTGCCGCCGTAATTGTCCGGTGTCCACTTGCCGATCTTGATCGGTGCGTCGTTGCGCACGCTGTCGGGCGTGCGACCAGCTTCCAGCGCGGCCATATAGACGAACGGCTTGAAGGCCGAGCCCGGTTGACGGCGTGCTTCGGAGGCGCGGTCGAACTGGCTGGTCGAATAGTCGTAGCCGCCGACCATGGCGCGCACGGCGCCGGAATTGTCGATCGAGACCAGCGCGCCCTGGCTGACATTGAGCTTCTTGCCGCTCTCGTCGATCAGCCGGCGGATCGACTCTTCGGCGAGCTTCTGCAGGTTGAGGTCGACGGTGGTGTCGACGACGATGTCGCTGCGCACGTCGCCGATCAAATCGGGCAGCTCTTCCATGATGGTGTCGGCGACGTAGTTTTCCGAACCGGTCCAGTAGGATGGCGCGCGCGTTGCCGGCGCGCTCATCGCCGAGGCCAGTTCCTTGGCGCTGATCTTGCCTTCGTCGCGCATGGCGGCGAGCACCAGCTGCGAACGCTCCTCCGCCGCCTTCGGATCCCGCGCCGGCGACAGTCGCGACGGCGCCTTCAAGAGGCCGGCGAGAAGGGCCGCCTCCGACAGAGTGACGTCGCGCGCGCTCTTGCCGAAATAGCGGCGCGAGGCCGCCTCGACGCCATAGGCGCCGGAGCCGAAATAGACCCGGTTGAGGTACATTTCGAGGATCTGGTCCTTGGTATGCTTGTGCTCCAGCCACAGCGCCAGCAGCACTTCCTGCACCTTGCGCTCCAGCGTGCGGTCGGGCTTCAGGAACAGGTTCTTGGCCAGTTGCTGGGTCAGCGTCGAGCCGCCCTGCGAGAAACGCCGGCCCAGAACATTGGTCACCATGGCGCGTGACAGGCCGATCGGGTCGATGCCGAAATGCGAATAGAAGCGGCGGTCCTCGATGGCGATGACGGCTTCCGGAATGTAGGGCGACATTTCGTGCAGGCCGACCGCCTCGCCGCCGCTCATGCCGCGGTTGGCAAGCAGTTGCCCGTCGACCGAGACGATCTTGATGTTGGGCGCACGGTCGGGGATCGACCAGGTGGTCGCCGCCGGCATCTTGGCGCCGTAATAGACGACGATGCCGGCCACCGCGATGCCGCCCCAGATGCAGAGCACGAAGCACCAGTAGAACATCCGGGCCATCACGCCGAACAGCCCGCGCCGGGGTTTGCCGCGCTTGCCGCGTGACGATGATTTTGCCTTGGAGGTTTTGCGCGCCGAAGATGATTTGCGATTGGCCGGCACGACCCGATCCTCCTCGTTCACCGAAAAACCGGCCGCGGATTTCGCCTTTGGCGATCCCTCGAAGCTGGGTTCGACGCGACTGTCTCTGCGGTTCGCCATGCGTTGCGCTGTCTTCCCGGTATCAATGGCGCTCGGGTTGGAGGGTAGATGCGGCGGTTTAAGGGCGCGTTAAAGCAGGGTTTATGCACCCTTCTGAAATTCCTTAAGAATTTCTAAAATCCACTGCCGCTGGCTAACAGGCGTCGGCAACGCGGTACTTTGGCGGGTGCCCGAGATCACTGTTCAAACAGTTTGACGGATCTTGTCTCGCAACGCGGCGGCGACAAAGGCCGATCGGGTGACCCCCAACCGATTGGCTGTTTCGTCAGCCTCGGCGAGCAAACCGGCATCCAACGAGATATTGGCCCGGGCCGGACGGCCGGCATCTCGGATCAAGGGCACGGACATCAAGATAGCGCCAGCGGCGAGCGCTGCTCGAACCTCAGCATCTTCTAAAAGCGCCTCGACTTTGCGAGGAGTGGGGATTTTACGGCCGTCCGCGATTTCTTCAGCCACCCATTCGGCCAACGCGGCCATAGCGTCCTTTACAGCCTCGTCCCGGCTTTCCGACTGCGCGACGCAGCCAGGAGCATCGGGAAACGAGACGCCGACAAAGCCGTCGGCAGCATCCACGAGTGCGACATAGCGAGACATATCTAACAGCTTTCCTTATTCCGACTTTATGTCCATTAGGCTTCGGAACGCGATGAGGTCGGTTTATTCCCAGCCTGCCGCCTTGGCTATAGACCGAGCTACCAACGGCGTCAGAGTCTTGTGGCGAGGAACCATGATCGTCGGCATGCCGTCTTTTTTGTACTTGTCATGCTTCGTGCCGCCGACGTTCTTCCAGCCTTCCCTCTCGAGCCGGGCCTTGACTTTGGCGGTGTTGGTTTCGTTCATTTCTCGGCTCAAATCTATGTGCAAATTTTTGCACATAGTGGAAACGAAAGTCAATCACGATGTGCAAATATTTGCACAAGGAAACTCCCAATCGCCGTAAAATGCCTGGATGACAAATCAGCGCCACCCGCAGGCGGACATCATCAATTCTGCTGGATCGAAATGCCTTTGTCGTCGATCTTCAGCTCCACGCCCTTTGGCTTGGTCTGCTCGTGATAGACATAGATACCTAGCGCAATGACCACGACCAAGAGCGCGCCGATGAGGAGATAGAGGGTGTTCTGTTTCATGGCGCGCTCCGTTTCGTATCGAGCGTCACGCTCGCTTCAAGACCTTGACCAGCACCAGCAGGATGACAGCGCCGATCGTGGCGTTGATGATGGCAGCCAGAATGCCGCCGCCGATTGCGAAGCCCAGCCTTGGAAACAGCCAGCCGGCGATCAGGGCGCCGATAATGCCGACGACGATGTTGCCGATGAGGCCGAAGCCGAAGCCCGAGACGATGAGGCCGGCGAGCCAGCCGGCAATGGCGCCGATTATGATGAAGATGAGAAGGCTTTCGATGCCCATGACGCGTTCCTCCAGGAAGAGAGGCTACGGAGCGGAAGGCCCCGAATCGGCCTCGATATCAACGACTTCAGGCTATGCGAAAGCAGTTGCACCCGCCAGCGGCGCTCATTGATCGTCGTCATCGTCGCTGGAGACTGGCCGCCAGCTGGTCGGGTCGACCTTTTTCTGGGTATCGCTGTCGGTGTAGACCCACCAGGCGCCGTCGCGATATTGCCCGACGGATTCGCTGACGACGCCGGCGCCGTCCTTCCACAGAACAGTGACCTTGGATCCATCCGTCGGGGCGGTCGCTATCGGTTTGCGGTCTGCCACGTCATCCCCCTCATTGAGTCGACAGAACGCCACGACGCGTGTCTGGTTGCAAGGCTGCCGGAAGCGTTATCCGAAGGCCATCAGCTGTGGGCAAAAATATCCTCTTCGTCCCAACCCATCAAATCGAGCTTGGCACGCGTCGGCAGGAAGCGGAAGCAGGCGTCGGCTTCCTTGGTGCGCCCGTCCCGCGCCAGGCGTCCAGCCAGCACCTCGCGCAGACGGTGCAGATAGAGAACGTCGGAAGCGGCATATTCGAGCTGTTCGGGCGACAGGGTCTCGGCCGCCCAGTCCGACGATTGCTGCGCCTTCGACAGGCCGACGCCAAGCAGTTCGAAGCAGATGTCCTTCAAGCCGTGCCGGTCGGTATAGGTGCGGGTCAGCCGCGAGGCGATCTTGGTGCAGAACACCGGCTCCGGCATGACGCCGAAGGCATTGTACAGCACGGCGAGGTCGAAACGGCCGTAGTGGAACAGTTTCGATATGCCGCGGTTGCGGAGCAGGCTGACGAGGTTCGGCGCTTTCTTCTGGCCGGGCGCGATCTGGATCACGTCGGCCGAGCCATCGCCGGGCGAGATCTGCACCACGCAAAGCCGGTCGCGGTGCGGGTTCAACCCCAGCGTCTCGGTATCGATGGCCACCGCGTCGACATTGTAGTGGGCGAGGTCGGGCAGATCGTTCTTGTGGAAGCGGATGTCGGGCATAGTTGTCTCCGGATCGCGGCGTAACTCGTCCTCGCCGCGATCCGCTGAAAAATCAACAAGAAAACTTCCCAGCCTCCTCAGCGCGTCAGCGCATCGAGAATGCGCGCCCAGGAGCGCTGGCCCTTGTGGAAGGAGGTCAGCTCGTATTTCTCGTTGGGCGAGTGGATGCGGTCGTCGTCGAGCCCGAACCCGACCAGCAGCGATTCCATGCCGAGATAGGTCTGGAAGTCGCCGACCACCGGTATCGAGCCTCCGCTGCCGGTCGTCACCGCTGGCTTCGGCCATTCATCCGACAGCGCAGTCTTGGCCTTGGCCAGGAATGGCGAGTCGTAGGAAAGCTGAATTGCCGGCCCGCCGCCATGCGGGTGGAATTCGACCGAACAGTCCCTGGGAATGCGCGCCTTGACGAATTCCCGGAACGCGGCGCGGATCTTCTCGGGGTCCTGCTTGTGGACGAGGCGGAAGGAGATTTTCGACGACGCTTCCGCCGCGATCACCGTCTTGAACCCCTTGCCGGTGTAGCCGCCGATGATGCCGTTTAACTCGGCCGTCGGCCGCGCCCAGGTCAGTTCCATCACCGAGCGGCCTTTTTCGCCCGACGGGATCGAGAGGCCGATCGGTCCGAGGAAGGTTTCGGCGGTCTCGCCCAGAGTTTCCCATGATTTCAGGATCTGCGACGGCGTTTCCTCGACCCCGTCATAGAAGCCGGGAATGGTGATGTGGCCGTTCTCGTCATGGATGTCGGCGAGGATTTTCGCCAGGATGCGGATCGGGTTGGCGGCGGCGCCGCCATAGAGGCCCGAATGCAGGTCGCGATCGGCGGCCTTGACGGTGACCTCCTCGCCGACCATTCCGCGCAGCGAAACGCAGATCGACGGCGTTTCGCGGTCCCACATGCCGGTGTCGCAGAACAGAGCGAAATCGGCCTTGAGCTCATCGGCATTGGCCTCGAGGAACGGCTTCAGCGACGGCGAACCGGACTCCTCCTCGCCCTCGAACAGGATGGTGATGCGGCAGGGCAGATTGCCATGCACCTGCTTCCAGGCGCGGCAGGCCTCGACGAAGGTCATCAGCTGCCCCTTGTCGTCGGCCGAGCCACGGCCGGTGATTACCTTGTGACCGGGCTCGATCTCCTTGACCGCCGGCGCAAACGGGTCGTTCTCCCAAAGCTCGATCGGATCGACCGGCTGCACGTCGTAATGGCCATAAAACAGCACATGCGGCGAACCGGCGGGGCCTTCATGGTGCGCAACCACCATCGGGTGTCCCGGCGTGTCGCGCACCGAAGCGTCGAAGCCGATCAGCTTGAGGTCCGCCACCAGCCATTCGGCGGCCTTGCGGCAGTCGGCGGTATAGTCTGAATCGGTGGAGATCGACTTGATGCGGAGCAGGCCGAACAGGCGCTCCAGGCTCTGGTCGAGATTTTTGTCGAGACGGTCGAGGACGGAGGAAATGGTGGACATTACTGCGGGCCTTTCTTTTCGGTGCCGGGACCGTAAAGGCAGCGCATCAAAACGAAAAGCCCGCGATCGTTGGACCACGGACCGTAAACACTTGTCAGAAGGCAAAAAAGAACCGCCGTGGTGGAGGGGAACCACGGCGGTCTTTTACTCGAAACGATGCGGCAGCCCGGAGAGGGGGGATAGGCTGCCGCAATTGTCCGGGATAGGCGGGGGACGGGCCTTGCTCCGGACTCGGCGAAAACTGCCGATGACCTTTATTTGTGTCTCGGATCGTGGCGTTTCAAGGGCACAAAAATTACACTTTTGTAACATAGCCGTGAGCGCCGAGGCAAACAGCAGCAGGACCTATCGGCAGGCAGGCTCTGTCAGCATGTCGCCGCAACACCTGTTGGAAGCCCGCCTTTGCCATGGACCGCGCCGTCCTGCCGCGCTATCCCTGCCGGCATGAAAAAAGGCGACCATCTCTTCCTTATCGACGGCTCCGGCTACATCTTTCGCGCCTATCATGCGCTGCCGCCGCTGACCCGCAAATCCGATGGGCTGCCGGTCGGCGCGGTCTCCGGCTTCTGCAACATGTTGTGGAAGCTGATGCAGGACGCCCGCAACACCGATGTAGGCATCGTGCCGACGCATTTAGCGGTCATTTTCGATTATTCGTCGAAAACCTTCCGCAATGATCTTTACCCGGAATACAAGGCCAACCGCAACGCACCGCCCGAAGACCTGATCCCGCAATTCGGTCTGATCCGCCAGGCAACCGTGGCCTTCAACCTGCCTTGCATCGAGATCGAAGGCTACGAGGCCGACGACCTCATCGCCACTTATGCCAGGCTGGCGTGCGAGGCCGGCGGCGACACCACTATCATCTCCTCTGACAAGGATCTGATGCAGCTGGTCGGACCCACGGTCGGCATGTACGACCCGATGAAGGACCGCCAGATCGGCATCCCCGAAGTCATCGAGAAATGGGGCGTGCCGCCGGAAAAGATGATAGACCTGCAGGCGCTGACCGGCGACTCCGTCGACAATGTGCCGGGCGTACCCGGCATCGGGCCGAAAACGGCGGCGCAGCTTCTGGAACAGTTCGGCGACCTTGACGGGCTGCTCGCCCGGGCCAGCGAGATCAAGCAGGACAAGAGGCGCGAATCCATCATCGCCAATGCCGACAAGGCGCGCATATCGCGCCAGCTGGTGACGCTGAAGAACGACGTGCCGGTGACCGACGGGCTCGACGATTTCGTGCTGCATGCGCCGGATGGGCCGAAGCTGATCGGCTTTCTCAAAACCATGGAATTCACCTCGCTGACCCGCCGTGTGGCCGAGGCGACCAGCACCGAAGCCGGCGATGTGCAGGCTGTCGCCGTCACCGTCGAGCGCGCCGACACCGCGCACGGCCCCGATGTCGGCTCCGGCACACCGGTGCCTGCGGCAACACAGGATGAAGCCAAATCCGAAACCGCAAGGGCCGGGGACGCGCCTTCGCTGCTTGCCGCACTTCGCCTGGAAACGGCCGCCGCGGCCAAAATCGATCCTGCCGCCTATGTCGCCATCCGCGACACGGCAACGCTCAAGACCTGGCTGGCCCAAGCCAAGGAGACCGGAACCGTCGCCTTCGACACCGAAACCACGTCTTCCGATCCGATGCTGGCCGACCTCATCGGTTTCTCCCTGGCGATCGGCCCCGGCCGCGCCGCCTATGTGCCGCTCGCCCACAAGAGCGGCGCTGGCGACCTGCTCGGCGGCGGCACGCTGGAGAACCAGATTCCGGTCCGCGAGGCGCTGGCGCTGCTGAAGCCGTTGCTGGAAGACAAATCGGTGCTCAAGATCGCCCAGGACGCCAAATACGACATCGTCGTCATGAGCCGCCACGGCATCGATATCGCACCCTTCGACGACACGATGTTGATTTCCTATGTGCTCGACGCCGGCACCGGCCACCACACTTTGTCCTCGCTTGCCGACAAATGGCTCGGCCATGCCACGACGCCGCTCAAGGATCTCGCCGGTTCCGGCAGAAGCTCGGTCGGGTTCGAGCAGGTCGACATCGACCGGGCGACCGCCTACGCCGCCGGCCATGCCGACGTAGCGCTGCGGCTATGGCAGGTGCTGAAGCCGCGACTTGCCGCCAAGGGCCTGGTTTCGGTCTATGAGCGGCTGGAACGGCCGCTGGTGCCGGTGCTGGCGCGGATGGAACAGCGCGGCATCTCGGTCGACCGCCAGATCCTGTCGCGGCTCTCCGGCGAGCTGGCGCAAGGCGCTGCACGGCTGGAGGAGGAGATCTACGGCCTTGTCGGCGAGCGCATCAACATCGGGTCGCCAAAGCAACTCGGCGACATCCTGTTCGGCCGCATGGGCCTGCCCGGCGGCTCCAAGACCAAGACCGGGCAATGGTCGACCTCCGCGCAGCTTCTGGAAGACCTCGCCGCCGAAGGCCACGAACTGCCGCGCAAGATCGTCGACTGGCGCCAGCTGACCAAGCTGAAATCGACCTACACCGACGCGCTGCCCGGCTTCATCCATCCCGACACCAGGCGCGTGCACACATCGTATGCGCTGGCCGCAACGACGACGGGCCGGCTGTCCTCCTCCGATCCCAATCTGCAGAACATCCCGGTGCGCACCGCGGAGGGACGCAAGATCAGGACGGCCTTCATCGCCGACAAGGGCCAGAAACTGGTCTCGGCCGACTACAGCCAGATCGAACTGCGCGTGCTTGCCCACGTCGCCGAGATCCCGCAGTTGAAGCAGGCCTTCGCCAATGGCGCCGACATCCACGCCATCACCGCCTCGGAAATGTTCAACGTGCCGGTCGAAGGCATGCCTTCCGAAGTGCGCCGCCGCGCCAAGGCGATCAATTTCGGCATCATCTACGGCATCTCGGCCTTTGGGCTGGCCAACCAGCTGTCGATCCCGCGCGAGGAGGCCGGCGCCTACATCAAGAAATACTTCGAGCGTTTCCCCGGCATCCGCGACTATATCGAGGCAACAAAAGCCTATGCCCGCGAGCATGGCTTCGTCGAAACCATCTTCGGCCGCCGCATCCACTATCCTGAGATCCGGTCGTCAAACCCGTCGATCCGTGCCTTCAACGAGCGCGCCTCGATCAACGCCAGGCTGCAAGGCACCGCTGCCGATATCATCCGCCGCGCCATGGTGCATATGGACGAGGCGCTGGAAAAGGCCGGCCTGTCCGCCCGCATGCTCTTGCAGGTGCATGACGAATTGATCTTCGAGACGGTTGAAGCGGAAGTCGAGGCGACGATCCCCGTGGTGCGCAGGGTGATGGAGAACGCGCCGATGCCGGCCATCTCGATGTCGGTGCCGCTGCATGTCGATGCCCGCGCAGCGAACAACTGGGACGAGGCGCATTAGCGCCGGATACGCCGCGATCCTTCACACCCCCCTCTGCCCTGCCGGGCATCTCCCCCGCAAGGGGGGAGATCAGCCGCCACTTCCGGTTTCGCCAATCTCCGACGTTGCTGCAATGGGCGCAGCGCTTGAACTGCCAATCTCCCCCCTTGCGGGGGAGATGTCCGGCAGGACAGAGGGGGTGCTGTCCCGCCAGCGTCGAAACGTTAGGCAGCCTCAGCCAGGCACTTGGCACACGTCCCTCGAAACTCGATCACCGCCTTCTTCGCAGCAAACCCGGTCGAGCGCACCCATTCGTCCAGCCGATGGTCGACGTCATGGTCGGACATCTCCATCACCTGCCCGCATGTGTCGCAGATAGCGAAGGCTGTCATCGAATGCGTATGGTCGTGCGGTTCGGCGCAGGCGACGAAGGAGTTGAGGCTTTCCAACCGGTGCACGAAGCCTGACTTCACCAGGCTGTCGAGCGCCCGGTAAACCTGTAGCGGCGCGCGGAAACCGCGCTCGCGCAGCTGGTCGAGAAGCGTATAGGCGCTGAGCGGTCCGCTGGCGGCCTCGAGCTTTTCGAGCACGCTCAGCTGATTCTTCGTCAGCACATCCCTTGCCGCCATGATCCCGTTTTCCGATCGTTTAGAGCATGATGCCGAAAAGTGTGGAGCGGTTCTCGGACGACATCGTTCCATCTGTTTGATCCAGCGCCGCTCGCAAATCATTTCTGCCATGCGACGGTCTCAATTCTCTTGAGATAGCGATGAAGCAGGCTTTTTGCCACTGTTTCCGTTATCGCCATCGACACCATGACCACCACCGCCGATTGACGGCACCGACCACATTCAAAATACTGACAAAATTCGCGACGAAAGGTGCCGCACTTGCAAATTCGATCGGGCTTGGGGAAGCAATTATGATCAAACTGACACGACGGACGCTGCTCGTCGGCACGTCGGCGCTTGTGGCTGCCGGTACGGTTTCGTTCCGCGCTCTCGCCGCCTCGCGCACCTATCACGCGCTGCTGGTTGCCTGCACCGACTATCCGAACCTGCCGCAGAAGAACTGGCTGATCGGGCCGAAGAACGATGCCGGCCTGGTGCGCGACTATCTCCTGAAGAACACGCCCGATCCGGTGAAGTTCTCGGCCGAGAATGTGATCCTGCTCGCCAAGGACGTCGAAGGCGCCAACGGCCCGCCGACGCATGCGGCGATCAAGGCCGCCCTTGCCGACCTCGCCGGCAAGGTGCAACGCGACGATTTCGTCTATCTGCATCTGTCGGGCCACGGCGCCCAGCAGCCGCAAGCCAAGGCCGGTGACGAGACCGACGGCCTCGACGAGATTTTCCTGCCGTCCGATATCGACAAATGGATCAACCGCGAAGAGGGCGTGCCGAACGCGCTGGTCGACAACGAGGTCGGCGCCGCACTCGACGCCATCCGCGACAAGGGCGCCTTTGTCTGGGTGGTGTTCGACTGCTGCCATTCGGGCACCGCGACGCGCGCCGCGGAAGTCGATGACGAACTGGAGCGCAAGGTCGAGTTCGCCGACCTCGTCGGCGGCGACAACGCGGCGAGAGCAGCGGCGGTGAAGGCCTATGACGACATCTCGGCAAGCGCATCGCGCGGTTTCGACGAGAATGGCGGCCGCAAGCCGGCCTTCAACCTGACGCCGACCGGCGCAGAGCCGATCGCCAGGGGCAAGCTGGTCGCCTTCTATGCCGCGCAGACGGTCGAGACGACGCCGGAAATGCCGCTGCCCAAGGGCACGCCCGACGCGCCGCGCTTCGGCCTGTTCACCTTCACCATCCTGTCGAAATTGGCCGAGAACCCCAACGTCACCTATCGCCAGCTCGGCCAGGCCGTGCTGCAGCAATATTCGGCCGACGGCCGCACAAGGCCGACGCCCCTGTTCGAGGGCGAACTGGACGCCCGCGTGTTCGGCACCGACAAGACCGACGCCGTCATGCAATGGCCGATTGCCGTCAAGGACGGCGATGTCGCGATCGGCGCCGGGCTGCTGCAGGGTCTGACCCCCGGCAGCAAGCTCGCCATTTTGCCTTCGGCGCTGTCGAAGCTCTCCGACGCCGTCGGCTATCTCGAAGTGAAATTGGCAAAAAACCTCGAAAGCCAGCTCGCACCGGTCGAATTCGACGGCAAGCCGGCGCTTGCGCCGACGGCGGTGCCCGCCGGCGCCTATGCGCGCGTTGCCGAACTCGCAGTCGACTACAAGCTGCTGGTGGCAAAGCCGGCGCCGACCGCAGGGCTCGATAAAGAAACCGAGCTGGTCAATTCGGTTCTGGACGAATTGGTGGCGAAGCCGAAGTCCGGCTTCCACATCGCGCTGGTCGAGCCCGGCAAGAGCGCCGATCTGCGGCTTGCGGTGCTGCGCGAAAAATCCATGGACGGCGCTGCCGCCAACGCCAGCGACGAACCGGCGCTGTGGTTCCTGCCGGCGTCCGGCGACATCAGCTTGAAGGACGGCAGCAAGCCGCCGCGCATCGTCATCCATCAGGATGGCCGCGACAAGCTTGCGGAAAACACAGCCAAGAACCTGACCACGATCTTCCGCGCCACCGGCCTGTCGCGGCTCGCCGCGGCGTCCGACTACCGGCCGGACGAGGTCAGCGTCCAGTTCCTGATCAAGCGCCAGGACAGCGATGTGCTGGAGCCGATCGAATCCTCGACGGTGCCGCGCGTTTCGCCGGGCGATCAGGTACACATTGCGGCCAAGAACGGGTCCGACGAGTTCGTCGACATCAACGTGCTCTACATCGGCAGCGACTATTCGATCACCCATATCGTCGCCGAGCGGCTGGCGCCGATCAACCAGCAGGCCGATCAGGGCCTGAAGGAAGGGCTGCTCGCCTTCACCGACACCAGCTTCGGCATGGAGCGCATGATTGCCGTGCTGACCGAGGCGCCGCCGCAGAGCGAGAAAGAGGATCTGAGCTTTCTTGCCCAGGAAGGCGTGCGCGCCGTGACGCGTGCCGCATCGGGAACGCCTGGTTTTTCCGACATGCTGGCCGACATCGGCATGGCGCCGGCGACGCGCTCGGTGATGCGGCTTGCCGACAAGAGCGGTCCCAAAGGCGCGGTGATGATCTTCCCGATGGAGACGGTGCCCCGCGCCTGACCTGACATCGCTTCGCCGGCTCTTGCCGGCGTGATATATGAACATTCCCGGCTCGCGACACTTCTATGCGCCGCGGCTGAATGCAACAGATGAGGACATCAGTGACTATCCCCGTGCTCTCCTGGCGTGCAGCGACGGCCGGCCTTGCCGGAAGCCTGTTGCTGGTTGCCAGCGCCTCGGCGGACGAGAATTGCGGCCTGTGCGCCAAGCAGATCGTCACCAACTCCGAGCTCGCCACCTGCTTTCTCGACCAGTACGACCAGATCGCCAAGACCGGCAACACGGCCGTTGTCGTCGATCTCTCCAGCTGCGCCTCGCGCGGCGTGGTCGAGCCCTTGCCGTCACCCAGCAAGGCGGCTGCCGAACCGGACGTGCAGTTCATGATTTCGCGCACGCAGCTCGATTGCCTGAAAAAGAAGCTGGAGACACCCGGCATCGTGCTCGATCCCACCGCCATTATCCAACTGGACAGCTGCGGATGAAAAAGCCGGGGGGCACTGCAACGCAAAAATCGCCAGCCACATCGGCGCCGGCACCGGCCAAGAAGCCGGCGACCTTGCCCGAAACCACCGAAGGCTTTCCGTGGCCGAGCAGTCACGAGATCAAGAAGGAAGCCAACCCGTTCACCGACCGCGACTGGCGCATGCTGATCTATGCCTGGTCGGGTCTCGCCGTGCGCCTGGCGATCGTCTTCACCTTGGGCTTCTCGGTCTTCCAGTTTCTGGCAAACCAGGAACAGAAGCGCGTCGAGCAGACGATGTCGCTGGTCGAGCTTTGGGAAAGCAAGGATTTTCAGCAGGCGCAGCGCGCGCTCAAGGAGCGCCTCTCGTCGCTCAACGCCAAATACGACAATCTGCTCAGCGCCACGCCGTCGCCGACCGAGGAACGGGTCTTCCGGCAACGCATTGGCATTGAGGCGATGACTGCCGGCGGCGGCACCATGCCGATCGCCGATTTCAACGACAATTTTGATCGCATCGTCTATTTCCTCAATCGTCTCTCCATCTGCGTTGAGGGCAAGCTCTGTTCGCGCGATGTCGCCGATGCCTATTTCCGCGACTATGCGGTGTCGTTCTGGAGCTATTTTGCCGGCTACATCGAAAAAGAGCGCAAGGCCGGTTCCGCCAGTTATGCCCAGGCGATCGAGAATTATGTGCGTCACGGGTCGGCGCCGCCCGCCGACTCCAAATAGCGGCGCAACAAGGTGCCGGGCAGCTCCCATCCCTTGCGTGCTATCCGGTGGCTAATCCTGGTCGGTCTTCTGGCGTTAACGTCAACCGCCGGTGCCGAGGACCTCGATTTCCACCTCGATCTCAACACCGGCGGCCACAGCGCCAGGGTCACCGACCTTGCCTTCACGCCGGACGGCGAGGAACTGGTCTCCGCATCTGACGACAAGACCATCCGCATCTGGGACTGGCAGAGCGGGGTGACGCTGCGCACCATTCGCGGCTATCTTGGCAATGGCAATGACGGCAAGGTCTTTGCGATTGCCGTGTCGCCGGATGGCAAGACGATCGCCGCCGGCGGTTATTTCGGCGCCGGCATCGGCGACAAGGCCCCTTATGGCGATATCAGGCTGTTCGATTTCGCCACCGGCAAGATCAAAACCGTGCTCAAGGCCGCCGACTATGCCATCTATGATGTCGCCTTTTCACCCGACGGAAACACGCTCGCCGCCGGCGGTGGCGATGGTTTCGTCTACCTCTGGCGGGCGGACGACAAATCCGCGTCGGGCTGGACGCTGGCGGAAAAACTCGATGCCGATTCCTGGCGTGTGGAAAAGCTCGCCTTCGCCGCTGCGGGAACCCGGCTGGTGGCGACGACCACCGACAACGGCATAAGGCTCTGGGATGTGGCCAAGGCTGAGGAAATCGCCTTGCCGACCGAGGCCGAACCGCTGCGGGATGTCGGCGTCGCCGCACTCGCCGTGTCATTGGATGGCAGCCTGTTTGCCACTGGCAGCAAGGACGGTGACGTCCAGCTCTGGCGGGCCAGCGACGGCAAATTCGTCCGCGCCATGCCGAAGCAGGATTTCCAGATCGGCGCTCTGAGCTTCGCCACGGGTTCGCGGCTTGTTGCGTCATGCAGCTATCGCTGCGCCGACAAGCATCGCTCGGCGGTCTGGAATATCGACAGCGGCGAGCAACTGCTCGACTATAACGGCCATGACGGCACGGTCTTTGCTGGCGCCGGCAATGCCGACGGCTCGCTGGTGGCGACAGCCGGCGGCACCCGCAACGCCATCCAGGTCTGGAACCCCATGACCGGCGAGCGCAAGGCGCTGCTGCAAGGGGTCGGCGAACCGGTGACGGCGATCGGGATCGATGCGGCGAGCAGCTCCATCGCTTGGGGCAACACCAACCCCTGCCCTGAACGCGTGTCCTGTCCCGAGCTGCAGGGCACGCTGGACAAGGTGCTGGCGCTACCGACGGCCGAGCGGTTCTTCGAGGACCCGGTGGCGTTTGCGGAACAGGGCGCCTATGCCCGCGCGGCACTCGCAGAGGGTGAGTGGTCGCTCCGTGCTGCCCCCGGCGGCAAGGACGGCCTGGAGAATGCCGTGCTCGAAATCGCGAGCGGCGGAAAGGTGATGCACAGCATCGAGAATTCCGCCACCAATGGCTTCGTCCATTCGGCTTACACGCTGATCGGCAATGGGCTTGGCCTGATCACCGGCGGCAGCGACGGCACGCTGTTGGAATACAAAACCGCGACCGCCGATGTATCGGGTGAATTCACCGGCCACACCGGCGAGATCAACGCCATGGTTGCCGCCGAGAAGGAAGGGCTGTTGGTCACCGGCAGCGCCGACCAGACCGTGCGGTTGTGGAATTTGAAGAGCCACAAACTGATAGTGTCGATGTTCTTCGCCGGCTCCGAATGGATCGCCTGGATGCCGCAGGGCTACTATTATTCCTCCGCCGATGGCGACAAGTTGATCGGCTGGCACGTCAATCAGGGCCGCGACCACGAAGGGCGTTTCATCAGCGCCGGCCAGCTGAAGAAATATCTCTGGAGCCCGGAAATGGTGCGCCGGGCCATCATCCTGCGCAGCGCCGAACAGGCGGTCCAGGAAATGCGCCCCGGCGTCGACCGCGAGCTGGAAAAGCTGCTCGAGCGCAAACCGCCGGAATTCGGCATCAAGCTTGCCGCCGACCAGAGCAACGTCCGCGAGGGCTATGTCGCCGTCGAGATTTCGGGCGCGCAGGAAGCCGGCGCCGATGTCGCCGGATTTTCGATCCTGTCGGACAGCCGCAATGTCGGCGATGTCACCGCTCGGTCAATCGATGGCGGCAAGAGCACCATCGTCGAAGTGCCGGTCGAGAATGGCGAAAACACCATTCGCATCACCGGCACCAACGAGTTCGGCTATCTGACCGAGCGCAGTGTCACAGCACTTGCCAGGAAAACCGAAAGTCCAGCCAACAAGGGCAAGCTCTACGTCGCCGTGATCGGCGTCGACAAATATCCTTTCCTCACCGATGCATGCGCTGGCCACGCCTGCGATCTGCGCTATCCCGTCGATGACGCCACTGAATTCCTCAAGGTGATTTCGCAGAAATCCGCGCCCTTGTTTTCGGCGATGGAGACGCTGGTTCTGGTCAACCGCGAAGCGCTGGATGAGGCGCCCGATGCCGGCAAGGACGTTTTCAAGGTCGCCAACGCCGACAGCATCCTGGAGCCGGATTCCGACACGATCGACGACCAGCTCGCCGATTTCCTCGACAAACCCGGCGAGAACGACACCACCATCATTTTCGTCGCCGGTCACGGCATCAACATCGACGAAGACTATTATTTCATCCCCACGGACGGCCGCAAACAGGATCCCGACCGCTGGAAGCGCTCCTCGCTGGTCGACTGGGGCGACATCCAGAAATCGGTTGAGCGGGCCAAGGGCCTGCGCTTCATGCTGCTCGACACCTGCCACGCCGCCAACGCCTTCAACCCGCGCCTGGAAAAAGACGCGCAGGACGCACGCATCGTCGTCTTCTCGGCCACCGCTGCCAACAACACCGCCGCCGAACTGCCCGAGCTCGGCCATGGCGTCTTCACCTATTCGATCCTCGAAGGCCTGCGCGGCCGGGCCAAGACCTCCGACGGCGGCGTGACGCTGTTCGGCCTCGCCGACTACATTTCGCGCGAAGTGCTGCGGCTGACCGCGTCCAAGCAGAAGCCGTTCTACTATGTCGGCGGCGTGGAGAACATTGTGCTGGCTGAGCCGTGAGAGGTCGGCGCCCAGGCACCCCCCTCTGGCCTGCCGGCCATATCCCCCGCAAGGGGGGAGATCAGTCTCTTCATTGCTGGAGATCTATTTTCAAGGTTGATGATTGGCGAAAGCCGAGGCGACATCCAATCTCCCCCCTTGCGGGGGAGATGTCCGGCAGGACAGCGGGGGGTGCCTGGGCACGGACCAGCATTCTGGTCTTTGCCACCGCCTTGCTTATCCTCTCAGTGCTTCAAGCGTCTGCCGCCCCCATCACCTGCCCGCCCGGCGACACAAACTTCCCGTCCTTCTACTCCGACCCCACACTCTTCACCGACGCCATCGCCGCCGTCGCCAGAATCGAGCCGTCCAACCAACGCCTCACCGGCATCACAGTCCCCCACCACCTGCTCGTCGCAGATCTCGTCGCACTCGGTTTCCACGCCGCGTCCGGCTTCCGCTACAAGCGCATCGTCATCCTGTCGCCGGACCATTTCCACGAGACGCAGAAACTCTTCGCCACGACGCCGCGCGGTTTTGAAACAGTGCTCGGTCCAGTCCAGGCCGACACGGAAGCCGTGCACCTTCTGGAAGCGAACAGCGACATGGTCGAAGACTCCTGCCTGTTCGCCAGGGAGCATGGCGTGCAGGCGATGCTGCCTTTCCTGCATCACTATTTCCCCGAAGCTGAAATCGTGCCGGTGGCGATGTCGGTCAAAGCCAAGCGAGCCGACTGGGACCGGCTGGCGCAGGCGCTGAAAGCGATCGTCGACAAGGACACGCTGATCGTCGAATCCACCGATTTCTCCCACTATCTGCCGCAGCACGAAGCCAGGCGTTTCGACCAGCAGACGCTGAACATGCTCGCCGCCGGTTCGCTCGACGGCATCGCGGCGCTGCGCCAGCCGGATCACGCCGATTCGGTCGGTGCGCTCTATATCCAGACCAGGCTGCAGCGCGAACTGTTCGGTGCTGCGCCGCTGGTCGTCGCCAACGAGAACTCGCAGGCGCATTCAAGCGACTATGTCGAGCGCACCACCAGCTATGTCGTGGCGCTGTTCGGCACCTTCGGCCCCGGCTTCAACAATCCTGCCCGTCCCGACGACAAGCTCTACTATTTCGCGGGCGACGTGAATTTCGGCCGCGCCATGAAGAAGATCCTGGTCCGCGACGGTGTTGCCGAGAAGATCGTCGAAAGCGTGCTGGCCCTGACCCGCTCGCGGCCGCTGATCGTCAATCTCGAAGGCGTGATCCTGCCCAACGTCCCTGAAGCGATCGACGACATGACGCTGGCCATGCCCGCAGACCTCGCCATCGACATGCTCAAGAAATTGCATGTCGCCGCTGTCAGCCTGGCCAACAATCACGCCTACGACCTCGGCCCGTCAGGCTATGCCGAGACGCTGGCCGCACTCGATGCGGCCGGCATCGCCCATTTCGGGCAGGGCGAGACGCTGGCGCTTGCCGATCTCGACCTGGTCGGGCTGACCGACATCGATACCAACGGCTCCAGGAACACCGACCTTCTGACGCCTGCTTTGCTCGACCGGCTGCTGCACGACAATGCCGAGCGGCCGGTGATTGCCTTCGTCCATTGGGGCCGCGAGTACAAGACGGAGCCGTCGCCGCGCGAGGAGATGCTTGCCGACCAGATGCGGCTGCGCGGTGTCACGGCAATCGTCGGCGGTCATCCACATGTATCGAGCGAGGCGATCCTGCCGCTCGGCGGCGGCGATGTTGCGGAGATCTATTCGCTCGGCAATTTCCTGTTCGACCAGAAAGCCGAACGATCGTCCGGGTCGATGCTGGAACTCAGGGTGTTCAGCCAGGACACGATCTTTGCCCGGCTGATCCCGCTGCCCAATTTTTTCGAGATGGGCTCGAAATGACGCGATTCCCGAAAGGACGTGACAGGACCTCAACAGCCTTGCAGATCTTCCGGCAGATAGCAGACCGCCGGCTTGGTGCTGGTTTCGAACAGCGACTGCTTCGGCCTGAAATAGAAGAACGTGGCCGGCTTGCTCTCGCGTGTGCTGCCATCGGCGAAATGGGCGGCGATGCTGAAGCGATGGATCGACGACATTGACGACCACATTTTCAGCCGTGCCGTGTAGGCGCTGAGATTCTTGTTGCCGCGCACCGGCATGGGGATGCTGTAATCGGTCTTGCCGATCGGAAATTCGATGTTCTGGTAGCGCAGCGCTTCGGGCGACGCGCCGCCGCCATCGCCGCATTCGGCGAGCGATTCTGGGACCTCGATGCTGACCAGCGAGACGATGACGCGAAACGGCTCGCTCTGCTGGTAGACAGCGCCCTGATCGTCCGCCCAGGAATAATCGAGCTTGCCAATCCCGGTCACGCTCATTTTCTCGACGCTGCCGCTGATGTAATCGGCAACGTCGCCGAACTTGACCTTGTTGGCCACCTGGGCGCGGCAGACATCCAGGCTGTCCCTTGACGGGCAGGTGAAGCGCTCGGTCTCGAGCGTGGTTGTGTCGACGCCGGCTTCAGTCAGCACGTCCTTGATCGAGACGTCGACGCCATCGCCGAAAGTGCCGATGTCCTTCGTGAACATGCGGCTCGGCTCGCCGGTCGCGTTGTCCTCCTCGTCGGTCCTGGTGAACTGGATCGACATCTTCATGTCTTTCACGTCGCCCCAGCCATTGTTGACGATCGAGAAGTCGGGGCGGAAGCCGACGCAGCCATAGTGCTCGCTGATCGACAGCATCGGCTTGCGGTAGGCCTCGCTCGCGGCCACCTTCATTTCCAGGCTGTCGATCTTGACCCTCGACTGGTCGGTGGTCTTGAGGTCGACTTCGGCGAAGGCCGGCGCCGTCTCCCAGTCCATGCCTTCATAGACATTGCCGGTACGAATCTCTCCGGTGCCGTTCCAGGCATCGTTGTACTGGTCCGACACCGGATAGATCGCGATGTCTTCGTCGCGCACCAGATGCTGGTACTGCATGTCGGCCTGCTGCGACATGCGCTGGTCGACGGCAATGCCGATCTCGACCTTGTCGGCGGAACCGCCGCCGGTCTGCGCCTTGAGCAACCCGCCCACTCTGGCATCGGCCAGCACGTCGGGGCGCGCACCGCCGATCTCCTTGCCCATCGCCCATTGCGACCAGTAGACGGTGCCGCCGGGCAGCCGGGTGCGGCCCTTGCCGTCCTTCAGCCCATCGGCAAAAGAGCCGACGAATATCTCGCCTGTCTTCGTCTCCAGCCTGCCCTCGCCATTCGGCACACCGGCCCTGAATTGCCCTTCATAGCGATTGCCGTCGGCATCGACATGGATCGCATGGCCGTCGAGCTGGCCGGCGACCCAACGGCCGTCGAGAACCTCGCCTGAACGCAGCTCCAGCCGGCCTTGTCCTTCGGGGCGGCCATTCCTGATCTCGCCGAAATAGCTGGAATAGATCGTCTTGGGGTCATAGCTCGCCGAGCCGCGTACGCGCCAGACCAGCCTGCCCTTGCCGTTGACGGTGCCGTCGGCTGCGACGGTGCGGTCCGGCGACACGCCGGCTGCCGGCTCCCAGGTGAAATCAAGACCCAATTCCGGGTGGGAATCCCAGACCCGTACATTCTTGCGCAGCACCGAACGTGTTTCGCTTTTATAGAGGATTTGCACCCGCTCGGCCCAGGCGCCATCGGGTGTGGCACCGCCTTGATCGGCCATAGCGGAAAAGCATGTCAGTGCGGCCAGCATGGATGCAGCCGCCATCGCTTTGACTCCGAAGATCATTCTTGCCCGCGCCATCTTACCCAACCCCTTGGATCGCCTAGCGTAAGCACCGCTGTAACACAGTGCAAGAGAGGTGTTTCGATACAAAAAAACCGGCGGCAGGAACGTCCCGCCGCCGGTTTGGTAGTGCTGGTTATCGCCGCTGTTTGCCGGCGAAAGATCGGGCCTTATTTGTACAGGCTGTTGATCCACGCCACGTTGGCAGCGTTCAGGCGCACCGCAGTGTTGGCGTTGGGGCTTTCGGCCACGTTCACGCCGGTGACGACGCGCTGCTTGGCGCCATTGTCGTAGGCGTAGACCGAGCTGCCGCTCGACCCCGGATAGGTGTCGCAGTCGTACTGGAAATACTCCGCGCCGACGTTTTCGGCTTTCACTTCGCAGGTCGCCTTCCACATCGTTCCCATCGGCTTGTCGCCGGGATAGCCAACGATGTTTGCGGTGAAATCGCCGAGGTTCTCATAGTTGGCATAACCCAGCCAGCCGAGATTGGTGCCGACATCCTGCTTCAGCGTAATGATGCCGAGGTCCCACGGAATGACCGAGCCGTAGTAACCCTGATAATTGTCGATGAAGCCCTGCAGGATATAGACGCTCTCGTAGCTGAAAGCGCCAAACGGTGCATCGTCGGCGGTGTTGCCGTTGAGCGACGGCACGAAGATGACGTCGTCGAGCCAAGCCTTGTCTTCATTGCTGTAGAGGCAATGCGCGGCGGTGAGCACCGTGCGCGGACCGATCAGGGTTCCCGAGCAGCTGCCGTAACCGCTCTTGGCTTTGCCTTCGATATACCCGATCGCGGTGAACGGGTAGGTCTTGGTGTTCTTGATCTGCTCGCGATCGTCGGCCCCGAACACCTGGCGGCCGGCTTCGTCGCCGCCCGTCAATCCGGTCTTGTCGGCGTTCGGTGTGTTGGCGGGCGCGTTCAATTCCTTGATGACAAGGTCCTTCAGCGTCTCGCCTGCATCGATCTTGATGTCCTTGCCATCGGCGGAACGTCCGACGATGCCATAGGATTTGACCGCCGTGCCCTCGTCGGTCAGCGGCGCTGCCCGGCTGGCTTCATCTTCGGTCAGTTTCGGCGGCGCGATCGGCTTTGCACGGCCGGGCTGGTAGTCGCCCGTTCCGAGATCGCGCATGCTTTCGCCATTGCCGGCATTCGCTGAGCCGGGATCGGCGGCGAAGGCAGGCACCGTCCACAGTGCGGTGGATAGCAGTGCGGACGCAATGATAGTGGTTGTCAGTTTCGTCATGGTGAGACTCTCCCAAAAGTCAGCAAGGAGTGGAGCAAAATACAGAAATATTGTCGAGATCGTGGTGGAGTTAAAAAATTAGTTTGGTTACCCGCCCGTATCGGATCATCGGTCCGGGCGGCCTCGTTAAAGCCCTCCGCCAAACGCACCCGCGTCGATATACTGCCTAAAATAATTCAACATTGGCAATGACAAATCGCTTCCACGTAGCCCGTGGGGGGCTATAGGGTTTGGGTGGGCTCTGCCCGATGGGCACGATTAGCAAAAGTGGTATTTCGGTTTTATAACCGCGCGGATGTCGTTCGTTCTGGCAGAAGGCGATCGAGGTACCGCTACCGATTCTGTTGGTTATGCGTCATGGCGGCATGGCTCGGCATTTTTCATCTCAGGAGGGTTTCAAGGTGAACATTATCCATCGGTTCAGGCCGCTTGCCGCTGCATCGCTGCTGGGCATCGCGGCCGCTTTCCCCGCCGTCAACGCGCTCTATGCAGCCGACGACGCCGCCAGGCCGGAAGCGGCGGTCTCGCCGATGCAGCGCGTTGCCGAATCCCGGGACAAGGCCAAGGCCGAGAGCCCCGACGGGGCCGACCGCGTCTATGGCGGCAAGGAAGCCGACAAAGGGGCCTATCCGTTCCAGGTGGCGCTGCTGACCAGCGCCCGGCTGGACCCCAGCCCGGCCTCGCAGCCGAACGCGCAATTCTGCGGCGGCAGCCTGATTGCTCCGCAATGGGTGCTGACGGCGGCGCACTGCCTCAACGACAAGGGCCGGCCGATTTCGCCCGATACGGTGACCGTGCTGACCGGCGCCACCGATCTTACCGAAGGCAAGCGCTACAAGGTGGTCGAGGTCATCGTCAACGAGGGCTACAGCGAACAGACGCTGGACAATGATCTCGGCCTGCTCCGGCTGGCGGAGCCCGCCGACGCGCCGGTCATCAAGATCACCAATGAGCCGACGCCAGACAGCGGCAAGACCACGGTCATCGGCTGGGGCAAGATGCAGGACGGCACCTTCCCGACCGCGCTGATGGTGGCCGATCTCGATCTCGAGCCGAGCGCTGCCTGCAACAGCGGCATCAAGTCGATCTATGCGCATGACCTGAAGGCGGCACTTGGCGATCTCTCCCACCGGATGCGTTATTCGGAAAAGGGCATCGATGCCGCCGCCAATGCGATCGCCGCCGATATGTCGGATCCGCTGACCAAGAACATGATCTGCGCCGGCACCGACAGCGGCGAACGCGACGCCTGCAACGGCGACAGCGGCGGTCCGCTGTTCATGACCGGCGCCAGCGGTCCGGTCCAGGTCGGCGTCGTCTCCTGGGGCGAAGGTCCGTCCGACGGCACCGCCGCTTGCGGCCACAAGAATGCCTACGGCATCTACACGCGGCTGGCTAACTACACCGGTTGGATCGAAGCCAAGATGAAGACCCCGGCTCCGGCAGCCGCGGCGGCGCCCAAGGCCGGTCTCGGCACGGCCAAGAAGCCCTGAACGGGCCCGAAGCTTGATAAGCGCAAAACGGCGGGATCTTTCCCGCCGTTTTAATTCATGTCCGGTGCCGGCTGTTCCGCTTACTTCCGTGGCGGTCCCTTGCGCTCGGCCGACGCCGCCCACAGATTGATGTCGGAGTCGCGTGCGTAAGTGTCGATTTCGGCGAGCTCGGCATCGCTGAACTCGAGCACCTTGAGCGCGCCGACGCAGTCCTCGACCTGTTCGGGCCGGCTGGCGCCGATCAGCGCCGAGGTGACCCGGCCCTTGCGCAGCACCCAGGCTAGCGCCATCTGCGCCAGCGTCTGGCCACGCTTGCCGGCGATCGCGTTCAGCGCCTGGATGTTAGCGATGGTCTTTTCGTTGATGAAGGCGGGCCGCAGCGACTTGCCTTGGCTGGCGCGGCTACCCTCGGGGATGCCGCCGAGATATTTGTCGGTCAGCATGCCTTGCGCCAGCGGCGAGAACACGATCGATCCGACACCGAGCCCTTCCAGCGTATCGAGCAGTCCGTCCTCTTCGACCCAGCGGTTGAGCATCGAATAGCTCGGCTGATGGATGATGCAGGGCGTACCGAGCTGCTTCAATATGTCGGCGGCCTCGCGCGTGCGCTGCGAATTGTAGGACGAGATGCCGGCATAGAGCGCCTTGCCGGAACGCACCGCATGGTCGAGAGCGCCCATCGTTTCCTCAAGCGGCGTATCCGGATCGAAGCGGTGCGAATAGAAGATGTCGACATAGTCGAGCCCCATCCGCTTCAGGCTCTGGTCGAGGCTCGCCAGCACATATTTGCGGCTGCCCCATTCGCCATAAGGCCCTGCCCACATCTCATAGCCCGCCTTGGTCGAGATGATCAGCTCGTCCCGATAGCTGGCGAAGTCGGTGCGCAATATCTCGCCGAAGGCGATCTCGGCCGAGCCCGGCGGCGGACCGTAATTGTTGGCGAGATCGAAATGGGTGATGCCGAGATCGAAGGCCTTGCGCGCGATCGCCTGCTTGGTCTTGTGCGGCGTGTCGTTGCCGAAATTGTGCCACAGGCCGAGCGAGATCGCCGGCAGTTTCAGGCCGGATCGCCCACATCTGTTGTAGAGCATTTTCTCATAGCGGTGTTCAGCCGGCTGCCAGCGCATGGGTACAGATCCTGGATTGTATGGGTGTCGGCGCGAGCGCGCCGACACCCTTCTACCTCATTTTTGCTTCGCCAACAGTTCTTTTGCGTCCTTGACGCCGAGTGCAGCCGGCCGCTCGCAGCTGGTCTGCATGGCGACGAACTTGCCGGTCTCGCCCGACCGCAACAGGCCGGTCATGACGTCGACGGCATGCAGCGCGAGCTCCATCGAGCAACGATGCGGCCGGCCCTCGGCGATCGCCAGCGCCATGTCGGCAAGGCCTGCGGTGCGGTAGTTGGCCATCATGCCCTGGCCGTGCATTTCGTTGGGCACGCCGAACGGATGCTGCCATTTCGGCAGTTTCTTCACCGGTTTTGCCGCCTTGGTTATGCGCACGTCGCCACCGAAGAAATTCGGATCCGGCACGAACACCGTGCCCGTCTCACCATAGAGTTCCATCGGCGCGTGACCATGCGCCCAGACGTCCCAGCTGGTGTTGAGCGTGATCACGGCGCCGTTCTCGAACTCCAGCAGGCCGTGGATCGTTGTCGGCGTGTTGACCGGGATTTTCTCGCCCGCGCGCGGTTTCGACGAGATCGTGCGCTCCTTGGCAGGCGTTGTCGCGAAGGCCGCCACCTGCTTCACCGGCCCGATCAGCTGGATTAGGTTGGTGATGTAGTAGGGCCCGATGTCGAGCACCGGCCCGGCGCCCGGCTGGAAGAAGAAATCGGGATTGGGGTGCCAGTGCTCCATGCCGTGGCCCATCACATGACATGTGCCGCTGGTGATCTTGCCGAGCGCGCCGGTGTCGATGAGGTTGCGCACCAGCTGGTGCGCGCCGCCGAGGAAAGTGTCCGGAGCCGAACCGATGCGCAGCCCTTTCTTCTCGGCCCGGCTCTTGAGGTCGAGGCCTTCCTTGACCGACAGCACGAACGGCTTTTCCGAATAGACGTGCTTGCCGGCATCGAGGATCTGCTTCGACACCCCGTAGTGCACCGCCGGGATGGTGAGGTTGACGACGATGTCGATCTCGTCATCCTTGAGCAGTTCTTCGACGGTCTCGGCGCGCAGCTTGAACTCCTTCGCCCGTGCCTTGGCCGCGTCCATGTTGATGTCGGCGCAGGCGCGCATCTCAATGCCGCGAAACAGCGGCGCCAGCGAGAAATACGCTTTCGAGATGTTGCCGCAGCCGATGACGCCGATACCCAGTTTCTTTGCCATGATGATTGTTCCTAGTAAGCCTTGACGGATGCGAGCGAGCGGCTGGCGAAGCGCTCGATATCGTTGGGGTTGTCCTGTTCCATGACGTAATATTTGGCCGCGCTCTTCGCCCGAAGTGTCTTGATCAGGCCGGCCCAGTCGATGGTGCCGTGGCCGACATCCGCCCAGCCGTCCTCGTCAAGGCCTTCGCCTGACTTGGCCATGTCCTTGACATGGACGGCGCTGATGCGCTTGCCGTGCTTTTCGATCCACGGCAGCGGATCAACGCCACCGCGGACTACCCAGGCGACGTCCATCTCCCAGCCGATGTCGGGCGCAGCCGACAGGATGTGATCCTGCGGCACCGAGCCGTCGGCGAGTGTCTTGAACTCGAAATCATGGTTGTGCCAGGCAAAGCCGTAGCCGGCTTTTTTTGCGGTCTCGCCGACCTTGGCCAGACGCTCGCCAAAGCCGCGCCAGCCGGCAGCGTCGGCCGGCCGCTGCTCGGCCAGCAGATAGGGACAGATGACGAGCGTGATGCCGAGTGCGTCGGCTGTTTTGCGTACCCCGTCGAAATCATTCTCCAGCGCATCGATCGAGAAATGTCCGGTCGGCATCGAAAGCCCGTTCTTGTCGAGTTCGGCGCGGAACGCCGTGGGGTCGTCATAGACGCCGCCGAAACCTTCGACTTCCTTGTAGCCGAGCTTGCCGAGCATTTTCAGGATGCCGTCCCACGGCTGGAAATTGCGGGCGCTGTAGAGTTGGAATGACCAGTTCATCGTCTCTGTCCGTTTCTTGGGTGGTTAAGGCTTGGGGATGTTTTCGGGGGATCGTTTCGGTCGTTCTTGGGAGGATGGTTTGCGGATGATTCTAGAGGGTCACAGGCGATTGCCGGTCGCAGCGTCGAACAGCGAGGCGCGCGCCGGATCGAAACCGAACTGGATCGGATCGCCGCTGCGCAGCGTCCGTTCCGCTTCGACGCGGAAGGAGAAGTTGCGGCCGGCAAGCTTGGTCCACACCAGCGTGTCGGAACCCATCGGCTCAACGATCTCGACCGAACCGCCGGCGGAAAACGGCATCGACTTTGCAGCGTCACCGAAAGCGATGTGTTCAGGCCGGATGCCCAGCACGCAAGCGCCGGCCGGGCGCTCCGTGCCGTCAAAGGTATAGCGGTCGAGCGGCACCGAAACACCGTCGGTCCTGAACGCCGGAGCAGCACCGGCTTCCAGCTCCCCTTCGAGGAAATTCATCGCCGGCGAGCCGAGGAAGCCCGCGACAAAACGGTTGACCGGCCGGTTGTAGATCGTCTGCGGCGCGTCGAGCTGCTGGATGACGCCGCCGCGCATGACCGCGATACGGTCGGCCAGCGTCATCGCCTCGATCTGGTCGTGGGTGACGTAGATCATGGTGTTCTGCAGCTTGCGATGCAGAAGCTTGATTTCGACGCGCAGTTCCGAGCGCAGCTTGGCGTCGAGATTGGATAGTGGCTCGTCGAACAGGAAGACATCGACGTCGCGCACCAGCGCCCGCCCGATCGCCACGCGCTGGCGTTGGCCGCCGGACAAGGCCGCGGGCTTGCGCTGCAAAAGCGGCTCGATCTGCAGGATCTCGGCGGCGCGTGCGATGCGCTTGGCGATCTCATCCCTGGGCACGCCGGCAACGCGCAGGCCGAACGACAGGTTCTTCTCCACCGTCATTTGCGGATAAAGCGCATAGGACTGGAACACCATGCCGATGCCGCGATCCTTGGGCTCTTCCCAGGTGACGTTCTTGCCCTTGATGAAGATGCGGCCTTCGGAAATATCGAGCAGCCCGGCGATGCAGTTGAGCAAGGTCGACTTGCCGCAGCCCGAGGGACCGAGCAGCACGATGAACTCGCCCTCTGCGACCTCGAGATTGAGGGTCTGCAGCACCGATACAGAGCCGAAATTCAGGGACAGGTCCTGGATCGAAACGCTGGTGCCGTTGGCTGCCGTCATCGCCATCACCCTTTCACCGCACCGGCGGCGATGCCGCGCACGAAAAGCTTGCCGGAAATGAAGTAGACGATGAGCGGCACGAGCCCGGTCAGGATGGTGGCGGCCATGTTGACGTTGTACTCCTTCACGCCTTGCACCGAATTGACGATGTTGTTGAGCTGCACCGTCATCGGATAGGTGTCGGGGCGGGTGTAGACGACGCCGAACAGGAAGTCGTTCCAGATGCCGGTCACCTGCAGGATGATGGCGACGACGAAGATCGGCAGCGACATCGGCGCCATGATCCGCAGGAAGATGCCCCAGAAGCCGGCGCCGTCGACCCGTGCCGCCCTGAACAGCTCTTCCGGCATCGAGGCAAAATAGTTGCGGAACAAAAGCGTGAG
This sequence comes from Mesorhizobium sp. P160219, assembly GCF_057786095.1. Classification (NCBI taxonomy): domain Bacteria; kingdom Pseudomonadati; phylum Pseudomonadota; class Alphaproteobacteria; order Hyphomicrobiales; family Phyllobacteriaceae; genus Mesorhizobium; species Mesorhizobium sp. P160219. Next base: position 6,580,878 of record NZ_JBYNWG010000001.1, read on the forward strand.
GATCGGCATGCCGAAGATGGAATGGACGATCACCAGGCCGCTGAGGCTGCCGTAGAGTCCGATCTCGCGCAGGATGATGACGATCGGATAGATCATCACCTGATAGGGGATGAAGGCGCCGACGATCAGGATGACGAAGAATGTGTCGGCGCCCTTGAAGCGCCAGTTGGCGAGCGCATAGCCGTTCACCGAGGCGATCGCGATCGACAGCAGCACCGACGGCACGGTGATGCGCACCGAATTCCAGAAGCCGCGCGAAAGCCCGTCGCAATTGAGGCCGGTGCAGGCGGTCGCCCACGCCTTCACCCACGGTTCGAACGTGATTTCGAGCGGCGGCGAGAAGATATTGCCCATCCGTATCTCGGGCATGCCCTTAAGCGAGGTGACCACCATCACATAGAGCGGCAGCAGATAGTAGACTGCCACCACGATCAGCGTGCCATAGAGGAAGATGTTGCGGCGCGAGAAGACATGCCGCGGCTTCGGCCCGCGCGGCCCCGAGGCTTCGCGCTCGGCGGCACCCGCGCTGGCGGGCAAAGGGACGGCCGGGTCAGCCACGCTTCCTGCCTCCGAATTCAAGGTAGGCCCACGGCACGACGACGATCACCACCGAGAGCAGCATCATGGTCGAGGCGGCAAAGCCCTGGCCAAGATTCTGTGCGAAGAACATGTAGTCGTAGACATATTTGGCCGGCACTTCGGAGGCGATTCCGGGGCCGCCGCTGGTCTGGGCGACAACGAGGTCGTAGACCTTGACGATGCCCGACGCGATGATGACCAGCGTGGTGATGAAAACCGGCCGCATCATCGGGATGACGATGAACAGATAGGTCTTCCACATCGGGATCCCGTCTACCCGCGCCGCCTTCCAGATGTCCTCGTCGATGCCGCGCAGGCCGGCCAGCATCAAGCACATGATGAGCCCGGTGCCTTGCCACAGCGCCGCAATCGAAATGCCGTAGATGACGATGCTGGAATTGTAGAGCGGGTCGAAGTTGAAGCTCGTCCAGCCGAGGTCCCGCACCACATGCTGGATGCCGAAATCCGGATTGAGCAGCCACTGCCAGACCAGGCCGGTGACGATGAAGGAAAGCGCGAACGGATAGAGGAAGATGGTGCGGAACGTGTCCTCGAAACGGATCTTCTGGTCGAGAAGCGCTGCAAGCAGGAAGCCGATGACCAGTGAGAACACCAGCGAGATCGCGCCGTAGATCAAAAGGTTCTCGATCGAGATCAGCCAGCGCGGCGTCACCCACAGCCGGTAATACTGATCGAGCCCGGCGAAATTCAGCCGTGGCAGCAGCTTCGAATTGGTGAAGGAATAGAACACCGTCCAGACGGTGCCGCCGACGAAAACCACCGACGCGGTGAGGATCATCGGGATCGAGGCGACCTTCGCATTGAGGTTGCGGAACAGCGGGTTGGGGCGTTCGCTCTTGCTCATCTCGTCAGCCGGCTGGGTAAGGGCGGTGCTATCCCGGCCCTGCTTTCGCAAGACCGGGAGCGAGGTGTATTGCCTCCAACGTCAGTCTGCCGAAGCGATGAGGTCGGCGAAGCGTTTCTGCGCGTCTTCGATGGTCAGGTCCGGCTTGGCGAAGAATTCGGCGAAGAGATCTTCCTTCTGCTTCTGGGTGTCCTGCGAAAGCAGTTGGTCAGTCCACGGGATGACGGCGCCCTTGGCGAGGATCGCCAGACCCTTCTTCATGCAGTCGTTCGCCGCATTGAGATCGACGTCACCGCGCACCGGCAGCGAGCCCTTCTTGAGATTGAAGGCGACCTGAGTCTTGGGGTCGAGCAGCGTCTCTGCCAACACCTCCTGCGCCTTGGACTTGTCGGCATCCTTGAGCAGCGGGAAATAGAAGGCGTCGCCGCCGGTGGCGATCACTTCGTTCAGACCGAGGCCCGGCAGGCAGGCATAGTCCTTGCCGGCGACCTTGCCGGCAACCTGGAACTCGCCTTGCGCCCAGTCACCCATGATCTGGCCACCGGCCTTGCCGGTGATGACGAGATTGGTTGCCTGGTTCCAGTCCTGCACATTGGTGTTCTTCGCCATCTTGCGGGCATCGTCGGCGGCCTTGAAGACCTTGGCGATCTCGGGCCCGGCGGCGAACTTGGCATCCTTGTCCTTGTAGACCTTGAGGAACGCGTCGGTGCCGCCGACCGCCGCCAGCAGCACGTCGAAGGCGCCGGAAGATTGCCAGGCCTGTCCGCCGACAGCGAGCGGGATGATGCCCGCCTTTTCCAGGGCGGGCGCTGCCGCCACGAATTCATTCCAGTCCTTCGGCAGCGGCACGCCGGCCTTCTCGAAGGCTTCGTTCGACAGCCACAACCACTGCCAGGAGTGGATATTGACCGGCACGCAATAGATCTTGCCGTCGATGGTGCAGCTGTCGAGCAGGCTCTTCGGCCGCACGATTTCCGTCCACTTGCCCTTGGTGGCGACATCGGTGAGGTCGCGCATCAGGCCGGCCTGCACCAGTTCTTCGGCCTGCCGGCCGTGATTGAACTGGGTGGCGCCCATCGGATCGCCGCCGGTGATGCGGCTGATCATGATCGGCCGTGCCGTGCCGCCGGATCCGGCAATGGCGCCGTCGACCCAGTGATTGCCGGTCGCGTCAAAAGCCTTCGCGAATTCCGCAACCGCCGCCGCCTCGCCGCCCGATGTCCACCAATGGGTCACTTCCAGGTCGGTGGCGGCCGCCGGGCCGGCAAGCTGAAGCGCGGCCGTCGCGGCAAGGGCAGCGGTCAAAAGTCTATAGCGCATTTCGGTTCCTCCCAGAATCTGAAACGTTACAGATTTTCGATACGGCAATTATGCGGTGCGTGCAACCCCTGAGATAAACGCGCTCGAATGTTTTTTCGAGGCGCGAACAAATTCGTTGCGTGCGAACCGGCAAACTGCGCGCAAAACCGGGTGCTGCGCTGCAAAATCATGCTGCAGCGCAAGAAAACCGTCTCGAACCTGATTGTCGCGCTACGTTTCTGGCCGCCAAAACCCTGCCAAAACCATGGCTTGAGAGGCCCACGCGCTGCGATGTTGGAAATCTGTAACGTTTCAGTATATTGAGGCCTGACTGCGAAGAACCGTGCCACATCGTCATCGAAGCGATTGTCGGCTGGTCCGGCGGCTGCTATGCGCCTGACGGGGCGGGACGAATGGACAGGGACCAGACGGACAAGGACGACGAGGCGTCGGCGCATGAGCGGCCGACGCTGAAGACGCTTGCCTTCATGACCGGGCTCGGCGTCACCACCGTCTCGCGCGCGCTCAAGGATGCACCCGAGATCGGCGCCGAGACCAGGCGGCGGGTTCAACTCGTCGCGAGGCAGATCGGCTACCGGCCGAACCGCGCCGGCGTGCGCCTGCGGACCGGCAAGACCAATGTTATCAGCCTCGTGCTCAATACCGAGCGCGAGATCATGAGCTTTGTCTCGGACATCATCTACGGCGTCTCGGAGGTCATTGCCGACACACCCTATCACCTGATCGTCACGCCCTACTCGCGCTCGCAGGATCCGCTGGACCCGGTAAAGTATCTGGTCGAGTCCGGCTCGGCCGATGGCGTCATCATCTCACGCACGCAGCCCAACGATCCGCGCGCCCGCTACATGCTGGAGCGTGGCATACCCTTTGCCACACATGGCCGCACCGATATGGGGCTTGTCCACCCCTATCACGACTTCGACAATTACGCCTTCGCCGCCGAAGCGGTGCGCCATCTGGCCAGCGTCGGCCGGCGCCGGCTGGCGCTGGTAGCGCCGCCGGTCGGGCTCACCTATTACGACCACACGGTCAATGGCTTTGCCGACGCACTGAGCGAGGTCGACGCCAGCGAAGTGCCGTTCAACGCTGTTTCGATCGACCAGTCGATCGATCAGATCAGGACGCGGACCGCGCAGTTGATGCGCCGCGACGTCAGGCCGGACGGTTTCGTCAGCAGCGCCGCCGCAGCAACGCTGGCCATCGTCGCCGGCATCGAGGATGCCGGCCTGAAACTCGGCCGCGACGTCGATGTCGTGTCCAAGCAATCGTCGGAACTGCTGCATCTGTTCCGCCGGGAGTTGCTGATCGTCAACGAAGATTTCCGCCTCGCCGGCACCGAGCTTGCCCGCGCCGTGCTGGGCTGGATAGGCGGCGCGGCACCTGGCTCTTTGCAGACTGTGGTCAAGCCAGGCGACGTCGTCGCGTATCAGGGCTGACTGGCACGACCTGAGAGGTCCGCCTCACCTGACCCTATCCGGCCGCTCCACTTCCCCATGGCCCATGGAAAGCGCCCTGCTCGCCGATGCGCTCGAAGCCATGCGCGCCGAAGAAGTCGCGCTGCGCCTGGATCAGGTTCGAGGTGCCGCGGCCCTGGCGGTAGCTGTCGAAATAGGCAAGTGCCGACGCCAGTGCAGGCACCGGCGAGCCTGCTTCTGATGCCTTGGCAACGGTGCGCCTAAGCGACGGATGCGCCTCCTGCATCATGGTGGTGAAAGCCGGCGCCATCAAAAGGTTGGTGGACGCGCCGCCCGAGCCGAAGGCTTCCGCCATGGTGTCGAGCATCTGCGAGCGGATAATACAGCCGGCACGCCAGATCTTGGCGATGGTCGGCATCGGCAAGTTCCAGTTGAACTCCTTCGAGGCGGCGCTCATCACCGCGAAACCTTGTGCATAGGCGGCGATCTTGCCGGCGAGCAGCGCCAGCTCCAGGTCTTTCAGAAGTGCCGCCTTGTCGCCAGAGATCTTGGTGACGCCGATATTGCCATAGGCTTTTTCGGCCGCCTGCCGCTCATCCTTGATCGAGGACAGCACGCGGGCCGCCACCGCCGCCTCGATGGCCGTCGCCGGAATGCCGAGCTGCTGCGCCTCGATGACAGACCATTTGCCGGTGCCCTTCTGGCCGGCACGGTCGAGGATGATGTCAACCACCGGCTTGCCGGTCTTTGCATCGTCGGCGGCCAGCACCTTGGCGGTGATCTCGATCAGATACGAATCGAGCCGGCCCTTGTTCCAGTCCTCGAAGACCTTGCCGATCTCCTTCGGCCCCATGCCGAGACCGTCACGCAGGATGCCGTAGATCTCGGCGATCATCTGCATGTCGGCATATTCGATGCCGTTGTGGATGGTTTTCACGAAATGCCCGGCGCCGTCTGTGCCAAGCCAGGCAGCGCACGGTTCATCCTTGAACTTGGCCGAGATCGCGGTCAGCACGCGTTCGACGCGCTTCCAGGAGTCTTCGGTGCCGCCGACCATGATCGACGGCCCGTGGCGCGCGCCTTCCTCGCCGCCCGATACGCCCATGCCGATGAAGGTGAGACCCGAGCCCGACAGTTCCGAAAAGCGCCGCATCGTATCGCGGAAGTTGGCGTTGCCGGCATCGATGACGATATCGTTGTCAGACAACACGCCGCGCAGCGCTTCGATCTGTTCGTCGACCGGCTTGCCGGCCAGCACCATGATGATGATCGGGCGCGGCGGCTTGATCGCAGCTGCCAGTTCCTCCAGGCTGTAGCAGGGCACCACCATGTCCCTGAGCGAACCGGCGCCTTCGAGGAAGGCATCGGTGCGCGCCTTGGTGCGGTTGAAGACGGCGATGCGGTGCCCGTGCTCGGCAATGTTGAGCGCGAGGTTGGAGCCCATTGTGCCAAGGCCGATCAGGCCGATTTCGGCTTTTTCCATCGTTTCTTCCCTGCTTTCGGATTTTGTTGAGGCCGCGTTTTTCGGGATGCCCATTTTTCGGCGAGATGATTGACGGGCCTTTCGCGCCACGTCAACCGCCTCGCCGAATTGTGTTGCGTCGGCGTTGTGTCAAACCGAGTCAGGAAGGGTCAGTTGGTGACCAGGCGACGCCTTGCCGATCGAACATATGGCGATAGGTTGGACATATGGCAGTCAAACGGATGGACAATGTCGGAATCGTCGTCGATGACCTCGACGAGACGATTGCTTTCTTTCGCGAGCTCGGCCTCGAACTGGAAGGGCGGGCGACGATCGAAGGCGAGTGGGCCGGACGTGTCACCGGGCTCGGCGATCAGCACGTCGAGATTGCCATGATGCGCACACCGGATGGCCATAGCCGGCTCGAGCTCTCCCGCTTCCTCACGCCGACGGTCGTCGCCGATCACCGCAACGCCCCGGTCAATGCCCTGGGCTACCTGCGCGTCATGTTTACCGTGGACGACATCGACGACACGCTTGAAAGGCTCCGCAAGCGTGGCGCGCAGCTGGCCGGTGAAGTCGTCCGTTACCAGGACGTGTATCGGCTCTGCTACATCCGCGGGCCGGAAGGGCATCTCATCGGGTTAGCCCAGGAACTCGGCTGAGCGCCCTTCGCAGGCGGGCTGAATATCACTCGGCGCGGATATCGATCGGCGCTTCGATCTTTACCACTTCGAAATCCGAAACCAGAATATTGAGCCGCGCCGTCCAGCGGCCTGGAATCGGAATGACGAGATTATCGACGCGCCAGGTGCCGTCGCCTGGCTTGGTCGCCGGACGCTTGATCGGCTCGATCCCCGAATCGGGCTTGGACAGCACCAGCGTCACTTCCTTGGCGTCGAGCGGGCCGAAATCGCCATCCATGATGACGATGGAGGCGGTGACCTCCCCGGTATGGCCGGGCGTGATGTCGATGTCGGCCATCGCCTTCATAGTGTGGATATGGGTCGACGTCGGTTGTGCCGCGGCGATTGCCAGGGCCCGTGGCGGCGGCGTGAAGCGCCAGCCGGCGGCAACGCCGAAGATCAGGAGCACGATCAGCATTTCGACTGAGATCGAGCGGCTAAGCCGTCGCCGCACTTCCGTCGCTCCGGCCTCGGCCAAGGCGGTGAGCCGCCATCGATTGACCGCCGCCAGCGTGAACAGAAACACCAGCAGCGCCAGCTTGATCAGCAGCAGCCGGCCATAGGCGGTGTTGACCAGTGCCGCCGGTGTCTGCACCTGGATGATGGCGAGCACCACACCGGCGGCGGCAAGCACTACCACCACGGGCATGATCGCGCGCGAAAACCGCCGCAGGAACGCCCCGGCTTCCACCGATTGGCTGCTCAACGCCAGGCCGAGCGGCAGCAATGCTCCAGCCCAGAAAGCGATGCCGGCGCCATGCAGGAACACCATAGGCCGCGTCAGCCATTGCGGTTCGGCTGCACTGGCATGGCCGCTGGCGGCAAGGGCTGCACCCACACCGGCCAGCCCGGCGAGCGCCAACGGCCTGGCGCCAGCACGCGATCCGACCAACGACAGCAGGCCAAGCCCGAGCGCCGCCAGCGAAATCAGCACCGTCCAGCCGAAGCTGGTGCCAAGCGCCGTCCGCCAGACCACCGGTTGCGCCAGCCGGGCGAGTGGCGCGCCCAGCGCGTCCAGCCCCTGGAACCCGAGCGACAGGGGTGCTGCGACCAGCCCGCACAGGATGGCGGCAATGACGAAGCGCTGGCCTGAGCGCTGGCCTTGCGCCAGCCATGTCAGCGCGAAGGCGCCGCCAATGCCGAGGAAAAGCCCGATGTAGAGAAGAACCTTGCCGGTCCAGATCGCTGACCGCAAATCTATATCGACAGCTTCCCCCACCGCCGGCGCCGCACTTGGCGCGCCAACGGAAAACAGCACCGAGCCGCCGACCGGATGGCCATCGGCGGAAATCACCCGCCAGCTCAAGACATGGGTGCCCGGCCCGAGCTTTTGTGGATTGTCGATCTCAACCGTTTGGTCGCTCAACCGAAACGAGGTCAAAGCGACAGGCGTACCGTCGGGCCGCACCAAGGTCAGCACCAGCGGCGACACAGGCTCGCTGAAGGTCAGCGAAAATTGCGTCGGCGCTCGCTCCAGAACCGCGCCGTCGGCAGGCTCGGCCTTGATCAGCGCCGCATGGGCAAAGGCCTGGTTTGGCGTGGCAAGGACGGCAAGCAGCAGGATCGCGGCCAGCAGGCCGAAGCACCTGCCGGCTGTCCGTTCTATCCGCTGAAAACAGGCCACGTTCATGCCATCCACCAAAACAGCGGCGCGCCGCTTCGAAGCAGCGCGCCGCCAATGCATCATTTCTTGGGCAGCAGGTTGAGGCCGGGCGCCGGATCTTCCAGCGCATCCTCATCCTGACCAGCCGCCGGAATCTCTATCCAACGCGTGGTGGCGCCATCGCATTCCTGCACCACCGGAAAATAGAGTTTTTGCCCGGCCGGCAGATCGGCGGCCAACGTGCCGCGGAAGACGAACTCGTCATAAAATTCATCCGGCAGGCTGCCGCCGCTCCAGTCGACTTCCTTGACGCCCGAGGTCACCGCCTCGCCATAGAGCTGGTAGGATTTCTCGTACTTGCCTTTCTTGACCTGCAGCGTCCAGCCGGGCTTGGGCATCGGCTTCACCCCGATCACCCCTTCCGGGATCTGCACGCGCACGGCAATCGTCGCCTTGCCGTCGCAGCCATGCGGCACGCGCAGCACGGCCTTGTAGGTCGAACCGACCGCAACCTCCTGTGTTTCGAGCGTGATATGGGCGAAGGCGGCACTTGTCCCCAGGACGAGGAATGCAGCGGCCGGCAAATGATGCTTGTTCATGATGGGTCCCTCTCGAAAAAATTGATTGGCAATAATTGGTCAGTCGTTGTCTTCCAGGGGTGGCGCGCTGCCTATGGCTTGCACGGCAAACTCGACGGTCACGGTTCCGGCCCTCTCGAAAGTCAGCTTAGCGGCAAACATCTGGCCTTCTTTAGGGGGCTGCTTCAAATCCATGAACATCACGTGGTAGGCGCCGGGACCCAGCGTGATCTTGCCGCCCGCCGGAATGTCCAGGCCGCCACTGACCGGGCGCATGGTCATGACGCCATCCTTCACCCCCATTTCATGCAGTTCGGCCTTCCCCGAAATGTCGGAGGAAATCGACAGCAGCCGGTCCGCTGCGCTGCCCTTGTTGACGATGGTGAAATAGCCGCCGGCAACCTTGGCGCCGGCCGGCGTGGCGCGCGACCAGGGATGCTCGATCTCGATGTCACCGGCCTTGAACTCATGCGCAAGGACGGAATGGGGGCCGGCGAACAACAGTGCAAAGGCGAAGAGGGCGCTGCCGAGACGCTGCTCGATAGTGATGGAGAAAGGGGCACTGCGGTGCAACGCGCCGGCATGACGAAAACGGGACATGGGTAGGCTCCATGAATATGAGGTCGCGCCGTTGTCGGGCTGCGAACGTGTTTGTCATTGGATGATTATCGCCTGCGCAGGTTACGCAAAGCGAGCGGCGGTTTTCAGCCCGCAAGCGGCGGCGCGCGCGGATTGGCCGGAGAGCGCTCGCGCGTAACGTCGGGATGCCTGACTGCCGGCGGAAGAAACGCGACTGTTTCAAAAGACAGGCTCACCGGCGCCACGCCGACGCCTGCCGGCGGCGCATAGGCGACGGAGGCCATGCTGCAGCCGAGCATGCAGCATGCCGGCATGTGCGGCTGGTGCGGATCGCCGCCGGGAAGCTGGACCGCCCCATCATGGCTGCAGATGACGTTGCCGAAAGCGTCGAGTTGCGAGGCATCCGGCGCAATGCCGAAAGCAAGCACGCCGAGCGTCGACTGGAGCAGCAGCACACAGGCCGCGACAAAGGCGACCGTCATGCTCCATCTCTTACGCCGGAAGTCCAAAGACCTGCCTCTTCACGCAGCAACGCGTGGATATCTAGCACGCGGCATGTCGGCGGAAAATCGCCAAATCATCGCTGCGGCAACGCGGCGCGTTCGATCCATGTCGCACAAAAGTGCGCAGCGGTTTGGGATAACGGCATGAGGCAGAGATCTTGTGCGCATAACGTCCCTTCGGACGTCGCGCTCAGGAAGCCGGGCGGCCGCCGATTTCCGGGATCGACGTCAACAGCGTGTGGCGTGCCGACTTCAGATGCTTGCGGCAGGCGGCGTCGACCTTGCCGAGATCGCGCGATTTCAGCGCCGCGATGTAGGCGAGATGCTCGCTCACCGCGACTTCGTTGCGCTCGCGCTCCTGCGCCTTGTTCCACTGGTAGTGGTAGTGAAAGATCATGGCGATGACGTCGTAGAAATCGACGATGAAGCGGTTGTGCGACGCCCGGTGGATCAGCCGGTGGAAGCGCTCGTCTAGCTCCGAGAATTCGTTGAAGCGGATGGCGATTTCGCTGGCCAGAAGCCGGTGCTCGTCTTCCAGCCGGTCGAGATCCGCCCAGACCGGACTATCCCCGGGCAAGGCGGCAAAGGCCGCCGCCGAGCGTATCTCGAACATCTCGCGGATTTCAGTGAGTTCGAGCGCAAAGGCACGGGTAAATCCTTTCAGCACCCAGTGGCTGTTGCGCCGCTTCTCGATCAGGCCGAAGCGGGAGAAGCGGATCAGGAACTCGCGCACGCTGGTGGTCCCGACGCCGATCTCGCGCGCCAGTTCGAGCTCGTTGATCTGCATGCCGGCCTCTGCACCGCCGGCCAGCAACCTGCGCATAAACGACCGCTCGATGATCTGGGCCAGTGTGTCTGTCTCCTCCTCGGGGAAGAAATCATCCGGCTTCGGCGTCCTGAGCACTGTCTTGCTGCGTTTGTTCCACGCGATCAGCCCGGTCTCTTCCATGCGCGCCAGAATGGTGCGCACGGTGGTACGGCTGACGCCAAGCAAAGTGCCCAGCTCCGGCTCCGACGGCAGGCTCTGCGTCTCATCGAGCAGCCGCAGACCCCTGTTGTAAGCGTCCTTGTAGACGTTGTTGCTCTTCGACATCCCTGCCCCGTTGCGCGCCGGCGCTTGCTGTGGCTGGCTTGAAGCGCGATATCACATATGTCCTGGCGCTCACCCGGCAAAGCAAAACGCTCTGCGTGTAAGACGCCGTCCCCACAAGCCAAGCGTCCATCGGACGCATGGTCTCCTCCTGAAAAAACAATTGACGCACAAATGTTTTTTCACGATAAAAGACATTATATGTAAACAGACGCGTGTCAATCCGCGCATCCCCAGGAACAGACCCAGGAAACTGCCCGTGAACGCCTCGAACAGCATTCTTCTGTCCCCCGCCGACAATGTCGCGGTCGCCAATGGCCGCATCGAGATCGGCACCCCTCTGCCCGGCGGCGCCCTCGCCACGGCCTTGATCGAGCCCGGCCACAAGGTGGCGACCAAGCCTATCGCCGCCGGCGAGGCGGTGGTCAAGTATGCCCAGGCCATCGGCCGCGCCACCCAGGACATCGCGCCCGGCGACCACGTCCATTCGCACAATCTGGTCTTCGAGTCCGGCCGTCTGCCGGTGGTGCCGCCGAGCGAAGCGGAGCATGCCACCGAAGCTGACCGCGCCCGGACATTCATGGGCTATCGTCGCGCCGATGGCCGTGCCGGCACCCGCAACTTCATCGGCATCATCGCCAGCGTCAATTGCTCGGCCACCGTCTGCCACGCCATCGCCGACGAGGCCAACCGCGTGCTGCTGCCGAAATATCCGGGGATCGACGGCTTCGTCCCGATCGTCCATGGCCAGGGCTGCGGCATGAGCGGCACCGGCGACGGCATGATGGTACTGCACCGCACGCTCGCCGGTTACACCCGCCATCCGAATTTCGGCGGCGCGTTGATGGTCGGCCTCGGCTGCGAGGTCAACCAGCTCACCCTTTACGGCCAGAAGGGTGCGGCGGCGGGAAAACGCCATTTCAACATCCAGGACGCCGGCGGTTCGCGCAAATCGGTCGCAAAGGCGATGGGCGTGCTCGCCGAAATCGCCGAGGAAGTCGGCCAGTATCAGCGCGAGCCGATCCCGGTCTCGGAGATCGTCGTCGGCCTGCAATGCGGCGGTTCCGACGGCATGTCGGGCATCACCGCCAATCCCGCGCTGGGAGCGGCGGTCGACATCCTGGCCGGCGTCGGCGGCATCGGCATCCTGTCGGAGACGACGGAGATCTATGGCGCCGAACATCTGCTCGCCTATCGCGCGGCAACGCCGGAGATCGCCAAGAAGCTCGACGGTTTCGTCAAATGGTGGGAGGACCATGTCGCCAAGCACGGCGCCTCGATCGACAACAACCCCTCGCCCGGCAACAAGCGCGGCGGTCTGACCACCATCCTGGAAAAGTCGCTGGGCGCCGTGGCCAAAGGCGGCCAGACTCCGCTCAACGGCGTCTTCGGTTATGCCGAAAAGGTCACCGGCAGTGGCCTGGTGTTCATGGACACGCCCGGTTACGACCCGGTCTCGGCGACCGGTCAGGTGGCGGGCGGCGCCAACATCATCGTCTTCACCACCGGCCGCGGCTCCTGCTTCGGCTGCCGGCCCACGCCGTCGATCAAGGTCGCCACCAACTCGACCATGTACCACCAGATGGAAGAGGACATGGACGTCAATTGCGGCGTCATCGCTTCGGGTGAGAAGACCATCGCCGGCATGGGCCGGGAACTCTTCGAACTCATCGTCGAGACGGCATCGGGCCGCAAGACCAAGAGCGAGGCGTTCGGCTACGGCGACAACGAGTTCGTGCCGTGGCACCTCGGCGCGACGCTCTAACCACCGACGAAAAAAGCGGGCTGCAAAGACGGCTCACAAGGGGAGGCTGTGGATGGACAAACGCCGCATCGGCACGACTGCGCTCGAGGTAACCGAGATAAGCTTCGGCGGGGCGGCGATCGGCGGGCTCTACCGGGCGTGTCCGCGCGAAGCGGCGATGGAGACGCTGCAGACAGCCTGGGATGCCGGCCTGCGCTATTTCGACACCGCGCCCTTCTATGGCTTCGGCCTGTCGGAACGGCGGACCGGCGATTTCCTGCGCTACAAGCCGCGGGATTCCTATGTGCTGTCGACCAAGGTCGGACGGTTGTTCCGCCCGGTGCCGGAAGACCAGGTTCCCGATCATTCCTATGTCGACCCGCTGCCCTTCGCGCTCGACTACGACTACTCCTATGACGGCATCATGCGCTCGGTCGAGTTCTCCTATGCCCGGCTCGGGCTGAACCGGATAGACATCCTGTTTGTGCACGACATCGGCACCTACACACATGGCGTCGAGAAGACGAAGCTGCACTTTCGCCAGCTGATCGACGGCGGCTTGAAGGCGCTGGAAGAGCTTAAAACGTCCGGCGTGATTTCCGCCTATGGGCTCGGCGTCAACGAGGTGCAGATCTGCCTCGACGTGCTGTGCGAAGCGCCGCTCGACTGCATCCTGCTGGCCAGCCGCTATTCGCTGCTCGACCGCTCGGCTGAAGCCGAGTTGCTGCCGCTGTGTCGTGAGCGACAGACTTCGCTCATCATCGGCGGCGTTTTCAACTCCGGCATCCTGGCGACCGGGCCGGTGCACGGCGCGCATTTCGATTATCTGCCGGCGACGCAGGACATACTCGAGCGTGTTGGGGCGATGGAGAAAATCGCTGATGAGGGCGGATATCCGCTGGCGGCGGCTGCATTGCAGTTTCCGCTGCAGGAGCCTGTCGTGGCCAGCGTGCTGACCGGAACGGCCAAGCCCGCCAACCTGACGCGCAACCTCGACCTGTTCGACGTCCAGGTGCCGCAAGCGGAATTCGCCCGCTACGCTCCCTATACCATCGTGCAGGAGCTCGGCTGACGAAACGCCACGATCACGGCTCTCAAGAAGGAATGAATATTCCATATTGACTCGACGGTGGAATTAATATTCCATGATGATCAAGGAGGATCGGGAGCGTCTGGACGTGGCACTGAGGATCGGCAGGGAGGTTTCCCCGCCAAGCCATGCGCAGGCCGATATGAAACACCGCTTGCGTCGGCCGGACCGATGCACTATCAAAAAGCGGCAACTGTTTTTTATTGATAAAGTTCTGTTTGGGCCGCGCCTATCCAAATGGAGCTTCCGCAACCTTCACCGGGCGATCTAGGGAGGATTCCTAATGAAATTCGTGACCAGCATTCTCAACCGCCGCTCACTGATGGCACTAGCTGCCGCCTCGATGCTTGCCGGCACGCTGCACACGGCGCCGGCTTCGGCGGCGGACGTGACCATTCCGATCATCGTCAAGGACACCACGTCCTTCTACTGGCAGATCGTCCTGGCCGGCGCCCGCAAGGCCGGCAAGGATCTCGGCGTCAACGTACCCGAACTCGGCGCCCAGGCTGAAACCGACGTCAACGGCCAGGTCTCGATCCTCGAGAATGCCGTCGCCGGCAACCCGGCCGCGATCGTCATCGCGCCGACCGAATTCAAGGCGCTCGGCAAGCCGATCGATGAAGCGGCCAGCAAGGTCAAGGTCATCGGCATCGACTCCGGCGCCGACTCCAAGGCGTTCACCTCGTTCCTGACCACCGACAATGTGCAGGGCGGACGCGTCGCCGCTGACGGTCTTGCAGCAGCCATCGGCGAAGCCAATGGCGGCAAGATCGAGGGCGACGTCGCCCTGATCACCAACGCCCCGGGCGCCGGTTCGCTGGAGCAGCGCAAGCAGGGCTTCACCGAGCAGCTGGCCGCGAAATATCCGGGGCTCAAGCTCGTCGCGGACAAATATGCCGACGGCCAGGCAACGACCGGTCTCAACATCGCCACCGACCTGATCACCGCCAACCCGAACCTCAAGGGCATCTTCGCGTCCAACCTGATCATGGCGCAGGGCGTCGGTCAGGCAGTCGCCGAGAACAACCTTGGCGGCAAGCTGGCGCTGGTCGGCTTCGACAGCGACGAGAAGCTGATCAAGTTCCTCAATGACGGCGTCATTTCCGCGCTCGTCGTCCAGGATCCGTACCGGATGGGCTATGACGGCATCAAGACCGCGCTCGCCGCCTCGAAGGGCGAGAAGGTCGAGGCCAATGTCGACACCGGCGCCAACCTGGTGACCAAGGCAAACATGAAAGACCCCAAGATCGACGCCCTGCTCAACCCGAAGCTCTGAGCCCGTCGACCAAAAATCCTTTCCGGGGCCTCGCGCCCCGGAAACACCGGATACAAGCTTGAATATCCACCGGCTTGAATCACCTCGACGATGCGGCTTGACTGCATCGCGACGTGCCAATCGTAAGGCCAATCTGGGAGGATTGTCATGACGCCCATGGCGCAGGAACTGCACCCGGCCCCAACGCTAGCGCCCGGCAGGACGATCCTCGAACTGCACGGGCTGGAAAAGCGCTATCCCGGCACGCATGCGCTGAAGCCCGTTCACCTTGCCTTCAAGGCAGGTGAGATCCACGCCATCGTCGGCGAGAACGGCGCCGGCAAATCCACCCTGATCAAGCTTCTGACCGGCGTCATGCCGCGCACCTCCGGCGATGTCATCTGGGAGGGCAAGCCGGCAGCGCTGGCAACCCCGCACGAGGCAATGGCGCTGGGCATCAACGCCGTGCATCAGGAGGTCGTGCTCTGTCGCCATCTCACCGTCGCCGCCAACATGTTCCTCGGCGAGGAGAATTCGCGCTTCGGCATCCTGCAGCAGCGCGCCATGGTCAAGGAAGCGCAGAAGATCATCGACGGTCTCGGCTTCGACCTGCCGGCGCATGTCATGCTGGGTGACCTCACCATCGGCCAGCAGCAGCTGATCGCCGCCGCCCGCGCCACCGTGCGCGGCACCAAATTCCTGATCTTCGACGAGCCGACCGCCTATCTCACCCGCAAGGAAGCCGACCAGCTGTTCACGCTGATCCGCAGGCTCAAGGGCGAAGGCGTCACCATCATCTACATCAGCCATCGCATGGAAGAGGTGTTCGAACTCGCCGATCGCGTCTCGGTGCTGCGCGACGGCACGCTGGTCGGCACCCGCAACATTGCCGAGACCAATGACGCCGAGCTGGTCAAGATGATGATCAACCGCTCGATCGAGCAAGTCTACCATAAGGAGCATTTCACCCCCGGTGCCGTGATCGTTGAAGCGAAAAACCTGTCGGGCAAGGGTTTCGAAGACGTCTCGATGACGGTGCGCGCCGGCGAGATCGTCGGGCTCTATGGCCTGATCGGCGCCGGGCGGAGCGAGTTCGTCACCACGCTCTATGGCCGCCACAAGAAGTCGGCCGGACAGGTCCTTTGGCAAGGCAAGCCGGTCCACATCAATTCCGAGCACGACGCGATCAAGCTCGGCATGGCGCTGGCGCCGGAAAGCCGCCGCGACCAGGGCCTGTGCCTGAACCTGCCGGTCGGCCTCAACCTCAACCTGCCGATCTACAAGCGCATCTCCAGCAACATGCTGATCTCCGGTGCGAAGGAAAAGGCCGAGGCCGATCGCCAGATCGCCGGCCTCCGCATCAAAACGCCGACGCGCGGCGCCCTGGCCTCCAGCCTGTCCGGCGGCAACCAGCAGAAGATCGTCATCGGCAAATGGCTGGCGCATGGCGCCAAGCTGTTCATCTTCGACGAGCCGACCGTCGGCGTCGATGTCGGCACCAAGGCCGAGATCTACCGCCTGTTCGGGGAACTGTTGTCCAAGGGCGCCGGCATCATCCTGATCTCGTCCTATCTGCCCGAGGTTTACGAGCTCGCCGATACGCTGCACGTGTTCCGGCGCGGCAAACTGGTCGCCAGCCACGGTTTTCGCGCCGCCAGCCATGAAGACGTGCTGACGCAGGCGATCGGCTGAAAACGCCGTCCAGACAAGAAGAAACGGGAGGAACCATGAGCATCGAAACCGCCGCGATCGAAAAACCGAAACGGAACTACAACGTCCTGTTCGGGCTGACGCTTCTGGCGTTGCTGGTTCTGCTCTGGATCGTGCTGTCGGTGGCGACGCCGAGCTTCGCGTCCTCCAACAACATCGCCAATCTTTTGCGGCAGGGCTCGATGATCGCCATCATGGCGGTCGGCCAGACCTTCGTCATCATCACCGGCGGCATCGACCTCTCGGTCGGCGCCGTGGTCGGCTTCGCCACCGTCATTGTCGCCATGATGATCAATGCCGGCTTCCCGATCTGGGTCGCCATTCTGGTGACGCTGCTGGTCGGCGTTGCCATCGGCCTGTTCCATGGCTTCGGCATCGTCAAGATGGGCCTGCCGCCCTTCATCATCACGCTGGCGACGCTGACCTCGTTGCGCGGCATCGGCCTGTTGATGACCAACGGCAATTCGATCAACATCAACAGCGACAGCTTCACCGCGTTCTCGCGCAGTTCCTTTGTCGGCATCCCCAATCTGTTCTGGATGGTGATCCTGGTCGGTATCCCGGCCTACATCTTCCTGCACCACAGCCGCTGGGGCCGCTATCTCTTCTCTGTGGGATCCAATGCCGAGGCCTCGCGCCTCTCGGGCGTCAATGTCCAGCGCACCATCTACATGGCCTACACGCTGTCGGGCCTATGCGCGGCCTTCGTCGGCGTGCTGCTGGCGGCGCGCATCGGCATCGGCAACCCGACCCAGGCGGAAGGTTGGGAGTTGCAGGCGATCGCCTCATCGGTGATCGGCGGCACCTCGCTGTTCGGCGCCGTCGGCTCGGTGCATGGCCCACTGCTCGGCGCCTTCATCCTGGCCACCATCAACAACGGCGCCAATCTGCTCAACGTCAACTCGTTCTGGCAGCGCATCATCACCGGCGCGCTGATCATAATCATCGTCTATTTCGACGGGCTGCGCCGTCGCGGCAAGTAATTCTCCCTGACCTTCTGCGCCGGCCTGCTTAACAACGGACCGGCGCCTTTTTGAGAAACACTGGAATTGCCGAATGAAAGCTGTTGTCTGCCGCTCGCCCGGCGAGCTTGTCCTGGAAGACCGGCCGGCGCCAGGAGCGCCGCCTGCCGGCTGGGCGCTGGTCGCCGTCAGCCATGTCGGCATCTGCGGCACCGACTACCACATCTTCGAAGGCAAGCACCCGTTCCTTGCCTATCCCCGCATCATGGGCCATGAAGTGTCGGGCACCGTCGTCGAGACCGGCGAAGATGTCGACCTTGCCGTGGGCGAGCCCGTCATCATCAATCCCTATCTCGCTTGCGGAAAATGCATCGCCTGCCGGCACGGCAAGCCGAATTGCTGCGTCAGGATCGAAGTGCTTGGCGTCCATCGCGACGGCGCCATGGCCGAGCAGATCCTGGTGCCGGCGCAGAATCTTTATCCGGCAAACGGCTTGTCGCTGGCCGATGCGGCGGCGGTGGAATTCCTCGCCATCGGCGCGCATGCCGTGCGGCGCGCTCGCGCCGAACCAGGCGCCCGCACGCTGGTCATCGGCGCCGGGCCGATCGGCCTTGGCGCAGCGCTGTTTGCGCGCATCGCCGGGCTCGATGTCAGCCTGCTCGACATGAGCACGGAGCGGCTGGATTTTGCAAAAGGCGAACTCGGCTTCGCCACGCTCGACGCCTCACAAAAAGCGGCAGCCGAACTGGTGCGCGAGGCAACCGGCGGCGAAGGGTTCGACATCGTCTTCGACGCCACCGGCAACACCGCCTCGGTGCAGTCGGCCTTCGCACATGTCGCGCATGGTGGCACGCTCGTGCTGGTCAGTGTCGTCAAGGACGACATCGTCTTTTCCGACCCGGAATTCCACAAGCGGGAAATGACATTGATCGGCAGCCGCAACGCGCTGAAAGTCGATTTCGACCACGTCGCCGCCTCGATCCGCAACGGCGCCGTGCCGCTGGCAAAACTCGTCACCCACCGCACCACGCTGGCCGGCACGCCGGATGATCTCACCCGCTGGGCGCATGAGAAATCGGGGTTGATCAAGGCTGTGATCGAGGTTGGGGCATAACATCGCAGGTGGTCCCGGCCCGAATGACGACGACCCGCGCAGGTTGACTCCCACTCCGTCCTCAAAACGCCAGGCCGCTGAAAAATAGGCGCGACCCCGCTACAGCGCCGACAGTTTCAGCTCGACCCGCTCCGCCGGAAACCGTGTTTCGGCAAACTGGATCGGCTGGCCGTCCGGTGTGACGTTGACGGCGACCGCCACCAGCACGATTGCGCCGGGCTGCAGATCGAGGTCGGCGAGATCGGCGGCATCGGCATGGCGGGCCGACAGCACCGTCGATTGCCTGAGATAATCGTCAATGCCGAAACGCTTGAGCGAGGCGGTAACCGAACCGGTTTCGGCCATCGCAGCATTGATGCCGGCGAAACGCTTCGCCTCGTACCAGGCGGCGGCGCGCGACACCGGCCGTCCATCGGCTTCGCCGCGCGTCTCCAGGCGGATCACCTCAGCCCCTCTTGCCAGACCAAGCCCCTCGGCGACGCGCTGACTGGCCGACTCAACTGTAGAAGCTAGCAGCACGATGTGCCGTTCCGATGTTTGCCCTTGCAGACCGGTCGAAAACCGAGTGCGCGCGCCGATCGGATAGGACAGCCGTTTGCGCGAAAAGACGAAGGTGCCGCGTCCCTGCTCGGCCCGCAGCACGCCGTCCTGCACCAGGGCCGATATGGCGCTGCGCACCGTGTGGCGATTGACGCCGTAGCGTTCGGCCAAGGCCATTTCCGGCGGCAGCGCGGCATTCTCGGCAAAATCGCCGGCGGCGATCGAATGCAGGATCAGGTCCGCAATCTGCCGCCACAGCGCGACACCGCTACGGCGTTCGATGCTGCTCGCGCCCTTTTGAGCCACCATTTCGTCCACGCTCCCGCCCATGTCATCCACCCGTCATGGACACAAGTTAGATAATAGGTATAATTTGTATAATTGTCTATATCACTAGACAAATTATATACATTCAGGGAGTTGTCCATGCGAGGACAGGAAGCCCGCGACCAGGCCGAGCGCAAAGCCGTCATGACGACGTTGGCGCAGGCCAGTGGCGATGACATCGCCCGGCTGTGGAATGAGGCCGGCCTGATCTCGGAAGCAGAGCTTTTGCGCGGCCCGGAAACCGGTCTGGTCACCGTGCGTGGCCGCATCGGCGGCGGCGGCGCGCCCTTCAATGTCGGTGAAGTGACCGTCACCCGCGCCACCGTCCGGCTCTCTTCCGGACAGGTCGGCCACAGCTACATGCTCGGGCGCGACAGGCAGAAGGCGAAGCTTGCGGCAATCGCCGATGCACTTTGGCAGGATCCCGCCCATCGGCAGACGGTCGAGAGTGCGCTGGTCGCACCGCTGCGCGCCGCCCAAAGCGAGGCGCGCGAAAAGCGCCGCTCCGAGACGGCGGCAACGAAAGTGGATTTCTTCACCATGGTGCGCGGAGAAGACTGATGGACATCGCAGCCCAATGGATCGACGGCGGCTTCGCCGATCCGGTGTTCAACGCCCAGGCGGTCTTCCGCGCGGTCATGGATGCCATGGCGCGGCCGGGCAGCGAGCGGCCTCTGCCTGCCTTCGCCCGCCCCCCTTCGCCGCTGTCCGCAACCGCCGGCGCCATTGCACTTTCGCTCTGCGACAACGACACACCGCTCTGGCTCGATCCTGCTTTGCAGGCATCGGCAGCGATCAAATCCTGGCTCGGCTTCCACGCCGGCGCGCCACTCGCCAACACACCTGCCGATGCGCATTTCGCGTTGGTCGCCACGCCGGCCGAGATGGCCGCCCTCGACGGTCTTTCGCAAGGCACGCAGGATTATCCCGACCGTTCGACGACACTGATCCTGCAGGTCAGCGATCTCACCTCCGGCGCGCCGCTATTGCTCGAAGGCCCAGGCATCGAAAAGACGGCGACCATCGCGCCGGCGCAGATGCCGCGCCATTTCGTCGAACAGTGGAAGCAGAACAGCCAGCGCTTTCCGCGCGGCGTCGACATCATCCTGGCGGCGCCCGACGGTATCGCCTGCCTGCCGCGCACGACGCGCATCAAGACGATGGAGGCATAAATGTATGTCGCGGTAAAAGGCGGCGAAGTCGCAATCGCCAATGCCCACAGTCTGCTTGCGGACCGCCGTCGCGGCGACCGTTCGGTGCCGGCGCTGCGCCTCGACCAGATCGTCGAACAGCTGGCGCTCGGCGTCGACCGGGTGATGAGCGAAGGATCGCTCTACGACCGGGAACTGGCGGCGCTCGCCATAGTCCAGGCGCGCGGCGACATGATCGAGGCGATCTTCCTGGTGCGCGCCTACCGCACCACACTGCCGCGCTTCGGCTACACCAACGCCATCGACACCGGCGCCATGCTGGTCGAGCGGCGCGTGTCGGCGACCTACAAGGATTTGCCCGGCGGCCAGCTGCTTGGGCCTACCTTCGACTACACCCACCGCCTGCTCGACCCGGAACTCGCCGCCGGCGCCGATGTCGCCGAACCGCTGCAGCGCGAGACGGAAACGCAGGCCATGCCGCGCGTTTCGACGATCCTCGCCCGCGAAGGGCTGATTGAGCCGGATGGCGACATGCCGCAGGACCATGTCCCCGGCGACATCACCCGTGAGCCGCTTGAGTTTCCGATGGCGCGCGACATCCGCCTGCAGGCGCTGTCGCGCGGCGATGAAGGGTTTCTGCTGGCGCTCGGCTATTCCACCCAGCGCGGCTATGCCCGCAACCACCCCTTTGTCGGCGAGGTGCGTATCGGCGAGGTCGAGCTGGAACTCGACGTGCCGGAACTGCCCTTCGCCGTGCTGCTCGGCAAGGTCCGCGTCACCGAATGCCAGATGGTCAACCAGTTCAAGGGCTCGGCCAAGGCGCCGCCGCAATTCACCCGCGGCTACGGACTGGTCTTCGGCCAAAGCGAGCGCAAGGCGATGGCCATGGCGCTGTGCGACCGCGCGCTGCGCGCAACGGAACTCGGCGAAGATGTCGTCGCCGCCGCGCAGGACGAGGAGTTCGTCATCTCGCACTCCGACAATGTTCAGGCGACCGGCTTCGTGGAGCATTTGAAGCTGCCGCACTATGTCGACTTCCAGGCCGAGCTCGATTTGGTGCGCCGCATGCGCGCCGAATACGAAGCTCGAGAGAACCCTGCAAAGGTGGAAGAGAAGCGGGAGGCGGCCGAATGAGCCTAATCGCCCCCGCCATTGCCGCCATCCCCGTTGCCGCCGTCATGGGAATGGCTGCTATGCCCGCCGACGTAGCTGCCGTTTCCGCCTGTGACATGCGCGCCATCTCTGGAAGCAGGCAGAAACAAGCGCCGAGGTACAAAACCGACCACGCAGACAAACGCCAGAAGCAGAATTGCAATCTGGATCCAACCGGTCTGAGTCATTCGACTTCGCCTTTATTTCCGTTTTCTGGGCGTCAATGCAATAGCAGGGAGTGGATTTGATCGCCATGACCGACATCGCCACCTACAACTTCGCCTATCTCGACGAGCAGACCAAAAGGATGATCCGCCGGGCGATCCTCAAGGGCATCGCCATCCCTGGCTATCAGGTTCCCTTCGCTTCGCGCGAAATGCCGATGCCCTATGGCTGGGGCACTGGCGGCGTGCAGGTCACCGCCTCGATTATCGGGCCGGACGATGTGCTGAAAGTCATCGACCAGGGCGCCGACGACACCACCAATGCCGTCTCGATCCGCGCCTTCTTCAAGAAGGTAGCCAACGTCGCGGTGACGACCGATACCGCCAGCGCCACCATCATCCAGACCCGCCATCGCGTCCCGGAACACCCGCTGAGCGCCGGCCAAGTTCTAGTCTACCAAGTGCCGATACCCGAGCCGTTGCGCTTCCTCGAGCCGCGCGAAACCGAAACGCGCAAAATGCATGCGCTCGAGGAATACGGCCTGATGCATGTGAAGCTCTACGAGGACATTGCCAAACACGGCCGCATCGCCACCACCTATGCCTATCCGGT
This sequence comes from Mesorhizobium sp. P160219, assembly GCF_057786095.1. NCBI lineage: Bacteria > Pseudomonadati > Pseudomonadota > Alphaproteobacteria > Hyphomicrobiales > Phyllobacteriaceae > Mesorhizobium > Mesorhizobium sp. P160219. The sequence goes on from NZ_JBYNWG010000001.1 coordinate 6,603,380, forward strand.
CAAGGTCGAGGGCCGCTATGTCATGGACCCCTCGCCGACGCCGAAATTCGACAACCCCAAAATGCACCGTTCGCCGGCCCTGCAACTGTTCGGAGCCGGGCGCGAAAAGCGCATCTATGCCGTGCCGCCCTTCACCGATGTCGTCAGCCTCGACTTCGAGGATCATCCCTTCGAGGTCCAGACCTTCGACCTGCCCTGTGCGCTGTGCGCGGCGGAAAATGTCTATCTCGACGAGGTCATCCTCGACGACCATGGCGACCACATGTTCGTCTGCTCCGACACCGACCATTGCGAGAAGCGGCGCGCCGAAGGACATCGCGGCCACCTTGCGGCTGAAAGCCATGTTACCGCAGGAAAGATGAGGCCAGCAGAATGACCGGCGACCCACTGCTGCGCGTCTCCGAACTGTCCAAATTCTACGGCTCGCGCGTCGGCTGCGAGAATGTCACCTTCGACCTGTGGCCGGGTGAGGTTCTGGCCGTCGTCGGCGAATCCGGCTCCGGCAAGACGACGCTGCTCAACTGCCTGTCGACGCGGCTGCTACCATCTTCTGGCACCGCCAGCTACCGCATGCGCGACGGCCAGTTCCGCGAACTCTACCGTATGAGCGAGGCCGAGTGCCGCTTCCTGATGCGCACCGACTGGGGCTTTGTTCATCAGAACCCCGCCGACGGCTTGCGCATGACGGTGTCTGCCGGCGCCAATGTCGGCGAGCGGCTAATGGCGGTCGGTGACCGCCATTACGGCAAGATCCGCGCCACTGCCGTCGACTGGCTGTCGCGCGTCGAGATCGACGAGGACCGCATCGACGACGAGCCGCGCGCCTTTTCCGGCGGCATGCGCCAGCGCCTGCAAATCGCCCGCAACCTCGTCACCGGACCGAGGCTGGTGTTCATGGACGAGCCGACCGGCGGCCTCGACGTCTCGGTGCAGGCGCGCCTGCTCGATTTGCTGCGCGGGTTGGTCACCGATCTCGGCCTGGCGGCCATCGTCGTCACCCACGATCTCGCCGTCGCCCGGCTTCTGTCGCAGCGTATGATGGTGATGAAAGACGGCCGTGTCGTCGAAAGCGGCCTGACGGATCGCGTGCTCGACGATCCCCGCGCGCCTTACACGCAATTGCTTGTTTCCTCGATTCTACAGGTGTGAAGATGGCGCCAAGGCACCCCCCTCTGGCCTGCCGGCCATCTCCCCCTCAAGGGGGGAGATCAGCAGCTTTTATGTCCCGCCCCTTCTACGATGCAGAAGAATGGCGAAGTCGAACGCGACAGCCAATCTCCCCCCTTGAGGGGGAGATGCCTGGCAAGGCAGAGGGGGGTGTTGGCCCGCGGACGAACAACGATTGGAGAACCTTCTGATGCCGACGCCCCTCGTTGTTTCCGGCGTCGCCAAAAGCTTCACCATGCATCTGCGCGACGGCATCAGATTGCCGGTTGTCGCCGGCGTCTCATTCTCGATCCGGGCCGGTGAATGCGCCGTGCTCGGCGGGCCTTCCGGCGCCGGCAAAAGCTCGATCCTGAAAATGCTCTATGGCAATTATGCCGTCGATGAAGGCCAGATCATCGTTCAGCATGAGGGCGGCCTGATCGATCTCGCCATCGCCAGCCCGCGCACGGTGCTTTCCGTGCGCCGCCAGACGATCGGCTATGTCAGCCAGTTCCTGCGCACCGTGCCGCGCGTCTCCGCGCTCGACGTGGTCGCCGAGCCGCTGGTCGAACGCGGCGAGGACCGCGAGAGCGCGCGGAAAAAAGCACGCACCTTGCTGGGGCAGCTCAATTTGCCGGAAAAGCTCTGGGCGCTGCCGCCGGCGACTTTCTCGGGCGGTGAGCAGCAGCGCGTCAATATCGCGCGCGGCTTCATCACCGAGCATCCGGTCTTGCTGCTCGACGAGCCGACAGCTTCGCTCGATTCGAAAAACCGCAACGTTGTGGTTGCGTTGATCGCCGCCAAGAAGGCCGGCGGTGTCGCCTTGCTCGGCATCTTCCATGACCCGGATGTGCGTGACGCCGTCGCCGATCGCATCATCGACGTGACCTCTTTCGCCGCCGGAAAAATCGCTGCATGAGCAGGAAACTATCGGAAGCGCCGTTGGTCCACGCCACGGCGCAGGTCGAGAACTCGACATTGGGGCGCTGGACAGAGATCGCCGACCGCAGCCGCGTGTCCGAAAGCATCCTCGGCGACTATTCCTACATCATGCAGGACTGCGTCGTCTGGTGCGCGACCATCGGCAAGTTCTCCAACATAGCCGCCGCCGTGCGCATCAACGCCACAAACCACCCGACCTGGCGGCCGACGCTGCATCACTTCACCTATCGCGCCTCCGACTATTGGGACGACGCCGAGCACGAAACAGAATTCTTCGCCCAGCGCCGCGCCAAACGCGTCTCCATCGGCCACGACACCTGGCTCGGCCACGGCTCGACCATCCTGCCCGGCGTCACCGTCGGCGATGGTGCTGCCGTAGGCGCCGGCGCTGTGGTGTCGAAGGATGTCGCGCCCTACACCATCGTTGGCGGGGTGCCAGCCAAGCCGATCCGCGAGCGTTTCGATCGCCGCACGGCCGAACGCTACCAGGCGCTCGCCTGGTGGGACTGGGACCACGCCAGGCTGCGCGCCGCGCTCGACGATTTTCGCGTACTCGAGGCAGACGCGTTCCTCGAGAAATACGGCGCCTGATCGGGTGCGACCACCCCCACTTGCCGCACGGCTGTGGAGCGTAACAAAACTGACATCGTGATGACATGGCAGGTTCATGTCGCTGCGCTAGGCGAGAACCAGACGATCAATTCAGGTCTGGAACTCTTCGATGTTATCGACCCCTGCCACGCTCGAAATCCGCGGCGTCTCGCGCCGATTTGGCAAGAACACCGCTGTCAGCGCCATCGACCTGTCGATCCCGCAGGGCCAGATGGTCGGCATCATCGGTCGTTCCGGCGCCGGCAAATCCACCCTCCTCCGCATGATCAACCGTCTCATCGACCCCAGCCAGGGATCGATTTTTTTTGACGGTGCCGAGGTCTCGCGGCTGCGTGGCTCGCCGCTGCGACGCTGGCAGCGCGACTGCGCCATGATCTTCCAGCAGTTCAACCTGGTGCCGCGCCTCGATGTGCTGACCAATGTGCTGCTCGGCCGTCTCAATCATCGCTCGACCTTTTCCAACCTGCTCGGCATGTTTACCCGCGCCGAATGCGCTGAGGCGATTGCAGCACTCGAGCGCCTCGACATCGCCCGCACCGCACTGCAGCCAGCCGGCACGCTGTCTGGCGGCCAGCAGCAGCGCGTCGCCATTGCCCGCGCCATGATGCAGCAGCCCAAGGTGCTGCTCGCCGATGAGCCGATCGCTTCGCTCGACCCGCTCAACGCCAAGGTGGTGATGGACTCGCTGCAGGACATCAACCTGCGCGAAGGCATCACCGTCGTCACCAATCTGCACACGCTGGACACCGCCCGCACCTATTGCAACCGCATCATCGGCATGGCTGCCGGCAAGATCGTCTTCGACGGTCCGCCGGAAGCGCTCAACCGCGAGGCCGTGCGCCTGGTCTATGGCGCCGACGGCAACGGCGTCGATATCTCCGAGGCCATCACCTCGACCAGCATCGCCTACAAGCAAAAGATCGCCGCATCCGCCAGCCCGCTCGAGCCCGCATTCCCCGGGTACTGATCCATGATCCCGAAAAGTGGATACCGGTTTTCGGAAAAGATCATGGACCAAAACTGAGCCGCACTGGATCGACCGCCCGCGTCAAGGGCACTTGCAAAAATCAAGAACGCTGCCGGCGCGGGGCCGGAACTTACAGGAGAGACATCAAATGTTCAGGAAGATGGTATTCGGCGCCGTTTCGGCTCTCGCCATGGCAACCAGCGCCGCGCATGCGGCCGACCTCAAGGAATTCCGCGTCGGCATCCTCGGCGGAGAGAACGAAACCGACCGCCTGCGCAACTATCAGTGCCTGGCCGATCACCTGAAGACCGAATTCGGCTTCGAAAAGGTCTCGCTGTTCCCCGCCGCCGACTATGACGGCGTCATCCAGGGCCTGCTCGGCGGCACGCTCGACTTCGCCGAACTCGGCGCTTCCGGCTACGCCAGCGTCTACATCAAGGACCCGAAGGCGGTCACCCCGGTCCTCACCACCCAGCAGACCGACGGCGCCACCGGCTATTATTCCATCGGCCTGGCGCTGAAGTCTTCGGGCATTACCGACATCAAGTCGGCCAAGGGCAAGAAGCTCGGCTACGCCGATCCGGACTCGACCTCGGGCTACCTGATCCCGCTGACCCAGATCCCGAAGGACACCGGCGCCTCGAACGACGCCTACTTCGCCTCGACCCAGTTCAATGGCGGCCATGAAAACAACATCCTCGCCGTTCGCGACGGCAAGGTCGACGTTGCGGTTGACGATTCCTCCGGCATCGGCGACTTCAAGAACGGCTACACCTCCGGCACCTTCCACAAGGTCACCGCCAAGGGCGCCGTCGACCCCAACGACTTCGTCGAAGTCTGGCGCTCGGGCCTGATCCCGAACGGCCCGCTGGTCGTGCGCACCGCGCTCGGCGACGACATGACCGCCAAGCTTGCCGCCTTCTTCACCGACCTGCCGAAGAAAGACAAGGCCTGTTTCGAAGGCGTCGAAGGCGGCGACTTCACCGGTTACGTCCCGGTCAAGCCTGACTTCTACAACGTCATCGTCGAAGCCCGTAAGGCAGCCATCGGCGGCTGACGGCAAAATCAGAAAGGGCGACGTGAAAAACGCCGCCCTTTTTGCATGTCCCGATCATGACCATCTCAGCAACAGCCCGCTCCAACGCGACCCTGCAGGTAGCCAACGCTTGGCAGCGCCAGATATCGTTGCGGCGGCTTTATACCATCCTCGGCATCGGCCTGCTGCTGGCGGCGACGCTGTCGAGCATGTGGTTCGCCGACGAGGCCAATGCCGGTCACTTCTGGGACCGGCTGCCGCATATATTCGACTTCCTCAGCTGGCTGATCCCGAAGGACTGGAACGACGTCTGGCGGGCGCTGTTCGACATCGCCTCGCCGCATGACACCGGCACCCAGGAGTTCAACTTCCCGCTCGGCCGCGTCTATGTCTGGGGCGGCTTCTACATCCCCGAATATTTCGAGCTGATGCTGACCACACTCAACGTGGCGCTGGTCTCGACTTTCATCGGTTTCATCTTCGCCGTGCCGTTTTCGTTCATCGCCGCGCGCAACCTGACGCCGCATCCGGCGCTGCGGCTCGTCGTCAAGCGCTTCATGGAATTGCTGCGCGCCTTTCCCGAAATCGTCATTGCCGGCCTGTTCGCCGCCATTGTCTCGACCGGGCCGATCGCAGCCATCATCGCCATCGGCCTGCATTCGATCGGCGCGCTCGGCAAGCTGTTCTATGAAATCAACGAGAACATCGACATGCGCGCCGAAGAGGGCCTGAGAGCGGTCGGCGGCAACTGGTTCGAGCGCGTGCGCTTCGCCGACCTGCCGCAGGTGCTGCCCAATTTCATGTCCTACACATTGCTGCGCGTCGAGATCAACGTGCGGGCCTCGACCATTATCGGCGCCGTCGGCGGCGGCGGTATCGGCGAGGAACTGAAGCTCTCGATATCGCGCGGTTTCGGCGCCAAGACGGTGGCGTTGGTGCTGCTGTTGTTCACGACGATCTTCATCGTCGACCAGTTCTCCGCCTGGCTGCGCCGCAAGCTGGTCGGCGAGCAAGCTTTTCTGATGAGCGCTTAAATGACCGCTTTGACCACTGATCAGGTCCAGTCGATCGCGGAACGCTATCCGCAAATCTTTCGGCGGCCGGCCTACAAGCGATTCGCGCCGCTGTTCCTGTTCGGCGGCATCCTGCTCTACCTCGTTTACGCCTTGTGGTTTTTCAACCTGCCGCAGGTGATGCGCGACTCGCATTGGGAGCGCCTGCCGCTCTTCCTGACGCAATGGATCAGCTACGATCTGCAGCCTGAATTCCGCCTCGACCAGCCTGAAATCACGCCGAAATACCCGCGGTTTTCAGCACTCGGCGAGAACCCAGATCCCGACTGGGTTGTCAAGAACGCGGATGGCACCTTCACCGTCCTGATCGATGGCGCGGCCAGGTCCGTCACCTTCGACAAGACCAAAGCGACGATCGTCGCCAATGGCGAGATGGTGCCGGTGGCGCTGACCAGCGGTAAGCCGGTAATTACAGGTCCGGTGCCTGGCTGGATCACCGCGCATGACGACGAGATCGTCGCCAGGATGGGCTTTGTCGGCGAAGTGCGCGTCACCGTCGATCGCGTCAAGGTCCGCAAGCGCTTCCTCGGCTGGGCAAATTTCGTCTTCGACACGCGCTCGCCCTTCTTCGGCAAATCGGCCAGTGAAGTGATCTCGCTGATCTGGTCCGGACCGGAACTTAAGCCTGGCACCTCGAACCTCGCGCTCGCCGGCGACAACATCTGGAACAATGCGCAGTGGCAGCATGGCGACGTCTGGACGAAACTGCTGCAGACCATCGTCATGGCCTTTCTCGGCACGTTGCTCGGCGGCCTCGTCGCCTTCCCGCTCGCCTTCTTCGCCGCCCGCAACATCACGCCGAGCGGATTGTTCGGCCAGGTGCTCAAGCGCTTCTTCGATTTCATGCGATCGGTCGACATGCTGATCTGGGCGCTGTTCTTCACCCGCGCCTTCGGCCCGGGACCGCTCGCCGGCAGCGCCGCGATCTTCTTCACCGAAATAGGCACGCTCGGCAAAATCTATTCGGAAAGCCTGGAAAACATCGACGACAAACCGCGCGAGGGCATCAAGTCGACCGGCGCCAACGGCCTGCTGGTGCAGCGCTATGGGGTCATGCCGGAAGTGATCCCGGTCTTCATCAGCCAGACGCTCTACCAGTGGGAATCCAACACAAGAGGCGCCACCATCATCGGCGCCGTCGGCGCTGGCGGCATCGGCCTGAAACTCTGGGAAGCCATGCGCACCAATTCCAACTGGGCCAACGTCTTCTACATGGTGCTGCTGATCCTGCTCGTCGTGTTTGTGTTCGACAACATCTCGAATTTCCTGAGGCGCCGGCTCAGCCGGACCATCCATGATTACAACAGGATGCAGGCCGAGGAGGGGTGACGTGCGAGGGACAGCACCCCCCTCTGTCCTGCCGGACAGTGGGGGGTGTGAAGGAACGCAGCACTCCTTGGGCGGCGCGGCTAAGCCGCCCGCTTCCACCCATCCCTGATATGCCTGTATCCCTCGCGATAAACCGCTTCCGGCGTCTCGGAAAAATCCCGCCACACCTTGGTCGCCGCCGCCAGATCCTTCAGCGACCTGCCAAACGCCTCGATCGTCAGCCAGTCGTCATAGCCGCTCTTGCGGATGGCCGCGAAAGTCTCTTTCCACGGAATGTTCCCGCGTCCCGGCACGCCGCGATCGTTCTCCGAAATGTGGATGTGCACGACATTCCTGCGGTGCTTCGTATAGGCGCCGATCGGGTCGGCTTCCTCGATATTGGCGTGGAAGGTGTCGTACATCGCCTTGATGTGCGGCCGGTCGATGGCATCGACGTGCTCGGACAGATCGGCCATCGTGTTCAGCAGATAGCACTCGAAACGGTTGAGCGCCTCCAACCCGATGGTAACGTTCCGCTTGCCGGCATGATCGCCAATGGCGCGCTGCGAGGCGATCGAGCGCTTCTTCTCGGCAGCGGTCGGCCCGCTGCCGGAGAAGGCGCCGAGCGTCGAATGCAGCGGCCCGCTCAGCGTACTCGCGCCGAGCGCCTGGGCGCAATCGATCGCCCATTTCATGTAGCCGATGCCGGCCTTGCGGGTCACGGCATCCGGCGAAATCAGATTCATCGCCGGGTCGCCCATCGCCGTAACAGCCGTGCGCTCCAACCCGATGCGGTCGAGCAAATCGCCAAGCTTCTTGTAGTCCTCTGGCGTGCCTGAGAAGATCGGTATCTCGACGCCGTCGAAGCCGGTCGCCTTGATGTCGCGCAGCAACGGCTCGTGTTTCTTAGACACGGAAGTCGTCCACAAAAACATGCACATGCCGATTTTCATCGACAGCCCCTCCCCATTTGACGGCGCGCTGGTTTCTTTCGCACCTCGCACCATGCGCCCTCATTCGGCCGCTTAGCGGCCACCTTCTCCCCGAAGGGAGAAGAGACTTGGCGCCGGCGCTACCTAAAGTTTCGTCCACGCCCCGTTCTTCTTCGACGACTTCACGCAGGCCTCGATGAACGCCATACCTTCGACGCCGTCCTGGATGGTCGGGAACACCACGTCCTTGCCCGGTCTGCCGCCCTTCTTGCGTGCCGCGCGGATCGCGCGCGCCGCCTCCTGGTAGATGTTGGCGAAGCCTTCGAGATAGCCTTCCGGATGGCCAGACGGAACGCGGCTGACGCGTCCCGCAACCGGCAGCGCGCCGGCGCCGTTGCGGGTGAGCAGCTGCTTGGGCTGGCCGAACGGCGTGTACCAGAGATAGTTCGGATCGGCCTGCACCCATTCCAGCCCGCCTTTAGAGCCATAGATGCGCAGCTTCAGCCCGTTCTCGTGGCCCGGCGCCACCTGGCTCGCCCAGATCATGCCCTTGGCCGGATGCACCTTGCCGACCGGCTTGAAGCGCAGCATGACGTTGACATTGTCGTCGAGCAGCCGCCCCGGCACGAAAGCGTCGAGATCGGCCGACAGGGAATCGAGCTCCAGACCCGAGACGAAGCGCGCCAGATTGTAGGCATGCGTGCCGATGTCGCCGAGCGCGCCGCCCGCGCCCGCCTGCTTGGGGTCGGAGCGCCACGCCGCCTGCTTCTGGCCGGTGGCGGCAAGATCCTCGGTCAGCCAGTCCTGCGGGTACTCGGACTGAACGATGCGGATGTCGCCAAGCTGCCCCTTGGCCACCATCTCGCGCGCCTGCCGGATCATCGGATAGGCAGTGTAATTGTGCGTCAGCACGAACACCTTGCCGGTCTTTTCAACCACGGCCGCGAGCTTCTTGGCCTCGGCCAAAGTCGTCGCCAGCGGCTTGTCGCAGATGACGTGGATGCCGGCCTCGAGAAACGCTTTGGCCGCCGGCACGTGCACATTGTTGGGGGTGACGATCGCCACCGCTTCGATGCCGTCCGGGCGCGTGGCCTCGGCCTTGGCCATCTCGGCATAGGAGGCGTAGCTGCGCGCCGGGTCGAGACCGAGTTCGGCGGCGGAAGCCTTGGCGCGCTCGGGATTGGCCGACAGGGCGCCGGCCACCAGCACGAAGTCATTGTCCATGCGCGCCGCGATCCGGTGCACCGCGCCGATGAAGGCGCCTTGGCCGCCGCCAACCATGCCATAGCGGATCGGGCCGCCTCCCGCTTCCGACTTCGATGCGCCGACCATGTCTTTCTCCTGCTTGTCTCAAATACCCATCATGGCGCGCAGCATCTTCTTGTCGGTGGTGCCGCCGGCGAAATCATCAAAGGCCTTTTCCGTCACCCGGATAATGTGGTGCTGGATGAAGGGCGCGCCTTCGGCCGCGCCGTCCTCCGGATGCTTGAGGCAACACTCCCACTCCAGCACCGCCCAGGAATCGTAGCCATACTGGGTAAGCTTGGAGAAGATGCCGCCGAAATCGACCTGCCCGTCGCCAAGCGAGCGGAATCGCCCCGCGCGATTGGTCCAGCTCTGATAGCCGGAATAGACGCCTTGCCGCCCCGTCGGATTGAACTCGGCATCCTTGGCATGGAAGGCCTTGATCCGCTCGTGATAGATGTCGATGAATTCGAGATAGTCGAGCTGCTGCAAAAGGAAATGCGATGGGTCGTAGTTGATGTTGCAGCGCTTGTGGCCGCCAACCGCATCGAGGAACATTTCGAAGGTGGCGCCGTCGAAGATGTCCTCGCCGGGATGGATCTCATAGCCGACGTCGACGCCGTTCTCGTCATAGACGTCGAGGATCGGCTTCCAGCGCTTGCCGAGTTCGGCAAAGGCCTCCTCGATCAGCCCGGCCGGCCGCTGTGGCCAGGGATAGAGATACGGGAAGGCCAGAGCGCCGGAAAACGTCACCGAGGTTTTCAGGCCAAGATTCTTCGAGGCCTTGGCGCCGAACTCCATCTGTTCGACCGCCCATTTCTGCCTGGCCTTGGGGTTGTTGTGCACCGCAGGCGGTGCAAAGCCGTCGAACTGGGCATCATAGGCCGGGTGCACCGCCACCAGCTGCCCTTGAAGATGCGTCGACAGTTCGGTGATCTCGACGCCGGCATCCGCGCAGATGCCTTTCACCTCGTCGCAATAGGTCTTGGAAGATGCCGCCTTCTTGAGGTCGAACAGGCGTGCATCCCAGGTCGGGATCTGCACGCCCTTGTAACCGAGACCGGCCGCCCATTTGGTGATCGAGCCCAGCGAATTGAACGGCGCGGTATCCCCCGCGAACTGCGCCAGAAACAGCCCCGGACCCTTCATTGTCGACGGCATCGGCATCCTCCCAATTCATTTTTCCAAGGACCAAGCATAGCGCCTGATGAAAGCAGGGCCAGCCTCTTTGGTCTCTTGCGATGTGCATTCTCGTATCGGCATTCTGGTATTACCAAATACCGAAAATGGGTCAAGCCATTTGACTCGCGCGCAAAGCTGCCAGGGCATTCCATTTTTGGCGATATATACCAGCATAATCAATACGGTACACAGATGCCGGTATCGCATGGCGGCGGTTCTTGCCGCGCGACAAAAATTGCTGTAGACCTCCATTAGGGCCCAATTGGTCGAACCAGTTGCGCAAAAACGCTGGAGCGCCTTGGGGAGGAAACACGCGACGCGCCTTGTGGGGCGCATCGCAGGCGAACTGGCACAGACGAATTCTGGGAAGGATAGACCATGCATCTTTCGACGCACAACTGGATGCGCGCGGAACCGTTGGAGGTGACGCTGAAGCGCATCAAGAAATTCGGCTACGAGTCGATCGAGATTTCCGGCGAGCCCGAGCAATACAAGACCAAGGAGACCCGCGCGCTGCTGAAAGAGTACGGCATCCGCTGCTGGGGGTCGGTGACGCTGATGCTGGGCGAACGCAACCTTGCCGCCAGGGACCAGGGCCAGCGCGAACGCTCGGTGCAGTACGTCAATGACGTGCTGACCATGGTCAGCGAACTTGATGGCGAGATCATAACGCTGGTGCCCGCGACCGTCGGCAAAGTGGTACCGGACGGCACCGAGGAAGAGGAATGGAAGTGGGTGGTCGACGCCACCCGCGAATGCTTCACCCATGCCAAGAAGGTCGGCGTCAAGATCGCGGTCGAGCCGCTCAACCGCTTCGAGACCTATCTGTTCAACCGCGGCGCGCAGGCGTTGGCCCTGGCCGATGCGGTCAGCCCCGAATGCGGCGTCTGCCTCGACGCCTATCACATCCATATGGAAGAATTTAACGTCCATGACGCGATCCGTCAGGTCGGCAAACGGCTGTTCGACTTCCACGTTGCCGACAACAACCGCTTTGCCGCCGGCCTTGGCCAGATTGATTGGCCACGGATCGTGCAGACGCTGAAGGAAGTCGGCTATGACGGCGCGCTGACGAACGAATTTGTCGCGCCAGTCGACCGCACACCCGCCGCGCCCTATCCCGACATGGTCGAGCGCAATCCGGTCGACATTTCTCCCGAACAGCTGAAGTTCATCCAGGATCACGGCTCCAGCGTGCTGACGGAGAAATTCTACACCGACCAGATGCGCATCACGGCCGAAACGCTGCTGCCGCTGATCAAGTAGCCGATCGGGATGCGCATCAAAACGGTCCAGGCGTGGTGGGTCCGCGTGCCGATTGAGGCCGCGAAGCAGCATCGCAGCGACTTTGGCCAGGTGACGACGTTCGACGCCGCCATCCTGCGCATTGAGACTGACGACGGGCTGATCGGCTGGGGCGAGGGCAAGAACGCCGCCGGCAGCGCCGGCAGCTATGGTGCGCTGGTCTACATGCTGAATCACGAGGTCGGGCCGCAGCTGATCGGCCGCGACCCCGCCGACATCGGCATGATCTGGGAGTTGCTCTACAACGGCGTGCGCCATGACAGTGCCGCGCGCGCCGGCCATGCCATGCCGCAGCTGGCGCGGCGCGGCATGAGCATTGCGGCAATCAGCGCCGTCGATATCGCGCTCTGGGATATTCTGGGCAAGTCGTTGGGACAGCCGGTGTGGCGGCTCATCGGCGGCCGCAAGCTCGACCGCATGCCGGCCTACGCCTCCGGCGGCTGGGCTGCCGCCGACGCTATCGGCGAGCAGCTCAAATCCTACATCGCCAAAGGCGGCTTCAAGGCGCTGAAGATGCGCGTCGGCGCCATGGACGGCGCCCCGCACATTTCCGCCGCCCGCGTCCGCGCCGCACGGCAGGCGCTCGGTCCTGACGTCGAGTTGATGGTCGACGCGCACGGCACCTATACGGTGGCCGAGGCCAAGCGCTTCATCAGCCTGGCCAGCGATCTCGACCTCGCCTGGTTCGAGGAGCCTGTTATCGCCGACGACAAGGCTGGTATGGCCGAGGTGCGCGCCTCGGGTTCGATCCCGATCGCCACCGGCGAAAGCGAAGCGACGCGCTACGCCTTCCGCGATCTCGCGGTGCTGAAATCCGCCGACATCTTCCAGCCGGATCCGGCCTTTTGCGGCGGTATCAGCGAGGCGATGAAGATCGGCACCATCGCCAGTGCCTTCAATCTGCGCTTTGCCCCGCATCTGTGGGCCGGCGCGCCATGCTTCTTCGCCGGCCTGCATGTTTGTGCGGCCTCGCCTGCCAGTTTTACCGTCGAATATTCGCTCGGCGCCAACCCCATGATCCACGATCTTATCGAAGAGACTGTCGAAGCAAGGGACGGTATGATAGCGATCCCTGAAAAGCCGGGTCTGGGATTCACCATTTCGGAGCGGTTCCTGGAGGCGCACGCGCAACGCGGTTGACGATGAAAGAAAAGAACCTTCTCGCCGAACTCGCCGCCTATCTGTTCGCCCATTCGGACAAGGAGAGCGGCCGCACGCCCTCGGAGCGCGAGCTGGCGGAGCATTTCGGTGTCAGCCGCGGCCAGATCCGCGAGGCGCTGGCCATTCTGGAGGCCATGCGCATCGTCGAGCGCCGCGCCAAATCCGGCATCTATGTCGACACCAGGCAGGCCAGTGTAGAAGCCTTGGCTCTTTTCGCCCGCGCGGGCCTGCCGCTCGATCCGGTGCAGATCTACGAGACCGTCGAACTGCGCAAGATCCACGAGATCAAGGCCGCCGAACTTGCCTGTTCGCGTGCCACCGAAGAGAATTTCGAACGCCTGCGGGAGATCCTGAAAGCCTCGGAGGAGTGCATCGCCGCCGGCGAAGGCCTCGCCAAGGAAGACCGCGAATTCCACCTCGAAATCGTGCGGGCGACCAAGAACGGCGTCTTCCACAATATCTGCAGCGTCTATTACCTGATGGGCGAGCAGCGGCTGCCGATCTACTTCAACGATCCCGAGCGCTCAGTGCGCTCGCATGCCGAGCATATCCAGATCTACGAGGCGCTGCTGCGTCGCGACGGCAATCTCGCCCAGGCGCTGATGAGCGCCCACCTGCAAGGCGCGGAAAGCTACTGGAAGGGGATCATCGAGGGCCGCGAGGCGCAAGCGCAAAGCCTGGCATTTGAGAAAGCCTAGAGCAATTCCAGGAAAAGTGTGAAACGGTTTTCCCGGGAAAGCGCGCAGCGCTTTCGCTTGCGACAAACACGAGAGCCCCATGCCCAGAATCCTGTCGACGCACACGCTGCATCCGCGTGCCTCCGCAATGCTGGCGGGCGCCGGTGAACTCGTCGTCGCCTCAGCGCTCGATGCGGCAACGCTGACCGCCGAGGCGAAGCATGCCGACGTCATCATCGTTCGCGCACCGCTGCCGCCGTCGCTGTTCGAAAACGCCACGAAACTCAGAGCAGCGGTCCGCCACGGTGCCGGGCTCGACATGGTGCCCATGGAGGCCGCGGCCGTGGCCGGCGTGCTGGTCGCCAACGTGCCGGCGGTCAATGCGCGTTCGGTCGCTGAATATGTGATGTTCGCGGCCCTTGCCCTGCTTCGGCGCTTCCGTTCGGTCGACCGCGACTTGCGCGCCAAGGGCTGGAATGCCGGCCGCGACCACGCCAGCCATGCCAGCGAGCTTGCCGGCAAGACCATCGGCATCATCGGCTTCGGCGCCATCGGTCAGGCGGTCGCCCATATCGCCGCGCACGGCTTCGGCCTCGACGTCGTGGCGACGACCCGCAGCATGCAGCCGGCACCCGACAGGATCGGCTTCCTGTCGATCGATGCGCTGATCGAACAGAGCGACATCATCGTGCTCTGCTGCCCGCTGACGCCGGAAACGCGCGGCCTGATCAGCCGCGAACGCATTGCCCGCATGAAGCCGGACGCGCTTTTGATCAACATTTCGCGCGGACCGGTGATCGACGACGAGGCGCTGATCGAGGCCTTGCGCCAAGACCGGATCGGCGGCGCCGCACTCGACGTCTTTGCCACGCAGCCGCTGCCGGCAAACCATCCCTATTTCGGTTTCGACAATGTTATCGTCACCCCGCATATGGCGGGGATTACCGAGCAATCGATGATGCGCATGGGCGTGGGCGCGGCCGGCGAGACCTTGCTGGTGCTGGCCAACCGGCTGCCTGTCAATCTGCGCAATCCCGACGTGGTCGAGCATTACCGCAGACGGTTCCCGGCGGACGCGTGAACCATGTCCGGTTTTCGCTTCGCATCTCTGGTTCTCGCAGTGTCGTCGATCGTGGCCTTACCTTCGCTCGCGGCGGCACAAAGCAGCGATTATGTCTATTGCAGCAATGGGATCGTCTGCATGATGGCGCCCTGCCCGTCAGGCAATGCGCTGGATCTGACCACCGGCAATGTCGTTAAAGGCGTGGAGCTCAACACTACGGAATTGCCGCCGCTGGACAGATCGGCACCTGACCTCTCCGACAAGCTTTATGCTGGAAAACTCGTCGTCCGAGGATCGATCCAGCATCGCGGCCAGCCGAACGATCCGCCGATGCTGGTCGTTACCAAAATCGAACGCTCCTCCAAGAAAAGCGAGCGCAAGCGCTGCGCGGCACGTTGACTGCCGACCTACGGCTCGCTGCCTATCGGAGCAGCCGCTCGACTTCAGCCGCGATGCGCAGCAGATGGTGGTCGTGGCCATTGCGCGCCACCAGCATCAGTCCGGCCGGCAGCGTCATGCCGGGCATCGGCAGCGAGATCGCGCAGAGGTCGAACTGGTTGGCGACCTGGGTATTGCGCAGCAGCAGACCTTCGGTGCGTTCACGCAGAGCCGTATCCTCGGCCATCGAAACGATAGTCGGCGCTGTCACCGGCGTGGTCGGCAGAGCCAGCACATCGACCGAACCCAACCGCTCGTCCATGGCTATGCACAGTGCCGCGCGACGACGCATTGCCCTGATATAAACCGGCGTCGGTATGGCCGCCGCCCGCGACAGCGGCCCGCTGACATGGGGATCGACCGGCACCGATGCGCCCGTCGCCAGCCAGTCGGCATGGATTTCAGCACCTTCCATGGCCGCGATCGAGCCGCGTTTGGTGGCCAGGCGCAGATCGGCAATGAGGTCGTCGATCGAAATGTCCGTGAGCCACGCGCCTGCCTGCTCGATCCCGGCAAGGCTGCGATCGAACGCGGCGGCAATCTCCGTTTCCGTGTCTTCGAAAAGCAGGCCGCGCGGAATGCCGACACGAAGCCCGGCAAGCGCTAACGGCAGGGGCAGTTGCGGCATCTGCTCGCCCGTCATCGCGGCGTCAGCCAGGGCACACGCAGCAACACTCAGCGCCAGCGGCCCGATCGAATCCAGCGTCGCGGAAAGGGGATAGGCACCAGTCAGCGGCACGCGCCGCGCCGTCGGCTTGAAACCGACGACGCCGTTCAGCGATGCCGGGATGCGCACCGAACCGCCGGTGTCGGAGCCGATGGAAATGTCGCTCGTCCCCTCGCCAACGGACACGGCGGCGCCCGACGACGAACCGCCTGGAATGCGGCTGGTGTCGGCGGCATTGCCCGGTGTGCCGTAGTGCATGTTGTCGCCGATAGCGGTGAAGGCGAATTCGGTCATGTTGGTCTTGCCGATGATGACGGCGCCGGCCTGGCGCAGACGGCTGACGACCGCAGCGTCGTGCCGACGGGGCGCGGTGTCCCTCAGCATCAGCGACCCGGCCGTGGTCGGCTCGCCGGCGACATCGAACAGATCCTTGATCGACACGATGGTGCCGTCGAGCGGCCCGAGCGATACGCCGGCCTTCTTGCGCGCATCGGTGGCCTCGGCCGCTGCGCGCGCCGCCTCGGCATAGAGTTTGGTGAACACCTTCTCGCCTGCCGCGCAACTGGCAAGACGTGACAGGATGATCTCGAGACGATCGCGGATTGATTGCATGTCGATGTCGGATTCCGTCAAGGTGGAGCGTCTTTAAGGCATATGGGCCGCTAGGTCAGCGGAAGGAATAGCCCGGACAGCGTGCCTTTGCACCTGCCAGCGATAGGAAGGGACTGATGCTGTACAAAGGCAGCTGCCACTGCGGCAAGGTTGCGTTCGAATTCAAGGCGCAGCTGACCGGCGCCGTGCGGTGCAATTGTTCGATCTGCTCGCGCAAGGGCGCGCTGTTGGCCGCCATCCCGCATGACAGCCTGACGGTGCTGGCGTGGGGCGACGATCTAGGCACCTACACATTCGGCAATCATGCAATGGCGCATCGCTTCTGCCGCACCTGCGGCATCCATCCCTTTGCCGAGGATGTCAGTCAGGGCAGCGAACGCAGCGCCTACATCAACCTCAACTGCGTCGCCGATTTCGATCCCACCGGCCTGCCGGTCTTCGACTTCGACGGCCGCGCGGTCTGACCCTACGGTGGCCTCTCACCACAAAAGCAACGCCCCGAAAACCTTGATAGTTCTCGGGCCCGCTGCTTCAGCCAAGGATGGCTATCGGCTATTCGACGCGCTTAGGGCCGCGCGCGAACACAACGATCGCCGCCAGCAAGGTCGCAGCGCCACAATAGGCGAAGGCGCTGGCCACACCGGCATTGTCGACCACCAGGCCGCCGAAGACGGCGCGTTTCTGGCGCTCGCCGTTTCTTGCGTCTTTCCCGCTCGCGCCTTTGCCCTCGAGGACAGCTATCTCCCGGCCGACAAGATCCCCTATGTCGCCGAAGTGCCAGACCAGCCGCATCGCCTTGGCCCGTTGTGGGGTGACCGGGCCAAAGGCCCGGCGGGCACCTTGCTGAAAGTTCCCGGCAACTGGCGCGCGTCGGTTCATGCGCACACCGCCGACTATCGCGCGGTGGTCATCAAGGGACTGTGGGCGCATTGGCAAATGGACGGCGGCGAAGCGACGAAGGTCGAATTGCCGCCGGGATCCTACTGGACCCAGAAGGCCAACGAGATGCACGACGACGCCTGCCTCTCAGAGACGGAGTGCGTGATCCTGCTGATCAACGATACGCCTTACGAGACCTACTTCCAGAAATAGTCAGGCGGCGCCGTCGTTCGACCGCAACTAGCTGGCGTGCCGCAAGCTCACGTCGCTGCCCTTGTCGAACAGCACCACCTTGTCCTGATTCCAGGCAAAGCGCACCGGCTGCTCATCTGGACATCGGTTCTGGCCGGCACCGTGGCGCGCAGCGTCGTGTCGCCGACCCGCAGAGTCAGGATCTTTTCCACGCCATGGTTCTCGACATCGTGGACGCGTGCCTCGACCGGTGCACCGCTTTCAAGATACACATCCTCAGGTCGAATACCGAAGACGAGCGGGCGACCGTCGGTCGCACCGCCCGCCTTGGCACCCCCAGAGAAAGGCAGTTCGAAATTCAGCGGCGCCATCACCGCGCGGCCGTTGACCAGCTTGCCATCGATCAGGTTCATCGGCGGCGAGCCGACGAAGCTGGCCACATAGGTATCGCGCGGATTGTTGTAGATCTCGTGCGGCGTGCCGGTCTGGATGATGCGGCCATGGTTGAGCACGCCCACCTTGTCGCCCATCGACATCGCCTCGATCTGGTCGTGAGTGACGAACAGAAAGGTGGCGCCGAGCTGGATCTGCAGGTTCTTCAGTTCCGTGCGCAGCGCCTCGCGCAGCTTGGCGTCGAGCGCCGACAGCGGTTCGTCCATCAGGAACACGCGCGGCTTGCGCACGATGGCGCGCCCGATCGAAACGCGCTGCATTTCGCCGCCTGAAAGGCGGTCGGTCTTGCGGTCGAGCAGATGTTCGATCCTGAGTGTTTTGGCGGCGCGGTCGACACGATCCTTGATCTCGGCGTCGGGTCCTCCGGTCAAGCCGGAGGATGACGGCGTGAGAGTTGAGAGGGCGACGCACACCGACCGTCGCGGACGGGCGCGAGCGCGACCTGCCGGATAGCGTCAGCTGCTGATCATCGCGCTGTCTTGTTGAGAGCGGTGACGATCAGCGCGAGAATCACCGCCGCGGCGGCGATTTCCCACACGAAAGCCTGCTTGTAGAAAGGCGGCGTGGCGAGCTGCGCCTTGCCGGCGAGAGTGTTGGGGTCCGGTGGATTGAGGAAGAAGACGCCGTAGAGATGCGCCGCCGTGATCGATACCAGCAGCGCAATGCAGAAGACCAGCGCCACGACCAGCGCTACGGTCACCACACTGCGCACCTTGACGCCCGGCTGGGCCAACGGCAGCAGGTTGTTGATGAGCCCGGCAAGCACCACGAGACCGCTGCCGACCGCGTACAGGCCGATGGAAAAGGGTTGAAAGATCAGCACCAGCGCCAAGACGCCGAGGCCAATGATGAAGAGCTCGAGGCGGAACGCGCCGGCGCGGCTCATGCCGGAAGAACTGTCGCTCATGACCGCACCGCCTTTCCGGCGCCATCGAAGACATGGGTTTGCCTGGGATCGGGGCGTAGATTCAGCGCCTCGCCGACCTTGACCCACTGGCTTCTCGTCACCACGACGCGGATGTCGGCGCCTGCCGCCGTGCGGGCATGAATAAGGGTTTCGGCGCCCATGGGCTCGATGAGCTCGGCTCTGGCGGAGATGGTGCCACGGTCCCCCGTATCGGTCACGGTGAAAGCACGGGGGCGGACACCGATCGTCACCTTGCCGGGCTGCAGGCGCGCGACCGCCGCGTCCGTGCGGATCGCCAGACTAATGCCGGCCACGGTCATGTCCGCCGTGCCATCGGCGAAGGCCTTGAGGTCGGCCTCGAGAAGATTCATCTGCGGCGTGCCGATGAAGCTCGCCACGAAAGCATTGGCGGGCTTGGCAAATACCTCGTGCGGTGAGCCGACTTGCTCGATCAGGCCGTCCTTCATGATGGCGATGCGGTTGGCCATGGTGAGCGCTTCGAGCTGGTCATGGGTCACGATCACGGTCGCTTTGGAGAGGCCCTGCAGCACTTCCTTGATCTGGCCACGCATGGTTTGGCGCAGTTCGACATCGAGACGCGACAAGGGCTCGTCGAAGAGGAAGCAATTGGGGTCGCGGACGATGGCGCGGGCCATGGCGGCGCGCTGCTTTTCGCCCTCGGATATCTGGTTCGGCAGCCGGTCGAGAACGTGCTCCAAGTGAAGGATCGCGGCGACGCGGTTGACGCGGGCAGTCCGCTCAGCCCCGGAAATGCCGTCATGATAGAGCGGGAAGGCGATGTTCTCGGCGATCGATGCCGACGGGTAGAGCGCGTAGAACTGGAACACCATGGCGATGTCGCGCTTTTCGGGCGGCAGTTTGTTCATCACCTTGCCGGCGACGACGACCTCGCCGTCAGTGACGCTTTCCAGCCCGGCGATGACGCGTAAGGTCGTCGTCTTGCCACAGCCGGACGGGCCGAGAAGGCAGACGACCTCACCGGCGGCCACCGACAGGTCAACGTCCTTGACCGCGGTGAAGGAGCCGAAGCGCTTGGTGACTTTGCGGAGTTCGATGGTTGACATCTCAGCGCTTCACCGTGCCGAAGGTAACACCGCGCAACAGATGGTTTTGCAAGAAGAAGGTGACCAGGAAGACTGGGACGAGGAACAGGGTTTCGATGGCGGCAAGCAAAGTCCAGTCGGTGCCGCGTCCACCCGACGACACGGCCTGGTTCATGGCGACCGGGACCGTCCTCGTGTCGGGCCCCGAGAGCAAGAGGGCGAAGAGGAACTCGTTCCAGGTGAGGATCAGGCCGAACACGAACGTGGCGGCGAGCCCGGCAATGACCTGGGGCAGGCAAATCTTGAAGAACACCCGCATTCCGGACGATCCGTCGAGGCGGGCGGCATCCTCGACGTCTGGCGACAATTCATCGAAGAAGCTCTTCATCATCCAGATGGTGAAGGCCAGGTTGAAGGCGGTGTAGAGCATGATGATGCCGAGATACGAGCCCGACAGGCCCACTACGCGGAACATCAGGATCACCGGAATGATCACCACAATCGCCGGCAGCATGCGCGTGGTCAGGATGATGAACAGGTAGGTGTCATTGCCTTTCAGCGGATAGCGCGAGAAGCCGAAGGCCGCCAGGGTGCCGATGACCAGCGCCAGCAGCACCGAAGCCGAGGCGATGAAGATCGAGTTGAAGAAATAACGGTCGAATCCTGTCGCTTCCGGGGCACCGCCCGACGTCATCGAGCGAGAAAAGACGGACCCAAAATTTTCGAGCGTGGGCTTGAACACAAAATGATCCGGAATCAAGCCGAACAGCGACGTGGGCGACAGCGTCGGAGGCACCAGAAGCGCGTCGCCCTGCGGTTTGAAGGCGGTGAATATGATGAACAGCACCGGCAGAAAATAGATAAAGGCGACGACGGCCACGGCGAGCGTCCGCCCCCAGCCGGCCTCGTCTACTCCGCTGGCCCTGCGGAAGCCGAGCTTTCCCAATATCGATTCGGTCACGGGTTAGGCTCCCTGCGTACGGCGGTTTGCGAGGTACAGGTAGAGGTTGGTGAGAACGATCACCATGAACAGCATCAGATAGGAGATCGACGCGCCCTCACTCGTCTTGTTCTGCTCGTTGGCGATGCGGATCAAGTGATAGGAGATCGTCAGCGTGTCGTTGCCGCCCTTGGTGAGGAGGATGACGAGATCCGCCAGCTTGAATGCCTCGATGGTGCGGAAGAGAAGGGCCAACATCAGAAGGCCGCGGATGTAGGGGAAGGTGATCATCCAGAATTGCCGCCAGCTGGAAATACGGTCGATGGCAGCGGCCTCGTAAAGGTATTTCGGCACCGAGACGAGGCCCGCCAGCACAAGGAGCATGACGAAGGGCGACCACATCCATGCGTCGGCGAAAACGATTCCCGCCACGGCACCGACTTTGTTGCTCATCAGGATGAACTGGTTGCCGGAGATGGAATTGATGACGTAGCTGAGAATCCCGAATGTCGGGTCATAGTAGTAGGTGAAGAACACGCCAGAGGCGACAACCGAAAGCATCATCGGTGTCAGCACCAGGATCAACAAATACTTGCGCAGCGGAAATTGCTTGGCGAACAGGATGGCCAGCAGAAAGCCGACGATCATCT
Source organism: Mesorhizobium sp. P160219 (assembly GCF_057786095.1). Classification (NCBI taxonomy): domain Bacteria; kingdom Pseudomonadati; phylum Pseudomonadota; class Alphaproteobacteria; order Hyphomicrobiales; family Phyllobacteriaceae; genus Mesorhizobium; species Mesorhizobium sp. P160219. Next base: position 6,624,831 of record NZ_JBYNWG010000001.1, read on the forward strand.
GCGCGGAGACGGTGAACACGACGAACATGGCGGTATTGATCAGCGCGCCCCAAGTCGCGTGAGCAGCGAGATCGTTGGTAAGGATCCGGATGTAGTTCCCGAGTCCGACGAAGCGGATCGTCTGCTGGTTTGCCTGGTAGGCGAAGAACGAAAGGCCCAGCGACCACAGCAGGGGGAAGATATTCATCACAAACAGAACGGCGATTGCCGGAGCGACCAGCAAGGCGCCGAAGTAGTGGCGGCGATACGCGTTGACGGTAAATGCGGCCGCGACCAACGCCACCGCGGCGCCCACCACCCAGAAGGAGACAGCCGCAGGCAAGCCCGCCATTGATATGGCCGACACGACGACAGCGACAGCGATGGCGAGTTTCCAGTTGTGGGCAACAACCGCGGTAAGGCGTGGTGTCAGCAGCGTGCTTGAAACAGCGGTCATGGGAGTCCGAAATATGGAGCGCCTGAAGTGGCAATGACGGGGAGCGGCTTTTGCCCGCTCCCCGCAGCTATGTCGGAAGGTTACTGGATAAGACCATCGTTCTTCAGGAGGTCCTCCTGGAACTTGGCGATGTTATCCAAGGTGGTCTTGGCGTCCTGCTTGCCAGTGATGGCTAGGTCGTACTGGTCCTGCTGCTGGGTGAGCAGTTCGAAGAACTGCGGCACGTGCCACATGTCCTTCTGCCAGTCGAGCGAGTTCGCCCAGGCGCGGTCCCACGGACGATAGGTCACATACTTCGGATCGCTGTAGACCGACTTGATCGCGGACTGGCCGCCGCCGGCGGCGAACTGGTGCTGGATATCAGGCGAGAGCCACCACTTCACGAAGCCAACCGCTTCCTTGATTTGCTCAGGCGTCGTCCAGGTGGTGAGAACGAAAGGCTGTCCGCCGATCTGTGACGTACGATTCACCTTGCCGTCGGCACCGCGCAGGCCTGGCGCCAATCCGAACACCAGCTTGTCGGCAACCTTCGACGTCTTGGGATCGAGCGAGGCTTCGGCGAGACCGATCCAGTCGATGTTCATGGCCACCTTGCCTTCACGGAACAACTGGTCCGAGACGAAGATGTCCATGGTGCCGGTCTTGACCACCGGCGGCATGAACTTCAGCAATTTGAGGAAATGCTCCATGCCCTCGATGGACTTCGGGGAGTTTACGACGCCTTCGGCATGTCCGGTCGGGGCCTTGGTTTCATCCCAGATGCCGCCGCCATGCTCCCAGACGAACGTGTGGACCGAGCTCGTCGAGAAGTCGTAGCCTTTGCCTGCCTGATAGGCGATGCCATAGAAATCGTCATCCAGCACCTGGCCGGCGAGCTTGTCGCCCTTCTTGCGCTGGAAGAATTCGCCAACATGCTCGAACGTGTTCCAGTCCATGGCGTCGATTTCTTCGCCGGTGCAGGGCAGCTTCTCATTGTACTTCGCCTTGTAGGCGGCCTGCTCGTCGTTGTTGCAGAGCACGTCCTTGCGGCCGTAGGTGACCAGCACGTCCGGGAACTGCGGGAAGCCGTAGTAGTTCGGCGTGCTGTTGGGATAGGTCGAGTAGGCGTTGAGCACGGCGGGATGCATCGACTCCATCGTCGCCTTGAGTTCCGGGTCGGCATCGATGAGATCGTTGATCTTGCGGAAGTAGCCGCCTTCGACGAAGGCGCCCAGCCACTGCGAGTCCGACACGATGAAGTTGTACTTCTTTTCGCCCGAGGTCAACGAGGCGTTGACGCGGGTGTAGAAATCCGGCCACGGAATGAAGTCCACATCGAGCTTCACAGTATTGCCAGACTTCGGCTTGTACTGCTCGTCGAAGAACTTCTTCATAATGCGGGTCGGGGGCCAATCCGGCACCGCCATCGTCAACGTCACTTCTTCGGCAGAGGCATAGGTCACGCCTCCCACCAGTAGTGTGGCAGCGAAGCTTGCGGCTGTCGCTAGCCCTTTCAGTTTGGTCATCGCCGTCATTCGCGTTTCCTCCCTTGGTTAACCGGATTGCTTCTCGCCGTTCGAGTCAGGTCATTGCCTGGCCGCTCGCGGCGCGGAAGACGTGGATTTTCCTGTTATCGATGGCGATCGATGCCGAATCGCCGGTCCTGATGCTGGCGGCGATCGCTTCCGGCAGCACCATGCGCAACATCTCGCCGCCGGCCTCGACCGAGACGATCGTTATGTCGCCGAGCGGTTCGACCAGATGCACCTTCGAGGCAACCCCGGCTTCGCCCTTGGCGGCGAGCCGAATGTCGCTCGGGCGAATGCCGATCAGCGCGGCCTCGTTGGCATCGGCAGTCTTTGGCGCCGTCGCCGGAACCAGAGTCCCGAGCGGCGTGTCGAAAGATCTGGTGTCGGCGCGCACCGAGGCCGTGAACAGATTCATGTGCGGCGAGCCGATCTTGCTGGCGACATAGGTATTGATCGGCTGCTCGTAAAGCTCGTCTGGCGTGCCGATCTGGACGATGCCCCCATCGCGCATGACGGCGATCGTCTCGCCCATCGAGAGAGCCTCGAGCTCGTCGGGCGTGGCATAGATCACGGTCATGCCGAACTGGCGGTGCAGCCGCTTCAGCTCGGCGCGCGTCTCGTGCCGAAGCTTGGCGTCGAGATTGGTGAGCGGCTCATCGAGCAGAAGAATCTTTGGCCGGCGGATCAGGGAGCGGCCGAGCGCGACGCGCTGCTGCTCTCCGCCGGACAGGGTTGCCGGCTTGGCCTTCAGGCGGTGTGTCAGCTTCAGGATCTCGGCGGTCTCTTTCACCCGCTTGTCAATCTCGGCGCGCGCGGCTTTCTCCTCGCGCAGCGGGTAGGCGAGATTGTCATAGACCGTGAGGTGGGGGTAAAGCGCGAAAGACTGGAAGACCATCGAGATGCCTCGGCCGGCGATCGGCGCATGGGCCATGTCGCGGCCGCCGATCTCAAGCGTGCCGGAGTCGGCCTGGACGAGGCCGGCGATAGTGCGCAGCGTCGTCGTCTTGCCAACGGAGCTCGGCCCGAAGAGTACGAAGAAGCGGCCTTCGTCGACGGCGAAGCTCAGGTCGTTGATGGCGCGCACGGATCCATAGGCCTTGCTGAGCCCATCGAGGCGCAGCGCAATCCCCTTGCCGTCACTGGCGCGAGGCGACGTCTGCGTCACGATGCGCCACCTCGTGCGGACGGAACACGCGCCATCCGTATGATTCTCCTCGCCCTGCCGAAATGGACTGCGGCTGTCATTCTCGATCCGCCTTTTCTTTCCTGATCTGGTATTACCAATTTTGGATAGCCGTCAAGCTCTTTCTTGGATCACCACCGGACCTTGTATAACCGGATTTTTCATGTATCCGACTGTTTTCCCTGAATTTTCCTACTCGTTCATATAGGAGAGCCTTGTTTCGGCACTGCCATCCCGGTTAACATCAATAGTGGGCATCCAAATCTGGTCGAACCAGATTGGCGCTATTTCGCCAATGCCGCTGTCGGGGCCGCATCGATTTCAGCCGTTGATTCCGCCACCGCGGCGCGCACAAGGGCGCCCGCCGCCCATTGCGCGACCGACCGCATGCCGCGGCTATCGAGCCCCCATATATCCTTCAGCACGATCAGCACTTCGACGCCGAACATCATCGACAGCGCCTGCGCCAGGCGCTTGAACTCGCGCGGCGGCAGCCGGCCCTTGAGCGGTGCGATGGCATCCTTCAGCAGCTGGACGCGATGTCCGCGCGTGAATTGCGGCTCGCCGCCCAGCGTGCCCGCCTGCCGCTGCGCCCATTGGTCGAGCGACAGTTTCAGCGCTGCCTTGAAAGTTGCCTCGAAAGCTTCGATGCGCGGCATGGCGGTATCGAACAATTCGGCAACGCGCCGCCCGGCATCGGTGGACGTCGATTGCCAGGTCAGGATCGGCCCAAGCCCCTCGTCGACCACCGCCTGCACCAGGGCTGCCTGGCTGGGGAAATAGCGATAGGCGGTGGCGCGCGACACTTGCGCCGCCTCCGCGACTTCGCTGACCGACGGGGTGACGCCCGCCTGCATCAGCCGAGTCGCCGTCTTCAGCATCAGCCGTTTTGTGCGGGCCCGTGGGCCGCGTTCGGCAGCCTCGTTGGCGTCGTCGCTCCCAGCGGCTTGTTGACGTGAGACATCCATGTCAATACGATACGCGCGTCTCAAAAAATTGCAATGACCTTTGCCCACCGAAAGGCCGGCAAAGGGCGACAGGCGGTCCGGCGCCGGTCGGCCGATGACGGGAGAAACGCGATGAAGCGCATCTACGTGGTGGGCACAGCCGACACCAAGGGCGAGGAACTTGCCTTCCTGGCCGATGCTATTGCCGCCACGGGCAGTTCGGTTGCCCGCGTCGACATCGGAACGCGCGGTGCCACGGTGCCGGTCGATATCCCGGCCAGCGAGGTCGCGGCGCATCATCCGGGTGGAGCCAGTGACGTGCTCGGCATCGATGATCGCGGCACGGCAGTGGCCGGCATGGGCGCCGCCTTCACCGGTTTCATTCAGTCGCGCGACGACATATCAGGCGTGATCGGCATTGGCGGCGGCGGCGGCACGTCGATCATCACTGCTGGCATGCGCGCGCTGCCGCTTGGGCTGCCCAAGATCATGGTCTCGACGCTCGCCTCCGGCGACACCGCGCCCTATGTCGACGTCTCCGACATCATCATGATGCCATCGGTCACCGATATGGCGGGACTGAACCGGCTCTCCCGCACGGTGCTGCACAACGCGGCGCAAGCGATCGCCGGCATGGCCGCAAAGCCGGCGCCGACTGCCGCCGGCAAGCCGGCACTCGGGCTCACCATGTTCGGCGTCACCACGCCTTGCGTGACCGCCATCGCGGATCAGTTGCGCGCCAACTATGACTGCATGGTTTTCCACGCCACCGGCACCGGCGGCCGCTCGATGGAGAAGCTCGCGGACTCGGGCCTGCTCGCCGGCGTCATCGACATCACCACGACGGAAGTCTGCGACCTGCTGCTCGGCGGCGTGCTGCCTGCGACGGAGGACCGCTTCGGCGCCATCGCCCGCACCAAGCTGCCCTATGTAGGCTCGGTCGGCGCGCTGGACATGGTCAATTTCTGGGCGCCGCCGACCATTCCCGAGAAGTTTAGGGGCCGGCTGTTCTACGAGCACAATCCCAACGTCACGCTGATGCGCACCACGGTGGATGAATGCCGCGGTATAGGCGAGTGGATCGGCACCAGGCTCGCTCGCTGCGAGGGCCCTGTGCATTTCCTGATCCCCGAAAAAGGCGTCTCGGCACTCGACATCGAGGGCGGCGCCTTCTTCGACCTCGAAGCCGACGCCGTGCTGTTCGATGCCATCGAGCGCACCATCAGGCCGAGCGCCACGCGCCGCGTCACACGCCTGCCGTTGCACATCAACGATCCGGAATTTGCCAAAGCCGCAACCGCGGCCTTCCTCGACATCGCCAGATAGTGAGAGCCAACAAATGCCCGCAATACCGCGCAAAGACATATTGAAGAAGTTCAAGGCGATGATCGCCGACGGCGTGCCCATCGTCGGGGGCGGCGCCGGCACCGGCCTGTCGGCCAAGGCCGAGGAAGCCGGCGGCATCGACCTCATCATCATCTACAATTCCGGCCGCTACCGCATGGCCGGGCGCGGCTCGGCTGCCGGCCTGCTCGCCTATGGCAACGCCAACGAGATCGTCAAGGAAATGGCCTACGAGGTGCTGCCGGTGGTCAAAAAGACGCCGGTGCTGGCCGGTGTCAACGGCACCGATCCCTTCGTCATCATGCCGCTGCTGCTTGCCGAGCTGAAGACGATGGGCTTTTCCGGCGTGCAGAATTTCCCGACCATCGGCCTGTTCGATGGCAGCATGCGCCAGAGTTTTGAGGAAACCGGCATGGGCTTCGGGCTGGAGGTCGACATGATCGCCGAGGCGCACAAGCTCGATCTTCTGACCACGCCCTATGTCTTCAACCCCGACGAGGCGCGCGCCATGACAAAAGCCGGCGCCGACATCGTCGTTGCCCATATGGGGGTGACGACCGGCGGCTCGATCGGAGCCACGTCGGCCAAGTCGCTCGACGACTGCGTGGTCGAGATCGACGCCATCGCCAACGCGGCGCGCTCGGTGCGCAAGGATGTCATCCTGCTTTGCCATGGCGGGCCGATCTCGATGCCGGATGATGCCCGCTACATCCTCGACCGCTGCAAGGGCCTGCATGGCTTTTATGGCGCGAGTTCGATGGAACGGCTGCCGGCTGAAGCCGCGATCGCCAGGCAGACGGCGGATTTCAAGGCCGTCACGCTGCACGACCAGAAGAAAAAGAAGGGATGAGATCATGACCGACAAGAGCAAGGTGTTCGTATACCCGAAGGACGTGAGCGCCTTCGGCTTTGACTGGGGCAAGCTGTCGCTGACAGTCGCGCCGGAAGTAAATGGCGCGACGCGCTTTTCCGGCGGCGTCGTCGACCTGCCGTCAGGCAAGGGCCACACGCGCCACAACCATCCCGGCGCGGAAGAGATCATCTTCGTCATCTCAGGCAATGGCGAGCAGATGGTGGAGGACGAGGAGGGCAATCCGGTCGTCGCCAAGGTCGGCCCCGGCTGCACCATCTATGTGCCGGAAAGCCGTTTCCATTCGACACTGAACACGGGCGATGGGCCGATGCAGCTCTTCGTCGTCTATTCGCCGGCCGGACCCGAACTGGTGCTGCGGGAGTTGCCGGATTTCAGGTTGATCCCGGCGGGGAAGTAATCGCGAAAGGCCCCCTTCATCCGGCCGCTTCGCGGCCACTTTCTCCCCGAGGGGGAGAAGAGGCAGAAGCCAGCGCCGGCGCAAACTCCTCTCCCCTCGGGGAGAGGTCGGATAGCCCCGAATTGCCCTTCGCAATTCGGATGGCAATCCGGGTGAGGGGGTAGCGCCGAGCTAGGCTATCCCACCTCTATTCCACCCCCGTGCCCGATCCCCAAACATCACATACCCCGCATCCGTCACCGCCAGTGTATCCTCCAGCTTGATGAACCCCCGCGTCGGGTGAAGCATGGTCGTCTCCACCGACAGCACCATGTTCGTCTCCAGCGGCTTGGCCGAATAAGTGCCTTCATAGGTGACCGGGTGGTTGGTCATCAGGAACGGCGCTTCATGGGTGATCAGGCCCATGCCATGGGCGAAGAAATCCGTATAGGGCGCGACCTTCGACGCCTTCAGCACGCCCTCCGCGTGCGAAATCATATCGCCGCCGATGGTGCCTGCCCTCACCTTCGAGAACGCCGCCTGCTGCACCGTCTCGACCTCGGCCAACAGATCTTCCAGCTCGGCATCCGGTTCGCCCAGAATGCCCATGCGGCAGAGATCGCCGATATAGCCGTGATAATTGCCGCCGGAATCGATCGACAGCACTTCGCCCTTTTTCCACGCCTGCGGTGACGCCGCGCGGTTGTGGCTGGCGCCCAACGTCAGCAGGCAATATTCGAAATGCGCGCCGCGATTAGTTTCTTCGCGCCGCAGCTGCTCGATCATCTCGGCCTTGGTCGTGCCTTCATGCGCCCACTGGATGGTCGCCAGCATGGAATCCGTGATCAGCTCGGAGGCAATACGCAGCTTTTCCAGCTCGGCGTCCGTCTTGATGGCGCGCATGCTCTCCAGCATGCCGGTCGCGTCGATCAGCCTGGCATCCGGCAACGCCTTGCGGATCAGCGCATAGGCGTCCGACGGCAGGAAGGCCGGCTCGATGCCGAGGCGGGCGCCGGCCTTGCCGATCTTGCTGATGTGCTCGACCGCAAGATTGGCAGCATCGAGCGTGCCCCAGCAGGCGGCATGCAGCGTCGGCGTCCAGAACGGGCTGTTCTGGTGCTCGGCGCCTTCCATGCGGTTGCCGATATAGGCGGCATGACCGGGCCCGCCCTTTTCGTAGAGGACGATAGGCAGGTAACGGCTATGGCCGATCGCATCCATGGCGGCAAAGAAGATGAACTTGTAGCCGCCAAGCAGATACTGCGTGTTGTGCTTGGAGGTCGCGAGCAGAACATCGATGCCGGCCTCTTCCATCAGCCGGTCGACCCTCGCCTGATCGAACGGGATATTGCTGACGGCGCTCTTGCCCGGGGCGATGTTCATCTTTCTCTCCCTGATATCAGTGGGATCGCCGGCCGTACTGCGTCCAATCCCTTGGCTTCGATCAAATCTGCACCATTTCGTTAACTCTGGTCCAGCCAGAAACAGGTTAGATTGCTTCGGCAGGCTGTCACCACTCGTCATTGCTGCACACTGCGGCAATCTGGTCCTACCAGAATACCAGAATGAAAGGGCCACCTCTAAAACTGGTCCAGAGGACGAAAATTTCAAAGCCAAGCAAAGATGCGCCAATTCCGTCTCTGGCGAAACCCTTGGCAAGGGCCATAAATCGCCGCGAGGATGCTGGCGGGTGCCGCCAGCTTCGAGGGGTGCGCCCATCTGGTCGCGGAGAGGACGGAGGTTGATCATGTCGGATATTTCCAGGCGCACGCTGCTTGGCGGCTCAGTTTTACTGCTGGCCTCCACCGCCATGCCCACATTCAGCTGGGCGCAGACGCCGAAGAAGGGCGGCCGCCTCGTGCTTGCCGCCGATTCCGAGCCGCGCAACCTCAATCCGGCCATCGTCGCCTCCAACGGCGTCTTCTTCATCTCCAGCAAGATCGTCGAAACGCTGGCCGAAGCCTCGTTCGAAGGCAAGGACGGACTGGAACCCCGTCTTGCGCTCTCCTGGGAAGGTGCTGCCGATGGGCTGTCGGTGACCTTCAAACTGCGCGACGGCGTCAAGTGGCATGACGGCGAGCCGTTCACCTCGGCCGACGTCGCCTTCTCCGCGCTGCAGATCTGGAAGCCGCTGCAAAATCTCGGCCGCACCGTGTTCAAGGATCTGGCCAGCGTCGACACCCCTGACGATCTGACCGCCGTCTTCAAATTCGCCAAGCCAACGCCGTTCCAGCTGATCCGCAACGCGCTGCCGGCGCTGTCAAGCGTGGTGCCGAAGCACATCTACGAGGTCGGCAAGATCGAGGACAACCCGGCCAACAATGCACCCATCGGCACCGGGCCGTTCAAGTTCGGCGAATACAAGGCCGGCCAGTATTACAAGCTGACCAGGAATGCGGATTACTGGGCCAAGGACGAGCCGTATCTCGACGAGATCATCTACCAGGTGCTACCCGACCGCACGTCGGCTGCAGCGGCGCTCGAGGCCGAAGAGATCCAGCTCGCCGCCTTCTCCGCCGTGCCCCTGGCCGACCTCGACCGCATCTCCAAGGTGCCGGGCCTGAAGGTGATCTCCAAGGGCTATGAGGGGCTGACCTATCAGCTCGTCGTCGAGATCAACCATCGCCGCAAGGAACTGGCCGACGTGAAGGTCCGCCAGGCGATCGCGCATGCCATCGACAAGGACTTCGTCGTCAAGACGGTGTTCCTCGGCTATGCCGCCACCGCTACCGGTCCGGTGCCGAAGAACGACCCGCAATTCTACACTGCCGACGTGCCGATCTATCCATTCGACGTCGCCAAGGCCAACGCCTTGCTCGACGACGCGGGGTACAAGCGCGCCGATGACGGCAAGCGTTTTGCGCTGAAACTCCTGCCGGCACCCTATTTCAACGAGACGAAGCAGTTCGGCGACTATCTGCGCCAGGCGCTGGCGGCAATCGGCATCGACGCCGTGATCGTCAACAACGACTCGGCCGCGCACATCAAGGCCGTCTACACCGACCACACCTTCGACCTCGCCGTCGGCCCGCCGGTGTTCCGCGGCGACCCGGCGATCTCGACCACCATCCTGGTGCAGAGCGGCATTCCCGACGGCGTGCCGTTCTCCAACCAGGGCGACTACAAGAACGCCGCGCTCGACGCGCTGATCGCCAAGGCTTCGGAGACGCTGGATACGTCAGCGCGCACCGACCTCTACAAGGAATTCCAGAAACAGGTCGCGGCGGACCTGCCGCTGATCAACGTCGCCGAATGGAGCTTCATCAGCGTCGCGCGCGATACCGTGGGCAACATCGCCAACAACCCGCGATGGGCGGTGTCGAACTGGGCGGACACCTATCTGGAATCGTGACACATTTGCGCGGATGAAAGTTCGCAAAGAAATTGGTGTGAAGGCATGGCGTAGGGCCGCGTTTCGTCACACCCCCCTCTCCCGACTGGCGCAGCGCTATGCCTTTCCCATGATCCGCGCCCTCACCCTCATCCGCCGTCGCCTCGTCGGCAGCATCTTCGTGCTGCTGATCGTCATCATCGGCACATTCCTCCTCCTGGAAGCCGCCCCCGGTGACGCGGTCGACGCCTACATCGTCTCGACCGGCGGCGACGCCGGCATGATCGAATTGCTGCGTCATCGCTGGGGCCTCGACCAGTCCGAGCTGACACGGCTCGCGAACTATCTCTGGGCGCTGCTGCATTTCGACCTCGGCCAGTCCGTTACCTTCTCGCGGCCAATTCGCGATGTCATCCTGGAACGCCTGCCGACGACACTGCTCTTGATGGTGACCGCCACCGCGCTCTCCTTCGGTTTGGGCTCGGCGCTCGGCATCTACGCCGGCGCCAGACCCGGCAGCTTTCGCGACTGCTTCCTGTCGATCGGCTCGCTGGCGCTTTATGCCGTGCCGGGTTTCTGGCTTGGCCTGGTGCTGATCGTCGTCTTTGCCGTCGACCTGCGCTGGCTGCCGATCGGCGGCATCGAGAGCCTGGCCTCGGACAAGACCGGTTTTGACCGCGCCACCGACATCGCCGTCCACCTCGTCCTGCCGGTTTCCGCGCTCGGCTTCATCTATCTCGCGCTCTATCTGCGCATGATGCGCGCCGGCATGGCCGAGGCGTGGCGGCAGGATTTTGTGCTCGCCGCCCGCGCCAGGGGGCTGTCACGCCGCCGCATCGTGCTCGCCCATGTCGCCCGCAACGCGCTCTTGCCGCTGGTCACCATGCTCGGCCTGCAATCGGCGCAGATGCTGGGCGGCAGCGTCGTCATCGAAAGCGTCTTTGCCGTGCCCGGGCTCGGCCGGCTGGCGCAGGAAGCGGTCGCTTCGCGCGACACGCCGCTGCTGCTCGGCATCATCCTCACCAGCGCCGTCCTCGTCATTGCCGTCAACCTTGCCGTCGACATCGCCTACGCCTTCCTCGACCCGCGCGTCGGCGCCGGCGAGGCCAGCGCGTGAGCGCGCTGCCGCGGTTCCTGCGCCGGCCGGAAGCGGTCGCCGGCGCGATCATCCTGGCGCTTCTGTTCGCCATGGCGCTGTTTGCGTCGCTGCTCTTCCCCGGCGACCCGCAGGCCATTGCCGGACCAGCACTGCTGCCGCCCTTCCAGGACTGGTCGCTGCCGCTCGGCACCGACCGGCTCGGCCGTGACGTGCTGGCCGAACTGTTCCACGGCGCCCGCACCTCGCTGGCGGTCGGCCTGGCGGCGGCAGCGGCGGCACTCTTCATCGGCGCGGTCGTCGGCACGCTGGCCGGTTTTGCCGGCGGCCTTGTGGACGAGGGGCTGATGCGCATCACCGATGCCTTCCAGACCGTGCCGAGTTTTCTCCTGGCGCTGGCCTTCGTCAGCGTCGTCGGGCCGTCGCTCGGCGTCGTCGTCACGGCAATAGCGCTTGGCGCCTGGACCGGACCGGCGCGTGTAGCGCGCGCCGAAGTGCTGTCGATCCGCGAGCGCGATTACGTCGCCGGCGCTCGCGTCATCGGCATGCATCCGCTTGAGATCGCTTTTCGCGAGGTGTTGCCCAACGCGTTGCCGCCGGTGCTGGCCTTGTCCTCGGTGATCGTGGCCGCCGCGATCCTCACCGAGGCAGCGCTGTCCTTCCTCGGTCTCGGCGACCCCAATCGCGTCACTTGGGGCGGCATGATCGCCGAGGGCCGCACTGTGCTGCGCACCGCGCCCTTTCTGTCGATCGTTCCGGGCATCGCCTTGGTGCTGACCGTGCTTGGCGTCTATCTCACCGGCGAAGGCGTGGTCGAAACGACGGCGGTGCGGAGGAGCCTGTCATGACCGCACTGGCTGAGATACGCGACCTGTCGGTGCGCTATTTCAGCGATGGCAGCGAGGTGACGGCGCTGAAGGGGGTCAGCCTGGATGTTATTGCCGGCGAGCGGCTGGCGATTATCGGCGAAAGCGGTTCGGGCAAGAGCACGCTGGTGCTGGCGGTGGCTGGACTGCTGCCCGGGTCAGCCAAGGTTACGGGAAGGATCGATTGGTTCCTGAGATCGACAGGAGAGGCAGGCGTCAAGGCACCCCCCTCTGTCCTGCCGGACATCTCCCCCTCAAGGGGGGAGATTAAGCTCTCATCTGCGCTTTCGCCAATCACTGGCATTGCAGGAAGAGCGCTGGCCGCAAAGCTGCCAATCTCCCCCCTTGAGGGGGAGATGTCCGGCAGGACAGAGGGGGGCGCCGTAGAGCGCAAACTATCCGTCGCAAGCCCCCTTCCCGGTCGCGACATTGGTTTCGTCTTCCAGGACCCCTCCGCCAGCCTCGACCCCGTCATGACCGTCGGCAAACAGATCGCCGAAGTCGCCCGCACCCACCTCGGCCTCGACTGGCCACAAGCTTACGCCAAAGCCAAAACCCTGCTCCAACGTGTCCGGCTGCCCGACCCACAAACCGCCATGCGTGCTTTCCCGCACCAGCTCTCCGGCGGCCAGAAGCAGCGCGTTGCTGTTGCCGCGGCCATTGCAGCCGGTCCGAAACTGCTGATCGCCGATGAGGCGACCAGCGCGCTGGACACCATTGTGCAAGCCGAAATCGTCAGCCTCATTCGGCAACTGGTGGCGGAGGACGGCATGACGCTGCTGTTCATCAGCCACGACATCGCGCTGGCCGCCGAACTCGCAGAGCGTATCGCTGTATTCCGGAACGCCGAACTGATCGAACTCGGCCCGACGGAGCAAATCATAAACGCCCCGCGCCATGCCTATACGCGAACGCTGCTCGACGCCCATCTCGGCCTCGACGCCGATCCGCTGCTACGACGGGCGCCGGCATGAGCGTGCTCGCTGTCTCCGGCCTCACCAGGCATTACCACCGCGGCGGCAAGGCCATCGCGGCCGTCGACGGTGTCTCCTTCGCCATCGAACCCGGCGAGACGCTGGCGCTGGCCGGGCCCTCCGGCAGCGGCAAGTCGACGATCGCGCGGCTGGTGCTTAGGTTGATCGAGCCCGACGCCGGCACCGTCCAGTTCGAAGGCGATGACTTTCTGCTCTTGAAGGGTGCGGCCCTGCGCACCAAGCGCGCGCGCCTGCAAATGGTGTTCCAGGATCCGCTCGCCGCGTTCAACCCGCGCGCCACGGTGGCTCGCGTGCTTGACGATCCCTTGCGCATCCATGCCATCGCTTCCCGCGCCGAGAGGCCGGCCCGCATTGCTGCCTTGCTGGATCGCGTCGGGCTGGCAGCCGATCTCGCCCCGCGCGCCATTCACGAAATCTCCGGCGGCCAGCGCCAGCGCGTCGCCATCGCCCGAGCCATCGCGACCAAACCGTCGCTGATCGTGCTCGACGAAGCGGTGTCGGCGCTCGACGTTTCGGTGCGCGGACAAATCCTTGAGTTGCTGCTCGACCTGCAAGCCAGGGAACGGATCGCCTATCTCTTCATTTCGCATGATCTCGGCGTCGTACGGGCCATGGCCCACCGCGTCGTTCTTCTCGACGCCGGGCGGATCGCCGAGAGCGGCGACGCCCGCAACGTAGTCGACGCGCCGCAATCGGCAATCGGCAAGGCGCTGGTTGCGGCGGCGCCAAGATTGGACAGAAGCAGCAGGCAAGTACCATGACCGAACCAGAAGCCAGAGCCGAAAAACTCTCGCGCGAACTCGATTCCGCCTTCCGTAACCGCGCCGATCTCTACCGTCTGTTTCTCGACGAGCTGACCGGCGAACTCGGCGCGGAAAAGGCCGAGGCGATCATGATCCGCACCATCGAGCAGCGCGGCAAGGAGGTGGCGGCGGCCGCCTTCGCCCGTTTCGGACCTAACGACGCGCCGGCCATCGGCGAGGCATTTTTGGCCGTCAGCCCGGATGGCGGCCTGATGTATCCGACCGATGTCGAGCGCGGGCCGGACCACATCGCCTTCAAGGTGAAGCGTTGTCCGCTGAAGGACGCCTGGGTCGAGGCCGGTGTCGGTGATGAAAAACTCGCCACGCTCTGCCGCATCGCCGGCGCTTTCGACCGTGGTCTGTTCAAGGCAACGGGCGTGCGCTTCGACAATGTCACCTGGACGCCGGGCCACGGCTCCGGCTGCTGCCACATCGCGCTGACCAACCGGGATGCCGCCGGATAGCCAATGCTGATCAGTCGGCGGCAAACACATGCAGCTCCGTGCCCGCCTGTTCGGCAGCAGTGCGCAGGTCGGCCTTCGGTTCGCTGTCGGTGACGATATCGGCAATGTCATCGAGCCCGCAGATGCGTTCCAGACTGCTGCGGCCAAACTTGTCGTGGGTCACCACCAGCACCGTCGACAGTGAACGCGATATCATTGCGCGTTTAACGGCTGCGGCGCCCGAGATCATGTCGCTCGGACCATCGGCGCTTATCCCCGATGCCCCGATAATGGCGACGTCGGCATTGTAGCGGCGCAGGAACTCGACGGTGTCTTCGCCAAGCACGCTGCCTTCGCGGCTGTCATAGGTCCCGGGGCAAAGCAGCACGCGGAAGGTCGGATTGGCGCCGGCCACCGAGGCCACGCCGGTGGAATTGGTGATGATGGTCAGGTCGCGCTTCAGCTGCGAAAGGTTGCGCGCCACCTCATAAGTGGTCGAACCGCCATCGATCATCACGATCTGGCCCTTCTGGACCAGGCCCGCTGCGCCGCGGCCGATGCGGGCGCGCTCCTCGACCAGGGTCAGGCCGCGCTCCGAAATCACCGGCTCTGATGTCACCAGCGAGATCGTCGCACCGCCATAGGTGCGGTTGATCAGCCCGGCATCGCCGAGTTCGATAAGATCGCGGCGGATGGTCTCGCCGGCGACGCCGATGCGCCGTGCAAGTTTGGAGATGCGGATGGACGCCGACCGGCGCACTTCCGAAAGGATAAGCGCGTGCCGCTCCTTCTTCGTCAGTCGGCCCTGATCCATGATTATTCCATTCCCTTTGCAGCAATCAGTGCGTCGGCAAGCTCGGCAAACCCTTGCGCGCCGCGCCCGCTTGTGACGAAGGCAGGAGATGCCGGAAGTTCGCCGGCGAAGTCCAGCACATTAGCGACACCGACGCTGTTGGGGAAGAAGCTGAACATTGGCGCATCGTTTGGACTATCGCCGACGAAGACAATGCTGTCCTTGTCGTGGTCTATGTCTATACCAAAACAGTCGCGCAAGAATAGCCGGCTTGTTGACAGTTTGTCGTATTTGCCGAACCAGCCATTGACATGGATGGACGAGATTTTCGCCGCCGCTCCATAGCGCTGGAAGATGCCGACGATCTTCAGAACCTCGGTTTTGGGCAGCGGCGCCACGTCCTCGCAAAAATCGATCGCCAGATCGGCCTCGCGATAGGCCTGGTCGGCCGCGACCGCCGCACCCGGAACTTCGCGCAGAACGGTTTGCTCGATCTCCTTGAGGCGCGCGGCATCGGCCTGCCGTTCGGCAGCGCTCTTGGCGTAGTGGCGAACAATCCGCTTTTTGGCGTCGTCATAGCGGAAATAGAAGGCGCCGTTCTCGCCGATCACGCCATCGACCGGCCATTGCCGCGCGATCAGGTCGCACCAGCCGGCAGGGCGGCCGGTCACCGGCGCGACAAGAAAGCCGGCCTGCTTCAGCCGCTCGAGCGCCGCATAGGCTTTTGCCGGCAGCCGTCCCTTGTCGGTCAAGGTGTCGTCGATATCGGTCAGAACGACGGCGATGTTGCGCCGGTCCAGCGCGGTGAAGTCGGCAAGCGGACGCAGCACCCGCTCAGGCTCCCGCCGCAACCGTTTCGAGCGAGGCAGCCGCGACGTCGAGCATGGTGAACCTGTCGCGGATCAGCCGGGCATTGGCGACCGCCTCGTCGTAGAAGCCAGCCGGTATGGCAACCTCCTGCGGCGTGGTCGGCGCGCCGGCGGCGCGCAGTGCTGCCGCGATCTCGCGCGCCGGGCGTGCCACCCGCACCAGCCTTTCACGATGCGAGCGCCATTGCTTGGCCAGCATGGTGTTGATGGCGTTTGCCCGTTCGCGGTCCAGCAGCTTGGGCTTGAATGCCGCCCAGCAGGAACGTCCGAGCGTTTCGCCGAAGATCTCGATGAAGCGTTCTGGCGTATCCGCGGACGGCGCGAGCTGCAGCTCCGGCAGTGCCAGCACGCGCTCTTGCAGCCGCGCCATCGTCAACGTCGTCACCGCTATGTGTTCGCCGTGATGCGCCTCAGGCAATCCCTGGCCCCGCATGTCGATATAGTGGGCGATCAGATGTTCGCCCTGGCTGGCCGGATAAGAGCCGCCGCACAGCGTCATGCCGAGACCGGACATGACCAGCGTGCGCACCAGCACTTCCATCGCCTCAAGGTCGCCGGTCCCGAGTTCGCCGGCATTGGCGATGAGCGCCTTCTCGTCCTCGGCCAGAAGCATGAACGGCGCCTGCCTGTAGGGCGTGCCGAGCAACAGATGCGCCATCAGCCAATCGGTCTGCGCGGTCGGCCGCGCCATCGAATCGCCGAAGCCGGCAGCGATCAGACGGTGCGGCGCCCGCGCCATGACATCGAGATCGAGGAAGACGCCGACCGGCAGGCTGGCCGTCAGCGATTTCTTGAGGCCGTCCTCGGTGATTGCCGCCGACACCGAGGTGTAGCCGTTCATCGATGGCGCGGTGCCGAACACCGCATAAGGTTTTTGGGTGAGATGGGCAGCATATTTGGTGATGTCGTTGATCGAGCCAGATCCGACCGCGACTAGGCCGCTGGCGTCTTTCGTGCGTGCGATCACCGATCGCACCGCGTCCATGTCCGGATGCGGATGGCGCGGCAGGATGATCTTGTCGACATCGCTGGAGCCGCGCAGCGCAATCGACACTCTCTCGCCGAGCGCCAGCCTTGTGTCGGGATCCATGACAACGGCGAGCCTGCGGCCGAGCGGCAGTGGCTCGACCAGCGCATCGGCTTCGTCGCCGAGACCGCGCCCTATGACGATGGTCTTCAGCGGCACCGACAGCATTCCCTGGCTATCCGGGTCAGGCAGCGTGCCGGCAATAAGGCGATCGAGCATTTGTCTGGACATAGGATGCAGTCCGGTCAGTCAGCATGAAGCGGGGTCAGGGCATCGAACAAGGTGCGATACCGGCGGTAACTTCTGTCGTAGGCGGCCTTGGCGGAAGGATCAGGGTCGATCGTCTCGATGTGGCCGGCCAGCCTTTCAGCCGCCTGCTGCACTGAGGAGGTAAGGCTGATGGCTGCGGCGGCAAGGATTGCCGCACCGATCGGCGAGGCATCGGCCGCACCCGCGATCTCGACCGGCCTGCCGCTGACATCGGCCCGGATTTGCGCCCATACCTGGCTGCGCGCGCCACCGCCTGAGAGCCGGATGCGATGCGTCGCGATATCGAGATCGTCCAGCCGGTCGACCACGTCGCGCATGGCAAAGGCACAGCCCTCCAGCACGGCACGGGCACAAGCGGCTTTGCCGTGGAAGGATGTCAGGCCGTAGAAAGCGGCACGCGCTTCGGCGATCCAGCGCGGCGCCATGGCACCGGACAACGCGGGCAAGAACAGCAAATCGTCGCTGCCGGCAACCACCGTCGCCGCCAGTTCCGACATCGCCGCCGGCGAATCGACGCCGAAGGTTGTTAGAAACCACGTCACCGCGCCGCCCGAGAGCCATCCGGGATTGGAGATGAAATAGCCGTCGCCGAGAAAGCCATGGGTCTCGACCAGGCCGCCGGGGTCGAGGCGAAGCGTGCCGGACACCGCGCCGACCACTTCGGCCGTGCCGAGATTGCAGGCGACGACACCGGGCACGACAACCCCGGCGCCTATGGCGGCCGAAAAATCATCGCCGGTGCCGACCGCCAGCGGCGTGCCCACAGGCAAACCGGTGAGCTCGGCGCCGGCGTGGGTCAAGGCGCCGGCGATCTCAGATGCATCGTCGATGCCGGGCAATTTATCTGCATCGATGTCGAAGGCCGCCAGGAGATCGCCGGCATAGTTGTGCTCCTTCAGCCCATAGAGCATGGTCGTCGAGGCCAGCGCGTGATCGATGACGGCACGACCGCACAGCGCCGCGACCACGAATGATACCGGTTGATGCCAGAGCGCCACCCGGCGCGCTTCGGGCAGGTTGCGCGCTGCCCAGCGGATTTTCGCCGCCATATGCGTGGCATCGAGGACAAGACCGGTGCGCTCGCGGATGAAGTCCGGATCGATGCCGGCGATCTCTGCCGCCGCGCGCCGATCCATCCAGATGATGCACGGCGCCAGGGCCTGGCCGCTGCTGTCGACCGCAACACAGCCGTCGAGTTGGCCGGCAATGGCAATGCCCTTGATGTCGGACGGTGCAAGCCCAGCCTTGTCGAGCGCGCCGGCAATGGCCGGCTTGAGCGCCGCCAGCCACAGCGCCGGGTTCTGTTCGGCCCAGCCGGGCGCCGGGAAGGCCGGCTGGTACAACACAGCGGCCTCGCCACGCAGCCGCAATTCGTCATCGACAACGATCGCCTTTAGGCTTTGTGTGCCGAGATCGATGCCGATGACTGGCATTAGACACGCTCGCAATCCGCGAGAACATCCCGCAGTTGCGAGAGGATAGAACCTTTCGTCGGCGAATAGGAGCCATCGAAAACCGCTGTGCCAATGGTAAAAGCGTTGGCGCCGGCCAGCTTGATTGCCTTGATCCGATCGGCTGATGCCACAGCGCCGGCGACGATCAGATGCCGCGACGGACCAAGCCCGCGCCGGGCTGCGCGCACCAGTTCGGCCGGGTCGGCCTCGGTGGCGCGATAGGCGAGGATGTCGCATCCCGCACAACCCTTCTCGGCGAAGGCGCGGCAGTCGGCCTCGACATCCTCGGCCGAACCGCCGAGCTTGGTCGGATGGCCGACCGGCCGCCCGGGAAAAGGGTAGTATTCGGTGCCGCTCCCCTCCAGCAACGCCATGATCTCGTCGACCTGAGTACCACCGAGCAGGCGCTGGATGCCGAGATCCCTGGCGATGCGTGCAGAATTGAGGCAGGCCTCCGCCGTCGTCGAGACAACTTCCATGTAAGTAGTGGCGCCTGTCCGCCCAATGGCGCTAGCAAGCTTTCGCAGCACATCCGGCGCGACGCCGATATCCTTGAAGCCGACATGCTTCAGGCCGACCGGCTCGATCAACTCGACCAGGTCGAGACAGTCCTCGACCGTGCGATCGTTACGCGTCAGCATAAAGATGAAGTCCATCCGAAAGGTCCCTCGCCTGGTCGGGAAAGCCGGTTTGCTGCCGGTCTGTTAACACCCCCCAACCATTTGTTGCAAGGTGCCACATTTTGATTTGCAGTACCACACATTTTATGACAGAACGGGCGCCGGCCCGCCAGGCACGACTTCTAGGGAGAGGGAAGAATGCTCAAGCCGCTGAGACGTACCGCGTCCAGACTGCTCGTCGCAGCCGTATTTGTGTGGCCCCTGACGTGGCAAGTGACACAAGCGGCCGCGTGGGATCTGAAAGAGGCGTCGAAACCCTATAGCGGCCAGACCATCCGCATGGTCGGCGAGGCGCTGCCGCCGCTCGAAGCGCTGAAGAAGATGGCGCCGGAGTTTGAAAAACAGACCGGCATCCATGTCGAAGTCGAGATGTACGAGCACTCGGAAGCCGTCAACAAGGTGCAGCTCGATCTCAACTCGCACCGCGGCCGCTACGACGTCATCATCCAGCCGCATCGCGAACTCGGCAAGTTCGCCACCAACAACCATCTGGTCGAAATCGCCAAGATGATGGCCGACCCGGCTTTGCGCGATCCGAGCTTCGAGCCGGAGAAGCAGCTCTACCAGACCGCCTGGCACGAAATCTCCTGGTATGACGGCAAGGAGTACGGCTTCCCCTTCACAGTGCTCAACATGTTCATGTGGTATCGCTCGGACCTGCTCGCCGATCCCAAGGAGCAGGCAGGCTTCAAGGCCAAGTATGGCTACGACCTCGCTCCCGCCAAGGACTGGAAGCAATACCGCGATATCGCCGAATGGTTCTATCGCCCCGACCAGGGTTTTTACGGCACCGCCCTGCAGGGCAAGCGCCATGAGGCACTGTGGTATGAGTGGCTCAATTTCCTTTATTCCTTCGGCGGCGACGTGCTCGACGTGAAGAGCGGCTCGGCCTGCGGCCCGGTCATCGTCAACAGCCCCAAGGCCGTCGCCTCGCTCGAATATTACAAGAGCCTGCTGCAATTCTCGCCGCCGGACAGCCTCAACTATTTCTGGGACGACGTCATGGCGCTGATGCAGCAAGCCAAGGTCGCCGAGCTGATCATGTGGAACGACGCCACCTATGCCGTGTCGGTCGACACAACCGCCTCCACCGTCGTCGGCAAGGTCGGCTTCGATCTCGTGCCGCAAGGCGAAGGCGGCAAGATCGGCCAGGTCGAAGGCTGGACCTATCTCATCCCTATCTATTCGAGGAACCCACAGGCCGCCTTCCTCTTCGTCCAGTGGATGATGGGCTATGACCGCCAGCTCGAGCAGCATCTCAATGGCGGCGCCTCGGGCCGGCCCGATGTCTATGCCTCGGCGGAGGTGCAGAAACTGCCCTACGCCAAGGCCTCGATGGAGGCCAACGAGCATGCGGTGCCGAAGGCGACGCTGCCGCAATCGGCCGAGATGACCGACATACTGGTGCGCGAACTGTCATCCTACCTCGCCGGCGAAAAGGAGGCGCAGGCCGCCCTCGACACCGCCGCCACCGACATCTCGACATTGCTCGGTTCTTGCGCACCCATGACCTATCCGGCACGATAGGCCTTGAGATGTCGCGCAGAGGCTACCCGCACAAGCGGGTAGCCGTTCTTGTCCGCAGGAAACGCCCGTGACGAACCGCACTCCATCGCCGCGCGGAATGCCGCTTCTCGACCGTGGGGTGGGGCCGCTCTTGATGCTGCCGGCGACGCTGCTCGTCGTCGTCTTCCTGGTCGGCCCGTTCTACTACATGGCCTACACCGCGCTGACCGACCTCAGCTTCGCCGACGCCAGCCATGCCGGCGCCTTCGTCGGTTTCGACAATTTCCGCAAGCTGATGCGCAACGACCCATTCTTCTGGGCATCGTTCCTGCTGACGCTGAAATTCGTCATCATCGCCGTCGGCCTGGAATTCCTGCTCGGCTTTGCGCTGGCCTTCCTGATCTTCCGCTTCGTCGCCAGCCAGCGGCTTCTCACCACACTGCTGCTCATCCCGATGATGATCGCGCCGGTCGCCGTCGGGCTGATCTGGCGGCTGCTGTTGCAGGGCGATTTCGGCATGCTCACCTTCTACATGCGCAAGGTCGGCCTGCTGGCGCAGAATTCGGCGGTGCTTTCGGCACCCGACCTGGTGTTTCCGACCATCGTCGCCATCGATGTCTGGCAGTGGACGCCTTTCGTCACCCTGATCATGCTCGCCGGCATGATGAGCCTGCCGCGCGCGCCGTTCGAGGCGGCGATGATGGATGGCGCAAAACCGTTTCAGATCTTTCGCGATGTCATGCTGCCGCTGCTGCGGCCCGTCATCGCGCTGGTGCTATTGCTGCGCGGCATCGATGCCTTCAAGGAGTTCGACAAGGTTTTCCTGATGACCGGCGGCGGTCCGGGAACGCTGACCGAACTGGTGTCGATCTACGCCTACCGCGTCAACTTCCGCAACTGGGACCTCGGCTACGGCGCCGCGGTCGCCTTCATGATCTATCTCGTCGTGCTGATCCTGTGCTCCGTCTTTTACAAGGCCGTCTACTGGTCGAGCCGCAAGCAGGCGGCGGCGTTTTGAGGGCGCGGCGATGATCGATCAATCCACCAACCGCGCCTGGAAAAGCTTTGCCTGGGCGGTGTTGCTCGTCGCCGTCGTGGTGGCGCTGACGCCTTATGTCTGGATGGTGCTGGCGTCGTTCAAGAACCGCGTCGATCTTCTGTCTTCTGTGCCGAAATGGATTTTTTCGCCGACGC
The DNA here is from genome assembly GCF_057786095.1 of Mesorhizobium sp. P160219. Lineage (NCBI taxonomy): Bacteria > Pseudomonadati > Pseudomonadota > Alphaproteobacteria > Hyphomicrobiales > Phyllobacteriaceae > Mesorhizobium > Mesorhizobium sp. P160219. The sequence goes on from NZ_JBYNWG010000001.1 coordinate 6,646,826, forward strand.
TTGCCAACTATCCCGCCGTCTTCATCGACAAGGAATACTGGCCGCTGGCAATCAACTCGGTGCTGATCTCGGTGTCGTCTACGGTGCTCTGCATCGTCATCGGCGCGCCGGCTGCCTACGGCTTTGCCCGCTCCAATTTCCCCGGCAAGGAAGACCTGTTCTTCTTCTTCCTGACCACGCGCATGGCACCGCCGATCTCGATCGCCGTGCCGCTGTTCCTGTTCTTCACCTCGCTTGGCCTGATCGACACCATCTACGCCGTGGTGATCGCCCACACCTCCTTCAACCTGTCGCTCGTCGTCTGGATGATGCGCGGCTTCTTCGCCGAAATCCCCAGGGAGATCGACGAAGCCGCGATGATGGACGGCCGCTCGCGGCTCGGCGCATTCTTTTTCGTCGTCGCGCCGCTGGCCGCGCCCGGCATCGGCGCGACGGCCGTGCTCTGCTTCATCCTGTCGTGGAACGAGTTCCTCTATGCCTTCATCCTCGTCGCTTTCGACGGGCGGCCGCTGACCGTCGGCATACCCGGACTGGTGACGCCGCATGGCACGCTATGGGGCCAAGTCGCGGCGGTCGCCATCGTGGCGACGCTGCCGATCGTGCTTTTCACTTTCCTTGTCCAGAAACAGCTCGTGCGCGGCCTCACCTTCGGCGCGGTCAAGGGTTGAAGGGATCCTTGCATGGCAATTGTTTTCGACGGCGTCACCAAGGCCTTCCCGGACGGGACGGTGGCGCTGCAGGCGCTCGACCTTGCTTTCGAGCCCGGCGAATTCCTGGTTCTGCTCGGGCCCTCTGGTTCCGGCAAGACGACAGCCTGCCGGCTGCTTGCCGGCCTTGAACGTCCCACGGCCGGGCGCATCATGGTCGAGGGCCTCGATGTCACCGACCTGCCGCCGCGCCTGCGCGGCATGGGCATGGTGTTCCAGAACTATGCGCTCTACAGCCATAAGAGCGTCTACGAGAACATCGCCTATCCCTTGCGCATCCGAAAGATGCCGGCTGCCGAGCTCGACCGCTGCGTCCGCGCCATGGCCGAGCTGCTCGAAATCACCCGTTACCTCGACCGCCGCCCTTCGCAATTGTCGGGCGGCCAGGCGCAGCGCGTCGCTGTGGCCCGCGCCCTGGTCTGGCAACCTAGCCTCTGTCTGATGGATGAGCCGCTGTCCAATCTCGACGCCTTGTTGCGGCTCCACATGCGCACCGAGCTGAAGCGTCTGCATCGCGAGCTGAAAAAGACCTTCGTCTTCGTCACACACGACCAGGAAGAGGCGATGACGCTGGCGACCAGGGTCGCGGTGTTGCGCGAAGGCGCACTGATCCAGTACGACGACCCGCGCGAGATTTATCGGCGGCCTGCCAATCGCTTCATCGCTGAATTCATCGGCCGTCCAGCGATGAACACGTTCGATGGCGATGTCCGCGCCGGCGTCTTCCACGCCAGCGGTTTCACTTGCCCGCTTCCGGGAAAGCCTGATGGTCCCATCGTGCTCGGCATTCGCCCCGAGCAGATCCAGCTTGTCGACGCGACTGCCGGCTATGCCATCCTGTTTGCCGTCGACGTCGTCGAACCGGTCGAGCCGGACGTGCTGATCTTCGCCACGAGCGAGGCCAACGCGCTGATCGTCAGGACCGTGAATGTCGATCGCGCTTTCGATCCCGGCCAGCCGCTTTATCTACACTTTCCGCCGGCGGCGCTGCACACCTTCGATGCTGTGTCGGGAGCGCGACTGCCGTGAGCACGCTGCTCGCTTTGGTGCCGCTCGCCGCCGCGGCACTTGTCTGGCGGCTGTTCTACAGCTTCAACCGGTCGCGGCGCTGGTTCTCGATGGGGGAACTCATCTTCTGGGACGCCATTGCACTGGTAATCCTGCAGCTTGTCTGGCTGATCTGGTTCTGAATGCGCGTTCCAGTAACGCAGATCAGTAGCCCAGCGCACAACCGTCCTTGCGCGGATCGGAGGCACCGGTGAGCGTGCCCTTTTCCCAATCGATCAGCACCAGCTGGCCGCCGCCATGCGGCTCCTCGGCGATCGAAACCTGATGGCCGCGCTGACGCAGGCCGGCGATCGCCTCAGCCGGAATCCCGCGCTCGGCCAGCGCGGCATTGTCCTTGTAGAACACCCGTGGCGCATCCAGTGCCTGCTGCGGGTCCATCCCGAAATCGATCATGTTGGTCAACAGATGGACATGGCCGAACGGCTGGTAGCCGCCGCCCATCACCCCGAACGGCATCACCACCTTACCCCCTCGCGTCGCCATGCCAGGCATGATGGTGTGCATCGGGCGCTTTCGCGGCGCGATACGATTTGGATGGCCTTCCGTGAGGCGAAAACTGCTGCCGCGATTCTGCAGCACGACGCCTGTCTTGGGACCGACGACGCCGCTGCCGAAGGAACCGAAGGTCGAGTTGATGAAGCTGACTGCATTGCGGTCGCGGTCGACCACGGAGATATAGACGGTGTCGCTGCGCGGCAGCTCAAGCCGCGGCAGATGCGTCATGGCGAGGGCCGGATCGATGGCGGCGCGCAGCCGCTCCGCATAAGCTGCCGACAGCAGTTGTTCGACGGGGACCTGGACGAAATCCTGGTCGCCGATGAAAGTATCGCGGTCCTGGTAGGCAAGCCGGCCGGCTTCGATCTCGAGATGCAGCCGCTGGGCACTGTTCGGCTCCAACGAACCAAGGCTGAAGCCCGAAAGCACATTCAGCATGATCAGCGCCGTCATGCCCTGGTTGTTCGGTGGCATCTGATGGATATCGTAGCCGCGATAGGACGTATTCACCGACGTAACGTAGTCGCCTTGGGTCTCGGCGAAATCCTCCAATGCATGCAGCCCGCCCAGCGCGCGAAGACGTTCCACCAGATCGTCCGCGACCTCACCTTCATAAAACCCTGCACGGCCTCCGTTGGCGATGATGCGCAAGGTGTCCGCCAAGTGCGGCTGCCGATGCACATCGCCGGCTTGCGGCGCCCTTCCCTCGGGCAGGAATATGCGCGCGGCGTGTTCATCGGCTGAGAGCAGGGCGACCTCGTCGGCCCAGTCGAAGGCGACGCGATCATAAACGACACAGCCTTGTTCGGCATAGCGAATGGCTGGCGCCAGCGCGGCGTCGATGCCCTTTTTTCCGTGGTCCTCGAGTAGCCGGCACCATGCATCGATGGCGCCTGGTATGGTGACGGCATGCGGTCCGGCCGCAGGCAGTTCGCTATGCCCCCGCTCCAGATACCATTCGGCGGTTGCCGCAGCGGGCGAACGCCCCGAGCCGTTGAAAGCGAGAACATCGCCCTCGCCTTTGGGACTGTAGAGCACAAAACAGTCGCCGCCGATGCCGGTCGATTGCGGCTCGACGACGCCTTGCACCGCCGCAGCGCAGACAGCGGCATCCATGGCATTGCCGCCGGAGCGCAGCATGTCGATGGCGGCCAGCGTCGCCAGCGGATGCGATGTCGCCGCCATCGCTTCTGTCGCGCGAACTGGCGAGCGGCCGGGGAACTGAAAATCACGCATGCAATCGCCTCCAATGATTTCGCGCCCGCCGGCCGCAGCCTTCAATGCTTGATGCGGTCGCGCATGGCGTACCACAACATCCCCAGCACATAGAGCGGGCCCCGCAGCGCTGTACCGCCCGGGAACGGCATCGGCGTCAGCGTCGAGAACAGGTCCAGCCGCGAGGCGTCGCCCGTAATCGCTTCGGCCAAGAGCTTGCCCGACAGCGTTGACAGGATGACGCCCTTGCCGGAATAGCCATGCGCGAAATAGACCTCGCCATAGTGCCCGACATGCGGCAGCCGCGACGTGGTCACCGACACCAGACCGCCCCAGGCATGATCGATGCGGCAGCCCTTCAGTTGCGGGAAGGTGGCCTCCATGTGCGGCCGCACGAAGCCGGCGATGTCGGCCGGCGGCGATGGCGTGTAGCGCTCGCCGCCGCCGAACAGCAGCCGACCGTCCGCCGACATGCGGTAGTAGTTGACGACGAAGGGCGTGTCGGACACCGCGACATTGGCCGGGATGACATTGTGTTTGCCCTCCAGCGGTTCGGTGGCGACGATGTAGTTGCCGACCGGCATGATGCGGCTGTTGACGCGCGGCTCCAGCCCATGCAGCAACGCGTCGCCGGCCAGCACGACATGTTTGGCCCTTACCGACCCCTGCGCCGTCGAGACCCGGATCGAAGGCTCGCGCTCCAGCTTTACCGCGACGGAATTTTCATGGATGACGACACCGGCCGCCACGGCGGCACGGGCAAGGCCGAGCGTGTAGTTCAGCGGATGCATATGGCCGCCAAGCGGCTCATACATCGCGCCATGATAGGGCGTGTCCACCTTGCCGCGTGCCTGCGCCGCCGACAGGATCTCGACGTCGCGGAACTTCATCACGCTCTCGAGGCATTTGGCCTCGTCTTCGAGATCCCTGAGGTCGGAGCCATTAACGGCACCGACGAGATGGCCGGTCAGCCGCAGATCGCAATCGATGGCGTGGCGCTCGATGATGTCGAGCACCAGGCCCCGCGCCTCGAAGGCGAGGTCGAACAGCGCCTTCGCCCGCTCGGGGCCGTAAAGCTTGACCAACCCCTTGGCGCCTTTGCGCAGGCCAGGGATCATCTGGCCGCCATTGCGGCCCGACGCGCCCCAGCCGATCTTGCCGCCTTCGAGCAGCACCACCTTCAGGCCGCGCTCGGCGGCATGAAGGGCGGCCGACAGGCCGGTGCAGCCGCCGCCGACCACCACCAGATCGGCGCCGACATCTCCCACCAGCGCCGGATGGTCCGGCGCCGGATTGGCGGTGGCGACATAATAGGAATTGCCGATATCGAGGCTCGAATTGAAACCTGTTGAGCCGGAGGCCATGATCACACCTTCAGCAGCAAATGGTCGCGTTCCCAGCTCGTCACCACGCTCTGGAACAGGTCGAGTTCGACGCTCTTGACGCGCAGATAGGTCTGGAAAAAATCCTCGCCGAGCAATGCCCGCACCGGCTCGCAAGCAATGAAACGATCAAGCGCCTCCTCCATCGTTTTCGGCAGCGTGCTTTTGATCCTGTAGGCATTGCCCGAGGCCTCAGCCGAGCGCGCCAGCTTCTGCTCGACGCCGAGATAGCCGGCAAGCAGCGAACCGGCGATCGCCAGATAGGGATTGCAATCCGCTCCCGGCAAGCGGTTCTCTACCCGCCGGGCGGCGCGGCCACCTGCCGGCACGCGCAGGCCGCAAGAGCGGTTGTCATGCGACCATTCGATGTTGGCCGGTGCGCTGTGGTTCGGCCGGATGCGGCGGAACGAGTTCACGTTGGGTGCGAACAGCGGCATGATCTCGGGCACATATCTCTGCAGGCCGCCGATGAAATGGCCGAACATTTCGGTGTCTGCATCATCTCTGTCGGCAAACAGCTCGGCGCCTGTCGTTTCATCGACGACAGACATGTGCAGATGCATCGAGCTTCCCGCCTGCGCCGCGATCGGCTTGGCCATGAAGGTCGCGTGCATGCCGCTCTGCTGCGCCGCCTGGCGAGTCAGCCGCTTGAACAGCAGCACCTGGTCGGCGAGCGGCACCGCGTCGCCGTGCAAGAGATTGATCTCCAGCTGCGCGGTGCCGGACTCATGGATCAGCGTGTCGAGCGGCAGGCCGGCGGCTGCGGCATAATCATAGACGCGCCTTATCACCGGCTCGAATTCTTCCAGCGCCACCATGTCATAGGGATGCTGCGAGCCCTCGGCGCGGCCATTGGCGCCAACCGGTGCCGTCAGCGGCTGGTCGGGATTCGGATTGGGCGCGGTCAGATAGAATTCGATTTCCGGCGCCACCACCGCGCGCCAACCGCGCTTCCGGTAGAGATCGAGCACGGCGCGCAGCACATGTCGTGGCGAGGCCATCCAGGGCTTGCCTTGCATGTGGAAGGCGTCGGCGAAGACATAGGCTTTGCCGACGCCACCGCCCGGCGCCAGGCACAGCGTCGACATATCAGGCACCATGCGCATATCCGGGTCTTGATAGGCAAAGCCTTCGTCGATGGAACCGGAGTAGCGGCCATCGATGCTGACCAGGAAAGCGCTGCTCGGCAGGTAGAGTGCGCGGTCTTCCAGCGCCTTGAGGAATTTCACCGTCGGCAGCGCCTTGCCGCGCAGCACGCCATTCATGTCGGGCACCAGGCACTCGACCTCCGTGATGCCGTGCTGGGCGAGCCAGGCCTTGGGATCGTTGCCGGTGAAGAGAGCGGTGTTGGTATTTTTGTCCTGCATTTTGGTTCACGTACCTATGAGAGAGAGTATGGCTTGCGCGGCCACATCCGTTCCAGGGGTCAGCGCCATCTTGGCAGCATTGTCCCTGAGGCGGGCGCGCATCGCATCGTCGGCCAGCAGGCCGAGAATGGCTCTCTCCAATCCCCCTTCCGTCCAGGCGTCGCGGCCGATATGGTCGCCGACACCTGTCTCTCCCGCGCGTTGCGCATTGTCGTGACCGTCCCAGCAATAGGGCATGATCAGCGACGGCACGCCGAAGCGCAGCGCCTCGCAAAAGCTGTTGTTGCCGCCATGGTGGATGAACAGGTCCGACTTCGCCACCACCGAAGGCTGCGGAAACCAGGCGTCGAGATAGACATTGTCCGGCACCGCGCGATAGGCGTCGCGCAGGCCGCCGGCATTGACGATGAAGCGCGCCGGCAGCCGGTCGAAGACGGCGAGCATGCGTTCGATCAGCCCGACATCCATCGCGCCGAGACTGCCGAAGCTGACATAGACCAGCGGCCCGCCATTGCGCGGAAACACCGGCACCTCGAACGGCCCTTCCGAGCGCACGCAGCCTTCGAGATAAACGAAGCGTTTGGGGTCGAGCGGCTCGGCCCGCTCACGCCGTACGATCGCTGGCGTCAGCAGCAGATTGAGGTCGGGTGATGTCTCGAGGAACAGGCCCTTGGGCAACGGCGCCAGGCCGGCATCCGCGCGAAAACGGTTGAAGCGCTCATGCGCGGGTGCGGAGGCCGCGAGATAGCGCGCTTCGAACGCCGCACGTTGCGGGTCGTCGGCACCCATCCCCGAGAGATAGGGCGGCACCTCGGCATCCGGCAGTTCCGTCTCGGCACAGGAGACGACGCGCACCCACGGGCAGCCGGCGGCGGCGATCGCCGGGAACATGATGACGTTGTCGAGCACCACCACATCCGGCTTCAGCCGCGCCAGCAATTGGCGCAGCGGCGCCTCGGCGTTGACGGCGGTGTCGACGATCGCTTGCCAGGTCGGCGCGACATAGGTCTCGAGCTGGTCGATCGGGCTCAGCCGGAAATGCGGCAGGTGCCGGCGCACGAAGGCCTGCCAATAGCTCTGCCGCTCGCTGTCGCTCAGCGGCTCATCCGTCGGCAGATGGTATTCCTGGAAGCCATAGTCGGTAAAGACGCCGGAGAAGCCGGCATGGCAGATGAAGACGGGGCGAGCGCCCCGTGCGCGCAATGCCTGTGCGATACCGACGCAATTCAACGCGGCGCCGAAACTGGCTTCGGGAAACAGCGCGATGGTCGGGCTGGCTTTACGCGTCAATTATTCCTCTTCAATCCGGCCGGCTGATCATGCCGAACAGTGCGGGAGCTCCGCGGCTGGCTGCTTGCGGTCGCTGGCTGCGGGAGAGCCGCAGGTGGATGCGAAGCAGATCGGCAGCCACCTCATACTGCCGGCTTTCAAGATAGTCGAGTATGCCCGAGTGTTCGCGCAACGATTGCCGCAGCCGAAACACGTTGACGCCGGAATAGATGCCCGGCAGCCGGCGCAGGCGGAGATGATCGGCCAATGCATCCGACACAAAACGGTTGGCGCAGCCCTCGGCGATCATGCCATGAAAATCCATGTCCAGCCGCTGGAACTCGCGCGTGTCGAATGTCTCGTCCGGCAGCGCTGCAAGCGCTTCCATGCCTTGCCGCAACATTGCTGCCCGCGCCCCGTCCAGCCGAAAGCCTGGCGTCAGGATGGCCGCCGGCTCCAGCACCAGGCGGAACTCGTAGCTTTCGCCTTGCGCCTCCGGATCGTCCGGCGCGCGGCGAAACAACCAGGATTGCCCAGGCGCACGATCCAGAAGATTCTCGTCGGTCAGTTTGTTAAGTGCTTTTAGTACCGTCTTGCGATCAGCGTCGTAGCGTCGCATCAGCCCCGCGATGGTCACCGTCTGGTCCAACCGTCGCGCCGAGCGGTCGCGCAGGATGGCTTCGGCGAGCTCGTCTTCCTCCGCACTGGGTAGTTCGGCGGCAATGGCGGGCTGGGCGGCGAGGTCGACCGTCAGATGATAACCGCTGTCGGCCTCCCAGCGCACCACGCCCCGTTCCGCGAGCAGGCCGAGTGCCGCGCGTACGGGCGTGCGCGAGACATTGCACAGCGAGGCGATCTGCTGTTCGGGCAGGCGGGCGCCAGGCTCGAAGCCACGCTGCCGCGCCACATCCAGGATGCGTTGCGCCAGATCGAGATGGTTGGTGCGAGGTCGTCTGGCTACGGCTTGCATGACTTTTCTCGAATGCGAATGTGGCGCATTGGTCTGGCTGATCGCCGGAACAGGGACAATCGGCCAAATTCCTCCGTCGGTTGACAGATTATGGATTGACGTACTTTTTTCTGCAATAGTACTGTCGGTACAATCGGCGAGAAAAGACCGAGGGAACAGGATCGAGGCAGGCGCGCGCGTCGCCGGCCTTGGTCCGGCAAATGATTTCGACGATCAAACCGAATGGGAGACTGCCATGACCGCTACCAGCCTGCGGCGCCGTGCGCTCAATACATCCTCAATCGCTCTCGGTCTCGCCCTGACGCTCTCGGTGCCGGCTGCCGCAGCCGACCTCGTTATTTCGAACTGGGATGGGTACATGGCACCCGACGCCATGGCCGCTTTCAAGACCGCCTCCGGCGTTGCCGGCGAAGTGGTGGTGCACGCCACCAATGAAGAGATCATGGGCAAGCTGATTGCCGCCGGCGGCAAGGGCTATGACGTGGTCTTCGTCTCCTCGCCCTTCGCCGAAGTATTAAACAAACTTGGCCTGACCGAGCCGATCGACCATACCAAGATCCCCAACCTCGCCAACCTCTATCCCGAAGCGACCAAGCTGCCGCACGATGCCGGCAACGCTTTCTCCGTGCCCTACACCTGGGGCACGACGGGCCTCTGCTACCGCTCTGACCTTGTCAAGACGGCGCCCACGAGCTGGAGCGACCTGCTCGCCCCTTCCGACGAGATGAAGGGCAAGACCACCATGCTGGCGACCGATCGCTGGCTGCTGGCCGCCGGGCAGCTCGACAAGGGCTATTCGGTCAACGAGACCGACCCGGCCAAGATGGCCGAGGTCAAGGACCTCTTGATCTCCGCCAAGAAGACCCTGCTCGCCTATGACGACACCACCTTCTATTCCAAGCTGGTTTCCGGCGAGGCGCTGATGGCGCAGGCCTGGGACGGCTGGTGCAATTACGGCATCGCCGACAAGCCGGAGATCAAATACGTCATCCCTAAAGAAGGTTCGGACCTGTGGGTCGACACGATGGTGGTGATGAAGGCGTCCGAGCACAAGGACGACGCCTTCAAGTTCATCAACTTCATGCTCGACGCCAAGAACCACGCCTGGGCGGCGCAGAACATCGACTACAAGGTGCCGAACAAGCCGGCGATGGAAAGCCTGCCGGCCGACTTCCTGGCCAAATTCCCCAACATGGCGATGCCGGTGGCCGATCTCGTCAAGTTCGAGCAGTTGCGTGACGTCGGCGAAGCCCAGCGCGACTATTCCAAGATCGTCAGCGAGATCAAGGCCGCGCAGTAAGCGGCCTGCCACTTCGATTGCTGGAAGCAAGCTTGCGTTCCTTCACGCCCCCCTCTGGCCTGCCGGTCATCTCCCCCTCAAGGGGGGAGATCGGCTGTGGCGTCGCTTTCGCCGATCTTCGATGTTTGAAAGCAAGCGAGAGGTTGGAACTGCTAATCTCCCCCCTTGAGGGGGAGATGCCCGGCAGGGCAGAGGGGGGTGCGGCGTGACGCGGACCTCCCGTTCCTCTCTGCTGATGGCCCCGGCGCTGGTCTGGCTGACCGCGCTGATGGTGGTGCCATGCGCGCTGGTGCTGGCGCTCGCCTTCTTCCGGCGCGGCATCTATGGCGGCATCGACTACACCTTCACGCTGGAGAATTTCGGGCTGGTCTTCGACCCACTCTATGCCGGCATCTTCCTCAACTCAGCACGTACCGCCGGTACCGCGACGCTCATCGCAGTCGTGATCGGCTATGCCGCGGCCTATGCAATTGCCGCCGCACCACGCCGGTGGCAGCCGGTGTTCCTGTTCTTCGCCGTGCTGCCGTTCTGGTCCAATTACCTGATCCGCACCTATGCCTGGATCGTGCTGCTGAACCGCGAAGGGCTGATCACCCAGCTCTTGCGCTGGTTCGGCTACACCGGCGAGTCGCCCTCGATGCTCTATACCGAAGGCGCGGTCATCGCAGGCCTCGTCTACAACTATCTGCCCTTCGTCATCCTCGCCTGCTACGCGCCGCTGTCGCGCCTCAACCCGGAACTGGCCGAGGCATCGCGCGATCTCGGCGCCTCCGCTGCCACCACCTTCCGACGTGTCATCCTGCCGCTGACCGTGCCCGGCATCGCTGCGGGTGCTGTCTTCGTCTTCGTGCTGTCGATCGGCAATTTTGTCACCCCGGCGCTGCTCGGTGGCGGCCGCTTCCAGATGATCGGCAACCTGGTCTACGACCAGTTCCTGACTGCTAATGACTGGCCGTTCGGCGCAGCGCTCGCCATGGCGCTGATCGCCATCATGCTTCTGGTGCTGATGGCGCAGGCGCTCGCCGCCGACCGCGCCGCGGGGCGTGCGACTGAGGCAAGGGGCGACGCCGATGGCTGAGCGCTGCGCAATTCTTGCCTTCTCCCCGTTCACCGGGAGAAGGTGCCCCGAAGGGGCGGATGAGGGGCGGCGTCAACCTTTGCGACGCTCAGCGCTGCCCCTCATCTGCCTGCCGGCATCTTCTCCCCGTGAACGGGAAGAAGGACTCTGGTCGTTCGCTTGCGTTCCAATTGTCGGAGGCCGGCGATGACCCATTCCTTCACCCGTACGCTCGGCATGCGGACGATCCTCACCCTCGTCTTCGCCTTCCTCTACATCCCGATCGCCGTGCTGGTGGCGCTGTCCTTCAACGAAGGCGGATTGCCGACGGCATGGTCGGGCTTTTCGCTGAAATGGTATGCCTCGCTGGCCGGCAATTCCGCCATCCTTTCCGCTGCGCTCAACACGCTGATCGTGGCGTTGGTCTCCACGGCCATCGCCACGCTGCTCGGCACGCTGCTGGCCATCGGCATCGAGATGCGCCGGCAATACGGCAGGGGTCTCGAGGCGCTGATCTTCGCACCGATGATCATCCCCGACATCGTCCTGGCGATCGCTCTGCTGTCGTTCTTCTCCATGCTAAACCTGACCATGGGCCTGCACACCATCATCCTCGCCCATGTCGTCTTCAACCTCGCCTTCGTCTGCTCGGTGGTGCGCGCAAGGCTAAAGAGTTTCGACTGGTCGATCGTCGAGGCCTCCGCCGACCTCGGCGCCTCGGCTCTGACCACCTTCCGGCGTGTGACATTGCCGGTCATCGCGCCGGCAGTGGTCGCCGGCGCTCTGCTTGCCTTCACGCTCTCGGTCGACGAGTTCATCATCGCCTTCTTCACCGCCGGTGCCGGCCGCGCCTCGACGACGCTGCCGATGCAGATCTACGCCATGATCCGCTTCGGCATCACGCCGGAGATCAACGTGCTGGCGACGATCGTCATGGCGGTATCCATCACCGCGCTGACCCTGTCGCAGCGGCTCAACCGTGGGATCATCGGCCAATGAGCGAACCGCGCACGCTGCTGGCCATTGATAACGTTTCGAAGAAGTTCGGCCGGGTCACCGCCGTCGACGGCATCTCGCTCGACATCCGCGAAAACGAGTTCTTCGCGCTGCTTGGACCCTCCGGCTGCGGCAAGACCACGCTGCTGCGCATGCTGGCCGGCTTCGAGACGCCAACCGACGGCCGCATACTGCTCGATGGCAAGGACATCGCCCGGACCCCGCCCAACAAGCGGCCGGTCAATCTGATGTTCCAGTCCTACGCGCTGTTCCCGCATATGAGCGTGCGCGCCAATGTCTCCTACGGGTTGGAGATGGAGCGCTTGCCGAAAGCTGAAATCCGTTCCCGCGTCGAGGCCATTCTGGCCACCACCGAGCTTGTCCCCTTCGCCGACCGTAAGCCTGAGCAATTGTCGGGTGGCCAGAAGCAGCGCGTCGCGCTCGCCCGCGCGCTGGTCAAACGGCCTCGGTTGCTGCTGCTCGACGAACCGCTCGGGGCGCTCGACAAGAAACTGCGCGGCGCCATGCAGTTGGAGCTGAAGCGCCTGCAGCACGAAGTCGGCATCACCTTCGTCATCGTCACCCACGACCAGGAAGAGTCACTCGTCATGGCCGACCGCATGGCGGTGCTCAAGGACGGCCAGTTGCTGCAATGCGACGCGCCGCATGCGATCTACGAGCATCCCGCCGACCGTTTCGTCGCCGACTTCATCGGCGTGATGAATTTCGTACCGGGCAAGGTGTCTGCGGATGGCGTGATCGCCGCGAACGGCGCGCGCATCACCGGCAAGGTTCCCGCCAAGCTCACACCCGGCGCTTCCGCTGTCGCTTCGGTGCGACCCGAGCGCATCCGGCTGTTCCCGTCAGCCGAGACCGCCAACCGCACCGCCGGCACGGTTGAGGCGCTGGCCTATCACGGGCTCGACCTGCAGCTGCATGTCCGCACGCCTCTGTCGCCAAAACCATTTCTGGTGCGCGTCACCGCCGATGCCGCCGACCGCCGGCCGGTCTCGTCGGGCGATCAGGTCGAACTCGGCTGGGACGCCGCCGATGTCAGAATTTTTCAGGAATAGGAGAGCTTGATGGCGCAGAAGACGATCGCGTTTTTTCCCGAAGCGGCCTACGGCCCGGCGCTCAATTCGGTCGGCATCGCGCAAGCCGTCGAGGCGCGCGGCCATAAGGCAGTGTTCCTGTCCGACCCCGGCTTTGTCGATGTCTACAAGGGTTACGGCTTCGAAGCGCATCCGGTGAACCTGTCGGAGCCGATGCCGCCCGAGCAGATGGCGAAATTCTGGGAAGACTTCATCAACGGCCACATCCCGAACTTCCGCAAATCGCCCTACGATCAGGTCGACAATTACGTGAAGGATTGCTGGACCGCGATCGTCGACAGCGCCAAATGGGCGCAGAAGGATTTGCCGCGAGTCCTGGCCGCCATCAAGCCTGATGTCATTTGCGTCGACAATGTGATCCTGTTTCCGGCCATCAAACAGTTCGGCAAGCCTTGGGTGCGCGTCATCTCCTGCTCGGAAAACGAGATCGAGGATGAGGACATCCCGCCGCATCTCTCCGGTTGCGGCGAGAACGACCATGTCGGCCACCAGCGCTATCGCGATCATTTCAATGCGGTGATCAAGCCGATCCACGACGACTTCAACGCCTTCCTCACCGCAAACAATGAAGCGCCCTACCCCGTCGGCCAATTCTTCGAGGCCTCGCCCTATCTCAATCTGCTGCTCTATCCCGAAGCGGCAAAGTTCAAGCGCCGCCATCCGCTCGACCCGGCAAAGTTCCAGTATCTGGAAGGCTGCGTGCGGCAGGAAAAGCCCTATACCGTGCCAACCTTCCCCGAGAACAATGACGGGCCGCTGCTCTATGTCTCCTTCGGCAGCCTCGGCGCCGGCGATGTCGATTTGTTGAAGCGCATAATCGCAACACTGGGCAAGACCCGTTACCGCGCGCTGGTCAATGTCGGCGGCTACAAGGACCAGTACACGGATGTGCCGGACAACGTCATCGTGGAGAGCTGGTTTCCGCAGCCTTCAGTTATCCCGCAGGTCGATGCCGTAATCCACCATGGCGGCAACAACTCGTTCACAGAGTGCCTCTATTTCGGCAAGCCGGCCATCATCATGCCCTATGTCTGGGACGGCCACGACAACGCCACCCGCGTCCAGGAAACCGGCCACGGCTTCGGCATGCCGCGCTACGACTGGAGCGACGCCCAGCTGATCAGCAGGATCGAAGCCTGCCTGACTGACCCCAAGATGAAGATCAGGCTGGCGAAGACCTCGGCGCAGATGCAGGCCCAGAACGGGCCTGAGAAGGCAGCCGGGCTGCTGGAGGCGCTGCTGTGACCTCCTCCGCCCCGCATCTCTACCAAGCCTCCACCCGCACCGACCTCGTCGACTGGGGCGCCCAGTCCGACGCGCTGGACGGCGCGTCGCACTCGACCGGCAGGCTTGTCCACAAAGGACCCAACAACCAGCCGGAATCCGGCATCTGGGTGTGCACGCCCGGCCGCTGGCGGCTCTCGATTCCGCGCGACGAATTGTGCCATTTCGTCGCCGGCCGCGCGACGTACCGGTCGGATGCCGGGGAGGTGGTAGAAGTCGCAGCCGGGACCGTGGTCATGTTCCCTGCCGGCTGGACAGGCGAATGCACCGTGCATGAGACCATGCGCAACGTCTACATGCTGGCTTGAACAGCAACGGAGCTTCCCAATATGCCGACACCGCACTGGCCAAAGGCCTCGACCGTGAAACTGGAGGACTGGGGCGGGGGCAGCAACACGCTTGCCGGCTCGCCGCGCGCCTCGGGCAGGATCCTCTCGCAGAACCCGGACGGCTCAAGCGAATGCGGCCTGTGGTCGTGCACGCCAGGCAGCCGCAAGGTTACCTTTGCCGCCGACGAGTTCTGCCATTTCCTGTCGGGCCGCGGGACCTATGTCCGCGAGAATGGCGAAGAGATCCCGGTCGAGGCCGGCATGCTGGTGTTCTTCCCCGCCGGCTGGGCCGGCACCTCCACCATCACGCAAACACTGACCAAGGCCTTCATGTGCCGCTGAGCACTTTTTTAAAGGAAATCGCCATGACCACGCCCATCATGCAATCCCCGCTTGCCATCACCGACCTCGTCGACTGGGGCGTCATCCCGACCATGATCGAGGGCGTGTCCCACACCTCGGGCAAGCTGCTCTACAAGGGGCCGGAGGGCCGTTCGGAATGCGGCCTGTGGGTCTGCACCCCCGGCAAATGGCACTGCCATGTCACCCGCGACGAGTTCTGCCACTTCCTCGAGGGCCGCTGCACCTATGTGCACGAATCGGGCGAGGTCATCCAGATCGAGCCGGACACGGCGGCGTTCTTTCCTCAGAATTGGAAAGGCGTCTGCACCGTCCATGAGACCATCAAGAAGGTCTACATGATCCGCTGAGCGGACCTGAAAGGACGACCATGCAATTCTCCGCTGAACGGCCGGCTTTCTTCGTCAATCCGGACTACCGGCCGATGACCGGCACGGCAAAACCGGTGATCGATCCGGCGACGCTGGAGACCGTCGGCTCGATCTCCGCCGCAACGGACGGTGAGGTCGATGCGGTGCTGTGTGCCGCAACCACGGCACAAGCCGCCTGGAAGCAGCTCGATGCCAAGAGCCGGGCAAAGCATCTGCATGCGGTCGCCAACGCCATCGAGGCGGCGGACTTCACGCGCTGCGCCGAGCTGATGGTGCGCGAGATGGGCAAGCCCTATCCCGAAGCGATCGGCGAGATCGCCAATTGCGCGCCGATCTTCCGCTACTATGCCGAGATGGCGCGCGACGACGCCGGCAAGATCGCCGGTACGACGCAGGCCGGGTCGTTCCAGTATGCGCGCTACGAGCCGTATGGCGTCTCCGTGCACATCATGCCTTACAACTTCCCGATCCTGCTGATGTGCTGGACCGTTGCGGCCTCGCTTGCCGCCGGCAACGGCTGCGTCATCAAGCCGGCCGAAGCGACGACGCTGTCGACGCTGGACTACATGACGGTGTTCCGTTCACTGCCGGAAGGGCTGGTCGCCTGCCTGCCTGGCACGGCCGCCACCGCGCAGGCGCTGATCGCCTCCGAGCGCACCCACGCTGTCGCCTTCACCGGCTCGGTCGCCGCCGGCAAAGCCGTGGCAGTCGCCTGCGCCGAGCGCATGAAGCCTTGCGTCATCGAAGCCGGCGGCAGCGATCCGCTGATCATCAGCGAGCACGCGCCGCTCGACGTGGCGGCAGCCGGCAGCGTCACCGCCGCCTTCCACCTGACCGGCCAGGTCTGCACCTCGGCCGAACGCTTCTTTGTCGTCGACTCGGTTCACGATCGCTTCGTCGAGCTGTTCGCCGAGAAGACGCGGGCGCTGCGCATCGGCAATGGCATGGACAAGACCGAGATCGGCCCGCTGGTCAGCGAAGCCGCCCGGGCGAAAGTGATGCGGCTGGTCGATGATGCTATCAGCAACGGCGCTATAGCCGTTGCCGGCGGGCGCATTCCGCCGGCGCACAACACTGGCTGGTTCTACGAGCCAACGATCCTGACCGGCGTCACCCCCGATATGGCGATCGTGCGCGAAGAGTGTTTCGGACCGGTCGCCGCGATCTGCCGCGTCAAGGATTTCGACGAGGCGATCCGGCTTGCCAATGACAGCCCGTTCGGCCTCGGCGCCTCGGTGTTCACCACCGACCTCGCCGAGGCGCATGAGGCGGCCGAGCGGCTCGAGGCCGGCATGGTCTGGGTCAACAACCCGCTGATCGACAATGACGCCTTGCCCTTCGGCGGCTGGAAGGCATCAGGCCTTGGCCGCGAGCTGGGACGCCAGGGACTCGACGCCTTCCGACGCTCCAAGATGGTCATCATCGACCACAGACCGGCGATCCAGGACTGGTGGTATCCTTACCCCGACAGCTGGTTCCGCGAGACAGGCGGCCGCAAGCACGTGTGAGCCCGGCCAGTCCATAACGTAAGCTGATGCTTACGCATCTGCCGAGATAGGCCGGCTATTTCAACGCTTGAAGCTTGTCGATCGCGGCAGTGAATCCGGCAAGCGAGACCGGAATGGTCACCGGCTTGCGCGTCACCGACTCCATGCCGATGTTCAGGTTGGTTCCCGATTTCATCGCCTTGACGAGGTCCGCCGACAAAGGGGTCGCGGCATAGGCGCCGTTCTGGTCGCTGGTCTGGATGGCGATGGTCGTCTTCTGCCCCTGGTCGATCTGGTACGAGGCGCCGGAAGGCAGGAACAGCCCGTGCGGCAAGGCCAGCAGCATGGCGAGGTTGCCATTGCCGTTGTCGCGGCGAACCGTAACGGTAAGAACGCGCTGCCCCGTCTTGGCCTCGGTAAGGTTTTGGGAGACCTGGCATTGAAGCTCGATGCCGGCCGATCCGCTGGCGCAGTTTAGCGCCCACGGATTGCCTTCTGCAGGCTTGGTCTCGGCAGATGTGGTTGACTTCGGCTCTTCGGCAAGCGCCGACCCTGCCGTCACGACCAGCCATAGCGCGCCGACCCAGGCGGCCCGGCCACAAACGGTTCTCAGCAATGAAGCCACCCGATCCTCGTCGTGTCAGGGTTTCGCCGAGCGCGTTGATACAACAGCCGAGCCTGGCGGGGAAGCCAATACGGTACATGAGCTCGGGCTAAATTACTGTTGCTGAATTGTCACAATAAACAACTTTGAAATCTTGTACGTGTAAAGCAAACAATCATGCTCGCTATACACTGGGATTCGGATAGTATTAGCGACGGAGCGTGTACTCGTCGGGGTTCGCAAGGGATGGAGACGACCGAGAAAACTCGGCAGATCAATGACATGGCGACGCACGGAAGAAGCTTCCGGGCGAATAGCAAGTATCGCCGGTCAGGTTTTTCCAGGCATCTCTGGAAGACGACTGCGCTGTCCACTCTGGCACTTGCCCTTTCCGGCATAGCCGCCCATGCCGGCGACACCGGACTGTGGCAGCCGCAGGTCCGCGCCATCATCGGCGCCAACAACAATGGCGGCAACACGGCGATCGAGGGTTTCCTGCCGCTGAAGCAGAACCTCGAATCCGTTCTCTTTCTCGATGTGCGCTCGAAATACGATTTCGACGACGGCTTCGGCCAGGACGTCGGCCTCGGCGTTCGCCGCATCGTCAATCCGGATCTGATGATCGGCGGCTACGCCTATCTCAACATCCAGAACCAGGACAGTCACCAGTTCGTCGCCTCGACGCTCGGCCTCGAGGCCATCACCTCAAAATACGATGCGCACGTAAACGTCTATCTGCCGATCAGCGGCGACCGCAGCACGGCCGGGCAAGAGTCGAGCCTGTCGCTGGTCGGGCATCAACTGATCGAGCAGATATCGGCCATCGCCCACCGCGATTACGCGGCCTGGGGCATCGAGGGCGAGGTCGGCGTTCAGGTGCCGCTCAACCTGCCCGAGAACCATTCACTGCGTTTCGATGTCGGCGCCTACCATTTCGGCGATCCCGACGGCGACGACGGCAGCATCACCGGCGCCAAGGCCGGCCTGGAATATTCGATCGGCGACGTCATCGGCAAAGGCACGTCGCTGACCTTCACCGGCGAGGTGCGCAACGACAACCGCGATGACACCCAGTTCGCCGGCAGCATCCGGCTGACGGTGCCGCTCAACGCTTTCGACAAGGGCTCGTCTTCGTCCGATGACGGCGCCGAGCCGGTCTATCCGGTCAGCCCCGGCCTGCGCAAACGCGTCAACGAGCGCGTGCGTGGCGACATCGGCGTTCGCATCGAGAGCCAGGACAAAGTTACCGGCACGTCGACGCGGGTGGCGATCAATGCCGCCACCAACACGGCATTCGGCCAGTTCTTCTTTGCCGATGGTGACAACGACGCGCTCGGCCTCGGCACGATCGGCGACCCGACCACGCTCGACAATGCGGTCGCCGGCGCCGGCGCGAACGGCGTCGTCGTCGCGCTCGGCGGCAAGGGCAACATTACGACAGCCGGTGTGACGCTCGCCAACGGCCAGACCGTCATCGGCGGTGGCGGGGGCGTCCAGGCGCGGCTCGTCGACGGCAGCATCGGCACCTACAATTTCGGCGGATCCAACGGCACCCTCCAGGGCACCAACCCCGCCAACAACGTCCTGACGCTCGCCAACGGCAACACGCTGAGCGGCATCATCATCACAGGCGGCAAGGACGGCATCTTCGGCAACAACATCACCGGCGCCACGTTGACCAACGTCACGGTCACCGGCACCGGCGGCCACGGCGCCGACTTCACCGGTACATCGACCGGCGTCAATGGCTCGAACTTCACCGCGACCGGCAACGGCCTCGACGGACTGCACATCGAAGGCGACGGCACCTATAACTTCACCGGCACGACGCTGCTGCAGGGCAATGGCGACGACGGCCTGGATATAACCGGCCACGGCACCTACACTTTCGCCACCCTCAACTCGCTCGACAACAACGATGCCGGCATTACCGTGAAGGGCACCGGGGTCGCCGGCTCGATCACCATCACCGGTGGCCAGGTGTCGGGCAACAAGGCACTCGGCGACGACGGCGTCGGTGTCTTCATCGATCCGATCACCGCCCATATCGTGCTGGATTCGATCACCCAGACCGGCGGCGCATCGGGCGTCGTGCTCGAGAATCTTTCGGGCAGCTTCACCGTCAACGGCGCGACGACGATCTCGAACACGACCGGACCGGCCATCGCGATCACGGATTCGCCGGCCGCGATCCGCTTCGGCGACATCAACATCACCGATCCCGGCACCGACGGCATGGTGTTTACCGGCGTCAATGCGTCCGTCATCGCCGGCAACATCATCATCTCCGGGCTCGGCTCCGGCATCGGCCTCGACTTCTCCGGCAGCCAGACTAATTTCACGGCGCAGTCGCTGAACATAAACGGCACCGGCGGCACGACGTCCATCGGGATCGACCTTGTCCAGACCAACGGCGGCACGATCATCATCACCAATGGCGGCACCATCGCCAATGTCGGCACCGGCGTGCGGCTCGGCATTGCCGGCTCGCCAGCCGACACCGCCAACGCCCAATTCACCTTCGGTGGCGGCTCGATCGGCGGCAACCTCGCCTCGCTCGACGCACGCGGCCTCAATTCCGGTTCGGGCCAATACGCATTCGGCACGACGACGTTCAACGGGCCGCAACTGTTCGACCAGACGCAGCTGATCTTTGTCGCCGCAGGCGGCACAGGCGACGGTACCTCGCTTTCGGACCTGGCTTCGATCACCGACGCCGACAACAATACCGACGGCACCGCGATTTTCGTGCTGGTCAATCGCGGTGTCATCGACGACACCGACGGCTTTACGCTCGAAGCGGGGCAGACCCTGGCCTCTTTCGGCAACGGCCGCACCTTCTCGCTCGGCGGCCTGCCGATCAATGTGACCGGCGACAACGTCGATCACGGCAGCACCATCTCGGATGCGGCCGGTGCCGCAACGCTGACCGCTTCGGGCAGCGGCGACGTCGTCACGCTGGCCAACAATACCTCGCTCCAGGACTTCAACATCTCCGGCGGTACCGCCAACGGCATCCATGGCAGCGGCGTTACCGGCGTCGTGCTGACCGGCATGACCGTGTCGGGGGCCGCCCTCAATGGCGTGCTGTTCGATGGCGCCAACGACGTTTCCGGCAGCAATCTGAGCTCGACCGGTAATGGCGGCGCTGGGCTGTCGATCCAGGGCGACGGCACCTACAATTTCACCGGCACGACGACGGTGTCGGATAATGCCGGCGACGGCTTGCTGATCAACAGCAATGCCATCACCAGCTTCCAGACGCTCAACGCGACCAGCAATGGCGGCAGCGGCGTCCAGGCCACGTCAACTGGCACCGGCTCGCTTTCGATCGACGGCGGTACCGTCAACAACAACACCACATCCGCCTTTACAGCGTCGAATATCGGGCTCGGTGTCACGCTCTCCAACATCGGCCACGTCGGCGGCACAACCGGCGTCAGCCTTTCGGGCGTCAGCGGCAGCGTCAGCGTTACCGGCCCGACGACGATCGGCAGCACCACCGGCGACGGCATCTCGATCAGCGGCAGCACGGCAACGGTCGGCTTCAGCGGCGACGTGCTCATCAGCCAGGTGCTTGGCAATGGCATCGCGCTCAACGGCAACACCGGCGCCGTCAGCTTCGGCTATGCGGAAATCGGTGCGCCGGGCCTCAACGGCATCGATATTGGGGGGAATACCGGGTCAGTCACATTCTCTGGCCCCACCATCGTTGTCATCGGTTCTGCCGATGGCAGCGCGGGCATCAACTTCAGCGGCACAAACAACGACGTCAGTTTCGGTACGACGACGGTGTTGCTCGGCGAAGGGCTGAACCAGACAAGCATTGACTTCAGCGGCTCGTCAACGACAGCCGATTTCGGGCTGACCAGCATTACCGGCACCGGCGACCTGACCTCGCGCGGCATCGACCTGTCGTCGACGACCGGCAACAAGACGATCACCTTCCTGCAGGGCTCCAGGATCGACAATGTCGGCGTCGGTGTCGAATTGTCGTCAGGCGGCACCACGGCCACGTCGGCCAACGCCAACTTCACCTTCGGCGACGGCAATTCCGCCGATGGGCTGGAATCCTTCATCACCGCGGCAACCGGCGGCTACACTGTCAATACGATCGGGCTGGATCCGGCGCTCGGCAACTACGACTTCGACGATGTCTTCTTCACCGGCGATGCCCAACTAGCGGTAACTGTCGGCGGGGTCGTCATGATCTCGCAGACAGGCGGCACTGTTCACGCGGGCACGAACGGGCTGAGCGCCGATGTCACCACCGTGACGGCCGCGCAGGCCGATGCCATGGTCGGCACGCAGACCTACGCCTTTGTCGGCACCGTCGATCTCAGCGCGACGCCGTTCACGCTCGATTCGGGACAGTCGATCACCGGTTTCGGCAACGGCAATTCCATCCTCACCTCCGGTACGTTCCAGCCGGTCAATGTGCAGGGCAATCTCGGCGCCACCGGCGGCAATGTCACCGGCGATGAGGGCGTGGTCAAGAGCACGGGTGACACCCTTCATCTGCTCGGCAGCAATCAGGTGCGCAACACCGCCTTCGACTACAGCGGCGGCAGCGGCTCGGTGTTCGTCATCGACCAGAGCGTGGGTGGCTTCAACAATTCCGGCGGCATCGTTGTCGAAGGCGTCACCGTCAGCAATGTCGCTGCCGGCCAGACGGCGTTCAACGTCGACGGCCTCACCGGCAACCTGTCGATTATCAACAACAATATCAACGTTGCCGGCACGCTGCTCGATGTCGACGGCGGCAACGGCAACATTACGGTCACCCGCGGCACCTTGCCCAACAGCGCGACGCCCGGCACGCTGACCGGTGGCGGCATCGCAATCGCCAACCGCACCGGCGGCTTGGTCAACTTCACGGACAAGGCGACGATCGGCGGCAGCGGCGTATCGCTGACCAACAACACCGGCGCCACAATCACCTTCGCCGATGTCGACATCACCACGGACGCCGCAACGGCGTTCACTGCAACCGGAGGCGGCTCGGTCAACGTCACGACCGGAACGATCAATGCCACCAATGCGGGAGCGGTGGCGCTCGACGGCATTGCGGCCAACATCAATTTCGCCTCGACAAGCGCCAGCTTCAGTTCCGGCAGCGGTGTCGACCTGCAGCATCTGACCGGTACGGTCGCGCTCGGCACCGGCACGCTGACCAACACCGGTTCGGGTACAGCCTTCAACGTCGGCTCGGCGGCCGATCAGAGCGGCGGCAATGCAATCATCTCCTATGCCGGCACCATCGCCAGCAACGGCACCGGTGCCGCCGTCTCGATCCAGGAACTGACCGGCGGCTCGGTGACGGTGTCGGGCAATCTGACCGACGGCAACGCAGCCGATGGCGGCCAGATCTTCATCGGTGGCATCGCCAACGGCACGGCGGCGACCGTCACCTTCTCGGGAAGCAGCAAGAAGATAAGCTCTGGCGCGACGACAGCTGTACAGATCGGCTACACAGGCCCCCTCTCCGCCATCGTCCCGTATGACAACACGGACGGCACGATCAACTTCACCAATGGCGGCCTGGATATCACGACAACGACCGGAGAAGGCTTCGGCGCCGCCTTCGGCGGCACCGTCAGCGTGTCCGGCACCGGCAACAAGATCGCCTCCGGCGGCAATGGTCTGTTCATTGTCTTCGCCGACGTCGGCGTCGCCGGCGTCACCTTCGACAGCGTCTCGGCCGTATCGACATCGGACGCTGCCGGCGTCTTGCTGACAGGGTCCAATCTGGCGGGCGACGTCAACATTGGCGGCCTGAAAGATACCGGCTACATGGGCGCCTCGCTGAACGCCCTGCTCGGCACCGGTGCGGTGAATTTCACCGGCACGACCGATCTCGACGTCAGCTACCGAGGGTTTGATATCGGCGGCCCGCAAGTGGGCACCATAAACATCGCCAACGTCGCCGGCTCCACCCTGACCATCGACGGTGGGGAAGCCGGCATTGTCACGAACGGCCTGCAGGCAGGAATCATCAACGTTGGCGGCAATGGCGGCGTCGCCAGCATCGGCGCGACGACAAGCACCACCGGTGCGGCTATCGCCGTCAGCGGCGGTAACGACCTCATTCACGCCACGCTGAACTACAACGGCTCGATCAAGGTCGACACCGGCATGGTCGTGCAGGCCGTGGCCGACTGGAGCGAGCTCAACATGAGCGGTTCGGTCGTTTCGACTACGGCAGCAACTGGCATTGGTACGGCGGCCTTCGTCTTCACCGGCAACGCCAACGGCGTCTACAATATTTCAAGCACGATCGATCATACCGGCACGGGCATCGGCGTGCGGTTTGACGGATCGTCTAACGGGACGGCCACCTTCTCCGGTGCGTCGAAGGTCTTCAACACCAGCAGCGGCACCAACGACGCGATCGTCAAGTTGCCCAGCATCAGCCCGACCCAGGGCATGGGCACGCTCAACTTCACCAATGGCGGCCTGGTCATCACCACCTCGAGCGGCGCCGGCTTCACCGCCAGCACTTTCGGCGCCGGCACGGTCAGCGTCAGCGGCACGGGCAACTCGATAACCACGACGACAGGCACCGCGCTCAACCTCGACAACGCGACGGTCGGCGCCGGCGGCATCAATTTTAGCTCCATCTCGGTCAATGGAGCGGCGACCGGCGTTTCGCTCAACAATGTCAGCGGCGGCACGCTCAATCTCGGCACGGTGAACCTGCAAGGCATCACCTCGACCGGCGTCGACATTTCCGGCACGCTCGGCTCGACGGTAAACTTCGCCAGCCTGACCATCGCCATGCCCGGCGACAATTCGACCGGCATCACCTTCGCCGATGCAGTCGTCAACAGCATCTTCACGACTGGCGGTTTCACGCTCACCAGTGCTTCCTCGACCGGCACCACCGCCGTCAACCTGTCCAACACCACCGGCACCGGCACCATCCAGCTCGGCGATCCGAACACGGCCGGCGCATCCTCCACCATCGGCGGCGCCGGCGCCGGACCCGGCATCGGCTTCCAGTTCACCCCGACGACGGCGATCAACTTGATCTATGGCGACGGCGAAAGCGCGGTCGACAAGCTGTCGACGGTCAAGGCAATCGACATCCTCAATTCCACCGGCGTTTTCCCGGTCGGCGGCACCAATAATTTCCAGGATGTCGACGGCGCCAATGGCGGTTTCATCGGCGACCTCTCCGAGGCCCAGGGACCGACCACCTATTATGTCGACCAGGACGGCGACGGCGACGGCACCGCCGCCAATCCGGGCTCGATTGCCGGCGCGGAAGCGTCGGGCGCCTCGGTTGTCATCCTTGTCGACACGTCGCAGAACGGCACCAGCAACCTCATCGACATGATGCAGGCTCAGCAGAATGGCGGCGGCAACAACACGCTCAACCTTGCCGATGGCCAGATCCTGATCGGTCTCAAGGCCGGCGATTCCATCGATACCGCGCCGCTGGGCGCCGTCGGCGGCGGCCTCGGCGGCAACTTCAGCTTCAGCGGCATCAATGCCTCGACCGTCATCACGGCAGCGTCCAATGTCGACAGCGTGCTGGCGACGCTGACGACCGCGAGCGGCAACACCATCGATTTCTCCGGCAAGGCCGGCATCGAAAATGTCATCGTGCAGAACACCGGTGCGGGCCTTGGCATCTCCGGCACCAACATCACCGATCTTATCCTGCGCCGCGCCACGATCGCCGGCGGCACCGGTGGCGCCCTGTCGCTTACCGACGGCGCCGCTGCCAGCCAGATCGCACTGTCGAACCTGATCCTGTCGGCAACCGGCGGCGACATTGCCAAGGTTGACGGCACGGTCGGCGCCGGGCTGATGAAGGTCAGCGCCTTCTCCGACATCACGCTTCTGGGCAACAATGGCGAAACCGGCGGCTTTGGGGTGAGCGGTGTAACCTTCGATGCCGTTCCAGCGACCGTCGGCATCGACCAGGTCGACGGCGGCGCCTTCGTCGCCGGCACAAGCACCAATGGCGTCGGCGGTTATGGCCTGACGCTATCCGGTGTATCCGGCGATATCCAGTTCGACAGCATCACCGCCTACGGTGGCGTCAACGGCATCGCCTTCAATGGCGTTGACGCCACCGTCACGGTCAGCGGCGCCACCATCATCACCGGCACCACAGGCTTCGGCATCAGTGCGATCAACACCAATCCCGGCACTTTCAACTTCAACACGGTGACGGTGAACAACGTCGCGACGACCGGCGGCGGCATAAACTGGGTCAGCGGCAACCTCAACATCGCCGGCCTCGCTAACATCGACACGAGCAGCGGCGTCGGCTTCTCGCAAAGCGCCGGCACGGTGAACTTCCTCAACGGCCTGACCATCGATACCACCAGCGGCACCGGCATTGTCGGGACCGGTGGCGTTATGGGCATCACCGCTTCCGCTGCAGCCCAGACGGTAAATTCGACCAGCGGCCAGGCGATCAACCTCATCAACGTCGCCGCCAGCATTGCGCTCGACTCGACCTCGTCGGGCGGCGGCACCAACAATGTTGGCCTGGCCAATGTCACCGGAACAGTCAGCCTCGGATCCGGCGCATTGAGCGGCGCTTCGGGCGTCGCATTCCTGCTCAATGGCAGTGCTGCGACCGTCAGCTATGGCGGCACGGTCACCAAGACCACCGCCGGCAAGATCGTCGACATCTCCGGCGTCACCGGCGGCACGGTCACACTGTCCGGCGCGCTCAGCGCCACCGGCGGTTTCGACAATGGTATTTATGTCCACGGCAACTCCGGCGGGACCATCACTCTCAGCGGTGGCACGAAGACGCTGACCACTGGCGCCAATACGGCGGTCGACTTGACGACTAACACCAGCGCGACGATCAACTTCGATACGGGTGGCCTGGTGATTACCACCACCTCCGGCACGGGCTTCAACGCCAGCGGCGGTGGCACGGTCAGCGTCGGCGCGCTCCTCAGCGACAACAGCATCACCACGACGGCCGGCGGCACCGCGTTGAACCTCAATGGCGTTACGATTGGCGCTGAGGGCATGAATTTCGACAGTGTTTCGGCCACTGCCGCCGCAACCGGCATCTCGCTGACCAATATCGCCTCGTCGGGCGGCGGCGCCATCATTCTCGGCACGGTCAACCTGCAAGGCATCACCACGCGTGGTGTCGATGTTTCCGGCGCGCTTGGCGCGGCGCTGTCCTTCAACGATCTCGACATCGGCCTGAACAGCACCACGGGCGTGGCCTTCGACCTCAACGGTGCCACCATCAATGCGGCGGTGACGGCCAATGACTTCGATGTCACCAATGCCGCCGCCGCCGGCACCTCGATAGGCGTCGACCTGCGTGGCACCACTGGCGGCCAGACGGTACGCCTCGGCGATGCCGTTGTCGGCGGCGCCAGCTCCAGCATTGCCGGCGTCAACACCGGCGTGTTCCTCAACAGCGCCACCAACCTCGCTTTCACCTATGGCGACGGCGAATCGGCGACCGACCAGCTCTCGACCATCGGCGCCAATGTAGGCATCGACGCATCCAGTGCGCCGGTTGCCGGCACCTACAATTTCCAGGATGTGAACTTCCAGTCGGCTCCCGGCCTGGGCTTCGGAGTCGGCAAGGTCTATTTCGTCGGCGCGTCCGCGACCGGTGACGGCAGCGGTCGCGACCAGAACAATCTCGCGACGCTGGCCACCGCCGAAGCAGCAGCCGTGGCGACGGACATCCTGGTTCTCGTCAACGATGGCGGCACCATCACCGCGGCAGGCAGCAATGGCAACGACACGCTGGCGCTCGCCACCGGCGAGCAGGTGCGCGGCTTCGGCAACGGCAACATCAATCTGGCGCTGACGGTGCCCTCCACCATCCAGCTCGCCAGCAACAGCATCTCGATCATCGACCAGACGCCCAATGGCGCCGCGACGCTGACGACGAGCGCCGGCAACAATGTCATCACGCTCGGCGCCAGCGGCAACATCATCGACGGCTTCATCCTGAATGGCAGCCCGGCGGGTGCCGCGCGTGGCGTCAAGGACAATGGCGCGGGTGCTGCGAATACCGTCATCAGCAACATGACCATCAGCAATTTCGCCACGCAGGGTATCGAGATCACGCCGTCGAACAGCACGACGATCAACAACGTTACTTTCTCCGGCAACGCCAGCGATGTGTGGCTGAACGCGTCCAACACCACCATCACCAACGTCACCAGCACCGGCGCCACCGGCATTGCTTTCAAACTCGACAACACCACCGGCACGACGACGCTGACCAACGTCAACATCACCACCGCAGCGACCGGCACCGGCATCGCCTTCGGCGGCGCGTCGGGCGCTGGCGGCACGATTGCCGGTACCAATGTCGATATATCGGGCGGCAGCGGCCTTTCGGTGACCGGCGGCAACGCGGTGATCAGCTTCGACGGCGCCAGCTCCATCATCAGCACGTCGGGCGCGGCGGCCACGATCTCGACCCGCGCTGGCGGCAGCTTCACCTTCGCCGGCTCGGTGATCGCCAACGGCGCTGCGAGCGGCATCAGCATTTCCGGCGCGACGGCGGCCAATACGGTGAGCTTCACCGGTACGGTCGATCTCGGCACCACGACGCCGATGACCGGCACCGCAGTCGCGATCAACAACGGCGCCACGGCCTCGACCGTCAGCTTCGCAAACCTCGACATCGTCACAAACGGCACCACCGGATTCAGCGCCATCAATGGCGGCACGGTCAATGTGACGACCGGCACGGTGAGCTCCACTTCCGCGCAGGCGGTCAACCTCAACGGCATCGCCACCACCACCGGCATCAATTTCACCTCGACCAATTCGACCGGCGGCACCAACAACGTGTCGCTGACCAATGTCACCGGCGCCGGCACTGTCAGCCTCGGCTCCGGTGTGCTCGGCGGCGC
The DNA here is from genome assembly GCF_057786095.1 of Mesorhizobium sp. P160219. Lineage (NCBI taxonomy): Bacteria > Pseudomonadati > Pseudomonadota > Alphaproteobacteria > Hyphomicrobiales > Phyllobacteriaceae > Mesorhizobium > Mesorhizobium sp. P160219. Next base: position 6,675,070 of record NZ_JBYNWG010000001.1, read on the forward strand.
GACCGGCGCGGCCTTCCTGGTCACCGGCGGCTCGGCCAATGTCAGCTATGCCGGCTCGGTCACCAAGACCACGGCCGGAAACGTCGTCAGCATCTCCACCCGCACCGCCGGCACCACGACATTGTCGGGCACTCTCAGCGCCACCGGCGGCGTGGCCAACGGGATCCTCGTCAACGCCAACACCGGCGGCACGATCAACTTCTCCGGCGCCAGCAAGATACTGACCACCGGAGCCAACAATGCCGTCGACCTGACGGCGAACACCAACACCGCGGTCAACTTCACCGGCGGCGGCCTAGCCATCACCACCACCTCCGGCACCGGCTTCAACGCCACGAGCAACGGTACTGGCACCGTGACCGTTATCGGCTCGGGCAACACGATTTCGACCGGCAGCGGCGTCGCGGTCAACCTTGACAGCGTTGCCATCGCGGCGGGCGGCGTGACCTTCGCTTCCACGAACAAAGGCGCCGGCGGCACCAGCGCCGTCATCCTCGATACCGTCACCGGTTCGGGAGCGATCGACCTCGGCACCGGCGCGCTGGTGGGCGGAACAAGCGCCGTGATCCGTATCGGCGATGGCCTAGGCACCGCCAACAGCGGCGGCACGGCGGCCTTCACCTATGCCGGCGCGATCACCAGCGGCAGCACCGGCCAGGCGGTCAACATCCAGGATCGCGCCCTGACCGCCGGCAACATCACCCTGTCGGGCAACATCACGCATAATGCGGCGGGCCAGATCGGCCTCCTGCTGGACGACAATGTCGCCGGCATCATCACCTTCTCCGGCGCGTCGAAGTCGATCACCTCGACCACGGCGGCTGGCGTCAGCCTGAGCGACAATACCGGTGCGACGATCAACTTCACCAATGGCGGGCTGGTCATCGCCACCACCAGCGGCGCCGGTTTCAATGCCACCGGCGGCGGCACGGTGACGGTGCAGGGCACCGGCAACACCATCGCGTCCGGCACGGGCACGGCGCTTAATGTCGCCAACACGACGATCGGCGCCGGCGACGTGACGTTCAGGAGCATTGCGTCCAATGGTGCAGCCAACGGCATCGTGCTCAACAACACCGGCACCAGCGGCAATCTGGTGGTGACCGGCACCGGCGCGACGGGGGGCAGCGGCGGCACGATCCAGAACTCGGCCGGCGATGGCGTCAGCCTGACCGACACTCAGGATGTCAGCCTGAGCAACATGATCATCAGCGACAATGCGGGCAACGGCATAAAGGGGCTGCGGGTCAACGGCGTGGTGCTCAACGGTCTGACCCTGAACAGCAATGCCGATGCCAACACCGAGTCCGGAATCCTGTTCAACGAACTTACCGGCAACGCCTCGCACGTCACCACGTTCACCAACCTCACGGTCTCCAACTCATTCACCCATAACGTGCAGGTCATCAATTCCGGCGGCACGTTGGCGAACCTGGTGGTGAGCGGCGGCACGTTCTCGAACAACGGCGCCTCGAACAATGCCGGCAGCGACTTCATCTTCGAGGCGGACGGCGCCGGTGTCGCCGGCGCGCCGACGATGACGCTGACCGTCGACGGCGCAACCTTCACCGGCAACAACGCCTATCCCGGACCGGGAGTCATCCCTGGAACCGGTCTGTTCGTCATTGCCAATGACGGCACCGTCAACGCTCACATCGGCGAGACCACGGGAAATCTATTCAACAATCTGAACAACGGCATCAACCTCACCCAGAGCAGCAATTCCGGCGCCGGCACGGGCGGCAATCTGAATTTCACCGTCCGGAACAACACCGTCACCAACAGCGACTCGACGGCCATCAACGTGTTCAGCAGCGGCGACCTCGCACGGACGCTTGACGGCACAATCGCCAACAACGTCATCGGTACGCAAGGCGTAGCAACCTCGGGATCGCGAACCGGCAACGGCATCAGGGTTGGGCATGAAAGCCTCGGCGTCGCCAAGGTGCTGATCGACAACAACATTATCCAGAGCATCGGCGTCAACGGCATAAGCGGTGGCGACAGCGTCTCGATCACGCAGCTCGTGCAGCCGGGCACCGTGCACGCGGCGGTCACCAACAACACCATTCGCGACAATGCCGACAGCCGCGGCATCACGGTCACCGCCACATTTGCCGGCGCTATCATCAATGCCGACGTTCATGCCAACACCATCACCAACGTCAACAACGCCAATGCCATCCGCTTCCTCGCGGACGGCCTCGGCGGCGCCGACGGCACGATCAACGTACCGCAGGCGAGCGAGGCCGGTATCGAAACCGTCAATGGCGGGGCAACGGCACTGACGGACACCCGGACGTTCTTCAACCAGCCGCTGCCACTGCTGCCTGCCGCGACACCGTAGTCAGCAACCTTGGATTTCGTCCTAGGAAATATATTTTATGAATCTGATATCGACTTGTTGTCTTACTTAGGCATAATACAAGAATTCAGACAGTAAGCCGCCAACGAAGGGAACGGGGATGAGCGAGCCTTATTTAGGTGAAGTCAAGATCATTTCCTGGAACTATGCACCGCGCGGCTGGGCATTTTGTAACGGCCAGTTGTTGCCGCTTAACCAGAACCAGCCATTGTTCTCACTTCTTGGCACCAGGTACGGCGGCAACGGCCAGACAAATTTTGCCCTTCCGGATATGAGGGGACGTGCGCCGGTTCATACGGGCGGCCCTATCGGTGCAATTGTCGGCGGCCAGGGCGGCGAAGAGTTTCACACGCTCACGCTCGGCGAAATGCCGACACACAACCATTTCGTCAACGCATCGAACACTGCCGGCAACGTCAACAATCCATCCGGCGCGCTGTTGGGGGCGAACGCCAGCCCGATCTATCAGCCGCCTGGCAGCGCGGTGGCTATGGCGAAGGAAAACATCACTTTCGTCGGTGGCGGCCAGCAGCATGAGAACAGATCGCCCTATCTCGTCTTGAATTTCATCATTGCCCTGCAAGGCATATTCCCGTCGCGAAATTAAGAGGACGCTTCGATGAGCCAACCTTTTGTCGGCGAGATCAGGATGTTCGGTGGCAATTTCCCTCCGAATGGCTGGGCGTTCTGCCAAGGCCAGCTGATGCCGATCTCCGAGAACGAAACCTTGTTCAATCTGATCGGTACGACCTATGGCGGCGACGGGGAGGAAACATTCGCCCTGCCCAACCTCGCATCCCGCATCCCCGTCCATGCTGGCAAGGGCCCGCTGGTCAGCCAGACCTATATCATCGGAGAACTGGGCGGGGTCGAATCCGTCACTGTTTCAACCCAACAAATGCCGAACCATTCCCATACCTGGACCGGTTCGTCGAATATCGCCAAGAATCCGGGTCCGTCCGGCGGTGTCCTGGCGACATCGAGCCTGCTGACGCCCTATGTGGGTATCGCACCTGATGGCAACATGGCCGCCGGAGCCATTTCGCCGGCCGGCGGCAGCCAGCCTCACGACAATATGGTGCCGTTCCTCGCCGTCAGTTTCATCATCTCGCTATTTGGCATCTTCCCCCAGCAAAGCTAGAGACTTGCCATGACCAATCCGTTCGTCGCCGAAATTCGAATTTTTGCCGGAGATTTCGCCCCGACGGGGTGGGCGACCTGCGATGGCCAGCTCCTGCCAATCTCGCAGAATACGGCGCTGTTTTCGCTGCTGGGCACAGTTTACGGCGGCGACGGCAAGTCGACCTTCGCGTTGCCGAATATGGCTGGCTCCGCGCCCATGGGGCAAGGACAGGGCAATGGCTTGTCGGAGCGGTTTCTCGGCGAGACGGGTGGCGAAACGTCCGTCACCCTTCTGCAAACGGAAATGCCGCAACATAATCATTTTGTCGCGATATCCACCGAGAGTGGCGCCCAGGGAACTCTTACCGATGCGGTTGTTCTGGGGAAGTCGGGGGGCGGAACGCTGTATCAGAACAACACTTCGCAAAATCTGGTCCAGATGGACCCCCAGGCACTGAGCATAACGGGCAGTACGTTGCCTCACAACAACCTGCCTCCCTATCTGGCGATGACGTTCATCATTGCCATGCAAGGCGTTTATCCGGCGCGTCCGTAAGCGCCACTCCATGATCCAGCTTCCGATTGTGGACAACGGGCCTGTTATATTTTGCTGGGTGCGCGCGGCGCGGATTGATCTGACGTTCCGCCCGATGGCGGACGCCGATCTGCCGTTCCTGTCGGCGCTCTACGCCTCGACCCGCGCCGAAGAACTTGCCGTCACGCCGTGGAGCGATGCGCAGAAAACGGCGTTCCTCGACATGCAGTTTCAAGCGCAGCACGCGCATTACCAGAAATACTATCCCAACGCCGACTGGCTGGTGATCGAGCAGGCAAGGCAAGATATCGGTCGCCTGTATATCGAGCGCTCGGCGAGCGAGCATTGCATCATAGATATCGCCTTCCTGCCGGCGCATCGCGGCAAGGGGTCTGGCGGTGCGTTGCTCGCCGATCTCATCGATGAGGCCGCCGCCGTCGGCAAGTCGGTCTCGATCCATGTCGAGAAGAACAATCCAGCGCGGCGGCTCTACAAACGCCTCGGCTTCACCGTTGCCGAGGACAAGGGCCTCTACGACCTGATGATCCGTTCGCCGTAAGGGCCGTGCCGGTCGTCACGTGCCGCGATACCAGGAGACGATGGTGAAACGTTCGTTGCACGTGACCGGGGTGACTTCATGCGTCGTTTCCGAGCGAAAGGCGACGAGAGAGCCCGGCAATGCCGGCATGGCAATGCGCAGGTCCGGGCCGCTGTAAGGCCCATGCAGGACCAGCGAGCCGCCTGCATAGCTTTCTGGCGAAGGGTTGTCCGATTGACGGTTGAGAAAGATCACCACCGAGATCTTTCGGAACCGCGACTCGTCGTGAATGAGCGGCGTGTTGCCATCCTGGTGCGGCACAAAGAAATCGCCTTGCCGATAGTGAAGGAACTGAGGTTTCTCGACCTGGCCGAGCAGCAGCCCGAAATGCCGCTCCAGAGCCGCCTTCTGCTGCGCCAACAGGGCACTCACTCGCTCTTCAGTGGCCTGCGAAACATCGGCGCGCACGGTCTTTCGGATCTCCGGCCATGCCATCTTCTGGTCGGCACGCCCCAGCAGGCCGGCCGGCCGGCCCAAGGCCGCCCGAATTTCCGCGCACAGTGCGCTACACGCCGCTCCGTCAAATACGTCCGCAATCTCGATATAGTCGATCATATGTCGGAGCGTCCCCGTGGCCGATCCGGTCGAAAAAAATCAGTTGAATACCGCCTCGTAAAGCCGCCCTGCCTCATCGGCAGCGATCGGCACGATGAAGATCTCATGGGCGCCGCTTTTGCCGTTGAACCGATAGATAGCCTGCGGCAGCGCCGCGTCGCGCGGCCCCCTGAACAGCAGCGTGAAGCCACCGCCGTCGCGCGGGCTGTTGGCAATGGGCTGCACCGCGCTCAGTTCCATCGTGAGCGTCTGACCGCCGGCTTCGACGGAAAAGCTCTGCCCCTGCTCGAAATCCGAAAGCGATGCCATGCGCCTGCCCTGGTTCGTCTGTCTTTCAGACGGCTCTCTTGAGATGTCTATCCCGTCAGCCAATCTCGCCGCTTCATGGCGTGCTGTCTATAGAGCTCGATCTCCAGAAGTACAAAAGAGCACGATCAAACAAACAGATAGATTTATCTTGGCCACGTAGGGTGAAGCAGCCGTCAACGCGTTGCGCACCGGCAGCCACTGGCCTAAACCGGAATGGTATAAGAGGAGAACACTAGGGATGACTGACGCGAAAACAGACACGGCCCCGGCCGGAAGCACCGCGACCAACACGCTGCCGCTGTTCTACAAAAAACCCGAGGCGCTCAATCCGCTGCGGCACGGCTCACTCGGCCTTACGGCGCGGGCCGATTTCTCCTTTGCCCGCACCGCGCACGCCATCCCCGTCGTCGCATCGGAAATGCCGGCGGCGATGCGCTCCTATCCGATCGTTTTCATTGGCGACGCCAAGGCGCCTGTCATCATCACCGGTCTGCGCCAGGACCAGAACCTGTTCGTAGGCGCCGACGGCAAATGGGCGGAGCCGCATTACATTCCCGCCTATGTCCGCCGTTACCCCTTCATCCTCGCCGATGAATCGAAAACGACCGGCCGCCTGACGTTGTGCATCGACCGTGCCAGCGAACGCGTCGTCGAGCAGATGCCTTCGTCCAAGGACAGCGACGAGATCGCGCCCTTCTTCGACGGCAACGAGCCGGCCGAGGCCTCGAAGCAGGCGCTCGCCTTCTGCAGCCAGTTCCAGACCGACTTCAATGCGACTCGCGCCATGATCGACAAGATCGACGCGCACGGCCTGTTCGCGCCGCGGCAGAGCAAGGTGACGCTGGAGGGCGGCGAGACCCTCAACCTCACCGACTTTCAGGTGATCGACGAGCCGGCCTTCAACAAATTGAGCGACGAGGCGTTTCTTGATCTCAGGAAATCCGGCGCGCTTGCGCTGCTCTATTGCCATCTCGCCTCGAGCAACAGCTGGACCTCGCTGGCCTTCCAGGCGTCATTGCGGCGAGCTGGCTGACGCGGCCCGCGACGAAAAGCTTCGGCAAGGCGCGGGTTGTTTAGATCAACGATTCGCGCCTTCGCACGACGATCTCTCCGCGGCTCGAATCATGCTGTTGTCGTGCAGATCGATTGCCATGACGGGTTGGCGAACTTCCAATGCTCGACGTGTAGCTCTCGCCGAAATGCGCCGAGGCGGCATCACCCCCCGGTTCGCGGACCTGTCAATAAAGTCGAGCACGCCAGCCTTGCTGCCCTCCTCGATCGTTGAATATCCGGTCGCGGCCATCGATCACGGTCCGAACGCAAAAAGCCCGCGTGAAGCGGGCTTTTTTTGTTGGTTGCGGGGACAGGATTTGAACCTGTGACCTTCAGGTTATGAGCCTGACGAGCTACCGGGCTGCTCCACCCCGCGTCACCTCCAGGGCAAGCTCTTGCTTGCTCCGGACTCTCCAGGGCAAGCTCTTGCCTGCTCCGGATCTGAAGCAAGCGTTTGCTTGCTTATCTGGACGTAAGCCTGGGCCTATGAACAGGATGGCTTACAGATAGGTATATGGCTGACCAAATGAAAGGGCCGCTTGCGCGGCCCGTGATCCCTTGGCGGGCCTTTTCGTAGAGAGAAGATTTCAGTTTCATCCGGTTTGCGGATGAGAGTTCAACGTGCGTTTTGCAGACCTGGCAGCGACCTACTCTCCCGCGTCTTGAGACGAAGTACCATCAGCGCTGGAGCGTTTCACGGCCGAGTTCGGAATGGGATCGGGTGCAGCCGCTCCGCCATAACCACCAGGTCGGCAAAACGCACGTTATATCGAGAAGCTGTTTTTTCGTGCCAAGGCGACGTTTGTGTCTAGCTAACGGACAAGTCCGCAAGCGCGACTGCGCGTCGCCGGTTTTCCGGCGCCCTCGCGGAGCATAGGCCCTGTTAAGGGCCGCTCATGCGTGAGCGCTGGTCAGATCATCGTGTTCACGATGAGCATAAGGAATGAGAACGATCAAGCCGATCGAACTATTAGTACCGGTAAGCTTCAAGCGTTGCCGCTCTTCCACACCCGGCCTATCAACGTGGTCGTCTTCCACGGTTCTCAGGGAATACTCGTTTTAAGGTGGGTTTCCCGCTTAGATGCCTTCAGCGGTTATCCCGTCCGGATATAGCTACCCTGCTATGCGGCTGGCGCCACAACAGGTCCACCAGAGATCCGTCCATCCCGGTCCTCTCGTACTAGGGACAGATCCTTTCAATATTCCTACACCCACGGCAGATAGGGACCGAACTGTCTCACGACGTTCTGAACCCAACTCACGTACCGCTTTAAATGGCGAACAGCCATACCCTTGGGACCTGCTCCAGCCCCAGGATGCGATGAGTCGACATCGAGGTGCCAAACAACCCCGTCGATATGGACTCTTGGGGGTCATCAGCCTGTTATCCCCGGCGTACCTTTTATCCGTTGAGCGATGGCCCTTCCACGCGGGACCACCGGATCACTATGACCGACTTTCGTCTCTGCTCGACTTGTCAGTCTCGCAGTCAGGCAGGCTTATGCCATTGCACTCAGCGAACGATTTCCGACCGTTCTGAGCCCACCATCGCGCGCCTCCGTTACTCTTTAGGAGGCGACCGCCCCAGTCAAACTACCCACCATACATTGTCCCGGACCCGGATAACGGGCCGCGGTTAGACATCCATAGTAATAAGGGTGGTATTTCAAGGGTGGCTCCACCTGAGCTGGCGCCCAGGTTTCAAAGCCTACCACCTATCCTACACATGCCACTACGAATGCCAATGTAAAGCTATAGTAAAGGTGCACGGGGTCTTTCCGTCTAACCGCAGGAACCCCGCATCTTCACGGGGAATTCAATTTCACTGAGTCTATGCTGGAGACAGCGGGGAAGTCGTTACGCCATTCGTGCAGGTCGGAACTTACCCGACAAGGAATTTCGCTACCTTAGGACCGTTATAGTTACGGCCGCCGTTTACTGGGGCTTCGATTCAGAGCTTGCACCCCTCCTCTTAACCTTCCAGCACCGGGCAGGCGTCAGACCCTATACGTCGTCTTGCGACTTCGCAGAGCCCTGTGTTTTTGATAAACAGTCGCTACCCCCTGGTCTGTGCCACCCTCCTCTACTTGCGTAGAAAAGGGTCACGCTTCTTCCGAAGTTACGCGTGCAATTTGCCGAGTTCCTTCAGCATAGTTCTCTCAAGCGCCTTGGTATACTCTACCTGACCACCAGTGTCGGTTTCGGGTACGGTTTATAAGGAGGAGCTATTTCCTGGAACCGCTCCGCTGCCCGTTCAATCCGATAAGATTGGACAACTTGTGCGATCCGTCACTACCTCCAAGCCCACGAATATTAACGTGGTTCCCATCGACTACGCGTTTCCGCCTCGTCTTAGGGGCCGGCTAACCCTGCTCAGATTAGCTTTAAGCAGGAACCCTTGGTCTTTCGGCGGGGGAGTCTCTCACTCCCCTTACGTTACTCATGTCAGCATTCGCACTTCTGATACCTCCACCACCCCTCACGGGTATGGCTTCGTCAGCTTACAGAACGCTCCGCTACCGCTTGGCCCTTGCGGACCAAACCCTAAGCTTCGGTGTATGGCTTTAGCCCCGTTACATTTTCGGCGCAAAGACCCTTATTTAGACCAGTGAGCTGTTACGCTTTCTTTAAATGATGGCTGCTTCTAAGCCAACATCCTGGTTGTTTTGGGATCCTCACATCCTTTCCCACTTAGCCATAACTTGGGGACCTTAGCTGTAGGTCAGGGTTGTTTCCCTTTTCACGACGGACGTTAGCACCCGCCGTGTGTCTGCCGACTAGTACTCCCAGGTATTCGGAGTTTGGTTAGGTTTGGTAATCCGGTGAGGACCCCTAGCCCATCCAGTGCTCTACCCCCTGGGGTATTCGGTCGACGCTCTACCTAAATAGATTTCGCGGAGAACCAGCTATTTCCGAGTTTGATTGGCCTTTCACCCCTAGCCACAAGTCATCCCGAACTATTGCAACAGTTATGGGTTCGGTCCTCCAGTAAGTGTTACCTTACCTTCAACCTGCTCATGGCTAGATCACTCGGTTTCGGGTCTAATGCGACGAACTGAACGCCCTGTTCAGACTCGCTTTCGCTGCGCCTACACCTAGCGGTTTAAGCTTGCTCGTCACACTAAGTCGCTGACCCATTATACAAAAGGTACGTGGTGACCCTTGCGGGCTCCCACTGTTTGTAGGCAATCGGTTTCAGGTACTCTTTCACTCCCCTTGTCGGGGTGCTTTTCACCTTTCCCTCACGGTACTAGTTCGCTATCGGTCATGCACGAGTACTTAGGCTTGGAAGGTGGTCCTCCCAATTTCAGACAGGATTTCACGTGTCCCGCCTTACTCGAGGACGATTGATTGCATTACGCGTACGGGGCTGTCACCCACTATGGCCCTACTT